>NZ_LBCO01000018.1:21238-241185 GCF_000988085.1 Janthinobacterium sp. KBS0711 | reverse complement strand
GGGCGGCGGCAGCGCTGCTGCGATGTTGCTGCGCTGCCGCCGCCCGTACATTACTTCAGACGCCAGACGTATTGCGCCTTGACGCTGGCGCTGACAGGCTTGCCGCCAGCGAGGGCCGGCTTGAACGTGCACTTGGCGATGCCGCTGCGCGCCGCCTCATCGAGGGCCGGATGGCCGCTGCTTTTGACGACGCTCGAAGCTGTTACCTTGCCGGCGGCATCGACGTCGAAGGACATGGTGACCTTGCCCTCTTCCTTCGCCTGCAAGGATGCGGCTGGGTAGACGGGTTTGCCGCAGACGCCAAAGTCGATGACGGGGCGGCGCTCCAGCACGGGCGCGCTGTCGGCGGCGACGGCCTGGCCGTAGATGCCGAGGCAGGCGCCGGCCAGGGCCAGCAGCGGCACTGCCGCCTTCCAGTTCAGGGTTTGTGGTGCGGGGCGCAGCAATCGTTTGATACGTGACATAAGATCTCCTCCGTTGGCCGCCTGGGCCAGGTGGTGGGTTGAGAACTGGAGGCGTTCCAGTTCCGAAAGTGCAAGAGCCAGACGCCGCGGTTCGCCCAGTTGTCTTGCTGCGAAATCATCTGCAATATGTTCGCGTTCGAGGCGCACGCCGCGTGAAATCCACCAGACGGCAGGGTGGAAAAACAGCAGCGCTTCGATGGCGTTTTGCAGCAGGTTGATCAGATAATCGTGGCGCCGGATATGCGCCAGTTCGTGCGCCAGCAGCGCGTCGAGCAGGTGCGGCGGCATGCCGGTCAACAGCGAGGCGGGCACCAGCACCATGGGGCGCCAGATGCCGGCCGTGAGCGGGCTGGCGATGCCGTCGAGCACGCGCAGCCGCACTGGCCGCGTCACGCCCGCATCGTGCGCCATGTGCGACAGCCTGGTCTGCAGTTGTCCATGCGTGGCGCCCGTGTTCCTGGCGCTGCGTTCTATCCACAGCATGCCCAGCGCCATGCGCACGACCAGCACGGCGGCGCACAAAGCCCACACGCCGACGACGGCGCGCAGCAGCAGGTCCAGGTCGGGCAGGCTGTCGGGTGCCAGCAGAGCGGCCGGCAGCAAGGCGCTGGAGAACGGAGCGCCCGTGGCGTCGCCACCGGCCAGGCGCAGATACAAGCCCGCCGCCGGCCATGCCAGGCAGGCCAGCAGGGCGC
Source organism: Janthinobacterium sp. KBS0711 (assembly GCF_000988085.1). Lineage (NCBI taxonomy): Bacteria > Pseudomonadati > Pseudomonadota > Betaproteobacteria > Burkholderiales > Oxalobacteraceae > Janthinobacterium > Janthinobacterium sp. KBS0711. The sequence continues at coordinate 240,026 of NZ_LBCO01000018.1, read as the reverse complement.
CGCAACCGACGGCGTAGCGCGCCTCCGGACGCGCATTGCGCAGGGCCGCCCACGCCAGCGCCGTGGCGCAGCCGATCAGCAAGCCTTGCCACAGGAAGTGCAGCAGGGTCCAGCCCAGCGCTGGCACGAAGCCGCTCATGACTGATCGTCCTTGAGCATTTTTTCGATCTCTTCGCGTTCGGCGCGCGACACGCCCGTGCGCAGCGCCGCCAGCACCAGCGCCTTGGCCGAACCGGCAAAGGCCTTCTGCATCAATTCCTTGAGCAGGTTCGTCTGCAGGCTGTCCTGCGCCTGCGCCGGCGCATACACGTGCGAGCGCTGGCTTTCATCGCGGATCAGCAAGCCCTTGCCGTGCATGATCTGCATCAGGCGCAGCACGGTGCCATACGTGATGGCCGGCTTGGCCAGCGCCATCGCCTCGTGCACCTGCTTGGCCGTGGCGGCGCCCAGCGGCCACAGCGCCTGCAGCAGATCGAGTTCGGCCGCCGTCGGTTTCGGGATGTCGTGCGTCTTGGCCATGCGGTTTTCCTCTTGCCTGAAATTCAATAGGGCTAGATTAAACCTTGTAGACAAAAATGTATACTTTAATTTTTGATGGTCTGCAAACGCCCTTTAGGGAAGAGAAAAAGTGTAGACAAGGCTGTTTATAAACGACGCGTTCAGGCGAAAAAAAAGACGCCGCAGCGTCTTTTTTTTGGGGAGAGGGGAGTTAGCCCGCCAGCTTGGCCTTCAGCAGTTCCGTCAGCTGGGCCGGGTTGGCCTTGCCCTTGGACGCTTTCATGGCCTGGCCGATCAGCGCATTGATGGCCGCTTCCTTGCCGGCGCGGTACTGCTCCACCGACTTGGCGTTCGCCGCCAGCACTTCATCGACGATGGCTTCCAGGGCGCCAGTATCCGAAATCTGTTTCAGGCCCTTGGCGTCGATGATGGTGTCGACCAGGTTTTCGTCAGTCGATTTCGCTTCCCACATGCCGGCGAAGACTTCTTTCGCCGCCTTGTTCGAGATCGTGCCGTCGGCGATGCGCTTGAGCATGGCGGCCAGTTGCGCGGCGGAGACGGGCGCGTCGTCCAGGTCCACGCCTTCGCGGTTCAGAGTAGACGACACGTCGCCCATCAGCCAGTTGGCGGCGGCCTTGGCGTTTTCCTTGCCGGCCTTGTCGACCACGGCGACGAAATAGGTGGCCATGGCTTTCGACTGCGTCAGCACCAGCGCATCGTAGTCCGGCAGCGCGTATTCACTGATGAAACGGGCGCGCATGGCGGCCGGCAGCTCCGGCATCGACGCCTTGACGGTAGCGATCCATTCTGGCGAGATGACCAGCGGCGGCAGGTCAGGGTCCGGGAAATAGCGGTAATCCTGTGCGTCTTCCTTGCTGCGCATTTCACGCGTTTCCTTGCGGTCCGGATCGTACAGGCGCGTCGCCTGCACGACCTTGCCGCCGTCTTCGATCAGTTCGATCTGGCGGCGCACTTCCACGTGCACGGCTTCCTCGATGAAGCGGAAGGAGTTCAGGTTCTTGATTTCGCAGCGGGTGCCGAATTCCTTCTGGCCGACAGGGCGCACGGAGACGTTGACGTCGCAGCGGAACGAGCCTTCCTGCATGTTGCCGTCGCAAACGCCCAGCCACATGACCAGCGAGTGCAGGGCCTTGGCGTAGGCCACGGCTTCGGCGGCGCTGCGGATTTCCGGTTCCGAGACGATTTCCAGCAGCGGCGTGCCGGCGCGGTTCAAGTCGATGCCGCTCATGCCTGCATAGTCTTCATGCAGCGATTTGCCGGCGTCTTCTTCCAGGTGGGCGCGCGTCAGGTTGACCGTCTTGGTGACGAATTCGCCATCCTTTTCGTAGCCGAAGGTCAGGGCGCCGCCGATGACGACGGGGTCTTCGAACTGGCTGATCTGATAGCCCTTCGGTGAATCAGGGTAAAAATAGTTCTTGCGCGCGAAGACCGAGTGCGGCGCGACGGTGGCGCCCACGGCCAGGCCGAAGCGGATCGCGCGGTCGACGGCCTGCTTGTTCATCACCGGCAGCACGCCTGGCAGCGCCAGGTCGACAGGGCTCGCTTGCGTGTTGGCGTCGGCGCCGTACTTGATCGGCGAACCGCTGAAAATTTTGGATTCGGTCGTGAGCTGCACGTGGTTCTCAAGACCGATGACGACTTCCCATTGCATAGTGTTCTCGCTTATTTTCTGGTGGCGCCGCCTGGGCGGCGCGTCTGTTCTTATTAAATACCGGCAGGGCTGCGCGTATGCCAGTCCGTCACTTGCTGGAACTGGTGGGCGACGTTCAGCAGCTTGGCTTCGCCAAAATAATTGCCGATGATTTGCAGGCCGACGGGGCGCTTGCTGTTTTTCTCGCCTTCGCCGAAGCCGCAAGGTATCGACATGCCGGGCAGGCCGGCCAGGCTGGTCGACAGCGTATAGATGTCGGCCAGGTAGTTCGCCACCGGGTCGTCCGTCTTGTCGCCCAGGTCCCAGGCGACGGTCGGCGCGACCGGACCCATGATGACGTCGCAGACGGCGTTCGGGCCATTCAGGACGGCGTCGAAATCCTGCGCGATCAGGCGGCGGATCTTTTGCGCCTTCAGGTAGTAGGCGTCGTAGTAGCCGTGGCACAGCACATAGGTGCCGACCATGATGCGGCGCTGCACTTCCGGGCCGAAGCCCTGGGCGCGCGACTTCTTGTACATGTCCTGCAAGTCCTTGTATTCGGCAGCGCGGTGGCCGTAGCGCACGCCGTCGTAGCGCGACAGGTTCGATGACGCTTCGGCCGGGGCGATCATGTAGTAGGCGGGAATCGACAGGGCCGTGTTCGGCAGCGAGATGTCGACCAGGGTGGCGCCCAGCTTTTCATATTGCGCCAGCGCGCCGCGCACGGCAGCTTCCACGTCCTTGGCCAAACCTTCGCCGAAGTATTCGCGCGGCACGCCGATGCGCAAGCCCGTGAGGGGCTGGCCCAGCTCGCGCGAAAAATCTTCCGCCACGCCGCCTTGTTCCGGCGACAGGCTGGTCGAGTCGCGCTCGTCGAAGCCGGCCATGGCACTCAAGAGCAGGGCGCAGTCTTCGGCCGAGCGGGCCATCGGGCCGCCCTGGTCCAGCGACGAGGCAAAGGCGATCATGCCGAAGCGCGAGACGCGGCCATACGTCGGCTTGATGCCGGTGATGCCGCAAAAAGCGGCAGGCTGGCGAATCGAGCCGCCCGTGTCGGTGCCGGTGGCCGCCGGCGTCAGGCCGGCCGCCACGGCAGCGGCCGAGCCGCCCGACGAGCCGCCCGGCACGGCGTGCTTGTCCCACGGGTTCCGCACGGCGCCGAAAGCCGAGTTCTCATTGCCGGAGCCCATGGCGAATTCATCGCAATTGACCTTGCCCAAGGTGACCATGCCGGCCGCCTGGAATTTTTCCACCACGGTGGCGTCAAACGGGCTGGCGTAGTTGGCCAGCATTTTCGAGCCGGCCGTCGTGCGCCAGCCTTTGGTGACGAACAAGTCCTTGTGCGCGATCGGCACGCCCGTCAATGGCGTGGCCGTGCCGGCGGCGATGCGCGCGTCCGCTTCGGCCGCTTGCGCCAGGGTCAGGGCACGGTCGACGTGCAAAAAGGCGTTCGAGGTGTCCGCTTCGATGCGGTCGAGGAAATGCGTCGCCAGCGCAACGGCGGAAATTTCCTTGTTCTGCAAAAGCGTGGACAGCTGTTTGATGGATTTTGTATGCATGGCGTTTCTATTTTGATATTCGACGGGAAGGCAACAGCATGGAGCGGCGCAGTTACTCGATCACTTTTGGCACCAAGTACAGGCCATCCTGTACCTTCGGCGCCACGGCCTGGTAGGCGTCGCGGCGGTTCGTTTCGGTAGCCAGGTCTTCGCGCAGGCGCAGGGCGATATTGTCCATGTGGGCGGCCAGCGGGTGGCTCAGGGGCGCCACGCCATCGGTATTGACGGCTTGCATTTGTTCTGCCAGGGCAAAAATCTTGTTCAATTGGGCCAAAGACGTGACGGCCTGGTCGTCGGCCATTTCAAGTTGGGCCAGGTGGGCGATGCGTTTTACGTCGGAGAGTGTCAGGGACATGGCGAATGGCGCGGAGTGCCGCGCATTAGTATTAAGTTGGCGTTTTGATAAAACGCGGGTATTTACTGCTATTTTGCTCACAAAAATCGAGGAATGCCGCGTAACTCGCGGCTGCAAGAGTCGCACTTTTCCATGGTTTTTGAGCAAATCGCATTCAAATTATAAGGTAGAATGGCGGGTTAATGCGTTGCCGGCGCTGATGGACCGCTGCCGCAGCATAGAAAAGATTGCGCAAGCGCCAAGCGAAACCCGAAAAAATCGCCTCCACGGATTTTCAGGGTGCCTGAAAGCGCCCGCTTTGAAACTCCCCATAAACAGCTTTTGCGCAGCTCGATGCGCTACAGGACACTCATGTTTGGTTTTTTACGCAGGTATATCTCCACCGATCTGGCCATTGACTTGGGCACGGCCAACACCCTTATTTATGTACGCGGCCTCGGTATCGTCCTGGACGAACCATCCGTTGTCGCCATCCGCCAGGAAGGCGGTCCGAATGGCAAGAAGACCATTCAGGCAGTCGGCAAGGAAGCCAAGCAGATGCTGGGCAAAGTGCCGGGCAATATCGAAGCGATTCGTCCGATGAAAGATGGCGTGATCGCCGACTTCACCGTGACCGAGCAAATGCTCAAGCAATTCATCCGCATGGTGCACGACTCGAAATTCTTCCGTCCATCGCCGCGCATCATCATTTGCGTGCCTTGCGGTTCGACCCAGGTCGAACGCCGCGCGATCCGCGAATCTGCCCTGGGCGCCGGCGCCTCGCAGGTGTACCTGATCGAAGAGCCGATGGCAGCTGCCATCGGCGCGGGCTTGCCCGTATCCGAAGCGACCGGCTCGATGGTGGTCGACATCGGTGGCGGCACGACCGAAGTGGGCATCATCTCGCTGGGCGGCATGGTCTACAAGGGTTCCGTGCGCGTCGGCGGCGACAAATTCGATGAAGCCATCGTCAACTACATCCGCCGCAACTACGGCATGCTGATCGGCGAACAGACGGCCGAAGCCATCAAGAAAGCCATCGGTTCGGCTTTCCCTGGTTCGGAAGTGAAGGAAATGGAAGTCAAGGGCCGCAACCTGTCCGAAGGCATCCCGCGCTCGTTCACCATCTCCAGCAACGAGATCCTCGAAGCGCTGACCGACCCGCTGAACAATATCGTCTCGGCCGTGAAAAACGCGCTGGAACAGACGCCGCCGGAACTGGGCGCCGACATCGCCGAAAAAGGCATGATGCTGACGGGCGGCGGCGCACTGCTGCGCGACCTGGACCGCCTGCTGATGGAGGAAACCGGCCTGCCGGTGCTGGTGGCCGAGGACCCGCTCACCTGCGTGGTGCGCGGTTCCGGGATGGCACTGGAACGTATGGACAAGCTCGGCTCGATCTTCTCCTACGAATAATCTGACAGAAGGGCCGGAAACCATTCCGGCCTTTTTTTGGTTTTGGCGCCGGCGTTTGACCGGGGCCTGCACGTTGGCGCACTGCGCCTGGCCTGATTATTGGAAGTCATGGAATACAGTCCTCCGCCACTTTTCAAACAAGGCGCCTCCGCCCGCGTCAAGATGATGGTGTTCGCCGGCATTTCTATCGCCCTGCTGCTGGTCGATTCGCGCATGCACGCGCTGACTGCCGTGCGCCAGGCCGTCGGCACCGTGCTGTATCCGGTGCAGATGGCTGCCCTGGTGCCGCGTGACGTGGCGCTTGGCGTCGGCAATTATTTTTCGTCGCTGTCCGCTCTGGAAAAACAGGTGCGCGACCTGAAGCACGAACAGATCGCCTCGGCGCAGATCCTGCAGCAGGCGCAGCTCAACATCGTTGAAAATAACCACCTGCGCAAGCTGATGGAAGCGCGCGAGCGCGTGCCCGTCAAGACCTTGATGGCCGAAGTGCTGTACGACACGCGCGATTCGGCCACGCGCAAGATCGTGCTCGATCGGGGTATCCAGCATGGCGTGGAGTTGGGCCGCCCCGTGATCGACAACCTGGGTGTGGTGGGACAGGTCACGCGCGTGTTCCCGTTCACCTCCGAAGTGACCTTGCTGACGGATGAAGAGCAGGCCATTCCCGTGCAGCTGCTGCGCAATGGCGTGCGCAGCGTGGCCATCGGCCGCGGCAAGTCCGGCACCATGGAGCTGCGCTTCACGGCCCCCAGCGCCGACATCCAGATCGGCGACATCGTCATTACCTCGGGCCTCGACGGCCTGTACCCGGCCGGCCTGGCCGTGGCGCGCGTGACCCTGGTCGAGCGCAATGCGCATGGCCCGTTCGGCCGCGTCGTGTGCCAGCCGCTGGCCGGCATTGAACGCAATACCCAGCTGCTCATCCTCATGACGTCGCCCGAGATTCCGCCGCGCCCGCCCGCTGAAGATATCAAGACGGGCCGCAAGATCGCCGGCAAGATGGCGCCGATCAAGGACCCTGCCAAGGAGCCTGCCGCTGCGACGCCACCGGCCGCCAATACGGCCACGCCACCGGCCGCGAAACCGCCTGGCAGCCCCGCGCCGAAACCGGCGGCGCCTGTAGCAACGCCAGCACCTGCCGCCGTGCCACCGAAGGAAGCGACACGATGAACCGCCCGCATTACATCCTGCTGCCGGTCAGCCCCCTGTTCATCGGTTTTTCCCTGCTGTGCGCTTTTCTGCTGAACTTGCTGCCGTGGGGGCAGTTCGTCGGCGTGCCCGACTTCGTCGCGCTGGTGCTGGTCTTCTGGGGCATCCACCAGCCGCGCAAGGTCGGCATCGGCGTGGCGTTCTTCATGGGCCTGATGATGGACGTGCACGATTCGACCCTGCTGGGCGAGAATGCGCTGGCCTACACCTTGCTGTCGTATTTCGCCATCATGATGCACCGCCGCGTGCTGTGGTTCCCCATCATGACGCAGGCGTTGCACGTGCTGCCGCTGCTGTTGCTGACGCAGGCGCTGCAATTGCTGACGCGCTTGATCGTCTCGGGCCGCTTCCCCGGCTGGCTCAATTTCATCGAGAGCTTCGTCGCCGTCGCCCTGTGGCCCATCGTCACGTGGATTCTGCTGGCACCGCAGCGCCGCGCCGTTGACCGCGACCATAACCGGCCGATCTGACGAGCGCCTGCCATGACTGAACTCAAGAACACCGAGCGCGAACTGCATTTTTTCCGCATGCGCCTGACCATCCTGGGCGCGCTCGTCTTCGTCTGCTTTTCGCTGCTGCTGGCGCGCTTCATCTGGCTGCAGGTGATCAAGCACGAGGACTACGCGACCAAGGCCGAGGACAACCGCATCGCCGTGGTGCCCATCGTGCCCACGCGCGGCCTGATACTCGACCGCAACGGCGTGGTCCTGGCGCGCAATTACTCGGCCTACACCCTGGAAATCACGCCGTCGAAACTGAGCGCCAGCCTCGATTCCGTGATCGACGAGCTGTCGACGTTGGTGCAGATCGATATCAAGGACCGCCGCCGCTTCAAGAAGCTGCTGGAAGAATCGAAGAACTTCGTCAGCGTGCCGCTGCGCACACGATTGACGGACGAGGAAGTGGCGCGTTTCACGGCGCAGCGTTTCCGCTTCCCCGGCGTCGAGGTGCAGGCGCGATTGTTCCGCCAATATCCGATGGGCGAAGTGGCGTCGCACGTGGTGGGCTTTATCGGCCGCATCAACCGCAATGAAGCCAAGGCGCTGGAAGAGGGCGAGGACGCGGCCAACTACAATGGCACCGACCATATCGGCAAGGAAGGCCTGGAAAAAAGCTACGAAAAGCAGCTGCACGGCACCACCGGCTACGAAGAAGTGGAAGTGTCGGCCGGCGGGCGCGCCATGCGCACCCTGTCGCGCACGGCGGCGACCCCTGGCAATAACCTGATCCTGTCGATCGACATCGAGCTGCAAAAAGTGGTCGAGGAAGCGTTTGGCGAATGGCGCGGCGCGGCCGTGGCCATCGACCCGGCCACGGGCGACATCCTGGCCTACGTCTCCAAGCCCGGCTACGACCCGAATCTGTTCGTCGACGGCATCGACCAGCAAAGCTGGAACGAACTCAATACTTCGCTGGACCGGCCGATGGTCAACCGTCCCCTGTCCGGCACCTACGCGCCCGGCTCGACCTTCAAGCCCTTCATGGCGCTGGCCGCACTGGAATTGGGCAAGCGCACGCCGAGCCAGTCGATTTCCGATCCCGGTTTCTTCATCCTCGGCGGCCACACCTTCCGCGACGACAAGGTGGGCGGCCATGGCACGGTGGACATGCACAAGTCCATCGTCGTCTCGTGCAACACCTATTACTATCAGCTGGGCCGCGACATGGGCATCGACGCCATTCACGACTTCATGAAGCCGTTCGGTTTCGGCCAGTTGACGGGTATCGACCTGAATAACGAAAAGACGGGCGTGCTGCCGTCGACGGAATGGAAGCGCAACCGCTTCAAGACGCCGCAGCAGAAAAAATGGGTGGGCGGCGACACGATTTCGGTGAGTAACGGCTCCGGCTACAATTCCTACACGCCGCTGCAGATCGCCCACGCGACGGCCAACCTGGCCAACAACGGCGTGGTGATGAAACCGCATCTGGTGAAAATCATCGAAGACGCGGCCACGCGCGCGCGTACATTGACCGTGCCGAAGGAAAGCTACCGCATCGCGCTCAAGCAGGAAAACATCGACACCATCAAGCGCGCCATGGTGGGCGTGACCAGCGAGCAGGGCGGCACGGCCGCGCGCATCTTCACCGGCGTGCAGTACACGGTGGGCGGCAAGACGGGGACGGCGCAGGTGGTGGGCATCAAGAAAAACGAGAAGTACAATGCCAAGCTGCTGGCCGAGCGCCTGCGCGACAACGCCTTGTTTACGGCCTTCGCGCCGGCCGACAAGCCGCGCATCGCGATCGCCATCGTGGTGGAAAACGCGGGCTTCGGCGCCGGCGTGGCCGCCCCGATCGCGCGCAAGGCGCTCGACTACTACCTGCTGGGCAAGCGCCCGAGCGACAAGGAAAAGGACACCACCAAGGTGCCCAAGGAAGATGTCGACGAAGTGCGCACCCTGGAAGAAATCACTGACGAGCAGGCCGCCCCGGCGACTCCTGCCAGGCAATAAGGAAGCACATGCCCATTAACGAGAGGCGCTCGCTGTGGCGGCGCGCCAAACCCTACCTGGCGGTGTTCGACCCGCCCTTGATGATCATCATCCTGATGCTGCTGTGTACCAGCCTGCTGACCCTGTATTCGGCCAGCATCGGCATTCCCGGCAAGATCGAGGACCATCTGCGCAACATCCTGCTGTGCTTTTTCGTCATGTGGGTGGCGGCCAACATCACGCCGCAGATGATGATGCGCATCGCCGTGCCCGCGTACACGGTATCGGTGATCTTGCTGGTGGCCGTGGCGCTGTTCGGCACCATCAAGCTCGGTGCCCGGCGCTGGCTGCATATCGGCGTGATCGACATCCAGCCGTCCGAATTCCTGAAGATCGCCACGCCGCTGATGCTGGCCTGGTTCTTCCAGCACAATGCGGGCGCGCTGCGCTGGAAATCGTTCCTGATGGCGGCCGTGCTGCTGCTGGTGCCCGTCTACCTGATCGCGCGCCAGCCCGACCTGGGCACGGCGCTGCTGGTGGTGGCGGCCGGCTTTACCGTCATCTTCCTGGCCGGCCTGTCGTGGAAGGTGCTGGCCGGCTTGCTGATCACCTTTGTTTCCTGCCTGCCGATCGCCTGGTCGCACCTGCATGATTACCAGCGCGACCGCGTGATGATGCTGATCGACCCGACCAAGGACCCGCTGGGCAAGGGCTTCCATATCATCCAGTCCATCATCGCCATCGGTTCCGGCGGCATGACGGGCAAGGGCTGGACGCACGGCACGCAGGCCCACCTGGAATTCGTTCCGGAGCGCACGACCGATTTTATTTTTGCCGTATATTCCGAGGAATTCGGCCTGGTCGGTAACTTGATCCTGATGCTGATGTATTTGCTGCTGGTGGGACGGGGGATGATGATCGCCGCCAACGCCCCCAGTTTTTTCACTCGCCTGCTGGCAGGAGCGATAACTATGATTTTCTTTACGTACGCCTTTGTAAACATGGGCATGGTCAGCGGCATCGTGCCGGTGGTCGGCGTCCCTCTCCCATTCCTCAGCTATGGCGGCACCGCGCTGCTGACCCTGGGCGTGGCCACCGGTATCCTGATGAGCATTCAGCGCCACCGCAAGCTGGTGCAGACCTGATGCGGGCGCCTTTCGACACCTTCGCCATGCGCGGGCTGAGCCTGGCGGTCTTGCTGACCCTGGCCGCTTGCGGCACGACGCCGCAAAAGCCCGCATCGAATAATGTGCCGCTGCCGTCCGGCGGCAAGGTCAAGGTGCCCGTGCGCCAGGACCCCACCTTGCCGGCATTGCCGGCGGCCGGCTCCGGGCGCGGCGGCTACTACAAGGATGACGGCCCGGGCGACAATCCGCCGGCCAACCTGCGCGACGTGCCCGATGCGGAAGTGCGCAACGAGCCGTATTCGACGCGCTCGAATCGCCCGTATGTCGTATTCGGCAAGACGTATACCCCGATCACCGACAACGAACCGTTCAAGCAGAAGGGCACGGGCACCTGGTATGGCAAGAAATTCCACGGCCAGCGCACTTCGTCGGGCGAAATCTACGATATGTACAAGATGACGGCGGCCCACCCGACCTTGCCGATTCCGTCGTATGCGCGCGTGACGAGCATCGACAGCGGCGAGCAGGTGATCGTGCGCATCAATGACCGCGGCCCGTTCCACGCCACGCGCGTCATCGACGTGTCCTATACGGCGGCGCTGAAACTGGGATTCCTCGGCAAGGGCAGCCACCAGGTGGTCGTCGAACGGCTGCTGCCGGCAGATATCGACGCCATCCTGGCGGCCCGTGCGACGCCGAAGCCGGTGCCGTCGGTGGTGGCCAGGTCGATCGATACGCCGGCCGACAGCGAACCGGAAATGCGCGCCGTGGTGCAGCCTGACATCACCGCGCTGTCAGCGGTCGATGCCACCGTGGCCGCGCCCGCGCCAGCGGCGCTGGCCACCGGCTTCTACCTGCAGCTGGGCGCCTATTCGCGTGCGGATAATGCGGAAGCGGGCCGCGCGCAACTGGCGCCGTATGCGCAAACGCTGGGCAATCTCGATGTGGTGCCGGCCGGCCCCTTGTTCCGCCTGTACGGCGGACCGTTCACGAGCCGCGCCGATGCGGCGCGCGCGGCGGCCAGCCTGCCGGCGTCGGCGGGGGTCAAACCGATCGTCATCGAAAGATAAGCGTAGGTCGGATTAGGCGCAAAGCGCCGTAATCCGACACGACTGTCAGGTGTCATTTACAGGAGCGCAGTTCCTGCTCTTCGAACTGCTTCGTGATCTCGGCCAGCCGCGTGCGCGTGGCGGCGTCGAGGTCACGGAACTGGTAAGCGAATTGCTTGCTGGCGCTGTAACGGGGCGCGACGCGGGCGCTGTGCACGCCCTGTTTGTTGAGCGATGCCAGCTGGCTTTGCGCGCTCGTTTCCGACTTGAACACACCCAGTGAAATGCCCCAGCGCAGCGGGCTGCTTTCGTTCATGATGAAGTAATTCGTCACGCCCAGCTGCTTCAATTCGCCAGCCTTGCGGTCGGCGCCTTCCTTGCTGCCCTGCGGCGGGATGTACACCATATAGCTGGAAATATCCTGGCCGGCCACATTGCGGCGCGACTGGCGGTCGCCCAGGTTCAGCGCGGCCACTTGCGCTTCGAAGCGGCGGCCGTCGGCCAGCAGGAAATTGCCCACTTCCGTGCATGCATACGATGGCGGCGCCGCTGGTGCGGCGGCTGCTGGTGTCGCGCCTTCGGCGGCCGGCGGCGCGGCAGACGCCGTGGCCTGCTCCTGCGTCAGCAAGGCGAGCTTGCCCGCCTGCAGCTGGTTTTTCAGGCGCGCCGGTTCGCGCGTCTCGGTGCGAAAACTGCCCAGATAACCCTGGCCGATGGCCAGTACCAGCAGGTTGACGCCGGCCAGCAGCCAGAAGACGAATTTCAGCATACGTGGTTTCCTTGTGTTCCTGCGGCCCCGGCGCGCGCGGCGGCCTGCAGGCCGATCATGACGATATTATCGACCAGGTGCAGCGGCACCGCCAGCGCCAGTGCCGGCGCGATGCGCGGCGCGGCGCCGCCCGACAGCAGGCAGGCGCTGGCGCCGTGCATGCGCACGGCCCGTTCGATGGCGCCCGCCTGGGCCGCCAGGCAGCCCGAAAGGATGGCGTCGTCCGTGTTGTCGGCAAAGCCGGCCGGCAGGGCGGCGTCGCTGGCGATTTGCGGCAGCTGCGCCGTGTTGCGCGCCAGCGAACTGGCCATCAATCCCAGTCCCGGCAAGATCATCCCGCCGAGGAAAACGCCATCGGCCGTGATGGCGTCGATGGTGGTGGCGGTGCCGCAATTGGCGACGATGACGGGCAGGCCCGGCGCCAGCGCCTGCGCGCCGATGGCGGCGGCAAAGCGGTCGCAGCCCAGCTGCGACGGCGCGCGGTAGCCATTCGTCAGGCCCGCCAGCTGCGGCAGCGAGACAAAGTCGCGGGCAACGACCGGCAGCATGGCGCGCAGGCGCGTGCCGATGACGGCGCCTGCCACGTTCGACAGCAGTGCTTCATGGATAGCGAGTGGCGCCCACTGCGCGGCCAGGGTGTCGATCTGCGCATGCGCGACGGCGCCGCTGGCCAACCAGCCGCCGGCGGCACTATCTGGGGCCACGAGTGCCCATTTGATGCGCGTATTGCCGGCGTCGATCAGCAGCAGCATGCGCTTACTCCCCCAGCAGGCGCAAGGATACGTCGCCGGACATGACTTCCTGCAGGCCGCCATCGGTGCGCAGCAGCAGGCGGCCCAGGTGATCCACGCCGGTCGCCACGCCTTGCTGCAGCAGCTGGCCGTTGTCGAGGATTTTCACGTGCTGGCCCTGCCAGGCGTGCAGTGCATTCCAGCGCTCCGTGAACGGCGCAAAGCCTGTGTCGTCGAATTCGGCCAGCACGCCGGCCAGGCGGCTCAAGAGGGCCGCCACCAGGGTATTGCGTTCCATCTGCGCCAGCCAGGGCACGGCGGAAACGCTGCGACCGATCTGCCGTTCCAGCGCATCGGGCATCAGCAGATTGATGCCGCAGCCGATCACGGCCCACACGGCGCCATCGGCCGCCTGCTGCGTCTCGACGAGGATGCCGGCCAGTTTATGGCCATCCTTGAGCAGATCGTTCGGCCATTTCAGTTGCACCGGCACGCCCAGCGAGGACATGGTTTCGGCCAGCGCCACGCCGACGGCCAGCGGCAATCCCACTAGCTGATGCAGCGGTCCCTTGAAGCGCCAGGCCAGCGAGAACATCAGGCTGGCGTCCGCTTGCGACACCCATGGCCGTCCGGCGCGCCCCCGTCCGGCCGTCTGCTGGCCGGCGATGCGCAGGGTGGGGCCGGCCAGGGTGGCGCAGCGCGCCAGCAGGTCGGCGTTGGTCGATCCCGTTTCGTCGACCACCTCTATGCATACGTGGGCGGCGCCCGTGGCGCAATGGGCGGCGATGGCCGCGCTGTTCAAGTCTGAGTGCTTCGTCATGGTAATTGGATCAGTTGCGCGCCTTGTGCGGCGCATTCGCGAAGGCCCGGTCGTACACGGCATTGGGCAGCGCGCGCAGCAGCTTGGCGACGACGCCCATCTGCCACGGGATCACGCGGTAGCTGTCGCCATCGGCGATGGCGCGCGCGGCCCGCGCGGCGAATTTTTCGGCCGGCATCAAAAAGGGCATGCGGTAGGCGTTGTGGCGCGTCATCGGCGTGTCGATGTAGCCGGGCGTGATGGTGACGACCTTGATGCCCGCAGGTTTCAATTCCAGGCGCAGCGATTCGCAGTAGCTGATGACGGCCGCCTTCGAGGCGCTGTAGGCTTCGGCGCCGGGCAGGCCGCGGATGCCGGCCACGCTGCCGATGCCCACCAGCCGTCCGCTGCCCTGGCTTTTCATGGTGGCGATGAAAGGCGCAAAGGTGGCGACGGTGGCCGTGACGTTGATGGCGATCAGGCGCGCGAAAGCGTCGAGGTCTTCCGCGTGCTCGCTCAAGGTGCCGTAGGACACGCCGGCGCTGGCGATGACGACGTCGATGCCGCCGGCATGGGCGATGAAGTCGCCGGCCGCGCTTTTCAGGGCGGCGTGGTCGCACACATCGACGGCGTAGGCGCGGTGGCGTTCAGGGTGGGGCAGGGAGGCGATCAGTTGCTGCAGGGTGTCGCCGCGGCGGGCCAGCAAGCCCAATTGGGCGCCCTGGCGCGCGTACTGCAGCGCCAGGGCTTCGCCCAGTCCGCTCGACGCGCCCGTGATGAAAATGCGATGCATCAGGCGATGCCCGGGCGCGCCAGGGAAGTGGCCATGCTTATTTCTTTTCCGCTTTGGCTTTCGCGACCAGCACGTCCATCACGCTGAGCGCCTGGGCGTTCAGCTGCTCTTCGTTCTTGGCCGACTTGCTGCCCTGATCGGCTTGCGAAGGCGACGTGATGTAGCGGCCGTCGATGGCGATCATGGGCCAGAACGTCACGTTATAGCCCTGCATCATGGCGTCCGCACGGCGCACGCGGGCCGAGATGCCCATGGAACGGTAGGTGTCGATGAATTTCTGGCGGTCCACGCCCTGCTTGGCGACAAAGTCGAAGACGGCGTCGTCGGTGTTCAGGCGGTTGCGTTCCACGTGCATGGCGTGGAAGACGCTGGTGTGCAGCTTGTCGACCAGGCCCATGGCTTGCAGGGTGAAGAACAATCGCTGCTGCGGCGCCACGCTCTCATCGCGCGACACGTGCACGCGCTTGAAGACGATGTTGTCCCCCTGTTTCTTGACCCAGGCCGCCAGCTGCGGTTCGAGCACGTTGCAATGCGGGCAGTAATAGGCGAAGAATTCCGTCACTTCGATTTTCTTGCCCGATTCCGTCGCCTGCGGCGTGGCCAGGGTTTCGTACTCGACGCCGTTTTTCGGGTCGGCCGGCGAGGCCAATGCGCCCATGGCGGCCGTGCACAGTGCGGCGGCGATCAGGATGTTCTTCAGAAAACGCATGCTGGTTCCTTATTTTTGGTTGCGGACGACGGCGACGTCGATGCCGTTTTCAGACAGTTTGGTGCGTGCGCGGTTCATCGCTTCGAGCTGGTTGAAAGGCCCGACTCGTACGCGGTGCAGCACGCCGGCATCGGTGCTGCGGTCGCTGATGGCCGCTTCGAAGCCGAGCAACGCCAGTTTGCCGCGTGTGCTTTCGGCGTCCGACATGTCATGGAAGGCGCCAGCCTGCAGATAATAAATCCATTTGTCGCTGGCTGCATCGGCCTTGGCCTCTTTCACGTCGGCCTTCGCTTGCGGCGCTGGTGCTGCCGCCGGCGTTTTCGGCGCCGGCTTGTCTTTCAACGTACCGATCAATTCCTGCAGCGCGTCCGGCGGCGGTGCCTTCGGCTGCTGCGCTGGAGCGGGTGCGGGCGCCGGTGCGGCTGGCTGCGTTGGCGTGACGATCTCGCGCGGTTCCTTGGAGAAGTCGCGCGCCGCTTCCTTGGCCGCTTCCTTGTTGCCGTACATCGGCTTGTTCGGGTCGGCGATCTGGCCGGCCGTCGGTTCGGCCGATTTGCCGGCCTTGCCCGACTTGTCGGTGAACGGCGAGGCGCCCTTGGTGATCACCAGGGCGACCACCACGGCGATGCCCAGGCCGATGACCAGGCCGATGATGATGCCGACCAGGGTGTTGCCCTGCTGGCGCCGGGTCGAAGAGAAGCGGGAAGCGTGATTCATTGACTGTTTGACCTTCGCGATTACATTTTGTTTGGCGCGGACACGCCGATCAGTGCCAGGCCGTTGCGCAATACCTGGCGCGCGGCGATGACGAGGGCCAGGCGGGCCATCTTGACGGCTTCGTCCTCGACCAGCACTTTTTCGGCGAAGTAGAAGCTGTGCAGGTTGGCGGCCAGGTCGCGCAGGTAGAAGGCGACTTGATGCGGTCCCAGTTCCGCTTGCGCGCGCGCCAGCATTTCCGGGTAGGCAGCCAGGGTCGCCAGCAAGGTCGCTTCGGTCGGCGCCGTCAGTGGGGAAAGGTCGACGTTGGCGACCGCGCTTTCATCGCCGCCCCAGTTTTCCAGGATGCGGCAGATGCGCGCATGCGCGTACTGCACGTAATAGACGGGGTTTTCATCGGTGGTTTTCAGCGCCACGTCGACGTCGAAGACGAATTCCGTGTCGGCCTTGCGCGAGATCAGGAAGAAACGCACGGCGTCGCGGCCCTTGGCGATGTCGCCGCCGCCCGACCATTCGATCAGGTCGCGCACGGTCACGTAGGAGCCGGCGCGCTTCGAGATCTTGACCTCTTCGCCGTCCTTCATGACGGTGACCATCTTGTGCAGCACGTAGTCGGGGTAGCCTTGCGGGATGCCCATGTCGACCGCCTGCAGGCCGGCGCGCACGCGCGCGATGGTGCCATGGTGGTCGCTGCCCTGGATATTGATGGCCTGCACGAAGCCGCGCTGCCATTTCACCAGGTGGTACGCCACGTCCGGCACGAAATACGTGTAGGTGCCGTCCGTCTTGCGCATCACACGGTCTTTGTCGTCGCCGAAGTCGGTGGTGCGCAGCCACAGCGCGCCATCCTGCTCGTAGGTGTGGCCGGCCTTGATCAGGGTTTCCACGGCGCTGTTGACCTTGCCGTCCGCGTACAGCGACGATTCCAGGTAGTAATTGTCGAACTTCACGCCGAACGCCTGCAAGTCGATGTCCTGCTCGTTGCGCAGGTAGGTGACGGCGAACGGGCGGATCGAATCGATGTCTTCCACGTTGCCGTTGGCCGACGCAGGCTGGCCATCGCTGGCCGAGACGGTCTTGCCGGCCTTGAAGTCGTTGGCGATATCGGCGATGTAGTCGCCGTTGTAGGCCGACTCGGGCCATTCTGCGTCGCCGGGCTTGAAGCCGCGCGCGCGCGCCTGCACGGAATTGGCCAGGGTCTGGATCTGCACGCCCGCGTCGTTATAGTAGAACTCGCGCGTCACTTGGTAGCCTTGCGCGTCGAACAGCGAGGACAGCGCGTCGCCCAGTGCCGCCTGGCGGCCGTGGCCCACGTGCAGTGGACCGGTCGGGTTGGCCGAGACGAATTCCAGGATGACTTGCTTGCCGGCGCCTGCCGTGCTGCGGCCATAGCTGTCGGCCTCGCCCAGGATGGTTTTCACCACGGCCTGCTTGGCGGCGGCGGAGACGCGCACGTTGATGAAGCCGGGACCGGCGATTTCCACTGCCTCGACCAGGCCCTTGCCGGCCGGATTGGCCAGCACGGCCGTCACGATGGTTTGCGCCAGTTCGCGGGGATTCTGTTTCAGCTGCTTGGCCAGTTGCATGGCGATATTGCAGGCGACGTCGCCATGCGATGCATCGCGTGGTCGCTCGAGCACCACGGTAGGCTCAAGCGTAGTGCCGGCCAGGACGGGAGCGAGGGCGGCCTGGAACAGGGCGATGATTTCTTGTTTCTGTTGGGCGAGCATGAGCAGGATGGCGGTGGAACCGCGTTAAGAATGAATAGAATGAATCAAAAAGCAAAACGGACGGCAAGTACACAAGCCGCCCAGACTGCGTTAATTATACTGGTTTGCCGCCGGGAACAATACGCCAGCCGGCAGTGTTCCCGTGCCGGCGTGTTTCACGATATTATCAGGACAGCATGCCCATGTTGGTGCGCGAAAACATCAGCATGGCGCATTCTGCTTGTATATATGCAGTTTTTTGCCGCAATTTACAGGTATCGCTGCAATCGCTTGGGCCAGAGGGCGCCACAAACGCTACAATCGACCCTTTATTGATGACGCGCGGCCGCGACTTTGCCTCCATGCAGCCCGCCGCGCGCAGCCACACCGGATAACTATGAACAAGCGCCCCACGCTGAAATTGAAAACCAAGCCGGCGCCAGGCCAGGCTCCTGCCGCCCCGAAATTGCGTCCCAGCTACCATCCCGACCTGAAACCGGTCTTGCAGCCAGGCTTCCAACCCGATTTGCGCGCCGACTCGCTGGCGTTTTGCCTGCTGGGCGCGGCCAATGCCGTAGCGCAAGTACGCACGGGCACGGCCCTGCCGCAGGCGCTGGCCAAGGTGTTTACGCAATCGAACGCCAGCCCGCAGGCGCGCGGCGCCATCCAGGATATTTCCTACCGTACCATGCGCCAGCTGGGCCGCAGCGAAGCCCTGGTCGGCCTGATGACGTCGAAGGCGCCCGAGCCGCCGATGCTCGCCGCCCTGCTGTGCTGCGCGCTGTCCCTGATGTCGGCCGAGCCGGGCGAGCAGCCGTATGAGGAATTCACGGTGGTCGACCAGGCCGTCACGGTCGCCACCTCGCACCCTGACCTGGCGCACGCCAAGGGCATGGTGAATGCCGTCTTGCGTCGTTTCTTGCGCGAGCGCAAGTCCTTGCTGGAAGCGGCCCTGCAGCAACCGTTGGCGCAATGGAATTATCCGCAGTGGTGGATCGACTCGCTGCGCCTGGCCTATCCGCGCGATTGGCAAGCCATTTTGACGGCTGGCAATGCCGTGCCGCCATTGACCCTGCGCGTAAATCGCCGCAAGAGCACGGTGGAAGCGTATCTGGCCGTGCTGCAGGAAGCGGGCATTGCCGCGCGCCAGGTGGGGCCGTTCGCCGTGCGCCTGGACAAGCCGATCGGCGTGGCCTTGATCCCCGGCTTCGAGCAGGGCGTCGTTTCCGTGCAGGATGCAGGCGCGCAATTGGCCGCACCGCTGCTGGACTTGCAGGACGGCATGCGCGTGCTGGACGCCTGCGCGGCGCCGGGCGGCAAGACGTGCCACATCCTGGAACTGGCCGACGTGCAAGTGACGGCCATCGACGCGGACGCCAAACGCCTGCCGCGCATCGCGGAAAACCTCGAGCGCCTGGGCCTGGACGCTACCTTGAAGGCGCAGGATGCGCAATCGAGCGCGTGGTGGGACGGCCAGCAGTACGACCGCATCCTGGCCGACGTGCCGTGCACGGCTTCGGGCATCGTGCGCCGCCATCCCGATATTCGCTGGTTGCGCCGCAAGGGTGACGCGTTCCAACTTGCAACACTTTCATCCAAAATTCTTGACAACCTGTGGCAGATGCTGCGCCCCGATGGTAAATTGCTGTTCGTGACATGTTCATTGTGGCCGCAGGAGTCCGAGGCACAGGCGGCGGCATTTGCGGTGCGCAATAATGCCACCCGATTGACAGCGCCTGGCCAGCTGTTGCCGACTGGCAGCGCGGAGCAGGACCATGACGGTTTGTTCTATGCGCTCTTCCAAAAAAATGCGGCTTGAGCGATTCGTCGAATCTTATCCTACGGACTACACCGGCACACTTGTGACAACACGACTCTTCCGACTCCTGGCCCTGCTGCTGATGCTGGCATGTACCATGCCACGCGCGCATGCCGCGGACATGGTCGAGATCACCCGCGCCTACATCGAGTCGAGCGAAGAGGGTTACAAGCTGGCCGCCACGTATTCCTTCGAGCTCAATCACGACCTCGATGATGCCGTGCAGCATGGCGTGCCCCTGTTTTTCACGACGGAAATCGAACTGACCCGGCCCCGCTGGTACTGGTTCGATGAAAAGGCCATCGTGGCGCGCCAGACCAGCCGGCTGTCGTACAACGTGCTCACGCGCCAGTATCATGTGTCGGGCGGCGGCTTGCAGCAAAGCTTTGCCACGCTCGACGATGCGCTGTTCCTGATCCGCCGCCCCAGCCGCTGGCTGGTGGCGCGACGCGGCGAACTGAAAGTGGGGCAGACGTATAACGTCACCTTGCGCATGGGCATGGACCGCGACTACCTGCCCAAGCCGATACAGGTCAATGCCTTCAATAACAGCGACTGGCGCCTGGCTTCGAATAAAAAAACCTTCTTGTATACGGCGGAGTAGTGAGTCAAGCATTGCGCTATCTGCTGGTGGTGGGCGGCGGCATTGTCAGTATCCTGCTGTTCCTGCTGGCGTCGGCTTCCGATAATTCCGGCTTTTTCGACCGTTACTACACCTGGCTGCTGGGCTTGAACGCGGCCGTGGCCGTGTCCCTGCTGGCGCTGGTGGGCATTTCCCTTGGCCGTTTATACGCGCGCTACAAGAGCGGCAAGTTCGGCTCCAAGCTGATGACGCGCCTGGTGATGCTGTTCGCCGCCGTCGGCATCTTGCCCGGCCTCGTGATTTTTCTTGTTTCCGTGCAATTCGTCTCCCACTCCATCGAATCCTGGTTCAACGTCAAGATCGAAGCGGCGCTGGAATCGGGGATTGAGCTGGGCCGTGCCGGCCTCGATGCGGCCTTGGTCGAGCTCGATCACCGGGGCCGCAAGGCCGTCGATGAACTGGGTGCCGACCCGGTGGCTGGTCCGGCTGTGTTGACCAGCCTGCTGCGCGAAGAGGGCATGCAAAATGTCATGCTCGTCAGCGGCGACGGCGTGCTGCTGGCCAGCGCCGGGCCGCACAGCGCGGCCGACTTGCCGACGCCGGCCATGCTGGTGCAGGCGGCCTTGCCGGCCGGCTATGCCTCCGCCGAAGGGGGCCTGGAATTGCACGACGATGGCACGGAATCGGGCGGCGGCGGCTTCCGCGCGGGTACGCCCGCATCGCTGGAAACGGCGGCCAGCCTGCGCCTGCGCGTGCTGGTTGCCGTGCCGGGACCTTCCGTGTCGCCCCGCTACCTGCAACTGCTGCAGGCCGTGCCGCCCAAGCTGGCGACGAATGGCGAAGTGCTGCGCGCCGCCTACAGTGAATACAAGGAACGTTTCGTCGCGCGCGTGGGTCTGCGCAAGATGTACATGGAAATTCTCACCCTGACCTTGCTGCTGGCCATCTTTGGCGCCATCGGCAGCGCTTTCCTGATCGCGGGGAACCTGGCCCAGCCCCTGCTGCTGCTGGCCGAAGGCACGCGCGCCGTGGCCGAGGGCGATTTGTCGCCGCGCCCCATCGTCGCTACCAAGGATGAACTGGGCACCCTGACACAGTCGTTCAACATCATGACGCGCCAGCTGCTCGATGCGCGCACGGCCGTGGAAAGCAACCGCGCCGCGCTGCAAAACGCCAAGGCCCACCTGGAATCGGTGCTGGCGAACATGTCGGCCGGCGTGATGGTGCTCGATGGCGATTTTAAACTGGTCACCTGCAACGAGTCCGTCGAGCGCATCTTGCAACACTCCGGCATGAGCATGGTGGGCCAGCCGCTGGTCCAAATTGCTGGAATGGAAGAGTTTGGCGGCGCCATCATCAGCGCCTTCACGGCGCAAAGCGCGCAGTCGGCATCGGGCCGCAACCAGCAGCGCCTGCACTGGCAGCGGCAAATCGAGATTCCCCGCCGCCTGGGCAGCAGTGCCGACGAGCATGACATTACCTTGCTGGCGCGCGGCTCGCGCCTGCCGCTGGAGTCCGGCAGCGGCTACATCGTCGTGTTCGATGATATTTCCGACGTGATTTCCGCGCAGCGCTCGATCGCCTGGGGCGAGGTGGCGCGCCGCCTGGCGCATGAAATCAAGAATCCGCTCACGCCGATCCAGCTGTCGGCCGAGCGCCTGCAGATGAAACTGGAAGGCAAGCTGGAGCAGCCGGACGCCGACCTGCTCAGCCGCGCCACCACCACCATCGTCAAGCAGGTCGATGCGATGAAGCGCATGGTCGACGACTTCCGCGACTATGCGCGCACGCCGCCGGCCGTGCTCGTGCCGCTGCGCTTGAACGAGCTGATCGAAGAGATACTGAACCTGTACCTGCGCGGCGACGATGGCGACATCATCCACCCGCTGCTGGCGCCGAATCTGCCGATGGTGATGGGCGATCCGACCCAGTTGCGCCAGGTGATTCATAACCTGCTGCAGAACGCGCAGGACGCCATGGCCGACCTGCCGCCGGACTCGCCGCATCCGCGGATTGACGTAAGGACGGAAGCAATTCATTATCGCAGTGCGGACGGCGGCGTGAATATCGCCGTGCGGCTGGCCATCACAGACAATGGTCCTGGTTTTGCACCAAAAATCCTGGCGCGCGCCTTCGAGCCGTATGTGACCTCGAAGGCCCGCGGCACGGGATTGGGCCTGGCGATGGTAAAGAAAATTATCGATGAACACGGCGGACGCATCGATATCGAGAACCGGGTCGACGGCAGTGGCGCTTCGGTGGTCATTTTGCTGTTAAAGTTAGCTCCCGACACTCCTGCCCAGGAATTCCTGGCGTGAGGGTCTGGTTTAGTATTTAAAACACTAATAAAATCATAGCTGTCCGCCGTGTACATCTTGTGCGCGTCGGCCGGCGAAATGAGGAAGGCAAGACACGAATGGCAAACATACTCGTAGTGGATGATGAAATGGGTATCCGTGAGTTGCTCTCGGAAATTTTGGGCGACGAAGGACATGCTATCCAGCTGGCCGAAAATGCGCAGCAGGCGCGCGAAGCGCGTGCCGCCGGTGCGCCGGATCTGGTATTGCTGGATATCTGGATGCCCGACACCGATGGCGTCACCCTGCTCAAGGAGTGGCAGCGCGATGGCTTGCTGACCATGCCGGTGATCATGATGTCGGGCCACGCCACCATCGATACGGCGGTCGAGGCGACGCGCATCGGCGCCATGAACTTCCTGGAAAAACCGATTGCCCTGCAAAAACTGCTGAAGGCAGTCCAGCAAGGCTTGACGCGGGCCCAGGAAACCGTGCGCGCGCCGAGCGTGGCGCCGCGTCCCGTGGCGCCCGTGGTGGCCGAAGAAAGCAGCCACCCCGTGCCCAGCTTTGGCGGCAGCGCGCCGCAACAGCTGATGGTGCGCCCAGGCATCGCCGTACCGGCGGTAGCCGAAGGTCATGGCTACAACCTGTCGTTCGACTTGCCGCTGCGCGAAGCGCGTGATGCGTTCGAGCGCATGTATTTCGAACACCACCTGGGCCGCGAAGGCGGCAGCATGACCCGCGTGGCGGAAAAAACAGGCCTGGAACGCACCCATTTGTACCGCAAGCTGAAACAGCTGGGCGTGGAACCGGGCAAGCTGGCCAAGAAAGGCCTGTGACGTCAGGCGTACGGCGTCCGACGCCGCTGACCCTGGTCAGCGGCGGTCGCGCCGTCGAGCGCGAGGCGGCCATCGCGCAAGCCTTGCAGCCTGCCGAAACGACCGCCGTGATCCTCGAGGGACTCGCTGACGGCAACGCCATCCTGGCCGACTTGGCCGAACAAATTTCCCCTTCCTCATCGTTTCCATTGCAACTGTTGCGCATCGCGCCCGGTTGTCTATGCTGCAGCGGCAATCTCGTATTGCGTGTAACATTAAATCGTCTGCTGCGCCATCCACCCGCGCGCCTGTTCATCAGCCTGGCCGACGCCTCGCACATCGAACAGCTGCGCACCTGGCTGACCGCCAGTCCCTACGATGTCCTGCTGGCGCTGGAACCGGACTTGCTTGTTTCCTCAACGTAGCTTCCTGATCGTCTTACCGCAGTCGCAGTTTGCATCTCGTTACAACTCTGTAGCCCGCAGGGTGGCATTGCCGCTTGAAATGGCGGCGTGGGAACCCCACCTCTGTCCTGAAACCGCAAGAGTTTCTCTTGCTTGAGCGAAGGATGCAAAATGAACCTGATCTATAACAGCGAACAATATAGCGTCGTGGAATTCGGCGTCGATGGCGACCTGGAAGCCCTGCGCTTTGGCGGCTATGAAATCGTCGACAAGGGGGGCAAGCGGGAAACGTTTATCGCCGGCATCCTTGCGCAAAACTTTCGTCGCGACGTCACGGAATTGATCGCCAGCGAACCGAGCATGGAAGAGATCGATGAATTCTTGGGCAGCTACGATTCCCTCATGAGCCAGCCCGTCCTGTTGCACTGATCGGATGGCTATCGCCACCATACCAATCCGCCAGGCGGCGTGGTATGGTGGCCGTGTTATCCAGCTGCAAACAGACCATGTGCCAACTTCTCGGAATGAATTGCAATGTCCCTACGGACATTGTCTTTAGTTTTACCGGCTTCGCCATGCGCGGCGGCCATACCGATACCCACCATGACGGCTGGGGCATCGCCTTTTTCGAGGGCGCCGGCGTGCGCCATTTCGTCGACCACCAGGCGGCCATCGCCTCGCCTGTGGCCGAACTGATCAAACGCTATCCGATCAAGTCGCGCAATGTCATCGCGCATATCCGCAAGGCCACGCAAGGCCAGGTGGCGCTGGAAAACTGCCACCCCTTCGTGCGCGAACTGTGGGGCCGCTACTGGGTCTTTGCCCACAATGGCGATTTGAAGGATTTCAACCCCGTGCTGACGGGCAGTTACCGTCCCGTCGGCTGCACCGACAGCGAACGGGCTTTCTGCTACCTGCTGCAGGAATTGCATGCGCGCTTTGGCGACGCCCCGCCGGCCTTGCCGCAACTGCATGCCGCCCTGGCGCAGTTGTTGCCCAGCATTGCCGCCCACGGCACGTTCAACATGATGCTGTCGAGCGGCGAGGCCCTGTTTGCCCATTGCTCGACCAGCTTGCACTATCTGGTGCGACAACATCCGTTCCCAACTGCTAAACTCTCCGATGAAGACCTGAGCGTGGACTTTTCCCAGGTGACGACGCCCCAGGACAGAGTGGCCGTGATCGTTACCCAGCCGCTGACGACGAATGAGCAATGGACGGCGTTTGCGCCCGGCGAATTGAAATTATTTGTCGACGGGATAGTACAAGACACGCCAGTGGCCTAATTTGTTGACGACAATAAACTGGATTGCTGCCAAAATACCCACAGCGCGGGCGGAATTCAGCTAAAGTATTGTCAATAGTGAACCTTGATGCGGGCGCGGCGCGGCCGGTGTCACTCGACGTGATTGATGAAGAGTTAATGATCGATATTTCCAGCAACGACATCACCCCGAAACCCTTGCGCGTGCGCGAGTTCTATCTGGGTCGACAACCTATCCTCGACCGCAACCAGGCCCTGTTCGGCTATGAGTTGCTATTCCGCAACGCTCCGGTCGGCCCCGCCAACATTACCAGCGACCTGTCCGCCACGGCGTCCGTGATCGCCCACGCTTCCCAGCTGGGCATGGAAAAGGTCATCGGCGACGCGCTCGGTTTCGTCAACGTCGATGCCGACGTGATCATGAGCGACATCTTCGTCTTCCTGCCGCGCGAAAAAGTCGTGCTGGAAATCGTCGAATCGATGCCCGTGACGCCGGAAGTGCGCGCGCGCATCAGCGAACTGGTGGGCCATGGCTTCACCTTCGCGCTGGAAAACGTCGTGTCCGACACGGCGCAAGTGCAGGAACTGTTGCCGCTGGTGCAATACGTCAAGATGGACATGAGCACGGTCGACCCGAAAGTGCTGGCAGCGCTGGCGCCCCGTTTCAAGCAGGAAAACAAGAAACTGGTAGCGGAAAAGGTCGAGACGCGCGAAGAATTCAAGTCGGGCCTGGACCTGGGCTTCGATTACTTCCAGGGTTATTACTTTGCCAAGCCCGCTATCATGACGGGCAAGAAGCTGTCGCCGTCGCAACTGGCTGTCATGGAACTGATGACCTTGGTCACGTCGGACGCCGACAACATGGATATCGAGCGCGCCATCAAGCGCGACGTGTCCTTGGCCCTGAACCTGTTGCGCCTGGTCAATACGCCGGCCGTGGGCGCGCGCCAGCGCATCGATTCGCTGAGCCAGGCCGTCACCGTGCTGGGCCGCCGCCAATTGCAGCGCTGGCTGCAAATCATGCTGTACGCGGAACCAAGCAAGCGCGGCCATAGCATGACGCCGCTGCTGATGCTGGCCACCACGCGCGGCCGTTTGCTCGAATTGCTTGCGCATAAACTGCGCCCGAACCACGCCCACTCGGCCGATATCGCCTTTACGGTCGGTATCATGTCCCTGATGGACACCCTGTTCGGCGTGCCGATGTCGGAAATCCTCAGCCAGATCGAAGTGATCGACGAAGTGGCCGAAGCGCTGCTGTCGCGCGAAGGTTTCTACGGCGACCTGCTGCGCCTGGCCGAATGCATCGAGCGCATCGAAGACATGGAAGGCGAGATCGTGCCGACCTTGCGCGACCTGGCCATGTCGCCGGACGACCTGGTGGAGCTGGAAATGGCCGCTTACGAATGGAGCGATAACGTTGTAAGGTATGCGCTGTAGGTCGGATTAGGCCCAACGGGCCGTAATCCGACAACATTGGCGCGTTCTTCAAAAGCCCTGCACGGCGACGCCGTAGCAGGGCTTTTTTACGCCGCTACGCTGCCGCGCCCGGCCAGTGCTTGTGCAGTTCGGGGTCGGTGCGCAATTCCCACAGGGCCAGCACGACGACGGCGATACCGACGAGCAGCTCGTTCCACATGACGACGGGCTGATCGGCCAGCCGCAGTACCCACGGCGAGGCGGCGACCCAGACGCCGACGAGCAGGTTGACGACGACGGCCCAGAAATAGGTCTTGTACAGGTCGAAGGCGGCCAGCACGGCGATCACCAGGCCCGAGACAATGGCGTTCATCATCTGCGGCGAGCCTTGGGGATAGGAAAAGGCCCAGGGCGAGACGACCAGCCATAAGCCCAGCAACAGGATCACCTGATCCTGCCAGCGTTTCAGTTTGAAATTGGTTGCCATATATCCTCCTTGCCAATTGAGAACGGGCCGGAGCGGGCATGCAGCATGCCGGCCGGCATACTGCGTTAGTGCGCTGCGGCGCGCGAAAAGTTCCGCGCGCCGCAGGTCAAGGCGATGGTGTTACGACAGGTTGGGCGCCAGCCAGCGTTCCACGTCCTCAATGTTGACGTTACGACGCTTGGCCATGTCTTCCACCTGGTCCATGCCGATCTTGCCGACGACGAAGTATTTCGACTTCGGGTGAGCAAAATAAAAGCCGGACACGGCCGCGCCCGGGAACATGGCGTACGATTCCGTCAGCTGCATGCCGATTTCCTCGGCCTGCATGACGTCGAACATCTCTTTCTTGACGGTATGCTCGGGGCAGGCCGGGTAGCCGGGCGCAGGGCGGATGCCGACATACTTTTCAGCGATCATGTCGTCGTTGCCCAGGTGCTCGTCCGGCACATAGCCCCACAAATCCTTGCGCACGCGCTCGTGCAGGTATTCGGCAAAGGCCTCGGCCAGGCGGTCCGCCAGCGATTTCAACATGATGGACGAGTAATCGTCGTGCGCATCCTCGAAGCGTTTTTCGTATTTTTCGATACCCAGGCCGGACGTGACGGCAAACATGCCGATGTAATCCTTCACGCCCGATGCCTTCGGCGCAATGAAGTCGGCCAGGCACTGGTTCGGCCGTTGCACGCCATCGACCACGGGTTTCACGCCCTGTTGGCGCATGCCGTAGTAGGTGAACGCCACGGTACTGCGCGTATCGTCCGTGTACACCTCGATATCGTCGTCATTGATGCTGTTGGCCGGCAGCAAGGAGACGACGCCACTGGCCGTCAGCCAGCGTCCGTCGATGAGTTTTTTCAGCAAAGCCTGGCCTTCCGCGTACACCTTGGTGGCCGCGTCGCCCACCACTTCATCCGTCAAAATGGCGGGGAAGGGGCCGGCCAGGTCCCAGGTCTGGAAGAACGGGCCCCAGTCGATGTAATTGGCCAGGGTAGCCAGGTCCACGTTCTTGAAGACGCGACGGCCGATGAACTTCGGTTTCACGGGCGTGCAGGCGCCGTCGAACGGCACGACCATCCTGTTGGCGCGCGCTTGCGCCAAAGGCAGGATGGGCAGGGCCTTCTTGTTGGCGTGCTGCTCGCGGATGCGCGCGTAATCGGTTTCGATGTCTTCCACGTACTTGTCGCGCTGCTCCGGCGTCAAGAGCGACTGCGCCACGGACACGGAACGCGACGCGTCCGGCACGTAGATCACCGGGCCTTCATAGTTGTGCGCGATTTTCACGGCCGTGTGGGCGCGGCTGGTGGTGGCGCCGCCGATCAGGAGGGGAATCTTGAGCATGCGGAAGTGTTCGTCGCGCTGCATTTCCTTGGCGACATAGGCCATTTCTTCCAGCGACGGCGTGATCAGGCCCGACAGACCGATAATGTCGGCGTTTTCCACCTTGGCGCGGGCGAGGATTTCCGAGCACGGCACCATCACGCCCATGTTCACCACTTCGAAATTGTTGCATTGCAGAACAACGGTAACGATGTTCTTGCCGATGTCATGCACGTCGCCTTTGACGGTCGCCATGATGATCTTGCCTTTCGGCTTGGCGACGATGCCCGTGCGCTGTTCTTCCAGCAGCTTTTCTTCCTCGATGAACGGAATCAGGTGGGCCACGGCCTGCTTCATGACGCGCGCCGATTTCACCACTTGCGGCAGGAACATCTTGCCCTGGCCAAACAGGTCGCCGACCACGTCCATGCCGGCCATCAAGGGGCCTTCGATCACGTGGATGGGACGTCCGCCATTGTGCAGCAGTTCCTGGCGCGCTTCTTCCGTGTCTTCCACGATGAATTGCGTGATGCCGTGCACCAGCGCGTGCGACAGGCGCGCTTGCACCGTGCCTTCGCGCCAGGCCAGGGTTTGCGCTTCGGCCTTGCCGCCCGCCTTCAGGGTGCCGGCAAACTCGATCATGCGCTCGGTCGAGTCTTCGCGGCGGTTCAGCACCACATCTTCCACGCGCTCGCGCAGTTCCGGGTCCAGGTTGTCGTACACGCCCACCATACCGGCGTTGACGATGCCCATGGTCATGCCGGCCTTGATGGCGTGGTACAGGAAGACGGTATGGATGGCTTCACGGGCTGGATCGTTGCCGCGGAAACTGAAGGACACGTTCGACACGCCGCCCGAGATCTTCGCGTACGGCAAGTTTTCCTTGATCCAGCGCGTGGCGTTGATGAAGTCGACGGCGTAGTTGTTGTGTTCTTCGATGCCGGTGGCGACGGCAAAGATGTTCGGATCGAAAATGATGTCTTCGGGCGGGAAGTCCAGCGCATCGATCAGCAGGTGATACGCGCGAGCGCAAATTTCGATCTTGCGCTCGAAGGTGTCGGCTTGCCCCTTTTCATCGAAAGCCATGACGATGACGGCCGCGCCGTAGCGGCGGCACAGTTTCGCCTGGCGCAGGAATTCCTCTTCGCCTTCCTTCATGGAAATCGAATTGACGATGGCCTTGCCCTGCACGCATTTGAGGCCCGCTTCGATGACGGACCATTTCGACGAGTCGACCATGATGGGCACGCGCGAAATATCGGGTTCCGAGGCGATCAGGTTCAAAAAGCGCGTCATGGCGGCCAGCGAATCGAGCATCGCTTCGTCCATATTGATGTCGATCACTTGCGCGCCGTTTTCCACTTGCTGGCGCGCCACGGAGAGCGCTTCGTCGTATTGCTCGTTCAGGATCATGCGCGCGAACGCCTTCGAGCCAGTGACGTTGGTGCGCTCGCCCACGTTGACGAACAGCGACTCGTCGTTGACGACGAACGGTTCCAGGCCCGCCAGGCGCAAGTCGTGCGACGGGGCCGGCACCGTGCGCGGCGTGTTTTTCGACAGCAATTGCCCGATGGCGGCGATGTGCTCGGGCGTGGTGCCGCAGCAGCCGCCCGCCATGTTCAAAAAGCCCGCGTCGGCGAATTCGCGCAGCAGGGCCGACGTATCGGCTGGCAACTCGTCGAAGCCCGTGTCGCTCATGGGATTGGGCAAGCCCGCGTTCGGGTAGATGCACACGAAAGTGTCGGCGATCTTGGCCAGCTCTTCCGCGTACGGGCGCATCAGGGCCGCGCCCAGCGCGCAGTTCAGGCCGATCGTCAGCGGTTTCGCGTGGCGCACGGAATTCCAGAAGGCGGGCACGGTCTGGCCCGACAGGATGCGTCCCGAGGCGTCCGTGACGGTGCCGGAAATCATCAGGGGCAGGCGCACGACGGTCGGGTTTTGCTCGTAGAACAGGTCGATGGCGAACAGGGCCGCCTTGCAATTCAAGGTATCGAAAATGGTTTCCACCAGCAGCACGTCGGCGCCGCCTTCCACCAGCCCCTGCGTCTGCTGCAGGTAGGCGGCCACCAGCTGGTCGAAACTGACGTTGCGCGCGGCCGGGTCGTTCACGTCGGGCGAGATCGACGCCGTCTTCGGCGTGGGCCCGAGGGCGCCGGCGACGAAGCGCGGCTTGTCCGGCGTGGAATATTTATCGCAGGCGGCGCGCGCCAGTTTGGCCGCCTGGACGTTCATTTCATAGGCCAGGTGGGCCATGTGGTAATCGTCTTGCGCGATCGTCGTGGCGCCGAAGGTATTCGTTTCGATCAGGTCGGCGCCGGCCGCCAGGTAGCGCTCGTGGATTTCCTGGATGATATGCGGCTGCGTCAGGGTCAGCAGCTCATTGTTGCCCTTGACGAACAGTTCGCGCGCGCCGCTGTCGGCCGGCGCGGTGAAATCGATGAAGCGGCCGGCGGGACCGCCACGGTAGGCTTCTTCGTCGAGCTTGTACTGCTGGATGATCGTGCCCATGGCGCCGTCGAGGATCATGATCCGCTGCGCCAGGATGGCGCGCAAGGAGGCTTCGGTCGGGGACATGGCGGGGATCACGGTATCGTTCATTTCATGCTTTCAATAGGCAAACGGGCGGCGGCGCGGCGACAGGACTGTACGAGGCGGTTGCGGATCAGCAGGATCAGCTGACGGAGTGTGCCGGCCGGATAGGGCAGGCAGAAGGTGGCAATCGCCTGATTTCACCGGGTCTAAAATTATACGGCATCAGGCTGCTTTGGTTTTAAGCAAAAGCGGCCGATCACCCCACGGCTGGCCTTCTTGCAACACATCGCCTCGCGCCACGTTTGCATCTGAAAATTACATTCCTGAAAATCTTACTCAAAACGTTAATTCTTCCGCCAAACTTGGCAGGAAGGCATGTCGTCTAGGCTGTGGAAAAATTTCCACATTATTTGCGCCAGGCCAAAATCTTTTTAATGAATTGAATGGCAATAGCTGCAAAGGAAAATAATTTTGATTTAGGACAATGCAGAGTGAAGTGAATAATTCCCAAAATAAAGGTTTCCAAACAGATACTTTAATTATTATCAAAACCAATTGAATCAAAAGCATTAATAGTTGTCTTTGGGAATCGAATTAACCCATAATATTGGTTCTTCGAAATTACATTCTCACCAAAAGTCACCAATATGTCACATTTCTCTCGTGTCCTCCCCGGCATCGCGCTGCACCAACATGGTTGCCAGCCATGAAAAACCATCTGCTTGTAGCATTGTTTGTCGTGCTGGGCCTGTCCGCTTGCGGCGGTGGAGGCGGTGGTGGCGGTGACACGGTGGTGGCGACCACGTCGGGCAATCCCGTCGTGATTCCTGCTGTGATTCCTGCCGTGACGGCTGTCTCGGCGGCGAATGTCGCCGTTGGTGGCAGCTTGGTGGTGACGGGTAGCAATCTGAGCCGCGTGACGGCTTTCCAGGTGGGTGGCGTGAACGTTACCGCCAGCGCCAGCAGCGACAGCAGCGTGACCCTGGCCATGCCGGGCGTGCCCGTGACGGGCGCCTTGAGCCTCGTCAGCGCCAGCGGCACGGCGGCAACCAGCTATAACGTGAATGTGTATCTGCCGCTGAGCGTGAGCAGTGTCGCGCCGGCAACGGGCGGCGTCGGTTCCAGCGTGACGATCGCGGGCGGCGGCATGGGCGCCGTGACAGCGGTGCAGTTCGGCAATGGCGCGGCGGCAACGCCGCAAAGCCAGACGGCCGGCAGCGTGACGGTGGTGGTGCCTGCGGGCGCGGCAACGGGCGCGCTGACGGTGCGCGGGCCCTACAACGATGTCATCAGCAGCGACACGTACACGGTCCTGGCCAGCGTGGCAGTGACGTCGATCACGTCGGCCGTCAATGGCGCGACCTTGTCGGTGACGCTGCAGGGCAGCAATCTCGACCAAGTCAGCTCGGCAACGGTCGGCAGTACGCCAGCCGTCATCGTCAGCGCCAGTGCCAGTCAGCTGTTGCTGTCCGCGCCAGCGTCGGCAACGGGCAGCGTGATGCTGTCGGCCGCTTCGCGCATCGCCGTGAATGCAGGTACGGTGTCAGCCTTTACCCTGGGCAGCATTGATTTCGCGCAGGTACTGAACTTGAACGCCAGCAATGCCGCCTTGCGCTTGACGCGCGGCAAGCCGGCCGCCGTGCGCGTGTCCGTGCTGGCCACGCAGGCCGGCCAGGCCAGCCCGTCCGTGATCCTGAATGCGACGGCCGCCAATGGCAGCAACCTGGGCAGCATCACCATGAGCGGCCCATCGGTCTTGCCGACAACGAAAAGCGATTACAGCTTCAACGGCAATTTCAGCGCCGTCCTGCCATCGGGCTGGATCTTGCCCGGCGTGCGCGTGCGCGTGACGGCCGTGGGCAATGACGGTACGCAAGTGAGCCAGGAAGCGGCGCCCGTCGTCGCCAGCGCGGCGAGAATTCATCTGGTGCTGGTACCGCTGAGTACCGACGATGGCGTGGCGCAACTGCCTGACGCCGAGCTGATCCGCGCTGCACTGACCCGCGTGTATCCGTATGCGACGGAAAATATCACCATCACCACGCGCGCCCCACTGAGCGTACCTGGCAGCAGCACGGCCGACAGCTGGTGGAGCGATACCCTGGGCAAGCTGGAAAGCCAGCGCGCGCTGGAAGACCGCGGCGCCTATTATTATGGTTTCGTGCCGAAAATGTCCTCCACGCGCGCCGCCGGCCTGGCCTACATCAACCCGCCTGGCAGCAGCAACGACTTCACGTCGGCCATCGGCCTGGACGCCAGGTTCAACAGCATTGCCTCCGTCGATCCCTTCGGCAATAGCTGGCCTGAATGGCTGACCACGATGGTGCATGAGCTGGGCCACAACCACTCGCTGCAGCACGTTGCCTGCGGTGGTCCAGCCAATGCGGCCACCGATTACCCGTACCCTAATGGCGAGCTGGGTCCGCAACCGCTGTACAACAGCAGCTATGCGGGCAGCATCGGCCAGTTGAGCAAGGCAGTGTATGGCGTGACGCCGATGAAAGACGTGATGAGCTATTGCAGCGGTGCCTGGTTCTCCGACTACAGCTATGTGCGCGTGCAGCAATTCCTGGAAAGACGCGGCACGCAGATTACCGGCAGCAATGTGCTGGCCGCCAGCATGTCCGTGGCCGAGCATGGCTATCTGACGATTTCCGGCCGCATCACGCCAAGCGGCGTGGCCTTGCGCCCAGCCGTTGCCTCGTCCACGCGTGTGGGCGCAGCGGCCAGCGGCAGCGGCCATGCCTATACCTTGCGCGTCTTGACGGCGTTGGGACAGACTATCGACTTGCCCTTCGATGGCGTCTCCGTGGCCGACCATGGCGGCAACGCCATGAGCCATTTCCGCGTCAGCTTCGCCAACCCGGGCGACATCAGCGACGTGCAAGTGCTGCAAAATGGCAAGGCTTTGGCCAAGCTGGAGCGCCCGGCGCGCCGCAGCAGGGCAGCCGCCAACGATGCCACGTTCGATGCGGTACAAAGCGGCGGCAAGCTGGCGCTGGCCTGGAATGCCGAGGCGGAACCGTACGCCGCCGTGCTGCACGTGGCTGCCGATGGCCGCAAGACGGTGGTCGCCAGTGACTTGACGGGTGGCAAAGCCAGCGTCGATGTGAGCGCCTTGCCGGCTGGTGGCCGCTTCGAAGTCAGCCTGTCGTCGTCCGTGGGCGCACGCCTGATGAAGGTGCAGCGCCGCTAGGCAAGGGTGCTGGATGCAACAAGGGCTTGCCGCGGCAAGCCCTTTTTTATGCGCGCAGGCATTGGTGCATAAACTGCACAGATCCTGTGCCTGGCGAGGGCTGCCGTTTTATCTCCCGCCTGCCTAGAATGGGGCTTCATCCACTTGCGGAGCATCCCATGCCCATCCTGAACCTGCGTTTATCCACGCCACCCGATGCGCGTCAGTCGGCCGCCATCGCCGCCACCCTGAGCCAATTGACGGCGCAACTGTTGCACAAGGCGCCCGAGCTGACGTCGGTGGCCATCAGCCATCTTGACGCGGCGCACTGGTTTGTCGGCGGGCCATCCTTGCAGGCGCAAGGCAAGGCCAGTTTTTTCCTCGATATCCTGATCAGCGATGAAACGAATACGGCAGCGGAAAAGGCCGCGTATATCGCCGCCGTGTTCGCCGCCATGCAGGAGTATCTCGGCGCCGTGCACGACGTCAGCTACATCCACGTGCACGATGCGCGCCAGGCGGCCTGGGGCTATGGCGGATTGACGCAGCAGTTCCGCGCCGTGCGCAAGGCGCTGCAGCAGGCCTGATCAATCCCAGCGGCGATCCTGATAGTGCTGCACGGCAAAATCGACGAAGGCCCTGACCTTGGGCGACAACTGGCGGCTGTGCGGATACAGCGCGTACAGAGTGCGTGAACGCAAGGTGTAGCCGGGCAAGACTTCCACCAGCTGGCCGCTGCGCAGTGCGTCGCGCACGATGAAGGCGGCCGCGCCGGCAATCCCCATGCCGCCCACGGCCGCTTCGCGCAGGGCAACACTGGTATTGGCTTGCAGGCTGCCGCGCACGGCCACCTTGTGCGCGGCGCCGTCGCCATCCGTGAACGACCACTCCGCCGGCTTTTCGCCGGAGGTATACATCAAGCAATTGTGCTGCGCCAGATCTTGCGGCGTGGCCGGATGACCATGGCGGGCCAGGTAGGCGGGCGAGGCGACGGCCACGGTGCGGCTGCTGGCCAGCTGGCGCGCCACCAGGGTGGAGTCGGGCAAGCCGCGCGCCAGGCGCAGCGCCACGTCGAAGCCATCGTCGATCAGGTCGACGATGCGGTCATTGCAGACGAGATCGATGTGGATGTGCGGGTACTGGCGGGTAAATTCGGGCAGCCAGGCGGCCAGCTCCAGGGTGCCGAAAGCCATCGGCGCATTGACGCGCAGGCTGCCGGACGGCTGCGCCTGGTGCATGGCGACGGCGCGGTCGGCCGCGTCAAGGGCGTCGAGGATGTCGCGGCTGGCCAGGTAGTATTCCTGGCCGGCGGCCGTCAGGGCGAAGCGGCGCGTCGTGCGGTTGAGCAGTTGGGCGCCCAGCTGGTTTTCCAGTTGCCGCACCTGGCGCGAAACGATGGAATGGGAAATGCCCAACGCGTCGCCGGCGGCCGTGAAGCTGCCCAGTTCCACGACGCGGCGCAGGGCGCGCAGGGCGGTCAGCTGGTCCATGGGCGCGTCTTGCTGGGATTAAACGAAGCGTTTGCCTTCGAGGGGGAAGCCCTTGATGAACTCGGCTGCGGGCAGGCGCTTGCCGCCCGGTTTTTGCAGTTCCGTCAGGCGCAAGGAGCCATTGCCGCAGGCCACGACGATGCCGTGCTGGGCGTCGGCTGCCAGTACCTGGCCAGGCGCTTCCTTGCTGTCCGCTTCGATCACCTCGGCGGCCCAGATCTTGATGGTGGTGCCATCGACCTGGCCGCAGGCGCCGGGAAACGGATTGAAGGCGCGGATTTTCAGGCCCAGTTCCAGCGCCGGCAGGCTGAAATCGAGCGCCGCTTCTTCCTTGGCGATTTTCGCCGCGTAGGTGACGCCCGCTTCCGGCTGCGGCACGGCTTCGAGCGGCTGCTGCTGCATCTTGCGCAGGGTCTCGACGATCATCTTGCCGCCCAGGGTGGCCAGCTTGTCGTGCAGGGTGGCGGTGGAATCGCCCGCTTCGATGGGCGTGCGCTCGATGGCCAGCATGG
The DNA here is from genome assembly GCF_000988085.1 of Janthinobacterium sp. KBS0711. Lineage (NCBI taxonomy): Bacteria > Pseudomonadati > Pseudomonadota > Betaproteobacteria > Burkholderiales > Oxalobacteraceae > Janthinobacterium > Janthinobacterium sp. KBS0711. The sequence goes on along the minus strand of NZ_LBCO01000018.1, from coordinate 204,407 downwards.
GGCCCGTATCGAGGCCTTCTTCCATCTGCATGATGGTCACGCCCGTTTCATCGTCGCCCGCTTCGATGGCGCGATGAATCGGCGCGGCGCCGCGCCAGCGCGGCAGCAGGGAACCGTGGATATTGATGCAGGGTTTGATGTCGAGGGTGCTGCGCGGCAAGATCAAGCCGTAGGCCGCCACCACCATCACGTCGTAGTCGGTAGCCAGCAGGCGCTCGTGGGCCGCTTTCGCTTCGGCGGCACGCTGCGGGTCCTTGCTGTCCATGCGCAGGGACAAGGGTTGCAGCACCTCGATGCCGTGCTGCTGGGCATATTGCTTGACGGCCGAGGCGTGCAACTGCATGCCGCGTCCGGCGGGGCGGTCGGGCTGGGTCAGCACCAGCGGAATCTCGAAGCCCGCTTCGTGCAAGTCTTTCAGGGCCGTGGCGGCAAATTCAGGCGTGCCTGCGAAGATCACTTTCATATGGTTCCTTGACGTGAGGTGCGCAGGCCCGCGCCGAAGGCGCCAGGCTGGCGTGGTAAGACGACTACTGTTGCTGCTTAGTCTATCAGCAGTGGCTCGAAGTCTGCTTAAAAGCGGCGGTTCTGTGCGCGCAGGCTCGCTTCGCGCTCGAGACCACGGATTTCCTTGATCATCTTGGTCTTGATGCGGTTGCGCTTGAGCGGCGACAGGTATTCGACGAATACCTTGCCCAGCAAGTGATCCATCTCATGCTGGATGCAGACGGCCAGCAAGCCATCGGCTTCCAGCTCGAACTGCTTGCCGTGGCGGTCCTGGGCGCGCACCTTGATGCGGGCCGGGCGCTCGACGCCATCGTAGACGCCGGGCACGGACAGACAGCCTTCGTCGTAGACCTGCTTTTCTTCGCTGGCCCAGGTGATTTCCGGGTTGATGAAGACTTGCAGCTGGTTTTTCTCTTCGGTGGTGTCGATCACCATCATCTGGATATGCTCGTCCACTTGCGACGCGGCCAGGCCGACGCCCGGGGCGTCGTACATGGTTTCAGCCATGTCGTCGATCAGGGTTTGCAGGCGCGCGTCAAATTCGGTGACGGGCTTGGCGATCGTGTGCAGGCGAGGATCGGGGTAACGCAGGATATTTAATATGGACATACGGATTCGACTGGTTAAGGTGGGCGCCGGTGCGCCGGATTATTCATGCCTGGGCCATGCGGACGATGGCAGGGCTATTTTATTTTTGAGTACGCTACGGTTGGGCGCGTATGGCGCAACGGCGCGGCAGATGCGTTTGCCAGTGCGTCGATTAGTTTGCTGCAAAGGGAAATTTTATCACAGACGCCCATTTCCCTGTGGACGAGGGGCCGTTTTGCGGCGCCATTGCACGCATTCTTGCGCGCGTCGGTATCGCGTGCGCGCCGTGGCGCTAGCATGGAATGGCACAGTACACAGCGAGGTTGCCATGCATGCAATTGCAACGACGGCAGACACGGCCACGGAACTGGCGGGCTGGCTGCGCCTGCAGCACCTGCCCGGCGTGGGACCGGTGGCGGCGCGCGCCTTGCTGGCCAGCTTCGGTCTGCCGCCGCAAATCTTTGCCACGCCATTCGAGGCCTTGCGCGAGGTGGTGCCGGCCAGCGTGGCGCGCGCCATCGTGCAGCCGCCCAAGCCGGTGGCCAACAGCCAGCTCGCGCTCACCCTGCAGTGGCTGGAGCGGCCCGGCAATGCCGTGCTGACCTTGGCCGATACCGCGTATCCGCCGCTGCTGCTGGAAATCGCCGATCCACCGTTGTTGTTATATGTGCGGGGGCGGGCGGAACTGCTGTCGCGTCCCGGCGTGGCCATCATCGGCAGCCGTAATGCCAGCGCGCAAGGCATGCAGAATGCGGCCGCCTTCGCGCAAGCATTGAGCGCGGCAGGCCTGACCATCATTTCCGGGCTGGCGCTGGGCATCGACACGCACGCGCACGAGGGCGGCTTGCGCGGCGCGGGCGCCACCGTGGCCGTGATCGGCACGGGCGCCGATCTGGTGTATCCACGCCGGAACCTGGATCTGGCGCAAAGAATCGCCGAACACGGCTGCATCGTCAGCGAGTATGCGCTGGGCTTGCCGGCCATGCCCGGTAACTTTCCGCGCCGCAACCGCTTGATCAGCGGTCTGGCGCGCGGCGTACTGGTGATCGAGGCGGCCGCGCAATCGGGCTCATTGATCACGGCGCGCCTGGCCGGCGAGCAGGGGCGCGACGTGTATGCCTTGCCCGGCTCCATCCATGCGACGTTGGCCAAGGGTTGCCATGCGCTCATCAAGCAGGGTGCCAAGCTGGTCGAGTCGGCCGATGACGTGCTGCAAGAGCTGCAGTGGCTGGGCGGCGTTCCCATGGCGTCGGCAGCGGTGGAGGACGAGACGCCGCTGCTGGCCGCGCTGGGCCACGATCCCCACGATGCCGATACCCTGGCCGCGCGCAGCGGCCTGGCCATGGGCGCACTGATGGGCGAATTGCTGGCGCTGGAGCTGGCGGGGCGGGTCGAACGCTTGCCGGGAGGACTGTTTCAACGCTGCAAATGACAGCTTGTCACTTGTGTGGCGGCCTTGCCGCACGGGCGCGCTTTGTCTGTGCGCACCCTTGTGTCTTAGCGAGCTTAGCTGCTAGAGTAGAGCCATGTTCGATATCCTGGTGTACCTCTACGAGACTTATTATCGCCCCGATGCCTGCCCCGAGCCGGCAGTCCTGGCGCGCAAACTGTCGGCCGTCGGTTTCGACGACGTGGAGATTTCCGAAGCGCTCGTGTGGCTGACGGACTTGAACGCCATGGCCGGCGTCGAACAAATCCTGACGGCCAGTTCCACGGGCACGCGTTTCTATGTACAGCAGGAAAGCGACGTGCTGGGCACGGCCGCCATCGGTTTCATCCAGTTCCTGGAAAGCGCCAAGGTGCTGTCGCCGCTGCAGCGCGAAATCGTCATCGAACGGGCGCTGGCGCTCGACGAGGCGCCCGTGTCGCTGGGCAAGCTGAAAGTCATCGTGCTGATGCTGCTGTGGAGCCAGGGCAAGGAACCGGATGCCCTGATGTTCGACGACTTATTTGTCGACGACGAAGATCTCCCGCCGCGCTTATTGCACTAATATATACCCATATTCTTCGCTGTCTGCCCGACCCTGGCGCCGCCGCCGCGCCATCCCCTTTACTATGTGCTGCACCGGCGCGCACGCCAGGCCATTGTGTTTGCGCCTGCGCATTCTTGCTTGTAGATAACTTGCCGAATTCTTCAATAGGCGCTTATCATTGGCCGCTTGACAAGACCACAAGTCACTGTGCCTTGCGCAGACAAAAGCGTCGGCGCCTGGCAATGCACTGTATGATGCGCATGCTGAAACTATCCTAGAGCATTTTTCGAGACTAAAAAATATGACAAAAACCCTCATCATCGCCGAGAAGCCTTCTGTCGCGAACGATATCGCGAAGACGCTTGGCGGCTTTACCAAGCACGATGAGTACTTTGAATCGGATGAATACGTCCTGTCGTCGGCGGTCGGCCACTTGCTGGAGATCGCCGTGCCGGAAGAATTCGACGTGAAGCGCGGAAAATGGAGTTTCGCGCACTTGCCGATGATTCCACCGTATTTCGCGCTGAACCCGATCGCCAAGACGGAAGCGCGCCTCAAAGTATTAAACAAGCTGATCAAACGCAAAGACGTCACCACCCTCATCAACGCATGCGATGCGGGGCGCGAAGGCGAGCTGATTTTCCGCCTGATCGCGCAAAACGCGAAAGCCAAGCAACCGGTCAAGCGTTTGTGGCTGCAGTCGATGACGCCGGGCGCCATCCGCGACGGTTTCTCGCACCTGCGCAGCGACGAGGAAATGTTGCCGCTGGCCGATGCTGCCCGCTGCCGTTCGGAAGCCGACTGGTTGATCGGCATCAATGGCACGCGCGCCATGACGGCGTTCAATTCGAAAGAAGGCGGCTTCTACCTGACGACCGTGGGCCGCGTGCAAACGCCAACCCTGTCCATCGTCGTCGAACGCGAAGACAAGATCAAGAAATTCGTGCCGCGCGACTTCTGGGAAGTGCGCGCCGAATTCGTCTGCGCGGCCGGCATCTATGAAGGCCGTTGGCTCGACACGAAGTTCAAGAAGGACGAGAACGACCCCGAGAAGCGCGCCGAGCGCCTGTGGAGCAAGACGGCTGCCGACTCGATCGCCACCGCCTGCCGCGGCCGCCAAGGCATCGTCACGGAAGAATCGAAACCGACCACCTCGATGGCGCCGGGCCTGTTCGACCTGACCAGCCTGCAGCGCGAAGCGAACTCGCGTTTCGGCTTCTCCGCTAAAAATACCCTGGGTCTGGCCCAGGCGCTGTACGAAAAGCACAAGGTGCTGACATATCCGCGTACCGATTCGCGCCACCTGCCGGAAGACTACATGCCGACCGTGCTGCAGGCGCTGGAAACGGTCAAGGAAAACAGCAACTACCACCAGTTCGCCAAGCAGATCATCGACAAGGGCTGGGTCAAACCGAACAAGCGCATCTTCGACAACACGAAGATCTCGGATCACTTCGCGATCATCCCGACGACGATCGCGCCAAAGAATTTGTCCGAGCCGGAACAAAAATTGTACGACCTCGTCACGCGCCGTTTCATGGCCGTGTTCTTCCCGCCTGCGGAATTTCAGGTCACCACGCGCTACACGGAAGTGTCCGGCCATCAGTTCAAGACTGAAGGCAAGGTCATGACCAATCCGGGCTGGCTGGCCATCTACGGCAAGGAAGCGTCGACGGACGCCGACAAGGAAAGCAATGGCAACGGCAATCTGGTGCCCGTCGCCAAGGGCGAGAAAGTACAGACGGAAAGCGTCAACGCCAACGGCCTGGTCACCAAGCCGCCAGCGCGCTTCACTGAAGCAACGTTGCTGTCGGCCATGGAAGGCGCCGGCAAGCTGATCGACGACGACGAGCTGCGCGATGCGATGGCCGGCAAGGGCCTGGGCACGCCAGCGACGCGCGCCGCCACCATTGAGGGCTTGCTGACGGAACGCTATCTGATCCGCGAAGGCCGCGAACTGATTCCAACTGCCAAGGCGTCGCAGCTGATGACCTTGTTGAAAGGCCTGGGCGTCAATGAATTGACGGCGCCGGAGCTGACGGGCGAGTGGGAATACAAACTGTCGCAGATGGAAAAAGGCAAGATTTCGCGTGAAGAGTTCATGCGTGAAATCGCGCAGATGACGCAAATCATCGTCAAGCGCGCCAAGGAGTACGACAACGACACGATCCCGGGCGACTACGCTACCCTGGAAACGCCATGCCCGAATTGCGGCGGCGTGGTGAAGGAAAACTACCGTCGTTTCGCCTGCACCAAGTGCGAATTTTCGATGAGCAAGACGCCGGGTTCGCGCCAGTTTGAAATCGCCGAAGTGGAACAATTGCTGAAGGACCGCACCATCGGCCCGCTGCAAGGCTTCCGTTCGAAGATGGGCCGTCCGTTCGCCGCCATCCTGCGCATCGTGCGCGATGAAGAGATCAAGAATTTCAAGCTGGAATTCGATTTCGGCCAGAACGACGAGAGCGAAGATGGCGAAGGCGTCGATTTCACGGGCCAGACGCCCGTGGGACCTTGCCCCAAGTGCAACGCCGGCGTGTACGAAATGGGCCTAGCCTATGTGTGCGAGCACAGCGTCGCCAAGCCGAAGACGTGCGACTTCCGCAGCGGCCGCATCATCTTGCAGCAGGAAATCTTGCCGGAACAAATGGCAAAACTGCTCAACGATGGCAAGACGGATTTGTTGCCGGGCTTTGTTTCCCAGCGTACCCGTCGTCCGTTCAAGGCTTTCCTCGTGCGCGGCAAGGATGGCAAGGTGAGCTTCGAGTTTGAAGAGCGCAAGGCCAAGCCGGGCGCCAAGACCAAGGCGGCAGCCGCCGAGGTCGAAGGCGAAGAAGGCGCGCCGGCGAAGAAAACGGCCGTCAAGAAAGCGGCAGCCGTCAAAAAGGCGCCAGCCAAGAAAGCCACGGCCGTGAAAAAGCCGGCCGCCAAGAAGGCGCCGGCGAAGAAAGCGGCAGCGGCCGAGTAATCGGGCGCCAGCCAAACAAAAGCCAGGGAGTTCCCTGGCTTTTTTTACGTCCCGATTTTCTTGGCGTGAGTCTGACGTTTAGTCGAGGTAGTCGGAATACTCGCGCTGCGCGTAGTTCTGCAAATTCGCCCACGGCTGCGCCTTGCTGACGGTCGGCTGCAGCTTGACGTCGACCCGGCGGTAGAAGGTATTCGCGCGGTCGCCGCTTTCGATAATCAGCGGAATCTGCTTTTGTTCATCCCACAGGATGCGCTGGAACACGCCATTCTTTTCCACTTCGCGCCAGCGTGCGCCCGTCACGTTCGACGCCTGTTTCGACAGCGGCATGGCGGCCACCAGTTTCGGGTCCAGCAGATAAAAACTGTTTTCCCAGGAGCCGTCGAAATTGACGTTTTCGTATTCGGCCTTGGGGATGGCGACGACGATCTTGTCATGCGCATCGATGTATTCCACGCGCACGGTATTTTTTTCCAGCATCACGTGGCGGGGGATCAGCACGGGATTGAAGTGCTTGTGCTCATGCTGCGTGGCCTTCAGCGCCACTTTGGTGTTGTCGCCATGCTTGTGGCCCGCATGCGCGTCCGTCGACGGCGCCAGCACGCGCTCGACCCACACATGGCCGGGGCGGCGCAGCATCTTTTCTTCGTAGCGGCTCTCGCGCGTCACGCCTTCCGGCGTCAGGACGCGGCTGTAATAGGTGATGCCCAGGTCCAGGTCGGCAGGAGCGGAAGGAGGCGCGGCGGTGGGGGCAGCTTGCGCGCCGGCGGCAAAGCCGGCGGCGAGGAGGACGGCGATCAGGGACGATTTCATGGTGGTGCCTTTACGTGCAGAGGGGCGGAGGGCCTACGCCATCCGCCCCGGTGGGGTTACCGTGTTGATGTGGATCAGAAGCCGAAGGCCGCCTTCAGCAAGTCAAACACCTTGGTGTTGTCCAGGGTGCCCTTGAAGGACTTGGCGCCGGCGCCCGTGGCCAGCAGCTTGACGTCGCCGCCGCCGTGGGTTTCGCTGGCCAGGCGCACGCCTGTTTCTTGCAGGTAGTTGTCTTTCAGTGCCGTGGCGCTGTCGACGTTGCTGCGCAGGTCAGGGCGGTTCGGGCCGTTGCCGAACACCAGGGTGGTGTAGGTATTGCCATCGGCATCCTTGCTCGGCTGGTTATCCTTGTAGCCGCGGTTGATGTCGAGGATAGGATTGCCGCGCTTGCCGTAGCCGTTGAAGGCCAGGGTGTGGTCATGGTCGGCCGTGACGACGATCAGGGTATTGGCCAGGGTCGGATCGGTTTCCTTGATCTTGGCGATGGCGGCCTTGATGGCGTCGTCGAAGGCGATGGTGTCCGTCAGCGCGCGCTTGGCATTGATGCCATGCAAGGCGTGATCGATGCGGCCGCCTTCGACCATCAGGAAGTAGCCGTTCGTGTTTTTCGACAGCAAGTCGATGGCCTTGAGGGTCATTTCCGACAGGCTAGGCTGGGTCGCGCCTTCGCCCAGCGGCGGCGTGGCCGTGCGGTCCAGTTCATATTCCAGGTGGCTGCGGGTGCTGTACAGGCCGATGAATTTCTTGCCGCTTTGCGCTGCCGCCATTTCCGCTTTCGTCGCGGCCACGGTGTAGCCCTTGGCGGCAAGTTCCGTCAACAGGTTGCGGCCATCGGCGCGGCCATATTTGTTGCTGGCCGACCAAGGTGTGAAGTGGTTGCGGCCGCCACCCATCAGCACGTCGACGCCATCGCCCAGGGCCGCGTTGTAGCCCGCGCCGCCTGGCACCGCTTGCGCGGCGATCGCGTATTGCGCATTGCGGTTGCAGATGTGCGAGAAAGTCGTTGCCGGTGTGGCGTGCGTCAATTCCGTGGTGGTGATGGCGCCCACGGCCTTGCCCTTGGCTTTCGCCAGTTCCAGGATGGTCGGCGCGCTCTTGCCGCCGGCCGGGCAATTGTCCACGCCCAGGTTGCCGTTGGCGTCGCGGCCCGGTTCCTTGGCGATCGTGTCCTGCGCCATCGAGATGACTTCATTGTTCATCTTGACGCCGGTCATGTAGGCGGCCATCGAAGGCGCGCTGTCCGTCGTTTGCGCATCGTTCGAGAACGTCTTGATGCGCGCCGTGCGCTCCAGCGTGTCCATCGTCAGGCTGCCGTCTTCCTTGTACTGGTAGATGCGCGCGGCCGTCACGACGGACGGTCCCATGCCGTCGCCGAGGAAGAAGATGACGTTCTTGGCGTCGGCGGCGTAGGCGCCGTTGGCAACGCTGGCGGCCACGAGCGTGGTCAACAAGGAGAGTTTCAATGCGGATTTCATGATTTTGTCCAATTTTTGATGTCTTGGGGATTACAGACCGCCGGCCGTCTTGACCAGGCCGAATACTTTGGTGTTGTCGATGGTGCCCAGGAAGGTTTCCGAACCCTTGCCGATGGCGCCCAGGAAGACGTCCGTGCCGCCGTGGGTTTCGTTGCCGGCCGCCGTGCGGATTACCGCTTCCTGGTGGTAATTGTTGGCGCTGGTGACGGTTTCATCGAGGCTGGCCATGGCGGCGCGGCTCGACTGGGTGCGGTTTTCGCCATTGCCGAAGCCGATGATCGAATACGGTGCGCCATCGAGGTCTTTTTCGACGGCGCCGGTGACGTAGTTCTTCACCACGCCCAGCACGCCAGGGTTGCCGGCAGCCGTCTTGCCCGTGCGCTTGGCGTAGCCGTTCAGCACCAGGGTGTGGTCATGGTCGGCCGTGACGACGATCAGGGTATTGGCCAGGGTCGGGTCGGTAAGCTTGGCTTTGTCGATGGCGGCCTTGATGGCGTTGTCGAACGCGACGGTGTCTTGCAGCGCTTTCTTGGCCGTCGTTTCGTGCAGCGCATGGTCGATGCGGCCGCCTTCGACCATCAGGAAATAACCCTTCTTGTTCTTGGCCAGCACGTCCATGGCCTTGGTGGTCATGTCCGCCAGGCTAGGTTCCTTGGCCGCATCGCGGTCCAGGTCGTAGCTCATGTGGCTGGACGTGAACACGCCGAACAGGCGCTCCGTCTTGGCGGCATCGACGGCCTTGAAGTCGGTGGCCGTGTTGGCGACCGTGTAGCTTTTCGCTTTCAGTTCAGCCAGCAGGTCGCGCCCGTCGGAACGCTTGCCGCCGTCCTTGAACGGCTTGAAGAATTGCGCGCCGCCGCCGAGGACCACGTCCAGGCCGGCGGTGCCCAGCGCGCTGTTGTAGCCCGTGCCGCCTGGCACCAGGGCTGCGGCGATATCGTTTTCCAGGTCGCGGTGGCAGATGTGCGAATAGGTCGCGGCCGGCGTGGCGTGCGTTACGCGCGCCGTGCTGACGACGCCGGCGGCAAAGCCCTTGGCCTTGGCCAGTTCCAGCAAGGTGGTGGCTGGCGTGCCGTTGCCGGTGCCGCATTTGTTGACCAGCTTGTTGCCGTTCGCATCCGTACCCGGATCGATGGCGACCGTGTTGGCCGACATCGAGATGACTTCATTGTTCATCTTGACGCCGGTCATGTAGGCGGCCATCGATGGCGCGCTGTCCGTCACTTGCGCGTCGTTCGAGAACGTCTTGACGAAGGCCGTTTCCGGCAGGGTGTCCATGGTCAGCGAACCTTCTTCGCCCACCGAATAGATGCGCGCGGCCGTCATGGTGGTCAGGCCCATGCCATCGCCGAGGAAAAAGATGACGTTTTTCGGCGGCGCTTCAGCCACTACTTCTTCTTTTTTGGCGTCGCTGCCGCAGGCGGCCAGCATCAGGGTGATGGCGACGCTGCAGCCAGCGACGGAAATTTTTCTGCGTGTCATGTGGTTCATCCGGCTAGGTTTGAAAGAGCTAGCAAGATAACAATCCAATGTGACGCCATCATGACGCTGTGACACGTTCGACACGCCGCTGCGCTTCCGCCTGGCGTGTTGTTTTGGGCGCGTTCCTGGTGGAAGAGTACACTGTGCCGTGTTTGATGGCGTTCGATGGTATCGGCAATTGCGCCGAATTGTGCAACAAACTATTGCGCTTTAACGGGTTTTTCTACCGAACCGAGCAACGTAAGATGCAGTCATCCCAATCATCTTGTGAAGGCAGATCATGTTCTCCAAAACCATCAGCAGCGTTCTTGTTTCCACCGTGTTTGCCGCCAGCGCCGCCTCGGCCGCCGCCAGCGCTCCCCTGACCCTGGAAGTATTCAACCCGGGCGAAGAGGCCATCTTCCCCGTCGCTTCCGTATTGGTTGCGGGCAAGCATGACGCCGTGCTGATCGATGCGCAATTCTCGCGCGCCGAAGCGCAAAAGCTGGTGGAAAAAATTCGCGCCAGCGGCAAGAAACTGACGACGGTCTACATCAGCCACAGCGATCCCGATTTTTACTTTGGCCTCGACGTGATCAAGGCCGCCTTCCCGCAGGCGAAAATCGTCGCCACGCCGGAAACGGTCGCCGAGATTCGCCGCAAGGCCGACGCCAAGGTCGCCTACTGGGGCCCCATCCTGAAAGACAATGCGCCGAAAAGCATCGTCATTCCGGAAGCATTGAAAGGCAAGCGCATCGCCCTGGAAGGCCAGTCGCTGGACATCGCCGGCCTGACGCCAGCGCGCACCTATGTGTGGATTCCCTCGATCAAGGCCGTCGTTGGCGGCGTGGTGCTGTTTGGTAACTTGCACGTGTGGACGGCCGATACGCAAAGCGCGCAATCGCGCCAGGACTGGCTCAAAACCTTGGACGGCATCGCCGCCCTGAAACCCGTCACCGTCGTGCCTGGCCACTTCAAGGTCGGTTCGCCCCTGACGCCGGACAGCATCGGTTTTACGCGCGACTACCTGGTGACGTTTGAAGAGGAAACGGCCAAGGCCGCCAATTCGGCCGCCCTGATCGAGGCGATGAAAATGCGCTATCCGAAGCTGGGCCTCGATGGCGCCCTGGAAACTAGCGCCAAGGTCGCCAAAGGCGAAATGAAATGGTAAGCGGCAACCAGGAGGCTCACATGCCCACACTGCACTACATTTTCGACCCGCTGTGCGGCTGGTGCTACGGCGCCGCGCCGCTGGTCGAGGCGGCGCGCGCCGTGCCCGGCCTGACGGTGGCGTTCCACGGCGGCGGCATGATGACGGGCAGCAATCGCCGCCAGGTCACGCCTGAATGGCGCGGCTATGTGCTGCCGCATGACCGGCGCATCGAGCAATTGTCGGGCCAGCCATTTGGCGATGCTTATATGAATGGCTTGCTGAACGACACGACGGCCATGATGGATTCCGAACCGCCGATCACGGCCATCCTGGCGGCTGAAGTCCTGGCCGGCAAGGGCCTGGACATGCTGCAGCGCGTGCAGCGCGCCCATTACGTGGACGGCTTGCGTATCGCCGACCTGCCCGTGCTGGTGACCTTGGCGCAAGAGCTGGGCATGGACGGTGCCGCCTTCCAGGCCGAATATGCGCGGCAGGCGGGCGCCGCCACGCAGCGGCACATCGATGCCAGCCGCGCCTTGCTGGCGCAGGTAGGCGGGCAGGGCTTTCCCACGTTCGTGCTCGACGATGGCAGCGGCAAGCTGTCCGTGATCGATATCGGCGGCTTCCTGGGCCAGCCGGCGAAGTTGCAGGAGCAACTGGGCGGCGTTTGTAATGCACAAGGGTGTGCATTGTAAATAGCTATCGATTCGATAAAATCAATTATCTTTTCCTTTGTTGTTGACCTCGTTACACTAGTTCTATTAGTCAACAACGAAGGAAAAGCAGCCATGAGCCAACAGCCGCCATTCAGTACCGCCTCGGGCATCCCCGTCGCCGACAACCAGAACTCCATCAGTGCCGGCCCTCGCGGCCCGCTGCTGCTGCAAGACTTCCACCTGATCGAAAAACTCCAGCATTTCAACCGCGAGCGCATTCCCGAGCGCGTCGTGCACGCGAAAGGTTCGGGCGCCTACGGTACCTTTACCGTCACGCACGACATTTCGCGCTACACCAAGGCCAAATTGTTTGCCGAAGTGGGCAAGCAGACGGCGACCTTCGCGCGCTTTTCCACGGTCGGCGGCGAACGCGGCAGTGCAGACACGGAACGCGACCCGCGCGGTTTCGCCGTGCGTTTCTACACGGAAGAGGGTAACTGGGATTTGGTTGGCAACAACACGCCGATGTTCTTCATCAAGGACCCGATCAAGTTCCCCGATTTCGTCCACACGCAAAAGCGCGATCCGCAAAGCAACTTGAAATCGGCTGAAATGATGTTCGACTTCTGGAGCCATGCGCCGGAAAGCCTGCATCAGGTCACCATGCTGTTCTCGGACCGCGGCACGCCGGACGGCTACCGGCACATGGATGGCTTCGGCAGCCACACGTATAGCCTGATCAATGCTGACGGCCAGCGCGTGTACGTGAAATGGCACTTCAAGACGCGCCAGGGCATCAAGAATCTGCCTGCCGCGGAAGCGGGCCGCCTGGCCGGTGCCGACCCCGACTACGCCCAGCGCGACCTGTTCGGCGCCATCGAGCGCGGCGATTTCCCCCAGTGGGAAGTCAAGTTGCAGGTGGCGACGCAGGAGCAACTCGATGCATGGGAACAGCGCACGGGCTGGAACCCGTTCGACCTGACGAAAGTGTGGCCGCACGCGGACTTCCCGCTGCTGCCGGTCGGTATTTTCGAGCTGAACCGCAATCCGGACAATTACCACGCGGAAGTCGAGCAGGCGGCCTTTTCGCCGGCCAACGCCGTGCCAGGCATGGGTTACTCGCCGGACAAGATGCTGCAAGGCAGGCTGTTCGCCTACCACGACGCCCAGCTGTACCGCGTCGGTACGAACCACCAGCACTTGCCCGTGAATGCGGCCCGCTGCCCCTTCCATAACCAGCAGCGCGACGGCGGCATGGCGATCCACAATGGCGGCGCGTCACAGAATTACGCGAACGTGGCGGCGGCAGGCACGCAGCCGCAAGGCTTGGGCCATGGCGAGAGGGCGCTGGCGCTCGATGGCGGCGCGGCGCGCTACGACGGCCGCGGCGTGGAAGACGACTTTACGCAAGCCGGCAATCTGTTCCGTCTGATGTCAGCGCAGGCGAAGCAAAACCTGTTCGACAATCTGGCCGGTCCCTTGAGTCAGGTGCGGCCGGAAACCTTGCAGCGTCAACTGGGCCACTTCGACCGGGCCGATGCCGCCTACGGCGCCGGCGTACGGGCCGCCTTGCAGGCGCGCGGCGTGGCGCTGTAAGCGGGTGGCAGGCGGAACTTGCTTGTTCCGCCTGTTGTTGATGCAGCACAAATTAGAGCTGAATACCAAATATTGCCGTATGGACATATTTACCGCCCATGCGTAGACTTGTCGGTCTGATCTGACTATAAAGTCTTGCAATATGAATATGGCGAAGCTGTCGGTGCATGGGGACGACCCCACGCTCAAATCCATTCTCGAAGTCTTGCCTACCGATCCGGAACGGCAATGGCGCAAGGGCGAGGCGAAGGGTGCGAATCGCGTGCATCTCGATTCCGGCTTTGAAGTGCTGATCGCGCAGGCGCCCAAATCGCAAGTGTTACCCTCGCGCATACGCAGCTATCTGGCCGAATGCCGCTCGCGCGGCGTGACGTTCACGATGCCGCGCATCGTGGCCGAGCTGCAACTGGAGCTGAACGGCGACGACACGGTCGATACGCCGCTCGATTTGTCGCTGGCCGATATGCAACACCTGACGGAAATGGGCATCAGCCTGAGCCTGGTGACGCGCTGCGCCACCGCCTGACTCTCCTGGAATACCGAAGTGGCCGCCTGTATGCAGGGGCGGCCATTGTTCGTCACGGCTCTTCGAGCTCGACGGTGACCATATTGTCGTCCGGCTTGCGGTCGATCAGCTTGTTGTCGGGGTCGATGCCCGCCTTGCCGGGCCGGCTGCCGACGATGACGGTGTAGCTTGCCTGACGGGCTGTCATGCGCAGACGCTCGCGCAGCAGCGGATGGCCATTCGCGTCGTCGACGCCGATCTCGATCCAGTCGTGCAGGGGCGCGTCGTGTTCCTCTCCCTGTTCGCCGGCCGTCAATTTGCCCGCCTGTACCTTGATGGTGACGGCGTACTTGCCGTCGCCGCGCTTGGTGGCCGTGGCCGACAGGGCGCGGTTGTCGAACAGCACGATTTTCTCGAACAGGTCGTCGATCAGGTAAGCCTGCTCGGGCGGCGTCACCTGGCGCAAGCCGGCAATCAGGGCCGTCACGCTGGCATACGGCGGGCCTTTCTGGCCATAAGTCTTGAGCAGATCGCGCAGCACGCCGTTGACCTTGTCTTCGCCGATGATATCTTGCAGCAAGTACATGGCCAGGCTGCCCTTGTGGTAGTGGATGTAGGGCTGGTTTTCATTCTCGGCCAGCGGCAATTCCTTCTTGCGCTCTTCGCTGCGCCCCATCAGGTATTGATTCAGGTCATAGCGCAGGAAGCGGCGCATCTTGGCCGGCCCCACGGTTTTCTTCATCACCATCAGCGCCGAATATTCGGCCAGGGTTTCGCTGAGCACGGTGGCGCCGCGCGTGTTGCCGCCCACCAGTTGATGCGCCCACCACTGGTGCGCCACTTCATGCGCCGTGATGTAGAACGGATAGTCGATGTCCTTCGGGTTCTTGTCGTCCACCTTGGCGATGAAGCCCAGGCCTTCCGAGTATGGAATCGTGTTCGGGAACGATTGCGCAAACGTGGCGTAGCGGGGGAACTCGACGATGCGCAGGATCTTGTGCTGGTAGGGGCCGAAGTTTTTCGTGTAGTACTCGAGCGCTTCCTTGCTGCCGCGCACGAAACGATCGAGATTGTATTCATGTCCCGGGTGGTAATACACGTCGATGGCCACGTCTTGCCAGCGCTCGTGCCTGACGGCGTAGCGGGCGGACTGGAAGGCGTAGAAATTCAGGATGGGCTGGTCCATCGTGTAATGGAAGTAATGGCGGCCCTTGGCGATCCAGTCGTTGTCCAGCATGCCCGGCGCGATGGCCGTCTGGCCGTCGACCGTGCTGACGGTGGCATCGAAGTTGATGCGGTCGGCGTCGTTGCTGACGTAATTGTCGGCCAATCCCTTCGCATCGTCGCGCGGCAAGGCCCGTTCGCGCGCCAGCAAACCGTGTTTCTTGCGGTCGCGCGGGTCCGTCAATTCCTGTTGCGGCTGGTAGCCGATGTGCGGCAGCACGGCATTCGTGAAGAAGGTGCCGTTGGCCACGACGGGCGTGTCCTGGCCCAGGCCGAAGATGCCGCGCGGCGCATAGCGGATGTCGAAATCGAGGCCTAGGGTGGCGCCCGGCGCCAGCGGCGCGGCCAGGCGGTAGCTGTAAAAGCCCAGCTTGCCGTCATCGAGGCCCGGATGCACGCGCGCGTCAAAACGCAGGCGCATGGTGGCGGTCGGATCTTGCTGCACAAAAATGTGGCTGATCGGCAGGCTGGTCTTGTTTTGCAGCAGATAGCGGCCCGTGACGGCCAGGGTGCGCTGCGCCGGGTAGATGGCCACGTCGAGCTTCACGTCGGTGATTCTCGGCTGCGGCGTGGCGGCAAACTTGCGGTACTGGCGCTCGATGCTGGCGCGGTCCGCATCGCGGGAAAACTCGGACTGGTAATCGTTGGCCACGTGGAAGACGTAGAACAGCACGCCGCCGGTGAAGACGAAGATCAGGGCGCCGCCGGCAAAGCTGGCCAGTACGCCGTGCGTGAGGCCGTGGCGCGCCAGGCGTAGGCGGATGCGCCAGCTGTCCTGCGCGCCGCGGGGCCAGAACAGCAGCGACAGCACCGTCAGCATGACGGCCGCGCCGCTCCAGTACAGCAAGTACCAACGCTCGCGCAACACAAAGTGGCCGGCGCCGTTCATGGCCGAATACACGACCTCGGGCGTGCTGCCGTACAGCAGCAGCGGGTCGCCCAGGCCCAGCGAGGAAAAGCTGATGCTGGCGATGTGGTACAGAATCATGGCGAAATATGCCAGGTATTTCTGATTGATCAGCACCTGCACGAAGATGGCCAGCACGGCCACCAGCGCATAGCAGGGCAGGTGCGACAGGAACAGTGATTCCAGGTACAGGCCGGGGTCGAGGCGGTAATAGCCCTTGAAGACCTGGATCGACATGCCGCACAGCATGATGACCAGGCTCAGCAAGGCTTGCAGGCCGACCAGCGCAATCAGTTTCGACAGCAGGGGCAGCCAGTTCGGCACGGGCAGGGCGTCGAGCATCTGATACGTGCCCGCTTCCCGTTCGCGCCACACCAGCTCGCCCGCGTAGAAGGTGGTAATGATCAGCATGAACAGGGCGAACGAGGCGCTGACCATGTCCAGCACCTTTTCCGTCACGGGATAGGTATTCGTGCCGTAGATGGAACCCATGTCGAGCGCGCCCGCATACATGGTCAGCACGCCGGCCAGCACGATGACGACAAAATAGATGTTCTTGATGGTTTCGCGCAGGTTCAGCCAGCTCATCTTGAGGAGCAGGGCGGCCAGGTTGCGCTGCGCGAAGTCCGGCGTTTCCTGCGTGGACAGCGAGGCGTTCGACAGGCGCTGCGGCGCCTCGCCCTCGCTGCGGCGCCTGGTGGCGCCCGCGTCCGTCGTCGCATGGAACTGGAAGCGCCAGTAGCCGAGCAGCAAGGCCACGAGGGCAAAGCCGGACCAGATGGCGCGGTTCAGCAGGTACACGCCTTCCAGGGTCACCAGGCGCGTGTTGCGTTCCGCGTTTGGCCAGTATTCCGTCAGGCGTATCAGCGCCGTCGTGCCGAAAGGGTCGATCAGGGCGGCCAGGGTCTTGTAGTCGAGGTCGCGCGCCAGCGACGGCGCCACCAGGTAGCCGATCAGCATGACCACCGAGCTGATGTACACGGGCAGCATGCGCCGCGTCAGGGCCGCGATGACGAAGAAGATGGCGCCGAAGATGAACAGGTTCGGCAGCAGGGTAAATACATACGGCATCAGGTAAGCCAGCGCCCGCTGCGGCCCCAGCCGTTCCTGATCGATGCCGGGCAGCCAGGCGCCCAGCCAGGCACCGATCACGATGCTGGAAAACACCACGGCCAGCACCAGATAGGCGCCGAGGAAGCGGCCAAATACGTACTGGTATTTCTTGATCGGCGCGCTGAAGAAGAAATGCTGCATGCCGTATTCGAAATCCTGCTGCACCGAGCGGCCCATCATGGCGGCCACGACCACGGCGCCGAAGCAGCCCAATACGCTGCATGTGAACGCCAGCGAGCGCGGTGCGTTGATCAGGAACTTGCCGCCGAAACTGATGCTCGCTTCCTTGAAGACGCCGCCGGCGGCCGCCATCCACAGCATGGCCAGCGCCAGAAACATGGCGAAATACACCCAGGTGGACAGCAGCTTGAGCCGCTGTCGCGCTTCAAAGCGGGCGATGGCAAACATGGCCTTCCCCTCAGTCGCACTGCGGGGCGACGCGGTGGCGCCCGGCAATGGTGGCGAAATACAGGTCTTCCAGGTCGCCGATGGCTTCCTCGAAGCCATCGCCCGGGTCGTCGTCGCTGTAGACGTGGATCAGGGTGCGGCCCGACAGCAAACGCGTGGAAATGACGGCGTGGCGCTGCTGGAAGCTGGCCAGCTCTTTCTTGTCGACAAAGCGCGCCCAGATCTTGCAGCTGACTTCGTCGATCAGTTCCTGGGTCTTGCCGCACAGCAGCAAATGGCCCTTGTTGATGATGGCCATGTTGGCGCACAGGTCGGCCACGTCGGACACGATGTGGGTCGACAGGATCACCGTCTTGTCTTCGCCTATGTCGGACAGCAAGTTGTGGAAGCGCACCCGCTCCTGCGGGTCGAGGCCGGCCGTCGGCTCGTCGACGATGATCAGTTTCGGGTCGCCCAGCAGCGCTTGCGCGATGCCGAAGCGCTGGCGCATGCCGCCGGAAAAGCCGCCCAGGCGCTGGTGGCGCACGTCGAACAGATTGGTTTGCTGCAACAGGCCATCGACGACTTCGCGCCGGCGCGCCCGCTGCGACAAG
The DNA here is from genome assembly GCF_000988085.1 of Janthinobacterium sp. KBS0711. NCBI lineage: Bacteria > Pseudomonadati > Pseudomonadota > Betaproteobacteria > Burkholderiales > Oxalobacteraceae > Janthinobacterium > Janthinobacterium sp. KBS0711. Next base: position 186,476 of record NZ_LBCO01000018.1, on the reverse strand, counting down.
CCTTTTAACATGGCGAAGTGGTCGAGCAGCTCGTAGGCCGTCACTTTCGGGTACAGGCCGAAGTCTTGCGGCAGGTAGCCGAGCATGCGGCGGATTTCGTCCTTGTCGTCGAGCACGTCGTAGTCGCCGAAGAAGATCGAGCCGGAATCGCATTCCTGCAAGGTGGCCAGGGTGCGCATCAGGGTCGACTTGCCGGCGCCGTTCGGGCCCAGCAAGCCGAACATGCCCGGCGGTATCGTCAGCGAAACATTGTCCAGCGCCACTACGCCATTTGCGTAGGTCTTCGACAATTTGCGGATCTGCAATTCCATACAACTCCTAACTCATGCGTTGCTGCCCGATGCGACAGGGCTACTCTATGCTGGCATTGTATTGAATTTAAGACGTACTGGGCAGTTGCATGCGATACACGGCATTTTCGCGTGCCCAGAGTGCAGCCGGGCGGGGTGGATGGCGCCCCGCCGCGAGTCACATGGCAAGTTTAATTGCGGAACAACACTGATTCGCGGTTGAACCACCAGCGGCACAGCATCAGCAGCCCGCCCGCGATCACCGTCGTCGAGGCCAGGATAACGCCGAACATGCGGTAATCCATGGTGCCCTTGACCAGTTCCTTCATGGCAAGCGACACATTCGTCAGCGGCACCATGGCCCATATCCAGTTCAGCTCGACGCCGGGCAGCATGGCCGCCACCGTGGGCAGGATGACGAACAGCATCAATGGCGTGATCATGCCGGCCGCTTCCTTGTAGCTTTTCGCGTAGATCGAGATCGACAGCAGCAGCGAGGCAAAGATGGCGGCCGTCGGCACCAGCATCAGGGTCACCATGGCCAGGTCGGGCAAGCCGATGCTGCGCACCATGACGGCCATGTTGCCTTCGAGCGAACTGCCGAAGATGGCCAGCAGGGCGCCCATGCTGCCCACCATCAGCACGGCCGAGGTCATGCCGACGGTAAACAGCACGAGGAACTTGGCCACCACGATGGCGCTGCGCGGCACGGGCGCCAGCAGCAGGGTTTCCAGGGTGCCGCGTTCCTTCTCGCCCGCGCCCAGGTCGATGGCCGGGTACATGGCCGCCGTCAGGCACACCATCAGCAGCAGGTAGGGCAGCATGCCGCCGACGATGGCGCCCATCTGCTCGCGCTCGTTGGCCGTCGATTGCTTGTCGAGCACGATGGGGTGCAGGGCAAAGGCCAGCTGGGCCGGACTCAGGTTCAGGGCCGACAGCGCGCTTTCGCGCAGGCTGGCGTTGTAGGCTTCGACGATTTCGCGCACCCGCTGCTGGGTCACGTCGACCGTGCTGGCGCTGTTGTAATGCAGGGTGACCTTGGCTTGCTGCTGTTGCTTCAGCGCCTCTTCAAATTGCGGTGGAATGACGACGGCGAACTTGATCGTGTCGTCGCCGATGGCGCGGCGGATGTCGCCTTCGCTGGCTAGCGGCACTTCGCGCAGGTTGTGCTGCTGCGCAAAGCGCGCGCTCAAACCCGGCGAATGGTCCTTGCCGAACAGCGCGTAGCGCATTTCCGCCGTTTTCGCGTTCTTGAACATATTGCTTGAAACATAAGCGAAGCCGCCAAAGATCAGCGGCATGGCAAAGATGGGGATGAGGATGGTGAAGATCAGCGTCTTGCGGTCGCGCGTGAGTTCCAGCAACTCTTTCAGATAAATGGTCCACATGGCTCAGGCTCCCTGGTTGATGACGCTGACAAAGGCGTCGTACAAGTCCGCGCTGCCGCCCAGGTGGCGCAGTTCGTTGACCGTGCCATTGAAGGCGGTGGTGCCGCGGTTGATGATGCAGACGCGGTCGCACAGCTTTTCCACTTCGTGCAGGTGGTGCGTGGAAAAGATCAGCGGCACGCGCAGCGCCTTGTAGCTGGCGATGAAGTCGAGCAGGATCTTGGCCGACATCACGTCCAGGCCCGTCGTCGGCTCGTCGAGGATCACCACTTGCGGCTCGTGCACGACGGTGCGGGCGATCGCGCACTTCTGTTTCATGCCCGTCGACAGCTGATCGGCCCGCTTGCCGCCGTACTCTTCCATTTGCAGCAGGGCAAACAGCTCGTCGCAGCGGCGTTTCAGCTTGTCGGCCGGCATGCCATGCAGGCGGCCAAAGTATTCGACGTTCTCGCGCGCCGTCAGGCGGCCGTACAAGCCCGTCGAGCCGGACAGGAAACCGATGCTCTGGCGTGCCACCAGCGGCTGGCGCAGCACGTCGACGCCGTTGACGAGGGCGCTGCCCGCGTCCGCCTGCAAGGCCGTCGACAGCAGGCGCAGGGTGGTCGTCTTGCCGGCGCCATTCGGCCCCAGCAGGCCCAGCACTTCACCGGGGGCGCAGCTGAAACTGACGTCGCGCACGGCGTGAAACCAGCCATCGTGTTCGCGCGGATCGCTGACGTGCACGCTTTTGCCCTTGTGGGGCGGCATGCGGAAACGTTTTGCCAGGTGCTTGACCTCTATCATGTGCATCATCCATTCAATGGTGAACAACGAGAGTAGCATGCAAAAAATGTAACTTGCAAGGTGGAAATATCGTTTGGTCTATTGAAAAAAACAGCATCTTCATGCAAGCTGGCCCGGTGGGCGCCGGCGGACGGCGCGGGAGAGCGCAATGCAAACGATCGATCAGGCGATGCAGGACAAGGTACTGGCCGTGGCCCGCGCCGGCATGACCAGTGCCGAAGCCATCGGTTTCTTCCGCGTCAGCCTGGGGCTGTATTACCTGGCCGGCCTGATGACGGAGGAAACGCTTGATTTCAAAGAGATCGACGCGAAGTACAACCGTTTTATCTACCACTCGATAGGTGGCGGGCACAGCATCGCCAGCGTGCTGCAATTCATGAGCGGCGAGAAAGTCTTGCGCGTGCTGCAATCGGAGCGTTTTCGCGCCGCGTTTGCCCAGCACTGCCCGGACATTCCCGTCGACAGTATTTCCTTCCTGATTTCACTGAATCTGGGCGTGGCGAAAAGCCTGTCCGGCCTGGACGCCGTCGGCCCCGTGGTGGACTGGATCGAGCAGGAAAAAGCGCGCACAAGTCAATAAAGCCCCGATCCCCCTGCGCGCGGCGTGGGGACGGCTGGCCGCTATCGTCCTATAATTCATGTTTTCCCTTACATGAAATAGCCACGATGACCGCGAACCGCCATTTTGACCCCTTGGATCGTTTGATTGTTGGCGCCGACAAGGCCCTGCGCGTCATGGCGGGCGTGGCCTCGGCCTCGCGCCCCACGCCGGCCGCGCATGCGCCCGATGCGGAGCTGAGCCCGGCCGAACAGCGCCACAGCGCCGGCTTGATGCGCGTCAACCATGTGGGCGAAGTGTGCGCGCAAGCCCTGTACAACTCGCAGGCGCGCTATGCGCACAGCCCGGCCATCCGCGCCCAGTTCGACGAAGCGGGACGCGAAGAGGAAGACCACCTGGCCTGGACGGCGCAGCGCCTGACGGAGCTGGGCTCGCGTCTGAGCCTGCTCAATCCCCTGTGGTATGCCGGTTCGTTTGCGCTGGGCACCATCGCCGCGCGCATGGGCGACGGCCGCAGCCTGGGTTTTGTGGTGGAAACGGAACGCCAGGTGGAAGCGCACCTGGCCAGTCACCTGGAGGAGTTGCCGCCGCAGGACGCGAAATCGCGCGCCATCGTCAAACAGATGGCCATCGACGAAGTGGAGCACGGCGCCGCCGCCCAGCGACTGGGCGCCATCGATACCCCGGCGCCCGTGAAGGCGCTGATGGGGTTGATGGGTAAAGTGATGACGAAAACCGCTTACTACATCTGACAGGTCGGGTAGGTCGGATTAGGCCGCAGGCCGTAATCCGACAACATTGTTGGTGCTACCGGTGTCGTCGGATTACGCGGGACGCTGCCCCGCTAATCCGACCTACTCCTCGATGATTTCGAAGGAGTGCGTGATTTCCGCCGTTTTCGCCAGCATGATCGACGCCGAGCAATACTTATCATGCGACAAGGCCACGGCCCGTTCCACGGCCGTCGGTTTCAGGGCCTTGCCCCGCACCGTGAAGTGGAAGTGGATCTTGGTAAATACTTTCGGATCGGTGTCGGCACGGTCGGCCTTCAGGGTCACTTCGCAGCCGCTGACGGCTTCGCGTCCCCGTTTCAGGATTAGCACCACGTCATAGGCGGTGCAGCCGCCCGTACCCAGCAAGACCATTTCCATGGGGCGTGGCGCCAGGTTGTGGCCGCCGCCATCGGGTGCGCCATCCATGGTCACCAGGTGGCCGGAACCGGTTTCTGCCCGAAAACTCATGCCCGACGGGCCATTCCAGCTGACTTTGCATTCCATCGTACTCTCCGAAAATTGTAAGCGTTTTGTATTGTAATAGAGGAATGCCCATCCATGTGCCGGCCGCCGGCCCGCAGCGGGCCTCGATTGCGGCTTGACGCGGCAAGGCAAAGCCGCTTATACTTGTCGGCTTTCCGTTCGCTCAGGAAAAGTAAATAAGGCAGAGTCCGAACAGCAGCATCGTCGGAACCACCATTTGAGCGTGTAATCTATTAGGAAGTCAACATGAAAACATTTTCCGCTAAAGGACATGAAGTCCAGCGCGATTGGTTCGTGGTTGACGCGACGGACAAAGTCCTCGGACGTGTTGCCAGCGAAGTGGCACTCCGACTGCGCGGCAAACACAAACCAGAATTTACTCCTCACGTCGATACCGGCGACTTTATCGTCGTCATCAACGCAGGCAAACTGCGTGTGACCGGTACCAAAGCTACTGAGAAAATTTACTACCGTCACTCTGGCTATCCAGGCGGCATCTACGAAACCAACTTCCAGAAAATGCAACAGCGTTTTCCAGGTCGCGCGCTTGAGAAAGCGGTCAAAGGCATGTTGCCTAAAGGCCCACTCGGCTACGCAATGATCAAGAAGCTGAAAGTGTACGCGGAAGGTTCCCATCCGCACGCTGCTCAGCAACCTAAAGCACTTGTTCTCTAAGGAACTGACATGATCGGTAATTACAATTATGGAACCGGCCGTCGCAAAAGTGCAGTGGCTCGGGTTTTTATCAAAGTTGGCACAGGCTTGATCGTTGTTAACGGCAAACCAGCAAACGAATACTTTTCGCGCGAAACGGGTCTGATGGTCATCCGTCAACCACTGGAACTGACCGGCAATGTCGAGCGTTTCGACATCAAAGTCAACGTCCATGGCGGCGGTGAGTCGGGCCAAGCTGGTGCAGTTCGTCACGGCATCACCCGCGCTCTGATCGACTACGATGCAGCGTTGAAACCGGAACTGGCTAAAGCCGGCTTCGTGACCCGCGATGCACGTGAAGTCGAGCGTAAAAAAGTTGGTCTGCGCAAAGCACGTCGCGCAAAGCAATTCTCGAAGCGTTAATTTCTACGCTACAGCACCTTTCGGGGTGCTGGTCGAAAAGCCGCTGGACTTTAGTCCCGCGGCTTTTTTGCATTTCAGCGTGACTCTGCGTTGCGCTGTAAAATACGCGGAAAACCCCTATGGGTGGCGTTCCCCCTCATCTTTATGCAATCTATACACAAGGAAAGAACATGATCAAAGTTGGCATCGTCGGCGGCACTGGATACACGGGCGTGGAATTGCTGCGCTTGCTTGCTACCCATCCAGATGTCGAGTTGACGGCGATTACCTCGCGCAAGGAAGATGGCTTGCCCGTTGCTGACATGTATCCTTCCCTGCGCGGCCATGTCAAACTGGCGTTTTCCTCGCCGGACAAGGCGAATCTGGAGCAATGCGACGTGGTCTTCTTTGCTACCCCGCATGGTGTTGCCATGGCGCAAGCGCCAGCCTTGCTGGCCGCCGGCGTGAAAGTCATCGACCTGGCCGCCGACTTCCGCCTGAAAGACCAGGCCAAGTTCGAGCAGTGGTACAAGATTCCCCACACGGCTCCTGAATTGATCGAGCAAGCCGTGTATGGCTTGCCGGAACTGAATCGCGCAGACATCAAGCAAGCCAAGCTGATCGCCAATCCCGGTTGCTACCCGACCACCATGCAACTGGGCTTTTACCCGCTGCTGAAAGCGGGCCTGGTCAACGCGGGCGGCTTGATCGCCGACTGCAAGTCGGGCGTGTCCGGCGCCGGCCGCAAGGCGGAGATCGGCATCCTGTTCTCGGAAAGCAGCGACAGTTTCAAGGCTTACGGCGTGGCCGGCCACCGTCACCTGCCGGAAACGACGGCGCAACTGCAGCGTTTCACGGACGAGAAAGTGGCGCTGACCTTCACGCCGCATCTGGTGCCGATGATCCGCGGCATGCATTCGACCCTGTACGCGCAGCTGAACAAGGAGGTCAGCAATGAGGAATTGCAAGCCTTGTTCGAAGACCAATACAAGGACGAGCCTTTCGTCGACGTGATGCCGTTCGGCTCGCACCCGGAAACCCGTTCCACGCGCGGCTCGAACATGCTGCGCCTTGCCTTGCACCGTCCGGAAGGCGGCAATACCGTCATCGTGCTGGTGGTGCAGGACAATCTGGTCAAGGGTGCGTCGGGCCAGGCCGTGCAGTGCATGAACTTGATGTTTGGCTTGAAAGAAACGGCCGGTTTGCAACACATCGCCCTGCTGCCGTAATTATCGGCGCAGGTGCTTGCGCGGGTCCGGCGCCTTTTTGCCGGACCTGTGATAAATTGGACTGCCACCTACCCCGACAGGATGACGTTCATGTTCGAGCGCAACGCGAAAAACCCCATCGACACCTTGATCGGCGCTTCCACGCGGATCGAGGGTGACTTGCTGTTTTGCGGCGGCTTGCGCATCGACGGCCATGTGCGCGGCAATGTCACGGGCGAGCCGGGCGAGCCCACGTATGTGGTGCTGGGCGAGGCGGGCCGCATCGATGGCGAAGTGCGTTGCTCGAGCCTGGTTGTCAGCGGCGAGATCAATGGCCCCGTGTATGTGTCCGAAATGCTTGAAATCCAGCCAAAAGCCCGCATTGTAGGAGAGGTCTATTACAAGGTGCTGGAAATGCACAGCGGCGCATTGGTGCAAGGCAAGCTCAGCCGGCACGACAGCGCCGACCCCGTGCTGCACCTGGCCGTATCGGAAATGTGAGCAGGAACAACACCGTCCAGCCGCATCAGCGGCGGCCGCAGCGCGACTTGCGCCAACAGTCTATAATGACTTAATGTTTTCTAGTAGGAGTGCCTGATATGAATGCCGTCGCTGAAATGCAAGATGTGATCCCTTCCCCTATTATCTTTACCGATAGCGCCGCTGAAAAAGTCGCGCAACTGATCGAAGAAGAAGGCAATCCCGACCTGAAATTGCGCGTCTTCGTGCAAGGCGGCGGCTGCTCCGGTTTCCAGTATGGATTCACCTTCGACGAAATCGTCAACGAAGATGACACCACCATGGTCAAGAACGGCGTCCAGCTGTTGATCGATTCCATGAGCTACCAGTACCTGGTCGGCGCGGAAATCGACTACAAGGATGACCTGGAAGGCGCGCAGTTCGTGATTAAAAACCCTACCGCGACTTCCACCTGCGGTTGCGGTTCGTCTTTCTCCGTTTAAGTACTAAACTGGGCAAGTAAGAAAATAGCGGATCATCGATCCGCTATTTGTGTTTCTGCGCCCGCTTAGCTCGGGTACAAGGCGCCCAGTACCCTCAGCCCCTGCGCGCCCGTCACGGCCGGCAAGTTGCCCGGCTTGCGCTGTGTAAAACGCCAGGCCAGCCAGGCAAAGGCCAGGGCCTCGACCTGGCTGGGCGCCACGCCCAGCGCTTCTGTCGATTCCACCGCCATGCCCGGCAATGCACGGGCCAGCGCCGCCATCAGGTTGGCGTTCTGCGCGCCGCCGCCACACACATACACGGTTTCCGCCTGCGCCCCGTCGCGTAGGATGGCGTGCGCCAGGCTGGCGGCCGTCAGTTGGGTCAAGGTCGACTGCACGTCGGCGGGCAGGGCGGCCGGATAATTGGCCAGCTTGGCGCTCAGCCAGTCGGCATGGAACAGGTCGCGGCCCGTGCTTTTCGGTGCCGGCAAGTCAAAATACGGTTCATTGAGCAAGTCTGCCAGCAAGGCGGGGATGACCTGGCCCGTGGCGGCCCAGGCGCCGTTGGCGTCGTAGGGCTGGCCCAAGTGCTGCAAGACCCAGCCATCCATCAATGCATTGCCGGGGCCCGTGTCGTAGCCTGTCACCTTGCCGTCCGCGTGCAACACGCTGATATTGCTGATACCGCCGATATTGGCCAGCACGCGCGTGTGGCCGGGCAGATTGAAAATGGCCTGGTGAAAGGCGGGCACCAGTGGCGCGCCCTGGCCGCCTGCCGCCACGTCGCGGCTGCGCAAGTCGGCGATGACGTCGATGCCCGTCAGTTCGGCCAGCAGGGCAGGGTTGTTCAACTGGCGCGTAAAACCCAGCTCGGGGCGGTGGCGGATGGTCTGGCCATGTGCGCCGATGGCGGTGACGGCATCCGGGCCGATGCCCGCGTTGCTCAGGAGCTGGGCGACGCAGTCGGCGTAATGGCGCACGAGCTGATTTGCCGCCAGTGCTTCGCGTTCGATTTCATTCTGGCCGGCACTTTGTAGCGCCATCAGGTCGTCGCGCAGGCTGGCGGGAAAGGGAATGTAGGCATCGCCGAGGCTGCGCGTGCCGCCATCGTCGGAAAAGTCGACCAGCGCACCGTCAACGCCATCGAGGCTGGTGCCAGACATCAGGCCGATATACAGCATGGGATGTTCCTTGAGTGGGTAAGTGATGGGGGTACATTGTGCCGCATTTGTGCCGTACGCAGAAGCGAGCGAGAAAAACAAAGGCACCGGCCATCTGCATGGGCGGTGCCTTTATATATTGCCCGAAGGCAGTGTTGCTTAGCGCGAAGCCAGTGCCGTGTCGTTAGGACGCAGCAGGGTGAAGCGGTGCATCATGTCGGCCGACACCATGCGGAAGCGGCTCAGCTCGGCGGCCGTCAATGGCGCCTGGGCTTGTACGTTCAGCTTGCTTGGATCTTGCGCCACGCCGCCGACGCGGAATTCATAGTGCAAATGCGCGCCCGTGGACCAGCCGGTGGTGCCGACGTAGCCGATCACATCGCCCTGGCTCACTTTTTGACCTTTTTTCAGGCCCGAAGCGAAGCGGCTCATGTGCGCATAGGCGGTGCTGTAGTTGGCCCAGTGTTTCAGGACGACAACATTGCCATAGCCGTTTTGGCTGCCGACGGAATCGACCACGCCATCGCCCGAAGCGCGGATTGGTGTACCGGTTGCTGCAGCGAAATCGATGCCCTTGTGCGCTTTCCAGTTGCCGGAAATCGGGTGCACGCGCATGGAGAAGCCGGACGAGATACGGGAAAATTCGAGGGGGGATTTCAGGAAGGCTTTTTTGAGGGACTTGCCGTCGAAACTGTAGTAACCGCCGCCTTGCTTGCTGGCTGGGTCTTCGAACCAAACGGACTGGTAAGTCGTGCCGCGGTTGGTGAATTCACCGGCCAGGATGCGGCCCGCTCGGACAAATTCGCCATCTTGCCAGAATGTTTCGTAGACAACATTGAACGAGTCGCCGCGTTTCAGGTCGGAGCGGAAGTCGATATTGGTGGAGAACATTTCCACGATTTGCGCGGAAATCGAGTCTGGCAGGCGGGTGCCGTCCAGGCTGGAGTCGGTGGCGGCGAACAGGGTGGAAGTAATCTTGCGCGCGTGCATTTCAACGCGGCGTTCCAACTGGGCTGCCACTTCCGTGGCCACGAACTTGTCGCCCTTGCGGGTGATCAGGATGTTCTTGACCGATTTGTCCGTGCCGTCGACGAGGGTGGCGCGCATCCAGTTGAGGTCGCCGTTTTCGGTCGTTTGCGCTTGTACGCGCTTGCCCGATTTCAGCAACATCACGCCGCGCGCGATCTTGTCGGTTTTAATGAAATTGGCGGCCGCCTGATCATCCACGCCGAGACGGGTCAGCAGGGTGGCGAGGGTATCGCCAGCGCGGACTTTTTCTTCGTGGGTGAAATTCTGGTCTACCTGTTCCATCGCGGAAATTTGCGAGGCAAGATCAGGCATTTCCAGGTTTTGGGCGATGGACGTGACCGGCAGGTCCGATGCGTCGGGCGCCATAGGCGACACAGCGACCGCGCCGAAGGCGGCCACGGCGAGCAGCACCGCGGACGCACCAATAATGCGTGCCTTGCGGGTCGTCGTCAGCTGTGTGTACAAGCGTGAGCCTGTGATTTTATGTATAGGGTTCATGCAATCAGTTAAAATTTGCCCTTGAACGTGACCTGAGCTAGCGCTCTTTGTTATTGTTATTTTGATTCGTTTTCATACGGCAAGATTGATGGGATCGAGCATTATAGCAAACTCCGCAAACCTACTACCATTTTGAGATCTACAGTCAAATTTTATGGAAATCAACACCACCGCATCGCCTACAAAGGCTAACGCCGCTCAGACCGCGCTTCCGCTGTCTGACAGAGTACAAGAAGCCCTCGCGATTACCAAGCGTGGCGTCGACGAACTATTGATCGAAAGCGAATTTGCGCAAAAATTAGCACGCTCCGAGAAAACCGGTGTTCCGCTGCGCATCAAACTGGGCCTGGACCCGACCGCACCCGACTTGCATCTGGGCCACACTGTCGTGCTGAACAAGATGCGCCAGTTGCAAAACCTCGGCCATCAAGTCATTTTCCTCATTGGCGACTTCACGTCCATGATCGGCGACCCTTCGGGCCGCAACGTCACGCGCCCGCCGCTGACCAAGGAACAGATCGAGATTAACGCGATGACGTATTTCGCGCAAGCATCTTTAGTGTTGGACGCCAGCAAGACTGAAATTCGCTATAACTCCGAGTGGTGTGATCCGTTGGGCGCACGCGGCATCATCCAGCTCGCTTCCCACTACACGGTGGCGCGCATGATCGAGCGCGACGACTTCACCAAGCGCTTCCAGGGCGGCATTCCTATTTCCGTACACGAATTCCTGTACCCGCTGATGCAAGGTTACGACTCGGTGGCCCTGAAATCGGACCTGGAACTGGGCGGCACGGACCAGAAGTTCAACCTGCTGGTGGGCCGCGAACTGCAAAAGCAGTACGGACAGGAGCAGCAGTGTATTTTGACCATGCCGCTGCTGGAAGGTTTGGACGGCGTGGAAAAAATGTCCAAGTCGAAGAATAACTACATCGGCATCACGGAACCGGGCAACACCATGTTCGCCAAGCTGATGAGCATTTCCGACGTCATGATGTGGCGCTACTACGAGCTGCTGTCGTGGCGTTCGATCGCCGAACTGGCCCAGCTGAAGCGCGAAGTCGAGGAAGGCCGCAATCCGCGCGATGCCAAGGTTGCGCTGGCGCAAGAAATCGTCGCCCGCTTCCACTCGCGGCAGGCGGCCGAAGATGCGCTGGCCGACTTCGTCAACCGCTCGAAGGGCGGCATTCCCGACGATATCCCGGAAGTGAGCCTCGCTGGCGCACCGCTGGGCATCCCGCAATTGCTCAAGCAAGCTGGCCTGTGCCCGTCCACGTCGGAAGCCATGCGCAAGATTGACCAGGGCGGCGTGCGTATCGACGGCACCGTCATCAGCGACAAGGGCTTGCAAGTGGAAGCCGGCCAGTTCGTGTTGCAAGTTGGCAAGCGCAGCTTTGCGCGCGTCACCTTGACGGCATGATCGCGCTGCTGCAAAGAGTGACGCAGGCGAAAGTCGACGTTGCTGGCGCCACCATCGGCGCCATCGACGCCGGGCTGATGGTGCTCGTGTGCGCCGAGCGGGGCGATACGGAGAAGGAAGCGGACGCCCTGCTGGCCAAGCTGCTCGGCTACCGCGTGTTTGCCGACGAGGCGGGCAAGATGAACCGCAGCGTGACGGACGTGGCCGGCGGCTTGCTGCTGGTGCCGCAGTTTACCCTGGCGGCCGACACCAAGTCCGGCACGCGCCCGTCGTTTACGCCGGCGGCCGCGCCGCAGGACGGCTTGCGCCTGTTCACGCATTTCGTGGACCAGGCACGCAGCCGCCATGCGACCGTGCAAACGGGGCAGTTCGGCGCCGACATGCAAGTGTCGCTGACGAACGACGGCCCCGTCACGTTCTGGCTGCAAGTGAATGCCAAATAAGCGCAAAGCAATAACTATAAAAAGGAGCAAGCGATGAAATTGTGGAGCGAGACGTTTCGTGATGGTGGCCTGATGCCGGCCGGTAATGCCTTTGCCGAGATCGATCCGGCCAGCCGCGTGCGCCTCGCCGCTAATCGCAATCCCCATCTGGCCTGGGACGAGGTGCCCAACGGCACCGAGTCGCTGGCCCTGTTCTGCATCGACCCCGATGCGCCGCAGGACGCCAGCCTGGCCAACCGCGATGACCAGGCCCTGTCGCTGACGGCGCTGCGCGGCGACTTTTATCACTGGAGCTTGCTCGATATTCCCATCAGCATGCGCGTGATTGCCGCCGGAGAATTTTCCAGCGGCATCACGCCGCGCGGCAAGGCTGCCGGTCCTGGTCTGCGCCAGGGCGTCAACGACTACACGGGCTGGTTTGCCGACGATGCCGCCATGGCCGGCGATTACTACGGCTATGATGGCCCGTGCCCGCCGTGGAATGACGAGCGCATCCACCACTATATTTTCCGCCTGTACGCGCTCGACGTGCCGCAGCTGGCCTTGCCCGAGCGTTTCACGGGGCAGCAAGCGTATGCCGCCCTGTACGGCCACATCCTCGACGAAGCCCAGCTCGTCGTCGCCTATTCGCTCAATCCCGAGTTGGCACTTACCCTGAAGAAATAAAGCATGAGCACCACGATTTTACTGATACGCCATGGCGAGACGGCCTGGAATGCGGGCCGCCGCCTGCAAGGCCATATCGACATCGCCTTGAACGAGGCGGGTCTGGCGCAAGCTTCCGCGCTGGGACAGGCGCTGGCGGACGAACCGCTGGCCGCGATCATCGCCAGCGATCTGCAGCGCGCGCGGCAGACGGCGCAAGCCGTGGCCGACGAGAAAGGTTTATCCGTGCAAACGGATCCCTTGCTGCGCGAGCGCTGCTACGGCGCTTTCGAAGGCTTGCTGTATGCGGACATTGCCGCGCGCTATCCGCATGAGTATGCGCAATGGCAATCGCGCCAGATCGACGCCGTGATGCCGTCGGGCGAGCGCCAGGCCGAAAGTTTCCGCCAGTTTTATGCGCGCGCGAATGGCGCCATCGCCCGCTGGGCCGAACAATATGACGGCCAGACCATCGCCATCGTGGCGCACGGCGGCGTGCTCGAGTGCGCTTACCGCGAGGCGGTCGGCATGACGCTCGACAGTCCGCGCGACTTCCAGGTGAAAAATGCCAGCGTCAACCGTTTCTCATACGTGGACGGCAAGCTGCATTTAGTGCACTGGGGAAATATCGAACACCTGAGCGCGCCCGCGATGGACGAGCTGGGCTAAGCGGCCCCATCGTCACTCTGACGCACTGAGCCAAAAAAATAGTGCTTATTAAATAGGCAGGGAATCGGTTAAAATAGCAGGTTCCTCCGTCCATTCCAGGTTCCTCAGTGCAAATCGGCCCTCACATTCTGCGCAACAACGTTTTCGTCGCTCCCATGGCGGGAGTGACGGATCGGCCTTTCCGCCAGTTGTGCAAGCAGTTGGGTGCCGGTTACGCCGTGTCGGAGATGGCGGCGTCGAATCCGCGCCTGTGGGCAACGGAAAAAAGCTCGCGCCGCACGGACCACGAAGGCGAAATGGAGCCGAAAGCCGTGCAGATTGCCGGCGCCGATCCGCAAGACCTGGCCGACTGCGCCAAGTTCAATGTGGACCGGGGTGCGCAGATCATCGACATCAACATGGGTTGCCCCGTGAAAAAGGTGTGCAACAGCTGGTGCGGTTCGGCCCTGTTGCAAGATGAAAGCCTGGTTGAAAAGATTTTGCACGCCGTCGTCAACGCCGTTGACGTGCCCGTCACCCTGAAATTTCGCACGGGCTGGAACCGTTCCAACAAGAATGCCCTGACCATCGCCCGCATCGCCGAGCAAGCCGGTATCCAGATGTTGACCTTGCACGGCCGCACGCGCGCCGATGGCTACAAGGGCGATGCCGAATATGAAACCATTGCCGCCGTGAAAGCGTCGGTAGGCATCCCCGTGGTGGCCAATGGCGACATTACCAGCCCGGAAAAGGCCCGCTTTGTGCTCGATCAAACGGGCGCTGATGCCGTCATGATCGGCCGCGCGGCGCAGGGCCGGCCGTGGATTTGCCGCGAAATCGACCATTTCCTGCGCACCGGCACCTTGCTGCCGGCGCCATACGTGGATGAAGTGCGCAGCCTGATGGACGAGCATTTGCGCGCCCATTACGCGTTTTACGGTGAATTTCTCGGCGTGCGCACGGCGCGCAAGCACATCGGCTGGTACGTCAAGGATCTGGAAGGCGGCGAAGCGTTCCGCCAGCAAATGAACTTGCTGGAATCGACGGAAGCGCAATTGCTGGCCGTCGATCAATTTTTTGAGTCGCAATGGAAATTTGGCGAACGGTTACAATACCGCCTCTCCGAATCCAGTGAAAGTGGCTTGATAGAAGTGGCCACGGCAGCATGAGCAGATAGCAAGGCAGTTGTATAAGTTATAAGTAATAGTGATCAGCAAGAGTGATAAGAAGTACAAGGGCGAGCGCCTATACAGAGCGTCATGCAATATTAATTACAACACCGAGGCAAGAGGGCAGCACGCGGACCGCAGGAGCGACGCGGCACCGGATGGCCAGGTGTTCAGCCGGTTGAAGCATACAAATGAGCAAAGAAAGCATTCAGGAAGTCGTACAGAAAAGTCTAGAAGATTACTTCAATGACCTGGGCGAACAGCAAGCATCGAATATCTACGACATGGTCGTGCTGACCGTGGAAAAGCCCATCCTGGAAGTCGTGATGACACGCGCCGATGGCAACCAGTCGCACGCCGCGCAGATGCTGGGCATCAACCGCAATACCCTGCGCAAGAAATTGCAGGAGCACGGTTTGCTGTAATGCCGGCATGCAAGTGACGCCAAGATTTGAATCCGCCGCAGCAGTCTTCGCCTGAAGACTGAACTGCGCCATTCGCCAAGAACACTTAACCACCTAGCCACAGCCATGATCAAACAAGCTCTCCTCTCCGTTTCCGACAAGACCGGCGTTCTCGAATTCGCCCGCGCCCTGTCCGCCCTCGGCGTCAACCTCCTGTCCACGGGCGGCACCGCCAAATTGCTGGCAGACAACGGCGTTCCTGTCACGGAAGTTGCCGATTACACGGGTTTCCCGGAGATGCTCGATGGCCGTGTGAAAACCCTGCACCCGAAAGTACACGGCGGTATCCTGGCGCGCCGCGATTTCCCTGAGCACATGTCGAAGCTGGTCGAGCACGACATGCCGACCATCGACATGGTGGTGGTCAACCTGTACCCGTTCCAGGGCACGGTCGCCAAGGCCGATTGCACCCTGGAAGACGCGATCGAAAACATCGATATCGGCGGCCCGACCATGCTGCGTTCGGCGGCCAAGAACCACAAGGACGTGGTTGTCATCTGCGATCCGACCGACTACGACGTGGTACTGGCGGAAATGCGTGCGGCCGACGGCAAGGCAGGCGATGTCAGCTACGACACCAAGTTCATGCTGGCGAAAAAAGTCTTTGCGCACACGGCGCAATACGATGGTGCCATCACCAACTACCTGACCAGCCTGGGCCCGACGAAAGTGCACGCCGAGCGCGGCGCTTACCCGCAAATCCTGAACGTGGCCTTTGAAAAAGTGCAAGACATGCGCTACGGCGAGAACCCGCACCAGAGCGCCGCCTTCTACCGCGACCTCGTCACCACCGATGGCGCGCTGGCCAACTACCGCCAGCTGCAAGGCAAGGAATTGTCGTACAACAACATCGCCGACGCTGATGCGGCCTGGGAATGCGTGAAGAGCATGGGCGGCTTCGAGCAAAGCGCCGCTTGCGTCATCGTCAAGCATGCGAACCCATGCGGCGTGGCCCTGGGCAAAAATGCGGCGGAAGCGTATGCGCGCGCCCTGCAGACGGACCCGACCTCGGCATTTGGCGGCATCATCGCCTTCAACACGGAACTCGACGGCGCCACGGCCGGCGAAATCGCCAAGCTGTTCGTCGAAGTGCTGATCGCCCCGTCGTTCTCCGCCGAAGCGAAACAGATTCTGTCGAGCAAGCAAAACGTGCGCATGCTGGAAATCCCGCTGGGCAGCGGCGTGCACGCCATGGACTTCAAGCGCGTTGGTGGCGGCTTGCTGGTGCAATCGCCGGACGCGAAAAACGTCGGTGTCGGCGACTTGCGCGTGGTCAGCAAACTGCAGCCAACGCCGCAGCAACTGGCCGACCTGATGTTCGCCTGGAAAGTGGCGAAATTCGTCAAGTCGAACGCCATCGTCTTCTGTGGCAACAACATGACCCTGGGCGTGGGCGCTGGCCAGATGAGCCGTATCGACTCGGCCCGCATCGCTTCCATCAAGGCGCAAAACGCAGGCCTGTCGCTGACCGGTTCGGTGGTGGCGTCGGACGCCTTCTTCCCGTTCCGCGACGGCCTCGACGTCGTCGTCGACGCGGGCGCGACCTGCGTCATCCACCCGGGCGGCTCCATGCGCGACCAGGAAGTGATCGATGCGGCGGACGAGCGCGGCGTGGTCATGCTGTACACGGGTACGCGTCACTTCCGTCATTAATATCGATGGAGAAAGTAGGTCGGATTGGCGGGGCCGCAGGCCGCGCGTAATCCGACAAGTGCAGTTGGCAACGCATGTCGGATTACGCGTACCGCTAATCCGACCTACAACTACTCTAAAAAGTACTCAGCGGCAGGCATCGGTTATTCACCGGTGCCTGCCGTATTCATTATAGAATCTGGCGATGATTATTCTTGGCATCGATCCTGGCTTGCGCACCACCGGCTTTGGGGTCATTGAAAAACACGGCAACAAGCTGCGCTATATCGCGTCGGGAACCGTCAAGACGGGTTCCGAAGGGGAATTGCCGCCGCGCCTGAAGGTCATCCTGCGGGGCGTGAGCGAAATCGTCGGCACCTACCAGCCCGATTGCGCGGCCATCGAAAAAGTGTTTGTCAACGTCAATCCTCAATCGACCTTGCTGCTGGGCCAGGCGCGTGGCGCGGCCATTTGCGCGCTCGTCCATGCCGACCTGTCGGTGGCCGAATACACGGCGTTGCAAGTGAAACAGGCCGTCACGGGGCACGGCAAGGCGGCCAAGGAGCAGGTGCAGGAAATGGTGTCGCGGCTGCTGTCCTTGCCCGGCTTGCCCGGCACGGATGCGGCCGATGCCCTGGGCGTGGCCATTTGCCACGCCAACAGCGTCGACGCGCTGGCCATGCTCGGGGCGCTGGCGCCGCAACTGCAGGGCTTGCGCATGAAGCGCGGCCGTTTAGTAGGGTAGGCGCATGGCCCTCATATCAATAGAAACAACGATACACAACATTAGGAACACGCGATGATAGGCCGTCTCTCCGGTATTTTGCTTGAAAAGAATCCGCCACAATTGCTGGTCGATTGCCAGGGCGTCGGCTATGAAGTCGACGTGCCGATGAGCACCTTTTACAACTTGCCCCACGTGGGCGAAAAAGTCGTGCTGTTCACGCACCAGGCCATCCGCGAAGATGCGCACCTGCTGTTTGGCTTCGGCAATGCGGCCGAGCGGGCAGTATTCCGCCAGTTGATCAAGATCACGGGCGTGGGCGCGCGCATGGCGCTGTCGATTCTTTCCGGCATGACGATTGCCGACCTGGCCCAAGCCATCACCCTGCAGGATTCCGGCCGTTTGGTCAAAGTGCCGGGCATCGGCAAGAAGACGGCCGAGCGCCTGTTACTGGAATTGAAGGGCAAGCTGGGGGCCGATATCGGCGCCGGCGGCGCGCATGCGGCGCCGGACGCGCAATCGGATATCCTCAACGCGCTGGTCGCGCTCGGCTATTCGGACAAGGAAGCGCTGGCCGCCGTGAAGAACGTGCCGGCCGGTACGGGCGTGTCGGACGGCATCAAACTGGCGCTGAAAGCGCTGTCGAAAGGCTGATAGGGCATGAGCATCCAGACCGACAGCTTCACGGAACAGCGCATCATTGACGCGGCGCCCATCTCGCACAACGAAGAGGCGATCGAACGGGCCTTGCGTCCCAAGCAGTTAGATGAGTACGTGGGGCAGGAAAAGATCCGCGACCAGCTCGAGATTTTCATCACGGCCGCGCGCCAGCGCAAGGAAGCGCTCGACCATACCTTGCTGTTCGGCCCGCCTGGCCTGGGCAAGACGACCCTGGCGCACATCATCGCGCGCGAAATGGGCGTCAACTTGCGCCAGACCTCCGGCCCCGTGCTCGAGCGCCCGGGCGACCTGGCGGCGATTCTGACGAACCTGGAAGCGAACGACGTCCTCTTCATCGATGAAATCCACCGGCTGTCGCCGGTCGTTGAGGAAATTTTATATCCGGCGCTGGAGGATTATCAAATCGATATCATGATCGGCGAAGGTCCGGCCGCCCGTTCCGTGAAGCTCGATCTGCAACCGTTTACATTAGTTGGCGCCACGACGCGCGCCGGCATGCTGACCAACCCGCTGCGCGACCGCTTCGGCATCGTCGCGCGCCTGGAGTTTTACAACACGGGCGAACTGACGAAGATCGTCACGCGCAGCGCGGCCTTGCTGAAAGCGCCCATCGACCCGGAAGGCGCGATTGAAATCGCCCAGCGCGCCCGCGGCACGCCCCGCATCGCCAACCGTTTGCTGCGCCGCGTGCGCGATTTCGCGGAAGTCAAAAGCAATGGCGAGATCACCAAGGTGGTGGCCGACCGCGCGCTGGCCATGCTTGACGTCGATTCCGCCGGCTTCGACGTGATGGACCGCAAGTTGCTTGAAGCCGTGCTGTTCAAGTTCGGCGGCGGCCCCGTCGGCATTGGCAACCTGGCGGCAGCCATCGGCGAAGCGGCCGATACCATCGAAGACGTGCTGGAACCGTATCTGATACAGCAAGGTTTCCTGCAGCGCACGCCGCGTGGCCGTGTCGCCACGCCGGCCGCCTATTTGCACTTCGGCGTCAGCGCGCCGCGCATGGGCCCGGGCGGCGAAGCGTGGGAACTGTGATGGCGCAAGAGGGTATGCCGGGCATGCAAATCTGGATCGACGCGGACGCCTGTCCCGTCGTCATCAAGGAAATCCTGTACCGGGTCGCCGACCGCCTGGAGTTGCCGCTCACTCTGGTGGCCAACCAGGGCTTGCGCGTGCCGCCCTCGCGTTTCATCCGCACCGTGCAAGTGCCGTCCGGCGCCGACGTGGCCGACCAGGAAATCGTGCGGCTGTTGAATCCCGGCGACCTGGTCATCACGGGCGACATCCCGCTGGCCGCCGACGTGCTGACCAAGGGCGGTTTTGCGCTCAATCCGCGCGGCGAGTTCTACACGAAGGACAATATCGCCCAGCAACTGACGATGCGCGCCTTCATGGAAGAATTGCGCAGCGGCGGCGTGGACACGGGCGGCCCGGCCGCCTTCAGCCAGTCCGACCGGCAACAGTTTGCCAATAGCCTGGACCGGCATTTGAGCAAGCATCACCGCAAGCCGACCCCGGCGCAGTAATCCGCGGACGAAAAAAAACCGGCGCGAGCCGGTTTCTTTTTGCGCATGAAACTTAACGCATGACTTTTTTCGTGCCCACCACTTCCACCGTCACGCGGCGGTTCTTGGCGCGGCCGGCGGCACTTGTGTTGTCGGCCACCGGCTGCGTTTCTCCCTTGCCTTCCGTGTAGACACGGTTCGTTTCCACGCCTTGCGCCACCAGATAGGCCTTGACGGCTTCGGCGCGGCGTTGCGACAGTTTCTGGTTGTAGGCGTCAGGGCCGACGGCATCCGTGTGGCCGACCGTGACGATCACTTCCAGGTCCATGCCCGTCAATTGACCGAGCAGTTGGTCCAGCGCCGCCTTGCCTTGCGGCTTGAGCATCGATTGATCGAAATCAAACAGTGCTTCGGAAGCAAACGACACTTTTTCCGACACGGGGGCCGGTGCGGGCTTGGCTTCGACCAACGGTGGCGCCATCGTGACGACGGGCGCCGCTTCTGGCGCAGGCTGGTAGGCTGGCGTGGCGCTGGCCGGGCGGCCCAGTTTGTACACGAGGCTGACGGAATACAGGTCCGCATCGCCGCGGTTGCCAACGGCGTCGTTCAGGCGATAGCGCTCGACTTCGCCGCGCAGGGCCAGCGCTTCGCTGAACTTGTATTCCAGGCCCAGGCCCACCTTGGCGTTGAGCTTGCGCTCGCTGGCATGGGTATTGGTCGAGCCCAGCAGGCGGTTGCCGCTGAATTCCGTGTTGGTCTTGGTGTAGTGCATGCCGACACGGCCCAGCAAAGACAGGCGCTGCGACAGCGGCAGCTGACCCAGCAAGTCCAGGTTCACGCCGCGAAAGGCCGCTTGTCCGTTCAGCACGCCGTTGCCGCTGGTGGTCGACTTGAAGTCGAACTTGCCCAGGTCAAAGTAGCCCGCTTCCACGGCGAAATACTGGTTCAGTTGGCGGCCGACAAACAGTTTATAGCCGGTGTCGCGCTGGTCCTTGCTGAAACCGGTGACGCTTTCGCCGTTGGCGGCCAGGCTGGCGCGCAGGCGCGGCTCGTCGATGTTGGCGCGCGACTGGCCCACGCCCGCGCCGATGTACCAGGCGCTGTTGGCCCAGTCCGGGTTGATGAACGTGTTGTCCTGCGCCTGCGCCGGTTGCGCCGCCAGCAAGGCGCCGGTCATGACGCTCAGGGCGCCCAGTGTGTGTGCGATAGTCATGGTCATGTCCCGGTTATTTGGTGATCTGGTTGTTGCGCAGGGTAACGGCGGCAGCCGTCAGCACGCGGCCATTGAGCAAGGTCGTGTTGTCGCCCACCGTGATGGCAGCCGATTCGCCCAGGATATTGCCCTTGAAGACGCTGTTCGCGGCCAGGGTGGTCGGGCCGACGGGCAGCCAGGTGACGTTGTCGGCCGTGGCGCCGTTGTTCAGGGCAACCACCGAATTGACGGTCGAGTTCAAGGTCAGCGCCGTGCGGAAGATATACACGCCAGGACCGTTCAGGGTCAGGGTGCCCGTGATGCTGATGGCGCCCGCATAGCAATACACGCCGGGGCCGAAAGTCTGGCCGCCGAGGTCGATGCCGCCGGCAAAAGTGACGTCGCAGATGCGGCTGTTGCCGTCCGTGATCGCCGCTTGCAGGTCCGTCATGGCGCCGGCCAGGATGGCACCCGACTTGTAGTTGGTAAAACCTGCCGCCTGGGTCGGGTCGACCGTTTGCGAGGGCGAACCGACGTCGCCCGTGATCAGGGTGGTGCCGCCCGAATTATTCGTGATCGAGGTGCCGGCCAGTACGCCGAACGATGCCGCGCGGCCCAGAATGATCGGATTCAGGACGGGCGGGATGGCGACAGCGGTGACGGTCAGCAGCGCGCTGCCCGACTGGCCGCCGGATGTGGCGGTGATGCTGCTAGTGCCGGCGGTGATGCCGGTGGCGATACCCGTGTTCAGTACCGTGGCCGTGGCGATGGTGCCCGACGTCCAGGTGGCGCTGTTGGTGATGATGGCGTTCGAACTATCCGAATACGTTGCCGTGGCAACGAACTGTTGCACGCCGCCGACGGCGATGCTGGCTGTGGCTGGCGTGACGGCAATGCTGACCAGGGTGGCGGCAGGAACGGTGACGGTGGTATTGGCCGTCTTGCCGTTGAAGCTGGCATTCATGACGCTGGTACCAAAGGCAACGCCGGTGACGAGACCATTGCTGGCGACGCTGGCGAAAGCTGGTGTGACGGCAACGAAGGTGCTGCTGGCGGTGACGTCGACGGTGCTGCTATCCGAATACGTGGCAATCACGGCCAGCTGGCGCGTCGCGGCGATCAGCACGGTCGGGTTTTGCGGCGTGACGGCGATCGACAACAGCACTGCCGGTGGCGGTACGACAACGGCGGTGACGCTCAGGAGGGCGCTGCCCGACAGGACGCCGGCGCTGGCAGTGATGCTGGCGGTGCCGGCGGTAATACCGGTGGCGATACCTGTGCTCAATACGGTAGCCGTGGCAGGCGCCGCAGTGGTCCACAGGGCGCTGGCGGTGATGTTGGCCGTCGAGTTATCCGAATAGCTTGCCGTGGCGATGAATTGCTGCGTGGCGCCGACGGTGATGCTGGCCGTGGCTGGCGTGACGGCGATGCCGGTCATGGTGGCGGCCGGTACGGTGACGGTGGTGCTGGCGCTCTTGCCGCCGAAACTGGCCGTCATGACGCTGTTACCGCTGGCAACGCCCGTGACCAGGCCCGTGCTGCCGATCTTTGCTGCTGCCGGCGTGGCAGCACTGTAGCTGCTGCTGGCGCTGACGTCAGGCGTGGTGCCGTCCGAATAGGTGGCGATGACGGTCAGCTGGCGCGTTGCGGCGATCAGCACAGTTGGATTTTGCGGCGTGACGGCGATCGACAGCAGCACGGCGGGCGTAACGGTCAGCAAGGTGCTGGCCGTCAGCGTGCCCGTGGTGGCGGTGATCTGCGTGGTGCCGGCAACCTTGCCCAGCGCCAGGCCGCCAGCGGCGATGCTGGCCGTGGCGGGACTGGCCGAGGCAAAGGCCGACACGGCCGTGACGTCGCGCGTGGCGCCGTCGCTGAAGCTGCCGCTCACCGCAAATTGCTGCGTGCCGCCGATGGCGATGGAGGGCGTGAGCGGCGTGATGGCGATGGCTGTCAAGGTGGCGGGCGAGACGGTCAGTTGCGCCGCGGCGCTCTTGCCGCCAAATGTGGCGCTGATGCCGCTGCTGCCGGCGCTCACGCCGGCGGCGACGCCGCTGCTGGCGTTGACGCTGGCCGCCGCAGGCGTGGCGGATGTCCAGGCCGACTTGGCGCTGACGTCTTGCGAGGAGCCGTCGCTATACGTGGCGATGGCCGTGAATTGCTGGCCCGCGCCGATGGCGACCGTGGCCGTGGCTGGCGTGACGGCCAGGCTGGACAAGGTGGCCGCCGGCAAGCCGAGGATGGGATCGCGTCCCTGGTCGCCACCGCCGCCGCAACCGGCCAGGGCGGCCATGGCCAGTAGACCTGCCGAAACGAGCAGCGGGTTCAGATATCGCTTGAAGAGATTCATATAGTTCCTTTGTGCATGGCAGTCATTGCCGGTCATCCGCGGATGAGGTCATCCGGCAGAGCCATGCCGCCTTTCGCTACAGGGCGATGGCGTCACAGGCATGCACTATTTCATTTAGGAAACTTCAAGTATGTTCGGTGGCGCGCATAGGCGTTCGGCGTTCGGAGATAGCTTCAAAAAAACGCGATTCGGCCTGGAAAACAACGGCCGTGTACGGAAAACAGACGTAAAAAAGCCGGCGCAGGGCCGGCTTCGTCAGGGCGGAAGTGTTGCGCTTATTATTCTTCGCGCAGCCAGGTTTGTGTGCGGCCCAACATCGGTATGCCCTTGTAGGCGCGCATGCTGATTTTCTTGCCGCCATCGCTCAGACTGATTTTGCTTTTATAGACGGTGCCATTTTTGGGGTCGACGATTTCACCGCCGGTAAAATCATTGCCATCTTTTTTCAGGCCAGTCAGGATCACCATGCCGATAATGGGCTGATCCTTGCGCGCACCTTCGCACTTTTCGCATTTGGGCGCCTGGTCTTCGTTGGGCTCGCGGAACAGCTTTTCAATCTGGCCTTGCAGTACGCCATTGTTTTCCGTGATGCGTATCAGCGCTTTTGGCTTGCCAGTCTCATCGTCGATGTTTTTCCACAGGCCGACCGGCGATACATCTGCGGCCAAGGCGAGGGCAGGGGCGACACACAGCATGGCGCTGATGGCGAATGCGGCAAATTTCATGGTAAGTCTCCTCAATGGTTTTTGTTTGACGAGTGTAGCAAATAAATGACCGATCGTACTATTTCCCTTTGAATTAAGCGCGGGACAATGACAGCATAGGCGCATGGCCAAAAAAAAGCCGCCCGGGAGGGCGGCTTTTCAACTGGGACATTGCTTGGGCCTGCTTAGGAGGCTGACAACTTGGCAAATTGCTCGCGCATCTTCTCCAGCGTCGCAGAGAAGTTCGCGACGCGGGCTTTTTCCTGCGCCACGACTTCAGCCGGCGCGCGGGCAACAAAGCTTTCGTTCGACAGTTTGCCGTTGGCTTTGTTGATCTCGCCTTCAAGACGCGTCATTTCTTTCGACAGGCGTTCGCGTTCGGCAGCCACGTCGATTTCCACTTTCAGCATCAGCTTGGTGGTGCCGACGATGGCGACGGCCGCTGGCGAGTCCGGCAGCGCATCGACGATCTGCACTTCGGCCAGCTTGCCCAGCGACTGGATGTACGGCGCATACGACGCCAGTGCTTCTTTCTCGCTGGCATTGCCCGCTTCGACGATCAGCGGCACGCGCACGGAAGGCGAGATCTGCATTTCGCCGCGCAGGTTGCGCGTCGCGTCCGTCAAGGCTTTCAGCTGCTGCATCCACGCTTCGGCCGATTCATCGATCTTGTCGGTGTTGGCGATCGGATACGGCTGCATCATGATCGAATCACCCTCGGCCTTCAAGGTCTTGCCAGCCAATGGCGCCACCGTCTGCCACAGGGCTTCCGTGACGAACGGGATGATCGGATGGGCCAGGCGCAGCACCACTTCCAGCACGCGCAGCAGGGTGTGGCGGGTGGCGCGCTGCTGGCCTTCCGTGCCTTGCTGCACTTGCACCTTGGCCACTTCCAGGTACCAGTCGCAATACTCGTCCCACACGAATTTGTAGATCGATGCGGCGATATTGTCGAAACGGAAGTCTTCAAAGCCCTTGGCCACGTCCAGTTCCGCTTTTTGCAGCAGCGAGATGATCCATTTATCCGCTTGCGACAGGTCGGCGTCGTTCGGCGAGCAATCCTTGCCTTCCGTATTCATCATGACGAAACGCGTGGCGTTCCACATCTTGTTGCAGAAGTTGCGGTAGCCTTCGCAGCGGCCCAGGTCGAAATTGATGTTGCGGCCCAGCGAAGCGTAGCTGGCCATGGTGAAGCGCACGGCGTCCGTGCCGTAGGCGGAAATGCCTTCCGGGAATTCCTTGCGCGTGGCCTTGGTGATCTTTTCCGCGTCGCGCGGGTTCATCAGGCCCGTCGTGCGCTTGACGATCAAGCCTTCCAGATCGATGCCGTCGATCAGGTCGATCGGGTCCAGGGTGTTGCCCTTCGACTTGGACATTTTCTGTCCCGTCGAATCGCGCACGAGGCCATGCACGTAGACGGTTTCAAACGGCACCTTGCCCGTGAAGTGCGCCGTCATCATGACCATGCGCGCGACCCAGAAGAAGATGATGTCGAAACCCGTGACCAGCACGGACGATGGCAGGAACGCCTTCATGTCCGGCGTTTCTTCAGGCCAACCCATGGTCGAGAACGGCACCAGGGCCGACGAGAACCACGTGTCGAGCACGTCGTCGTCGCGTTTCAACGGGCCCGTGCTGCCGGCTGCCTGCGCCTTGGCTTGTGCCTCGGCTTCCGTCTTCGCAACGAAGATATTGCCCTTGTCGTCGTACCACGCCGGGATTTGATGGCCCCACCACAGCTGGCGCGAGATGCACCAGTCCTGGATGTTGTTGAGCCACTGGTTGTAGGTGGTGCTCCAGTTTTCCGGCACGAACTTGATTTCGCCATTG
Organism: Janthinobacterium sp. KBS0711; assembly: GCF_000988085.1. NCBI lineage: Bacteria > Pseudomonadati > Pseudomonadota > Betaproteobacteria > Burkholderiales > Oxalobacteraceae > Janthinobacterium > Janthinobacterium sp. KBS0711. The sequence goes on along the minus strand of NZ_LBCO01000018.1, from coordinate 160,904 downwards.
GCGACCTTGTCCAGCGCCGTTTCCGCGATCGACTTGCCCGGGAAGAAAGTGCCTTCCGGGGCAGGCTTGCTCATGGCGACAAACCACTGGTCCGTCAGCATCGGTTCGATGACGACGCCCGTGCGGTCGCCGCGCGGCACCATCAGCTTGTGCGGCTTGACCTGTTCCAGCAAGCCTTGCGCGTCGAGGTCGGCGACGATCTGCTTGCGCGCGGCAAAGCGGTCCATGCCGCGGTAGGCCTCGGGCGCGTCGTCGGTGATCTTCGCGTCCAGGGTCAGGATGACGATCTGCGCCAGTTTGTGGCGCAGGCCCACGGCGTAATCGTTCATGTCGTGCGCGGGGGTGATTTTGACGCAGCCGGTGCCGAATTCCTTGTCGACGTATTCGTCGGCGATGATGGGGATTTCGCGGTCGGTTAGCGGCAGTTTCAGCATCTTGCCCACCAGCGCGGTGTAGCGCTTGTCCGTCGGATCGACGGCCACGGCCACGTCGCCCAGCATGGTTTCAGGACGCGTGGTGGCCACCGTCAGGAAACCGCTGCCGTCGGCCAGCGGGTACTTGATGTACCACATGGAGCCGTCTTCCTCCTCGGACACCACTTCCAGGTCGGACACCGCCGTGCCCAGCACGGGGTCCCAGTTCACCAGGCGCTTGCCGCGGTAGATCAGGCCCTGCTCGAACAGGCGCACGAAGACGTCGGTGACGACTTTCGAGCGCGGTTCGTCCATCGTGAAGTATTCGCGCTGCCAGTCGGCCGAGGCGCCCAGGCGGCGCATCTGGCCGGTGATGATGGAACCGGATTTTTCTTTCCATTCCCACACTTTTTCCACGAATTTCTCGCGGCCCAGGTCATGGCGTGAAATCTTTTGCGCGTCCAGCTGGCGTTGCACGACGATTTGCGTGGCGATGCCCGCGTGGTCGGTGCCGGGTATCCAGGCCGTGTTGTGGCCCAGCATGCGGTGGTAGCGGGTCAGGCCATCCATGATGGTCTGGTTGAACGCATGGCCCATGTGCAGGGTGCCGGTGACGTTCGGCGGCGGCAACTGGATGCTGAAGGAAGGTTTTCCGGCATCGAGGGTGGCGGTAAAGTAACCGCGCTGTTCCCACTCGGTGCGCCAGAATTGTTCAATGTCGGCGGGCTCGAAAGACTTGGCTAATTCCATGATTTGGCGTGTGATTGGCAAAAGGAACCATTATAGATGACACGGCATCGCCTGCAGCGTGGCAAGCCGCCTTTTTCAGTGTTTTGGCGGCTTTGCGGGCCGTTTTCCCGCAACAGAACGGGGATGAAAGGGCTGCCGATGTTATAATGCCGGCCTCGGCGCCTCCTGCCCTATCTTTGCGGACGGCGCCAGCAGACGCAGTTTTATCCAACTCTCGTCCGCGTCACACGGCCAGCGCATCTGCGATGCCAGCCACTTTCAGAGCGTCCCCTGCGGGCTGGGCGCCTGAGCCACGCGCACCGCCAGCGGTGCACCATTCACGGCGGAATACCGCGCGCCACCGTTTGCCGGCCGCGCCGCCACAGCTTAGCCAGGAATGTTGTTATCTGGCCCGTCGTCTTTCGATACGGCGCTCCCGCAGCGCGCCTTTGCGCCTGTGGCCGCGCCATGGCCGCGCGCTTTCCCGGTTTTGCTTTTACAAGGAAACCCGCATGAAAAAAATCTCGATCACGATGGCACTCGCCACCCTGGGCGCCTTGCCTGCCGCCCACGCACAGTCGTCCGTCGACCCGTCTTCAGTCACCCCGTCGTCAGTCACCCCGTCTTCAGTCACCATGTATGGCTTGATGGATGCCGGCCTGGTGCAGGAAGGCGGCGTCAGCAAGCTCACCAGCGGCGTATCGGCCGGCTCGCGCCTGGGCTTGCGCGGCACGGAATCCCTGGGCAATGGCTGGCAAGCCGTGTTCACGCTGGAAGCGGGCGTCCTGAGCGACACGGGCCGCTCCGACCAGGCGGGCCAATTGTTCGGTCGCCAGGCTTTTGTCGGCATCGACAGCCCGCTGGGCATGCTGACCATCGGGCGCCAGTACAACCTGCAAAGCCAGGCCCTGACCGACGTGGCCGATCCGTTCGAAGGCGGCCTGGCCGGCGCGGCGACCAACCTGGCCGGTTATTCGGCCACGCGCATCGACAATACCGTGCGCTACACCTCGCCGGAATGGCGCGGCGTGACGGGCACGGTCATGGTCGGTGCCGGCGAACACACGGGTGTGGCGGCCGACCAGCGCTCGCTGGGCCTGGCCCTCGGCTATGTCAACGGCCCCTTGACCTTGCGCCTGGCGCGCCAGAGCCGCGCCGGCGAGCCGGGCAAGGCTGACGTCAACAACACGATTCTGGCCGGTAACTACAACTTTGGCGTGGCGACGGCATTTGCCGGCTATGGCCGCAACACGGGCGACGGCAGCACCATGTTCTTTGCGGAAAACCCGTATGGCGCGGCGCAGGCGCCGGCCCAGTCCACGGACAGCCGCGACGCCATCGTCGGCGTGTCCGTGCCGCTGGGCGCGACGACCTTGCTGGCCTCGTACGTGCACAAGGATGACCGCGACGCTGCCAACCGCGACGCGCGGCAGCTGGCCGTCGGCGCCACGTATGCCTTGTCCAAGCGCAGCAAGGTGTATGTTGCCTACGCGCATATCCGCAACCGCAACGACGCCGCCTACATGGTGGGCAATGCCACGGAAGTGGGCACGGGCAACCGCGCCTTCAACGTCGGCTTGCGCCACGCTTTTTAAACCTTGGTCTAGGCGGGCAGCATGCTGCCTTCGTGCAGCAGCGCTTCGAAGGCGGCGGCGGCCAGGGGGCGGCTGAACAGGTAGCCCTGCATCTGGTCGCAGCCGTGCTGGCGCAGGAAGGCCAGTTCCTGCTCTGTTTCCACGCCTTCGGCGATGACTTTCAGGCGCAGGCTGTGCGCCAGCGAAATGATGGCGCGCACGATGGCCGCGTCGTCGATGCTGTGCGTGATGTCGCTGACGAAGGTTTTGTCGATTTTCAGCACGTCGATGGGGAAGTGGCGCAGGTAGGCCAGACTGGAATAGCCGGTGCCGAAATCGTCGATCGACAATTGCACGCCCAGCGCCTTCAGCTTGGCCATGATGGCCGTGGCTTGCTCCACGTCATGCATGACCATGCTTTCCGTCAATTCCAGTTCCAGGTGGGCCGCCTCGAGGCCTGTCTCGGCCAGCACCTGGGCCACGGCGTGCAGCAGGTTCTTTTGCTTGAATTGCCGCGCCGACAGGTTGACGGCCAGGCGCAGCGGGCCATGGCCTGCCAGTTGCCAGGCGCGCGTCTGGGCGCACGCCGTGCGCAGCACCCAGTCGCCGATGGGGGTGATCAAGCCCATTTCCTCGGCCAGGCCGATAAAGCTGGCCGGGGGAATACGCCCCAGCTGCGGATGTTGCCAGCGCAGCAGCGCTTCCATGCCCACCACGGCGCCGCTGGCCAGGTCCAGCTGGGGCTGGTATTCCAGGTGGAACTGCCCCCTTTCCAGGGCGTGGCGCAACTCGCTCTCCAGTTCCAGCCGCTCCAGGGTGCCCGCATTCATGCTTGAAGCATAGAATTGCCAGTGGCCCCGTCCCTGTTCCTTGGCGCGGTACATGGCGATGTCGGCGTGCTTGATCAGGGTGTCGGCATCGCCGCCATCGTCGGGATACACGGCCACGCCCATGCAGCAGCTGAGGAAAAATTCATATTCGCCCAGTTGCAGCGGCTGCGCCACGGCGTCCTGAATGCGCTGCAGGATGGCGGCGCCCGGTTCGCCATTGCCATGCTGGGGCAGCAGCAGCACGAATTCGTCGCCGCCCAGGCGCGCCACCGTGTCGACTTCGCGCGTGGCGTCGCACAGGCGCTCGGCCACGCTTTTCAGCACCAGGTCGCCCGCGTCGTGGCCCAGGGTGTCGTTGACGAATTTAAAGCGGTCGAGGTCGATGAAGACCACCCACAGGGGCTGGCCGCTGCGCCGCGTCACGGCCATCGCCTGCTCCAGCCGTTCGCGCAGCAGGGCCCGGTTGGCCAGGCCCGTCAGGATATCGTGCCTGGCCTGGAATTCCAGTTCCTGTTCGAAACGCATGACGGTGCTGATGTCGTATTGCGCCACGACAAAGTGGCTGAGCGCGCCATCGCCATCGTCGCGCACGGGCGCGACGAACAGCTCGCTCCAGTAGCTGCTGCCATCCTTGCGGAAATTGCGCACGATGGCCTTGCCTTCGCGCTGCTCGCGCAGGGCCGCCGTAATGGCGTGCATGTCTTGCCGCCCTTGCTCGGGACCCTGCAAGTCTTCCAGGCGCTGGCCGATGACTTCGCCGGCCGCATAGCCGGTGATGCGTTCGAAGGCGGGGTTGACGTACTCGATCAGGTAGCCTGGCGCGTCGGCACTGCACAGGATGATGGCATTGGCCGACACTTCGATGATGCGTTCGCGCAAACGTAGCGACTTTTCATTGTGCATGCGCGCGGCGATGTCTTCGGACAGGCGCAAATTGGCAAACTGCAGCGCCGCCGTGCGTTCGCCCGTGATGCGGGCAATCACGGAATTGCGCGACACCAGCTGATACACATACGCGGCTGCCAGCAGGCTCGACAGCATTCCGCCCAGCAGCACATACAGCGAGCCGCGATGGCTGGCGTCCAGGCCCATGCCTTTGGCCGGCAGCAGGGCGGCGCCCAAGGTGTGGCCGCTGGCGTGGTACTGCAGCAGCAGCCGGGCGCTTTCCGCTTCGATCTGGCGCGCCGAGGCGTAGCACAGGGCCGTCAGGCACAGTCCGAACGCCAGCGTGAGCAGGGCCGAGGTGGAAACGGAAATGGAGATGCGTTTGAAGAATGATTGCATGGTGGTCCCGTGGCAGCACCGGTGCCGATCCATGATCAGGCAAGCCGGGCAGTGACTGACTGTAGGGTGCACGGCGAAATACCGTCCGTTCGCTACCGAACGGACGGCAATGCTGACAAGAAATATAGTCGGGTCACTGTGCCAGCGCTGTGTTACGCTGCACCACATGGCGCCCCTCGTTCGGACGCCTTTCATCGATCCCCTAGCTGACGACTGGAAAACAGGAAACCTGCCCATGTCGAGTCCGCATGCCCAGTTGCACAACCCGAATCAAAACCATTTGCTCGCCGCCATGCTCGACGCCGATTTCGCGCGCCTGGCCCCCCACCTGGAGCAAGTATCGATGCTGCTCGGTGACGTGATCTACGATTCGGGCGACAAGCTGCAGCATGTGTATTTCCCCACCACGGCCATCGTTTCCATTCACTACCTGCTGGAAAACGGCGGATCGTCGGAAATTGCCGGCGTCGGCAATGAAGGCGTCGTGGGCGTGTCGCTGTTCATGGGCGGCAACTCGACGCCGAGCCGCGCCGTCGTGCAGACGGGCGGCGTCGGCTACCGGCTGAAGGCGCATCTGCTGATGGAGGAATTCGACCGCGCCGGTCCCGTCATGCGCTTGCTGCTGCGCTATACGCAAGCGCTGATCACGCAAATGTCGCAGACGGCCGTGTGCAACCGCCACCATACGGTGGAACAGCAGCTGTGCCGCTGGCTGCTGCTGACCATGGACCGCCTGCCGAACCGCGAGCTGACCATGACGCAGGAACTCATCGCCAACATGCTGGGCGTGCGCCGCGAAGGCGTGACGGAAGCGGCCGGGCGTTTGCAGACGCGCGGCTTCATCAGCTACCGGCGCGGCCATATCTCCGTGCTGGACCGCGCCGGCCTCGAAGGCCATGTGTGCGAATGCTATGGCGTGGTGAAGAAGGAATTCACGCGCCTGCTGTCGGACGTGCGCCAGCGCCAGGCGCGTTGAACACCGCATCCTCTCTTTTATCGTTGTCACAGCCCGGGCTACCCCATGCAATCTGTTGAAAACATTCCCCCGCGCGCACCGTCGCGCTGGCCCATGGCGCTGGCGTTTTCGTTCAGCGCCATCGTGCTGCTGGCCATCGGCCTGCTGGCCTGGCGCGCGCCGTTCGAGACGGCCTGCGTCATTGACGCGCTGGTCTTCTTGCTGCTGATGCTGCTCGTGGCGCTGTACCGGCGCACCTTGGCGGCCAGCCTGCCGCGCCAGCTGCTCAAGGCGGGCGCCTTGCAGGATGCGATTTTCAACAGCGCCAATTTTTCGTGCATCGCCACCGATGCGCAGGGTGTGATCCAGATTTTCAACGTGGGCGCCGAACGCATGCTGGGCTATGCGGCGAGCGACGTGGTCGACAAGCTGACGCCGGCTGGTATTTCTGACGCGCAGGAAATCGTCGCGCGCGCCGCCGCCCTCAGTGCCGAACTCGACACCGTCATCACGCCCGGCGTGGAAGCGCTCGTGTTCAAGGCCACGCGCGGCATCGAAGACATCTATGAGCTGACCTACATCCGCAAGGATGGCAGCCGCTTCCCCGCCATCGTCTCCGTGACGGCCTTGCGCGATGCGCAAAGCAAAGTCATCGGTTACTTGCTGATCGGCACGGACAACACGGCGCGCAAGCAGGTCGAGGCGGAACAGGCCTTGCTGGACCAGCGCCTGCAGGAGCAGCAGGCGTACACGCGCTCGCTGGTCGAGACCAACAATGCGGAGTTGAAGAAGGCGCGCCAGGTGGCGGAAAAGGCCAACCGCGCCAAGTCCGAATTCCTGTCAAGCATGAGCCACGAATTGCGCACGCCGCTGAACGCCGTGCTGGGCTTTGCGCAGCTGATGGCGTCCGACGTGCCGCCACCGAGCCCGCCGCAGCAGCGCTCGATCGAGCAAATCCTCAAGGGCGGCTGGTATCTGTTACGCCTGATTAATGAAATCCTCGACCTGGCCATGATCGAATCGGGCAAGGTCACCTTGTCGCAGGAAGCGATGTCGCTGCTCGACGTGTTGCAGGATTGCCAGGCAATGATCGCGCCGCAGGCGGAAAAGCGCGGCATCCGCATGCATTTCCCCCGCTGCGGCCAGGCCTTCTATGTGCATGCGGACCGCACGCGCGTGAAACAGGTGATGGTCAACCTGCTGTCGAACGCCATCAAGTACAACCAGGGCGGCGGCGCCGTCACCGTCGAATGCAGCCGCCATGGCGAGCGTGTGCGCGTGAGCGTGCGTGACAGTGGTGCCGGTCTCGATGCGGGCCAGGTAGCCCAGCTGTTCCAGCCCTTCAACCGCCTGGGACAGGAAAACAGCACGGAAGAGGGCACGGGCATCGGCCTCGTCGTCACCAAGCAGCTGGTCGAATTGATGGGCGGCACCATCGGCGTCGACAGCACGGTCGGCGTGGGCACCACGTTCTGGTTCGAGCTGGCTGCCAGCAGTGCTCCCGCACTGGTGCTGGGCGATGGCGACGCGCTGCCGCAGGTGCAGGAGCCGCAGGAAAGCCAGCGCACCTTGCTGTACGTGGAAGACAATCCCGCCAACCTGGCGTTGGTGGAGCAATTGATCGCCCGCCGCAGCGATTTGAAACTGCTCACGGCCATCGATGCGCACCTGGGCATCGACCTGGCGCGCACGTATCAGCCGGACGTGATCTTGATGGATATCAACCTGCCCGGCATCAGCGGCTTTGGCGCCCTGCACATCCTGCATGACGACCCGCTGACGAAACATATTCCCGTGATGGCCCTGTCGGCCAACGCCGTGCCGCGCGACATCGAGAAGGGCCTGGAAGCGGGCTTCTTCCGCTACCTGACCAAGCCGATCAAGGTCGTCGAATTCATGGATGCGCTCGACGTGGCCCTGCACCATGCGGCCGCGCACGGCCTGGCCGACGACATTCACGCAGTACGCTAATTCAGCATTTATTTTTAGGAATACCGCCATGCTTCAAGCCACCGAGATTCTGAACGCCAGCATCCTCATCGTCGATGACCAGGAGGCGAACGTCATGCTGCTGGAACAGGTGCTGCGCAATGCCGGTTATACGCGCATTACTTCCACCATGGACCCGCAAGCCGTGCGCGCGCTGCACCAGCAGCACCGCTACGACCTGATCCTGCTCGACTTGCAGATGCCGGAAATGGATGGTTTTGAAGTCATGGAAGGCTTGCGCGACATCGAGGCGGGCAGCTATCTGCCCGTGCTGGTGATCACGGCCCAGCCCGGCCACAAGCTGCGCGCGCTGCAAGCGGGCGCCAAGGATTTCGTCAGCAAACCGTTCGACCTGGTGGAAGTGAAAACGCGTATCCACAACATGCTGGAAGTGCGCCTGCTGTACCAGAAGCTGGCCGAATACAACAAGTCGCTGGAACAGATGGTGGAAGAACGCACGGCGGAGCTGCGCGAAAGCGAAGCGCGTTTCCAGCGCTTCACGGAACTGTCGTCCGACTGGTACTGGGAACAGGATGCGCAGGGCAATCTGACGCGCTTTTCCGGCCCCGTGGCTGAAATGCTGGGCATCGGCAGCGAGCAAGAGCCGCAGCGCTGGAATGCCACCGAGCGCGCCTTGCTTGACGCAAAAATTGCCGCGCGCGAACCGTTTCTCGATTTCATCTACAGCCGCGCCAACCTCGACGGCAGCACGCAGTACCTGCAAGTGAGCGGCGAACCGATGTTCGACAATGGCAGCCGCTTCATCGGCTACCGCGGCATCGGCCTCGACGTCACGGAACGCCATCGCATCGGCTGATTTATACTGGGTGCTATCGATACTGACCAGGAAAAATCATGACTGACAAATCAAGGCCGCAATACTGGTTCCCCGCCAAAACCTATGGCTGGGGCTGGGGCTTGCCCATCACCTGGCAGGGCTGGCTGGTGTTTCTGGCGGCGCTGGCGCTGTTCGCCTGCGGCGCCTTCCTGTTCCCGCCGCAAACCATGTTGGTCGGCTACATCGTCTATGAAGCGGCCATCGTTGCCGTGCTTATTTTCATCTGCCAGCTGAAGGGCGAACCGACCAGCTGGCGCTGGGGCAAGAAGAAGTAGAGCGATGTACAAAGACGACACCTGCAAGAAATCATCTGGCCACGCGACGTGAACCGCGTATAATTGGCTCGCTGCCGCAAGGCGGCAAACGCTAGGGGTCCTGCCTTTCGCTGTGAAAACACAGTGCAAGCGCGGGTGAGAAATACCCTCCGAACCTGATCTGGATAATGCCAGCGAAGGGAAGCTTTAGGATGAACGCACCCCGCTTTTCCGCGTGCGCAATTCCGAACCTCCTTAGCTGGCTCCAGGCTTAAAAATAGTCTAGCCAAGGAGCCAAAATGAACGCCAACCCGAAATTCCTCTCCGCCACCGCCACGGTCGACGAAGCCGCCATCGCGCCGCTGCCCAATTCGCGCAAGATCTATGTTGAAGGCAGCCGTCCCGACATCCGCGTGCCCATGCGCGAGATCAGCCAGTCCGATACGGAAGCGTCGTTCGGCGGCGAAAAGAATCCGCCGATCTACGTCTACGACACGTCCGGCCCCTACACGGATCCGGACGTGCAGATCGACATCCGCTCGGGTCTCGACACGCCGCGTCTGCCGTGGATCATCGAGCGTGCCGACACGGAAGAGTTGCCCGGCCCGACCTCCGACTACGGCATCGCCCGCCTGGCGGACCCGAAGCTGGCCGAACTGCGTTTCAACTTGCACCGCAAGCCGCGCCGCGCCATCGCCGGCAAGAACGTGACGCAGATGCATTACGCGCGCCAGGGCATCATCACGCCGGAAATGGAATACGTCGCTATCCGTGAAAACATGCGCCGCCAGGAATATTTGCGCGAGCTGAAAGCGTCCGGCCCCATGGGCGAGCGCCTGGCCGACCTGATGGGCCGCCAGCATCCGGGTCAGTCGTTCGGCGCCAGCATTCCGGCCGAGATCACGCCGGAATTCGTGCGCGAGGAAATCGCCCGCGGCCGCGCCATCATTCCCGCCAACATCAACCATCCAGAAGTGGAACCGATGATTATCGGCCGCAATTTCCTCGTAAAAATCAACGCGAATATCGGCAATTCCGCCGTCACTTCGTCGATCGGCGAGGAAGTGGAAAAGATGACCTGGGCCATCCGCTGGGGCGGCGACAACGTGATGGACCTGTCCACAGGTAAACATATCCACGAGACGCGCGAATGGATCGTGCGCAACAGCCCCGTGCCGATCGGTACCGTGCCGATCTACCAGGCGCTGGAAAAGGTCAACGGCAAGGCCGAAGATTTAACTTGGGAAATCTTCCGCGACACCCTGATCGAGCAGGCAGAGCAGGGCGTCGATTACTTCACCATCCACGCGGGCGTGCTGCTGCGCTATGTGCCGATGACGGCCAAGCGCCTGACGGGCATCGTCTCGCGCGGCGGCTCCATCATGGCGAAATGGTGTCTGGCGCATCACCAGGAATCGTTCCTGTACACGCATTTCGAAGAAATTTGCGAAATCATGAAAGCGTACGACGTGTCGTTCTCGCTGGGCGACGGCTTGCGTCCCGGCTCGATCTACGACGCCAACGACGAAGCGCAGCTGGGTGAACTGAAAACCCTGGGCGAGCTGACGCAAGTCGCGTGGAAGCACGACGTGCAAGTGATGATTGAGGGGCCTGGCCACGTGCCTATGCAGTTGATCAAGGAAAACATGGACTTGCAGCTGGAGCAGTGCGGCGAAGCGCCGTTCTACACCCTGGGGCCGCTGACGACCGATATCGCACCCGGCTACGACCACATCACGTCCGGCATCGGCGCGGCCATGATCGGCTGGTACGGCACGGCCATGCTGTGCTACGTGACGCCGAAGGAACACCTGGGCCTGCCCAACAAGGCGGACGTCAAGGACGGCATCATCACCTACAAGATTGCGGCGCACGCGGCCGACCTGGCGAAGGGCCATCCGGGCGCGCAAATCCGCGACAACGCGCTGTCGAAAGCCCGCTTCGAATTCCGCTGGGACGACCAGTTCAACATCGGCCTGGACCCGGACAAGGCGCGCGAATTCCACGATGAAACCTTGCCCAAGGACTCGGCCAAGGTGGCGCATTTCTGCTCCATGTGCGGCCCCCATTTCTGCTCGATGAAAATCACGCAGGAAGTGCGCGAATACGCGGCCGGCATGGGCATCGCGGAAGACAAGGCGCTCAAGCAGGGCATGGAAATCAAGGCCATTGAATTCATCAAGAACGGCGCCGAGCTGTACCGCAAGGTCTGAGGGAGAGCGTGATGCCTGCATTCATCAACATCACGCTCAACGGCGCACCGCACCAGGTGCCGCCGGGGCAAACCCTGGACAAATTGATCGCCGCCCTGTCGCTGGAAAACCAGGCGCTGGCGCTGGCCGTCAACCGCAATGTCGTGCCGCGCAAGGCTTGGCCGGGACAGGTCTTGCAAACCCAGGATCAAGTGGAAATAGTCCGCGCCATCGGCGGCGGCTGAAAACGTCCAAGCAAACCTACTGCGCGTCGCGCTTTGCGGCCTGCGATGCTCACCGGCTCGGCGCCCCCGTGCTCTAGCACGGTTGCGCGTCTCGGCCACAAATCATCGCCGCTCGTTACGGTTTTCTTCGGACGTTTAAAAACTTAAGGAAGAACACATGCATACCGAAACAAATAACGACCTGCTGACCATTGCAGGAAAACAGTATCAATCGCGCTTGCTGGTCGGTAGCGGCAAGTACAAGGATTTGCCGCAGACGCGCGAAGCGACGGATGCGGCCGAGGCGCAGATCATCACGGTGGCGATCCGGCGCGTGAATATCGGGCAGGACCCGAACGCGCCCAGTCTGTTCGACTTCGTGCCGCCCGACCAGTACACGATTTTGCCGAACACGGCCGGCTGCTACAACGCCAAGGACGCTGTCTACACCCTGCAACTGGCGCGCGAGCTTCTGGGCGGGCGCAATCTCGTGAAACTGGAAGTGCTCGGTGACGAAAAGACCTTGTTTCCGCACATGCCGGAAACGTTGATGGCGGCCGAAGCGCTGGTCAAGGATGGCTTTGACGTGATGGTCTACTGCAGCGACGACCCGATCCAGGCGAAGATTCTGGAAGATATCGGCTGCGTGGCCGTCATGCCGCTCGCCTCCTTGATCGGCTCGGGCATGGGCATCTTGAACCCGTGGAATTTGTCGCTGATCATCGACCAGGCGAAAGTGCCCGTGCTCGTCGATGCCGGCGTGGGCACGGCGTCGGATGCGGCCATTGCCATGGAACTGGGCTGCGATGGCGTGCTGATGAATACGGCCATTGCCGGTGCGCGCGACCCCGTGCGCATGGCGCATGCGATGAAACTGGCCGTGCGGGCCGGGCGCGAAGCGTTTCTGGCGGGGCGCATGCCGCGCAAGTTTGCCGCGTCGCCGTCGTCGCCGATGGCGGGCCGCCTGGCGTGAAGCCAGGCAGCTTGCCGGCGGTGCTGGTGTTTGCCGGTGTCGATCCCTCGGGCGGCGCCGGTATCGCCGCCGATATCCTGGCCATTGCCGCGCAGGGCGCGCATGCGCTGCCCGTCATCACGGCGCTGACGGTGCAGGACAACGACAGGGTCTTTGGCGTCGAGCCGGTGGCGTCGGAATTGCTGCGCCGGCAGGCGCAGGCGCTGATCGACAAGATGGCGATTCATGCCGTGAAAATCGGCATTCCCGGCAGCGCCGCGAATGCGGCCGTCATTGCGCAACTGATCGCGCAATTGCGGCTGGCCCGGCCGCATTTACCTGTCGTGCTCGATCCCGTGCTGGCCAGCGGCCATGGCGACGTGCTTAGCCGGGACGATGCCGTACTGGCGCTGGCGCCCTTGTTGCCGGTGACGACCGTGATCGTACCGAACGGGCCGGAAGCGCTGGCTCTCGGCGGCGTAGAAAACTTGCGCGCGCAAGGCTGTCGGAACGTGCTGGTGACGGGCGGCCACGGCGAAGGCGAGATGATCGTCAACCGCTGGTTTGACGCCGATGGCAGGGAGCACGCGTGGCGCTGGCCGCGCTTGCCCGGCGAATTTCATGGCAGCGGCTGCACTTTGGCGTCGGCCATCGCGGCGCGCCTGGCGCAAGGCGTGCCGATGCAAGATGCGCTCGATGGCGCGCAGCGTTATTGTCATGCGGCCCTGTCCGATGCGTATGCGATAGCGCCAGGTCAGCTGATGCCGCAACGATTCATTCAATAAGGAAAATATCATGCGTGGACTGTATCTGGTCACCCCGAACTGGGACGACACCGACCGCCTGCTCGACGTGAGCGAGCAAGCCTTGCAGGAAGGCGTGGCCCTGCTGCAATACCGTCACAAGAGCGCCGACGCGGAGCAGCGGCGCGAACAGGCGGGCGCCTTGCTGGCGCTGTCCCGCAAGTATGGCGTGCCTTTCATCATCAATGACTTCATCGAACTGTGCGAAGAGCTCGATGCGGACGGCGTGCACGTGGGCGGCACGGATGCGTCCGTGGCGCAGGTGCGCGCGCGGCTGGGCAAGGACAAGATCGTCGGCGCTTCCTGCTATGGCGACATGACATTGGCAAGGACGGCGGAGGCGGGCGGCGCCAGCTATGTGGCCTTCGGCGGCTTTTATCCGTCGCTGGTGAAAAAGTACCCGGTCACGACACCGCTGGACATCGTGCTGCAGGCCAAGCGCGAGATTGCCTTGCCCTGCGTGGTGATCGGGGGCATGACGCCGGAGAACGCCGCACCGCTGGCCGCACGCGGGGCCGACATGGTGGCGGCCATCAGCAGCGTCTATCAGGCGGACGATGTGAATATTGCGGTGCAGCAATTCAATCACTTGTTTGCGGCGTGAGCATGGACGTGCAGGGCTGGTTTGGGGGAATAATCGGCATATAATAAGAACATCATTCATTACCGAGGTCCCCCACCCATGAGCCAGCCAGCCGCCGCGAAACGCCTTATCCTGATCGTTGACGATGACCAGCTCCTGTTGGAGTTCCTCGGCGAAGTCCTGCGCCATGCCGGCTACGAAACAGCCCTGGCCCATTCGGCCGAAGTGGCGCTGCAGCTGATCGCCCAGCGCGAGCCGGACCTGGCCTTGCTCGACATCCACATGCCGGGCATGTCCGGCCTGGAACTGGCCAAGCGCCTGCATGGCGAAACGGCCGTGCCGTTCATGTTCCTGTCCGGCAGCGGCGACAGCGAATCGGGCAAGCAGGCGGCCGCCTACGGCGCCGTCGGTTACGTGGTGAAACCCGTCGATGAAGGCCGCTTGATGCCCGCGTTCGAAGCGGGCCTGGCCCGTGCCGATGAAATCCGCCAGCTGCGCCGTACGGAACTGAACCTGAACGCGGCGCTGGCCGCCGGCCGCGAAACGAGCCTGGCAGTCGGTTTGCTGATGGGAAAATTCCAGACGGACCGCAACACGGCCTTCGAAGTGTTGCGCGACCACGCCCGTTCCAGCCGCCGCAAGATCAATGAAATCGCCAGCCAGCTGCTGCTGGCCGAGGAAACCCTGAACGGCTTGCACGGGGCGTTCTTGAACCGCGCGAAAACCAAGTAAGCGTTTTCCTGGCGCCTGCTTTGTTATGATGTGGCGATACGGCGCGCTGGCGCGCCCGGTTCAACCATACACAGCACAGGACACACATGAAAACCAAAGCAGCGATTGCATGGAAGGCCGGCGCGCCTTTGACCATCGAGGAAATCGACCTGGCCGGCCCGTGCGAGGGTGAGGTACTGGTCGAGATCAAGGCCACGGGCATTTGCCACACGGATTATTACACCCTGTCGGGCGCCGATCCGGAAGGCATCTTCCCGTCGATTCTCGGCCATGAAGGCGCCGGCATCGTCGTCGACGTGGGCCCGGGCGTGAAAAGCTTGAAAAAGGATGACCACGTCATTCCCCTGTACACGCCGGAATGCCGCCAGTGCAAATTCTGCCTGTCGCAAAAAACCAACTTGTGCCAGTCGATCCGCTCGACCCAGGGCCGCGGCCTGATGCCCGACGCGACGTCGCGCTTTTCCATCGACGGCAAGCCCATCTTCCATTACATGGGCACGTCCACCTTCTCCAACTACATCGTCGTGCCGGAAATCGCCCTGGCGAAGATCCGCGAAGATGCGCCATTCGATAAGGTTTGCTACATCGGCTGCGGCGTCACCACCGGCGTGGGCGCCGTGCTGTTTACTGCCAAGGTGGAAGCGGGCGCCAACGTGGTCGTGTTCGGCCTGGGCGGTATCGGCTTGAACGTGATCCAGGCGGCCAAGATGGTCGGCGCCGACAAGATCATCGGCGTCGACATCAATCCGGCCCGCCAGGCCATCGCACGCAAGTTCGGCATGACGCATTTCGTCAACGCCAACGAGGTGGAAAACGTCGTCGACACCATCGTGCAGCTGACGGACGGCGGCGCCGACTATTCGTTCGAATGCATCGGCAACACCACCACCATGCGCCAGTCGCTCGAGTGCTGCCACAAGGGCTGGGGCCAGTCCATCATCATCGGCGTGGCGGCAGCCGGCCAGGAAATTTCCACCCGTCCATTCCAGTTGGTGACGGGACGCGTGTGGAAAGGCTCCGCTTTCGGTGGCGCGCGCGGCCGCACGGACGTGCCGAAGATCGTCGACTGGTATATGGAAGGCAAGCTCAATATCGACGATTTGATCACGCACCGCTTGAAGCTCGACGACATCAACCAGGGCTTCGACCTGATGAAAAGCGGTGAATCGATCCGCTCCGTCGTGCTGTACTAATACATTACGCCGTACCACGGCGTTTTTGCGGAGGCTGCGGCCTCCGTTTTTTTTGCCCGGCGTTCCATCCATCGTCCGTGTCTGCCATCCAGGCCGGTCTTTTTGCAGCCTGTCGCATCGCGCTGGAGCCGTGCTTCATCCACCGTTAAAGTCAAGGCTCCACTACTTTTGCGACGAGGCAGCCATGTCCACTTCCCACCGTTTGATCCTCAGCCTGGCCGGTATCCTGATCGGCGGCAGCGCGCTGGCCGTGCAGCCCCCCGAGCCGCCCGCGCCACCGGCAGCACCGGCCGCACCCAGCAAGCAGATCAATATTTCCATGGGCAGCGGCGACGGTTATGCGCTCGTCGACAGCCGCAAAGATAGCGTCACCATGGCCGGCACCGATGTCGATGGCCAGCAGATCAAGCAGCTGAAACAGTCCGTCAAGGGCCAGTTCCTGTGGTTCCGCGACCAGGGCAAGAGTTATGTGACGCAGGATGCCGCATTGCTGGCCCGGGTCAGCGAAGCCTGGAAACCATCACAGCAGCTGGGTGAACAGATGGGCAACCTGGGCAAGCAGATGGGCGAGCATGGCAAGGCGATGGGCGAACTGGGCAGCAAGATGGGCGCCCATGGCGCGGCGCAGGCGAACGGCGGCACGCGCGATGCGGAGCAGTTGCAGGCGCTGGGCCGCCAGCAGCAGGAACTGGGCCGCAAGATGGGCGAGGCGGCGCGCCGCCAGGCGCAGGCAACTACGGAGACGGCGCGCCGCGCGGCCGGACGCGACGTGGAACGCTTGCAGCAGCAGATGGAAGATGCGCAGGACGCCATGGAAGAGGTCAACGACCGCATCGCCGCCGCGCACGAGCGCGAAGCGGACAAGGTGGACGCGCTGTCGCGCCAGATGGACCAGCGCGGCAAGCCGATGGAAACCCTGGGCAAGCAAATGGAAGCGCTGGGACGCCAGCAGGAAAAGGCATCGAAGGCGGCCGACAAGACCACGCGCCAGGTGATCGCCCAGGCGCTCAGCGAAGGCAAGGCAAAACTGGTGCGCTAGACTTTACGCCAGATGGCAGCCACGGCGCGATATTGCGCTGGCAACTGCTGCATGGCGTCATCCTCGCTGGCATACACGTCATCCTGCACGGTTTCCCACTGCGCGTCGCAGCTGAAACGGTACACGCGCGCTTCGTCTGCGTAGCGGCACAGGGCCAGGCCGTGGATGGCGACGGGGCCGGGCCCGCCTTCACTGGCGACATGGCCGAAGGGCAGGTCGGACCAGGCCCAGGCCATTACGCGGGCGCCGTCGAGGTGGGTGGGTGGTGTCATGGGATGCAGGCCGCTGTGTCGGGATACCGATTGTAGCGCGCGTGGGTAAAATGCCGCGACCGCTGGACAAATGCACAGTATTTTTAGCCATGCCGGTATAATCACGGGATGCAAAATCTTCTTCACAACCTCAATCCCGAACAATTGGCTGCCGTCACCTTGCCGGCGCAACATGCGCTGATCCTGGCGGGCGCCGGTTCGGGCAAGACCCGCGTGCTGACCACCCGCATCGCGTGGCTGATCCAGACCCAGCAGGTATCGCCGCCCGGCATCCTGGCCGTGACGTTTACCAATAAAGCCGCCAAGGAAATGCTCACGCGCCTGTCGGCCATGCTGCCGATCAATACGCGCGGCATGTGGATCGGCACTTTCCACGGCCTGTGCAACCGCTTGCTGCGCACGCATTACCGCGACGCGGCCTTGCCGCAAACGTTCCAGATCCTCGACTCGCAGGATCAATTGTCGGTGATCAAGCGCTTGTTGAAGGCGAACAATATCGATGATGAAAAATTCCCGCCGAAGACGGTGATGTATTTCATCAATAATGCCAAGGACCAGGGCTTGCGCGCCACGGACGTGGAAGCGTACGACGCGCACGAGCGCAAGATGGTCGAGCTGTACCAGCTGTACGACGACCAGTGCCAGCGCGAAGGCGTCGTCGATTTTGCGGAATTGCTGTTGCGCACGTACGAATTGCTGAGCCGCAACCAGCCGCTGCGTGAACACTACCAGGCGCGTTTCCGCCACATTCTCGTGGACGAGTTCCAGGATACGAACAACTTGCAATACAACTGGTTGAAATTGCTGGCTGGCCATGGCAGCCGCGATGGCGGCGCCCTGTTTGCCGTCGGCGACGATGATCAGAGCATCTATGCGTTCCGCGGCGCCAACGTGGGCAATATGAGCGCCTTCGAGCACGAGTTCCAGGTCAAGAACTTGATCAAGCTCGAGCAGAACTACCGCTCGCACGGCCACATCCTCGACAGCGCCAACGTGCTGATCGCGAACAATAGCAAGCGCCTGGGCAAGAATCTGCGCACGGACGCGGGCCATGGCGAGCAGGTGCGCGTGTATGAAGCCAGTTCCGACTTGCAGGAAGCGCAGTGGATCATCGAAGAGGCGAAAAGCCTGATCGCCGACGGCGCCTCGCGCAGCGAAATCGCCATCTTGTACCGCTCGAATGCGCAGTCGCGCGTGATCGAACATGCGCTGTTCTCGGCCGCGATTCCGTATCACGTGTATGGCGGCCAGCGCTACTTCCAGCGCGCCGAGGTCAAGCACGCGATTGCCTATTTGCAATTAATGGACAATCCCCACAACGATTCGGCCTTCCTGCGCGTGGTGAACTTCCCCACGCGCGGCATCGGCATGCGCTCGATCGAGCAATTGCAGGCCGCATCGGAACAGTACGGCATTTCGCTGTATGCATCCGTGCCGTATGTGGCGGGCAAGGCGGGCAGCGTGCTGGCCGGCTTCGTCAAGCTGATTGAAGGCGTGCGCTTTGAAACGCAGCAATTGTCCTTGCCGGAAATGGTTAGAGTGGTGCTGGAAGCCAGTACCTTGCTGCAGCATTACCAGAACGAAAAAGAAGGCGCCGACCGCATCGAGAATCTGGAGCAGATGGTCAGCGCGGCCAGCCAGTTCATTTCCGAAGAAGGTTTCGGCCAAGGCGCACCGGCCCACCTGGGGCCTGCCGCCCAGGCGCAGTCGGGCGCGCCCGTGGTCAACCAGGATGGCATCGAAATCCTGGACGCGGACGCGCCGCTGCCGGCCGTGATGTCGCCGCTGTCCGCCTTCCTGTCGCACGCGTCGCTGGAAGCGGGCGACAACCAGGCGCAGGCGGGCCAGGATGCGCTGCAGATGATGACGGTACACTCGGCCAAGGGCTTGGAATTCGACAACGTGTTTATCACGGGCCTGGAAGAGGGCCTGTTCCCGCACGAAAGTAGCTCGAAGGAAGACAATGGCGTGGAAGAGGAACGCCGGCTGATGTACGTGGCGATCACGCGTGCGCGCAAGCGGCTGTACATGAGTTTTTCGCAGACGCGCATGCTGCACGGCCAGACGCGCTACAACATGAAATCGCGCTTCTTCGACGAATTGCCGGAAGAATCCTTGAAATGGCTGTCGCCGAAGGTGCAGGCAAACTGGTTCGGCAACCGCAAGTCGGCTTGGGACGAGGCGCCGCGCGTGGCCAGCCTGGGTTCGGACAATGCGATTGCACAAAAGATCGCGCAAAAAGCCACGGGCGGCGGCTGGCGCATCGGCGAATCCGTGGCGCACGCCAAGTTTGGCGAAGGCGTGATCGTCAATATCGAAGGCGGCGGCGGCAATGCGCGTGCGCAAATCAATTTCGGACAGCACGGCATGAAGGTGCTGGACCTGGGGATTGCGAAGCTGGAACGGCTGTGAAGGTAATCCGGCACCACCGCAGGCGCTAACAATGTTGTCGGATTACGCGTGGCCTTCGGCCCCGCTAATCCGACCTACCGGGAAGATACTCTGGCCGGTCGCGTAGGTCGGATTAGCGAAGCGTAATCCGATACCATTGTTGGCCTTGCAACGTCGGATTACGCGGCGTGCCGCCGCTAATCAGACCTGCGGGTGGCATTGCAAGGCATTCGGAAAATAAAAAAGGGCAGCCTGCGCAGGCTGCCCCTTTTTACATCTGGCCGGCGATTATTCGCCGGTCTTGTCCAGCGACACCGTCTTGCTGTCATCGACGGGCAGGCCGAAGATCTGGCGGTAGGCGGCGTAGAACGAGCAATGCATGATGATGGTGAGTATCATCGACAGCGGCATCATCAGTTGCATCATCAGCGGCGTGCGGCCAAAGATGAGAGCCAGCAACTGGCTGGTGACGATGCTGATGGCGAACCACGTGCTGGCGAAGACGATGAAGGCCGACAGCGAGCGCCAGACGGCGAAAAAGCTGAAGAACAGCGCCTTGCCCAGGCTGATGCGTTGCCAGTAGATCAGCGGCGCGGCAAAGCAGAAGGCCATGGCGGCCGGCACGTACATCGCGATGGCCAGCAGGATGCCCAAGCCCAGGCGCGATTCGGGGATGGCGGCGCGCGCCGCTTCTTCCGTCAGTTGCCCTGTGACCAGTTGCCACAGCAAGCCGCCGTCCACCAGGGTCGAGGCGCCGATGGCGACGATGGCCATGAGGATGTACAGCACGCCCAAGCCCAGCAGGGATGGAAAGGCGGGCTTGCGAAAGCCGGAGATCAAGAGGCTCGGCAGGACGCGCTTGCCCTGGTCGATATTCAGGCAGCCTTGCACGAAGGCGACGGAAAACACGGGCACGAGGATGACGGGCAGTAACTGGCCGAGCACGGGCACGATGCTGACGGCCAGCATGCAGAACATATAGCCGAGAAACAGCATCGACATGCCGCCAGGTTGCTTGCGAAACAGGGCGAAGCCTTGTTTCACCCATTGCCAACCTGTACTTGCAGGTAATTTTTCCATGTTTAAAACAGTTCCGGAGCAGGTGTGGCGATACGTTCGCGCAGAATGCGTTCGAAATGCGTGGGATCGTGCGGGGTCAGCATTTCCGCTTCGCGCGGCTGGTAATAATCGTACAGGCGCGACAGCCAGAAGCGCAGCGCGGCGGCGCGCAGCATCGGTTGCCATGCCGTTTGTTCTTCCTGCGTAAACGGGCGCACGGCCTGGTAGGCGTCGAGCAGGGCGCGCACGCGCACCGTGTCGAGCACGCCCGTGGCCAGGTCCACGCACCAGTCGTTGACGGTGACGGCCACGTCGAACAGCCACGTGTCGCAGCCGGCAAAGTAAAAGTCGAAAAAGCCCGTCAGTTGCTCGCCGTCAAACATGACGTTGTTGCGGAACAAGTCGGCATGCACGGGACCGCGCGGGATGGCTTTATACGTATCGCAGGCAGCAAAGGCGTCCTGGAAGTGGATTTCCGCGCGCAGCAAGTGCGCCCTGGCATCGTCGAGGTGGTGCAAGACCAGCGGAGTGGTGGCGTTCCACCAGTCCAGTCCACGTAAATTCGGCTGTTGCAGGGGGAAATCCTGCGCCGCCAGGTGCATTTTCGCCAGCATGGCGCCGACAGCCGCGCAGTGCACGGCTTGCGGCGCCATCTGCGAGCTGCCGTCGAGTTTGCTGACGATGGCGGCCGGCTTGCCTTGCAAGGCCGTCACCAGTTCGCCGTCCGCATTGGCGATCGGCGCCGGCACGAGCACGCCCCGGTCCGCCAAATGGCGCATCAGTTGCAGATAGAACGGCAATTGCTCGAAACTGAGGTTTTCAAAGATCGTCAGCACGTACTCGCCGCGCTCCGTGCTCAGGAAAAAATTGCTGTTTTCGATGCCGGACGCGATGCCCTTGAGCGCCAGAGGTTTGCCAAGTGGAAACTGCGTGATCCACTGGCCGATATCGTCCAGGTGTAGCGCGGTAAAAACTGCCATGGGAAAGAGGGGAATGGTCTAAAAGGTCAAAAAAAGCCGGCTGCCCCGCAGATGGCCGGGGCAGGGCAGAAGAGAGTGGCTGCTTACTTCGCTGGTGCGGGCGGTGCTGGCGCGTCCGCTGCCTCTTCATCGCGTTGTTTCTGTTTTTTCTTGCCCAGGTCGAATTCCAGCACTTTCCATTGCGGGCCGCGCAGGGCGCCGTTGTGAGCCTGGTCGCCGCCAGCGGCCGGCTTCATGTAATACGTGCTGCCGCCGCTCGTCACTTTCACTTCGGACGTCACGCCCGCTTCGCGTTTTTCGGTAATCTGCTGCTTGGCCGCCGCTGGCGCCACGGTAATGGGCGCTTCGCCCATTTCCTCGATACGTTCGAGCTGTGGCGGCGCGTCGCTCGGTTTGGCCGGCGTCTGGGCGCTGGCAATGGCCGAACATGCCAGCAGGGGCAGGGCGAGGAATGTCCAGAGTGTCGATGTACGCATCATGATGGGTTCGCTTCCATGTGTGGGACTGCAGCGCGTGCAGTGTGTAATGCCGTCAATTTATCTATAAGGCATTGTAACAAACTGGTAGGCAATGCTGTTTAAATGGGTTGAAATCGGCCCAGGTGGCAGCCCGCGCGTCCGCACGGGACTGTCAGCGTGTCAAAAACGCCAGGAACGGCACGCGTGGCTGCCGGTGGCGCGGCCCTAAACTCTGCGATAATTGTGCGATATTCCGCCCGTTCGCCGCTGTGTCTTCCCGGCTGGCGCGGCTCACCTTATTTTATTGGCATTATGCAAAACACCCTGCTGTTAGTCGACGGTTCCAGTTACCTTTATCGTGCCTTCCATGCGCTGCCCGACCTGCGCAGCCCGGATGGCTATCCCACGGGCGCCATGCACGGCATGGTCAACATGCTGCGCCGTTTGCGCGCCGATTTCCCGGCCGCTTACATCGCCTGCGTGTTCGATGCCAAAGGTAAAACTTTCCGCGACGACATGTATCCCGAATACAAGGCCACGCGCGCCTCGATGCCGGACGACCTGCGCCTGCAGATCGAACCGATTCACGAAGCCGTGCGCGCCATGGGCTGGCCGATCCTGATGGTCGATGGCGTGGAAGCGGACGACGTGATCGGGACCTTGGCCGTGCAGGCTGCCGCCGCCGGCATGAACGTGGTGGTGTCCACGGGCGACAAGGACCTGGCGCAGCTGGTCAACAGCCAGGTGACCCTGATCAATACCATGAGCAATGAAAAGCTCGATGAAGCGGCCGTGCTGGTCAAGTTCGGCGTGCCGCCGAACCGCATCATCGATTATCTGTCGCTGATCGGCGATACGGTCGACAACGTGCCTGGCGTATCGAAATGCGGCCCGAAAACGGCTGTCAAATGGCTGACCTTGTACGACAGCCTGGAAGGCGTGATGGAAAACGCGGCCAAGGTGGGCGGCGCCGTCGGTGAAAACCTGCGCACGGCCTTGCCATGGCTGCCGCAGGCGCGCGCCTTGATCACCGTCAAGACCGATTGCGATTTGTCCGGGCACATGACGACCATCGCCGACTCGCTGGTGGCGAAACACGAAGACAAGGAAGCGCTGCTGGCTTTCTTCAACCGCTACGGCTTCAAGGCCCTGCTGCGCGAACTGGGCGCCGCGCCGCCGCCGATGTCGCCGGTCGGTGCACCTGTCGCCGGTGGCGCTGCCAGCAACACGACGGGCGACATGTTCGCCGATGCCGTGCCAGTGGTGGAAGCTGTGTATGAAACCGTGCTGACGGATGAACAGCTGGACAAATGGATCGCCCTGATCGATGCGGCGCCCTTGACCGCCGTCGACACGGAAACCACGTCGCTGGAACCGATGACGGCGCAAATGGTCGGCATTTCCCTCTCGGTGGCCGAACACGCCGCCTGCTACATCCCGCTGGCCCACGACTACGCGGGCGCGCCGGAACAGTTGACGCGCGAACACGTGCTGGCGAAACTGCGCCCGTGGCTGGAAGATGCAAACAAGCCCAAGCTGGGCCAGAACCTGAAGTACGACAGCCATATCTTCGCCAATCATGGCGTGACGTTGCGCGGCATCGCCCACGATACCCTGCTGGAATCGTATGTGTTCGAGTCGCACAAGAAACACGACATGGACAGCCTGGCCCTGCGCCACCTGAACTACACGACGATCCCGTTCGAGGACGTGTGCGGCAAGGGCGCCAAGCAGATTACCTTCAACCAGGTGGAAGTGGAGCAGGCGGCGAAATATGCGGCCGAGGATGCCGACGTCACCTTGCGCTTGCACAACAATATGTGGGGCAACGTGGCGAATGATGACAAGCTGACCTTCATCTATGAAAAGATCGAGATGCCGACGGCCGTGGTCTTGCAAAAGATCGAACGCAACGGTGTGCTGATCGACGACGAATTGCTCAACATCCAGTCGGCCGAGCTGGCCGTGAAGATTTTAGAGTTGGAAAAGAAGGCGTATGAACTGGCCGAGCAGCCGTTCAACCTGGGTTCGCCCAAGCAGATCGGCGAGATTTTCTTTGAGAAGCTGAAGCTGCCGGTGGTCAAGAAAACCCCGACGGGCGCGCCGTCGACGGACGAGGAAGTGCTGCAAAAGCTGGCCGAGGATTATCCGTTGCCCAAAGTGCTGCTGGAATACCGCGGCATGGCCAAGCTGAAGTCGACCTATACCGATAAATTGCCGAAGATGATCAACGTCACGACGGGCCGCGTGCATACGAACTATGCGCAAGCCGTGGCCGTGACGGGGCGATTGGCATCGAACGACCCGAACTTGCAGAATATTCCCATCCGTAGCGCGGAAGGCCGCCGAATCCGCGAAGCCTTTATTGCGCCGCCCGGCAGCCACATCGTCTCGGCCGACTATTCGCAAATTGAATTGCGCATCATGGCGCATATCTCGGGCGACGAAGCCATGTTGCGCGCATTTGCCGACGGCATCGACATTCACCGCGCCACGGCCGCCGAAATCTTTGGCGTGCCAGCTGCGGAAGTGCAAAGCGAGCAGCGCCGCTACGCCAAGGTCATCAACTTCGGTTTGATTTACGGCATGAGCGCGTTCGGCCTGGCCGGTAACTTGGGCGTGGACCGCACGGCCGCGCAAAGCTATATCGACCGCTACTTCGCGCGTTTTTCTGGCGTGAAACAGTACATGGAAGACACGCGCCAGCAAGCAAAGGCGCGCGGCTACGTGGAAACCGTGTTCGGCCGCCGTTTGTGGCTGCCGGAAATCAATTCGCCAAACGGCCCGCGCCGCCAAGGCGCCGAACGGGCGGCGATCAACGCGCCGATGCAGGGCACGGCCGCCGACCTGATCAAGCTGGCCATGATCGCCGTGCAAGGCTGGCTGGAAACGGACAACTTGCAGACGAAGATGATCATGCAGGTGCACGATGAACTGGTGCTGGAAGTGCCGGACGCCGAGCTCGAGCTGGTCAAGCGCAAGCTGCCGGAACTGATGGCCAGCGTGGCCGCGCTGAAGGTGCCGCTGACGGCGGAAGTGGGCGTCGGTAAAAATTGGGACGAAGCGCATTAACAATGTGACATAGCAGCAATGACCGTAGGTCGGCTTAGCGCGCAGCGCGTAAGCCGACATTTTTTGTCAACACACCTTTCAGGAGAAACGCATGAGCGACATGATCACCGATTGTGAAAGTTTGCTGGGCCAGAGCAGCTTGTCCGGGCCGGACGGCCGCCGTGGTTTCCTGAAGGTGGCGCTGGGCACGGGCTTTGCCGTGGCCGTGCTGCCCGTGGCGGCGCAAAACATCATCAAGACGGATTCCGCCGGGCTTGTCACGGGCAGCATGTCGGTGATGGTCGATGGCCAGGCCGTGCCCGTGTATGCGGCCCAGCCGGAGGGTAAGACGGGTTTGCCCGTGGTACTGGTCATTTCGGAAATTTTTGGCGTGCATGAACATATCGCCGACATGGCGCGCCGTTTCGCCAAGCAGGGCTACCTGGCGCTGGCGCCCGATCTGTTCGTGCGCCAGGGCGACCCGACCAAAGTGGGCAGCATCCCGGAGTTGATGAAAGGCATTATCGCCAAGACCCCGGACGCGCAAGTGATGACGGACCTCGATGCGGTGGTGGCGTGGGCGAAACCGAATGGCGGCGACACGAGTCGCCTGGGCATCACGGGTTTCTGCTGGGGCGGGCGCATCACGTGGCTGTACGCGGCGCACAATCCGGCCGTCAAGGCGGGCGTGGCCTGGTATGGCCGCCTGGTGGGCGAGCCCAATCCCTTGCAGCCGAGCAACCCCATCGATATCGCCGCCACCTTGAAGGTCCCCGTGCTGGGCTTGTATGGCGGCAAGGATACGGGCATCAGCCAGGAATCGATCGCGAAGATGAAGGAGGCGCTGGCCAAGGGCGGCAACAAATCGGAGTTTGTCGTGTACCCCGATGCGGGTCACGCCTTCAATGCCGATTACCGTCCCAGCTACGTGGCGGCCGATGCGAAAGACGGCTATGCGCGTTGTTTAGCCTGGTTCAAGAACCACGGCGTGGCGTGACGACGCAACAGAAAAACACCGCATTTCCCAGAAGTTGGCGCGAAAGGCGCACCGGGCTGTAAAATGCCCGCTGCGCGCCAATGCAGTACAATTGCATCTTCATCGCGCGACGCTGCCGCCAAACGCGCAAAAAATTAAACAATAGATAACAACGCATTCATCAGGCCAGACGCCAGCATCGCGGGCGCCAGTGACCCGGCGCCATTTTGAGGTAAGAAAATCATCGATCCCGTCCTTATATCCATTTTGCTCGCGACCACGATCGCGGGCGTGTTGAGCATTACCGCGGCGGCGATCTTTTCGTTTGCATTCCTGTCCAAAGTGGTCGAGCGTATGGTCAGCTTGTCCGTCGGCATCATGTTGTCGACGTCCTTGCTGCACGCCTTGCCCGAAGCGTTCGAATCGCAGGCGGATCCGCGCACCCTGTTCGCCACCCTGCTGGCCGGCTTGCTGGCCTTTTTCATGCTGGAAAAATTCGCCATCCTGCGCCATTCGCACCACCACGAAGGCGATGGCCACCACCATGCGCACGGCCACGACAAGCACGAGGCGGGCAAGGCCGGCTGGATGATACTCGTCGGCGACGGCATGCACAATTTTACGGATGGCATTTTGATCGCAGCCGCCTTCCTGGCCGACCCGAAGCTGGGCCTGGTGACGGGCCTGGCCATCATCGCGCATGAAATCCCGCAGGAAATCGGCGATTTTATTGTTCTGCTCAACGCCGGCTTCTCGCGCTTGCGCGCCTATATCTTCAATTTGCTGTGCAGCCTGATGGCGGTGGCGGGCGGCCTGCTCGGCTATTTCACCTTGGACCGCGCCAGCAATCTGATTCCTTACGTGCTCGTGTTCGCCTCGTCCGGCTTCATCTATATTGCCCTGTCCGACCTGATGCCGCAGATGCAGCGCCGCGCCACCTTGCGCGAAACCATTCCGCAAGTGCTGTTGATCGCGCTGGGCGTGTGCATCGTGCTGTTCCTGACGCACAAGCGCCACGGCGGTTGATGTACTGACTGTGTGGGTGTAGTATTGCCTTTCTGACTAACTTGCACAGAAAGGAGGAAAATATGGAAATTTTTATGCTCGCCCTATGGGATGCGCGCTCTTTAAGCGCATTTGCCAGCTCTTGCCCACGTTCTATCGCGCTGCGATAACCGGGTCAGAGCAAAGTCACCCCTCTCATATAGAGTCTTTCTCGGCTCATGGTTGTCGTTAGCGCTCCTGTTAACGCGGATGCTTGCATCCCGAACAAAGACAAGAGCCATGACTACCCTTATCTCGACACAAGCTTTACAGCTGGATACCCACGACGGTTTCCTGTTCAACGAACTCGCCTTTACTTTGCGCCAGGGCGACCGCATCGGCCTGATCGGCCACAATGGCTGCGGCAAATCCACCTTGCTGGGTCTGCTCAGCGGCACGCGCGAAGCGACATCCGGCACCATCCACTACGCCCGTGCCTGCCGCTTGCAGCACGTGGAGCAGCATTTGCCGGCCGAACTTGCCAGCCTGAGCCTGTACGACGCCTTGCTGGCGCCCGTGCTGGACCAGCCGGAACTGCATTGGCGGGTCGACAGCCTGCTGGCCGAACTTGGTTTTGATCAAGAAACCGCGCAAGTGCCCGTACACTCGCTGTCCGGCGGCCAGCACACGCGATTGCTGCTGGGGCGCGCCCTGCTGCAGGAACCGAACGTGCTGCTGCTCGACGAACCGAGCAATCACCTGGACTTGCCGTCGCTGCTTTGGCTGGAGCAATTCCTGCTGGCCTGGCGCGGCGCCTTCATCCTCGTCTCGCACGACCAGCGCCTGCTCGACAACGTGGCTACGCGCAGCTGGATCTTGCGCGACAGCCGCCTGTACGACTTCGACTTGCCGTGCGGCCCCGCGCTGGCGGCGCTGGCCGAAGCGGATATGGCCGCTGCCGCCCGCCATGCGGCCGAGCAAAAGGAAATCGACCGCCTGTCGGCCAGCAGCGCCCGCCTGGCCCTGTGGGGCCGCACCTATGACAATGAAGACCTGGCGCGCAAGGCCAAGACCATGCAGCGTCGCATCGACAAACTGAAGGATGAACAGTCGTTCGTCAGCGATGGCGCGCCGTGGCGCTTGAGCTTGCGGGGCAAGGCGCTGGCGGCCGACCAGTTGCTGGCGCTGGACGCCGTGGACGTGCGCGCCGTGCCTGCCTCGCCGCTGTTGTTCCACGTCGGCCAGCTGTGGCTGAAACCGGGCGACCGCATCGCCTTGCTGGGCGCCAACGGCAGCGGCAAGTCGTCCTTGCTAAGGCTGTGCTGGCAAGCGATCCAGGCGCAGGAGGAGCGCAGCGACCTGCGCTACCATCACGCCGCCAACATCGGTTACTACGACCAGTCGCTCAAGCAACTGGCCGATGACGCCGATTTGTCCGACGCCTTGTATCCGTTTGCCGTGCAAAACGAGGCTGCCCGCAGCCAGGTGGCGCGCAAGCAGGCCTTGATCGCGGCCGGTTTTCCGTATGCGCGCCATGGCCAGGCGGTGGCGACCCTGAGCGGCGGCGAGCGGGCGCGGTTGCTGTTCCTGGGCCTGTCCCTGGCCAGCTACCATTTGCTGCTGCTGGACGAGCCCAGCAACCACCTGGACATGCAGGGCAAGGCGGACCTGGGGCAAGCCTTGCGTGGCTTTGCCGGCGGCTGCTTATTGGTGTCGCACGACCGCGATCTGATCGAAACGGCATGCAACCGTTTTTGGGTGGTGGCCGATGGCCAGCTGGAAGAGTGGCCGGACGCGGCCAGCGCGTATGCACGGCTCAGTGCGGAAGATGGGCAGGCGTTGACGCCCGCGCCAAGAGTGGAGCATGCATCTGCGGTACCGGAGGACGTCGAAGTGCAGCTGGAACGCTTGTGCGAACTGGAGCAATTGCTGACGGAAGACCTTGCCCGCAAGCCGCGCCACCAGAAGCCGGCCAGCCAGCAGGCGTGGCTGGCGGAACTGGAACGCTTGAATCAAGCGCTGGGAATAACATCGTAGTTATCCACGGGTAAAAGGTGGCGGACCAGTTGGTCCGCCATTTTTTAATTCCCCGTCGCCACAGGTCGCGCCGGATCGGCGCACCATTCGCTCCAAGAACCCGGATACAGGGCCGCGCCCGGCAAGCCGGCCACTTCCAGTGCCAGCAAGTTGTGGCAAGCCGTCACGCCGGAGCCGCACTGCATGACGGCTGCTTGCGGCGAGGCGATCAATGCGCTGAAGTCTTTTTCCAATGCCTCGGCCGGCTTGAAGCGGCCATCCGCCTGTAAATTATCCTTGAAGAAACGGTTTTTCGCGCCGGGGATGTGGCCGCCCACGGGATCGATGGTTTCGTTTTGGCCGCGATAACGGTCGGAGGCGCGCGCGTCGATCACCGTCAGCGCCTGGTTTTCCAGGTTGGCGACGACGTCCTGTACGCTGACCGTGCGCGTCAGGCTGGCTTTTTCCGTGAGCTTGCCCACAGGGCGGGGCGCCACCGGCGTGACCAGCGGCAAGCCTTGCGCCTGCCAGGCGGCCAGGCCGCCGTCGAGCACGGCGACGGCCGGATGGCCGAGCCAGCGCAGCAGCCACCACAAACGGGCGGCGAACATGCCGCCCTGGCCGTCATAGGCGACCACTTGCGTGTCGTCATTGATGCCCCAGCCGCGCAAGGTGGCCAGCAGGGTGTTGCGGTCGGGCAAAGGATGGCGTCCCGTAAAGTCCGGGCCGCGCGCCGTCTTCGGGCCGGACAGGGCCGTGTCGATATCGGCGAACTGCGCGTTCTGGATGTGGCCGGCGGCAAACGCATCGCTGCCGGCTGCCGGGTTGAGCAAGTCGTGGCGGCAATCGAGGATCACCCAGTTGCTGTCGTTCAGGTGGCTGGCCAGTTCGCTGGCCTGTATCAAGGTGGTGTACATCGGAAACGCTCCTTTACACTTCGCTGGCAATCGGATCCGTGCGCGCGATCGCCGCGCCACGGGCCGTGTTGCGGGTATTGTAATAGGTTGCCGCGATACCCGAAGCGAGAATGATGCCGATGCCGGTCCAGCCGTGCCAGTCGAACAGGTCGCCAAAGATCACCACGCCCCAGAAGCTGGAAAAGACGATGCCCGTGTATTGCAGATTGGCCACTACGAGGGTCTTGCCCAAGCGATAGGCGCGCGTCATGGCCATCTGCGCCATGGTGGCGCACAGGCCGATGGCGGCCAGCAAGCCGATGCCGTAGGCGCTCGTGTGCGCATGCCAGACGACGGGGCCGCCGCCGGCGCTGGCCACGTGGCCGATCACGCCGGCGAGGAAATTGACGACCGAGAAATAAAACACGACCCGGTATTCGGGCTCGCCCAGCAAGCCCAGTTTACGTACTTGCAAATAGGCGAGGGCAGACAGCATGCCGGAAATCAAGGCCGTGATGGCGCCGCCCAGCTGGTCCGTCTCGAACACGGGTTGCAGCAGCAGGGTCACGCCGACAAAGCTCATGGCAATCGCGGCCATCAGCGGCCACTCGACCTGTTTCATGCCTTTCCACCAACCGCCCGCCAGCAGGATCACGGCGATCCAGATGGGCGCCATGTAATTCAAGGTCATGGCCGTGGCCAGCGGCAGGATGGCGATCGCGTAAAACCACAGCCACAGGGCGATCACGCCCACCACGCCGCGCCACAGATGCTGGCCCGGCATCGTGGTTTTGAAGCTGCCGCCCTGGTACAAAATCGTGCAGCTCATGACGATCATGCCGATGATGCCGCGGTACATGACGATTTCGGACGTCGAATACATATCCGACGCCAATTTGACGCACACGCCCATGATGGCGAACATGAAACTGGCAAATAGCATCCAAAGCGATTGCATGAGAAATCCTGACGATGAAAAAGAAAAGGCCGCGCAATGCGGCCCTGGAGGGAATTACAGTTCGATATTATTGCGGTACCACTCGTGGAAATGCTGCATGCCATCTTCCATGGGCGACTGGTAAGGGCCCACTTCGCTGACACCGCGCGCCATCAGGGCCTTGCGGCCCGCATCCATGCGCTGGGCGATTTCATCGTCCTCGACGCAGGTTTCCATGTAGGCAGCCCGTTCCGCTTCGACGAAGTCGCGCTCGAACAGCACGATTTCTTCTGGGTAATAGAACTCCACCACGTTGCGCGTCTTTTGCGGGCCATCGGGCCACAGGGTCGAGACGACCAGCACGTGCGGATACCATTCCACCATGATGTTCGGATACAGGGTCAGCCAGATGGCGCCATACGGCGGCGCTTCGCCGCCACGGAATTGCAGCACCTGCTCTTGCCATTTCTTGTAGGCAGGCGAACCGGCCTGCTGCAAGCCGCGGTGCACGCCCACCGTCTGCACGCTGTAATCCTTGCCGAATTCCCAGCGCAGATCGTCGCAGCTGACGAAGCTGCCCAGGCCCGGGTGGAATGGTTCGACGTGATAATCCTCGAGGTAGACTTCGATGAAAGTCTTCCAGTTGTAGTCGCACTCGTGGATTTCCACGTGGTCGAACATGTAGCCGGAGAAATCGAGGTCTTTCGAGACGGACAAATCTTTCAATTTTTCCATCACGTTGTAGCCATTCTGTTCGAACAGCAAGCCATTCCAGCTTTGCAGCGGCGTTTTCGACAGGTTCAGGCATGGCGTCTCGGGGAAATGCGGCGCGCCGATCAATTCACCCTTGAGGTCGTAAGTCCAGCGGTGCAGCGGGCACACGATATGGTTCGCGTTGCCGCGGCCGTTGAACATCAGCGCCTGCCGGTGGCGGCATACGTTGGACAGCACTTCGATGCCATTGGCGTTGCGCACGAGCATGCGCCCTTCGTTCTCAGACGCCAGGGTCGCAAAATCGCCGGTTTCCGGCACCATCAGCGCATGCCCGACATAGCGCGGGCCGGCTTGGAACAATTGCTGCATTTCACGCTGCAACAGCGTTTCGTCAAAATAGACGTGGACCGGAAGTTGCGCGTTTGAGCGCGCCAGCTTGGCGTGAGTAGCCAGATCGGACATCCCAACCCCCCATAAATGTACAACGGTCAGCAGTGCCCCAGGCCATTCCCTGGGCAACCGCTACAGAGAGAAAGAATCCGCAAAGACCTGAATTCAAATTTGTTGAAACGGTATTTCGGACAGAACCGGCGATTATAGCGCGTATCGGCCTCGGCATTGCCAAAACCCCCCGGTAAATAGTCTATTAATGAGAAACATTGTCATTTGGCGTGCAATTTCCGGTAGATGGGAACGATTGCGCTAAAATTCACTGCCAAGCTGGCAACGCTATTGACTTTGAGCGCGCCGATTGCGCTTTAGTTTTCACTTAATAGTGTGGTTTGTTCTAAAATAACGCTTCTATGCTGGCCGGGAATCCCCGGCGTCTCCCTACAAGCCCCTCGTGCCACGAAGAGATCTGAGTTTATGTCGAAGAAATTAACTGCCGCTGCCGCAGCGCCGGCCTCGTTTGAAGAGGCGATGGCGGAACTGGCGCAGCTGGTAACGCAAATGGAAGCGGGCCAGTTGCCGCTGGAAGCATCGGTCGCGGCCTACCAGCGCGGCTCGGAACTGGTCAAGTATTGCGCAACCCAGCTCGACAGCGTTGAAGCGCAGGTAAAAGTATTGGAAGGCGACATGTTGAAACCGTTCGTGGATGCCGGCGAGGCCGCCCAATGATGGCCAGTGTGCAACAAGACGGCGTTACCTTCGGCGACTGGATGCAAGCCACCCAGTCCGGCGTGGAAGCCCGGCTCGACCAGTTCCTGCCGGCGGCAGATGTCGTGCCGCACAAGCTGCACGCGGCCATGCGCTATGCGCTCTTAGGTGGCGGCAAGCGCGTGCGTCCGCTGCTGGTGATGGCGGCGGGCGAATTGTTTGATGCCGATCAAGATACCCTCGCGCGCGCTGCTTGCGCGCTGGAAATGATTCACGTGTATTCGCTCGTGCATGACGACATGCCGTGCATGGATGACGATGCCTTGCGTCGTGGCAAGCCCACCGTGCACATCGCCTACGATGAAGCGACGGCCCTGCTGGTCGGCGACGCGCTGCAGTCGCAGGCCTTCATGCTGCTGGCCGACGGCGCGGCCATTCCGCCGGCGCGGCAAATGGCCATGCTCAAGCTGCTGGCGCACGCCTCGGGTTCGGCCGGCATGTGCGGCGGCCAGGCGATTGACCTCGACAGCGTCGGCCTGGCCTTGACCTTGCCGCAGCTGGAACAGATGCATCAACTGAAAACGGGCGCCTTGTTGCGCGCGGCCGTGATCCTCGGCGCGCTGGCCGGCAAGGACTTGACGCCGGACGAGATGACGGCGCTGAACGCCTATGCGCGCGCCGTCGGGCTGGCGTTCCAGGTGGTCGACGACGTGCTCGACGCCACGGCCGATTCGGCCACCCTGGGCAAGACGGCCGGCAAGGATGCGGCCGCCAACAAGCCTACTTACGTATCGATACTGGGGCTGGAACCATCGAGAGCCCTGGCAGAACAATTGCGGTGCGACGCCCATGCGGCGCTGGCGCCATTCGGGGACAAGGCACGCCGTTTGCGCGAGCTGGCGGACCTGGTCGTGCAGCGGAAGGCATAAATGAAACTGTTAGAAACCATCAATGAACCAGCGCAAGTGCGCAAGCTGGCCCGCTCGCAACTGGTGCCGCTGGCCCAGGAATTGCGCAGCTTCCTGCTCGACTCCGTTTCCAAGACGGGCGGCCACCTGTCGTCCAACCTGGGCACGGTCGAGCTGACCGTCGCGCTGCATTACGTGTTCAACACGCCGCACGACCGCATCGTGTGGGACGTGGGCCACCAGACCTATTCGCACAAGATCCTCACGGGCCGCCGCGAGCGCATGCATACCTTGCGCCAGAAGGATGGCATTTCCGGCTTCCCGAAACGCGACGAAAGCGAATACGACACCTTCGGCACGGCGCACTCGTCGACGTCGATCTCGGCCGCACTGGGCATGGCGCAGGCCGCCAAGATCAAGGGCGACCCGCTGCATGCGATCGCCGTGATCGGCGACGGCTCGATGACGGCCGGCATGGCCTTCGAGGCGATGAACAATGCTGGCGTGCAAGAAGACGTCAACCTGCTGGTGATTTTGAACGACAACGACATGTCGATCTCGCCGCCCGTGGGCGCGCTGAACCGCCACCTGGCGCGACTGATGTCGGGCCAGTTCTATGCGGCCGCGAAAAATGTCGGCAAATCCGTCTTGCCCGGCCCCGTGCTGGAACTGGCGAAGCGCTTTGAAGAGCACGCCAAAGGCATGGTCGTGCCCGCCACCATGTTCGAGGAATTCGGCTTCAATTACATCGGCCCCATCGATGGCCACGACCTCGATTCGCTGATCCCGACCTTGCAAAACATCAAGCAATTGAAGGGCCCGCAATTCCTGCACGTGGTGACCAAGAAGGGGCAGGGCTACAAGCTGGCCGAGGCGGAACCGATTTTGTACCACGGCACGCCGAAGTTCAATCCGGCCGAAGGCATCAAGCCGGCCACGGCGCCGGGCAAGATGACGTACACGGAAGTGTTCGGCAACTGGCTGTGCGACATGGCCGCGCACGACAAGCGCCTGGTGGGCATCACGCCAGCCATGCGCGAAGGCTCGGGCATGGTGAAATTTGAACAGCAATTCCCGAACCGCTATTTCGACGTCGGCATCGCCGAGCAGCATTCCGTGACCTTTGGCGCGGGCCTGGCTTGCGAAGGCTTGAAGCCTGTCGTGGCCATCTATTCGACCTTCCTGCAGCGCGCCTACGATCAATTGATCCACGACGTGGCCCTGCAAAACCTGGACGTGACGTTCGCGCTGGACCGTGCCGGCCTCGTGGGTGCCGATGGCGCCACGCACGCGGGCAACTACGACATGGCGTTCCTGCGCTGCATCCCGAACATGGTCGTCATGGCCGCGTCGGACGAAAACGAATGCCGCCAAATGCTCACCACTGGTTACCACTATCCGGGCCCGGCGGCCATCCGCTATCCGCGCGGCGCTGGTGCTGGCGTGGCCATCGCGCCGGAACTGACGAGCATTGAAATCGGCAAGGGCGAGATCAAGCGCCACGGCAAGCGCATCGCCATCCTGGCCTTCGGTTCCATGGTGGCGCCGAGCGTGGCGGCAGGCGACAAGCTCGACGCGACGGTCGCCAACATGCGCTTCGTCAAGCCGCTCGACGTGGCGCTGGTGAAACAGCTTGCCGCAGAACACGATTACCTGGTGACGGTGGAAGAGGGCTGCATCATGGGCGGCGCCGGTTCGGCCGTGGCCGAAGCACTGGCGGCGGAGGGCATCGTCAAGCCGATTTTGATGCTGGGCTTGCCCGACACCTTCATCGACCATGGCGACCCCGTGCAACTGCTGAAAAGCGTGGGCCTGGACGCCACCGGCATCGCCGCCTCGATCGAGCAGCGTTTTGGCGGCACGCAGCCGCGTCTGGCCGTCGTCAGCTAAGTTTGCCCGCATACAGAGAGAAGCGGCACTGCGGTGCCGCTTTTTTTTTCGCCTGCCGAGATTTTACGCTGCACTGCAACATTTTTCGCCGGGGAATGCTACGATGACGCTTTGATACCCTTTCAAAGTTCAATTTGCATTTCAGGAAACTTCACCGCCGTTCGCGCGCACTGGCCGGCCGCTGGCTGACGGGCATGCACGCCTATACCGACAAGCTGGCGCAGCGCCGTCCCCTGTGGATGGTCAGCCTGGCCATCGATGAAACGAATCTGTCCGAGGGCCTGCGGGCCGCGTGCGCGTCAAGCGCCATGCTGTTGCTGGGCCTGCTGTTCGACCACCCCGATTTTTCCTGGGCCGCCATCGGCGCCTTCTGGACCTGCCTGGCCGACGCGGCCGGCACGCGGCGCATGCGTTTCGTCTCGATGGTGGGCTTCGGCTTGCTGTCGACCGTGGCTGGCGGCCTGACGGCGCTGGCGGCCGGCCATGGCGTGGCGGCGGCCGCCATCGCCGTGCTGCTGTTTTCCTGGGCCGGCGCGCTGGCGCGCATCTGGGGTGCGGCCACGGCGCAAGTGGCCATCCTGGCGGCCACGGCCTGCGTGGTGATGGTCACGCATCCATTGGAATCGATGACGCAGACGGCGCCTTTCCTGGGCCTGTACATGTTCGGCTGCCTGTTTGCCACCGTGCTCAGTTTTACGGTCTGGCGCATCCACCCGTTCAGCCCGGCCAGGCGCGCCATCCGCGCCGCGTATTCGCGCCTGGCCGGCATCGCGCGCGACAATGCGCGCTTCCTGGAACAGGGCCCGGCGCTGCCGGACGCCACCGCGCATGGCGCCAGCTACCGCTCGCAGGCGCGTGCCGCGCTGGAAGCGGCGCGCGTGGCGCTGGCCGCCGTGCCGCCCGCGCGCGCGGGCCGCAGCGCCCTGTACGACAACCTGCTGCTGGCGCTCAGCGACGCCGAGCGTATCTTCGCCTATCTGATCGCCGTCACGCATACGTGCGAGCGCGAACAGCAGCGCCTGCGGCAGGACCCGCGCGCGCGGCGCAGCCTGGAAGTGATGGCCGTGCTGCTGCGCCGCCTGGGACAAGCCGTGCAGCGCCAGCCGGAAACGCCGCCGCTGGCATTGCAGCGCCGCCTGGCGAACTGCGGACGGCGTCTGGAAGCGGCGCTGGGCGCCTTGCTGCCCTTGCGCCTGAACGTGGATTTCATGGAACTGGGCTTGCCGCGCGCGACGCAGCTGCCGTGGCGCGAAGCGGCCTTCCTTGTGCTGGGGCAAGCGTGGCAAACGGCGAAAGTCAACGCCACGCCGCAGTCGCTGAGCTGGCGCCATGCGGCGCGCGTGTCGCTGGCGACGACGGCCGGCTTCCTCTTGGTCGAGGCCTTGCATATTCCCTTCGGCTACTGGGCCACGATGGCGACCTTGTTGATCTTGCAGCCATCCGTGTCGACCACCTGGCCGCGCGGCATCGAGCGCGTCGCTGGCAGCGTGCTGGGCGCCGTGCTGGCCGTGCTGATCGGCCTGGTCATTTACACGCCGCTGGGCATCTCGCTGGTGGTGTTTCCCCTGATTGTCGCCACGATGGCCTTGCGCCGTGTCAGCTACAGCCTGCACGTGCTGTTCATGACGCCCGCCTTCGTGCTGGTGGCCGACTATGCGGCGCCGGCCAGCGAGATGGTGTATGCGGTAAGCCGCCTGGGCAACAATGTGCTGGGCTGCGTGCTGGCCCTGCTGGCCACGTTTTTCCTGTGGCCCGACCGCGAGGCGGACGACCTCGATCAGCGCCTGGCGAAAGCCGTGTCGGCCAACCTGAAATACCTGCTGGCCGTGCTGGCGGCGGGTGGACGCTGGGATAGCGCCATTGCGCGCCTGCGCCGCGAGGCGGGGCTGGCCAGCAATAATGCGGAACAAGTGCTGCAACGCCTGCGCATCGAGCGCCGCCTGGACCGCAGCAGCGGCGTGGGCCTGGCGGCACTGCGCACCTTGCCGTTGCTGCGCCGCGTGGCAGGCAGCACGGCGCGCATCAGTTTGAGCCCGCAGGCCGAGCCGGCGCCGCCCGCATTGCAGCGGTGGATTGCCGCCGTTAGCGGGGAAATCGATGCGTTGCTGCGCGGTGAAGCCGATGCCGCTGCGCCCGGCCCGTGCGCGGCAGAGGGCTTGACGGCCCTGCAAGCTGATGCGGTGGCCCAGGTGCAGCTGCTGCGCGGCTTGCTGCGCGAACATGTGCAGGCCGTCGATAGCGCGGTGGCGTCCTCGCGTTGAAGCGTAGCCGCTCGGCCGGCTGCGCCCGCAACCGGCCTTTTCCTGCTTGCGGCGCCAATATTGTATAGACGTTTGGCGCCTGCCAATCTCTCCAAATTCCACATTTCATGGGCTTCCCCGATATATTTTCCAAACTGGAAATTTATCGAAAGGAAACGTTGACTCTAAAATAATCGCGCTCTATATTCGTTTTTGTAGGATGTAAATTCTACAAGGTAATAAGCATGCAAGCGCAAGTGGCATTCTTTTTCCACGTCTATCGAAGGGTGGGAAATGTTTTAAAAGATCGTACTTTTCCTGTAACGACGTCAAGGTGGCTTCATGATGCAAAAGAAAATTAAAACCATCGCCATGTATGGCTTGATCCTGGCCGCCGGCCTGGGCAGCGGTTATGGCCTGTCCTTGTTGCCCGGCTTGCTCAAGTCGAATTACACCGAGGGTAATTACGCCGCGTATTTCCCGAATGCCCAGGCGAAAGTGGTGCTGTACGGCACGGACTGGTGCGGCTATTGCGCCAAGACGCGTGCCTACTTCAAGGAAAACAAGATCGAATTCGTCGATCTCGATATCGAGAAATCCCCGGAAGCGAAAAAAGCCCATGAGGCACTGGGTGGCGGTGGCGTGCCCGTGGTGTTGATCGGCAACCGCAAGATCCAGGGTTTCAATGCGGGCGCGCTGGAAGCGGCGCTGAAGAAAATCTGACGTTCCCACTTGTTAACTTGAAAGGCTGACCATGTTCAAAAAGATTGCTGTTTTTCTGTTTGCCGCCGGCGCCGCGCTGTCCTTCAGCGTCCAGGCAGGTGGGCCTGACTGCACCTTTGTGTGCGAACGCAATCTGCTCGATTGCGTGGAATTCGGCCAGCCGGCCTGCATGGAAAATTATCAGGCTTGTCAGAAAGAGTGCCTGCGTCCGCCCCGTAATTGACGCGCGGAGCAATGCCAGCTTATGGATGGCGCGTAAGGGACGGCGCGCTGTGGATGTCAGTGATCGTCTGTCAATTCAACAGGAGTGCTTATGTTCAAAAAACTGGGTTTCTTTTTGTTTGCCATGGGCGTCAGCGCCTCGTATGCCATGGCCAGCAGTACCGCCGACATTTCGGAATGCCAATCCGAGTGCTATATGGCGCTCGATGCCTGTGTCATGGAGTTCAGTGTCCCTTCATGCGTGCGTGCCAATAAAGCCTGCCTTCAGGCTTGCGGTTAAGTAAAACACTCTGTCAGCCGGATAAAGCGCGGCGATGCTGTTTGACAGCATCGCCGTTTTTTCATCTCATGCCCGCGTGCGGTCGTGCCGCCACAACACGTCGCTGCCGCCGGCAAAGCGGTTGAGCACGCGCGACAGCACGAACAGCAGGTCCGACAATCGGTTCACGTACTGGCGCGGATGCTCGTGGATGGTTTCCGCATTGGCCAGCGCGACGATGCTGCGCTCGGCGCGGCGGCATACGGTGCGGCACACGTGCGCCAGCGAAGCGGCGCGCGAGCCGGCCGGCAGGATGAATTCGGAGAGGGCCGGCAAGTCCGCATTGTATTTCGCCAGCAGCTCGTCGAGGCGCAGCACGTGTTCTTCCTTGATCAGCTGGTAGCCGGGGATGCAGATTTCTCCGCCCAGGTCGAACAGGTCGTGCTGGATGGCCACCAGCTCGTCGCGCAAGGCGTCGGGCATGGCTTCGCACAACAGCAAGCCGATATTGGAATTGAGTTCGTCCACGTCGCCCATGGCGTGGATACGGGCGCTGTCCTTGCTGGTGCGGCTGCCGTCGCCCAGGCCGGTGCTGCCATTGTCGCCCGTGCGCGTGGCGATTTTCGAAAGTCGGTTGCCCATGATGCTGATCCTGTAAAGAAGAATGGGGGCAGCATACGACACTGCGCGCCGCCTGGCCCCGGATTTGCGGGCAAATCGGACAAAAAATGCGGTGCGCGCCACTTTTGTGCTTACAATCGTTGCACGCCCATGCCCATTTGCCTCCCATCTTATGCTCAATGCCGCTCCTGAACCCGGATTGACCGCCGCGCGCCAGCAAGCCGTCGTCGCGGCCCTGCTGGCCGTGCTGCCGGCACGTTGCGTGCTGTCCGACGCGGAAGACACGCGCCCGTATGAATGCGACGGTCTGGCCGCCTACCGCCAGCTGCCGATGGTGGTCACCTTGCCGGACACGGAAGAACAGGTCATCGCCATCCTCGGCGTCTGCCGAGAACTTGGCGTGCCGATCGTGCCGCGCGGCGCCGGCACGGGCTTGTCGGGCGGCGCCTTGCCGATCGCCGATGGCGTGGTGCTGTCGACGGCGCGTTTGAACCGCATCGTGCGCGTGGATGCGTACGCGCGCACGGCCGTCGTGCAGCCGGGTGTGCGCAACCTGGCCATTTCCGAAGCGGCCGCGCAATATGCCTTGTATTACGCGCCCGACCCGTCCTCGCAAATCGCCTGCAGCATCGGCGGCAACGTGGCGGAAAACTCGGGCGGCGTACATTGCCTCAAATACGGGCTGACCGTGCACAATGTGCTGCGCGTGCGCGTCGTCACCATCGATGGCGATGTGCTGGAGCTGGGCGGCGAATGCCTGGATTCTCCGGGCCTGGACCTGCTGGCCGTCTTCATCGGTTCCGAAGGCATGCTGGGCATCGTCACGGAAGTGACCGTGAAACTGATACCGAAACCGGCCACGGCGCGTGTCATCATGGCCTCGTTCGGCGACGTCGTCACGGGCGGCAATGCCGTGGCCAACGTGATCGCCGCCGGCATCATCCCTGCCGGCCTGGAAATGATGGACCAGACGTCGTCGCGCATGGTCGAACCGTTCGTCAAGGCCGGCTACGACATCGACGCGGCCGCCATTTTGCTGTGTGAAGCTGATGGCACGCACGAAGAAGTGGAAGAGGAAATCGCCCGCATGACGGCCGTGCTGGAAGGGGCGGGCGCCAGTGCGATTGCCGTCTCGCAGTCGGAAGCGGAGCGCATGAAATTCTGGTCCGGCCGCAAGAACGCCTTTCCCGCCGCCGGGCGCATCTCGCCCGACTACTACTGCATGGACGGCACCATCCCGCGAAAAAAACTGGCGGAAGTGCTGACGGGTATCGCCGTCATGGAAACGACGCATGGCTTGCGCTGCGCGAACGTGTTCCACGCGGGCGACGGCAATCTGCACCCCTTGATCCTGTTCGACGCCAACATGCCCGGCGAATTCGAGCGCGCCGAAGCGTTTGGCGCCGACATCCTGGCCCTGTGCGTGGCCGTGGGCGGCACGATTACGGGCGAGCATGGCGTGGGCATGGAAAAGATCAATTCCATGTGCGTGCAGTTTACGCGCGCCGAACTCGATGCCTTCTTTGCCGTCAAGCGCACCTTCGATCCCCACACCTTGCTGAACCCGGACAAGGCGATTCCCACCTTGAACCGCTGCGCCGAATTCGGCAAGATGCATGTGACGGCGGGGCGCCTGCCATTCGCCAACCTGCCCCGTTTTTAATTTTCCGGAGACCCTTTTGCAAGCGATAGCGGAACAATTCAGGCAGCAGATACTGGCGGCCAGCGCGGCGGGCAAGCCCTTGCGCCTGCGCGGCGGCGGCACGAAAGACTGGTATGGACAGCAGCTCGAAGGCGAGGTGCTCGATACGCGCGCCTATGCGAGCATCATCGACTATGAACCGACGGAGCTGGTGATCACGGCCCGCTGCGGTACGCCGCTGGCCGAGATCGAGGCGGCGCTGGCCGCGCGCAACCAGATGCTGGCGTTCGAACCGCCCCACTTCGGCCCCGGCGCCACGGTGGGCGGCGTCGTCGCCAGCGCCTTGTCCGGCCCGCGCCGGGCCAGCGCGGGCGCCTTGCGCGATTTCGTGCTGGGCGCCGTGCTGATGGATGGCCATGGCGAACGCCTGGCCTTCGGCGGACAGGTGATGAAAAACGTGGCCGGCTACGATGTCTCGCGCCTGCTGGCGGGGTCCCTGGGCACCCTGGGCCTGATCCTGGAAGTGTCGCTGAAGGTGCTGCCCTTGCCGCTGCGCGAAGCGACGTTACGCGTGGCATGCGCGGAAATCGCCGCCTTGCGCATGCTCAATGAGTGGGCGGGCAAGCCGCTGCCGATATCGGCCAGCTGCTGGCACGATGGCGTGTTGACGGTGCGCCTGTCCGGCGCCGAGGCGGCCGTCTCGGCGGCGCTGCAATCCCTGGGTGGCGAAGTGCTGGCAGCAGAAGAAGCATCCGCCTTCTGGCTGTCCGTGCGCGAGCAAACGCACGCATTCTTCGCAGGTGCGGGCAGCCTGTGGCGCTTGTCGCTGCCGCCGCACGCCAGCGCCATGATTTTAAAAGGGCGCCAGCTGATCGAGTGGGGCGGGGCGCAGCGCTGGCTCAAGCTCGACGGCGACGCCGATGCGGCCGGCGCGCAGCACGTCCGCCAGGCCGTGGCGGCCGCCGGCGGCCATGCGACTCTGTTCCGCGGCGGCGACAAGGCCGTGGGCGTGTTCCACCCGCTGGCGCCGGCCGTGGCCACCATCCATCAGCGCCTGCGGCAGGCTTTCGACCCGGCCGGCGTCTTCAACCCGCACAGAATGTATTGAGCGCGCATGCAAACCAATCTCGCCGATTTCATCAAGAATACGCCGGCAGGCGACGAAGCCGAAGCCATCCTGCGCGCCTGCGTGCATTGCGGGTTTTGCACGGCCACCTGTCCCACCTACCAGCTGCTGGGCGACGAACTCGATGGCCCGCGCGGACGCATCTACCTGATCAAGCAAGTGCTCGAAGGCGCGCCCGTCACGGCCAAGACGCAGACGCACCTGGACCGCTGCCTGACCTGCCGCAACTGCGAGTCGACTTGTCCCTCGGGCGTACAGTACGGGCGCCTGGTCGACATCGGCCGCAATGTCGTCGAACAGCGCGTGCAGCGCCCCTTGCGCGAGCGTGCGCTGCGTTTCGCCCTGAAGGAAGCCTTGCCGCGCCGCTGGCTGTTTACGCCCGTGTACAAGGCGGGGCAGGCGCTGCGCCCGCTGCTGTCGAAAAGCTTGCAGGACAAATTGCGCCCGGGCGCCGCCGCCGGTGCATGGCCGACGCAGCAGCACGCGCGCAGCATGCTGCTGCTCGACGGCTGCGTGCAGCCGGCCATGTCGCCGAACATCAACGCGGCCACGGCGCGTGTGCTCGACGCCTTGGGCGTGCAATTGATCGTCGCCCCGAAGGCGGGCTGCTGCGGCGCATTGCGTCATCACCTGAATGACCAGGACGCGGCGCTGGACGATATGCGCCGCAATATCGACGCCTGGTGGCCTTACGTAGATAGTGCCGAAGCCATCGTCATGACGGCATCCGGCTGCGGCGCCACGGTCAAGGAATACGGCCATTTGCTGGCGCATGATGCGCAGTATGCGGACAAGGCGCGCCGCATCGCCGCACTGACGCGCGATCTGTCCGAGATCATGCCGGCGTTTGAAGCGGAACTGGCGGCGCTGCTGAAAGGGCGCATCGGGAAAAGGGTAGCGTATCACCCGCCATGCACCCTGCAGCATGGCCAGCAGGTGCGCGGCAAGGTGGAGCAGGTCTTGCGCGCCGTCGGCGTCGACGTGCGCCTGTGCGCGGACAGCCATTTGTGCTGCGGTTCGGCGGGCACGTATTCGATTTTGCAGCCGGAACTGTCGCAGCAGCTGCGCGACAACAAGGTGGCGAACCTGGAAGCGTGCGAGCCGGAGATGATCGTGTCGGCCAATATCGGCTGCCTGAGCCACCTGCAGTCGGGCACGGAGACGCCCGTGCGGCACTGGATCGAGCTGATCGACTCGGCCTTGGCGCCTACATAGGCACTTCGCTGTACTGCGCGACGCGCCATTGGGGGGCCGGCACGAAGTTGGCCGCCCACTCCAGCACGGCGTCGGCCGGCATGGGGCGGGCGATGCCGTAGCCTTGCGCCAGATCGCAGCCCAGCTGGATCAAACGCGCGCCATGCTCGACGCTTTCCACGCCTTCGGCGATCACCGTCAGGCTGA
This sequence comes from Janthinobacterium sp. KBS0711, assembly GCF_000988085.1. NCBI lineage: Bacteria > Pseudomonadati > Pseudomonadota > Betaproteobacteria > Burkholderiales > Oxalobacteraceae > Janthinobacterium > Janthinobacterium sp. KBS0711. The sequence continues at coordinate 117,456 of NZ_LBCO01000018.1, read as the reverse complement.
AGGAGCGGGCCAGACCGATGACGGCGCGCACCAGGTGCAGGTCGTCGCGGTCGTTGAGCATGTTGCGCACGAAGCTCTGGTCGATCTTGACGATGTTCGCCGGCAGGCGTTTTAAATACGACATCGACGAGTAGCCGGTGCCGAAATCGTCGAGGGCGAAGGTGATGCCCAGCGCCTGGCAGGCGCGGATGATGCGGCGCACGTCTTCGATGTCGTGCAGGGCCGACGATTCGAGGATTTCCAGTTCCAGCATGCTGGCGCGCACGCCGGGAAATTCGCCGAGGATGGTTTCCAGGCGCGAGACGAAGTCCGGTTGCTGGAAGTGGCGCGCCGCGATATTCACGCTGACCACCCAGTGCTTGCCGCCAGCCACCCAGCGCTGCATTTGCCACAGGGCCTGGCGCAGCACCCATTCGCCGATGTCGATGATCAAGTCCGTCTGCTCCACCAGCGGCAGGAATTGCGCGGGCGCCAGCACGCCGCGGCGCGGATGCTGCCAGCGTAGCAGCGCTTCCATGCCCACCACTGTGCCGGCGCGCATGTTGACCTTGGGCTGGTAGTACAGCCGCAGTTCGCCGTTGATCAGGGCGTGGCGCACTTCCGTGCGCTGGTTGTGGTGGGTGCGCACTTCTTCGTCCAGGTTGGTGTCGAAGAAGTGGTACTGGTTGCGCCCCGTCAGTTTCGCCTGGTAGACGGCGTGGTCGGCGTGGCGCAGCAGGCTTTCCGTATTCAAGTCCTTGCCCGCGTAGACGGCGATGCCGGCGCTGGCCGTCATGTGCAGCGCCTGCTGGTCGCACTGGTAGGGGCGTCCCAGCTCGGCCATCAGCTGCGTGACGTTTTGTTCGATGCTGGCGATGCTGGCCTGGCCGCACAGCAGCAGGACGAATTCATCGCCGCCCAGGCGCGCCGCGTAATGGACCTGGCCCGTAAAGCCGTGCAGGCGGCCGGCCACCTGCTTGAGGATTTCATCGCCGGCCTCGGCGCCGTAGCGGTCGTTGATGGCCTGGAAGTGGTCGAGGTCGAACAGGCAGACGGCCAGCAGGCGCTGGCGTTCGCGCGCGAGGAACAGTTCCTGTTCGAAGCGGGCGGCCAGCGCGGCACGGTTGGGCAGACCCGTCAGCACATCATTGTAGTTTTGCCACGACAGCTTTTGCAGGGCCTGCTGCATGTGCACGGTTTCGTTCAGTTGCTCGCCCAGCTGGCGCTGGCTGGTTTTCAGCGAGGTCAGCAGTGCTTCGATATCGCCGGCCATGCCGTTGAACGACTGCGACACGGCTTGCGCCTCGGGCGTGGCGCCAGCCACCAGGCGCACGGCGAAGTTGCCGTCGCGGAAGCGGTCGGTCGCTTGCACGAAGCGCGCCAGCAGCTTGCGGTGCGTGGCCAGGATCAAGCCCAGCAGCACGAAGACGAGCACGATATTGATGCTGCTGAGGACGGCCTGCTCGCGCACCCTGAGCCACACTTGCGCCAGGGGCAGGCCGGGCGTGTAGTGCAGGTCGAGGATGCCGTCGCCGCCGTCCGGCAGCGCCACCGTCAGGCGGCTGCGGATGGCCGTGATGCCGGCCAGGCGCGCGAACCACGCCGGCACCGTGGCCAGCGTGCCGGTCAGCTTGCTGTCGGCCAGTACTTCGACATGCCCGCCAGCCGTGTCCCAGCGCGCGGAAACGAGGCTGCGGTTCAGCGGCAGGGCGCTGCGCAGCACCTGGCGCACGCTGTCGTGCATCGCGTGACTGTCCGCGTGCACGGCCAGCGGCAGCACGCTATTGGCGAGGAACAGGTCGAGTTGCCGCGCATCGCTCTGGTAGCGCGCATTGGCCAGCGCCGTTTCCGTGCCGAGCAGGGCGTGATAGCGAACGGCGGAAACGGCGAGTATCAGGAAGAAAATAGGAAGAAAGAGGCGGGAATAAATTCCCATCCGCATCCATGAAGATAATATTTTCCCAAAGACTGGCATCGTTTTTTGATCGATATCTGCGAATAATTATGCAAACATTATCACCGAAATTTGCTATTGGAAACACAATATTGATATCAAGCATGAAATAAGTGCGGATTGATTGATTTCAGCAATTATTGTTTTTAATCAAACCGCCGAATCGCTATTCCTGTAGCAATTGCCGGATGTCATCCGCCAGGCTGGCCGGTTTGCTGGCCGTGGCGTAGCGGCGAAATACGCGGCCATCCTTGCGCACCAAAAACTTGGTGAAATTCCATTTGATCGACTGCGTGCCCAATATGCCGGGCGCCGCCTGTTTTAATTGCGCAAACAGGGGATGGGTCTGCGGGCCATTCACGTCCACCTTGGCAAACAGGGGAAAGGTGACGCCGAAGTTTTTCTCGCAAAAAGCGCCGATTTCCGCATTCGACCCCGGTTCCTGCTGGCGGAATTGATTGCAGGGAAAGCCCAGCACGACCAGGCCCTGCGCGTGGAATTCGCGGTACAGCGCTTCGAGCCCCTGGTATTGCGGCGTGAAGCCGCAGGCGCTGGCCGTGTTGACGATCAACAGCACCCTGCCTTTGTATTGCGCCAGGTCGACCGGCGTGCCGTCCAGTGCCTCGGCCTGGAAATCGTGGATGCTGGTCATGTCAGAGGAGTCCCAGTTTGGTGGCGCCCGTTTGCGGGGCGGGTTCCGGCGCCGTTGCGCCCTTGAGCTTGATCGTCAGGCGCAGGTCGTTGACGGAGTCCGCATTGCGCAGCGCGTCTTCATAGCTGATGGCGCCGGCTTCGTGCAGGTCGAACAGGGCCTGGTCGAAAGTCTGCATGCCGTGTTCGCGCGATTTTTTCATCAATTCCTTGATCTCGTGCACCTGGCCCTTGAAGATCAGGTCGCTCATCAGCGGCGAATTGAGCAGGATTTCCAGCGCCGCCTTGCGCCCGCCGCCTTCCTTGTTGGGAATCAGGCGCTGCGAAATCATGCCCTTCAAATTCAGTGACAGGTCCATCAGCAACTGTTGGCGCCGTTCTTCGGGGAAGAAATTGATGATGCGGTCCAGCGCCTGGTTGGCGTTGTTCGCGTGCAAGGTCGCCAGGCACAGATGGCCCGTCTCGGCAAACGCGATGGCGTGGTCCATCGTATCGCGGTCGCGGATCTCGCCGATCTGGATCACGTCGGGCGCCTGGCGCAGGGTGTTTTTCAGGGCCGTGGCCCAGTCGTCCGTATCGACGCCCACTTCGCGCTGGGTGACGATGCAGTTGCCGTGCGGATGGATGAATTCCACGGGATCTTCGATGGTGATGATGTGGCCATGGCTGTGCGCGTTGCGGTGGCCCACCATGGCGGCCAGGGTGGTCGACTTGCCGCAGCCCGTGGCGCCCACCATGATGACGAGGCCCCGCTTGCTCATCACGATGTCTTGCAGGATGGCGGGCAAGCCCAGCCCATCGAGGGTGGGGATGGCGGTATTGATCAAGCGCAAGACCATGCCTGCCTGGCCCATCTGCACGAAGGCGGACACGCGGAAACGCCCGAGTCCGTCCGGACTGATGGCGAAATTGGCTTCGCGGCTGGACGCGAACTCGGCCGCCTGGCGTTCGTTCATGACGGCGCGCACGTAGCCGGCCGCCTGCTGCGCGTCGAGCGCGCCGCCCGCCAGCGGCGTCAGTTTGCCGTCGAGCTTGATGGCGGCAGGAAAGCCGGCCGTGATGAACAGGTCGGAGCCGCCCCGTGCGCGCATCTGCGCCAGCAGCGCGTGCATGGCGCCATAGTGTTCGTGCGTCGTCTGCATGGCTTATCCGGGGAAGTTTTCAGGCGACTTGGCGGCCGAGCGGGCCGTTTCCGCCGAGATCGTGCCGCGCCGCACCAGGTCGGACAGGCACTGGTCCAGGGTTTGCATGCCCACGTTGCTGCCCGTCTGGATGGCCGAATACATTTGCGCCACTTTCGCTTCGCGGATCAGGTTGCGCACGGCCGGGGTGGCCAGCATGATTTCATGCGCGGCCACGCGGCCCGCGCCATCCTTGGTTTTCAGCAGGTTTTGCGAAATGACGGCTTGCAAGGATTCGGACAGCATGGCGCGCACCATTTCCTTTTCCTCGGCGGGGAAGACGTCGATGATGCGGTCGATCGATTTCGCCGCCGACGAGGTATGCAGAGTGCCGAACACGAGGTGGCCCGTTTCGGCCGCCGTCAGCGCCAGGCGGATGGTTTCCAGGTCGCGCAATTCGCCCACTAAAATCACGTCCGGGTCTTCGCGCAGGGCCGAGCGCAGCGCGTTGCTGAACGAATGCGTGTGCGAACCGACTTCACGCTGGTTGATCAGGCATTTCTTCGGTTCATGCACGAATTCGATCGGGTCCTCGATGGTCAGAATATGGTGGTTCAGGCGCTCGTTGACGTGGTTCACCATCGCCGCCAGGGTGGTCGACTTGCCCGAACCGGTCGGCCCCGTCACCAGCACGAGTCCCCGTGGGCGCATGGCCAGCTCGCCGAAGATGCGCGGCGCGTTCAGGTCTTCCAGTGTCAGCACTTTCGAGGGAATCGTGCGCAGCACGGCCGAGGCGCCCCTTTCCTGGTTGTAGGCGTTGACGCGGAAGCGGGCCAGGCCGGGAATCTCGAACGAGAAATCGCATTCCAGCGCTTCTTCATACGCCTTGCGCTGGCTGTCGTTCATGATGTCGTAGATCATGCTGTGCACTTCCTTGTGCTCGAGCGGGGGCACGTTCAGGCGGCGCACGTCGCCGTTGACCCGTATCATCGGCGGTAGGCCGGAAGACAGGTGCAGGTCGGAAGCCTTGTTGCTGACGGAGAAAGCGAGTAGTTCGGAGATGTCCATTTATAATCCCTGTGCCTGCATTGATGGGCTGGCGCACTGTGCCGTCGCCCCTATACACTAGAAAATGATTATGTCCACAATCGAACAGAACTTGCAAGCCGTGCGCGAGAGTATTGCGCAGGCCGCCGCTGACGCGCAGCGCGCCCCTGGAGACGTGACTCTGCTGGCCGTCTCGAAAACCTTCGGCGCGGATGCCGTGCTGGACGCCATGCGCGCGGGCCAGGCGGCGTTTGGTGAAAACTACCTGCAGGAAGCGCTCGACAAGATCGCCTTTGTGAAGGCGGCCGCGCCGCAGCATGCCCCGGCATGGCATTTCATTGGCCCCATCCAGAGCAACAAGACGCGCCCCATCGCCGAGCACTTCGACTGGGTGCACACGGTGGAACGGGAAAAGATCGCCGCGCGCCTGTCCGAGCAGCGTCCGGCCGGCTTGCCGGACTTGAATATCTGTCTGCAAGTCAATATCAGCGGCGAAGCGAGCAAGAGCGGCGTGACGCCAGCCGAATTGCCGGCCCTGGCGCATGCCGTGGCGCAATTGCCCCGTTTGCGCTTGCGCGGCCTGATGGCCATCCCCGAGCCGGAAACGGAGCTCACGCTTCAGCGCGCTGCCTTTGCGCAACTGCGCGCGCTGTACGAACAATTGAAGGCCGAAGGGCTGGCGCTTGACACCTTGTCGATGGGCATGTCCGCCGACTTGCGCGCCGCCGTGCTCGAGGGCGCCACCATCGTGCGCGTGGGCAGCGCCATTTTCGGTTCCCGCAACTATTCCTGATGAAGAGAGAACAAGCATGACGACAGAATTGAATATCGCCTTTGTAGGCGGCGGCAACATGGCCGCGGCCCTAATCGCCGGCCTGGCGGGTAAATTGACCCTGGGCGGCAACATCCACGTGATCGACCCCCATGCGCCCGCGCTGGAAAAACTGCAGGCGCAATTCGGCGTCACGACGGCGACTGCCGCCGGTGACGCATTGCGCGGCGTGGACGTGATCGTGCTGGCCGTGAAACCGCAAAGCATGCGCGAAGTGGCGGCGCAATTGCTGCCCTTCCTCGACGGGGAGCGGACGCCATTGATCCTGTCGATCGCGGCCGGCATCCGCGCCGCTGACCTGTCGCGCTGGCTCGGCGACTATCCCGCCATCGTGCGCTGCATGCCGAACACGCCAGCCCTGATCGGCATGGGCATCACCGGCATGGTGGCCAGCAGCGGCGTCAGCGAAGAACAGAAAAAGACGGCGGACGCGATCCTGCGCGCCGTCGGCCAGACGGTCTGGCTCGACGAGGAAGCCAAGATCGATCCCGTCACGGCCGTGTCCGGCAGCGGTCCCGCTTACGTGTTTTACTTTATCGAAGCAATGCAGCAGGCGGCCGCCGAATTGGGTCTCACGCCCGAGCAGGGCACGCAGCTGGCGATTGCCACCTTTACGGGCGCGGCGCAACTGGCGGCCAATTCCAGCGAACCCGTGTCCTTGCTGCGCGAGCGCGTCACGTCGAAAGGCGGCACGACGTACGCGGCCCTGACCAGCATGGAAGAGAGCGGCGTCAAGGCGGCCATCGTCAAGGGCATCAAGGCTGCCGCGCAGCGCGGGCGCGAGATGGGGGACGAGCTGGGCAAATAAACGCTACATCACCTTGACGGCGCGGCCGATATACAGGATCGGCCCTGTCGGCCTGCCTGTCGGCGAGCCCGTTTGCGGTTCCAGCGTGATTTCAAACAGTTGGTCGGGCTGCAGCGGCGGCAGCTTATCCAGGGTCAATTTGAGGCTTTGCCCCGGCTTGACGAGGCCCAGCGAGACAGGGGCGCCCCAGTCCTTGCCCTTGGTCCAGAATTGCAGGGCTTTTTGCTGCGGCACGCTAGTCGGCCCCAGCGGAATCAGGCTCAGGTCGCGGTTCTTGCCGCCCCGTCCGCCCGCCTGCACGATCCAGCCCGGCGATTTATCCTGCGGCGCCACCAGCACCACCAGGTAGCCGGGTCCGCTTGGCGCTTGCAGTTGCACGCTGACCAGCACGGCCAGCGCGGCCGTGGCCGCCAAGCCGCTACCGGCCAGCACTCTCCAGAAAGCCAGGCTGTTCCACCACGCTTGCCAGCCGCCCGCTTGCCGCACGGCCTTCGGCGTGAACAGGCTGGCGCTGATGCGCGGCCACAGCTGGGCCGAGGGCGTTTCGGGCGGCGCCAGCGTGGTCAAGGGCAGCAGACGCCGTTCCCAGGCATCGACGGCGTCGCGCAACGCTGGCTCGCGCGGCAAACGCTGTTCCACTGCCGCCCGTTCGGCCAGCGCCAATGTGCCCAGCACGTATTCGCCAGCCAGCCTTTGCAAATCTTCGTCGCTGTCGATCATCCCATGCACTCCCGCAAGGCGGCCAGGCCCCGCTTGACCCAGGCTTTGACGGTCCCCAGCGGCGCTTGCAGGCGCTGCGCGATTTCGCTGTGGGAACAGCCATCGACATAGGCGTACAGGATGCTATTGCGTTTGCCTTCATCCAGGTGACCAAGGCAATCGTGCAGCTTGCCCAGATCCGCCTGGTCGGCATAGGCCTCGCCCGTATCATGGCCTTGGCGTTCGTGCAGCAGGGTTTCCACGGTATCCTCGTCGGCTGACAGTTCATGGGCGCGGGCACGCGCCACGTCCAGCGCCTGGTGCCGCACCACCACATAGATCCAGCCCTTGCCGCTGCCGCGCGTGGCGTCGAAACTGCCGGCGCGGCGCCAGATGTTCAGGAAGGCGTCGTGCAGCACGTCTTCGGCCAGGGCCCGCTGGCGCACGATGCGCAGGGCCACGCCCAGCAAATAGCGGCTTTCCTGCTGGTACAGGCCGTGCAATGCCTGCTGCTCGCCCCTGGCGCAGGCGCGCAGGGCGGCATCGTAATCGTAAGGGGCGGCGTGGGCTGGCAAGGTCGGCGCAATCGTCAGGAGTAAACGGTTAGCAAGTTTTCAATGCCGAGTATAGGCCAGAAACCAGCTTGCCAACCGTCAACGCCAGGTATTTATACTGCTTTCCAGAAGATATAATCGGCCTGGTAGGGCACCCATTGTTTGGCGCCGATGGACTCCATGCCGCAGGGGCTGCTTGGCGCCACGCCGCCGCTGGTGGCCACGCGCTGGATGTAGCTGACGCCCTGCATGGCGCCGCTGCCCATGGCCGGGTTGGCTTTCACCAGTTGATACGGGATGTTACCCGTGCCGGCCGGCGCCACGGCCACTTGCGTCGCCGTTACTTTCGAGCCATCCAGGTTGGCCCAGGTGGCAGGAGGACCGACGTAGGTGCCCACTTGCATGCCGCTGCGGTCGTTCAAGGTCGCATCCGGTCCCGCGAAGACCCATTCATGGCCCGTCATGTCTTTTTTCGCCTTGCATTCGTAGGCGATCTTGCCCACGCCCACCGTTTGCATGGCCACCTGGTGGCCATCGGGCACTTTCACGGCGTTCGGCAATTGTTCCTGCGAATAGCGCGCGCTCATGGGGGCGCAGGCGGCCAGCAGCAGGGCGGCGCACAGCACGGTGAGGGAAGGGGCGGTATGGCGTGGGGCGATGATGGCATGCATGGCAAGCTCCTGGTAGTTGGCTCAACCGGCTGGTTGATACCATTACTACGCAGGGGTTTGCCATTTGGATGCAGCCAGGAAAAAATAATTTATTCCGGCGTTTCTTTCTTGCTGAAACGCTGGGCCAGCGCCAGCACGACGGGCATGGCGGTGGTGGCGTGCTTGAGCAGCGCGCCGCTGGCCCGCAGCAGCGGCAGGAAACGGCGCGGACGTACGAGCAGCAGGCCCAGCACTGCACCCCCTATCATCAGGGGAATTTTAAAGCGCGTGGCCAGGGTGTGGCGTAGATTGCCGCCCGTCAAAGGTTCCAGCAATTGCCGCGTCTGCACGCCCAGGGCCAGGCGCTGCAGCGCACATTCGGCCAGCAGCGCGTCGCGCCGCTGCGCCAGGCTGGTGGCCGTGTGCACATGCGACAGTTTGGTAGGGTGCGTGGTCATGGCCGCTCCGATCCCCGGCGGGCCAGCAGTTGCAGCTCGTCCAGGTCTTTGTTCAGTTCGGAAAGTGTGAAGGACAGCAGTTTCGGCTTGCTGCGGAAACTGGCGCGCACGCCCAGCAGGGTGGCGATGGCGGCGACGATGAAGACGGCGGCCGTGATGGCGATGGCGGCGATGCGGTGCGTGTCCCAGAACAGCACGATGACGAGGAACACGATCAATACCAGGCCGACAAACAGGCACAGCAGTGCCAGCATGGCCAGGGCCAGATACGACAGGAAGCGCAGCGACTCTTCTTCCATTTCCACGGCCGCCAGGGCCAGACGGGTCTGGACGATGGCGGCGAGAGTCGCTGCGACTTGGGCGACATGGTGCACGATAGCCATATGCTGCCTTTCGCGTCAGGAGACGGCTTATGCCGTCGGTACTAACTAGCGGCGTGACGAGGAAAGCAACAGGCCGAACAGTACGCCCACGACGGCGCCCGCGCCCACGGCTTTCCACGGATTGTCCTGCACGTACTCGTCGGTGGCCTTGGCCGCCTTCTTGGTACGTTCGAGCAAGTCTTCTTCCAGCTTGATCAAGTCTTTCTTGGCCGTTTCCAGCGTGGCGATGAACTTGTCCTTGACGGCTTTGACATTCTCGCCCGTCTGATCCTTGGCGCCGTCGAGCCAGCCTTCCGCTTCATTGATGACGGTTTTCAGGTCGCCCACCAGTTTGTCGCGCGCCTTGTCGGCGTCGGCGAGGATGCTGTCGCTGCTGGATTTTCCGGTATGTATCGAGCTCATGTATTACCTCTTGGAAGTGAAACTGCACAGTGAAATACCAGTGTAGGCAGCTGCGGCCAGGCTTGTCTTGCGCCGCCTCAAGGGCTACCGCGGCGCAAGGATGATTGCTTAACGGAAAGCAAAGTCCAGAACCACGCCCGCAAACACCGCTGCTCCTAGCCAGTTATTATGCCGGAATGCCGCAAAACACGGCATACGCTCGCGTGCGCGGATCAAGGTGTAGTGGTAAACGGCGCAGCCGGCCGCCACCAGCAAGCCCGCGACGAACCAGTAACGCAAGCCCAGGGACCAGCCGCAGGCCAGCCACAGCAGCAGGAAAACGGCGTAGCAGAACATGACGATGGCCACGTCGTAGCGGCCAAAGGTGATGGCCGACGTCTTGATGCCGATTTTTAAATCGTCGTCGCGGTCGACCATCGCGTATTCCGTATCGTAGGCCACGGCCCAGAAGACATTGCCCAGCAGCAGCAGCCAGGCGACGACGGGCACGGAATCCGTGATGGCGGCAAAGCCCATGGGGATGCCGAAGCCGAAGGCGATACCGAGATACGCTTGCGGGATGGCAAAAAAGCGCTTGAAGTAGGGATAGGTGCCGGCGATGATGACGGCGGCCACGGACAGTTGCTTGGTCAGCGCATTCAAGGGCAGGATCAGGCAAAAGGCCAGCACGGTCAGCACGCCGGCCACGGCCAGCGCTTCCTTGCCGCTGATGCGTCCGCTGGTGATGGGACGCTCGGCCGTACGCTTGACGAATTTGTCGATATCCTGGTCGGCGTAGTCGTTGATGGCGCAGCCGGCCGAGCGCATCAGGAAAGTGCCGAGAGTAAAGATGAGTAGCAGCCGCCAGTCCGGCACGCCCTGCTGCGCCAGCCACAGCGCGCACAGGGTAGGCCACAGCAGCAATACGGTACCGATAGGCTTGTCCAGCCGTATCAGGCGGAAATACAGCGCCAGCTTGTTCATGGAAGACTCGATCTTGTTGAAGAGAAAGGTCGATTATCGCAAATAGTATGTAAATGTACTATTCGTCGTCTTCGCACAAGGGGGTGATGCCAGGCAAGTTGCAGCTGGCGATGGCCGCGCACAAGGCGTCGATGGCCGCCTTGCGCGTAAAACTCTTGCGCCACAGCATGACCACCCGGCGCGATGGCACGGGTTCCGCGAACGGCCGGTATTCAAGCATGCCGTCGGTGGCGTGCATATTGGCGACGGAGGCGCGCGGCAACACCGTCAGGCCGATGCCGCTGGCCACCATGTGGCGGATGGTTTCCAGTGAAGAACCTTCGAACGTGCGCTGCATGCCGTTGCCGGGCGAGGAAAAACGCGCCATTTCGGGGCATACTTCCAGCACCTGGTCGCGGAAACAGTGGCCATTGCCCAGCAGCAGCATGGTTTCCGATTTCAAATCCTGCGCGGCGATTTTGTCGCGCGCCGTCCACGGATGCTGGCGCGGCATGGCCACGACGAACGGTTCGTCATACAGTTCCTGCATGGCCATGCCATGGTCGGGCAGGGGCAGGGCCATGATGGCCACGTCCAGTTCGCCCTGGCGCAGCAATTCGAGCAGGCGAACCGTGAAGTTTTCCTGCAAGATCAAAGGCATCTGCGGCACCTGGTCTATCATGGCCTTGACCAGGGGCGGCAGCAGGTAGGGGCCGATCGTATAGATCACGCCCAGGCGCAACGGGCCGGCCAGCGGGTCCTTGTTTTGCTTGGCGAGTTCCTTGATGGCGGCCGTTTGTTCCAGCACGCGCTCGGCTTGCGCGATGATCTGCGCGCCCAGGGGCGTGACGGAGATTTCCGCGCCGCCCCGTTCGAACAGGACGACGCCCAATTCGTCTTCGAGTTTCTTGATGGCCACTGACAGGGTGGGCTGGGCAACGAAACAAGCTTCGGCGGCATGGCCGAAGTGCTTCGCTCGCGCGACTGCAACGATATATTTCAGTTCAGTCAGTGTCATAGGTTGATTGAAACACAGGAAGTACTTACTTGCAATGAATGAAAGGTGGCGCAAACGTGAAACTGTGGCGCCGATGGCGTATTGTAGCGGATCGCCCCCTATAATGCGGGACCGGGCGGCGGAGGGAGAGGGCGATGGAACTGCGGATGCAGGCGCTGGAAGCGGCGATCAATTACTGGCGAGCCAGGCAACCGGCGCGCGGCAATGAATATGCGCTGTCGCCGCCCGTCAGCCGCCTGGCTCGCGTGTATGCACTGATGATTTATTACCGGCAAGATCGCATCGCCGAAGAGGGCCTGGAACCGGCCGTCCTGGCCTTGATCGATGCCTGGCGCCGGGATGCGGGCGGCATCCAAAGCGATAGCCACGCCTGAGCGTGACCATAATTAACCCAACAAGAGATAGCCATGCCTGACTTTGAAAACAAACTGTGCAGCCGTGACGAATTGCGCGCCCGCGCGCAAGCGCTGCCGAAACCGGTGGTGGTGACGAACGGCGTGTTCGACATTTTGCACCGCGGCCACGTGACGTATCTGGCGCAGGCGCGCGCGCTGGGCGCTTCGCTGATCGTTGCCGTGAATACTGATGCTTCAGTGAAACGCCTGGGCAAGGGCGACGACCGTCCCCTGAACAACTGCGAAGACCGCATGGCCGTGCTGGCCGCGCTGGAAGCGGTGAGCCTGGTCGTGCCATTCTCGGAAGACAGCGCGCTGGAAGTGGTGCAGGACATTCAACCGGAAATCTATGCCAAGGGCGGCGACTACGACATGACGGCCATTCCGGAAGGCAAGGCCGTGCTCGCGTATGGCGGCCAGGCCGTGGCCATCGATTTCGAGCATGACCGCTCGACCACCAAGCTGTTGACGAAAGTGCGGACGCAGCAGGGCTGAGGAAGCTCGTCAATGTTTCCATACAGATAAAAAGACGTTACTATGAGAACTGCCAGGGCTGCGACTTCGTTTCGACAGCCCCAGCACGTTACACCGTCTGATATGCATTGCTTGTCATAGAAAATAAATGGATCATAAAACTTCTGGGGATTGGCCACTGCCCTCCGGCGCCTGGTACGTCGATGACGAGGGCGCATGGAGCATGCAGCGCAGCGCGGACGGCCAGAACGTCTCGCCCTTGGTGAGCCACGCCGATATTGGCAAGCTGATGCTGGCGCGGCGCCTGCCTGCGACCGCCGACGCGCCCGTGCGGCAGTTTCCGCCCGAATTCTCGTTCGACCCCGCCTCGGGCGCGGCCTTGCAAGTGCCGCCCGACACCTCTATTACCCCGCCGTGGGTGCCGCCCTACGGCGCACACCCCGTCAGCGACGTGCCGCCGGCCGGCCCGTCCGGCTTGCGCCAGGCCAGCGTACCCCTGAAACTGGCCGACCAGCGCGCCCGCGAAGAGCATGCGCAGGCCGATGCCTCGCTGCCCATGCCGCCGCCCGGCGAATACGAATTCTTTTCCGCCCAGTTCGGCACCGGCGCGCCCGCGCTGCTGGCGCTCGACCCGCGCAAGGCCGTCCTGCACGCGTGGCTGCCCGCCTCGAAACGCTGGCTGGCGCTGGACCCCGACTATGGCAGCCTGCTGGCCGAATCGGACCTGGCCCACGGCGCCTGGCGCGCCGAGCTGGTGCCGGAGTTCAATAGCGTGCTGGTCTTGCCGACCAGCCATGGCCTGGCTTGCATCCGTCCCGACGTGCCATCGCTGACCTACGTGGTCGAGCACGTGGGCGGCGCGCCGTGCGTGGCCAGCCCCGTCTGGTTCCAGAACCGGCTGTGGGCGCCGCTGCGCGACGACGATGGCCGCATCCGCTTCGTCAACCTTGACGCCGCGCAAAAGCCGGGCAGCGATGTGCTGCTCGACGGCGTGGTTGACCTGGGTAGCGTCAGCGCGCCCGTGGCCTACAACCGCATGGCCGTGTGGCCCTGCGCCAATGGCCAGCTGCGCTTGCAGCTGCAGCCGGACGGCAACGTGGCCGCGTCGTTTACGCCCTGGCCCGAAGGGCTGGTGCCGCATTTCGAATTCGGCAGCCCCTACGTGTCGCGCGACGGCGGCCTGTGGCAGCTGTGTTTCGAGCGTAGCCGCGGCACCTATGTCTATGTGAAACTGGGCGCGCAGTCCGAACGGGCCGACGCGCTGGCGCCGCGCCTGTGTTCGGGCAGCTTCAATTACCGCTTTGCCACCAAGCTGAAAACGGCGCCGTGGGAAGAGCCGGAACACGGCGACGATGGCGGCAAGAACCAGGCCGTCATGCCGCTGCTGGAGTCAAGCGTGGGCAACAGCGTCTTCGGCGTCAAGTTCGCCACCAGTGCCGGCCTGTCGAGCGTGCTGCGTTCGAACGAGCGCCTGGCGGCCCAGCTGGTGCAAGACGACGAGTTGCGCGAAACCGTGTTTCACACGTTCGCCGTCAGCGAGCCGTGGCGTGTGCGCCTGTTTGTCCACGAAGGCATGCTGTGGGCGTATCACTCGCTGCTGTCGCGCATCGATGGCTGGGCCTTGCAGGCATGAAAGCGCGCGTCCTGATCGCGGCCTGCGCCGCTTTTTTCGCCACCGCCAGCGTGCAGGCGGCGGGTATCCAGCAAGCGTTTCTCGTGCAAAACTCGGGTTGGATGGAGCCGTTTTACACGGATGAACAGTCGCAACTGAAAGCCCTCGTGGGCGCCGTGGCGCAGGCTGCCACCAGCCCGTCCGATAAAGTTTATACGCTGGCCTTCAGCCAGAGCAGCGGCAGCAATGTGTCGCCCGCACTGATCGGGCAAGGGCAGGGCGGCGCCGGCGTGGCGGGCCAATTGGCGAACTTGGGTCTGGCACGCAAGAGCGCCGGCGGCGCGCTGGCCGATACGGATTTCCAGGAAGCCGTCACGAAGACCATCACGGGCCCGTTCCAGTCCGCTTCCGGCATCGTATGGATTTTTACGAACAACAAGAACAGCCCGAACAACGACAGCCAGACGGCCGAGCGCAACCGCGACTTTTACCGGCTGCTGCATCTGGAGCCGTCGATCACCAAGACGGTGGTGTTTCCCCTGCGCATGCCCGTGCAGGGCAAGCTGTACAGCGCCAAGGGCTTGATGGTGTATGCGCTTGCGTATGGACAGCCCGCGTCCGAGGCGTTGAACCGCATCCTGGCCGAAGGGCGGCTGTCGCAAGTGCTGACGCGCCCGCCCGCGCGCTTGAAACCGGTGGACCAGGATGCCGTGCGCATCGTGCCCCAGTCCGTCAAGAACAGCGCCAATGTGCACGCCAGCCTGGGCCGCGACGGGCGCACCATCGTGCTCGACGTCGATGCGGCGAGCCTGGTGCCGCAAGTGGTGCTGCAGGCGTCCTTGCAAAACATGTTCTTCCCGTACGTGATCGACAGCGCCAAGGTGCACGCGAGCCTGGCGGGCCACAACGCGCCGCTAAACGTTGCGCCGGATCAAATCCGTCAGCTGCAGCCGGGCGCCAGCCAGTCCGTGCAGGTACAGTTCGCGTTGCCGATGGCGCAGATTCCATCGCCGTGGTCGGCGCAGGCGATTGCCGCCATGGGCAAGCAGGTGATGTTGCCCATGCAGGCCCAAGTGGGCCTGTCGGAACAGCGGCTGGCACTGGCGTCCAGCTTCGGCAAGGATTTGCAGGAACTGTTCCCCGGCGACCCGATCTCAAGCATGTTTACGCCGCCCGACAGCGTGCGCGCGTCGCAGGCAACGATACCGCTGCTGGTGCGCATCCAGTATCCGCTGCTGCCCGTGCTGGTGATACTCGGCGGCGTGCTGGCGTTCGTGCTGGGTTTGCTGGCGCTGGGCTTGCTTGGCACACGCGCCACGCGCTACAAGGTGATGGCCGACGGCGTGCAGCGGCAAGTGTTGTTGAAACCATTCAAGAGCGTGCAGATCCGCGACGATGACGGCCGCGACATTGGCGAACTCAAGCGGGGCCTGGGCAAGCCGGCCGTCGTGCGCGTGGCTGAAGGCCATACCCTGAGCCTGGCCTGAACACAGATTCCTTTTTAATTAGTCAAATCCACCAGAGGCATACCATGGCGCAAGACACTCCAAAAGACAACGCAGGTTTTACCTTGCCAGCCCCGGCGTCCGCGCCGCCCGCCGCCGATACACCGGCTGCCGGCGCTGCGGCAACCACGGCCACGACCGAACCTGCGCCCGCGCTCGATCCCGCCAGCACGACCGATACCTCGTCGCGCGACACCCTGATCGGCGGCGTCGTGCTGTTACTGCTGTTCATCGCCTTTTTCTTTGCCAAGAATGCCTATGCGAATGGCCTGGTGGCCAAGCGCGTGCCGCCGAACAAGGCCAATGCCTCGGGCTGGTGGCTGTTCATCTTCCTGGCCAGCCTGGCGACCGGTGTCGTGCTGGCCGCCGTGAACGCGCATAAATTCCTCGCGCCACTGTTCATGGGACCGCTGGTGCTGGTGGGCCTGGTTGCCCTGTTGCTGACATTCACCTCGAGCCGCCGCTAAGAGTACGCCGTAACACGCATCATCGAAGGAATCACCATGGCAGAGAACCTGAACCAAACCATCACCGGCGGCGCCAGCGAGCGCAAGCAGGACAAGATCATCGAACTGCGCCCGACCCTGTTCATCGGTATCGGCGGCACGGGCATGCAGGTGCTGATGCGCGTGCGCCGGCGCGTCCTCAATACCCTGTGGGGCGGCGCGGGCAACCGCACGCGCATCGAGGGATTGGCCGACTTTCCCATCGCG
This sequence comes from Janthinobacterium sp. KBS0711, assembly GCF_000988085.1. Taxonomy (NCBI): domain Bacteria; kingdom Pseudomonadati; phylum Pseudomonadota; class Betaproteobacteria; order Burkholderiales; family Oxalobacteraceae; genus Janthinobacterium; species Janthinobacterium sp. KBS0711. The sequence continues at coordinate 101,259 of NZ_LBCO01000018.1, read as the reverse complement.
CAATTCATCCATTTCGACCTCGACAATGGCGCCGTGATCGAAAGCGGCGAGTCGCAGGCGAAGGATTTGCAGTTCGACCAGGTGAAGTTCACGGACGATGACAAGGTGGTCGAATCGTTCGACATGGACAAGTACAGCCGCGATGAGGATTCTCTGGAAAAATATCCGCACATCAAGGAATGGCTGCCGCTGACGCCGCAGCGCATCCGCGAATTGCGTTTCGACATGAGCAGCGGCGCCGGCCAGATCCGCGCCGTGTCGCGCCTGTATTTCTTCGACAAGTACGCGAAGATCCGTGACAAGATCCGTTTGAAATTGAAAGCCTTGAAGGCGGGCCTGTCGCACGAGCGCCAGCTGGCCGAGCTGGGCTTGCGCATGGAAACGAACCGTTTCCGCATCGTCATCGTCGGTTCCGTGGCGGGCGGCACGGGTTCCGGCTCCTTCCTCGACATGGGCTTGCTGGCGCGCTGGCTGGCGCGCAGCGAAGTGGGCGCGGCCGACGTCGAGCTGATGCTGTTCTTGCCGACCGGCTACACCAAGGCCAACAAGGACCGGGTCGAGGCCAATGGCTATGCGGCGCTGATGGAGCTGGAATCGGCCATGATGGGCAACAAGGGCTACGTGGGCCGCTGGGATGCGTACGACCGCCCGGAACTGACGCGCGAGCCGTACAGCGAGGTCTACCTGATCGATTCGGGTAACCTGGCCCAGCAGCACACCAAGGATGTCAGCGACGTCTACCACATGGTGGCCGATTCGCTGTTTGAGGATTTCGCCTCGGCCGACTTCGCGCGCGCCAAGCGTTCGATCGCCGTCAACCAGGCGCAGCACAAGAACTCGCTGTACAACGCGCCCGTGCCGCAAGACCGTTTCGGCGACATGCGCCTGTATTTCTCGAAGCGCTTTTCCTCGTTCGGCATGGCCGTGCTCGACACGCGCCAGGAAGCGGCGCGCGACGAGCGGGCCCACCGCTGGGCCGGCGCCATGCTGCAAGCGTTCTTTGGCGTGGGCGGCACGGATGCGGGCGCCAACCGGGCCACGGATACGCAGCGCGATAATTTCCTCGCCGCCAATATGTTCCTGAAGGGCACGCCGTTCAGCGACTTCCCCGAGTTTTCCGACAAGAGCATCGAACTCAAGCGCTCCAGCGGCGACTTCATCGATTTCCGCGTCGTCGACGAATTGCTGGAAGACCGCCACGGCCATTTGCTGGCCGGCGTGGAAAACCGGGTCAATACGCGCATCAACGATATCCGCACGGGCTTTGACCGCAGCGAATGGCCGGCGCAAGTGCGCGATGCCATGAAGCATTTGGAACGCGACGCCGTGCGCGACCAGGATTCCACGGCCGACACGACGGAAGACCGCATCAGCAAGCGCCGCCGCGAAGTGCTGGAAGACGTCAAGAAAGTCGTGCGCGACCAGCTGTATGGTTACCTGGACAACAAGGAATTCGGCGGCCTGGAATACGTGCTGTCCTTGGTGGAGCAGATCAAGGACCGCATCGAGGCGCCTGGCAGCGGCTTGACGGCGCAGATCGGCAACAATGCCGAGCGCTACCGCGAAATCAAGGAAGCCGTGCGTTCGCGCGAATATGAGCGCCTGCTGAACAACCTGGAACAGACGCGCAGCACCTTCGGTTTCCTCAGCAATGGCGAAAAGCAGGCGGGCGTGGTGATGGACCATTTGCGCACGGAAATGGCGAATGCCCTGAAATTCCATCTGCGCGCCAAGGCGGCGGACGAGTCCGTCATCTTGCTGGGCGAACTGTCGCGCTGGCTGGGCAACCGTGTCGGCGTCGACGCGCAAGGCCGCGCGCAGTGGAATGGCCTGGTGGGCGAACTCCAAACGGGCCGCGAAGGCGTGCTGGCCATGCTGGCCGAATTGAAAACCGCCAACACGATTTTGCAAAAGGACCTGGACAAGGAACACGCGACCCTGATCGTCATTCCTGTCACGGAAAAAGACATCGCGCTGCCGTCGGCGGCCACCTTGCGCCAGTGGGCCGATGAAGCGTTCAAGGACATGGGCGGCTCGAAAGCGCTGTTCCCCATGCTGGGCGAACCGGCGCAACGGGGCTTGATCCTGGCCAAGGTCACGCGCATGGCCGAGAACATGATTGCCACGACGAGCCTGGTGGAAGGCGCGACGAGCACGCCCGATCCGCTGTTCGAAGCGCTGGAACAGATGGATGTGTCCGAACGCCTGGACCGCTTCCGCAAGCTGCTGGCCTGTTCGATGCCGTGGATCGACGCTAATATGGCGGGCGATTTCACGGTCGTGTCGGACCAGTTCAAGTGCGTGATCGGCGTGGCCAACGCGGCCGCCTTCAAGGCGAAGTTCGGCGCCGAGCTCGAATCGTGCGTGCCGACCCAGGTGGGCATCACGGTGAGCCAGCTGGAAATCGTCGAAACGGGCATCCGCGGGCGCGCCGTCTGCTACTGCGAACTGGCCGGCGTGCCGATGACGGTGCTGCGCGGCCTGGAAGGCTGGCGCACCAGTTACCGCAAGGAAGGCGACAACGACAAGGCGCCGACCCACACGCATATCGATCCGACGCAATTCACGCACCCCATCGCACCGAACACGGACGAGATGAAGCGCCTGGCGGAAGACTTTGGCGAATTCCTGCAAGCGATCATGCTGGGCGTGCTGACGCGCCACACGGGTAGGGTCGTGCCGCCGGGCCAGTACCAGTTTGCCGTCGAGCCGGGCGACTTGCGCCGCATCGGCAATGAACGGGCCATCCGCCAGAACGGCATGCCCGCTTCGTACGAGAAAAATATCGCCCTGCGCATCGAGGAAAAATTGACTGCGCTTGACGCCGTGCAGACGGCCGCCATGGCGGCGCTGGCAAAATACTATGAACGCACCGTGTATGCGCCCAAGCTGGTGGCGCAGGCCGATGGTTCGCAACTGCCGTACGTCGGTTTTGGCAGCGCGATTTCCGCCGAAGTGGGCGCGCGCCTGCGCGAATCGGCGCGCCGCAAGGGTATGGCCAGCGATGAGCTCGACCGCACGGTGCAAGCCTTGCTGGGCCGCCTGAAGGAGTGGGCGAACGTCATCGGCGACTCCGACAGCGATGCCTACGACTGGGAAGTGCGCGAGCCGGAAGCGGATGGCCAGCCGCGCCTGAAATACGCGATCAAGGCGGAAATGCTGGAAGCGGGGCGCCTCGAGCAATTGCTGCGCCCGGCCGGCGCGGCATCTGCCCCGGCGGCAGCCGTGTTCGGCATGGCGCCGCCACCGCTGGGCGGCATGCCGCCGCCGCTGGTGGAATACCAGTATTTCCTGGGCATCAATGGCCAGCAGCAGGGACCGTTTACGGCCCAGCAGATCGTGCAGTACGTGCAGGCGGGCCAGGTCGCACCAGGCACCACCAAGGTGTGGCGCGCCGGCTTGCCGGCCTGGGCCGACCTGGCCCAGTTCCCCGAACTGGCGCCCTTGTTTCTCAGCGCGCCGCCACCGTTGATGCCGCCGCCTCTGTGAACGCTGGAATGACGTTGGAATGAAGGATTAGTTTTGGATATTTGCAACAAATGCAAGACGGGTCTGTGGACCGTTGTCAGCCATTGCCCGTACTGCGGTCACGTGGTGGCTGGTGCTGCCCAGCCGGCAGCGGCCGTGCCGCCGCCGCTGCCAGCGCCAGCGCCTGTATCACCGCCAGTAGCGCCCAAGCCGCCGCCCGTGCCGGTGGCGCCGGCGCCTGTGCCTGCACCGAAAGCGCCGCCGAAGCCGGCACCGGTACCGGTACCGCCGCCAGCGCCGCCTGAGCCGGCCCAGCCGAAAGCCGCGCCCAAGCCCGCACCGGCAACTCCACCGGCATCAACCGAAGCGCCATCACCGCCGCGCAAGTGGCTGCGCTGGCTGGGCGGCATCGCCGTGCTGGCCTTGGTGATCGTCTACATGAATGGCAAGCCGGGCGGAAAGAATGAATCGGCCTGCAATGACGCCATCGATAGCGGCTTGAAACTGGTAGCGAACGGCAGCCTGGACGGCGCCCGCCAGAAGCTGGCGACGGCGAAGAATGTATGCACGGGCAAGTCCAGCGCCAAGGCGGATGATTTGCAGGCGGCCATCGGCAAGGCCGGTGCCGCGTCCAGCGGTTGCCAGCGCAGCGTGCGCGCCATCGAGCGGGCTATCGATGGCCATCAATTGCAAAGCGCCGCCAAGGGTATCGCCGCGCTCGACATCGATTGCGCGGGCGCTGCCAGCGTGGATTCCTTGCGCAAGCAACTGGCGCGCCAGCAAGCGGCAGCCGCGTCCGTGCTGGTGGGCGTGCGCCAGGCGCTCGATGGCAAGGATGCGACGGCGGCACAAAATGGCATCGCCAGGCTGGAAGCGATCGACCGCGAAGCGGTGGAATTGCCGCAGTTGAAGGCCGACGTGCAGGCGCTGTCGGCGGCCGCGGCGCCTGCACCCGTTTTAACACCGGCACCAGCCCCGGCGACCGTGTCGACGCCGGGACAGCAGGAACCGGCGCCCGCGCGCGTGGTCGAACGTTCTGCGGTGGCCGAACGCCGTCCGCTGGAAACGTCACCCGTCGATAGCGGCGCGGCCATGCGCAACGAGATGGCGCAATCGTTCCTGCGCGATGCCGAGCGCTCTTTGCTGGAAGGCAAGTTCGATGCGGCCAAGACGTATCTGGAAAGCGCGCGCCGCGTCGATCCGGGCAATGCGCGCATCGACAATCTGTCGCGCCGCATCCGCGAGCGCGAACGGCAAGTGCTGCAGACGGAAACAACGATCAACTAGCTATCTGGGGAGTCACCATGCTGAACCACACCACCATGCGCGCGGCCGCTGCGCTGACCATCGCGGCCATGCTGGCCGGTTGCGCCACGGCGCCGATGAACCCGAATGGCGTGCGCCAGGACGGTTCCTATCCGCAAGGTGGCGCCCAGGCGGCGACGGATGAGGACCCGTGCAGCGTGGGCACGTCGGCCGCTGCCGGTGCGGCCGTGGGAGCGTTGCTGGGTGCGTTGGCGGGCGGCAAGAATGGCGCGCTGAAGGGGGCGGCCATCGGCGGCGGTCTGGCGGCGGCCGGTTGCCTGGCCATCAATGTCAATTCGCGCCAGACCAAGACGGCGGCGCAGGCGGACCGCGACTACATCCGCACGCGGGGCGCGCTGCCGCGCGAGCCGCAAGTGGTGTCGTACACGCCGCAACTGAGCGCGTCGACCGTCAAGCGCGGCCAGCCGTTCAAGGTCAATTCCGTGGTGGAGCTGGTCAATGGCAGCGCGCAGAGCGTCAACGACGTGCGCGAAGAGCTGGTGGTGCTCGACCCGCAAGGCCAGCCATTCAAGTCCGGCTCGAAAGCCCTGGCCAGCAACAACAAGTCGGGCGGGCGCTTTGAAAACTCGTTCGAGCTGACCTTGCCGGCCGGCGTGTCGCAAGGCGTGTATGGCGTCAAGACGAATCTGTACGTGAACGGCAAGCTGGCCGCCACGCGTGACTTGCGCACGCAGCTGGTGATGCTGGAGGCGGGCGACGCCGCACCGCAATTGGCGCTGCGTTAGTTAAGCGCCACCCTGATATCCGTGCTGGCGCCAGGCCTCGTAGACGACGACGGCCACCGTATTCGACAGATTCAAACTGCGGTTGTCCGGGCGCATCGGCAGGCGGATGCGCTGCTCGGCGGGAAAGCCGTCGCGCAGGGCCGGGTCCAGGCCTTTCGTTTCCGAGCCGAATACGAACACGTCGCCTGGCAGGAAGGCCACGTCGCCGAACGGGCGCGAGCCGCGCGTCGTCATGGCGAACATGCGGGCCGGGTCGGGCTGGGTGTCGGCCAGGAACGCTGCCCAATTCTTGTGCACCTTCATGTTGGCGTAATCGTGGTAATCGAGGCCGGCGCGCTTCATCTTGGCATCGTCGAGCGGAAAGCCCAGCGGTTCGACCAGGTGCAGCTGCGCGCCCGTGTTCGCGCACAGGCGGATGACGTTGCCCGTATTGGGCGGGATTTCAGGTTCTACCAAAACAACGTGAAACAAAATGCTCTCCTTATATAAGTGATGCTAGCGTGGCGGCGTGCGCGCCACCACTAATATGCTGACCCTGGCCGCGCCCGCGCTCTTGCAGGCGGCGGCCAGGGCGTTGACGGTATGGCCGCTGCTCATCACGTCGTCGACGATGCCGACATGGCGCCCTTGCAATAACGGCGCGTATTCGGGCGCGATGGCGAACGCGTGCGCCAGGTTGGCTTGCCGTTCCTGTGGCGCCACGCCGCTTTGCGCCCGGGTGTCGCGCACCCGCAGCGCCAGGCGGGGCTGTAAAGCTACGTCCAGCAGGCGCGCCAGCGGGCGGGCAATTTCCAGCGCCTGGTTAAAGCCCCGCTCGGCCAGCCGGGCCGGGCCCAAGGGCACGGGGCACAGCAGCTGCGGCGCTTCCCACTCTGGTTGTTGCTGAATGGCAACGTGCAGCAGTTCTGCCAACAGGGGCGCCAGCGCCAGGCGCGCGCCGAATTTCAGCTGCAGCAGCAACTGGTCGACGGGCGCCGCATAGTCAAACGCCGTGATCGTGGCGTCATACGCGGGCCGCTGGCGCAAACAGCGTCCGCACAGTGTTGCCACATCGTCGAGCGGATTGGCGCACTGGCGGCAGCGGTGGCGCAGTTGTCCCAGATACTGCGCGCGGCAGGGCGAACACAGCACTTGCGGGCAGCCCATGCCGCACAGCGCGCACTGGGCGGGCAGCACCGTGGCGCCCAGCCATAGCCGCAGCGCCTGCCACGCGGCATCAAGACGGTGCCGGGTGGCGGTCCGCATCGCGATGGCGTCGTTCCATGTACACTGCCGACATTATCTCACCTCACCCGATTCAACATGCCAGTTCCCACCAGTCCGCCCAAAATGAGTGCGCCCATCGATGCGGTGCAAGTACGCGATTTCTTTTCCCGTCCGGCGCGCGTCGCGCCATCGGATTTCCTGCGCCGCGAAGTGTCGGCACGCATGCACGAGCGCCTGGAGTTGGTGAAAATCACGCCGCACCGTGTGCTTGACGCCGGCTGCGGTCCGGGCGCGGACCTGGCGCAGTTGCAAAAGGATTATCCCGCCGCGCAGATTATCGGTCTCGATGCAGCGCAAGCGATGATGCAGGCGGCGCGCGCGCCCGCGTCGAAACTGGCCAGCCTGAACCAGTTTCTCAGCAAACTCTTGCCGGCCAAGGCGGGCGTGGATTTATTGTGCGGCGACCTCGGCGACTTGCCGCTGGCGCAGGGCAGCATCGACCTCGTGTGGTCGAACCTGGCGCTGCACTGGCATGCCCAGCCCGATCGCGTGTTTGCCGAATGGCGGCGCGCGCTGCGCCTCGATGGCTTGCTGATGTTTTCCTGTTTCGGTCCGGACACCTTCCGCGAAGTGCGCGACGCCTTTGCCGAGGCGGACTTGTATCCGCATGCCTTGCCCTTTGTCGACATGCACGACTTTGGCGACATGCTGGTCGAAACGGGCTTTTCCACGCCCGTGCTGGACATGGAGATCATCACGGTGACCTACGATACGGCGGAAAAACTGCTGGCGGACGTGCGCGCCTTTGGCGGCAACCCGCTGACCACGCGCCGGCGCGGCCTGATGGGCAAGGCGGCCTGGCAGCGCATGCTGGCTGCGCTGGAAAAAACGCGCCGCCCCGACGGCAAGCTGGGCCTGAGTTTCGAGGTGATCTATGGCCACGCCTTCCGTCCCGCGCCGCGCGTGACGCGCAACGGGGAAGCCATCATCCGTTTCGACCTGCCGCGCAAACCCAAATAAAAGGGCAAAGAAACCGACACTTGGTCGCCATCCGCGCATGGATGTTGCAACAAGCGTTGCAAAGCGCGCGGCGGCGGGGAGAAGGGCGCGCACAAAGCCGATTATTGCTTGATGGATTCAAGTTTACTTGATTATAATCGTTGATTGTTTGTCAGCTTGCTAAGTAGAAAAAACAAGGGCTGCATACAAAATAAAAAAAACAAAGCAAGACGAATTCGAAGTTACTGCATTAGTATAGTAACCATCTTCCACACGAGGCCATTTCGATGTGGGGAAGAAAAACAGGGTTCCAGCATGGTTGTACGCCGCCTTTTTTGCTGCGGCAGCCAGCATGGAATTCGCTGGTGCTTGACGCACATGGCCGTATTCTGGCCGTGTTGCTTTCATGGAGGAGCGGCAGCGGTCCAGTACGGAGAAGTCCGCAGCCGTTTAAAATATCATTATTTTTGGGTGGTTGGGGAAAACATGACACATGCAAAGCGACTTCAATCGTTGCTGCTCGGGCTGTCTTTGACAGCGTTTGGCATCGGGCGATGGGCCACGGCGGCACCGGCTGCCAGTACCTATCCCGGCACCGGCGGTCCCGTGCCGTTCGAAATGAATCTGCAACCGCCGGCGACACAGATCGCCCATGAAATCTACGATTTGCACACCCTGATGATGATCATCTGCCTGGTGATCTTCGTGGCTGTGTTCGGCGTCATGTTTTATTCCATCTTCAAGCACCGCAAGTCCCTCGGCCACAAACCGGCCACTTTCCACGAAAGCACCACCGTCGAGATCGCCTGGACCGTCGTGCCTTTCCTGATCGTCATCGGCATGGCCCTGCCTGCCACGCGCACCGTCGTCGGCATGAAGGATACCTCGAACGCCGACATCACCATCAAGGCCACGGGCATGCAGTGGAAATGGGGCTATGACTACCTGAAAGGCGAGGGCGAAGGCATTTCCTTCCTCTCCAACCTGGCCACGCCGCGCTCGCAAGTGGGTGCGCCAGGCGCGCCGCCGACGGAAAAACGGGGCGAAAACTACCTGATCGAAGTCGATAACGAAGTCGTCGTGCCGGTCAACAAGAAGATCCGCGTGGTGCTGACAGCCAACGACGTCATCCACGCCTGGTCCGTGCCCGCCTTTGGCGTCAAGCAGGATGCGATTCCCGGTTTCGTGCGCGACACCTGGTTCAAGGCTGACCATATCGGCACCTTCCGCGGCAATTGCGCCGAGCTGTGCGGCAAGGAACACGCGTTCATGCCCATCGTCGTCAAGGTCGTATCAGCCGATGACTACAAGGCCTGGGTTGATGTAAAACAAAAGGAAATGGCGGCATTGGCTGATGATCCTAGCAAGGTGTGGACCATCGACGAATTGAAAGTCAAGGGCGAGAAAGTGTATGCGGCCAACTGCGTGGTCTGCCACCAGGCGACAGGCAAGGGCGTGCCAGGTGCGTTTGCGCCGCTGGACGGCTCGGCCGTGGTGAACGGTCCGAAAGCGGACCAGATCCACGTCTTGCTGAACGGGCAAAAGAGCGGCAAGTATCCCGCTGAAATGCCAGCCTGGAAACAGCTGTCCGACACGGAAATTGCCGCAGTGATCACTTACACGCGCAATTCCTGGTCGAACAAGGCCGCAGAGAACATCGTTCAACCAGCCGAAATCGTGGCTGCACGCAAGTAATTAGGAGCCGCATATGAGTACTAGCACGAGCACCTTGGACCACGCCGGTCACGATCACGACCATGCCCACGACCACCCCACCGGCTACCGCCGCTGGCTGTTTGCCACCAACCACAAGGATATCGGTACCCTGTACCTGTGGTTCTCGTTCATCATGCTGCTGTCGGGCGGCGTGCTGGCCCTGATGATCCGTACGGAACTGTTTCATCCAGGCCTGCAATTTTTCCACCCTGAATTCTTCAACCAGCTGACCACCATGCACGGCCTGGTGATGGTGTTTGGCGCCATCATGCCGGCCTTCGTCGGCTACGCCAACTGGATGATCCCGCTGCAAGTGGGCGCGTCCGACATGGCGTTTGCCCGCATGAACAACTTCTCGTTCTGGCTGCTGCCGCCGGCCGCGCTGCTGCTGGCCACGTCCTTCCTCGTGCCGGGCGGTGCCACGGCTGCCGGCTGGACCCTGTATGCGCCGCTGTCGACGCAGATGGGCCCTGGCATGGACATGGCCATTTTCGCCATGCACCTGATGGGCGCCTCGTCCATCATGGGTTCGATCAACATCATCGTTACCATCCTGAACATGCGCGCGCCGGGCATGACCCTGATGAAAATGCCGATGTTCTGCTGGACCTGGCTCATTACCGCGTATCTGCTGATCGCCGTCATGCCCGTGCTGGCTGGCGCCATCACCATGACCCTGACGGACCGCCATTTCGGCACCTCCTTCTTTAATGCGGCCGGCGGCGGCGACCCCGTCATGTACCAGCACATCTTCTGGTTCTTCGGCCACCCAGAGGTCTACATCATGATTCTGCCGGCCTTCGGCATCGTCTCGCAGATCCTGCCTGCGTTTGCCCGCAAGCCTTTGTTCGGCTACGCCTCGATGGTGTACGCGACGGCCTCGATCGCGATCCTGTCCTTCATCGTCTGGGCGCACCACATGTTTACCACCGGCATGCCGGTGACCAGCCAGCTGTTCTTCATGTACGCGACCATGCTGATCGCCGTGCCGACGGGCGTGAAAGTGTTCAACTGGATCGCCACGATGTGGAAGGGTTCCATGACGTTCGAGACGCCGATGCTGTTCTCGGTCGGCTTCATCTTCGTGTTTACCATGGGCGGTTTCACGGGCCTGATCCTGGCCGTCACGCCGATCGACATCCAGCTGCAGGATACCTATTATGTGGTGGCGCATTTCCACTATGTGCTGGTGGCCGGTTCGCTGTTCGCCCTGTTCGCCGGCTTCTACTACTGGTCGCCGAAATGGACGGGCCACATGTACAACGAGACGCGCGGCAAGATCCACTTCTGGCTGTCCCTGATCACCTTCAACGTGACCTTCTTCCCCATGCACTTCCTGGGCCTGGCCGGCATGCCGCGCCGCTACGCCGACTATCCGGCGCAGTTCACGGACTTCAACATGATCGCCTCGATCGGCGGCTTCGGTTTCGGCCTGATGCAGGTGTACTTCCTGTTCTTCGTGGTCTTGCCGACCATCCGCGGCGGCAAGGCTGCGCCGGCGAAACCATGGGAAGGCGCGGAAGGCCTGGAATGGACCGTGCCGAGCCCGGCGCCATTCCACACGTTTGAAACGCCGCCGACAGTGAAATAAGGTATCCCGGGCCGGCGTGTTGCGCGGCCCGTCTTGAATAAAGTGCCTGTCATGACCGAAGTGAAAACTGAGCGTAAAAAACCGAACAACCTGCGTACCGGGCTGATACTGGGGGCCCTGGCGGCCTTCTTCTTCCTGTCCGTGTTCGTCAAGCGCATGTGGCTCTGACGTGACGACGCCCCATCAACAGGAAACACGCGGCCTGAACCGCAAGATGCTGGGCAAGCTGCTCGTCATTGCCGTGCTGATGTTCGGCTTTGGCTATGCCCTGATCCCCGTCTACAAGCAGATTTGCGAAGTGATGGGCATCAACGTGCTGACGCAAAAAGATGGCACGGTGGCTTACGACAACAATACGCAGGTCGACACGACGCGCAGCATCACCGTCGAGTTCGACGGCAATGCGCAAGGGCCATGGCGCTTCCGCCCCACCGTCTCGAGCATGCAGGTGCATCCGGGCGAACTGGTGACCGTCATGTATGAAGTGGTCAATACGCAAAACCGCGTCGTCAACGCGCAAGCCATCCCCAGCTATGCGCCGCAAAGCGCCACGCCGCATTTCAAGAAGGTCGAGTGCTTCTGCTTCAAGCAGCAGACCTTGAAGGCCAACGAAGCGCGGCAGATGCCCGTGGTGTTCTTCCTCGATCCGGCCCTGCCGAAAGAGGTGAAGACCATCACGCTGTCGTACACGTTTTTCGAGATCGCCGGTCTGAGCCAGGCTCAGACGCCGGCCATCCAATAGGAGAGTGGCATGGGCGAATCCAAGCAGCCGGAAAAAGCGTCGTTCCTGTATTCGCTGCGGGCCGTCGTGTGGTCGTTTACGGGATTGCGCCGCAAGAGCGATTTCGACACGGATTCGGCCAAGCTCAATCCCGTGCACATCGTCATCGCCGGCTTCCTGGTGGTGGCTTGCCTGATCGGCATCCTGATTTCAATTGTTAAATTCGTCGTTTTATAAATTATAAAAAACCACCCTATAAGTTTTTGAGGAGATGATGATGAGTTCCAACCACGCCGCCGTACCTTATTATTTCGTGCCCGGCCCGTCGCGCTGGCCCATGCTGGGCGGCGCCAGCCTGCTGCTGACCATGATCGGCGCCTCGGCCTGGGTCAATGACGTCTCCTGGGGCCCGTACGTGAACTACCTGGGCATCGCCGGCATCCTGCTGGTGCTGTACTTCTGGTTCGGCGACGCCATCAGCGAATCGGAACAGGGCCTGTACAGCGAGCGCATCGACCACTCTTTCCGCTGGAGCATGAGCTGGTTCATCTTTTCGGAAGTCATGTTCTTCGCCGCCTTCTTTGGCGCCCTGTTCTATGCGCGCAGCATCTCGATGCCGTGGCTGGCCGACCTCGACCACAAGGTGATCTGGCCCGATTTCGCCGCCCACTGGGGCAATACTGGCCCGGCCGGCACGGTGCAGGAATTCACCACCATGACGCCGTTCTGGATTCCAACCATCAACACGGCCCTGCTGCTGCTGTCGGGTGTCACGTTGACCATCTCGCACCACGCGCTGCGCGCCGGCCACCGCGGCATGACGGCCCTGTTCCTGTTCGCCACGATCTTGCTGGGCGCCATCTTCATGGGCTTCCAGGTCTACGAATACATGCACGCCTACAGCGAACTGAACTTGAAATTGACGTCCGGCATCTACGGCGCCACCTTCTTCATGCTGACGGGTTTCCACGGCTTCCACGTAACCCTGGGCGCCATCATGCTGTCCGTCATCCTGTACCGCGTGCTGAAAGGCCACTTCACGCCCGAACACCACTTCGGCTTCGAAGGCGCCGCCTGGTACTGGCACTTTGTCGACGTCGTCTGGCTGGGCCTGTACGTGGTCGTGTATTGGTTATAATGGCGGGGCAGGGCGCGCGCAGTTAGCGCTTGCGCCTGCACCATAAAAAAAGCCGTACCGGGACATCCTGGGTACGGCTTTTTTCTTAGTTTAAGAATTTTGCTAACCAAGCAACGTCGTTAGCACCGGGGTCAGTCCCTGCGGGATCGGAATCCGCCCCATTGAGGCGCATTCCCCCGCGGGTCTGACCCCAGCATTTAATGTATTCCCGTCGGCTGGATATAGCCCAGATGATGCGCCAGCAGGATCAGCAAAAACAGGGTGATCGACAAGCCCACGCGCAGGGCCAGCGCCTGCACGGTGCGGTTGCTCTTGCCCTTGTCGCGCATGAGGAAGAACAGGGCCGAGCCCAGGCTGCCCAGGATCAGGATGAAGGCGATGGCAACGAGGATTTTCATGGATGGTAGCGCCAGGCTTGAGGAGGTTTCATTGTAATGCGTATCCGCTTCCATTTTAGATGGATTCCATTTGTTGTAATGCTGCTACTGGTAGCCCTGGGCGTGTCGCTGGCGCAATGGCAGCAGCGCCGAGGCGATGAAAAAGTCGCCCGCGCCGCCAGACTCGCCGCGGGCAACCAGGCCGCGCCCCTGGCATTGACGGCCGCGCCGATGCTGCCGACCGACGCGCAAGTGATCGAATATCGCCGCGTTACCGTCACGGGCCATTTCGTGCCCGCCTGGACGGTGTACCTGGACAATCGTCCCTACAAGGGCCAGGCCGGCTTTCACGTGCTCACGCCATTCCAGATCGACGGTTCCCAGATGCACGTGCTGGTGGCACAGGGCTGGTTGCCGCGCAACAATGCCGAGCGCACGCGCATTCCCGATTACGCCACGCCCACGGGCACGGTGACGATTTCCGGCATCGCGCGCCTGAACGCGGGCCATGTGATGGAACTGGGCACGGCGCCGGCCCTGACGCCGCACGCCATCGTGCAAAATGCCGATATCGCCCAACTGGCACAGGCCAGCGGCCTGGTCTTGCAGCCTTTCATTCTCGAACAAACAGTCGACGGAGCAACGGCGCCTGCGTCCAGCCAGCTTCCCGTGCGCGACTGGCCGGCGCCCGACCTGGGCGCGGACAAGCACCGCGGCTATGCCTTCCAGTGGTACGCACTGGCACTGATGGCTTTTTTATTTTTTGTCTTTACAGGATTTCGACGTGCAAACAAACAACCCTGAAGCAACGCAAGACAGCGCCAATAAACAGGCACAAAATACGGGACGCTGGAAACTGCTGGCCGTCGTGGCCGTGTGCGCGTTTCCCATCATCGCCTCGTATTTTACGTACTACATCATCAAACCCACGGGCCGCAATAATTACGGCGCCCTGATCGACCCGCGTTTGCATCCGATTCCCGAAGAACAATTGCACGTGACGGAACTGGACGGCAAGGCGTCGCCGCTGGCGCAATTCAAGGGCAAGTGGGTGCTGATGCAAACGGGGCCGTCCGATTGCCAGGAAGCATGCAAGAAGCAATTGTTTGACATGCAACAACTGCGTCTCATGCAGGGCAAGGAACGCGAGCGCCTGGAACGGGTCTGGCTGGTGACGGATGCCCAGCCGCTCGATACGCTCGTGATGCGCGAATTCGATGGCACCAGCATGTTGCGCGTCAATGGCGACGCCTTGAAAGCCTGGCTGCCCGTGGAGCCGGGCGGCAAGACCAGCGACCATTTGTATTTGATCGATCCGCTGGGCAATCTGATGATGCGCTTCCCGAAAGACGCGGACCCGAACAAGATCAAGAAAGACATCGCCAAGCTGCTCAAAGCTTCGGCGATCGGTTGAGGAGTCTGCATGCCGACGATGCATCTCTCCGCGCTGGCCCAGCTGGGCTTGACGGGTCTGCTGGTGGCGCTGCTGCCGCTGACCATGGTCTGGGTGTCCGCGGACGCCAATAAGTACCGCAAGCTCGTGTGGATCGCCGTCTTTTTGACGGTCGACCTGATCATGTTTGGCGGCTTTACGCGCCTGTCCGATTCCGGCCTGGGTTGTCCGGACTGGCCCGGCTGCTATGGCTCGGCCAATCCTTTCCTTGCGCACGAGCATATCGTCGCGGCGGAAACGCTGATGCCGACGGGCCCCGTGACGGTGGTGAAAGCGTGGATCGAAATGACGCACCGCTACCTGGCCATGGCCATAGGCGTGCTGATCGTGGCGATGATGGTGCAGGCGTGGCGCCAGTGGAAGAAAAGCCGCCGCGCGGAATTCGCGCCCGCGCTGCCGACGGCGCTGTTTTTGTTCGTCTGCCTGCAAGGTGCGTTCGGCGCCTGGACCGTCACCCTGAAACTGCAGCCCGTGATCGTCACCATCCACTTGCTGCTGGGCATGGGCTTGCTGGCCATGCTCACATGGCTGGGCGGGCGCCAGGATCATGCCGTGAAACCCTTGCTGCGCGCCGATGCGGACGCTGCCGTGCTGCGCCCCGTGCGTGCGCTGGCCATCTTTTCGCTCGTGCTGTTGACGGTGCAGATCGCGCTGGGCGGCTGGGTGAGCACCAACTACGCTACCCTGGCCTGCACGGATTTCCCCCTGTGCGGCGGCAAGGTGATTCCGGAGATGGATTTCGAGCATGGCTTCCATCTGTGGCGCGAGCTGGGCAAGACGGCCGCCGGCCATTACTTGCCGTTTTCCGCGCTGACGGCCATCCACTGGGTACACCGCAATTTCGCCTTCATCGTGCTCGCCGGCATCGGCTATACCGTGTTTCGCGCATGGAAGCTGCCGTCCTTGCGCGGCACGGCCCGCTGGGTTGCGCTGGTGCTGGCCCTGCAGGCGGCAACGGGCCTGGCGACCATCTACCTGAGCTGGCCATTGTCGATTGCCGTCATGCATAACGGCGGGGCGGCGCTGCTCGTGTTATTGCTGACCATGTTAAACTACAAGGCTAAATTCCAACTCGATGTAGCGCGCAAATCTGCTTGCGCCTCCGCGCCAGTGCCCTCGGCACCAGCCAGTCCTTCCCGTACCGCATAAATGACTACTCAGACCATCAGCCGTAAACCATCCCCCCGCATCGCCCAGTATTGGGCGCTGACCAAGCCCCGCGTGACGCAACTGGCCGTGTTTTGCGCCGTCATCGGCATGTTCCTGGCCAGCGAGGAGTTGCCCGACTGGCACGCGGTGGTGTTCGGCACCGTCGGTATCTGGCTGCTGGCCGGCGCCGCGTTTGCCGTCAATTGCCTGGCCGAGCGCGAGATTGATGCGCGCATGGCCCGCACGGCGCGCCGTCCGATGGCCATGGGCGACATCACGGTTAAGCAGACGGTGGTGTTCGCGCTGGTGATCGGCGGCCTGGGCATGGCGATTCTGTATCACCTCGTCAATCCGCTGACCATGTGGCTGACCTTTGTCACCTTTGTCGGCTATGCCCTGATCTACACCATGGTGCTGAAACCCGCTACGCCGCAAAACATCGTCATCGGCGGCCTGTCCGGCGCCATGCCGCCCGCGCTGGGCTGGGCGGCCGTCGCCAACGACGTGCCGATGCAGGCCTGGCTGCTGGTGCTGATCATTTTCGTATGGACGCCGCCGCACTTCTGGGCCCTGGCCATGTACCGGCGCGACGATTATGCGCGCTCGGGCCTGCCCATGCTGCCCGTCACGCACGGCATGCAATTCACGCAATTTCACGTCTGGCTGTACTCGATCGCGCTGGCCGCCACCACCTTGCTGCCGTACGCCGTGCGCATGAGCGGCCTGATCTATCTGGCGTCGGCCGTGGTGCTCAACGCCGGCTTCCTGTATTACGCGTGGAAGATGTACCGCCACTACACGGACTTGATCGCACGCAAGGCTTTTACGTTTTCCATCATCTACCTGGCATTGCTGTTCGCGGCCTTGCTGGTCGACCACTACATTCCTCTCGGCACATGAAAAAATACCTGACTCTGTTGCTGGCGGCCGCGCTGGTCGCCGTCCTGGCCGGCTGCGGCAAGCCTGCCGCGACCAAGCTGGCCTTCAAGAACACGGACGTGACGGGCCTCGGCTACGCGCGCGAGTTCGCGCTGACGGACCACACGGGCCACCCGCGCACCCTGGCCGACTACAAGGGCAAGCTGGTGCTGATGTTCTTCGGCTACACGCAATGCCCGGACGTGTGCCCTACCACCATGGCCGACATGGCCCAGGTGATGCAGGAAATGGGCCCGCAGGCGGACCAGGTGCAAGTGCTGTTCGTCACCGTCGACCCCGAGCGCGACACGCAGGAATTGCTGGCGCAGTATGTGCCGGCCTTCGACAAGCGCTTCGTGGGCCTGTATGGCGACGCTGCCGCGACGGCCAAGGTGGCCAAGGAATTCAAGGTGTATTACGCCAAGGTCGAGGGCGAGACGGACAGCAGCTATACGGTCGACCACACGGCCGGCACTTATGTGTTCGACCGCGAAGGCAAGATCCGCCTGTTCGTGCGCCACGGCGAAAAGCCTGCCTCCATCGCGCACGATCTTAAACTTCTGCTATCCTGATCCGGTCGCGCCCCCAGGCGCCATCTTCAGGATATGCAGTACATGGACAAACGTTTCGAGCCGCACGCCCGCCTGGCAGCCATCATCTTTTTGTTGATCGGCTGCTTTTTCGTCTTGCGGCCCTTCTTGGCCGCCATGCTGTTTGCCGCCTGCGTGGGCATTTCCAGCTGGCCTTTGTACCTGCTGCTGCTGGAACGCCTGAAGGGACGGCGCAACTGGGCGGCCGCCATCATGACCCTGTCGCTGCTGCTCGTCATCGTGCTGCCGCTGGCCCTCGTCACCTACAACCTGGCCGACAATGTGTCGCGCATCTATGAACAGTTGCGCGCCGCGCTGGAATCGGGCGGCCTGCATCCGCCGGCCTGGCTGGCCAGCATTCCCGTGGTGGGCGAAACCATCGCTGGCTACGTGGAGCGCCTGCTCGCTGACCGCGAGGAATTACTCAATTTGGGCAAGACCATGCTGGAGCCGGCGCGCCACTTCCTCGCTTCCGGCGGCATCCTGCTGGGTACGGGCCTGGCGCAGACCAGCCTGGCCGTGTTCGTCAGCTTCTTTCTCTACCGCGACGGCCAGCAACTGAGCCGCGCCTTGATGACGGGCGCCGGCCGCATCATCGGCGACAGCGCGCCGGGCGTGGGCCTGACCATCAGCCGCACCGTGCGCGGCGTCATGTACGGCTTGCTGGGCACGGCGCTGGCGCAAGCGCTGGTGGCCGTGGTGGGTTTTCTGATCGCCGGCGTGCCGGCCGTGGCGCTGCTGGGCGTGGCCACCTTCATCTTTTCGCTGATCCCCGTCGGCCCGCCCCTGATCTGGGGTGGCGCCGCCATCTGG
Organism: Janthinobacterium sp. KBS0711; assembly: GCF_000988085.1. NCBI lineage: Bacteria > Pseudomonadati > Pseudomonadota > Betaproteobacteria > Burkholderiales > Oxalobacteraceae > Janthinobacterium > Janthinobacterium sp. KBS0711. Next base: position 83,069 of record NZ_LBCO01000018.1, on the reverse strand, counting down.
CTGTTCAATGACGGCCAGACGGGCTGGGGCATCTTCATGCTGGTGTGGGGGGGATTGCTGATCAGCGGCGTGGATAACGTTGTGAAACCCATGCTGATCAGCCGCGGCAGCAGCCTGCCGTTCCTGCTCGTGCTGCTCGGGGTGCTGGGCGGCGTGCTGGCCTTCGGCTTCGTCGGTATTTTTATCGGTCCGACCCTGCTGGCGGTGCTGTACAGCTTGCTGCAAACGTGGACGGTGGGCGAGACCACCGTGCCGCAGGGCAAAGATACCCTGACGAGCAAGAAGTAATTAATCTCTTAAATCGGCGTCCAGGTCCCGTTCCTGCTTCGGGATCACTTTAATGAGCACGATGCGGGGCCCGTTCATCTTCTTGACAACGATGTCGAAGTCGACAAAGGTGATGCGCTGGCCCTGCTTCGGAATGTCACCGAGCTTGACCATGATCAAGCCGCCCACCGATTCCACGTCGTCCAGCCCCAGTTCCTCGTTTTCGATATCGATGCCGAGGATGCGTTCGAGCGAGAAGATGGGCAAGCTGGCCTTGCCGATCAGGGTGCCGTCGCTTTGCTTGAGCCAGTCGTTTTCATTGCGGCGGAATTCATCGCGGATTTCACCGACCATGGCGCCGAGCAAGTTATCCAGGGTAATGAACCCCAGCGGGCGCTTGCCCTTTTCGCCGATCAGGGCGAAGTGGGGCGCGCCGTCGCGAAAGCGCCGGAACAGTTCCAATGCCGGCGTGCGCGCGGAAATGATGTCCACGGGACGCAAAAACGGCGTGAGCGAGGTGATCGGCTTGCCCGCCTGCTGGGCAAAGAACAGATCCTTGAGGTGCACGACGCCGAGCACGTCGTCTTCATTCGTGTCGAAATACGGATAGCGGCTGAAGCGGTTGCGCAGCACCGTGTCGAGGTTTTCTTCCAGCGTGTTCGAGGCGTGCAGGGCGATCACTTCATTGATCGGGCGCATCAGGTCCGATACCGTCATCTGTTCGAAATCAAGCGACTGGGCCAGGATGTTGCGCTCGTCGCGCGTAAACTTTTCGCCGGGCTGGCTGGTGCGCAGGATCAGTTTCAGTTCTTCGGACGAGTAATGGGCGTCGTGGCCGCCCTTGCCGGACAGGCCCGCCAGGCGCAGCACCCAGTTGGCGCTGGCGTTGAGCAGGTAGATGGCCGGGTACATGGCCCAGTAAAAGCCGTAAAGGGGGATCGCGCTCCACAGGCCGACGGCTTCCGGGTTGCGGATGGCCATCGATTTGGGCGCCAGTTCGCCCACGACGATATGCAGGAAGGAAATCACGCTGAAGGCGACGACGAAGGAGACGCCATGGATCAGCTCTTGCGAGGTGACGCCGATGGCGCCGAACAGCGGCTCGAGCAGGCCGGCGAACGCCGGTTCGCCGACCCAGCCCAGGCCCAGCGACGCGAGAGTGATGCCCAGCTGGCAGGCGGACAGGTAGGCGTCCAGCTGGCCATGCACCTTGGCCAGGATGCGGCCCCGCAGTCCCTGCGTCTTGGCGATGGCGCGGATGCGCGTGCGCCGCAATGTGACGATGCCAAATTCGGCGGCAACAAAAAAACCGTTCAGCGCGACCAGGAAGAGGGCGAGCAGGACTAGCAAGACATTGTGCATGGGGGCGCTGAAGATGGGCTGGTAAAACGTCATCTTAAACGACGAAGGGCGCCATAGCCTAATTTTGCCGCGCGCCACCCCGCCAGGGACGGGCGCGCGGACGCTGGCCTTACGCTTTGGCGGCCGTTTGCGGTCCGCCGCGCATGGCAAAGACCATGACGGCCGAGACGATGGCGGGAATGGCGACGACGAGGAAAATCGTGCTGTTGGGCCAGTTCAGGCGGATCAACTCGCCACCGAGCACGGGGCCGATGATGGAACCGATGCGGCCCACGCCCAGGCTCCAGCCGATGCCCGTCGAGCGCAAGGTGGTCGGATAGTAGCTGGCCGCCAGGGCGTTGACGGCCGGCTGGCCGCCCACCACGCAAAAGCCGGCGATGAAGATCGTGATGAACAGGAACGCCAGCGATACGTCCGGACGGCCGATCAGGGCAATGGCCACGGCGGCGACCAGGAAGCATGGCAGCAGGATGCGGCGGAAGCTGGAGCGGTCGATCAGCTGGCCCATGACGAGGGTGCCGATGGTGCCGCCCACTTGCAGGGCCGTGCCGGCCAGCACGGCGTTCGCCGTCGACAGGCCCGCTTCCTTGGCGATCGTCGGCAGCCAGTTCGACAGGAAATACAAGTTCAGCAAATTCATGAAGTTGATGACCCACAGCAGTATCGTCATCTTCGCGCGGCCGCCCGTAAACAATTGCAGCACGGGCGCGCCCTTGTGTTCTTTCTCATGCACGACGTATTGCGTGTCGGCCGTGATGGTCACCGTCGGGTCAATGCGTTTCAGCCATTGCGCCACTTTATCCAGCTTGCGTTTCTTGAGCACGAGGAATTGCATCGATTCCGGCAGCAGGAAGAACATCAGTACGCCGATGACCAGCGGCACCACGCCGCCCACGTAAAACACGGATTGCCAGCCGAAGGCGGGAATCAGCGCGGCGGACAATAAACCGCCCAGCACGGCGCCCAGGGTAAAGCCGCACGAGACCAGCATCATCAGGGTGACTTTCTTGCGCAGGGGGCTGTATTCGCCGGCCAGCGCCATGGCGTTCGGCATCACGGCGCCCAGGCCCAGTCCCGTGATGAAACGGATCAGTTGCAATTGCTCGATGGTCGTTGCCAGCGGCGTGACCAGCATGCACAGGGAAAAGAAGATGGTCGAGCCGATCAGCACGGGGCGGCGGCCGAACTTGTCGGCCGTGATGCTGAACACGAGCGAGCCGACCAGCATGCCCAGCAGGCCCGCGCCAAACACGGGACCCAGGTTGGCCTTGCTCACATGCCAGTCGGCGATGATGGCGGGCGCCACATAGCCCATCGCCTGCACGTCGAAGCCATCCATGATGACGCACAGCCCGCACAGGATCAGCATGCCGATCTGGAAGGAGCCGATCTTGTTGTTATTGATGAGATCGGGAATATCGATCGTCTTGCCTGCCATGGACATGGTGCCGCTCCTGTTTTTTTATGGTAATCGCGCCCTTCCGGCGAGGGCTGGGCGCGTGTTTGTCTCAGGCTTTATTACAATCGCTTTTGATTGATTATTCAAACGTTATTTTCGAATGGATTTATGAGGTTTCCTTGTTAATCTTTGTCGTCCCCTGGATGGCCGCCAGGATCACGTCGAGCGCCGGGTGCATGATCTTGCGTTCGTTCGAGATGACGTAAAACTGTTCGCGCAGGGACGAGGCGTCGCCGACCAGCACGGCGCCGAATTGCTCCTCGATATCGGCCGCCAGGCTGGCGGAGGCGAAGAACAGGCCCAGGCCCTTGCGGCCAAACGCGTTGAGCATGGCGTTGTCCTCGAATTCGCCGACCACGTCGGGACGCACGCCTTGCTGCACCATCCATTCGTCGATGCGCCCGCGCAAGGCGTTATTGCGCGCGGGCAGCAGGAATGGCGCGCCGTGCAGGCTGTGCGGGAAATTGCCGCGGTACTGTTCGGCCAGCGCGGGGATGCCGAACAGCTTCATGGCGCTCTCTCCCCACAGGTGGCTGGACACGCGCAGGCTGGCGCCGGCCGGCACGGCACGGTCCGTCAACACCAGGTCCAGCTTGTGCAGGGCCAGGTCGGCCAGCAGGGATTCGAATTCGTCTTCCAGGCACACGAGCTTGATGGGCTGGTCCAGGCTGCGCGTGGCGTCGAGCATGCGATACGCCATCAGTTTCGGCAGGGAATCGGAAATGCCCACCGTCAGGCGCATCTTTTCCGCGTCCGCATCGGCCAGCGCATCCTGCATCTGCTCGCCCAAGAGAAAAATCTGGTCCGCATAGCCGAGCGCCAGGCGGCCCGCTTCCGTCGGCACCAAACGCCGTCCCTGCGGCTGCAGCAGCGAGCGGCCCAGCTCCTTTTCCAGCAGGGCCAGCTGGGTGCTGATGGTTTGCACGGCCAGTCCCAGCCGTTCAGCCGCGCGCGTCACGCCGCCTTCCTTGGCGACCACCCAAAAGAAGTACAAATGGCGGTAATTGAAGCCCGTGGTTTTCATCGCTGCATCCTCTATCTTCTGTTTTTACGAAGTAATACTTCCATTATCTTCTATTTTTAAATGTGTCACACATCCCTATACTACGTTCCATTGAATTTGGATAAAGGGGAACTATCGATGAAACATTTCAGAGTGTCATTTCTAGTGACATTTATCTGCCTGGGCATTTCCGCCTGGTGGGGTTACACGCACGGTGGCGTGCAGACGATGCTGGCGGCGCTCGGTATCGCGGTGATCCTGGGCGTGATGGAAGTCTCGCTGTCGTTTGACAACGCGGTGGTCAATGCTTCGGTGCTGAAGAATTGGGACAAGTTCTGGCAGGGCCTGTTCCTGGGCGTCGGCATCATCATCGCCGTGTTCGGTATGCGTCTGGTGTTCCCGCTGGTCATCGTGGCGCAAGCGGCTGACCTGGGCTTGATGGAAGTATGGAATCTGGCACTGAGCAATCCTGAACAGTACTCGATGCACCTGACGAACCACCATGCGGAAGTGGCGGCCTTCGGCGGCATCTTCCTGCTGCTGGTGTTCCTGAACTTCCTGCTGGACGACGAAAAAGAAACGCACTGGCTGGGCCGTATTGAAGAAAAACTGGGCGCGCTGGGCAAGATCTCGTCGATTTCCGTGATGATCGCGCTGGGCACCCTGATGGCCAGCCTGTCGATGATCGAAGAAGGCCAGAAACTGGTGGTCCTGACGGCCGGCCTGTGGGGCATCTTGACCTACGTGGGCGTCGATGTGGTCAGCGGCTTGCTGGAAGGCGATAACGGCGACGGCAACGTGGGCGACATCGTCAAGCGCGGCGGTATCGGCGGCTTCCTGTACCTGGAAGTGCTCGACGCTTCGTTCAGCTTTGACGGCGTGATCGGCGCGTTTGCCATCACCAAGGATGTCGTGATCATCATGCTGGGCCTGGCTATCGGCGCGATGTTCGTGCGGTCGATGACGGTGTTCCTGGTGCGCAAGGGTACGCTCGACGAGTTCGTTTATCTGGAGCACGGCGCGCACTATGCGATCGGTATCCTGGCCGTGATCATGTTGGTCAGCATGAAGTTCCACATTCCCGAGATCTTCACGGGTCTGATCGGCGTGGCCTTCATTCTCGCCTCGCTGTGGTCGTCGATCCGCTACAAGCGCAGGATGGCGCTTGAAGAAGGCCCGACGGAAGCGCTGGAAGCGGTCAAGGCAACAGCAGTGTAAAGAATGCGCGGCAAACGACTACACCCGTTTGTCGGCAAGTTGTAGCAAGCGTCGCCGCCGGCCTGGGGAGTCAGGCCGGTGGAGGACGCCAGGTGTTTGGTGATACACAACCCACATAGGAGAAACACATCATGGCAATCAGTCTGCAAAAAGGCGGCAACGTCAACCTGAGCAAAGAAGCTCCCGGCATCTCGAAGATGATCATCGGCCTGGGCTGGGATGCCCGCGCCACCGATGGCGCCGCGTTCGACATCGACGGCTCCGTGTTCCTGTTGAAGGCCGACGGCAAGGTTCGCGCCGACGTCGACATGATTTTCTACAACAATCTGAAATCGAGCGACGGTTCCGTCACCCACTCGGGCGACAACACCACCGGCGCCGGCGATGGCGATGATGAAACCGTCATCGTCGACCTGGCCACGGTGCCAGCCGAGATCGACAAGATCGCCGTCTGCGTGACGATTCACGATGCCGAAGCGCGCAAGCAAAACTTTGGTATGGTATCGAAGGCGTACGTACGCTGCGTGAATGCCAACGGCAACACGGAAATCGCCCGCTTCGACCTGTCGGAAGACGGTTCGGCGGAAACGGCGATGGTCTTTGGTGAGATCTACCGCAATGGCGCCGATTGGAAATTCAAGGCCATCGGCCAGGGTTATAAAGGCGGTCTGGGCCCACTGGCTGCCTCCTTTGGTGTCGGTGTTTAAGTTGTAAGCAGTCAAGGCGGTCCGCTGTATGGACCGCCCCCATCATTACTGAGTTGAGGAAGGAACAGGCATGCCAGTTTTCAATATTACCGGGGACGTCGACCCGTTCCTGCATGTGTCGCTTGCCAAGGGCGAGAAGATTTATTGCGAATCCAATGCGATGGTGATGATGGAAACCAATCTTGAGCTGAAAGGCAAGATGACTGGCGGCATAGGCGCCGCGCTGATGCGCACCTTTGCCAACGGGGAATCGTTCTTTCAGCAGCATATCGAAGCCATGCGGGGCGACGGCGACTGTCTGCTGTCGCCTACCTTGCCTGGCGCGATGCGGGTGCTCGAGGTGGGTGCCCAGCAATACATGATCAGCGACGGCGCCTTCGTGGCGGCCAGTGCTGGCGTGGAATTGAAGGTGCGCACGCAGAGCCTTGGCAACGCGCTGTTTGCCCAGAGCGGTGGTTTTTTCATTACCGAGACGGCAGGCAGCGGCCAGTTGGCGGTGTCCGGTTTTGGCGCGATGTCGATACTGGAAGTGACGCCTGGCAAGGACGTGGTGATCGATAACTCGCACGTCGTGTGCTGGGACAACCGCCTGCAATACGAAATTTCCATGACGACCGGCAGCAGCGGCGGCTTTCTGGGGAACCTGATCAACAGCCAGACCAGCGGCGAGGGCATAGTGCTGAAGTTTTCAGGCACGGGAAAAATCCTCGTGTGCTCGCGCAACCGTGCGGCCTTCCTCGCCTGGACCCAAAGCAAGCCGGCGTAACTAATATTTGATGTAACCAAGCAAACAGGAGCTATGCGTATGTCTGTCAATTTGAGCAAGGGCCAGAAGATTTCTCTGGACAAAGAAGCTGGTACCACCCTGACCCGTATCACCATGGGCCTGGGCTGGGATGCGGCCAAGACCAAGGGTTTCCTCGGTTTCGGTTCGAAGACGGAAGCCGTCGACCTGGACGCGTCGTGCGTCATGTTCGATGAAAACAAGAGCACATCCGACATCGTCTGGTTCCGCCAGCTGAAAAGCAAGGACGGCAGTATCGTCCACACGGGCGACAACCGCACGGGCGCGGGCGATGGCGACGACGAACAGATCAATGTCGATCTGTCGAAAGTGCCGGCGCACGTGAAAAGCCTCGTCTTCACCGTCAACAGCTTTACTGGCCAGAACTTCTCGCAGGTGGAAAACGCCTATTGCCGCATCTTGAATGCCAGCAATAACCAGGAAGTCGCGCGTTTCAACCTGTCTGTGCAAGGTAGCCACACGGCACAGATCATGGCCAAGCTGTACCGCCATAACGGCGAATGGAAGATGCACGCCATCGGAGAAAACGGCAACGGTCGCACCTTTGACGACTTGATGCCGCAAATCTCCGTGCATCTATAAGGAGCAGTACGCAGCGGGCGGGGGACGGACCGGATACCGGCCCTTGTCCGCTGCTCTATTTTGAAGGAGAGTATGTCGTGATGCGATTGCTGATAGCCTTGCTACTTCCGTGTCTCACGTTTTTCATGCTGGGGCGCCCGCTGGCCGGTGCCGCCGCCTTGATCTTGCAGTGCACTGTGATCGGCTGGGCGCCGGCGGCCCTGTGGGCCCTGTACACGGTGAACCAACATAAAACGGAGCAGGAACTGGAAGGTGCGTTAAGCCGCAGCTACATGCGCAGGCGTAGTCGGTTGATCTAAATCAGCCGGGCGCTTGGAATCCTTGCGCTAAAACCCGCACGAGCGATCGTGCGGGTTTTTTTGTGCGCGCTTACTTCTTGCAGCGTATCGGTACGTTCACGGAATTGCCGTCCGAACTCAGGTTGCGGTACTGCAAATCTTCACTCTCGATGGCGAAGCGAGGCACGGCGTGCACATAGCGCTGCTTGCAGACGGTATCGTCATTGATCAGCTGGCCCGCCAGCATGTAGTCGCACAGGGCGAAGCGCGATTCCTCGTCGTCGAGGATCAGCACGCGCGCGGCGCTGTACAGGGCCGATTGCAAAACGTCCGGGCTGCAATTTTCCGGGCCAGTCAGCTTCAGATGGGTTTTCGTCTGCGTGGCCAGGCGCTGCAGCTTGACGAGGGCGGCGCGCTCTTCCTTGCGTGCACCGTCGACTTGCGCATCGCCGCTGGACAGGCGCAGCGCCAGCGAGGCGATCTGGTCGATGGAAATATGCCAGGCAAAGCCTTCCAGCCGCGTGCGGATCTGGCCCGGCAAGGGATCGGCCGCATCGACTTCGCAGCGGTACTGGCCCAGGTGGGGACGGCACAGCACGGGGATGGCAAAAGCCGAGGTGCGCTTGCCCTTGACGAATTTCTGGCTCAGGTCGCCAAAGTTTTCATGCGTGATGGTGTCGAAGCGGGCTTGCCCAAAGCCCATCTTGACGAGGTTTTCCTTGCGCTGGCGCGAAAACAGGGCGTCGACGGCGTCGTAGATATTCTTGTTGAAGATGCGGTCCAGCGGCTGGCGCTCGTCCGACATCTTTTCGAAGACGGCGCTGGAATTGGGCGCGTTGGCGTCGATGGAAATGAGGATGAAGGGCTTGCTGTTCAGGCGCGGCGGCACGATGGCCATGTCGTTGCCGTACAGCTGCGTCAAGGCCACGTCCCACAGGGTTTCCACGCCCAGGTTGTCGGCCGCGCCGCCATCGAACAGGTGCACGTACGACGGCGATTCGCGCGACTCGGAACCGAGCTCCGGCACGAAGGTGTTTTTCGGACGGAAACGCTCGAAGGTGACGGAATCGAACACGCCGGGAAAGGCGGCCGAGGTGGCCACGGCCGTGGCCAGGCGGATATCCTGGATCGGCGAATGCAGGGTGCCGTAAAAATACTCATAGGAAAACACCACGCGCTTGCCGCCATCGGTGGCGTCTGTTGCATTGGCCAGGAAAATGGGGCCGTCGTGCGGCAAGTCCTCGTAGGTTTTCTTGTCGTACAGCACATCGTCAAACACGTCGGACAGGAACGAGGTACGCGTCTTGTTCGTCAACAACATCGTCGTCAGGTTGGCCGGTTTCAAAATGGTCTGGCCGAAGAAATCCGTTTTCAGTTTGCTGCGCAGCAAAGGCCAATCCGTCTGCTTGCCATGCAGCGCATAGTAGCCGCCCGCGATGGCGCCGCCCGAGACGCCGGAGATGGCCGAGGCGCCGCTGACGAGGCCGAACTGCTCCAGCTGCTCCAGCGAGGCGGCCGAGAAATTGGCCGCGCGGCTGCCCCCGCCGGACAGGGCGATGCCGATGAAGTGGTCGTTGGGCATGGGATTCTGGATGCGCGCCTTGGGCGCGTCGATGCGCAGGCGCGGGGCTTCCTGCACGGTGAACATGCGGTTTTCGACGCCGCTGTTGGGGCGCAGGGCGAGTACCGTGCAGCCGCTCAGCAGCGCAACGAGGATACATGGTGCAAACAAGCGTGGATTCATGCGTGATCTGTGCGTAGTCATTGGTTGGGATACGGACGGAAATCGTGTGCGATTCTAGCAAACTTGTCTGTGCCTGTATCTATCCTTGCAACTGGTACGCGAGGAGGGCGGCGTTGTAGGCGGCATGCACCAGCATGGGCGCCAGCAGAGCGCCGCTGCGCTCGTATGCGATGCCCGTGCACAGGCCCAGCGCGAAGGCGGGCAGCATGGCGGCCGGTGGATGCACGATGGCAAACAGGGCGGCGGCGACAGTGATCGCCTTCCAGGCCGGCAGGGAACGGCGCAAGCCGCCCTGCAGCAAGCCGCGGAAGATGAATTCCTCGCACAGGGGCGCGGCCAGCACGCCCAGTGCCAGCAGCCACGGCCAGTGCCCGCCGGCCGGTGGAAGCGTGCCAGGCGGCAACAGGGCCGCGTAGCCGACGCCGAACAGCACCGCGGCACAGGCGCCTGCGCCTCCCCAGCGCCACGGCTGGCGGCCCTGTGCCATGCGCGGCACGCCGGCCGTCCCTGCGCGCCAATACACGAGGCGTAGCAGCACATACGTGAGCGGCGCGGCCACCGGGTACTTGAGCAGGATCAAGGCCAGTGTTTGCAGAATGAAAAACAGCATGGCGGCGATCAAGCCGTCGGCCGCCGTGATTCTGGCCGGCGGCGAGGCGACCGGGTCGAGCAGGTAGGGCAAAGCGTCGCGCGCCTTTTGCCACAGTGCCGCGGCCAGCGCGCCCGTGAGCACGACAAACACCAGTTGCTGCACGGGGTTGCCGGCGGCCAGCGCGGCGATATACAGGCCGGTCAGCAGCAGGTACAGATACGTGTAGGCAGGCCGTATTTTTGACGTCGCCTCGGCGGCCAGCGGATCGCTGGCAAACACGCCCAGCGCCACGGCGATCAGCGAGTACAGGGGGATGCCGGCCAGGGCCTGCAGCATCAACCCCGCCATGTCCCAGCGCCAGGCGTCTTGCCAGGCCAGCGCCACGCCGAACAGGATCAATGGATACAGCAGGGCCAGCGCGGCCCACAGCTGGGCCTTTTGCCGCAGCGCCTGTTCGACGGAGACGGGAAACGTGTACAGCAGCCACAGCGCGCCGCCTTCCTTGTTGAGGGTCTGGAAGGCCGACATCATCAGCACATAGGTGCCGAGGAAAAAGCCGGTGGAGGCCAGCAAGGCGGGGCTGGACAGCAGTTCGTGCAGGTCGCGCGCCTGGCCCGAGAACAGGGCCTGGCCGCCGAGGATCAGCAAGGGCAGCAGCAGGGTTTGCACGAGAAAATTACGGTCGCGCAGCAGCAAGGTCAGTTCGCGGCGCTGGATCACCGTGCCGATGCTGGCGCGCCACTTGCCTGTGGGCGGTACCGCCGGGGACGGCTTGCGGCTGGCCTCGCGCTGGCCCGCGCCCACCACGCCATGGCGCAACTGGTGGCTTAGCAGCGCCATGCCCAACAGCATCAGGCACAGGCATTGCGCCAGCAGCAGGGCGGCCGGCAGCGCTGCCGCCGCACCCTTGGCATTGAGCAATGTAACCAGCAGGCCGGGCGGCGTCCAGGCGCTCCAGGCGGGCATGGCCGCCGCCCACTCGTGGGCAAAGCCGCCCGCGCCCATGCCGAAGGACATGCCCATATACATGGGAAACAGGCCGGCCACCGATAACAGCGCCTGCAGGTTGCCCAGCTGCGCGGGACTGAACGACAGGCGCAAGCCCGTGTCGACCAGGGTACGCAGCATGGCCGCCAGGGCCAGCAGGAGCAGGCAGGCAAAGAGGCCCGGCAACGGCGAAAACCAGCCCTGGCCCGAATACCAGGCGATCATGGTGGTGCAGGGCCACAGCACCAGCAGGCCGAGCGGGTTGACCAGCGTGCGTTCAAGCACGCGCGCCCACAGCAAATTGCTTTTCTCGACGGGCAGGGTGACCAGCCATTCCAGATCCCAGTCTGGCTTTGACAGTTCTCCCATGCCCAGCGGCAGCAGAACACTGACCAGCCACAGCAGGGCCAATTGCAGGGTCAGGGCGCCCGCCAGCGCCGTACTGAAGGGTTGCTCGATCAAGTGGGCGATGACGGGCGCCAGCACGCGCTCGCCCGCGTTCATGCTGCCCTTGGCCTGGCAAACGGCCACCTGGTCGAGCAGGCAATGCATGTTCAGCAGGTTGTGGCGGGCGATATTGCCGGAGGAAAATAGCATGGGCAAGAGCAGCAGCGCGCCCAGCAGCCAGCGTCCCCGTTTTTTGCCTGGCGTGGCGGCCCGGCTCTTGCCGCTCCGCTTGAACGACCAGCCCCTGCCGCTGACGTTGAGCAGGCGCTGCAGGCGCAAGCGTGTCAGCAGCCAGACGGCGCGCCAGGCGGTGGGTGGCGCCGGTGTCATGCGGTCGACGTCTCATCAGTGAGTTGCAAAAAGAGGTCTTCCAGGCTGCCGTCGCTGGACAGCTGCCGGCGGATATCGTCCAGGCTGCCCGTGGCGACCAGGGCGCCACGGTGGATGATGGCAACGCGGCTGCACAGTTTTTGCGCCATATCGAGCAAATGCGTGGAAACGAAGATGGTGGTGCCGGCCGCGGCGATGCGCAGCAAGCGTTCCTGCACGTCGCGCGAAGCACGCGGGTCGAGACCGTTGATCGGTTCATCGAGGATCAGCACGGCCGGATCGTGTATCAGCGCACAGGCCAGGCCCAGTTTCTTTTTCATGCCCAGCGAGTAATTGACGGCGAAATCCTCGCTCGCTTCATCGAGGCCGAATTCCGTGAGCAGGCGCGCGGCGCGGGCGGCTGCTTCCATGCGCGAAAAACCATGCATTTCGGCGACGAATTGCAGGATTTCGCGGCCCCGCAAATAATCGTAAAAGATGGGATTGTCGGGCAAATAGCCCACCTTGCGCTTGACGGCGGCGCCGTCGCGCTGGCAATCGAGGCCGTCGACCAGCACGCGGCCGCTGCTGGGCACGAGGATGCCCATCAGCATGCGGATGGTGGTGGTCTTGCCCGCCCCGTTCGGGCCCAGGAAGCCGAAGACTTCTCCTTTGCCCACTTGCAGGGTCAGCGGCTTGACGGCTTCGAAGCTGCCGTATTGTTTGGCCAGTTCCTGGAACGCGATCATCGTGCTTCCCTCAGCAAGCGCCGAAGGCGGCCAGCAGGCGCCGTTCGCCGGCCGGCGTGATGCGCAGGGCGCGGCTGTCGAGTTCGCGTTCGGCCCAGCGCTGGCGCAGGGCCAGTTGCAGCAGGGCGGCCCCCAGCGCGCCGCCCAGGTGGGCGCGCCGTTCGCTCCAGTCCAGGCAGGCACAGGCGAAGCGGCGGCGCTGCTTGAGCAATTGCGGCACGTCGATGCCCAGGGCCGCCATGCCGGCCGCGCCCGCTTCCGACAGACGATATTCTCCGCCGTCGTCCAGCAGCCAGCCCTGCGCGTGCAACTGGTCGTGCAGGGCGACGGCGACGGTGCCGGCCATGTGGTCGTAACAGGTGCGCGCATGGCGCAGGCGGTCCGGCGTCGATGGAGTAAATGGCGTTGCAGGCACGCCGGCCACCACCAGCAGCGCTTCGAGGGCTTGGCCCACTTCCGCGCTGGCCAGACGGTAGTAGCGGTGCTTGCCCTGCGCCAGCATGGACAGCAAGCCATCGTCGCGCAGCCGGCTCAGATGGGCGCTGGCCGTCGAGGCGCCCACTTCGGCCAGCGTGGCCAATTCCGTGGCCGTGCGCGCATGGCCATCGAGCAGGCTGCACAGCATGCGTGCGCGGGCCGGTTCGGCGATGGCGCCGGCCAGTTGCGCCAGGCCCATGTCGGCCGAGGGAAGTTTGTCATCCATGGTTCGTTCGTGGGCGAAGTGTAGTGGTGGAAGGAGCAGCATACTCGTGTCCCCACCTCACTGCAATGGAATGCGCATGCCGCTCGCCGACCCCGCCGACCCTTTTTCAGCCGTCACCCACGCGGCGCCGTATGACTACTATCGCCGCCTGGCGGACGGTCCGCCGCTGCGTTTCGATGCGGCACTCGATTGCTGGCTGGCGACGGGCGCGGCCGGCGTGCGGGCCGTGCTCGCGCATCCCGCTTGCCGCGTGCGCCCGCAGGGCTTGGGCGTGCCGCACAACTTGGCGGGCACGCCGTGCGGCGCGATTTTTGCGGAACTGGTACGCATGAACGATGGCGAACGGCATGCCGTGCCGAAACAGGTGCTGGTGCGCGCGCTGGGGCAGGTGGATGTGGTTCGCCTGCAGGCGCAGACATTGCGCTTGGCCAGCGACCGTGTGCCCGTCGGCGCTGCCCAGCTGAATGAGGCGATTTTTCAACTGCCACTGTTTGCCATGGCAGACTTGCTGGGCTTTGCGCCAGCGCAATGGCCGGCGCTGGCGGCCTGGACGCGCGCTTTTGTTGCTTGCCTGTCGCCGCTCAGCAATGGAGAACAACTGGCTGGCGCGCAGGAAGCGGCCGATGCCCTTCTGCAAGGTTTTGGCCACTTGCTGCGCGAGGGCAGCGCGCGGCCGGGCAGCCTGCTGGCCAGTATCGTGACAGAGACCGATGCCATGGGGAGCGGCTTGCCGGCCAATCTCGTGGGTTTGCTGTCGCAGACCTGCGACGCCACTGCCGGCTTGCTGGGCAATGCCGTCGTTGCCTTGCGCACGCAGCCGGAGTTGTTGGTGCAACTGCGTGCAACACCTGAGCGATGGCCGGCCATGCTGCGCGAAGTCAGCCGTTTTGATCCGTCGATCCACAACACGCGCCGCTACACGGTGCAAGACGTGGAGTTCGATGACGTGCGCGTGCCGGCCGGACAGATGATCGTCGTCGTGCTGGCCAGCGCCAGCCATGCGGAGTTGGGTTTTGGCCATGGCCGCCATGTCTGTCCGGGCCAGTCCATCGCGCAGGCCATCGTTGCGGCTTGTTTGCAGGCGTGGGCCGATGGGCTGGAAGGCATGCCGCTGGCGTGGCGTTCTCTGCCGTCGCTGAACGCCCGCATCCCCGTGTTTACGCAAGGAGAAAATGCATGATTGCCGTGATTTTTGAAGTCTGGCCCAGCGCCGAAGGTCGCCAGCAGTATCTGGACCTGGCCGCTGCGCTACGGCCCCTGCTCGACGAAGTCGATGGCTTCATTTCCATCGAGCGCTTCAGCAGCCTGAGCGAGCCAGGCAAACTGCTGTCGCTGTCGTTCTTTCGCGACGAGGCGGCGCTGGCGCAGTGGCGGCAGCTGGAAGCGCACCGGGCGGCGCAATCGGCTGGCCGGCAGGGCGTATTTGACGATTACCGGCTGCGCATCGCCGCCGTCGTGCGCGATTACGGCATGCTGGACCGGCAACAGGCGCCGACCGACAGCCGCCAGCGCCACGATGCCTAGCGCTTAACGGGGCAGCGCGCCCTGCGTGATCTTGACCTTGACCCGATAGCTCGGTTGTTCCGCGTTCAGGGCGGGCGGCGTGGCCGGGTCGACGTCGAGCAAGGTAAACGTCAGGTGATTGACGGTGACGGAACTGGAAGCGCCGGGCATGGAATCGGACAGGACGATGTCGGTGGCGCCAGCACTGTTGAGCAAACTGAAACTGTAGCTGACGTAGCCTTTCCACACGCACACGGCGCCCTTGCGGCAGCGGCTGTCGTTGACGCGCTCGAGTTTCAGGGTATCGGTGGCCGTGATGGCGACCTGTTCGCCCGGCGACAGCACGTGGGTGACACTGCGCGGCGTGTTTTCCGCGTCGCCGGCGCTGCCGGCCGCGCCGCAGCCCGCCAGTACGGCCAGGCAGGCGAAGAACAGGGGAAGCAGCATGGTGCGATAAGAGCGGGTCAGGTAATGCATGTTTTTCCTTTCAGGTAGAGCGTCCCCGGCGTGCTTGTTCACGCGTGGGATAAAATGATGGTAACAAAATGATATTTTTCAGGCGCACTATTGGCGTGCTGCCGATGAATTGACGCGCCGGCCACGCGGCGCGCCGATTACTGCGTAAAATGGCTGTTTTGAAAATCAGGAAACAACCATGAAAAAAACCGACCTGGCCAAAAGCGATGCCAAGAAACTGATGGGAAAGATGAGTGTTCCCGGCGCCGGTGCATTCGGTAAGGAAGCGGTGGTCGTCGACCGCCGCGAGCAGCGCAAGCGCGATCAGGCCTTGGGCCTGGTGCCATTCGCCGTCAAGCTGAACAGCGATCTGGTGTTGCAATTGCAGACCCTGGCCAAGGAACGCGGCGCGGATCTGAATGAATTGGTTGCCGAAGTCCTCGTCAAGGGCCTGGCTGCAGCGTAAGGGCTGACAATGTTTATCTGTTGATAAATATCAGTTATAAAACCAAAAGGCGCCTTGCGGCGCCTTTTGCATTGCGGCATTGCTTGTGATTACACCCAGGCGGCCAGGGCGCCCTTCATTTTTTTCAGCGCCGCCACTTCGATCTGGCGGATGCGTTCGGCCGATACGCCGAACTCTTCCGCCAGCGCGTGCAGGGTGGCGCCGGAACCGTCGTCGTTGGCCAGCCAGCGCGCTTCGATGATGCGGCGCGAACGGGCGTCGAGCTTGCTCAAGGCCGTTTCCAGGCCTTCCGATTGCAGACGCGTCACTTGTTCCGCTTCCAGCACCTTGGTCGGCTCGCTTTGCTCCGACGACAGGTAGGCGATCGGCGAAAACTTGTCGTCTTCATCGTCGGTTGGCGATTCCAGCGCGATGTCGCGGCCGCTCAAGCGCGTTTCCATCTCGATCACTTCTTCGCGCTTTACGTCGAGCAGCTTGGCCAGCGCATCGATCTGCTTCGGCGTCATCGCGTCCAGGCCTGTCTTGTGGCTGCGCAGGTTGAAGAACAGCTTGCGCTGCGCCTTCGTCGTCGCAACCTTGACCAGGCGCCAGTTTTTCAGGATGTACTCGTGCATCTCGGCTTTCACCCAGTGCATGGCGTACGACACCAGGCGCACGCCCTGGTCCGGATCGAAACGTTTCACCGCTTTCATCAAGCCGATATTGCCTTCCTGAATCAGGTCGGCATGCGGCAAGCCATAGCCCAGGTAGCCACGGGCAATCGAGACCACCAGGCGCAGGTGCGACAGCACCAGTTCTTGCGCGGCGGCCAGGTCATTTTTTTCGCGCAGGCGTGTCGCCAGCGAAATTTCTTCGTCATGGGTCAACATGGGCAGGCGGTTCACGGCCGAGATATAGGCGTCAATATTGCCCAGATTGCCAGTGAACCCGAGGCCCAGCGCATTACTTTTGGTCGGAACCAATGCGGACGTTGCGGACATCATAGTCATGTTTTCTCCCTCGTAGTCTTGCTTTGTTCCAGTTGGCCACGTCACGCGACGTGGTCCGTTTGTCTGTTCGGTCTTGCGTATTCGGTCTTGTACTTTGCAGAGCGCGGCACCATCTTCATCTGGCGTCCATGGCGCTTCTGCTCTTGGTATGTCCCTATATTAGCACTCTCTGCTTGAGAGTGCCAATCAGCACATTTAATCGTCCTGATAGCCTAAATACTATGGCGATGTAATGCTTGATATATATCCAGATAGCGCTTCACGACAACGTAGTTAGTCTACGGCCTCTGGCTGAAGCGAGCCTTAAGAATACTTGCTTATTATCAAGATAGCAGCAATATGGGACGCATGGCGGCGCCAGGAGCGCCGCCATGGAAAGAGGGTCAGTTCAGGCGCGCCAGGTGGCGCTGCACGCAGAGGAAGGCGCCGATCAGGCCCAGGCTGGCGCTGACGGCCAGCAAGCCGGCCATCGGCAGCGGCGCCAGCGGCACCAGCTGGAATTCGGACGCATACAGGCGGGCAAACTCGGCAATCGCGGTATTCAGCGGCTGCAAGGCCAGCGCCACGGCGCCCAGGGCCAGCGCGCCGGCGCACAGGCCCAGCAGGGCGCCCGTGTAATAGAAGGGGCGGTGGATGAAAGTGTCCGTCGCGCCGATCAGTTTCGAGATGCTGATTTCATCGCGCTGCTGCATCACCTGCAGGCGGATGGTGTTGAAGACCACGGCGATCACGGCCACGCCCAGGGTGATGGCCAGCAGCAGCAGCACCAGGCGCAGCACGCCCAGCAGGGCAGCCAGGCGCTTGACCCAGGCCGAATCGACTTGCGCCGATTCCACGCCGGGCAAGTGGCGCAGCTGTTCCGCCACCGCATCGACGTCCTGCGCTTCGCTGGCGCTGCTGAAGGCGTCGAGTTTCAGCACATAGCTGTCGGGCAGGGGATTGTCGCCCAGTGTGCTCAGTACGTCGGCCAGTCCATTCTTGTCTTTCAGGGTGTCGAGCGCCTGTTCGCGGGGGATGAAGACGATCTTCGCCTTTTGCTCGCCGACGATCTTGCGCATGGCGCTGGCCAGGGCCACGGCTTGCTCGCGCGGCGTGTCGATCTTCAGGAAGACGCTGATTTCCGGGTCGACCGACATCTGTTCCGACATCGGGCGTACATTGTCGAGCATGGTCAAGCCGGCGAACGGGAGCGACAGGGCGATGGCGACTACTACGACGTTCAATAGAAAGCCGCCTGGCGACTTGCGCAAATGAATCAGCGCCGAACCGAGGGCGAAGCGATGTTGACGGAACCAGCCTCTCATGCCTGTTCTCCCTGCGCGTCATCCTGGTTGGGGGAGGGTGCAAAATCGGGATCGGGTGGCGCGAAGACGGGCGCTTGCGTGGCCTTGTCGATGGCGACCAGCTGGCCGTTTTTCAGGTGGATCACGCGGGCGGCGGCGTCGAGCATCTGTTCGTCATGGCTGGAAATGAGGCAGGTCACGCCCACCGAGTGGAATGCTTTCAGGGCGTCGAGCACCTTGTTGGCGCTGGCGCGGTCCAGGTTGGCCGTCGGTTCGTCGGCCAGGATGATCTGCGGCCGGTTGACGATGGCGCGCGCGATCGACACGCGCTGCTGCTCGCCGCCCGACAGCGACAGCGGACGCGCCATGGCGCGGTCCAGCAGTCCCACCTTGTCGAGCGCGGCGCGCGCGCGCTGTTCCGCGGCAACTTTATGCGCGCCGACGACGAGCAGCGGCAGCATGACGTTGGCCAGGATGGAGCGGTCGTTGAGTAACTTTTGCTGCTGGAAGATCAGGCCCATGTTACGGCGCAAAAACGGCACGCCGGCCGGCTTGATCTTGGCCATGTCCTGGCCATTGACGATCAGCTTGCCCGACGTGGGGCGTTCCATGGCGGCGATCATTTTCAGCAAGGTGGATTTGCCGGCGCCGGACGGGCCGGCCAGGAACACCAGCTCGCCCTTGGCAATACTGAGCGAAATGTCGCTGAGCGCCACGGCATCGGAGGAGTATTGCTTGGAGACGTGCTGAAATTCAATCATGTATGGGCTTATCCGAGCAGCGCTTCGACAAATTCGGCAGCCACGAAAGGCTGCAAGTCTTCAATTTTCTCACCGATGCCGATGAAATACACAGGCACGGGGCGCACGCGGGCAATCGCCGCCAGCACGCCGCCCTTGGCGGTACCGTCCAGCTTGGTAATCACCAGGCCGCTCAATTGCAGGGCATCGTCAAATGCTTTCACTTGCGTGAGGGCATTCTGGCCCGTATTGCCGTCGATGACGAGCAGGGTTTCATGCGGCGCGCCATCCATGCCCTTGCCGATCACGCGCTTGATTTTCTTCAATTCTTCCATCAAGTGCAACTGCGTCGGCAAGCGTCCCGCCGTATCGACCATGACCACGTCGATGCCGCGCGCCTTCGCCGATTGCACGGAGTCGTAGGCCACGGCGGCCGGGTCGCCAGATTCCTGCGAGATCACGGTAACGTTGTTGCGCTCGCCCCAGACCATCAACTGTTCGCGTGCGGCGGCGCGGAAGGTGTCGCCTGCGGCCAGCAGCACGGACTGGTTGTTCGATTGCATGTGCTTGGCCAGCTTGCCGATGGTGGTGGTCTTGCCGGCGCCATTCACGCCGGAAATCATCATCACCAGCGGCTTGTGGCGGCCCAGCTCGAAGCGCTTTTCCAGCGGCGAGAGCAGCTCGATCAGCAGCACTTTCAAGGCGGCCTTGACGGCGGCGGCGTCAAGCAGCTTGTCTTCCTTGACCTTTTTCTTCAATTCCGTCAGCAGGAATTCCGTGGCGTCGATGCCCGCGTCGGACATCAGCAAGGCCGCTTCCAGCTCTTCGTACAGGGCATCGTCGATCTTTGCGCCGATGAACAGCACGGACAAGGTGTTCGAGGTTTTCGACAGACCGGCCTTCAGGCGCGTCATCCACGATTTTTTCTCGGGTTCGGCGGCCACGATCACAGGCACGAGCTCGGCCGGCGCGCCGCTCAGGGGCGTAGCGGCAGGCTGCGGTGCAGGCGGCGTGGCGGCGGGAAGGACGAGGGGCTCGGTTGGCGCAGCCTCGGGAGCGATGGGTTTTTTCTTGAAGAAACTAAACATGGATGTGTGGTGGCGGGTGCTGACCTTAGGCCCGGCGGCGCCGGACACTGTTGATCCGGCTATTCTACCAGAGCGCGCCCGGCCCTTCATGCTTTACTGTTCGATTGGCAACATTGCGCGGCTATCCACGGAGATCGCCGCAGTTGCCGCGCTTTCCAGCCGGTTCAGTGGGTTTGCAGGGCCAGCGCCTGATGGCGGCGGCGCCAGTCGGCGATGCTTTCATCGACTTGCCGCAAGTCCAGCACGTGCAAAAAGGCTGGCGGCTGGCGGTACAACACGGGACTGCGTCCGCCGGCCCACAATTCCATGCTTGACGGCAAGTTCGCATGCAGCTGCTGCAGGCTGTCGCGCGTCTGCCGTTGCTTGCTGGCGCTGGAAAACGACAGCGCGACGATATCGGCGCGCTGCGCGCGGGCGGCCGCGACGATGTCCGTCAGCGGCGTTTCCACGCCCAGCGACATGCAATGGGCGCCGGCCGCCGCACACAACGCTTCGGCCATCAGCAGCCCCAGGCCATGACGCTCCTGCGGCAAGGTGCTGAGGACGATGCGCGGCGTGCGCGTGGACGGGCTGCTTGCTTGCGGCAGGGAAAAGATGGCGTGGCGCATCACCGTCTGCAAGGTTTCGCTATACAGATGCTCTTCATACACGGCCAGGTCGCCGCAAGCCCACGCTTCGCCCACCATGCCGGTGAGGGGGGCGATCACGTCGATGGTGAACGCTTTCAAGCCCAGCACGGCCAGCGCCTGGCGCAGGGCGTCGCCCAGTTCCGTCATCTGGTGGCCACGGCAAAGGGACAGGTAGTGTTCGAGCTGGGGTGCCGGCGTGGATGGCGCTGCGCTGCCGGCGCTGGCCAGCTGCTGCAGTTGCAAGGTGCTGTGCTGCATGATTTTGCCCGGACGAAATCCGAGGTCCAGCAGGCGCTTGACCATGCGCAACTTCTGCACTTGCTCGGCCGGGTAGCTGCGTTCGCCAAAGGCGTCGCGCTGGGGCTGGGGAAAGGCATAGCGGCGCTCCCACACACGCAAGGTTTCCTTGGCCAGTCCGGTATCGCGCTCGACATCGCTGATGCTGAAGGCGGAAGTAGGTTGCAGGTCAGTATCCATACCAGGGGGCTTGCTCGCATGCCAAAAGAACGTGGAGTGCATTTTACGCCTTCCGCTGCCCCGTACCAAATAGCTGAATCCGATTAGAAATTGCCGACGTATAAGTTTCTGAATGGCTCAGGACGCTCATTGACATAAATCAATATTTCATCGATTATCCATGAGGCTTATTTGTCCAGGACAAACTTAACACGGGTGCACTCATGAAAATTGCCGTCGTCGGAGCAGGAATTGCAGGATTGTCGTGTGCCTATCGCCTGGCGCAAGCGGGCCAGGACGTCACCTTGTACGAGGCGGGCGACTATTTTGGCGGCCACAGTCATACGGTGGACGTCACGCTCGATGGCGTCACGCATGGCGTGGACACGGGTTTTCTTGTGTTCAACCACGCCACCTATCCGAATCTGGTGCAACTGTTTGACGAACTCGGTGTCGAGGCGGCCGACAGCGACATGTCGTTTTCCGTCAAAATGCCGCTGGGCACGGCATCCGATGCGCGCGTGCTGGAATGGGCGGGCGCCAATCTCGATACCGTGTTTACCCAGCGCAGCAATCTGCTGCGCCCCGCCTTCTTGCGCATGCTGCGCGATATTCTGCGCTTCAACCGCCAGGCCAGCGCCCTGGCGACGGGAAGCGTGCCGGCGCCGGCCATGTCCCTGGGCGAATTTCTCGACCTGCACAATTATGGCGACGAGTTCCGCCACTGGTATCTGCTGCCGATGGCCGCCTGCATCTGGTCGTGTCCGGCGCGCCAGATGCTGGCCTTTCCATTGGCCACTTTCATCCGTTTCTGCCACAACCATGGCTTGCTGCAAGTGAGCGACCGTCCGCAATGGCGCACGGTGCGGGGCGGATCGCGCGTGTACGTGGAAAAACTGCTGGCCGGCATCCCGCAGCAGCGCCTTGCTTGCCCCGTGCTGGCCGTGCGCCGCCAGCCGCACGGTGGCGCGCGCATGGTCGAGCTGCACACGGCCGCCGGCGTCGAGCATGTCGATCACGTCGTGCTCGCTTGCCACAGCGACCAGTCGCTGGCCTTGCTGGCCGATATCCGCGACGACGAGCGCTCCGTGCTGGAAGCCGTGCGCTACCAGCCGAACCGGGCCGTGCTGCATACGGATGCGTCCTGCCTGCCGCAGCGCCGCAAGGCCTGGTCCGCCTGGAATTACCAGGGCCGGCCGGCAGTGGCGGAAGGCGAGGCGCCGCAAGTGTGCGTGCATTACTTGCTGAACCAGCTGCAGCCGCTGCCTTTCAGCACGCCCGTCATCGTCTCGCTCAATCCGCTCGACGAGCCCGCTCCGGCCAGCATCATCGACGAATTTTCGTATGCCCACCCCGTGTTCGATGGCGCGGCCATTGCCGCCCAGGCGCGCCTGGCCGGTTTCCAAGGTGCGCAGCACACGTGGTTCGCGGGCGCCTGGACGGGCTATGGTTTCCATGAAGACGGCTTGAAGTCGGGCCTGGCCGTGGCGCAAATACTCAATGGCATGGCGACGGCGGAGCTCGGCCATGCCGCGTGATCCATCGCCGCCCGTGGCGCCGCAGCCCCAGCTGTGCCTGGGACAGGTGCGCCATGCGCGGCTGCGCCCGCGCGCGCATGCTTTTGCTTACGGCATGTTTTATCTGCGCCTGCCCTTGCGCAGCATGGGCGCGCACGATTTTCCTGCGCGGCTGATGTCACGCAACGGCGCCAATGTGCTGTCCTTCCGCGACAGCGACCATGGCGATGGCGCGATGCCGCTGCTGGACTGGATCGACGGCTTGCTGCGCCAGCAGGGCGTGCTGGATGCGGGCGGCGAAATCTGGCTGCAAACCATGCCGCGCATGTTCGGCTATGTCTTCAATCCCGTCAGTTTCTGGTTTTGCCACCGCCCGGATGGCGCGTTGCGCGCCGTGGTCTGCGACGTGCGCAATACCTTTGGCGAGCGTCATCTGTACCTGCTTGAGCAGGGCGGCGCCATCGCGTATGGCAGCGAGTTGCGCGCCAATAAAATTTTCCACGTCTCTCCGTTTTGCAAGGTGGAAGGAAATTATCGTTTCCATTTCTTGCGCAATAGCGAACAGGACGGCGAGCGCCACCTGGCCCGGGTCGACTATGACGACCTCGACGGTCCACTGCTGCAGACGAGCTTGTCCGGCACGGCGCAGCCGCTGCGCGATGGCGCCATCGCCTGGGCCTTGCTGCGCTATCCCCTGATGACGTTTGGCGTGATGGCGCGCATCCATTGGCAAGCCTTGCGCCTGTGGCTGCGACGCGTGCCGTTTTTCAGCAAACCCCACCCTCCACAAGAAAAGGTGTCCCGATGAGCTCCGATTCCCTGCCGACCGGCCTGCAGGCGCGCAGCAGCGTTTGTCACGATCACTCGCATCTCGACATGCCCGCCTCCGGGCGCATGATCTTGCGCCTGCTGCAAAAATTGCAGCATGGCGCCCTGCGCCTGCGCACGCCCGATGGCAGCATCTTGCTGTATGGCGACGGCAGTCATCCCGTCACCCTGGACTTGCACAACTGGCGTTTGTGCTCGGCCGTGCTGCGCTCGGGCGACATCGGCTTTGCGGAAACCTTTATCGCCGGCGACTGGCGCACGGACAATTTGCCCGGCTTGATCGAATTGATGATACGCAACCGCGCGCAGATTGAATCGCTGATCTACGGCAACTGGTGGGGGAACCTCGTCTACAAGCTGCGGCATTTACTCAACCGCAATTCGCGCGCCGGCAGCAAGAAGAATATCCACGCCCATTACGACATCGGCAACGCCTTTTACCAGTTGTGGCTGGACCCGTCGATGACGTATTCGAGCGCGCTGTTCACCGAAGGCGCCAGCCTGGAGCAGGCGCAAGTGGCCAAATACCGGCGCATCGCCGATCAGTTGCAACTGCAGCCAAGCGCCAGGGTGCTGGAAATCGGCTGCGGCTGGGGCGGTTTCGCGGAAACGGCGGCGCGCGATCATGGCGCCCACGTGACGGGTTTGACTTTATCCACGGAGCAACTTGTCTATGCGCGCCAGCGCCTGCAGGACGCGGGGCTGGCTGAGCAGGCCGACCTGCAGCTGTGCGACTACCGCGACAGCGCCGGCCAGTACGACGCCATCGCCTCGATCGAGATGTTCGAAGCCGTGGGGCAAAGCTACTGGCCCGGCTATTTTGCTTGCGTGGCGCGCAACCTGAAGCAGGGAGGACGCGCGTGCATCCAGACCATCGTCATCGCCGATGAACTGTTCGAGCGCTACAGCAAGAGCACGGATTTTATTCAACAGTACATTTTCCCGGGCGGCATGCTGCCGTCGCCGGCCGAGTTTCGCCGCGCCGCCGAGGCGCAGGGCTTGCGCGTGGAAGACGCCTTCAGCTTTGGCCTCGATTATGCGGAAACCTTGCGCCAGTGGCGCGCCAGCTTCCTGGCTCAGCGCACGGCGCTGGAAAAGCAGGGTTTCGATGGCCGTTTCCTGTTGACCTGGGAGTTTTATCTCGCGTATTGCGAGGCCGCCTTCCAGGCGCACAACACGGATGTGATGCAATTTACCCTGATCAAGGACTGACCATGCGCCGTTTGCTTGCCGTTGTTGTGTTGTTGTTGACCATGTCCGCTGCCGTGGCAGCGCCGCCTGCCTTTATCGCTGCCGACGTGCCCGAAGCCCGCCTGGCGGGCGAGGGCGAATACACGTGGTTTGGCATGCGTATTTATAGAGCGCAACTGTGGGTGGGCCCGCAAGGCTACCAGGGTGCGGCGTCCGAAACGGCGCCGTTTGTGCTGGAATTGCGCTATGCGCGCGCGCTCGACGGCAAGAAGATCGCCGAAGCCAGTTATGAACAGATGCAGAAAATCGGCGCGGGCACGCCGGAGCAGCGCCTGGCGTGGCTGTCGACCATGCAGCGCATCTTTCCTGACGTCAAGGAAGACCAGCGCATCGCGGGCGTCTACCGGGCCGGTACCGCGCCCGGCGTACGTTTTTATCTCGACGGCAAGGTGCTGGCCGATGTGAGCGACGGCGACTTCGCGCGCGCCTTCTTTGCCATCTGGCTCTCGCCGTCGACCACGGCGCCGAAGCTGCGCGCGGCCTTGCTGCAGAATGCGGCGCCGCTGCCATGAATGCCGTGGGCGGCGCCTTGAGCTTGCCAGCCTTGTTCAGTTATGGCCTGTTCGGCTTGCCGCTGGCCATGCTGGCGCTGCCCATCTATATATATGTTGCGCCGTTTTATGCGCAGCGCAGCAGCCTTGACCTGGCGCAGATCGGCGCCGTGCTGCTGGCGGCCCGCATCGCCGCCGCCTTCATCGATCCGGCCCTCGGTGCCTGGATGGCGCGTGGCGGGCGCAGCTATGCCGTATATGTCGGCGCCTCGCTGCCCTTGCTGCTGCTGGGCTTTGGCGCCCTGTTCCATCCGCCCGCCATGCAGGAAACGGCCACCCTGGCCTGGTTTCTTGCCGCCTTGCTGCTCGTCTACACCGCTTATGGCCTGGCCGGCATCGCGCACCAGAGCTGGGGCGCGGCGCTGAGCCAGCTGCGCGCGCAGCGGGCGCGGGTGACGGCCGTGCGCGAAGGCTGCGGCTTGCTCGGCGTGATCCTGGCGGCGGGGCTCACTTCCGTGTTCGGCTATGACGGCTTGTCGCTGGCCTTTGCCGCCTGCCTGCTGGCGGCGGGCGCGCTGCTGCTGGCGCGCGCGCCGCGCCCGGCTTTGCGCAGCGCCGCAGAAGCGGTTTCCGGCACTGGCTGGAAGCTGCCATTTCGCCAGCGCGCGTTCCGCTGGCTGTTTGCCGTCCTGCTCGTCAATGGCGTGGCGGCCGCCATTCCCGCCACCCTGTTCCTGTTCTTTGCCGGTGATTACTTGCGCCTGGGCCATTACGCCGGACCGTTTTTGATCGTTTACTTTTGCGCGGCAGCCGCCTCGATGCCCGTGTGGGTGGCGTTGGCGCGCCGCTTTGGCGAAGCGCGCGCCTGGGGCGGCGCCATGCTGCTGGCCGCGACCGTGTTTGTCTGGGCGTATGGCCTGGGCGCTGGCGCAGCCTGGGGCTTTGCCGCCATCTGCCTGCTGTCGGGCCTGGCCTTGGGAGCCGACCTGGCCTTGCCGCCGGCCCTGCTGGCGGGGCTGATCGGCGCGGCTGGCCATGCCGGACGGCACGAAGCGGCATATTTCGGCTGGTGGACCTGGGGCGTGCAGATGAGCCTGGCGCTGGCGGCCGGCATCGCCTTGCCCCTGCTGGCCTGGCTCGGCTACGTGCCGGGCAGCGACGGCGGCTTGCCGGCCTTGGCGGCGGCCTACGCCTTGCTGCCCTGCGCCTTGAAACTGCTGGCGGCGCTGCTGCTGTGGCGCGCGCCTCTACAACATATATATAGTGAAACTGGGGAGTATCGACCATGTACCTGATGAACTATTGCCGGCGCGGCATGACGGCGGCCGCCTTGCTGCTGGCGCTAGCTGCCTGTTCCACGCCCCCCACGCCGGCCATGTACGCGCAGGAAACACCCAAGCTGGACTTGCAGCAGTACTTCAACGGCACGCTCGACGCCCATGGCATCTTCCAGGACCGCTCCGGCAAGGTGGTCAAGCGTTTCACCGTCGTGATGCGGGCCAGTTGGGTGGGCGAGACGGGTACGATGGACGAGGATTTCACGTATTCGGACGGCAGCAAACAACGCCGCGTGTGGACCTTGCGCAAGACGGCGCCCGGACGTTTCATCGGTACCGCGCCCGACGTAATAGGCGAGGCCGTCGGCGAAGTGGCCGGCAATGCGCTGCGCTGGCAATACGTGCTGGCGCTGCCCGTCGATGGCACGGTCTATCACGTCGACTTCGAGGACTGGATGTTCCTGATGGATGACAAGGTCATGCTCAACCGCGCCGCCATGAGCAAGTTCGGCTTCAGCCTGGGCGCCGTTACCTTATCGTTTAGCAAGCGTCCACAGGCGGCCCCATGAATCGCAAGATCACCAACTGGGCCGGCAAGCACGTGTGGGTCATCGGTGCTTCCAGCGGCATCGGCGCCGCGTGCGCCACCTTGCTGCTGGAGCAGGGCGCCAGCGTGGCCTTGTCGGCCCGCCATCGCGCCAGCCTGGAGCAGCTGTGCGAAGGGCAGCCGCTGGCGCAGGCATTGCCGCTCGATATCACCCAGCACGCGCAGCTGCGGGCCGTCTGCGCGCAATTGCAGCAGCAATGGACGCATATCGATTTGATACTGGTGGTCGCTGGCGGCTATCAGGCCATGCGCGCCGATAGCTTCGACCTTGAGGCGGCCCAGGGTTTGCTGGCCCTGAATGTGGGCGGCGTCTTCAATTGCCTGGAGCAAGCCTTGCCATGGCTGTTGCGCCAGGGCAGCGGCGGCATCGGCATCGTCGCTTCGGTGGCCGGTTATGGCGGCTTGCCCAAGGCGCTCGCGTACGGTGCCAGCAAGGCGGCGCTGATCAACCTGACGGAGTCGCTGTATCTGGATTTGCATCCACGCGGGATTGATGTGTATCAAATCAACCCTGGTTTTGTCGCCACTCCCTTGACTGCAGACAACGATTTCACCATGCCGGCCCTGATGACGGCGCAGGACGCGGCGGCCGCCATGCTCGAGGGCATCGAGCGGGGCCAGTTCCACATTCACTTTCCCAAGCGCTTTACGAATATCCTGCGCCTGGCGCGGCTGTTGCCGTACCGCGTCTATTTCTGGTTGATTCGCAAGGTAACGGGCGTATGAGCGCAAGCATGCCGGACACGGAACGCGTGGAGGAGGCGCTGGCGCGCCTGGTGGGGTTTTACGAGCACCTGAGCCTGGAAAACCTGGCCCAGCTGGGCGCCGTGTATGCGCCAGATGCCCAGTTCAAGGACCCGTTCAACGAGGTGGTGGGCCACGCCGCCATCCTGGCCATCTTCGAGCACATGTTTGTGCAAGTCGATGCGCCCC
Organism: Janthinobacterium sp. KBS0711; assembly: GCF_000988085.1. NCBI lineage: Bacteria > Pseudomonadati > Pseudomonadota > Betaproteobacteria > Burkholderiales > Oxalobacteraceae > Janthinobacterium > Janthinobacterium sp. KBS0711. Next base: position 55,343 of record NZ_LBCO01000018.1, on the reverse strand, counting down.
GGTTTGTCGTGCTGGAAAGCCTTGGGCAGGGGCAGCAAGCGTTCCTGACGTGGGAATTTCGCTTCCGCATGAAACGACTGGTATCTGGCGAACAATGCATTCGTGGCGCAACCCATGTGCGCTTCGATGCGCAGGGACGGGTGGCCGTGCACCGCGATTATTGGGATGTGGCGGAAGAATTGTATGAAAAACTGCCGTTGTTGGGCGGTTTCATGCGCCTGCTGCAGCGCGCAAGCCAGCGCTAAGGCGGTTTCGCGATGCTTTTAAGCAAAAAATGCAAAAAAGAAAAAGTAAATTCTATGAAATGGGGCAGGCGAAAACTTGATTTCGGTCAAAGTGTCGTTTTTTAGACACAAATATGTCAAAATATTGAGAAGGCAACATTGTAAGAAATTGTTTCAACTGATGCGCAATTTGCAAGCAAGAGTCGTCCTCATCCGTTCCAATCGGATACTTGAAGCGTTGGCTGTAAAACATGGAAAACATTTCTATGTGAGCAATTTAAATTACCGGAAAGTCAGTAATTGTCTTGTTACTCTGCCTATTTTTCCGCCGCGCGCGCCGACGTCGAAAATGGCGCCTACGCCCCTGAATAATGCGGCAACGCACCAAAATTGGGCGCATTATTTCCCGTTTTTGGGCCTTCGGCAGCAAACATTGGCGATGCCGTGTATGCTTCGTTCCGTTTATCCATTATCGCCTGACAAACTGCGCGCTTTGTCGCGTAAATCTTGGCGGGCAAATGACGGGTAAAGCATGTTGACGTTTTAATCACTCGCCTGATACTGTTGCACTAATACAACGGGTGTCGACAAGGCATGCGCTATGATGGAATGGTCAATCAGGCCAATGCATTGGTTGGCAAGGGGCACTGGCTCTGTCGCGTAGTACGGTTGGCGATGGTCGGGATGCCTGAAAAAGCCCTCGGCCTGGTACCGGAAGTAACATGTTGGAACTTGATGGAATGTGAAACGGTCGTTATAGTGCCGCTTCCGGTGCCGTTTGAGCACCGAACCGGCGCACGAATGACGGTCGTTATGCAGCCTTCAAGCTTATCGGTGCAATAGCGTGCCGATACCGATATGAATGTTCCCCTGACCGGAACAGCAATGTGGCAGGTGGAGACCTTGCCCTCACTCATAAAAAGCGCTCTGCTAGAGCGCAGCTCGAGATGCATAGGCTGTATTACTTTTTGCTTCAAAAATTAAAGGAAATCGCAATGAAAAAAACTCTGATCACCCTGGCAGTTCTGGCAGCAGCCACTGGCGTAGCCCAAGCTCAATCGAGCGTTGTTATCTACGGTACCGTTGACGCTGGTTTCGTCAGCGAGCGCGGCGGTGTTAACGGCAACGTTAACAAAATCGACAGCGGCATTGCTTCGGCTTCCCGTATCGGCTTCAAAGGCACCGAAGATCTGGGCAGCGGCCTGTCGGCACTGTTCGTTCTGGAATCGGGCTTTGGCGTTGACAACGGTCAACAAGACGTTGCAGGTACCTTGTTCAATCGTCAAGCTTACGTTGGTCTGAGCAGCAAAACGGCTGGTACCGTAACCCTGGGTCGTCAATACACCCCTTGGTACAACACCCTGTCGAAAGTTGCTGATCCATTCGCAGCTGGCTACGCTGGTTCCGCTAAGAACTTGTTCCCAGCGAACACGACCCGCACCAGCAACACCGTGCTGTACACCTCGCCTAATTTCAACGGCTTCGATGCTGACGTTGCTTACAGCACCGCCAACAACGGCCAAGAGAGCCTGGTATCCAGCAAAATCGGTCGCCAAATGGGCGCGTCGGTTGGCTACGCTAACGGTCCTCTGAATGCACGTCTGGCTTACAACACCACCAGCAACGAAACCGCCATCAGCGATGCTGGCAGCGCACGTAACTGGTTGGCTGCAGCTAACTACGACTTCGCAGTAGCGAAAGCGTATGTTGCATACGGCGTCAACAAAGGTGCTAACAGCTCGCTGCGTAACAACGGTAACGTCAATGCGTTCAACTACGTTTCGGCCGCTACCAGCGACGACAGCACCACCGCCCTGATCGGCGCAACGGTACCAGTTGGTCCAGCCGGCACCGTGATGGCTTCGGTTATCCACGTGAACGACAAATCGGGCCTGAACGCCGATGCTAACCAGTTCGCACTGGGCTACTCGTACGCTCTGTCGAAGCGCACCAGCACCTACGCTTCGTACGCCAAGATCTCGAACAAAAACAACGCTGGCTACACCGTTGGCAACAACAGCAACGCCGGTACGGGCGACAAAGCCTTCAACGTTGGCGTTCGTCACTCGTTCTAATATTCGCGCAAGCGAAGCTTAGTACCGCTGCCAGCATCCCTTCGGGGGTGCTGACAAGCAAGGAAACGCGTCTCCAGGCTAGTCCTGGCGGCGCGTTTTTGCATTGGCGGCGCCAGTTATAATGGCGCCGTTACTCAAGTAAAGGAATGCCATGTATTCATTCACCTCGCCGCGCCTGGCCGCCATGCTGGCTGCGCTGCTGCTCGCTGGCGCCACGGGCGCCGCTGCCGCTGCCGTGAAGGGCAAGAAACCGGCTGGACTGGAGCGCTACGGCGTGGCCGTCTATTCCGACCTGTGCCTGCAAAAGGATAGCGGCGAAATCGGCGGCCAGCGCGTCACCCTGCACCGCTTTGCCGAGGCCGATTCCGTCATCTATGAATTCACGGCAGGCGCCCTGAGCTGGCCCATCGTGGCCAACGACGTCAACCTGGACGCCGCCACGGGCGTTTTCGACTTCACCATTGCCGGCGCCGACAGCGAAGAGCGCACCATCGTCGGCAAGTTTTCCAAGGATGGGCAAACCCTGACCCTGGAAGGCGATTACTGCGGCGGCAATGTGCGCATGCCCATGAAACTGAGCCGTGTGCGCGATTTCGGCCGCCCCCTGAAAAACTGCACGCCATGCCCGCCGATGCCCCAAGTGCCGGCCGAGGCGGTGCCTGCCGAGGAAAGCGCGCCGGTGCCCGCGGCCTGAGCGATTGCCGCCGTCAAAAAGAAAAAGGCCCGGTATCGACCGGGCCTTTGTTATTTGCAGCGTTGCAAGGGGCTTATTTGACCGCTTGCGCCTTTTCCGCCGTGGCGCGGATGGTGGCCAAGGTGGCGTTCGGCGTGATCAAGTTGCCGTCATAGCGCAGCTCGATCAGGGCCGGCAAGTTGTGCGCCTTGGCGTGCGCCAGCGCCCGTTGCAGGGCAGGGGCGAACTCTTCCGTCGTATTCACCACTTCGCCTTGTGCGCCGTACGCCTGCGCCAGCGCCGCGAAATCCGGGTTGTGCAGGGTCGTGCCCGACACGCGGCCCGGATAATCGCGCTCCTGGTGCATGCGGATGGTGCCGAACATCTGATTATTGAAGACGATGATGACCACGCCCGCCTGGTATTGCACTGCCGTGGCCAGTTCCTGGCCATTCATCATGTATTCGCCGTCGCCGGCAAAAGTGATCACGGTGCGTTCCGGATGGACGATCTTGGCCGCCACGCCGGACGGCACGCCGTAGCCCATGGCGCCGTTCGTCGGCGCCAGCTGGGTGCGCAGGCCGCCGTAGCGGTAGAAACGGTGCGCCCACGAGGCGTAGTTGCCGGCGCCGTTCGTCAGGATCGTGTCGGCCGGCACTTGCGCCATGATCTCCTGCGTTACTTGCCACAGGTCCAGCGGCGCCTGGCCATCCTGGAAGATGGGCGGGCGCTCCTGGTAGGCGGCCAGTTCGGCCTTGGCTTCGGCCGGCGTATGTTCCCATGTGGAAGCGTCGACGGGGGCCATGGCGGCCAGCATGGCGCATACTTGCGGCATGCCGCTGTTGATCATCAGTTCAGCCTGGTAGACGCTGCCCAGTTCCTCGGCATCCGTATGGATGTGCACGAGGCGCTGGCGCGGCACGGGCGAGTCGAACAGGGTGTAGCCGCCTGTCGTCATTTCGCCGAGGCGCGGGCCGATGGCGATGATCAGGTCGGCATTTTTCACGCGCGCGGCCAGTTTCGGGTTGATGCCGATGCCGACGTCGCCGATGTAGTTCGGGTGTGTATTGTCGAGCAAGTCCTGGAAGCGGAAGGCGCAGGCGACGGGCAGGTGGTTGTTTTCCGCGAACTGCTGCAGGTCGGCGCACGCTTTCGGCGTCCAGGTGGTGCCGCCCAGCAAGACCAACGGCTGTTTCGCGGTGGCCAGCATGCTGCGCAGTTGCTGTAATTGAGCGTCCGATGGTGCCGCTTGCACCGGCTGGTAGGCGCGCGTGTCGGCCACCGTGGCCAGCGAGATGAGCATGTCTTCCGGCAGGGCCAGCACGACGGGGCCGGGACGCCCGCTGGTGGCCACCTGGAAGGCGCGCGCCAGGTATTCGGGGATGCGCTCGGCGCGGTCGATCTGCGCCACCCACTTGGCCATCTGGCCGTACATGCGGCGGTAGTCGATTTCCTGGAACGCTTCGCGGTCGACGAAATCATTGCCCACCTGGCCGATGAACAGGATCATCGGGGTGGAATCCTGGTAAGCCGTGTGCACGCCGATCGAGGCGTTGGTGGCGCCCGGTCCCCGCGTGACGAAGCAGATGCCCGGCTTGCCCGTCAGCTTGCCGTAGGCTTCGGCCATGAAGGCGGCGCCGCCTTCCTGGCGGTTGATGATGAAGCGGATGCCCGAGTCGTGCAGGGCGTCGAGCACGTCCAGGTAGCTTTCGCCAGGCACGCCAAAGGCGGTGTCGACACCGTGGATCTGCAGGGCATCGACCAGGATCTGGCCGCCGGTACGGGATTGTTGCGTCATGTTCGGCTCTTTATATTCTAGTGGGTGGCAAAGAAATGGGGCAAGCGGTGCGCATGCGCCTGCATGCAAGCAGCTTGCCTCATTCTATGTGAGCCGATTTGGCCCGGCTTTTGAAATGGCGACACCGAATTACACAATCCCCCGGCTGATGTGGCGCGCTTTTGCAGAAACATGCTGCGGCGCGGTACAATGGCGGGTGAAGCAGGCCAGACAGTCGCTGGCCGGCGCAGCAATGCGCTGGCGGGAGGAAGGTCCGGACTCCATAGAGCGGGGTGACGGTTAACGGCCGTCCGCTGAAAGCCGCAAGCGCAGTTAGCCCATGGTATAAGGCGAGGAATAGGGCCACAGAGACGAGCGTATTAAGTTACGGTGAAACGCGGTAACCTCCACCTGGTGCAATTTCAAATAGGCACGCGATGATGCTGCTCGCGGAGCGTGCGGGTAGAAAGCTTGAGCGCCCGAGTAATCTGGCGCCTAGAGGAATGACTGTCATAGCGCCAACCTGCAAGGGAAGGCGCCGTAACAAAATCCGGCCTACCGGCCTGCTTCACTTGAATTCCTGTTCCCTGGCTTGCCAGGGAGTATCTTGACCGCAGCGGTTTACCTGCTGCGCGCCAAGCAAAAGCCCCCGCGAAGGGGCTTTTTTTGTATCTAAAAATAATGCAGCGAAGATAAAGTTGTATAGACAAGTAAAAGTGAACAATTGGTTAAAGTTTCTCGCTTCCAATTAATTGCTGCATTGCAAAAATAGTTTTCCCGCATCAGGCCAGCCCCGGAAAACAGGGCCGATACGCGCCATGGACGATTATTTTTTGCTTTAAACCAAGTCTTTCAGTGCGGCTGATTGCTGTTGTGCCTGGATGACGAAATTATTGTCATGTGTCAACTAACTGTAAAAAATTCAATTATTTGATTTCGTTTTTTTCGATGTTTACGGTAGGAAAACACATGTGTGCAGATGAGGTAGCACATTCACTATCTTTCATAAGTATCTAATTTATCGATATATTTTTATTTGAGACTCCTTCAACGATATGCGCTAAGTCCTTAATTTCATTAATAAAATTCCTGTTTTGCCAATCGGAAACCGCTTGACCACTATCTTTGCTTCCTCTAAAGTGGGCAACTGTGTGAAAAAGTGTGTTTTTGTGGGAAATTTTCCCTTTTTATCGTGATGCGCAAGCGTCGCAAGCCAAGCTCAAAAAAGGTCTTCCGTGTTTCAAGGCGCGTCCGCAATCAATCTCGATGCCAAAGGCAGGATGTCTATCCCTGCCAAGCACCGTGACGCGCTGGCGATTCAATGCGAAGGCCGTTTGACCCTGACCAAACACCCCGATGGCTGCCTGCTGTTTTTCCCCCGTCCCGTGTGGGAAAGCCACCGCCAGCAAATCGCCGCCTGGCCCATGTCGGCGCGCGCCTGGCAGCGCATCTTCCTCGGCAACGCCGTCGACGTCGAGCTGGACTCGGCCGGCCGCGTGCTGATCTCGCCCGAATTGCGCAACGCCGTCGGGCTGGCGCGCGAAGTGATGATGATCGGCATGGGCAGCCACTTTGAAATATGGGATGCCGCCAAATTGGCCGACAAAGAACAGCAGGCGATCGATGCCGGCACCCCCGATGTACTTTCCAATTTTTCTTTCTAAGGCTCCGTAATGACACAACTCACGGTGCCGGAATTTCAGCATCGCACGGTGCTGCTCGATGAAGCGGTCGATGCCCTCGACCTGACGGGCGACCGCGCGCACGGCGTTTACGTCGATGGCACGTTTGGCCGCGGCGGCCATAGCCGCTTGATTTTGTCGCGCCTGGCCGATGACGCGCGCCTGATCGGTTTCGACAAGGATTTGCAAGCGATTGCCACGGCCGAGCAGATCGCCGACCCCCGTTTCCAGATCGTCCATGACAGCTTTGCCACCATGACGGCCAGCCTGGCCGAACGCGGCGTGCAGCAGGTGGACGGCATTTTGCTCGACCTGGGCATCTCGTCGCCGCAGGTCGACGACGCGGCGCGCGGTTTCAGCTTCCGCAACGACGGACCGCTGGACATGCGCATGGATACCACGCGCGGCATCTCCGCGGCCGAATGGCTGGCGGTGGAAACCGAGCAGAATTTAGAGAAAGTGATACGCGATTATGGGGAAGAACGGTTTGCTTTTCAGATTGCAAAGGCGATTGTTGCTGGCCGGGCAGTCCAGCCAATTTCAAGCACACGACAGCTTGCCGGCATCGTGGCAGGCGCCGTCAAGACCCGCGAGAAGGGTAAGGACCCCGCTACCCGCACCTTTCAGGCAATCCGCATTTTCATTAACAAAGAGCTCGAGGATCTCGAGATCGGTCTGAACCAGGCGTATGCCTGCCTGGCGCCTGGCGCGCGCATGGCCGTGATCAGTTTTCATTCGCTGGAAGACCGCATGGTCAAGCGCTTCTTCGCCTCGAAGGCGAACGTGGAGCAGCCTGACCGCCGTCTGCCGATCCGCGCGGTTGATTTGCCGCAGCCGGAAATGAAGCTGATTTCGAAAATGAAGCCGTCCGACGCCGAGATCGAAGGCAATCCCCGTTCGCGTTCGGCCGTGATGCGCGTGGCGCAGCGTTTGCCCATTCCAGTTAGTGGCGGCGCCCGATGACTGGCAAGCTGTGTGTCGTGCTGTCGGCCCTGCTGGTGTGCTGCGGCCTGTCGCTGGTGAACGCGCAGTACCAGTCGCGCCACTTGCTGATCGACCTGGAACGCGCGCAAGCGCTGTCGCGCCAGCTCGACATCGACTGGGCGCAACTGCAGCTGGACCAGTCCACTTTGGGCAAGCATGAACGCATCGAATCGATCGCACGGCGCGACCTGAGCATGACGCCGCTGACGGCGGCGCGTACGCAATACCTGACGGAGGGTGAATAATGAAGTTGGGCGGTAATAGCAACGGCCGGGTGGCGGCATCGAAAGGCGTGCCATTCTCGAAGAACCCCGTACTGGCGGTGCGTCTGCCCGTCTGGCGTTCGCGCGTCGTGCTGTTCCTGCTGTTCTTCGCTTTCGCCGGCCTGGGCGCGCGCGCCCTGTGGCTGCAGGGCGTGTCGACGCAGTTCCTGCAAAAGCAGGGCAAGGCGCGCTATGAGCGCACGCTGGAATTGCCGGCCACGCGGGGCAAGATCACCGACCGCAATGGCCAGGTGCTCGCCTCGTCCGTGCCCGTGAAAGCCATTTGGGCCATTCCCGACGACGTGCTGCAGGCGTCGCCCGAAAAAATCAATGCGCTGGCCGGTCTGCTGGAAATGAACGTCAACGAATTGCGCAAGAAGCTCGATTCGGACCGCAGCTTTGTTTACCTGAAGCGCCAGGTCGAGATGGACGTGGCTGACAAGATCTCCAAGCTGGGCATCGACGGCATCGACGAACGCAAGGAATACAAGCGCTTTTATCCACAGGGCGAAGTGATGACACACGTGGTGGGCTTTACCAACGTGGAAGACGTGGGCCAGGAAAGCATGGAACTGGCGCAGCAGAAAACCCTCGTCGGCACCACCGGCAGCCGCCGCGTGATCAAGGACCGCCTGGGCCACATCGTCGAAGACATCGGCTTCATCCACGAACCGCATGACGGCAAGGACCTGACCCTGTCCGTCGACAGCAAGATCCAGTACATCGCCTTCACGCAGCTGAAGGAAGCGGTTGAGAAATTCAACGCCAAGGCCGGCGGCGCCGTGGTGCTCGACGTGCACACGGGCGAAGTGCTGGCCCTTGCCAATTATCCCAGCTACGATCCGAACGACCGCCGCAAGCTCACGGGCCAGCAGTTGCGCAATCGCGTCATGACCGATACCTTCGAACCTGGTTCGACCCTGAAGCCGATCACGGTCTCGCTGGCGCTCGATACGGGCCGGGTCAAGCCTGGCACCCTGATCGACACTGGCCCGGGCCGCTACACCATCGCCGACCGCACGATCACGGACACCAAGCCGCACGGCGTGATCAACGTTTCCGAAATCATCGAGATGTCGTCGAACATCGGCACCTCGAAAATCGCGCTGGGCATGCCGTCACAGGAAATGTGGGAAATGTTTACCAAGGTGGGCTTCGGCCAGCAGCCGAAATGGGGCTTCCCCGGCGCCGTGGCCGGCCGCGTGCGTCCGTATAAATCGTGGCGCCCGGTGGAGCAGGCGACCATGAGCTACGGTAACGGCATTTCCGTGTCGCTGATCCAGCTGGCGCGCTCCTACATGATGTTCGCGCGCGATGGCGACACGATTCCTCTGTCGTTCCAGAAGGTCAATGAACTGCCTGTGGGCCAGCAAGTGATCAAGCCGAAGACGGCCGCCGAAATGCGCGCCATGCTCGAACTCGTGGTCTCCGGCGCGCACGGTTCGGCCAAGCGCGCCCAGGTCGCCGGCTACCGCGTGGGCGGCAAGACGGGTACCGCCTATAAAGTGGAAAACGGCCGCTATGCGATGCCGCGCAAATACATCGGCTCTTTCGTGGGCATGGTGCCGATGTCGGCGCCGCGCTTCATCATTGCCGTGATGATCGATGAACCGACCGGCCCCGCCCACTATGGCGGCCAGGTTGCCGCTCCCGCTTTCGCGGCGATTGCGACCAACGCGCTGCGCGCGATGAACGTACCGCCCGATTCCTCCGTTACCGAAATCGTGGTCCCGGCCAATGCCGGCCCGGAGGCCATGTGAAGTCACTCATGACCATACAAGACATCAGTTTGTGGATCAAAACGGCTGCCCCGTCCGGGCAGCTGACGTCCGATTCGCGCCGCGTGCAGCGCGGCGACGTGTTTTTCGCCTATGCGGGCGCCACCGATTTCATCGCCGCCGCCATCGAGCAGGGCGCCGCCGCCATCGTGCATGACGCCGTGGAATGGAACGCCGCATGGAGCGTGCCGCACCTGCTGGTCAGCGACCTGAAACGCCTGGTCGGCCCCGTGGCGCATGCTTTTTACGGCATGCCCGACAGCGCCATGTTCAGCGCCGGCGTGACGGGCACGAATGGCAAGACCTCGTGCGCGCTGTGGCTGGCGCAAGCCTTGGCGCGCCTCGGTGTCACATCGTCCGTCATCGGGACGTTGGGTGTGGGCCTGTGCAAGCCGCGCGGCGCCATTGAATTCGACGTCACGGGCTACACCACGCCGGACGCCGTGCTGCTGGCCCGCAAACTGGCCGCCATGCGCGACGCTGGCGCCAAGGCCGTAGCCATCGAAGTGTCGTCGATCGGCCTGGACCAGGACCGCGCGGCCGGCATGCATTTCGACGTGGCCATGTTTACCAATTTGACGCGCGACCACCTCGACTACCATGGCGACATGGCGGCCTACGAGGCGGCCAAAGTGAAACTGTTCGACTGGCCCGGCCTGAAAACTGCCGTCATCAACCTGGACGACGCCATGGGGTTGCGCCTGGCGCGCCACGTGGACGGCAAGCTGTCCGGCGAATATCCCGTCATCGGCTACACCTTGCAGGATGCGGCAGCCTTGCCCGACTTGCCGGGCGTGCTGATGCTGCGCGCCAGCCAGTTCCGCAGCCGCAATGCCGGCACCGACTTCCACCTGGAATGCCCGCTGGGCGTGGCGCTGGTCAAGACGCAGCTGGTGGGCCACTTCAATATCAGCAACGCGCTGGCCGTGCTGGGCGCCTTGCTGGCGCACGGCACCGGCCTGCGCGCGGCCATCGACGGCATCGAGTCCTTGCAGCCGGCCCCGGGCCGCATGCAGCAGGTAGGCGGCCAGGAAGCGCCGATGGTCGTCATCGATTACGCGCACACACCCGATGCACTGGAAAAAACCCTGGCTGCCTTGCGCCAGGTGGCGCAGGAGCGGGGCGGCCAGCTGTGGTGCGTGTTCGGCTGCGGCGGCGACCGCGATCCGGGCAAGCGTCCGCAGATGGGCGCCATCGCGCAACTGGCCGACCACGTGCTCGTCACCAGCGACAATCCGCGCAGTGAAGATCCGCACGCGATCATCGCGCAGATCGTCGCCGGCATGCGCGCCGACGGCCCGCAGCCGCAAGCCATCGAAGACCGCGCCGCCGCCATCCTGTCGGCCATCAAGCACGCGGCCAAGCCGGACGTAATCCTGTTGGCGGGCAAGGGCCATGAGCCGTACCAGGAAATCAAGGGCAAGAAACTGCCGTTCTCCGACGCCGACCATGCGCAGCTGGCCCTGTCCGCGCGTCTGACGATGATGAGGACGAACTGATGGATCGCCTCATGCACGCAAGCCTGGCGGAACTGATGCCGTCGCTGCAAGGCGCGCAGCTGACGGGCGACGCCGTTTTTGACGGCGTATCGACCGACAGCCGCAGCGCTCCGGCCGGTTCGCTGTTCGTCGCCCTGCGCGGCGAGAGTTTTGACGCCCACGATTTCCTCGATCAGGTGGCTGCGCGCGGCGTTGCCGCCGTGGTGGTGGAGCGCTTGCCCGCAGGCTGGGACAGCGGCAAGGTGCCGGCCATCGTGGTAGCCGATACCCTGGTCGCGCTGGGCCGCATCGCCAACCACTGGCGCCGTCGTTTCAATGTACCCGTCATCGGCGTCACCGGCAGCAATGGCAAGACCACCGTCAAGGAGATGATTTCCTCCATTCTGGCGGCGGCCTTCGGCGAAGAAGCACGCCTGGCCACGCGCGGCAACTTGAATAACGAGATCGGCGTGCCATTGACCCTGTTCCGCCTGAATGAAGAACACAAGGCGGCCGTCATCGAGATGGGCATGAACCATCCGGGAGAAATTGCCCGCCTGGCCGCGATTGCCGCGCCGACCCTGGCGATGGTCAACAACGCGCAGCGTGAGCACCAGGAATTCATGCATACGGTGCTGGCCGTGGCGCGCGAGAACGGTGCCGCACTGGCGGCCTTGGGCGCAGACGGCGTGGCCGTCTTCCCGCATGGCGACGAATTCACGCCCGTGTGGCGCGAACTAGCTGGCGCGCGCTCTGTCATCACTTTCGGCCTGTCGAAAGACGCGGACGTCAGTTGCACGCACCGCGCGGCAGAGGATTTTGGCAGCGACCTGTTCGTCAGCGTGCGCGCGCAGGACGGCAGTCTGCGCCAGTTTTTTGTCGGCCTGCAGGCGGCGGGCGAACACAATGTGCGCAATGCGCTGGCCGCGGCGGCATGCGCGATTGGCGCCGGCATCGCGCCGGAACATATCAAGCAGGGCCTGGAGGCATTTTCTCCCGTGAATGGCCGCCTGCAGAAAAAACGTGCCGCCAACGGCGCCACCATTATCGACGACACGTATAACGCCAATCCGGATTCGGCGCGCGCAGCCATCGATGTGCTGGCGCAGGCCGCGGCACCGCGTATCCTGGTGCTGGGGGAGATGGGCGAAGTCGGCACGCAGGGGCAGCAGTTCCACGAAGAGATCGGCGCCTACGCCGCCGCCAAAGGCATCGAACACGTGCTGGCGACGGGCGGTCTGGCGCGCCATCTGGTCAATCCGGCGCAGGAAGCCGCGAGCCAGGAATCAGGCACGGTCGTGGAGTATTTCGAACAGTTCGACGGTTTGCTGGCGGCGCTCGATGCGCATTTGTCCGGCCGTTCGGATGCAACAGTATTAATCAAGGGCTCCCGCTTCATGAAGATGGAACGGGCCGTGCAGCATTTGATTGGTTCAAACAACAATAACAAGGAAGCTCACTAATCATGCTGCTCTGGCTCGCTCATTATTTCCAGGACGACATTGGCCCATTGCGGGTCTTTAACTTCATCACTTTCCGCGCCGTCTTCGCCACCTTGACGGCGATCCTGATCGGCCTGTGCGCCGGTCCCGCCGTGATCCGCATGCTCACGCGCATGAAGGTCGGCCAGGCCGTGCGTACGGACGGCCCGCAAACGCATCTGAAAAAACACGGCACCCCCACCATGGGCGGTGTGCTGATCCTCATCGCCATCGGCATTTCCACCTTGCTGTGGGCCGACCTGTCGAACCGCTTCATCTGGCCGGTCTTGATCGTCACCCTGGGCTTTGGCGCCGTCGGCTGGGCCGACGACTACCGCAAGGTGGTGCACCAGGACCCGGAAGGCATGCGCTCACGGGAAAAATACTTCTGGCAGTCGCTGATCGGCATCGTCGCCGCGTTTTACCTGGCGTTTTCCGTCTCCGTGTCGGAGCCTGACGCTGGCCACGTGTGGAATCTGATCTACGCCTGGGTGCAGTCGGGCTTCGCCATGGACCTGCCGCCGAAGGCCGACCTGATCGTCCCGTTCTTCAAGACCATCAGCTATCCGCTGGGCGTGTGGGGTTTTATTGCGCTGACCTATTGCGTCATCGTCGGCACCAGCAACGCCGTCAATTTTACCGATGGCCTCGATGGCCTGGCCATCATGCCGACCGTGATGGTGGGCACGGCCCTGGGGCTGTTCGCCTACCTGACGGGCAACGCCACCTATGCGCGCTACCTGTTCATCCCGCACATCCCGGGCGCCGGCGAACTGGTGATCTTCTGTGGCGCGCTGGCCGGTTCCGGCCTGGCCTTCCTCTGGTATAACACGCACCCCGCGAAAGTGTTCATGGGCGACGTGGGCGCGCTGGCACTGGGCGGTGCGCTGGGCACCATTGCCGTTATCGTGCGCCAGGAAATCGTCCTGTTCATCATGGGCGGCATCTTCGTCGTCGAAACGCTGTCCGTGATCATCCAGGTCGTCTGGTTCAAGTACACCAAGAAGCGCTATGGCGCCGGCCGCCGCGTCTTCCTGATGGCGCCATTGCATCACCATTTTGAACAAAAAGGCTGGAAGGAGACGCAGGTTGTCGTGCGTTTCTGGATCATCACCATGATGCTGGTGCTGCTCGGCCTGACCACCTTGAAGCTGCGCTGATGATGTACGACGCTAAAACCGCACTGGTACTGGGCCTCGGCGAATCGGGGCTGGCCATGGCTCTGTGGCTGGCCCGCAGCGGTGCGCTGGTCCGCGTGGCCGACACGCGCGAGGCGCCCGAGCGCCTGGCCGCGCTGCAGGCCGCCGCGCCGCAGGCGCAGTTCATCGCCGGCGCCTTCACGGCCGACCTGCTCGATGGCGTCGATTTCGTCGCCGTCAGCCCTGGCCTGGCGCCGGGCCGCGAACTGGCGCACATCGCCCCGGCCGCGCAGGAAAAAAATATCCCCGTGTGGGGCGAGATCGAACTGTTCGCGCAGGCGCTGGCCGCCTTGAAGACGGAACGCGGCTATGCGCCGAAAGTCATCGCCATCACGGGCACGAATGGCAAAACGACCGTCACCAGCCTGGTGGGCCTGCTGTGCGAGCGCGCGGGCCTGCTCACGCGCGTGGCCGGCAATATCAGCCCGGCCGCGCTCGACGTGCTGCGCGAAGTGCTTGACGCCGAGCCTGCGCCGCTGCCCGTGGATGCAGAGGCTGAAGCGGCCGAACCCGTCGCCAGCTCCTTGCCGCAGGCGTGGATCCTGGAATTGTCCAGCTTCCAGCTGCACACGACGTTCAGCCTGCAGGCCGATGCGGCCACGGTCTTGAACCTGTCGCAGGACCACCTGGACTGGCATGGCGACATGGTCGCCTACGCAGCCGACAAGGCGCGCATCTTCGGCGAGCAGACTGTGCGCATATTGAACCGCGACGATGCGCTTGTGATGCACATGGCCGATCCGCTGGCCGAGACGATCACCTTCGGCACGGGCGAACCGCTTGACGTGGACAGCTTTGGCCTGGTCAATGAACGTGGCATCTTCTGGCTGGCGCAAGCCGTGCCCAGCGAAGAAGTGATCGAGAAAAAACGCAAGAAGAACGATCCGGCGCCGGAACCGGTGCCGACGATGGCGAAAAAACTGATGCCGGCCGATGCGTTGAAAATCCGCGGCCAGCACAATGCCTCGAATGCGCTGGCGGCGCTGGCCCTGTGCCGCGCCATCGGTCTGCCGTTCGCGCCGCTGCTGCACGGCTTGCGCGAATACCAGGGCGAGCCGCACCGCGTGGAACTGATCACGGCCGTCAATGAAGTCGAGTATTACGACGACAGCAAGGGTACCAACGTGGGCGCGACCGTCGCTGCCCTGTTCGGCCTGGGCAAGGCGTTTGGCGGCGCGGAACAGCGTCTGGTGCTGATCGCCGGCGGCGACGGCAAGGGACAGGATTTCTCGCCGCTGGCCGAACCCGTGTCGCGCTATGTGCGCGCCGTGGTGCTGATCGGGCGCGATGCGCCTGCGCTGCGCGCGGCCCTCGAGCCGGCCGGCGTGGACATCGTCGACTGCGCCACCTTGCCCGAAGCCGTCAAGCGCGCCAGCAGCCTGGCGCTGGCCGGCGATGCCGTGCTGCTGTCGCCCGCGTGCGCCAGCCTGGACATGTTCAAGAACTATGCGCACCGCGCACAGGTGTTTGTCGACGCCGTGCGCGACATCGCCCTGGAAAACGGACAGGATATCTGATGGCCTTCCAACTGCCCTTCAGCTTTGGTTCCGGCTCGGCTGCCAAGCCGCTGGATAGCCGCGCGCGGCAGTCGAAGATGATGGACTACGACAAGCCGCTGGTGTGGGTTGTCCTGCTGCTCATGTTGCTGGGCATGGTGATGGTGTATTCGGCGTCGATTTCGCTGTCGGACGCGCGCAAGTTTGCCGCCTACACGAACAATTATTTCGTCGTGCGCCAGGCGCTGTTCATCGGCGTGTCGATCATCGTCGGCGCGCTGGTGTTCCGCATCCCCGTCGCCACCTGGCAAAAAATCGCGCCGTGGCTGTTCATCGGCACCCTGGTGCTGCTGGTGATGGTCTTGATACCGGGCCTGGGCGTGTCGGTCAATGGCGGTCGCCGCTGGCTGAACTTGCCGGGCCTGCGGCCGCAGCCGTCCGAGCTGATGAAAGTGGTGATGGTGCTGTACGCGGCCGACTACACGGTGCGCAAGCAGGAATACATGCACAAGCTGACCAAGGGCTTCATGCCGATGGCGCTGGCTGTGAGCTTCGTCGGCTTGCTGCTGCTGATGGAGCCCGACCTGGGGGCCTTCGGCGTGATCGTCTGCATCGCCATGGGCATCCTGTTTTTGGGCGGCGTCAACGCCATCTGGTTCGGCGGCATCGGCGCCATGCTGACGGCGATCTTCGTCACCATCATCGCCTTGTCGAAATTCCGCCGCGAGCGGTTTTTCGCGTATCTCGATCCGTGGCAGGAAGACAATGCGTTGAACAAGGCGTACCAGCTGACGCATTCCTTGATCGCCTTCGGGCGCGGCGAACTGTTTGGCGTGGGCCTGGGCGGCAGCGTGGAAAAACTGCATTACCTGCCCGAAGCGCATACGGACTTTTTGCTGGCCGTGATCGGCGAGGAGCTGGGCCTGGTCGGCGTGCTGATCGTGATCGGCATGTTTTACTGGATTATCAAGCGGGCGTTCGACATCGGCCGCCAGGCGATTGCCATCGACCAGACCTTTGCGGGCCTGACGGCGAAGGGTATCGCCATCTGGATAGGCGTGCAGACCTTCATCAACATGGGCGTGAACCTGGGCCTGCTGCCGACCAAGGGCCTGACCTTGCCTTTGATGAGCTATGGCGGCACGGGTGTACTGATTAACTGTATCGGCCTGGCGATTTTGCTGCGCATCGATTATGAAAACCGGATTCTCATGCGTGGAGGCCGGCTATGAACAACGTGACGAATTTGAAAACGACGAAAAGACTGATGATCATGGCGGCCGGCACCGGCGGCCATATTTTCCCGGGCTTGGCGATTGCGCAGACGATGCGCGCGCGCGGCTGGGAAGTGAGCTGGCTGGGCACGACCCATGGCATGGAACAGGAACTGGTGCCGAAAAGCGGCATTCCCATGGACGCGATTGAATTTTCCGGCATGCGCGGCAAGGGCCTGGCGCACACGGTCAAGGGCGGCTTCAAGATGCTGGCCAGCTTCTTTGCCATCCGCCGTTTCATCGCGCGCCGCAAGCCGGACGTGGTGATGGGCATGGGCGGCTACGTCACCGTGCCGGGCGGCCTGATGGCGCGTCTGAAGGGCGTGCCGCTGGTGCTGGTCAATGCCGACGCGGCGCTGCTGTTGTCGAACAAGACCCTGGTGCCGCTGGCGCAGCAAGTATGCTTCGGCTTTCCCGCCGATTTCGGCAGCGCCGCCGGCAAGGCCGTCGTCACGGGCAATCCCGTGCGCGCCGAAATCCTCGCCATGGCGCCGCCGGCGCTTCGCTTCGCGGGCCGCAGCGGACCGCTGCGCATCCTGGTGGTGGGCGGCAGCCTGGGCGCGAAAGCGCTGAACGACAATCTGCCCGCCGCGCTGGCGCTGATGCCGGAGGGCGAGCGCCCGCTGGTGACGCACCAGTCGGGCAAGAAGAATATCGATGCCCTGCATGCCGCGTATGCGCAGGCGGGTGTGCAAGCCAATGTGGTCGACTTCATCGACGACATGGCCAAGGCGTATACCGAAGCCGACCTGGTGATTTGCCGCGCAGGCGCCATCACGCTGTCGGAATTGACGGCGGCCGGCGTAGCCAGCGTGCTCGTGCCGCTGGTGGCGTCGACCACCAGCCACCAGCGCGACAACGCGCAATGGATGGCAAAACAAGGTGCGGCGATTCATCTGCCGCAAACGGAAATGAGTGCGGCGTCGCTGAGCACATTGCTGGCGTCCCTGACGCGGGATACCTGCCAGCACATGGCGCAAGCGGCGCTGGCAGCAGGCAAGCGCGACGCCAATGAGGCGATCGCACACGTATTGGAAAAACTGGCATGAGGTTAGCTCTGTGAAGCATAAAGTAAACAATATCCACTTTGTCGGCATTGGCGGCAGCGGCATGAGCGGCATCGCCGAAGTGCTGGTCAACCTCGGCTACAAGGTGTCGGGCTCGGACCTGGGCAGCAATGCGGCGACGCAGCGCCTGGCGAGCCTGGGCGCGACCGTCATGCTCGGCCACGCGGCCGAGAACATCGGCGACGCCGATGCGGTGGTGACGTCGGGCGCCGTCCCGCAAGACAATCCGGAAGTGGCGGCCGCGCGTGCGCGCAAGATTCCGCTGGTGCCGCGCGCCGTGATGCTCGGCGAGTTGATGCGCCTGAAGCGCGGCATCGCGATTGCCGGCACCCACGGCAAGACGACGACCACCAGCCTGGTCGCTTCCGTGCTGGCGCAGGGAGGTCTCGACCCTACTTTTGTGATCGGCGGCCGTTTGACCAGCGCCGGCGCGAACGCCAAGCTGGGCTCGGGCGACTACCTGGTGGCCGAAGCCGATGAATCGGACGCCTCGTTCCTGAACCTGACGCCGATGATCGAAGTGATCACGAATATCGACGCCGATCACATGGACACCTACGAGCACGATTTCGAAAAGCTCAAGCAGGCCTTCGTGCAGTTCACGCACCGCTTGCCGTTCTATGGCCGCGCCATGCTGTGCATCGACGATCCGCACGTGCGCGCCATCATCCCGTCCGTTACCAAGCCCGTCACCACCTACGGTTTCGCGGAAGACGCGCAAGTGCGCGCCATCAACGCGCGTGCCGTGGGCCTGGAAATGCATTTCACCGTGTTGCAGGAAGGCTATCCGGATCTCGATGTGGTGCTGAACCAGCCCGGCATGCACAATGTGCAGAATGCCTGCTCGGCGATCGCCATCGCGCGCGAAATCGGCATCGCCGACAGCGCCACGCAGCAGGGCCTGGCCGAGTTCTCCGGCGTGGGCCGCCGCTTCACGCGCTATGGCGACGTGGCGCTGCCGAACGGCGGCAGCTTCGCCCTGGTCGACGATTTCGGCCACCACCCTGTGGAAACGGAAGTGACCCTGGCCGCCGCGCGCGCCGCCTATCCGGGCCGCCGCCTGGTGCTGGCGTTCCAGCCGCACCGCTACAGCCGCACGCGCGACCTGTTCGAGGATTTCGTGAAAGTGCTGGGTGCGCCCGACGTGCTGCTCTTGTCCGAAGTGTATGCGGCGGGCGAAGCGCCCATCGTCGCCGCCGACGGCCGAGCGTTGGCGCATGCGCTGCGCGCACGCGGCAAGATCGAACCGATTTTCGTCGAATCCATGAAGGACATGGCCGACACCATCATGAGCGTGGCGCGCGACGGCGACGTCGTGCTGACCATGGGCGCGGGTTCCATCAGCGGCATCCCGCAACAACTGACTACGTATCCATCCAACACTGTAAAGGCCTGATGTGAACCAAGCTTCAGCTATCGATGTAAAACAATTGGGCAAGGTCGGCGTCCTGTTCGGCGGCAGCTCGGCCGAGCGCGAAGTGTCGCTGATGTCCGGCACGGGTGTGCTGGCCGCGTTGACAAGCCGCGGCGTGGACGCGCATGCGTTCGACACGGGCGAACGCAGCCTGGCCGAACTGGCCGCTGAAAAATTCGACCGCGTCTTCATCGCGCTGCACGGCCGCTTCGGCGAAGACGGCAGCCTGCAGGGCGCGCTGGAACAGCTGGGTATTCCCTACACTGGCAGCGGCGTGATGGCCTGCGCGGTGGGCATGGACAAGATTTACACCAAGATGATCTGGCTGATGCATCACCTGCCGACGCCGAAGTACGCGGTGCTCGATGACAGCTCCGACCTGGCCAAGGTCGCTGCGGAACTGGGCTTGCCGCTGATCGTCAAGCCGCCGCATGAAGGCTCGAGCATCGGCATCACCACGGTCAACGAGGCGGGCGCCTTCCAGGCGGCCTACGACATCGCCGCCGGACTCGATGATTCGGTGCTGGCAGAAGAATTCGTCAAGGGCCGCGAATTCACCGTCGCGATCCTGGGCAAGGGCGCCACGGCGCGCGCGCTGCCGCCGATCGAGATCGTCGCGCCGCAAGGCAATTACGATTACCAGAACAAGTACTTCACGGACGACACGCAGTATTTCTGCCCGCCGCAGCTGGACCCGGCGATCGTGGCGGAGATGGAACGCATCGCCGTGGCAGCCTACCGCGCCCTCGGTTGCGAAGGCTGGGGACGGGTGGACGTGCTGATGCGCGCGGCCGACAGCAAGCTGTTCCTGCTGGAAGTCAATACCTCGCCTGGCATGACGGGGCACTCGCTCGTGCCGATGGCGGCGCGCGCGGTGGGCATCAGCTATGAAGACCTGTGCCTGGAAATCGTCGCTGGCGCGCGTCTGAAAATGCACAAGGGACAGCACTGATATGTGGCATGACGCTAAAAGCCTCAATACGACTGCCAACGGCTTGCTGGCCGCGGTTCTGGTCGTGTGCGTGGCCGCCGGCGTCTGGTGGGTGTCGCAGCGTCCCATGTTCGACCTGCGCACGATCAAGGTGGAAAGCGCGGATGACAAGGGCCTGCGCCACGTGAATTACCTGACCCTGCGCAGCGGCACTTTGGGCCGCATCAAGGGCAATTTTTTCACGACCAACCTGGAAAGCGTGCGCGGCGTGTTCGAATCGGTGCCCTGGGTGCGCCGCGCCAGCGTGCGGCGCGAGTGGCCGAACCAGCTGATCGTGGCGCTGGAAGAACACGAAGCGCTGGGCACCTGGGGCGAAGATGGGCGTCTGCTGTCGGTCAAGGGCGACGTGTTTACGGCGAACGTGGCCGAAGCCGAAGACGACCATGAATTGCCTGCGTTTGCCGGCCCCGATGGCAGCGAGAAGGAAGTGCTGGCGACCTATGTGCAGCTGGCAAAGTGGTTTGCGCCGCTGAAGATGGTGCCGGAAACCCTGTCGCTGTCGAGCCGCTATGCGTGGACGGTGAAACTCGATAACGGCATGAGCGTGGCGCTGGGCCGTGAGCAGAATCATACGACCCTGAAGGCGCGGGTCGACCGGCTGGTGGGCATCTACCCGCAGCTGGCGAGCCGGCTGGAAAATATCGACACGATCGATATGCGCTACCAGAATGGCCTGGCGCTCAGTTCCGCCGGCCTGGTGATACCGGCCGAAGGCAAGGATGGCAAGCCAGTGATGAAGAAGAAAAACAGCAGTCCGATTAAAAAACCGACTTAACCGAATACCCAATTAATTAATAGCCCAAAAAACTAGGCGAAAGAAATGACAAAAGACGCGAAAAACCTGATCGTCGGCCTCGACATCGGCACCTCGAAAGTGGTGGCGGTGGTAGCCGAAGTGATGTCCGACGGGCGCCACGAAGTGATCGGGCTGGGCCAGCACGAATCGAAGGGCCTGAAAAAAGGCGTGGTGGTCAATATCGAGGCGACGGTGGAGTCCATCCAGCGCGCGCTGGAAGAGGCCGAGCTGATGGCCGACTGCAAGATCCGCAATGTGTACGCGGGCATTGCGGGCAGCCATATCCGCAGCTTCAATTCCAGCGGCATGGTGGCCATCAAGGACAAGGAAGTGACGGCGACCGACGTGGCGCGCGTCATCGAGACGGCAAAAGCGGTTAACATTCCGACCGATCAGCAATTGCTGCACACGGTGCCGCAAGAGTTCATCGTCGACAGCCAGGAAGATGTGCGCGAGCCTATCGGCATGAGCGGCATCCGCCTGGAGGTGAAGGTGCATATCGTCACCGGCGCCGTGTCGGCGGTGCAGAACATCGTCAAGTGCGTGCGCCGCTGCGGCCTGGAAGTGTCGGACCTGATCCTGCAGCCGATGGCGTCCGCCGATGCGGTGCTCACGCCCGACGAGAAGGAGCTGGGCGTGGTGCTGATCGACATCGGCGGCGGCACGACCGATGTGGCGGTATTCTCCGATGGCGCGATCCGCCATACGGCAGTCATTCCCATCGCCGGCGACCAGATCACCAACGACATCGCCATGGCCTTGCGTACCCCGACCGCGGAAGCGGAAGAAATCAAGATCCGCTATGGCGTGGCCAAGCAGGTCCTGGCCGACCCCGGCGAATCGCTGGAAGTGCCTGGCCTGGGCGACCGCGGACCGCGCAACCTGTCACGCCAGGCGCTGGCGGCCGTGATCGAACCGCGCGTCGAAGAGCTGTTCGCCATGGTGCACCAGGTGGTGCGCGAATCCGGTTATGAAGGCGTGCTGTCGTCGGGCATCGTGCTCACGGGCGGCACGTCCATCATGCCCGGCATGGTGGAAATGGCGGAAGACATTTTCCTGAAACCGGCGCGCCTTGGCACGCCGGAGTATCGGGGCCAGCTGGCCGACGTGGTGCGCAGTCCGCGCTATGCCACGGTATTGGGCCTGCTGCTGGAAGCGAAGAAGCAATACCTGCGCGGCCACATCGTGACGCGTCAGGACGGCTCGGTGAAGGCAGTCTGGCAGCGCATGAAGGAATGGTTTTTAGGGAATTTTTAAGGGCATGATTTGCGCCCGGCAGTACAGGTTTTTTGGCAGCATCGCAGGTACACACACATAACTTTATTTTATATTTAACCGCAGTTTTCAATCTCCAGTTCTCCTACCAATATGAGGCCTGGCGCTTGGAAACCGCATCTGATAGGAGCACATCATGGAGTTCGATATGGTCGATAACACAGCTTTAGGTACCGTCATCAAGGTCGTCGGCGTCGGCGGTGCGGGTGGCAATGCAGTCCAACACATGATCAACAAAGGCATGTCGGGCGTGGAATTCATTGCCGCCAACACCGACGCACAGGCCCTGTCGACATCGAAGGCCCACAACATCATCCAGATCGGCGATACCGGTCTGGGCGCCGGCATGAAGCCTGCCGTCGGCCGCCAGCTGGCCGAGGAATCGCGCGCGCGCATCGCCGATTCGCTGCGCGGCGCGCACATGGTCTTCATCGCTGCCGGCATGGGCGGCGGCACGGGCACGGGCGCCGCTCCCATCGTGGCTGAAGTGGCCAAGGAACTGGGCGCGCTGACGGTGGCCGTGGTCTCCAAGCCGTTCTCGTACGAAGGCCAGAAGTGCATGGACATCGCCGACGAAGGCCTGGAGCAGCTGTCCCTGCACGTCGATTCGCTGATCATCATCCTCAACGAAAAGCTGGAAGAGATCTACGAAGACGAAAGCATGCTGGAATGGATGCAGCACGCCGACGATGTGCTCAACAACGCGGTGGCCGGCATTGCCGAGATCATCAACGTGCCTGGCCATATTAACGTCGACTTCAACGACGTGAAAACCATCATGGGCGAGCAGGGCAAGGCCATGATGGGTACGGCGACGGCTTCCGGCGTCGACCGCGCGCGTATCGCCGCCGAACAGGCTGTCGCTTCGCCGCTGCTCGATGGCATCGATCTGTCGGGCGCGCGCGGCGTGCTGGTCAACGTCACGGCCAGCCGTGGCTTGAAAGGTAAAGAGATCAAGGAAGTCATGGCTGCCGTGCGCGCGTTTGCCGCGCCGGACGCGTCGATCGCGCAGGGTATCGCCTACGACGACGCCATGGGCGACGACATCCGCGTCACCGTGGTGGCCACGGGCCTGGGCCGCGCCAAGAAAAACATCCAGCTGGTACCGCAGCAAGTGCTGCGCACCGGTACCCACAACAGCCCGCTGACCCCGTCGGCTGCCATGGGTAGCGCGCAAGCGGCGACGACGACGGTTGGCGTGGCCACGCCGGCGGCCGGTTTCGACGGCATGAAGGCACCGGCAGTATGGCGCCGTGAATCGGCTTCCGAGCAAGTGCGCGCGATGGAAAAGAATGGCATGGAGACCTACGACATTCCAGCCTTCCTGCGCAAGCAAGCCGATTAAGCGCAGTGAAAAAAGCCCATGGCGGCGTTGCATAGCCTTGCCGTACATTCGTACTGTCTTCGGCCATGCGCCTTGCCCTGAGCATTTTTCATGCGCTTCAATATGGAAAAGGTGATCTGATGTATGCAACGATGACGGCGGCCTGAGGGCCGCCGTTTTTTTTGGCGGTTTTTGACTTTTGACTTTGCCTTTCCGGCCATTTTCTGCACAAATACGGCAAGTCAGGCATACTATCGCGCAGTGTCGGCATCATGCCGGCAGCATCCTCAACCGACAGTACACAAGGAGTCAACATGACCATCAAGATCGGCGACACCCTGCCAGAAGGCACCCTGGCCGAATTCATCGAAAGCGAAACCGAAGGTTGCGCACTGGGCCCGAACACGTTCAACGTGCAAGACCTGGTCAAGGGCAAGAGGATCGCCATCTTCGGCCTGCCAGGCGCCTACACCCCGACCTGCTCCGCACAGCACGTGCCAGGCTACGTGCAGCACGCTGCCGACCTGAAAGCCAAGGGCGTCGATGAAATCTGGTGCATCTCCGTCAACGACGCGTTCGTGATGGGCGCCTGGGGCCGCGATCAGAAAGCCACGGGCGTCGTGCGCATGATGGCTGACGGCAATGCCGCCTACAGCAAGGCACTGGGCCTGGACGCCGATTTCTCCAAGCACGGCATGGGCACGCGTTCGCAGCGCTACTCGATGCTGGTCGACAATGGCGTCGTGACGCAATTGAACATCGAGCAAGGCGGCAAGTTTGAAGTGTCGAATGCCGAGACGCTGCTGGGCCAGCTGGCTTAAGCGGAGTGCAGGCTGGGTAGGCCTGTGTCGGTCGGCGTAGGTCGTCTTAGCGCAGCGTAAGCCGACGTGCTGAGTTATCATCACGTTTGCTCTGGCATTGTTGGATTACGCGCCTTGCGCTAATCCAACCTACCCAACCTACGCATAAATCAAAACGGCGCCATCGGCGCCGTTTTGACGTTTACTGTACCGACGGTTTCGTTGCCTCGAACATGGCCGCATCGATGCTGAACGAATAATCGTCCTGCAGCGCGAAATATCTTCTCGCTTCCTCGGGCGCGCCATCGAACAGGTTGCGGATGGCCGCCACGCGCTCGTTCGGCGTGCGCATGCGCGCCACCCACTCGTCGAACTGCATCGTCAGTTTCCACACGCTGCGCAAGCTGTGCGTGAATCCCGCATTGTTGAATTTGGCGCCCCATTCGCAGGTGCGGTAGTCGCGCACGTGGGAAGCGTCGCGCAGCATTTCCACCGCCTGCAAGGTGCTGTCGTACAGGGCGGTTTTCGGCGCGACGATGTCGATCACGAGCAAGGTGCCGTTCGGGCGCAGCACGCGCCACGCTTCTGCCAGTGCAGCGGCCACGTCGTTCCAGTGGTGCGCGGAAAAGCGCGTGACGACCATGTCGAAGCTGGCGTCGGCAAATGGCAGGCGCGCCACGTCGCCCTGTTGCGTGCTGATGTTGTGCAAGCCGCGCTGTGCCTTCGCGTGGTCCACCACGTCGAGCATGGGCTGCGCCAGGTCGTAGGCGACCACCGATTGCGCCACGGGAGCGACGGCGAAGCTGGCGTGGCCGGCGCCGCAGCCCAGGTCCAGGACGACGGGCTTGCCGTGGCGGCGCGCGCATTCCTGCATCAGCACCAGGTCCGCGCCTTGCGCGTGTACGGCGCTGCTCAGGTAGGCATTGGCCGTCTTGCCAAACTGTTCGGTAACGACATCGTGCTGCTGCATGGTTTTCTCCTGTTGATGGGTGAGTTCCTGCAGAATAAGGATAAAATTATCCTGTAACAAGACCATAACTTATACTGGTATATCCACTACCATGCATCCGTGCCATGTCGAACAAGCTTGCTGAATTCATCCGTGCCCGGCGCGAAGCCGTCACCCCCGCCATGGCTGGCTTGCCCGGTGGCGGGCGGCGGCGCACGCCGGGCTTGCGGCGCGAAGAACTGGCGCAGCTGTGCGACGTCAGTCCCACCTGGCTGACGTGGCTGGAGCAGGGTAGGCCCGTATCGGCGTCGGCCAAGATGCTCGCGCGCCTGGCGCAGGTGCTGCAGCTGAGCACGGCCGAGCGCGCTTATCTGTTCGAGGTGGCCGACAAGCATGACCCCAGCCACGCGACAGGCGAGGGCGGGGGGCCTGCTAGCGCCGAACTGGCCGCCATCGTGTCCGCCATCGATGCGCCGGCGTACGTCCTCGATCGCGCATGGAATGCCGTGGCGTGGAACGGCGCGGCGTCCACCTTGTTTGCGGGCTGGCTGCAGGCCGGGGAGGGCGCACCGAACCAGCTGCGCTTCATGTTCCTGGAACCGGGCGCGCGCGACCTCGTCGTCGGCTGGCCCGAGCGGGCGCAGCGGCTGGTGGCGGAATTCCGCGCCGATATCGGCCGGCAGGCGGACCAGGCGCCGCTGGCCGGCCTGATCGCGGAACTTACTGGCGCCAGCCTTGAATTTCGCCAGTGGTGGGGCGCGCAGCAGGTGCAGGGCCGCGATGGGGGCTTGCGCCAGTTCCAGCATGCGCAACAGGGGCTGCTGGTATTTAATCAGGTGACCTTGCACCTGGCGCGCCAGCATGAGTTGAAACTGGTGATGCTGTTGCCTGTGTAGTTGCCCCTTTGAAAATGTAAAACGGCCGCGCTTGCTATAATCGGCTTGATGGTTTGGCCTTGCCACACTGTCCTGGCTCCGGCCGTCGCCATGATGACGGCCCCGCTCTTTCGCCAGGAGTCTGTCCTGCTACCCCGCAATCCCAACCTGCGCAGCATCTATGTGATGCTGGTCGCCGTCGCCATGTTTTCCCTGATGGACACGGCCATGAAGTTGCTGTCCGCCCATTATCCGCCCATGCAGGTGACGGCCTTGCGCGCCCTGTCGTCCTTGCCGCTCGTGTGCCTGTACCTGCTGTACCGCGGCGCCTTCAAGAACTTGCTGAAGGTGCGCTGGCCCCTGCACGTGCTGCGCGGCGCCCTGGGCGTGATGATGATCACTCTGTTCGCGTATGGCTTGAAGCGCATGTCGCTGGCCGAGGCGTATTCGCTGTTCTTCGTCGCGCCCTTGCTGATCACGATCCTGTCGGTGTTTATCCTGAAGGAAAGAGTCGACTTGGCGCGCTGGTGCGCCATCGCCGTGGGACTGCTGGGCGTGCTGGTGGCGCTGCGCCCCGACGGCTCGGGCTTCTTTTCCCTGGCCGGGCTGGCCGTGCTGGGCTCGGCCGCCTGCTATGCCATTTCCGCCGTCACGGGCCGTATCCTGAGCCGCACGGATGCCAGCGAAAGCATGGTCTTCTGGCTGATGGTGATGATGGCCGGCGGCGGCGTGGCCCTGTCGGCGCATGAGTGGGTGAGCATCCGCAGCGAAGACTGGTGGCTGCTGGCGGGCTTGTCGCTGAGTGGTTTCCTGGGCCAGCTGGCCATCACGGAAGCGTTTCGCCATGGCAAGGCCTCCAGCGTGGCGCCGTTCGAATACTCGGCCCTGGCCTGGGGCATGGCCCTGGACTGGATGCTGTGGCGCGCCCTGCCCGACGAATACACCTTGATCGGCGCGGCCATCATCATCGGCAGCGGCATCTACTTGGTGCGCCGCGAAGCCGTGCATGTGGAAAGCGAACATCCGTGAGGAACGGTTGTGGTATTTCTGGCGTGATCCATGCCGCACCGCAACGAAAATCCGGCAAATAGATATAATCGACAGATGTTAAAACAACGCACCATCAAACAACAGGTCCGCACCATCGGTGTCGGTTTGCATTCCGGCACCAAGGTCGAGCTGATCCTGCGTCCTGCCGCGATTGACACGGGCATCGTGTTTCGCCGCATCGACCTCGACCCCATCGTCGAGTTCCCCGCCAGCGCCATGGCCGTGGGCGACACGCGCATGGCTTCCGTGCTGATCAAGGATGGCGCCAGGGTGTCCACCGTGGAACATCTGATGTCGGCGGCGGCGGGCCTGGGGATCGACAATATGTATATCGACGTGAATGCGGAAGAAATTCCCATCATGGACGGTTCCGCCTCGTCCTTCGTCTACCTGCTGCAGCAAGCCGGCGTGGAAGAGCAGCAGGCGGCGAAGAAATTCATCAAGGTCGTCAAGCCCGTGGAAGTGCGTCACGGCAAGGGTGACGCGGAGAAATGGGCGCGCCTGTCGCCGTATGACGGCTTCAAGCTTGATTTCTTCATCGAATTCAACCACCCGGCCGTCGATGGCACGATGCAGCGCGCCTCCGTCGATTTTGGCGACGTGTCGTATGTGCACGACGTGGCGCGCGCGCGCACCTTCGGTTTCATGCAGGACGTGGAAAGCTTGCGCGGCATGGGCCTGGCCCGCGGCGGTTCGCTGGAAAACGCCATCGTCATGGACGAGTACCGCATCCTCAACGCGGACGGCTTGCGCTATGAAGACGAGTTCGTGCGCCACAAGATCCTCGACGCCATCGGCGACCTGTACCTGGTCGGCCACCCCTTGCTCGCCTACTACACGGCGCACAAGTCCGGCCATGCGCTGAACAACCAGCTGCTGCTGGCGCTGCTGGAGCAGCCCGATGCGTATGAAATCGTCTCGTTCGCCACGAACGAGGCGGCGCCGCAATCCTACCTGCGCCAGATGGAGCGCGAGTGGTCGCTGACGTAGGTCGGATTAGCGGGGCGACGCCCCGCGTAATCCGACAACCATGTTGGCACTGATCGTGGTGTTGTCGGATTACGGCCCGAAGGGCCTAATCCGACCTACGCGATATGCGTTAATTTAGCGCCGTTATTCTCAGTCCCGCGGTTCGCGGTGGTGGCGCACCATATTGCGCAGCGCCGCGATCAATTGCTCGTTCTGCTTCGACGCGGGCAGGGCCGTGCTCAGCTCTTCCAGGGCCGACATGGCTTTTTCCGGCAAGACCAGTGCCCGCGTATGCACGATGGGTGCGATGCTCTTGATGACTTGCACTTTCAGCTTGATGCCTGAAATCTGCCAGCCCTTTCTTTCCAGTTCCCCTTGCAACTTCGGCAATTGCTGCTTGAGCTTGGCCGCCAGCGCCGCGTTCGGCGTGGCCAGCACCAGTTGCCCGCCCTCAAATTGCAGGATGTCGCAATGCTCGAACATGGCCGGCAAGGCCCTGGCGCAATCTTTTTGCAGGGCGGCCAGGCGCGTGACGGTGGGCATCAGGGAGGCCATCGTCGCGTTGCCGCGCAGAAAGTCGGTTGCGCCCGTCGCGGCCGGGCCTGAACGGGCGAAGCCGTAGCCGCGGCGCGGCGCCGGAGAATAAGTGGGAGTTCGCATGGCCGAAACATAGCACACTCGCCCGCGCATGACGAGTGCGGCGGCGGGGGCGGCGCAGGCGGGCAGGCCGTATTGCCTTACAGTATGGAAAATGTCCGCAATTTCTGCCATTTGTTTGTCATTAAGCTATTGTTATATGGCGCATTACCCCAACCATGTCGGGAACGCATGATAAAATCATCGTCTTTTGCCATAGTCGAACTCCGTGCGGTGACGCGATACCTACCTCGTTGTTCCCTACCGAGCTTTTTTTAACGGCGTTTTTTCAAGAATTCAAGCATGTCATTACTGACCCAGATTTTCGGTAGCCGCAACCAGCGGCTGCTCAAGCAATACCAAAAAACGGTACGCGAGATCAATGCGCTCGAGCCGGCCATCGAAAAGCTGTCGGATGCCGAGCTGCAAGCGAAAACGCCTGCCTTCAAGGAACGCATCGCCGCTGGCGAATCGCTCGATGCCTTGTTGCCGGAAGCATTTGCCGTCTGCCGCGAGGCCAGCAAGCGCGTCCTGCGCATGCGCCATTTCGATGTGCAGATGATCGGCGGCATGGTCTTGCATTTCGGTAAGATCGCGGAGATGGGCACGGGCGAGGGCAAGACCCTGATGGCAACCTTGCCAGCCTACCTGAACGCCCTGTCGGGTAAGGGCGTGCATATCGTCACCGTCAATGATTACCTGGCGCAGCGCGATGCCGAGACCATGGGCCGCCTGTATGCATGGCTGGGCTTGTCGACGGGCGTGAACATGTCGCAGATGGAGCACAGCGCCAAGCAGCAGGCGTACAACTCCGACATCACCTATGGCACCAACAATGAATTCGGTTTCGATTTCTTGCGCGACAATATGGTCTACGAAGCGCGCGAACGCGTGCAGCGCAGCCTGAACTTCGGCATCGTCGATGAAGTCGACTCGATTCTGATCGATGAAGCGCGTACGCCGTTGATCATTTCGGGCCAGGCCGAGAACCACACGGACCTGTATCACAAGATCAATGAAGTGCCTGCGCGCCTGACCTTGCAGATCGGCGAAGAAACGCCGGACGGCAAGGGCAAGGTTGACGTGCCGGGCGACTACACCAAGGATGAAAAAGCGCACCAGGTGCTGCTGACGGAAGCCGGCCACGAAAAGGCCGAAGGCATCCTGATGGAGATGGGCCTGCTGCCGGAAGGCGCGTCGCTGTATGATTCGGCCAACATCACCCTCGTGCACCACCTGTATGCGGCTCTGCGCGCGCATGCGCTGTACTTCAAGGATCAGCACTACGTGGTGCAGAACAATGAAGTGGTGATCGTCGATGAATTCACGGGCCGTCTGATGACGGGCCGCCGCTGGTCCGATGGCTTGCACCAGGCCGTCGAAGCGAAAGAAGGCGTCAAGATCCAGAACGAGAACCAGACCCTGGCCTCGATCACTTTCCAGAACTACTTCCGCATGTACGCCAAGCTGGCTGGCATGACCGGTACGGCCGATACCGAAGCGTACGAATTCCAGGAAATCTACGGCCTGGAAACGGTCGTGATCCCGCAAAACCGTCCGCTGCAGCGCAAGGACCGTCAGGATCAGGTCTACAAATCGTCGGCTGAAAAATACAACGCGATGTTGAACGACATCCGCGACTGCTACGAGCGCGGCCAGCCCGTGCTGGTCGGCACGACCTCGATCGAGAACTCGGAACTGCTGTCGGGCATCCTGACCAAGGCCGGTTTGCCGCACAATGTGCTGAACGCGAAGCAGCATGCGCGCGAAGCGGAAATCATCGCCCAGGCAGGCCGTCCGAAAGCCATCACCATCGCCACCAACATGGCCGGTCGCGGTACGGACATCGTGTTGGGCGGTAACGTCGAGAACCAGATCAAGTTCATCGAAGCCAATGCTGAACTGAGCGACGCCGACAAGGCAGCCCAGTCGCAGACCTTGCGCGATGAATGGCAATCCCTGCACGACCACGTGGTCAATGCGGGCGGCTTGCACATCATCGGCACCGAACGCCACGAATCGCGCCGCGTCGACAATCAACTGCGTGGCCGTGCCGGCCGCCAGGGCGATCCGGGTTCGTCGCGCTTCTACCTGTCGCTCGACGACGCGCTGCTGCGCATCTTCGCCGGCGACCGCGTGCGCGCCGTGATGGACCGTCTGAAAATGCCGGAAGGCGAACCGATCGAGGCAGGCATCGTCTCGCGTTCGATCGAATCGGCCCAGCGCAAGGTCGAAGCGCGCAACTTCGACATCCGCAAGCAATTGCTGGAATACGATGACGTCGCCAACGACCAGCGTAAAGTGATCTACCAGCAGCGTAACGAGCTGCTGGAAACGACCGATATCTCGGAAATGATCGGCTCGCTGCGCCATGGCGTGTTCACCGACCTGGTGCACGAGTACGTGCCGCACGAATCGGTGGAAGAGCAGTGGGATATCAAAGGTCTGGAAAACACCCTGGCCAGCGAATGGCAGCTCGACTTGCCGCTGCAGCAATTGCTGGAAGCTGATTCGACCCTGACGGACGACGAGATCCTGGAAAAAGTGCTGGCTGCGGCCGATGCCGTGTACCAGTCGAAGATCGATATCGTCGGCAAGGAATCGTTTGGCGGCTTCGAACGCAATGTCATGCTGCAAAGCGTGGACAGCCACTGGCGTGAACACCTGGCGGCACTCGATCACCTGCGCCAGGGTATTCACCTGCGTGGTTATGCGCAGAAGAACCCGAAACAGGAATACAAGCGCGAAGCGTTTGAACTGTTTGGCCAGATGCTCGACATGATCAAGAACGACGTCACGAAACACGTGATGACGGTGCGTATCCAGTCGCGCGAAGAAGTCGATGCGGCCGAACAGGCGATGCAGCAGTCGCACGTGGAAAACGTGCACTACCAGCACGCCGAATTCGACCCGAACGCGGCGCCGGAAGAACTGCTGGCGCCTGTGGCCGGCGGCAACATGGACAACGTCGACGACATGAGCGTGAGCATGGGCGTCAAGGTGGGTCGCAACGATCCGTGCCCTTGCGGCAGCGGTAAAAAATACAAAGCTTGCCACGGCAAGCTGGCATAAGGCGGTTTGACAGCCTGAGCAAAAACGGAGACCGCGGTCTCCGTTTTTTTATGCCTTTTCAATTTGCGGGCGCGCATGTGTAGGCACGCATGTTCACCGGCGCCGCGAAGGCGCTACAATAGCGCTTCCATTTTCCCTCGCAGAAGAACTCACCATGGCCGTCAATTCTCCCAAGCCCGTCGCCGCCGACTTGAAAGCCGTCGCCGGCATTGAAATCGGTGTTGCCGAAGCCGGCATCAAGAAACCCAACCGCAAGGATTTGCTGGTATTGAAACTGGCGCCGACGGCCACCGTGGCCGGCGTGTTCACCCTGAACCGCTTTTGCGCCGCGCCCGTGCAAATTTCGAAAGCCAACCTGGCCGCAGTGACGGCTGGCGCCGCGCCGATCCGCGCGCTGCTGGTCAACACGGGCAACGCGAATGCGGGCACGGGCGAATCGGGCCTGGCCGACGCGCAGGCCAGCTGCGCCGCGCTGGCCGAGCTGCTGGGCTGCACGCCGCAGCAAATCCTGCCGTTTTCCACCGGCGTGATCCTCGAACCCTTGCCCGTGCAGCGCCTGGTCGCCGGCCTGCCGCAAGCCGTGGCCGCGCTGACATCGGACAACTGGTTCTCGGCCGCCGAAGCCATCATGACCACCGATACGCAGCCGAAAGCCGGCTCGCGCACGGTCACCATCGGTGGCCACGCGGTCACCCTGACGGGCATCAGCAAGGGCGCCGGCATGATCAAGCCGAACATGGCCACCATGCTCGGTTTCCTCGCGTTCGACGCCACCGTGGCGCAACCGGTGCTGGACCAGCTGGTGAAACAGGCGGCCGACAAATCGTTCAACTGCATCACCATCGACGGCGACACGTCCACCAATGACTCGTTCATGCTGGTGGCCACGGGCGCCGGCAGCCTGGTGATCGATTCGATCGACTCGCCGCACTATGCGGCACTGGCCGCCGCCGTCACCGAACTGTCGACCTTCCTGGCACAAGCCATCGTGCGCGACGGCGAAGGCGCGACCAAGTTCATGACGGTGACCGTGGAAGACGGCCGCAACGTGGAAGAGTGCCGCAAGATCGCCTATTCCATCGCCCATTCGCCGCTGGTGAAGACGGCCTTCTTCGCGTCCGATCCGAACCTGGGCCGCATCCTGGCCGCCATCGGCTACGCGGGCGTGGACGACCTGGACGTGGGCCAGCTGAACCTGTACCTGGACGACGTGTGGGTGGCCAAGAATGGCGGCCGCAACCCCGACTATCAGGAGCAGGATGGCCAGCGCGTGATGCAGCAAAGCGAAATCACCATCCGCGTCAAGCTGGCGCGCGGCGATGCCATGGCCACCCTGTGGACGTGCGACCTGTCGCATGACTACGTGTCGATCAACGCCGACTACCGCTCATGACCGGCCTCGATCAATTCCTGATCCGCGCCGAGCGGGTGCTGGCGCGCCTCGAGTCGATCTTGCCGCCGGCCTTGCCGGCAACCGACTGGAACAGCTTTGCCTTCCGCTGGCGCCGGCGCCAGGGCGCGCTTCCTTACCTGCAGGCCGTGGCTCACGTGTCGAACATCGCGTTGGACGACTTGCACAATATCGGCACGCAAAAAGCGCAGATCGAGCAGAACACGCGCCAGTTCGTCAGTAGCCGTCCGGCCAACAACGTGCTGCTGACGGGCGCGCGCGGCACGGGCAAGTCTTCCCTGATCAAGGCATGCCTGAACCAGTTTGCCGATCAAGGCATGCGCCTGATCGAAGTGGACAAGGCCGATCTGGCGGACTTGCCCGACATCGTCGACCTGGTGGCGGCGCGTCCCGAGCGCTTCATCATCTTTTGCGATGACTTGTCGTTTGAAGAGGGCGAAAGCGGCTACAAGGCGCTGAAAGTGGCGCTCGACGGCAGCATCGCCGCGCAATCGGACAATGTGCTGATCTACGCCACGTCGAACCGCCGTCACCTGATGCCGGAACGGATGTCGGACAACAGCAGCTACAAGACGGACGATGATGGCGATCTGCATCCGGGTGAGACGGTGGAAGAGAAAATCTCGCTGTCCGAGCGCTTCGGCCTGTGGCTGTCGTTCTACCCGTTCAAGCAGGACGATTACCTCGATATCGCGGCGCACTGGCTCGCTTCGTTCGGCTGCACCCAGGAACAGATCGCGGCAGCGCGCGGTGACGCCTTGCGCTGGGCCTTGCAGCGCGGTTCCCGTTCGGGCCGTGTCGCCTGGCAATTCGCGCGCGACTATGCGGGGAAACTTCCTGCGGGAAAGCTGCCGCAATGAGCGAAGTGAAAGTGAAACCGGTCGATGTCGCCGTCGGCATCCTGATGAAGCCGAATGGCGACGTGCTGCTGGGCCAGCGCCCGGCCGGCAAGCCGTATGACGGCTATTGGGAATTTCCTGGCGGTAAAGTCGAACCGGGCGAAGCCATACTCGACGCCTTGAAACGCGAGTTTGTCGAGGAGCTGGGCTTGCATATCGACAGTGCCGAAGCCTGGTGCGGCGTCGAATATGT
>NZ_LBCO01000018.1:0-21174 GCF_000988085.1 Janthinobacterium sp. KBS0711 | reverse complement strand
TTGCTTTTCTATATCAGCCGCGAGTGGCGGGGCGAGCCGCAAAGCCTGGAAGGGCAGGCGTTCGCCTGGCAGGGCACGGTCGGCGTGGAACCCTTGCTGCCGGCCACCATTCCCCTGCTGGAATGGTTAGATGAGGTACGCCGGGAATCGCTGGCGCCTGCCTGATCTCTACTTGTGCCAGCGGGCAGCATCACGCTGCGTGCTGGCGCAAGCTTTCCTGTGACTTTCCTTGTATAGTCGGCGCTTTGCGCTACAGTGCTTTCATCACGCACCGGGGAGTCTCGCATGCCGCTGACACTGACCTTTACCGATACCGATGAATTGCTGATTGCCGCCTTGCACAAGCGTGCCCGCGCGCATGGGCGCAGCATCGAAGACGAGCACCGCGACATCCTGCGCAGCGCCTTGCGGCCGCTGCCGAAGCGTCCGCTCGACGATATTTTGCGCAGCATGCCTGACGTGGGGTTCGATGCGGATTTCGAGCGCCGCCCCTGAGCCATGCCGGCTTACCTGCTCGATACGGATGTGATCGTTGCATCGCGCAAGGGGGTTGCAGCGCCGGCGGGCGTGGCCGATTTTTTCGAGCGGGTGGAGCCCGAGGCGCGCTATGTGCCGGTGCAGGTGATCGCCCAGTTGCGAGCAGGCATACAGTGCAGCTGGCGGCGCGAAGCGGCGCTGGAAGCACTGGCGCTGGAAGGCTGGCTGGAAGCCGTGCTGGCGGAATATGCGCCGCGGCTGCTGGAATTCGACCTCGATTGCGCCCTCGTGTGCGCGCGCCTGCATGGCCGCGGCCACGCGCATGGCGTCGATGGACAGATCGCGGCGATGGGCATCGCCTATGGCTTGACGGTGGTTAGCGGCAGGCTGGACAGTTTCGCGGCGCAGGGGCTGCGCCTGGAAAATCCGTTTAATCGAGGCTTACTGCGTTGAGGCTTACTGCGGCTTGTTGTCTTCGTCCGCAAGGGGATCTTCAAACGGGTCGGCGGCGGGAATCGTGTATTTCTCTTCGGCCCAGGCACCCAGATCGATCTGTTTGCAGCGTTCCGAACAGAAGGGGCGGAATTTGTTGGCTTCAGTCCATTCGACTTTGGCGGCACAGGTAGGGCAGTTAACGACGGTCATGATGGGGCAAATAAGTAACAGTTAAAAATTACAGAGCGTGAGCTCGAACGGGACATCTTCTTCCAGCGGCTTGGGTTTCAAGTCGCCGCCCTGGGTAGTGAAGCGCACCCACAGCATGTATTTGTTGGCGGAAATTTCCGGGATGGCGCCGCTGTTTTCATCCAGGCTCAGGCGCAGCATCTGGTACACCTTGCCTTGCAGCATTTGCTGGTAACTGCCGCCATTGGCGATCAGTTTAACGGGTCCGCCGGAATCGCGCAGCAGGCGCAGCACGAGTGCCAGCGCATCGAACAGCGGTGCCAGCGGGGCAAACCACGCGTGGATATCGGTCAGGCGCTGTTCCGAGCTGCGTTTTTGCCAGGCAAAGTACGACGGCAAGTCGAATTCGCAGGCGCCGCCCGGGATGATGGTGCGGCCGCGGATGCTCATCAGCCATTCATTGTCGCGGATATTCTGGCCCGTCTTGCCTTGCGCCGCCACGAGGGCGCCGCTGACACTGTCGAGTTCGCCGAGGATGGCGTCCAGGGTTTCCGGTTCCACGTTCGGATTGCTGCGGTAGCCGAGCAGGCTTTGACGCTGGCGCTCGAGTTCCTGCAGCAGGTCGGACTTCAGGTCGGCGCGGCCCGCCACTTCGAGCATATCGAAAATAGTTGCCAAGGCAACATGGTGTTGCATTGCATGCTCTTGCTGGATGAAGAACTTGAATTTGTCGTACAGGTCTTCCAGCCGCAACAAGGTACGTATGCGTTCGTTGAAAGGGTATTCGTAGACAATCAAAATAATTCCCTTAAGTAAGGACCTGCAAACAATCCCGTGATTTTGAACCAAGCGTCGACAAATTACAAACGTTGCGGGGCCATTCCAGCCATTCTTTTTGAAAATGCCAGATATAAATCGTGCAACTGGGCAATCTGCGGTGCCAGGGACGCCAAATCGCCATTATTGTCGATCACATCGTCCGCCGCCGCCAGGCGCATGGCACGTGTCGCCTGCGTGGCCATGATGGCTTTGACTTGTTCTTCCGATAAGCCATTGCGCGCCATCACGCGCGACACTTGCAGGCTTTCCAGGCAATCGATGACCAGTACCCGGTTGACCCGTTCCACCCATCCGCCGGACTCGACGAGCAGGGGCACGGCAAAGATCACGTAGCTGCCCGTCGCTGCTTCGGCCGCCGCCAGGGTGGCCTGGCGAATGCGCGGGTGCAGGATGGCTTCCAGTTTCGCCTTGGCCGCGGCGTCGGAAAACACGAGGTTGCGCATTTTTGTGCGGTCGAGGGCGCCGCGCGCATCGGCGTAGTCGGCGCCAAATTCCGCCACCAGCGCCGGCATGGCCGCGCCATTGGGCGCCGTCAGGCTGTGGGCGATCTGGTCGGTATCGACGATGGAGGCGCCACGCGCGGCGAACATGTCGGCCACCGTGCTCTTGCCGCAACCGATGCCGCCGGTGAGTCCGACGCTGAAATAAGGGACGTTGTGTAGTTGCATGTATTTATCCATAGGGGCGCAGTGCTGCGCCGGTCAGCCAGTCAGGCCTAGCGTGAGGCGCGACAGGGGCGTGCCGTACAGCAGCGCGATCAAACCCGCCGCCGCGAGATAGGGGCCGAACGGAATCGGCTTGTCGCGCCCGCGCTTGGCAAACACAATCAGGCCGATGCCGACCACGGCGCCCACCAGCGACGACAACAGGATGATCGTCGGCAGCATGGTCCAGCCCAGCCACGCACCGAGCGCCGCCAGCAATTTGAAGTCACCATAGCCCATTCCCTCTTTGCCTGTCGCCAGCTTGAAGGCCCAGTACACGGCCCACAGTGCCAGGTAACCGGCGGCCGCGCCGATGACGGCGTCTTGCAGCGGCACGAAAGTACCGTTGATATTGACCAGCAAGCCCGCCCACAGCAGGGGGAAGGTGAGGTCGTCCGGCAGCATTTGCGTATCGGCATCGATGAAGGTCATGGCGATCAGCAGCCAGGCAAAGACAAGCGTGGCGAGACCCGTCCAGCCGCTGCCGAAGTGCCAGATCAACAGGGCCGACAGCGCGCCCGTCAGCAGCTCGACGAGCGGGTAGCGCATGGAAATCGGCGCCTTGCACGCGCTGCATTTGCCGCGCAGCAGCAGGTAGCTGATGACGGGGATGTTTTCCATGGCCGTGATGCGGTGGCCGCAGGCGGTGCAGTTCGAGTGCGGCAGCATCAGGTTGTAGCGGTCCGTGTGCGGCAAGGGCAAACCGCTTTCTTCCGCCACGTAATTGTCGGAATCGCGCTGCATCATTTTCGGCACGCGGTGGATCACCACGTTGAGGAAGCTGCCGACGATCAGGCCGAACAAGGCGGCAACGAGGGCGACGGGCAGGTTGCCGGGCGCGGCGAACAGCAGGGTATCTTGCAACATGGTGGAATTATCTGAGGTGATGATGTTGCCGCGCAAACATTGCCTGGCACTGCCGCAGTGTAAAACATCTGCCAGCGCATGGGGACGTTTTGCGTGGCTCGATCTTCAAATCACGGCCCCCAGCTTGAAAATCGGCAAATACAGGGCGATCACGAGCGAACCGACGAGCACGCCCAGCACCACCATCAGCGCCGGTTCCAGCAGGGCCGAGAGCGTGGTCACGGTGGCGTCGATGTCGGTCTCGATGATATCGGCCGCGCGCGACAGCATGGCGTCGAGCGCGCCCGACTCCTCCCCGATGAGGGCCAGTTGCGTCAGCAACGGGGGAAACACGCCGCTGTGTTCCATGGCCAGGGCCAGGCTGCCGCCGGCGCGGATTTCGCGTTCGATGCGTATCGTTGCTTCCTGGTACAGCGCGTGGCCGGAAGCGGCGCCCACGAGGCCGAGCGAGTCGAGCAGCGGCACGCCGGCGGCGAACATGGCGGCCAGGGTGCGCGTCCAGCGGGCGATCGCCGCCTTGCGCAGAAGCGGGCCAAACACGGGCAGGTGCAATGCCCGCAGTTGCAAGTTGCGCCGCAAGGCGGGCCAGCGGCGCCAGGCCAGGTGCAGCAGCACGCAAACGAGCACGAGCGCTGCCAGCAAGGCCAGCCAGTAATGCACGAGGAAGGCGGACACGCCCATGACGACGAGGGTGGGCAGCGGCAACGGGGCGCCGAAGCTGTCGAAGACCTGGCGAAAGGCGGGCACGACGACGCTCATGATGATGGCCGTGACGACGATGGCGACGAGGACGATGACCAGCGGATACATCAGCGCCCCGCGCACTTGCCGCCGCAGGGCGATGGCCTTTTCCTGGTGCGTGGCCAGGCGCGCCAGCAAGTCCTGCACGATGCCGGCTTGCTCGCCCGCCGCCAGCAGGTTGCAATACAGCTCGTCAAACAGCAGGGGGAACTGGCGGAATGCCTGCTGCAGGCTGCTGCCCGCTTCGATGTCGTGGCGCAAGTCGTGCATCAGCTCCGTGACGGCGGGTTTGGCATGGCCCTTGCCGGCGATGTCGAAGGCGTGCAGCAGCGGCACGCCGGCCGCCATCATGGTCGACAACTGGCGCGTGAACAGGGCGATATCCTTGTGTGTGATGGCTTTGCCGGGCGCGGCGCGCGGGGCTTTTACCTTGCTGGCAAGGATGCCCTGGCGTCTGAGCGCGGCCTTGGCAGTGGTGGCGTCGGCGGCGCGCAAGATGCCATTGACCGCCCTGCCATGGCGGTCCGTGCCCTTCCACGCAAAGCGCCGTTCGGCCGCCATGTGCACCTCCTGCCGTCACGGTAGCAGCGGCAGGCAGAAGCGCCAGCGGTGCTGGCGGCAAGCTTGATGTGGCTCAGCCTTTCGTGGTTTGCACTTCCGTCTGCACAACGGCCTGGGCCTTCACGTCGGCCGCATCTTCCTCGTCGCTGTCCGTGCCCTTGCTGATGCTTTCGCCATCGTCGCGGCGCAAGGTCCAGAAGGTCAGCGAAGACAGCACCGTCAAGGCTGCCAGGGTGAGGAAGGCGTGGTGCAGGGCCGTGCTGAGCATGGCGCGGTCCGACTGCGGCATGTCGCCCAGGTACCAGCCCGTGATCAGCGAACCGAAGGCGAGGCCAAAGCTCATCGACAATTGCTGCATCGAACTGGCGATGGTGCTGGCCATGCTGGAGTCGGCCTTGTCGACGTCGGCATACGCGATGGTGTTCATGCTGGAAAACTGCAGCGAATTGAAAAAGCCCATGCACAGGCTGATGGCGACGATCACGTACAGAGGCGTGCCCACGCCCACCTGCGAAAACATGGCGATGGTCACGCCAATCAGGACCGTGTTGACGATCAGCACCTGGCGGTAGCCGAAGCGGGCCAGCACGCGCGCGGAAATGAATTTCATGCCCATGGCGGCCGCGGCCGACGGCATCATCAGCAAGCCCGACTGCCAGGCGGGCAAGCCTAGGCCCAGCTGGTACAGCAACGGCAACAGGAAGGGCAGGCCGCCCACGCCCAGACGCGTGACGAAGCCGCCCACCACGGAGACGCGGAAGGTGCGGATCTTGAACAGGGTCAGGCGCAGCAGCGGATGCAGCACTTCGCTCGAATGCCAGGCATACGCGGCCAGCAGGCTGATGGAGATGAACAGCAGCACGGCAAACGAGGTGCCGTCGATGCGGTGTTCGCCGAAGATTTCCAGCAGCCATGACAGCAGCGCGATGCCCGTGCCGAACAGCACCAGGCCGATCAGGTCCAGCGGACGGGGCTTGTCGCCATAGTAATCGGGCATGTAGCGGTGCGCCAGGTATAGCGCCACGAGGCCGACAGGCACGTTGACGAAGAAAATCTCGCGCCACGACAGCCAGTGCACGATCAGCCCGCCCACCGTGGGACCCAGCAAGGGGCCGATCAGGGCGGGGATGATGACGAAGTTCATGGCCGCCAGCAATTGCGACTTGGGAAAGGTGCGGATGATGGTGAGCCTGCCCACCGGCATCATCATGGCCGCGCCCACCCCTTGCAGCAGGCGTGCGGCCACCAGCATGGGCGCATTCACGGACAGGCCGCACAGGATGGAGGCGATGGTAAAGATGGCAACGGCGGCGGAAAACACGCGCCGCGTGCCGAAACGGTCGGCCATCCAGCCGCTGATGGGAATGCACACGGCCAGGCTCAGGATGTAGCTGGTGACGACGGCCTTCAGACTCAGCGGCGTCACGTTGAGGCTGGCGGCCATGGCGGGGATGGCGGTGTTGACGATGGTGGAGTCGAGTTGCTCCATGAACAGGGCGGTGGCGACCACCCAGGGAAGGTAGCTTTTAATCGGGGAACTGGTCATGGATGCGAGCCTGAGGAGGAAAAACGGAGCCGACAGTACGACGAATTGTCACATAAATGGCGCAGCTGTGCCGCCCGCGCCCTTCATTTTGCCAGTGTGCCGGAGATAGAGTCCATGGAACATTTGTTCTATGGCAATAGATTGCGTACACGGCTAGCATGTGTTTTCCGGCCTCTTCCTTCCCCGAAAGTCACACCACATGAAAAATGCACTTACCTTCCTTGTCCTCGGCGCGGCCCTGTCCGCATGCGGTGGCGGCAGCGATGGCGGCACGCCGGCAGCACCGGTCACGCCACCTGTCGTGGTCACGCCCGTCGCCGATCCCGTGACGGTCGCCTCGCAAGCGGTCGCGGCCCAGGCTGGCCTGGCCGTGATCGCCGGCGCCAATGCGGACGAGACGGTGTATGACGTGGCCGCCGATATCGGCGACACGTGGCGCATCACGTTCGACAACGCCAAAAAAACGTTCAGCATCAAGGTCCTGTCGACGCAATTCGGCTTGAGCGACCGCAGCGGCACGTTCAGCGCCACGACCACCGGCAATATCACGACATATACTGGCACCGATTTGAGCCTGAGCGTCGATGCGCGTACGCGCTTGCTGACGGGGACTGTGAAACTGGGCGGCATGAATTCCAGCGTCAGCGGCAGCGGCTATGCCGCCACGGACGTGACCAGGCTAGCCGGCAGCTATATCTTCCTGGGCGCCATGCGCAATGCTTCGAACGGTGGCGACCGTTTCAATCCGAAAGGCAGCCTCAAGGTGGCGGCCGATGGCAGCGCGCAACTGTGCAATGGCGGCGTGTTCAATGCGCAAGGCGTGTGCTCCGCCATATCGCCACAGCTGGAAGCGGAAAACGCCAGCCTGACTTTGGTCCGTGACGCGGCGCGCGGCCTGATTATCGCCCGCCAGGGCCAGCAGGATTTCGGCATCGTGCACGTGCACGCGGGCGACCGGGGGCTGGCGCTGTTCATCGACCGCTACAGCCGTAACCAGCAGAACGTGCTGCGCGTGGGCACCATCGTGGCGGCCAAACAGCAAAAGATCGGCGCCGAAATCGCCGGCAGCTACGCCTGCGCGGCGCCGGGCATCAGCGCGAAGATCGTCGTGGCCGGCAGCACCGCCACCATCACCAACAGCACCGCCGGCAAGACGCACGCCGAAACCATCACTGTCAACAAGCTGGGCCTGGGCGCGCAAGCTGTCGATTTCGACGGCATCGCCGTGTTCAAGGACCCGGCCGACGTGCCGGCGGATTATTCGATGTTCATGCCGGTGTCGTCGAGCATGGCGGTGGAATTCTCGACCGACCGCTCGTATATGGGCACGTGCCTGAAAAATTAAGGGGTGCCGCCACGTGCCTGTGTGAGTAGGTCGGGTTAGCCGGTACGGCGTAACCCGACACCACCATCAGCGTAGCCGACGTTCCAGCGCATCCATCAACGGTATCGCCGCGTCGGCAATCCGTTCCAGGCTGGCCTCGCGCAGGGCGGCGGTATCCACCATGTGGCTGGAGTCCAGTCCCGCCCAGCGCAGCAGCGCCGAACACGCGGCAGGCGTGTCGAACATGCCGTGCAAATAGCTGCCGAGGATTTGCCCGTCGCCTGACACGGCGCCTTCCGGCCGCCCATCGATGACAAAGGCCGGCTGCGCCAGCGCCGCGCCATGCGAGACGCCCATGTGGATTTCATAGCCTGCCACGCGCGCATCGGCCGCGCCGGCAAACGCGCAGTGGCCGCTCACCTGTTCCAGCCGCTTGTCGCTTGTCAGCTCCGTCACCATGTCGAGCAGGCCCAGCGCCTTGGACTCTCCCGCTGCGCCTTCCACGCCCAGCGGATCGCGCACGCTTTGCCCCAGCATCTGGAAGCCACCGCAAATGCCCAGCACCTTGCCGCCGTAGCGCAGGTGTTTCGCCAGATATTCGGGCCAGCCTTGCTGCCGCAGCCAGGCCAGGTCGCCGCGCGTGTTCTTGCTGCCAGGCAGGATCACCAGGTCGGCCGCTGGAATCGGCTGCCCCTGCTGGATGAATTGCAGGTCGACCTCGGGGTGGGCGCGCAGCGCGTCGACATCCGTGTGGTTGCTGATGCGCGGCAGTTGCGGCACCACCACCTTGAAAGCGCCCCGTTCGGCCTGCATCGCTTCAACGGCGTCTTCCGCGTCGAGGAACAGGCCTTGCAGATAGGGCAGCACGGCCAGCACGGGTTTTCCCGTTTGCTGCTCGAGCCACTCGATGCCTGGTTGCAGCAGCGAGATGTCGCCGCGAAAGCGGTTGATGACGAAACCGACGATGCGTGCCCGTTCGCTGTCGGACAGGCACTCCAGGGTGCCGATAATGTGCGCGAACACGCCGCCCCGGTCGATGTCGGCCACCAGGATCACGGGGCAGTCGACGGCTTCGGCAAAGCCCATGTTGGCGATGTCGCGCGCACGCAGGTTGACTTCGGCCGGGCTGCCCGCGCCTTCGACGACGACGGCGTCGTACTGCTGGCGCAAGCGCGCGTACGATTCCAGCACGGCGCCCATGGCGATGGTTTTATATTGCTGGTAGTCGCGCGCATCCATCTCGGCGCGCACCTTGCCGTGGATGATCACTTGCGCGCCCGTGTTCGACGACGGTTTCAAGAGCACCGGATTCATGTCCGTGTGCGGCGCGATGCCACAGGCCAGCGCCTGCAAGGCTTGCGCGCGGCCGATCTCGCCGCCGTCGCTTGTCACGGCGCTATTCAAGGCCATGTTTTGCGGCTTGAACGGCGCTACCGTCACGCCACGGCGTTTCAGCAAGCGGCACAGGGCCGCGACGACGGTGCTCTTGCCCGCGTCCGACGTCGTGCCTTGCACCATCAGGGCGGGGAAGGGACTCTTCATGTTTGCCGCTCCTGCCAGTTTTGCCACTGCGCGATGATGTCGCTGATCTGGCGCAGCCCTTCGGTAATCGCCGCCGGGCCTGGCGACAGGATGTCGGGCGACTTGATCTCGAACAGCATGTCATTGCGTACGGCGGGAATCGTATCCCAGCCCGGGCGTGCCGCCAGTTGCGCCGGCTGGAACTTCTTGCCGCACCAGCTGGCGAGGATGATGTCGGGCGCGCGCGCGACCACGTCATGGGGATCGGCGATGATGCGTTCCTTCGCGCCCGGATGGGCGGACAGTTCCGGGAAGGCGTCCGTGCCGCCAGCGATTCCGATCAGTTCCGCCGCCCAGCCGATGCCGCTCATCAGGGGATCGTTCCACTCTTCAAAGTAAATCACGGGCTTGCGCGTCCAGGCAGCGGCGCGGGCGCGGGCGGCGGCGATGTCCGCGCGCAGGCTGGCGATCAATGCGTTGCCCGCCTCCTCGCGCTGCACCAGCGCGGCCAGCACGGCGATCATGCGCAGGATGCCGTCCACCGTGCGCTGGTTGAACTGGTGCACTTCGATGCCGGCCTTGACCAGGTCGCGGCAGATATCGGCCTGCATGTCGCAAAAACCGATCACGAGGTCCGGTTTCACTGCCAGGATGCGTTCCAGGTTCGTGGACGAAAAGCCGCTGATCTTGGTCTTTTCTTCACGCGCGCGGGGAGGGCGTACGGTAAAGCCGGAGATGCCCGCGATGACATCTTCGGCGCCCAGCGCGTACAGCGTTTCCACGGCTTCCGTCGACAAACAGGCGATGCGCTGGTAGTGACTCATTGAGCAGCCTTGGTGCGGCGCTGGCGTGCCATTTCAAGCTGTTCGCACATGGCGGCCGTGCCTTCGATCATGCGCGGGCCGGCGCGGTTCAGCAAATCGCCATTCAGGCGGAACAGGTTATTTTTGCGCACGGCCGTCATCGACGGGAAGGCGCGCCACATGGCCAGGCCGCCTTCGCTGCGCGGATCGCTTTTTTCGCTGGTGCCGAAGACGACTTCCGGGTCTTCCTGCAGCACGCCTTCCGGCGTGACGACGGGCGCCACCACCTTCATCGCGGCGAATACATTCTGGCCGCCGCACAGGCGCATCGAATCGCTGATGATGCTCGCGCCGCTCAAGGTATACAAAGGTTTGTCCCACACCTGATAAAACACGCGCACGGGCGGGCGCTGCGCGTATTGCGCCGTCAGGCTGGCCAGTTTCGCGCGCAGCTGGGCGGCGGCCG
Source organism: Janthinobacterium sp. KBS0711 (assembly GCF_000988085.1). Taxonomy (NCBI): domain Bacteria; kingdom Pseudomonadati; phylum Pseudomonadota; class Betaproteobacteria; order Burkholderiales; family Oxalobacteraceae; genus Janthinobacterium; species Janthinobacterium sp. KBS0711. The sequence goes on along the minus strand of NZ_LBCO01000018.1, from coordinate 10,700 downwards.
GTTTGGCGGTTTTTTCCGTACCCATCAACTGGCCCAGGCGCTCCATGCTGTCGGGGATATCGGCCAGCTTGCGCGGTTCGCTGTGATAGATCGGCACCTTCAACTGGCGCAGCATGGCGATCTGGCGTTCGGCGCTGCCATGCATCCACACGACGATCAGGTCCGGCTTCATGGCGATGATGCGTTCCATGTCGTACTGGCGGTTGTCACCGACCTGAGGAATTTTCTTGGCCGCTTCCGGGTAGTCGCTGTAGCTGACGACGCCGGCGATCTTCTCGCCGCCGCCGGCTGCGAACAGCAGTTCCGTCACGTGCGGCGCCAGCGCCAGGATGCGCTGTACCGGTTTTTCCACGGTGACGACATTGCCGTCATCGTCGCGCACGGTGATGGCGGCGTGCGCCTGCAACGAGATCAATCCAGCCAGCAGCAGCGATATGATTTTCATGTGTGTTTCCATGTGGTGAGGGCCTGCTGCAGGCGCAGCCAGGCGTGTTCGTCGGGGGGCAGGCCAAGGCGGATGCCGTGGGCGGCATGGCGGAACAGGCGTAACCAGATGCCCGATTCCGCCATGTGGCGCCAGAACGCTTCGGCGCGTGCTTCCGGCCACCATTGAAACAGCGCCGTGCCGCTGCTGGCGATGCCGTGCGCGGCCAACAGCTGGCGCAGGCGCTGGCCTTCGCCGCGCAGGCGTTCGCGCATCGCGCCCTGCCAGTGCGTGTCGGTGAGCGCGGCCAGCGCCACCTGCTGCGCCGGGCCGCTGACGGTCCATGGTCCCAGCATGTCGGCCAGTTGTGCCAGCAGCGCGGGACTGGCGGCGACAAAGCCCAGGCGCAGTCCCGCCAGGCCAAAGAATTTGCCCACCGAACGCAGTACGATCAGTCCCGGCTGGCCCGTGTGCGGACCGAGGCTGGCGTGCGTTTCCGTGTCGCCAAACGCTTCATCGACCACCAGCCAGCCGCCGCGCGCGGCCAATTTACCTGCCCACTCCAGCAGCAGTGCCGGGGCGATGCGCTCGCCTGTGGGATTGTTCGGGTTGCAGACGACCAGTACCTCGCAATGGTCCACGGCATCGGCCAGCTGCGCATACGGCACTTGGCGTAATTCGTGACCATGCTGGCCCCAGTGGTGCGCGTGTTCCGCATACGACGGCGCGGCCACCACCACGCGCGACGGTGCGCGCAGCCGGGGCAGGGCCTGGATGGCGGCCTGCGTGCCCGCGACCGGCAGCATGGCCGGCGCGTCGTAGTACGCGCAGGCGGCAGCGGCCAGCGCGGGGTCGGCCTCCGGCAGCCGGTGCCAGGCGTTGGCGTCGGGTGCTGGCGCCGCATACCAGTGCGGGTTGATGCCCGTCGACAGGTCGATCCAGTCGGCCAGCGGTCTGCCATATTCGCGCGCGGCGTCGCGCAGGTTGCCGCCATGTTCAAGCAAGGTATTTCCCCTTCAGGTAGTACAGGCCCGCCAGCAGCGCCATCCAGATCAGCCACAGGACGGCCGTTTCCGCCACCAGGCGCCAGGCGCGGTCGATGTCGCGCGCTTCGGCGGGCCGGCCGGCGCCCAGCGGCGGACGGCGTTCCAGTTCGCCGTCGTAGATGGCGTCGCCGCCCAAGGCCAGGCCCAGGGCGCCGGCGCCGCTGGCCATCACGGGACCCGCATTCGGGCTGCCCCAGTTGGGGGCCTGTGTGCGCCAGCAATGCCACGCGCGCTGTTTGTCTGCCATGCTCTTGCCCAGCAAGACATACGACAGGGCCGTCAGGCGCGCCGGCAGGTAATTCAAGACGTCGTCGATGCGCGCGGCGCAGCAGCCGAACCAGTCGTAGCGTTCGTTGCGGTAGCCCCACATGGCGTCGAGGGTGTTGGCCAGCCTGAATAGCACGGCGCCGGGGCCGCCCGCCACGGCAAACCAGAACAGGGTGCCGAAGACTGCATCGTTGCCGTTTTCCAGCAAGGATTCCGTGCTGGCCTTGGCCAGGCTGGCCGCGTCGGCATTGGCCGTGTCGCGGCTGACGATGCGCGCCGTCAGCAGGCGCGCGTTGTCCAGGTCATCGATGGCCAGGGCATCGGCGATCGGCTGATTGTGGTCGCGCAGGCTGCGCAAGCCCAGGCAAAGATAGAGCAGGAAGACGTGGAGCGCCGCACCGGCCAGGCCGCACAGCCAGTAGGCGGCATAGCTGATGGGCAGCACGGCCAGCGACCAGGCCAGCGCGCCGCGCAGCAAACGGCCGCGGCCCCGGTTCAGCAGGCGCTCGAGTGCGCTGGCGAGGCGGCCAAAGCCGACCAGCGGATGCCAGCGGCGCGTTTCTCCCAGCAGCATGTCGAGCAGCACGCCGGCCGTCATCAAGGCGGCCAGCATGGGCAGCGACAGGCCACTCAGCATGTGCCGCCTTTAAGGTACAGCGGCAGGCCGGCGGCGACAAAGACGGCCTTGTCGCACACGGCCGCCACGGCCTGGTTCAAGCGGCCCGCTTCATCGGTAAAGCTGCGCGAGATGGCGCCGTAAGGCACGATGCCCATGCCCACTTCGTTCGATACGAGAACGAGGTCGCAATCGGTCTCGCCAATTTCGGCCAGCGCGTACAGCAGGTGTGTGCGCTCGCTATGAAACAGTTCGGGCAAGGCGATGTCGCCCACGTCCGGATATGTCTCGCCGCTGGAAAACATCAGGTTCGTCAGCCACAAAGTCAGGCAGTCGACCAGCAGCAGACGGCCGGGCGCTGCTTCGCGCAGGATGGCGTCGCCCAGTCGCAGCGCTTCTTCGATAGTCACCCACCCGGCCGGGCGCTGCGCACGGTGATGCCTGACGCGCGTGGCCATCTCCTCATCGCCCGCCTGCGCGGTGGCGATGTAGATCACTTCCTTGCCGGACTCGCGGGCCAGCATTTCCGCATAGGCGCTCTTGCCGGAACGGGCGCCGCCGAAGACCAGGGTGCGCGTCATGGCGCTGTTACCACTCGGTGCCGATTTGTGCGCCTATGCCGGCCGCATACGCATGCTTGACGACGGCCATTTCGGTGACGGTGTCAGCGATTGCGATCAATTCGTCCGGCGCGCCGCGGCCCGTGATGACCACGTGCTGCATGGCCGGGCGTTCCAGCAGGTCGGCGATGACTTTATGCACGTCGAGGTAGTTGTACTTGAGGGCGATATTGAGTTCATCGAACAGCACCAGGCCATAGCTTGGGTCGGCCAGGAAGGTCTTCGCCTGTTCCCATGCCAATTCTGCTTTTTCGATGTCGCGCTCGCGGTTCTGCGTTTCCCAGGTATAGCCTTCACCCATCGCATGGAAACTGATTTCGTCGGGGAAGCGGCGCAGGAATTTCTCTTCGCCCGTCGACATGGCGCCTTTGATGAACTGCACCACGCCCACTTTCATGCCGTGACCCATGGCGCGGATGGCCATGCCGAAGCCGCTCGAACTCTTGCCTTTGCCATTGCCCGTGTTGACGATGATGATGCCGATTTCCTTGTCGGCCTTGGCGATGGCCGCGTCGATGATGGCCTTCTTGCGTTCCATGCGCACGCGGTGGCGCTCGTTGATGGCGGCGGTGTCCGCGTCTGCAGGTTTGTTATCGCTCATTGTTGATCCTCTTTTGGTATGAATATCTTGCGTTTGCCGTGGTCGATGATCTCGATCGGGTGGCCCAGGTAGTCGCCAAGGATAGACGCCTGCATCACGTCCGCCACGGGACCGGCCAGCCAGCCGCCGTCGCCCATCAGCAGCAGCGCATGGGTCGAGACGCTGTGCGCCAGGTTCAGGTCATGCCCCACCATCACCACGGTTTTATTCTGTTCGCGGCACAGTTTCGACAGCAGGCCCATGACGCTGACCTGGTGCGCCAGGTCCAGCGCGTTGGCCGGTTCATCGAGTAGCAGCAAGGGCGTATCCTGCGCCAGCATGGCGGCGATCGCCACGCGCTGGCGTTCGCCGCCGGACAGGCTGCGCACGTCGCGCTCGGCCAGGTGCTCCACTTCCATCGAGGCCAGCGCCGCCAGGGCGATGCGCTGGTCGTCGCTGCCTTCCCAATAGTGATTGTCGTGATACGGGTGGCGCGCCGACAGCACCGTTTCGATGACGCGGTACGAGAACGCATCGTGCCGCGCCTGCGCCAGGAAGGCCCGTTCGCGCGCCAGCTCTTCCAATGGCCAGTCGATCAGGGCGCGGCCCTGTATCGTCACGTGGCCGGTATCGGGTTCGCGCAAGCCGGCCAGGGTGCGCAGCAAAGTGCTTTTGCCGGCGCCATTGCGGCCGATCACGCTCCAGCATTCGCCATCCCTGATTTGCCAGATGAGGTTTTCCACGAGGGAGCGCGTGCCCGCCTTCAAGCCGAGTTGGTAGGTGCGTATCATGCTTGTTTCATCCCCTGCGCAAGCGGTGCAATTGGTACAGGAAGACGGGCGCGCCTATCATGGCTGTCACCACGCCGACGGGCAACTGCAATGGCGCCAGCACGGTGCGCGCCAAGGTATCGGCCAGTACGAGGAAAGTGCCGCCGGCCAGTGCGGCGGCGGGGATCAGCAGGCGGTGGTCGGGGCCGCAGGCAAAACGCAGCGCATGCGGCACGATCAGGCCGACGAAACCCACGCTGCCGGCGCTGGTGACGGCGCTGGCCGTGAGCAGGCCGGAACAGAAGAACAGTCCCTTGCGCAGGGCGCCCACGCGCACGCCCAGCGTGCTGGCAGCTTCCGCGTGCAACGCCATGACGTTCAGCGAGCGCGCGCAGCGCAAGGCAAAGATCATGGCGCCGGCCAGGACCAGCCACGGCATCAGCCGCGCAGGCGCGCCGGACAGGTCGCCGATCATCCAGAACACCATGCTGCGCAAGCGGCTTTCCGGGGCGATGGAGAGCATCAGGGTGACGATGGCCATGCAGGCCGAGGCCAGGATCACGCCCGTCAGCAGCAAGAGCGAGGCGCCGCCTTCGGCCGCCGTGCCGCCGCGCAGGTCGCGCCGGGCAAAGAAGTACAGCAGCATGGATACGCCGACGGCGCCGGCAAAGGCAGCCGCATCGACCACCCACAGCGCGCACATGAACAGCAGCGCGGCCAGCGCGCCAACGGAGGCGCCGGCGGAAATACCCAGCACATACGGGTCGGCCAGGGGATTGCGCAGGAGAGCCTGCATCATCAGGCCGGCCAGCGACAGCGCCGCGCCGGTGACAAAGGCGGTCAGCGCGCGGCCTAGGCGCAGCTCGAGCAGGGTGGCGGCGAGGGTGTCGGTCTTGCCCTGTACGGCATGGAGCAGGGCGGAAGGCAGGTCGGCGAGCGGAATGGCGATCGAACCGATCATGCCGGAGAAAATCAGGCTGGCAATCGCGCACACGATCAGCACCGTGATGATCACGGTGGCGCGGTGGCGCATATTGCGGAAAAATGGGTGCATGTACTGCCTTAAAAACGGGGACTGCAGAACTGCATCTGCGGGCGATGACAACAATGTCATCGCCCGCAGCTTACATCATTACGACGTGCTTATTTCATGCCGTAGCGCACACCGACGAAGACTTTCGAGCCTGGTGTCGCGTAGAAGCGGGCCAGTTCGTAGTCCTTGTTGGCGATATTGTTCCAGCGTGCCAGCACCGACCAGTCGCGGGCGAACTGGTAGGTGGCGTACAGATTGACCAGGCCATAGCCGCCCAGGACGTTCTTGTTGGCGGCATCGTCGAAACGCTTGCCCGACAGCTGCCATTCGGCACCCGAGGTCAGCGCGCCCAGCGTGTAGTCGACGGCGAAGTTGGCGTGTTTCTTGGCGCGGCGTACCAGTTGCTTGTCCTTGGTTTCATCGCGTGGATCTTGCAGGTCGATATTGCCGCTGACGTTGAACGCGCCAAATTTGCGTGCACCCGCGATCGTCAGGCCTTCCAGCAGCGCCTTGTTGACGTTGTAGGCGCAGCCGTAGCCAGTGAACAGCGGATCGGGACAAGGCGAGGTATTGACCAGCAGGTCGGTGACCTTGTTGTGGTAGTAGCTGGCGCTCAGTTTCGACACGCCGTCGTCGTAACGCAGACCCACTTCGACGTTGCGGCCCTGTTCCGGCTTGTTCGTCGCCAGGCCATAGCCTGGGTAGTACAGTTCATTGAAGGTCGGTGCGCGGAAGCTGGTGCCGTAGCTGGCGCTGGCGCGCAGTGCGTTGGTGATGCGGTAGCCGTAGGCGACGCTGCCCGTGTTGTGCGTGCCGAATGCGGAACTGTCGTCACTGCGGCCGCTGATGTTGAACAGATGCGCGCCGCGCACCATGTTGTACGCCGCTGCGAAGGACTTGGTATGGCGTGCGCCCGTGACTTCCGGCGTGCTGCTCGACGTGACGTCTTCATCGCGGTAGCTGGCCAGCAACTGCAGGTTGTCGCGTCCGATGCGGATGTCGTTCTGCCAGGTGATATCGGTCTGCTTGGTGTCGATCTGGCTCTTGCCCCACGAGTCGGCGCTGCTGTCGTCGCCCGACTTGTCGCGTGCTTCCGCATAACGCAGTTCGCTGGTCCAGTTGGGCAGGAATTCGTTCTTCGTGAAGACCGAAATGTTTTCCAGTTTCTGGTTGCTGCGCGCATCGTAACCAGGACCGGCGTCGTACTGGGCTTTCAGCTTGCTGTTCAACAGGACCAGGCCGACTTCATGGCCCTTGGCCATCTGGTAGCCGAACTGGCCGCTGAAGCTTTCCTTGTCGTAGCCGTCTTTGTCCGGATTGTAGGTGTACTCAGGCGATGCACCGATCTTCGAAGCCGAGAAGCCATCCGATTTTTCCTTGCCAGCCGCCAGCGCATAGCTGAAGCTGTTCGGACCGCCGGTGGAACCTGCCACCTGGGCTTCGACCTGGCGCGTGTTGTTGCTGCCGTAACCGGCGAAAGCAGAGACGCGCGTGGCGCCGTCGCCTTTCTTCGTGAAGATCTGGATCACGCCACCGATGGCGTCCGCACCGTACATGGTGCTCAGTGGGCCGTAGACGATTTCAATGTGGTCGATGCTGGAAAGGGGCAGGGCGCTCCAGTTGGCCGTACCCAGGGTGGACGAACCAATGCGCACGCCGTCAACCAGCACGATATTCTGGTTGCTGTTCGCGCCGCGAATGAAGACGCTTGCCGCGGTGCCTGCGCCGCCGTTGCGCGCCACTTCGATGCCGCGTTGTTTTTGCAGCAGGTCGACAATCGAGCTGGCACCCGAGCGCGCGATGTCGTCCGAGCTGATGGTCTGCGTATCGCTCAATACTTCGCTCAGGTGTTGCGGGTAGCGGCTGGCGGTGACGACGACAGGATCGAAGGTATCTGGCGTGGCTTGGGCGAAAGCGGCAGGCGCGGCAATGGCTAGCGCGAGCGACGTGAGCGCCGCGTGGCGGGAAACAGCATGGGTCATGATAATTTTCAGTAAGTAATATGCAACCAGCCGACGTCCCCGTAGGCCAGATTGAACAGAAGTGGGAACTGAAGATGACGATCGAAGATGGCCACAGGGGGCCATTCGGATCGCGAACATCCCCGTTCGCACACTTCCACCTGTCCTGGCCGGTATCCGGGCTGGCAAGTGCGGCTATCCCACCTTCCCATGCTCGATGATTGCAAGCACAGTGGTTGTCAGAGATAGCTTGTCGCCCGCGTCCTGTCGGGAGGGGCGACACTTGCTTACCGTTGCGGGGGCAGCACACGTTCGCCGCGAGCGCGGCATCGTGTTTCCCGTTTAACTGCGCTCATGGACATGAACGCGGGCACCAAAACCCCGCCATTATACGTGCAGCGGACGTGGACTGAAATGGCTGGCTGGACGATTCGATATCAGAAATCGACGACGACCGTCGCACCGTAGGCGATTTTATGGGCGGAACGGGCGGCCAGCAGCGCCGTTTCCTCCAATGGTAGCCGCGCTTGCAGTGCCGACAGCAGGCGGATGGTGCCCGCATGGCAGATGATGATCGCCGTTTCGTGTTGTTCGCGCAACAGATCACCTAAAAACGCATCGACGCGGGCGGCCATCGCCAGCACATTCTCGCCCCCGCCGGGCCGGTACCAGGCCAGGTCGGCCGCCCAGGCATCGATGTCCGCGCGCGCAATCGCGTGCCAGGGCTGCATTTCCCAGGCGCCAAAATCCATTTCCGCCAGCCGCGCGTCAAGGTGCAGGGCGCTGGAAGGCAAGTCTTGCGCCATTGCTGACGCCAGATTGGCGCAGCGGCGCAGGGGACTGGCGTAGAGCGGAACGCCGGCCGGTAAAGTCGCTTGCAGGCTGGCGCGCACGGTGGCCATTTCGTGCGGCGCCACCGCCACGTCGCTGCGGCCATAGCAGGTGCCGCTGGTCACCTGCGGCGTGGGGTGGCGAACGAGGATCAGGCGCATGCTTGTTCAGTAGAAGCGCAATGGAGGTTGAAAACTTGACAGGATGGCCAGGTAAATCGCTACTTCCGCCACCTGCTGCACGGCGCCCAGGCAGTCGCCCGTATAGCCTTGCAGGCGGCGCTGGCATTTGCGGCCCAGCCAGAATGCGGCCGCTGCCGCCGCCACGATGGCAAAGACCAGCGTGGCCCAATAGAATATTCCCAGCAGGCCGCAGGCGATGGCGGGTAACAGGCCGCAGACGGTGGCGATGATGAATTCGCCCGTGGTCATTTCCTGCGCCATCGGCTTGGCCTTGCCTTCGTCGCGTGCATAATCCATGGCCCAGATCAGCGAGACGGCGACCAGGCGCGAGAGCGGATGGGCGATGAATAAGGTGGCGACCACCGTGGCAGGCGGCAGCGAAACGAGCGCTGCGCATTTGATGGCCAGCAGGCACAGGATGCCGATCGCGCCATACGCGCCGATGCGCGAATCCTTCATGATTTCCAGCACCCGCTCGCGCGTCATGCCGCCGCCGAAGCCGTCGCACATGTCGGCGAAGCCGTCTTCATGAAAGGCGCCTGTCAGGTAAATGCCGGCGGCGACGGCCAGCAGCACGGCCACCGCCGACGGTAGAAGCCAGCTGGCCAGCAGATACACGGCGCCGGAAATGGACGCCACCACCACGCCGACCAATGGAAAGTAGCGCGAAGCGTGCTGCAGCCAGGCGGGCTGGAAGCCCACCCAGCGCGGGATGGGCAGTCGCGTGAAGAACTGCAGCGCGATAAAGAACAGGCGGCACTGATGGATGGCGGCGGAAACGGGATTGGCCATGGTCTTAGTCTGGCGTGGACTTTTCGCTGACCTGGGCCGAGGCAAACGTCGCCATCTCGCGCATGAAATTGACGGCCGCGTGCAGCAGCGGCAAGGCCAGCGCCGAACCCGTGCCTTCACCGAGGCGCAAATCGAGCTGCAGCAGTGGACGCGCGCCCAGGCTGGCCAGCAACTGGAGGTGGCCGTTTTCATCGGAGCAGTGCGAAAACACGCAGTAATCGAGGATGGCCGGCTGCAAACGGGCGGCCACCAGCAAAGCGCTGCTGACGATGAAGCCGTCGATCAGCAAAATCATGCGCCGTTCGGCCGCTTTGAGCATGGCGCCGGCCATCATGGCGATTTCGAAGCCGCCAAAGGTGGCCAGCACGTCGAGCGGCTCGTTGACTGTCGCATGATGGGCGACAGCCGCCTCGATCACCTGCTGCTTGTGCAGCACGCCTTCCTTCGACAGGCCGGTGCCGGCGCCCACGCAGTCGGCGACGGGCGTGCCGGTCAGCTTGTGCATCAGTGCGGCGGCGGCCGTGGTATTGCCGATGCCCATTTCGCCAAAGCCCAGCACATTCCCTTCCAGTGTGGCGACCAGGTCCATCCCTGCCTGCATGGCGGCCAGGCATTGTTCCTGGCTCATGGCGGGTTCTTTGGCGAAGTTGCGGGTGCCGGGGCCTTGCTTGCGGTCGAGCAAGCCGTCGCGCGGGCCGAAATCGTGGTTCACGCCGGCGTCTACTATATATAAGGCGCAATCGGCCTGGCGGGCAAAGACATTGATGGCGGCGCCGTTGCCGAGGAAGTTCTCCACCATTTGCCAGGTTACGCTTTGCGGGTAGGCGGAAATGCCTTCGGCGACGACGCCATGGTCGGCCGCGAAAACAATGATGGCAGGCTGGAGCAATGCCAGTTGCGTGCCTTGCTGGATCAGGCCGATCTGATGGGCCAGGGTTTCCAGCATGCCGAGGCTGCCCAGCGGCTTGGTCTTGCTATTGATGGCGTGTTCGAGGGCGCTGGCCAGGGTGGGATTGGCGGTAGAGGTAATGTGTGGGATAGGCATGGGAATCTATATGGATGAGGCAGGGTATGGTTGGCACTACGATATCACACAGCAATATTTGCTCAGATGCAAATTAGCGCTTGCGGGGAGTTCGGGCCAGGGCTATAATTCGCCCCCTCGCTGAACGATGCATGCAAATGCTGAGTGAGGTGAGTAAAAGAAGGAGTTGACGGATTTAGCGAAATGCTTCATACTCTTCCTTCTTCGCAGCTGACAAACACAACGCTTTGTCGATAGCGCGAGAGTAGTAAATAAGCAGTACCGAATACAGTTCTTTAACAATTAACAGTCGATAAGTGTGGGCATTTGATGTAAGTGCAGCAGCGATCTTCGGATCGCTGTAAAACTTAAAATATCAAATGTTCACAAGAAATAATGAAATAGGATACTTCTTCGGAAGTAGCCTGTCAGTTTTTTGAGTGAGCAAACACCTCGCAATGCGAGGGGTTTGAACTAGTTAAATAGTTCGACCATGCCGGTAAAATGGCAAAGTAACAGAGATTAAACTGAAGAGTTTGATCCTGGCTCAGATT
>NZ_LBCO01000017.1:0-13688 GCF_000988085.1 Janthinobacterium sp. KBS0711 | reverse complement strand
ACCGACGATCTCCGCCGGTCCTGGCCTGTGGTCGCGTCCTGAACTGCGCGCTTTTGTTACCTACGGCAAATGGAACGATGCGGCCACCGCCTCGGTCAACGCGTCGAACAACGGCGGCCCGATCTACAACAACAATACCAGCGGCACGTCGTATGGTTTCCAGGTAGAGACGTGGTTTTAAGCCAGCTTAACGGCAGCCATTAAAAAAGGGCGGAACCTCGGTTCCGCCCTTCTCTGTTTACATTACCGGATTCAACTTACGGCAAGGCCACCGGCAATTCCGGATACTCCTGCGTCAGCGCATACTTGGTGCCGCCCACGGTCACCGTGTAGTTGGCCGGTCCTGAGATCGGCAGGCGGTAGTTCAAGGTCAGCGCCACGGAACCGCCTGGCGCCAGCGATTGCCAGGCGGGGATCGCGAAGCGGGCCCGGTTGTAGTTCTTCGTGAAGCCGCCGATATTGTTCGGCCCCGTGTAGCCGGCATTGATCACCGTCAAGCCGAATCCGGACTGGTCGCTCATGTCCGATGGCGCCGACACGGGATAGTCGAACTCCACCACGGTGCCGCCCGGCAGGGTCGAGGCCGTGTTGTTCTTCACCGTCATGACGGGATTGATGGGGAAGTTGTTGTCGCCCAGCTTCCAGCCGCCCAGGGTGATGCTGACATTGGCCGCCGTGCCCGGCATGGCGATTTCGGCGCGCTTGTTGCCGTACACGCCGGCCGTGCGGAAGGCCTGGTACAGCACGTCCGTCAGGGTGGTGCCCATGAAGTACTCGCCCTTGCCGCCATTGCGCGTGGCATCCCAGGCATAGTCGCCCGCCATTTCCCAGATCATCACGCCGCCGATATTGTTGTTGACGATGTACTGGGCCTTGGCCGCGATCGACTGCGTGGTTTCCGTGGAAATGAACACTTTCTTGGTCGCATTCCACAGCCACGGCGCCACCATGGTGCTGCTGTAGTACGGCACATAGGTGCCCACCAGCGCCTTGTCCGTGACTTTATAGGCGTCCAGGTAGCTCGGCACGATACCGTTTTGCAAGTTCAGCGCATGCCAGATGGGGTTGCCGCCGCCTGGCGTCGGTTTACCTTGCGAGTCGAGGTCGTACCAGACGTTGTCGATGCCGGTGGCGCCCATGCCGCAGGTTTTTACGCCCGCGCAAGTGACCGTCGAATTGGTCAGCGCCGTCGTGCCCCACAGGCCATTCGTGCCGCCCGTCACATCCTTCCAGCCCCGCGTGTAGAACGGCACGCCGATATTGATGCGCCCCGCCTGCATGGCGCCCCGGTAATAGCGGTAGGCCCAGTCCGTATTCAGGTAGCCGATGTTCTGGTACTGGTAGGCATTACCGGCACGCAATTCGCCATCGTTGCCGTCGTCAAACAGCGCCGCGTTTGGTCCCACGTACTGGTTCCACGCGCCGTGCAAGTCGTAGGTCATCAGGCTGGCGTAATCGAGATATTTCAATCCCGACATATTTTCCTCGCCGCGCAAGACCCAGCCCGAAGCGGAGCCGGCGATGGTCAGCAAGTAATACTTGTTGTCCTGCACGGCCGCTTCGTCGAGCTTCTGGCGCAGCACTTTCAGCAGCACGTTGTAGCTCGTCATCAAACCGGCCAGGCGCGGTTTCGAGACGGCGAAGTCGTTCGGATTTCCCGCTTCATTGTTGGTGGTCGGGTGTTCGTAATCGACATCGACGCCATCGAAGAAGTTGTACTGGCGCACGAAGGCCACCATGGAATCGGCCAGGGTGTTGATGCCGGCCGTGTTGATGCTGCCATCCGCATTCGTCGTGGCCGTGTAGAAGCCGCCGCTGCCGGCCCAGCCGCCCACGGAAATCATCAGTTTCACGCCCGGATACTTCTTCTTGTATTGCGCCAGCAAGTTGAAGTGGCCCTTGTACGGCAGGGACGGGTCCATGGCCGCGGCCGGCACGTTCGGCCACGTGAGGCCCGTATCGGGATTGGCCGCGCCGCTGCCGATGGCGATTTTCGACGTGGCCGGGTCGACGGAAGCGAACGCATAGTTCAGGTGGGTGATCTTGTCCCATGGCAGGTTATTCACCAGATACGTGGGGCTGCCATCGACGCCCGTGCGCCAGCTGGCGAAATAGCCGACGATGCGCCGGTTCAAGCCATTGCCCAGCACTTCGCGGCCATTTGCGTCGTACACCTTGCAGTACGGCACGTTCGGTACGGCCGAGATGAGACCGTCTGGACGGCAAGCCGTGGGCGTCGGGGTCGGGGTCGGTGTTGGCGTCGGGGTCGGGGTCGGGGTCGGGGTCGGCGTTGGCGTTGGTGTTGGCGTCGGCGTCGGTGTTGGTGTTGGTGTTGGTGTTGGTGTTGGTGTTGGCGTCGGAGTTGGAGTCGGCGTATCCGTCACAGCCCATGGCCCCCACTGGTCGGCGGCGCTGGGGACATTGCCCTGCGTCCACCATTTTGCCTTGTAGGTGACGCCTTGGTAAAGCACGCACTGGCCGCCCGTGTAGACGGTGGCGGCATCCCAGACGGCGCACGCTTCCACGGCGGCGAGCAAGGTGTTCGGGGTGGCGGTCGTGCCGTCCTGGCCGCCGCCTCCGCAAGCGACGAGCACGCCGCTGAGCAGGGCCATCAATAATGCATTCGATTTCATGTTGTATTGGTCTCCGTTATGGTTTTACAGCTTGTACGTTGTGAGCTGTTGCAGGCCCCTCGAGGGGCTCTTGTCAACTGTTATCCCTGGCTGGCTGGTCCTGCCTTTACTGCTACTGCAACTTCACATTCCAGTTGGCTTCCACGCATTTCACGTAGTTCCCGGCCAGCAAGGCGCTGTACGGGGTTTGATAGCTGACCAGCTGGCATTGGTTCTCGCCACCGGCGCTCCAGTTCTTTTCCCAATAAATGTTGTAGGAAGCGGAACTGGCCGGGGTGAAGCGCTGCATGTTGGCGCAAGACAATTGTTCGCCGGAATAATCCCAGCCCATGTCGGCGGCAAACTGCTTGTAGTAATCGATGCGGTTTTGCGCGGCCTGCTTTTCCGTGCCCTGTCCGCATTCGGCGTTGATGATCATGATGGTGGTGGCGAAGTTATTGCCGGCACCAGCCGTCGTATCGGCCGCGTTCGGCACCCACGTGCCGTCGAGCACATGCAGCATCGACGGTTTCGGCGGTTGCGGATAGACAAAGAAGAACGTGGCCGACGCCAGGTTCAGCCAGGTCGAGGCCACCAGGTCCGGGTTCTTCAGCAGCACGGACTGGTCGCCGTCATGCATGGCTTGCGAGAAGGGACCGTAGTTGTAGTTGTACGACAGCTGCTTGGCGCCGCGGCCGAAATATTTCTTGAAGCTGCCGTCCGCATTCTTGCCGCAGGTCCAGACCTTGTTGAAGACAGGATCGGCGCATTCGACGTTGTAGCCGCAGCCGGCACCCGTCTCGTCGCAGCCCAGCTCGCGCAGATACTTCAAGCCCTGGCGCCATTGCGGCAGCGGGCTGCTGGCGTTATGGTCGCCCGTTTCCTGCACGAAGTGGGCGAACATGGTGGCCAGGCTGTGGCGGCAGATGGCGTCCGCATTGCGCCCGTCGCTGTAGTCGTCGCACACGGCGGGGAACTTGGCCACGGCTTGCAGGAAGCGCTGGTAGGTGTAGCTGGCGTCGCGCGCGGCAAAATAGTAATCCCATTTCGCCGCCGGCAGCAGGCGCTCGACCCGCTTGACGTTGAGCGGGTTGCTGGCCAGTCCCGGCTGCACGGCCTCGACGGCCGTATTGCCCAGGGTACGGATCGACGCCTTGACCTTGCGGAAGAAATCGTTGTTCGTCAGCGCCGCCTCGTTGGCCTCGGCCTGGGCCTTGGTGGGCACGCCTGGCGTTGGTGTCGGCGTTGGCGTGGGTGTTGGTGTTGGAGTAGGAGTCGGCGTCGGCGTCGGAGTGGGCGTCGGGGTGGGCGTCGGGGTTGGCGTCGGGGTTGGAGTGCTCGTATCGAGGCTCCACGGTCCCCACTGGTCGTTGTTCGGCGCCGTGCCCTGCACCCACCATTTGGCCCGATACACCTTGCCGTCATAGACGGCGCACTGGCCCGCCGTGTAGACGGCAGCGGCGCTCCAGGCCGCGCAACTGTCGCTGGCGGCCGTGGCGGCCAGCAGGGTCGATGGGGGTTCGGTGGTGGAATTGCCGCCGCATGCGAGCAGCGCGCTGCCCAGCAGGCCAGCCATCAATGGCGAGGCCAGCCGGCTAATTTGCCGTGTCTTCACAATGTCTCCTGAACGTTATACGAAAACTATCGAAGTAGCTTTTTATGTTGTACGTAAAGAAAGCACAGCGAAGCATCGGCTTTCTGCACAGAGAATGCGACGCCCTAAATTGGTAGTCAAGTGGTTTTATATAACGGTGTTTTTTACAGTACCAGTGCTGTTGACCGCTGCGTTGGCAAGCGATGCGGCGGTGAATGGGACAGGTAAAAAAAAGCCCGCTGCGCAATGGCAGCGGGCAATACCGCGCAAGATGGGTGGAAGCAAGTGGTATTAAGGGTTGCCGCGCGTCCGGGACAACCTTATCTGTTCAGCACGTACTTCGCCAGGGCCGCAGCATCGGCTGCACTGAGCTGGCTGAATGGCGGCATAGGCACGGGGCCCCATTTGCCGGCGCCGCCATTGCGGATATTCGCCGCCACGGCAGCGACTCCGTCCTTGCCCTTGTACCTGGCCGCCACCTCCGCAAAGCCGGGGCCGACCACTTTCTGGTCAAGCGAATGGCAAGCCATGCAGCCGTTCACCGCCAGCAAGGTCTTGACATCCTTGCCGCTGGCGGCCGGGGCAGCGGCGGCAACGGGTTTGGCGATGACCGCGCCCGGTGCAGCGGCGCCCCGCTCCACGCCATAGGTTTTCACCAGGTAATCGACCATGGCCGGCACGTCCGCGTCGTCAAACTGGGCGCCGAACGGCTTTTTCATCTTCTTGACGGTCGCTTCCCAGTAGGCGCGCGGCGAAGCGGGCGGCTGGCTCGATGCATACTGGGCCGCGTGGCACGTCATGCAGTTGCGCTGCACCAGCTGGTAGCCGGGCAATGCGCTGGGTTTGTAGGTCGCCGTTTCCGGCGGCAAATGGATTTCCAGCGCGCACGCGCCACCCGCCGCCGACAGTGCCAGCGCGGCAAACAAGATCTTCATATGGTTCTCCTCACACTGCCTGGATGCGCGTGGTTTCCACCACGTTGCGCATATAACCCATGGGATTCCACAGGGCTTTCATGGGCTGGCTCTGGCCGATGCGGTTGACGGCGCGCACCATCAGCACGTGCTTGCCCTTGCGCGGCGCCTTCATGACCATCGTCCATTCGCGGAACGAAAAGCGTCCCAGGTCCTTGCCCAGCTTCGCTTCCTGCCACGTCTGGCCGCCGTCCACCGACACGGCTACCTCGCTGATGCCTTGGCCGCCATCAAAAGCGACGCCGCGCAGGGCCAGGTCGCGCCCCGCCTTCACTTGCGCCCCATCCTGCACGCTGGTGATGAAGGAGCGCACGTTGAGGCGGCTGATCGGCGTCGTCTTGCCCACGGGCGCGCCCGGCTCGATGAAGCCGGAGCCATTGTCGGGAATGCGGTAGCCCGTGCTCATCCAGAAGCCGTCGAACGGCTTGTCGAGCACCGTGATGTCGCTCAGGTGCTTGACCCAGTAAGTGCCATAGAAGCCCGGCACGATCAGGCGCAGCGGATAGCCGTTGAGGAAAGGAATGTCCTCGCCATTCATGGCCCAGGCCAGCATCACGTCGCCGGCCATGATGTGCTCGACGGACAACGCTTTTTGAAAGTCGGGACCATCGCCCACGGGCGGCGTTTCCAGGCCATTGAAGGCGACCTGCACGGCACTGGCCGCGATACCGGCCTTTTCCAGCACGGTTTTCAGGGGAATGCCCGTCCAGCGGGCATTGCCCATGGCGCCATTGCCCAGCTGCCCGCCATTCGCGCGCGGGGCAAAGAAGCCGCGGCTGTTGCCCGAACATTGCGTGACAGCCACCACGTCGACCGGATCGGCCAGCTGCTTCAGTTCGGCCAGCGACAATTCCAAAGGCGTCTTCACCAGACCGGCGATGCGCAGCCGGTAGCTGCCGCCGTCTATGCTGGTGGGCAAGCCGCTCCAGTGGTAGCGCACGAAAAACGCATCGTTGGGCGTGATCGCGCCTTCGCTGAAGACGCTGAACGGCGTTTCCAGCTGGGGCGGTCGGCTGGTCAGCAGGATCAGCGGGCGCTTTTGCGGGAAAGCCACCAGTTCGCGCTCGCCGTTTTCAAATGGCAAGGTGACGGAAGCGGAGGCGGCCAAGGTCGGCCCCGCCACGGCGGCGGCGCCCAGGGCTGCCGTCGTGCGCAGGAAGCGGCGCCGGCCTGCGGGCAACAAGGTCGTGTCAGACATGTTTGAGCTCCACTTTGGCTTCGTTGTCACCGTTGCGGTCGTCGTTGACGAGCTTCTTGATGTAGTACATGACGCTCATGATGACCACGCTCAACAGGCCGAACCAGAACGACACGCGCTGCTCCGTATCGGACGACACGCTCATGGCGCCGAGGATCACCAGCATGGCGATGATGGTGAAATACGTCAGGTAGGGGAACAGCCACATGCGCACCTTGATGCGTTCCGGGCATTCGCGTTCCAGGCGGCGGCGCAAACGCAATTGAGATATCGCAATGAGCAGGTAAACGAACAGGATCAGGATGCCGTAGGAATTGACGATGAAGGGAAACACGAGGTCGGCCGACACATACGATACGGCAATGGCGAAGTAGGCGAACAGGGTGCTGAACAGGATGGCGCGAATCGGCACGCCATTCTTGCTCAGCTTGACCAGGCCCGTGGGCGCGTCGCCGCGGCGCGTCAATGCAAAGATCATGCGCGACGAAGCGTACAGGCTGGAATTCAGGGCTGACAGCACGGCCGTCAAAATGATGGCGTTCATGATGTGGGCCGCGTACGGGATATTCATGACGGTCAGAGCACTGACGAATGGCGTGGCGATGGCCGGCGAATCCCAGGGCACGATGCAGACGACAACAAACATGGAGCCGACATAGAACATCAGCACGCGCGTGATGACGGAATTGGTGGCGCGGGCGATGGCTTTGGCCGGGTCCGACGTTTCGGCGGCGGCGATGGTAACGATTTCGGCGCCCGAATAAAAGGCCGTGGCGGCGACGGCGCCACTGAGCACCGGTCCCCATCCGTGCGGCATGAAGCCGCCGTTGCTCGTCAAAAAGCCCAGAGTCGGAATGCTGTTGGGCAAGCTGCCCGTGATGAACAGGGCGCCGACGAACAGGAAGACGATGATGGCGACCACCTTGATCGAGGCGAACCAGAATTCGAATTCGCCGAACGCTTTCACGGAGAACAGGTTAAGGATGGTCATCGAGACGAGCAGCACCAGGCTGATCGACCACGACGGCACGTCGGGCAGCCAGAAGTTGACGAGCTTGGCGCCGGCGATGGCTTCCAAGGCCACGACGACGACCCAGAAATACCAGTACATCCAGCCGCTCATGAAACCGAGGAATTTCGAGACCTTCGGCTTGTCGTCGAAGGCCAGGCGCGCGTATTCATAGAAGGAGCCGACCACGGGCAGGGACGAAGCCAGCTCGCCCAGCATGCGCATGATCAGGACGACGAGGCCGCCCGTGAGCAGGAAGGACAGGATGGCGGCCGGGCCGGCGGCCTTGGCGATGACGCCGCTGCCGACAAAGAGGCCGGCGCCGATCACGCCGCCGATGGCGATCATGCTCATGTGGCGTTGCTTCAGCGAGTGCTGCAAGCCGGTACTGTTATGCGATTCGCTAATCATTTGTGTCTCCTAGTAATATCTGAAGCTCGGTGCGCCCTCGCCTGCTGCGGCTGGTTTCAGCCGCGCGGCTTTGTTTTATTTAGGCAACACCGTCAAGCAGCATCGATACATCATCAAATCAGTCTGGTTGGCTGCATGCCATAAGTCAATCTGGAAATGCAGCGGCCCGGCGCGGCGCCCAAGGGGCAATCGCGCTGGAGAGTAAGTACGGGGTATTGCGGGTTATTGCTGAACTATTGCTGCTTAAAAAATGGGAGCGGCGGCAACACTTGTGGCGTGCGCGCCACTCCCAAGAACGTCTTACACCTTGCCCTTCCATGGCACGAGGGTACGTTCGAGGTAACGCATCATCAAATCAAACAGGAAAGCAAAGAAGCCGATCACGATAATGCCCATGATCACCACATCGCTGGCCAGGAACTCGGAAGCGCTGAGCACCATGTAGCCGAGGCCGCGTGTGGCCGCCACCATTTCGCCCGCCACCAGGGTGGTCCAGCCCACGCCGATGCCGATGCGCATGCCGGTGAGGATTTCCGGAATCGCGGCACGCAGAATCACGTGCACGATCACCTGGAAACGGGTGGCGCCCATCGAGTACGCCGCGTGGATTTGCTCCAGCGACACGGAGCTGACGCCGGCGCGGGCCGCGATGGCCATCGGTGCAAAGATGGCCAGGAAGATCAGGTAGACCTTCGAAAACTCGCCAATGCCGAACCAGATGATAACCAGTGGCAAGTAAGCGAGCGGCGGCAGCGGGCGGTAGAACTCGATCAAGGGATCGAAGATGCCCCGTGCCACGCGGTTGACGCCCATCATCACGCCGACGGGAATGGCGAACAGGCACGCCAGGCCAAACGCGCCGAACACCCGCACCAGACTGGCGACGGTGTGTTCCCACAAGGTGGCGCCGCCGAAACCGGTGGTGGCGGCCATGATGAATTTTTCATACACGGCTTGCGGCGACGGCAGGAACAGCGGTTTGACCATGCCGCTGGCCGTCACGCCGAACCACAGCAAGAGCACGGCGACGACGGTGACGGTGGCGATGCGGCTGGAATTGCCCTGCCCCGGCGCGCCGAACGCTTCGCCGGGCATGGCGCAGCGGGGGGCGAACAGGCGGCCAAAGAAGCCGGCGCGCTTGGCGGCGGTGGGAGGAAATCCCACGGCGGATGGGCTATGCATGAGACACCTCCAGCTCTTTATTGACTGCGCGCTCGTCGCCATAAATGATGTTGAGCACCGTTTCGCGCATCTTGATGAAGTCCGGGCTCGATTTCACGGCGCGCGCATCGCGGCATTCGAGGAAGCGCTTGTTGAAATCGAGTTCATACGTGTGCGTGATGCGGCCCGGGCGGGGTGACATGACGATCAACCGGTTCGCCAGGAACAGCGCCTCGTCGACGCTGTGGGTGATGAAGAAGAACATGGTGCTGGACTTGGCCCAGATATCGAGCAGCAATTCCTGGATGGTTTCGCGCGTGAGCGCGTCGAGCGCCGCCATCGGTTCATCCATCAGCAGCATGGCGGGATTGCTGGTCAGGGCGCGGGCGATGCCGACCCTTTGCTGCATGCCGCCCGACAACTGATAAATCATATTGTCGTGAAAGTCCTTCAAGCCGACCAGCGCCAGGTTCTTGGCCGCCTGTTCGCGCCGCACGGCCTTAGCCACGCCTTGCAGCTTCAAGCCGAATTCCACGTTTTCCATCACGTTCAGCCACGGCAGCAAGGCATGTTTCTGGAACACGACGCCACGGTCGGCGCCCGGCCCTTCCACTTTGTTGCTGCCCAACATGATCTCGCCCTTGGACGGGGCGATAAAGCCCGCCATCAGGCTCAGCAAGGTAGTCTTGCCGCAGCCCGAGGCGCCCAGCGCGACGACGAAGTCGCCGCTATTGATGGTAAGATTGATATTATTTAAGGCATGTACGCGTTCACCGGCCGTCTTGCCCGGATAAATCACGCTGACATCCTTGACGTAGAGATTTTCCATCATGTGCCCCGCATAGGTGTAATCACTTCAGTTCAACGCTCTCTGTTCAGTCAGCGCGCCCGCAGGCGCGCCATCGCACAACGTTTACTTCAGCAGGCCGGCGGCCTGTGCATACCTGGGTGTCACATACTTGGCGTAATCTGTTGCCAGGGTATCGATCTTGCCTTCGCCCTTGAGGAATTGCGCCGTGGCCAGCAGAGCTTGCGCCACGCCGCCCTTGGCGCCGCCACCGAGCCAGGCCGGCGAAGCCTGCTCCTGCAGCGATGGGTAGGCGTACAGAGCCACGGAAGCGGCCACGTCCTTGGCGGCCGCGCCCGAATGCTTGACGTTGGCCTTCACTTGCGGGGAATCGATGGTCCACGCCTTCGGATTGGCGCGGTAGTCGGCGTCGGCGGCAGCCATCACCTTGACGAACTTGGCCATGAAGTCGGCATTCGCTTCGCCCCAGGCGCGCTCGACGGCCATGCCGTCGAACGTGGCCTTGCCCTTCTTGCTCAATTCGCCGGAAGTGACGAGCACCTTGCCGTTTTGCTTGAGTTTGCTCAAGGCCGGGTCCCACACGAAGGCGGCATCGATGTCGCCCCGTTCCCAGGCGGCGGCGATCTGGTTCGGCTGCATGTTGAGCAATTTCACTTCCGTGGGCTTGATGCCCCACGTTTCCAGCGCGAACATGGTATGGAAGTGCGTGGTGGAAACGAAAGGCACGGCGATCTTCTTGCCGCGCAAGTCCGTCGGCTTGGCGATGCCGGCGCCATTGCGGGCCACCATGGCTTCGGCTTCATTGATGTCGTCGATGATCCAGAACAGCTGCAGATCGACGCCGCGGCTGACGGCCGCCGTCAAGGGACTCGAACCGATGACACCGATCTGCACGTCGCCGGACGCCATGCCGGTGGCTACCTTGGCGCCCGAATCGAACTTGCGCCAGTTGATTTTATAGCCGGTGGTTTTTTCCACTTCGCCGCTGGCGATCGCGACAAGGAAGGGACCGTTGATTTCCTGGTAGGCAATCGTCACTTCCTTGCTTTGCGCGAAGGCGGTACCGCTGGAGGCCGCCACTACACCCAGCACCAGGGTGCCGAGGACGGCGCGGCGCATCGTTGAAAAAACCGTTTTGCTCGTATTTGTGTTCATGTCTCACTCCAAGATTTATTGTTATGTGTGAACGTTCGGGCAATATCTGCTCCTTGCGGAACAGGCGCCGCTGGTTGCTCTTTGTCAACCATACGGCGGCTTGGTACGGCTACTGCTATTTAAAACACTTCATCTTTCAGGTGATACCAGCGGTACAAGAAGCGCTGGCCCAGGCGGCGGAACGGGGCGAACGCTTGCGACTCGACCAGTTCCATCATGTTCGGGTACGGCAGTTTCGAATTGAAGATCGGCAAGCCCGTGTCGCTGGCCTTGCCGGCGATGCGCTCGGCCATGCGCCGGCCCGCCTGCGCCGAGTACATGACGCCGTTGCCGCCGTAGCCGAGCGAATAGAAGATCGATTGCTTCGGATCCGGTTGCACGATGCGCGGCATCATGTCGTGGCTGACGTCGACCCAGCCCCACCACGAGTAATCGATGGCGATGCCCGTCAGCGCAGGGAACTTGCGGTGCAGATCGTTGATCAAAAACTGTTTGTACTTCTCGTCCGGCGCGTCGGCGCCCGTGATGGCGCTGCGGCTGCCGATCTGCACGCGGTTGTCCGGCATCAGGCGGTAGTAGTGGCGCAAGATGCGCGTATCCGTGATCACCTGGTGGGTGCGGAAGTTGCACGCCTCGATTTCCGCCGGCGTCAACGGGCGCGTGACGAGCGAGTTGGACAAGATCGGCAACAGGCGGTTCTTCACTTGCGGATGCAGATGCGGCGAGGTGTAGCCGCCCGTGGCCACGGCCACGGAACGGGCACGCACCACGCCGCCCGGCGTTTGCAGATAATGCACGCCGTTGCGCGTTTCCCAGCCCATCACGGGGCTCGATGGATGCACCTTGGCGCCCAGCGCACGGGCCTTGCGCAGATAGCCGAACGCCAGCTTGCCCGCATGGATGCCGATGCCTTCCGGCTCGTGCAGCGCGCCGGCCGCTTCCTTGTCGTCGACGAATTCGCGCTTGACGGTGTCGGCGTCGAGGATGCGCGCGTCGTACTTGAAGATCTCGCGCATGATCTTGGCTTCTTTTTCCAGCGCGGGCATGGCTTTCGCCTTATGGGCGATGTACAGGTGGCCGCCCGGCTGCGGCTCGCAATCGATGTCGGCCGTGATCTTCTTGAACGTTTCCATCGCGTCGCACACTTCCGCGTGCAGTTTCAGGGCCGTGTCCATGCCGTAGCGATCAATCCACTGCGAGCGCTTCAGGCGGCCCGTCGTGCATTGCGCCTGGCCGCCATTGCGCGTGCTGCAGCCCCAGCTGACCCGGTTCGCTTCCAGCACCGTCGCCTTGATGCCGTGCTCCTGGGCCAGGAAGATGGCGCAGGAGAGGCCGGTAAAACCCGAGCCGATGATGGCCACGTCGACGTCGATGTCATGCGTGATGGGGCCGTCGTCGGCAGGCGGCTCGCCGGCCGTGCCGATCCAGTAGGTGGGCGCGTAGGCATTGCCGTGGCCGGGGCGCTGGGCCACCAGCGGATCGTAGGCGGGATCGTAGGACGTGCGGGCGGCGGTGCTGGTGCCCAGTACGTCAGATGGGGTGTCGACAGGTTTGTTCATGATCATTCCCGGTGAACGTGCTGGCTCAGGCGGCTTTGTTGCCGGTCGCGACGGGTGGGCGATCCTTGCGGAAGGCATTTTTTACTGCGATCTTGCCGTCGCGGAAGGTGAAGATATCGACCATGCGCGCTTCGATGCGCGTGCCGTCCGCCTTGGTGCCGGCAAACGTCGATTCCGTCACGCCGCGCTCGCCGCTGACGAAGTGCACGGGATTGAGCCAGGCGGCGTCAGGGAAGGTTTGCCAGGCCAGCTCGAAGCCGGCGCGCACGGCGTCGCGGCCAATAAAGCTCTTGCCCAGCAGATCAGGGCCGGCCACGGCGTGGAATTCGCAGTCGTCGGCCATGGCAGCCATCAGGGCATCGATATCGTGGCGGTTCCAGGCATCGCCGAACGCTTGCAGGAAGTCAGTGGTGACGGCGTCGGTAGGTACTCGTGTGTTCATTTTTGTCTCCGTGAGTCGAATTTGGTACTTTTCGTTCCGTTTTTTAGTATTTTATTGAATTTAAGCTGAATGCCTGGGCTTGTCAAATCAAATAATTCAAATACCGGGACGGTTTGTATTCTTTATTGAAATAGCGATGCAGAAGTGACAATGTGTGAGAATTTCGTCACAACGCTGTGTCGGATTACGCCGGGCCGAGGCCCGGCTAATCCGACCTACGCCAGCACCACGCGTAGGTTGGGTAGGTTGGGTAGGTTGGATTAGCCCAGAGGGCGTAATCCAACAACACCAGCGCATCAAACGTAATCTTTATACTTGTCCAGATGCCGCACAGGCTTGCTCAGCGCATCGCGGCGAAACGGGTCGCCCAGCTCGCGCGTGCACATGATTTCAATGATGGTGGTCTTGCCTTCATTCATCTGCATGTCGATCGCCTTTTTCAAGGCCGGGCCCACATCCTCCAGCTTGTCGACCGTGATGCCTTCGGCGCCCATGGCCCGCGCAATCTCGGCAAAGCTTTGGTTGTCGAGCTCGCCAGCGACAAAACGGCGGTTGTAGAAATCGACCTGGTTTTTCTTTTCCGCGCCCCACTGGCGGTTGTGGAAGACCACGGCCGTCACGGGTATGTTGTGGCGCACGCAGGTCATCGTTTCCATCAAGCTCATGCCCCAGGCGCCATCGCCCGCATACGACACGGCCGGACGGTGCGGTGCGGCCACTTTCGCGCCGATGATGGTCGGGAAGGCATAGCCGCAGTTGCCAAAG
>NZ_LBCO01000016.1:0-210 GCF_000988085.1 Janthinobacterium sp. KBS0711 | reverse complement strand
CGAATAACAAGCCTGACGATAACCTACTTTCACACTGGTTGCAGCACTATCATCGGCGCAAAGTTGTTTCACGGTCCTGTTCGGGATGGGAAGGGGTGGGACCAACTTGCTATGGTCATCAGGCATAACTTGTACTGGCGTTTGTCTCCAATTGGACGACAAAGCCTGAATCTGGAAGAAGCAAAGATTGGGGTAATGACTGGTAGTATC
>NZ_LBCO01000015.1:0-291 GCF_000988085.1 Janthinobacterium sp. KBS0711 | reverse complement strand
CAGAAACTGACTATTCCAACAGTCAGACAACCTTCCGCGATCCGTCCCCCCATCGCATCATACGACGGTGCAGGAATATTAACCTGCTTCCCATCAGCTACGCATCTCTGCCTCGCCTTAGGGGCCGACTCACCCTGCTCCGATGAACGTTGAACAGGAAACCTTGGGCTTACGGCGTGGAGGCTTTTCACCCCCATTATCGCTACTCATGTCAGCATTCGCACTTCTGATACCTCCAGCATCCTTTACAAGACACCTTCGCAGGCTTACAGAACGCTCTCCTACCATATC
>NZ_LBCO01000014.1:211499-229942 GCF_000988085.1 Janthinobacterium sp. KBS0711 | reverse complement strand
TGTGAACATTTGATATTTTAAGTATTACGACAATCCGAAGATCATCGCTGCACTACATCAAATGCCCACACTTATCGACTGTTAATTGTTAAAGAACTGTATTCGGTACTGCTTTCGCGCTATCGACAAAGCGTTGTGTTTGTCAGCTGCGAAGAAGGAAGAGTATGAAGCATTTCGCTAAATCCGTCAACTCCTTCTTTTTCTCTACTTTACTCAGCATTTGCATGCATCGTTCAGCGAGGGGGCGAATTATAGCCAAGCAGCAGCGTGTCCGCAAGAGACATTTACGGCAAGACGAACGATTTCACCAGGGTCAGCTCGCCGGCGGCCCGCATCGGCACCTGGAAGCTTTGCAGTTTTTCACGCGGCGTGCCTTCGTTGGTGATGATCGATATGCGGGCGACGGTCAGCATGGCAGTGTTTTCGCCACTGCCATAGTAATTCACATAAACGTGATAGTTGCCCTTCACGGGCGCGGCGCTGGAAAAGATTTCCGGGCCATAGCCGGTCGTCACGTCCACGTCCAGCGCGCCGCCATCTTTTAACACGCGATTGCCATACCAGGCGTGGCCACCATCCGGCGTGACCACATGCAGATCGAGGTCGGTGCCGGCACTGTCCCACGACAGCACGATACGCAGACGCGCCTGGGTCTTGCCCTGGTAGCTGTCGACAAACTGGGTGCGCGCGCGGCTCTTGCCATCGGGCGAGCGTACTTCCACGCTGTTCGAGCCGCTGCCGAAGCCATACGGGCGGCCATAACTGCCGTCTTCGCCCACTTCCATCGGCATCGCCACGCCATTGACCACCAAGGTGGCGGGCTTGCCCTTGACGGCGCCCGCGATGCGCCCCCGTATCTGCGCCGTTTCGGCCTGGCCCGGCTGCAGGTTCACGGACGCGGCCGGGTAATTGACGGCTTGCGTATAGTCCTCGCGCGCGCCGGCCGAATTGCGCCAACCGCTCTTCGGTGCGTCGATGGTGACCTGGGCCTGCGCCCAGAGTGGCAACAGCATTAGCGGAATCGCGCAACGGATATAAAAACTCACAGGGCCTCCAGGTTAAGGTCGACGAGCCGGCGGGCCAGCCGCTCGACATATTCTTCGTCCTGGCCACGCGGATGGCGGCGCAGGCCAAGGTGTAAATATTCATGGGCCAAGGTGATGCGGTCTTCGCGCGTGGCCAGCGGCCGCATGTAGATACGGTTGCGCGACTGCTCCGAATACGGCGCGCCGCTCTGCAAGGCGCAGACCAGCGGCGCTTGCGGCGGCGCCTCGTAGCCGGCCTCGCGCAGCAGCACGCGCTGCCAGCGCGGCACGGACTGCGCCAGCCAATCCTCGTTCTGCGCCAGGCGACGGCAACGCGCGCCAGTGTTACCAATGGTGCTCAACGCGCCGCCAGGATAAGCCGCCGCCAGCAATTCATCATAGTGCTTGCCCTGTCTGGCTTGGCGCACCGCCTCGCTCCACGCCATGGTCCCCTCGGACGCCTGGTTACTGTGATAGCGCACGGTGACGCCATCGACGATCAGTTGGTCGGTCCAGCGCGCAATCGCCAGCGCCGCCTGCGTGGCCGGGCTGGGACTGACGCGCTGGGTCGCGCTGCTGTCGGCAATCTGCTGGCAGCCCGCCACCGTCACCGCGTTCTGCTGCAAATACGTGCGCGCGGCGACTGCCAGCGCCTTGGCCGCTTCCGGCTCGTTGGCATTCGCTTCGCGGTCGAGCACGCGCGCCACATATTCATTGACGCCAAAGCGGCCGCGCAATTGCGGACGGCCGCCCTTCTCTTGCAGCAGCATCAACTCGCCGCTGCTGCGCAAGGCCAGGTTCTGGCCATTGTCGAATTGCACATGGTAGCGGCCATTGAGTGGGCCAGGTGCGGCCACGCCACGCTCGCCGCGCACGGCACGGATCGGATAGCGCTTGAAGTAATCGACCACCACACAGCCGCCATCGTCGGCCGCGCCCACTTTCGGCAAGCTGGCGGCCAGCCTGGGCGCCCACTGTTCAAAGACATTGCTGCTGCCGCCCGCGCCGCCAAACCAGATCGGCGTGCCGTCGGCCAGCCAGCCGGCCGCGCCGCCGATGCGTTTATCCGCCCGGCGCTGCTCGTGCCAGGAATACGTTTTGACGCGCAGCTGGCTTCCGAACCAGCGTGCCGTACCCGCGCCGCGCCCATCGAGCACCACGCGCAGCAGCGCCGCTTCCGCGTCCACGCGGCTGGCGGCCGGGATGCTGTCGAGCGCGCGCAGCAGGCTGTCCAGGCGCACCGTGCGCTTTGGTGCCAGCTGCGCGGGATCCGCCAGCCAGGCAAAGTCCCCTGCCGGCGCGCTACCCAGGCGGCCCATCCAGTATTTGCGCCACGGGATGGCCGTGATCATCAGCCGCCCAGGCGAGAAAAATGGGCCGCACGATTGCGCCAGTGCCGCGTCGTGGCCGATGCTCTGGCCCGCATCGCAGCAATACACTTCTTCCGGATCGCGGCCGCCGCAGCGGTAATCCGGCATCGCCACCTTGTTATCACTCGCATACACATATACGAACAGCTTCCACAGGCTGGCCAGCGGCACTTGCCGCGCGCCGTCAAACGGCGGCGGCGCTGTGCCGCCCTGGCGCAGCTGCCGCACTTCCATCTTGCCGTCGCGCCACCAGGCCACGTCCAGCGATGCAGACCAGGCAGGAGCGGCCAGCAGCAAGGCAGCCATCAAAGCAGGACGTACAAAGCCCATCACTCGACCTTCAGCGCGCGCGTGGTCTTGCCGCCGCCTTCGAAGGCTTTCTGCTCCGGCTGGTACATGCGGTAAAAGCGCGCCGGCGGCAGCACGTAACTGCCCTTCTGTGCAAAGCGCAGCAAATGGCGCACGGTCACCTCGCCAGTCAAAGGCTCGACCGGCACGGCGTAGCCGTCGCGGCGCTCGGTGTGGCGCGCGCGTTCCAGCGCGGCCGGCTTGTCGCCCGCCATGACCATGCCCCAGGTAGTCGATTCGACCATCGCGCCAGGCGGCAGCGCCACTTCCAGCAAGCCAAAACGGTGCTTCGCGCCCGGCGCTGCTTTTAAAGTGATTTCATCGAGGTACAGCGCGTCCGTGCTGAGCGCTTCGCCCGGCTTGACCAGCTCCGTCGTGTAACCGCCCTTGCCCGCCTTCATGCGCAGGATGCGACGCTCGACGGCGACCGGCAAGGTTTGCGCTTCGGCCGCGTGGCTGTCGTACTGCAGCACGGCCACCGTGCCGGCCGACGCCGGTGCGGCGAGACGTAATTTATCCGGCGCGCCCTTGGCGTCCGTCCAGTGCCAGACCGGCTGGCCGCTGCGGCTGTCGCGTTTTTGCCAGGCGCCGTCCAGCGTGACGGCCGGCCCCTTGCCGAACGATGCACCGCCCAGCTTCTTTTGCACCCACATCAAGGTCATCGCGCGATCCAGGGTCGGCATCTCGGCGCGCACGCCGGCCAGCACGGCGTCGGCCTGGGTAGCCGGCACTTCGCCGGCCAGCATCAGCAAGGCTTGCGCCACCGGCGCTTTGGACTCGCGAAGCACCTGCCACGAGCTGGCCACTTGCAGTTGCAGCCCATGCGGCAGGGCGATGCCATTCTGGCTGGCCACCAGCGCCACCAGGCCAAGGCCCATCGCTTGCGCTTCGCGGTCAGATGCTCCGCCCAGCAGCAGGCTGCTCGTGTCGCCAGGTTGGCGCGGCTTGCCGCCCAGGACGGCAATCGCGCTGTCGTCCACCAGGCCCGCCGCCAGGGTCTGCGTGGGCAGGCCCATCTCGCGCGCCATCCACAGCACCAGCGCGCGGTCGCCCATCGCATCCTTCAAACCATGTTCGCTGTAGACGGCCAGCAGCTTGTTCCAATGTTCGGGCGGCAGCTCGATGTGCAGCGCGCGCGCCGCGTACCAATCGGCGTAATAGGCGTAGGCCGTCATCAATGCATTGCCGGCCGTGGCATTGCCCCACCAGCCGAAGACGGCGTTCGGACCGGCCATGGACACCAGGCGCAGGCGCTGCGCCGTGAGCAGCGTTTGCAAACGTTCGCTTGCCGCGCCCGCGTCCGGCCCCAGGCTTTGCGTGGCCAGCGCGAGCGGAATCAAACGGCTGGCCGTCTGCTCGACGCAGCCATACGGATAGTCGATCAGGTCGTCGGCGATGCGCGCGAACTGGCTGGCCGCACCCTGGGCGAACGAGACGCGGATATTGCGCGCGTCCGCCGGCAGCTTGAGTGGAATATCACCAGTGGCGCCATCGAGCGGCAGCACCAAGGAGCGCGGGCTGCTCCACGCGGCGGGCAAGGTTTGCATGGCCGTGTCCAAGGCGTCGACCAGCTTGCCACTCTGTTTCAGCTCCAGGCGCAGCGGCCCGCTACCAGCCGCCAACGGAAATTCGACGTAGTTGACACCCGGTTTGGCGGTCAATTTTTCCGTCTTCGGCTGTGCCCCGCCCGAGAGAACGACGTCGAGCGCCTGCTCCTTGCCCGTCTGGTTGAACACGGCCACCGAAGCGCGCGGCGCATCGCCAGCACGCATCCAGTCGGGCGCCGTCCACTTGGCATAGAAGTTTTTATCGGAACGCAGATAGGCCGTGCGCTGACCGACGCGCCCCTGTTCATCCATCGCGCGGCCCGTGATCCTCCAGCGGGTCAGCGCATCGGGCATGGTAAAACTCACGCGCGCATTGCCATTCGCGTCGGTCTTCAGCGATGGCGCCCAGTAGGCCGTATCAATATTGTCGCGGCGCGGACGTTCCAGCACCTTGACGCCCCGCTCGTTGTAATTGTGGCGCGCCGGCGCGCCGGCCGTGCGACCCTGCGCCATGTCGTAGCTGATGAAGGACAGGCTGGCCGTGGTGCGCACGTTGTTGCGGCGCGGGTGATAGAAAAAGTCGCCGATGTCCGGCGCGATTTCCGGCTGCAGCACATAGATCATTTCATCGACCACGCCCAGCGCCACCATGGTGCTCAGGGGCTTGCCATCGAGGGTCGCCTTCACGTCCAGCGTGACCTTCTCGCCCGGCTGGTAGACCTCCTTGTCGCTCTTGAACTGCAGCGCGATGCGCGGCTCGATCACTTGCAGGCCGGCGTTCTCGAATACGAAATCGCCATTGCGCGTGTACGCCACCGAGAACGTCATGTTCGGGCCATGCTCTTCTTTTACGGGGATGCGCACTCTCCACTGCCGCGGCGCCACGCGCTTCGCCTGGTACCAGTCAGCGGCGCCTGCCATCAAGCCATGGTGTTCCACCTTGTCGCGCTCGAGCGTCAACAGCGCCTGGTCGACCTTGTCGGAGAACGTGATCAAGGCCTCTGCCGTATCGCCCGGACGATAGCGGGCGCGGTCCAGCACGATCTCGATGCTGCCCGGCGTGGTCTGGATTCCATCACCGGCGACCCAGTGGCTGGCGGCGGCCAGCAGGTTGCCGCGCTCGTCGCGCAGCGCCAGCTGATACGAGCCCGATGCGGGGAACGTCACGTCCCAGCCTTTGGCGTTTGGATCGAACGCACCGTCGGTCTTGCTCTGTTTTTCCAGCTGCACCATCTCCCAGCGCACGGGCTTGGCCGCGCCCTGGCCATCGGCCAGCAAATCGAAATGCACGGCCTGGCCCGGATCGGAAAACTGGCGCGTGGCCTTCAGCTGGTAGCTGCTGCTCGAGCGTTCTATCATCAGCTCGCGCGTCGCCTTGACGCGGTAGGCCGCGCCATCGGTCGCCAGCACGGTCAAGATGTAGCGCGAGGGATCGGCGGCAGGCGGCAAGCTGAAGTCGACATTGCCGCTGCCGTCGCTCGTCACTTCCTCGGTCTTCAAGGCCACGGGGAACAGGCCACTGTAGCGCAGTTCGCCTTCGACCATGGTGTTTTGCTGGCCGCGCAAGGACAAGGTCATCTTTGCGTTTTTCACGGGTTTGCCATCGGGGTAGCGCAGCGCGATATTGCCCTTGACCGCCTCGCCCGTCTTGAATTCCGGCTTCGATGGCTGGACATTGATTTCAAAGTGCGGCTTGACGTATTCGGCCACGCGGAAAGCCGCGCCATACACGCCATCCTTGTAATTGAAACGCAGTTCATAGCCGCCGGCGGTGGCTTCCGTGGGCAGGCGGAAGCGCGTGTCGGCACCCGTGTCGCCGGACAGCTGCAGCGTTTGCGTCAGCAGCGGCGTGCCGTTCGGATTGAGCACGCTCAAGCTGATCGGCGCCGCGCTTGCCGCCTGCGAGTTGCGTGCGGAGGTAAATTCGCGTCCCAAAAACTTGACGTTGACTTCGTCGCCCGGCCGGTACAGGGGCCGGTCCGTCACGGCATAGATCTTGGTGTTGTAGATCTCGCTGTCATAGTAAAAATTCTCGGACACGAACACGCCGCCGGCGCCGTCTTGGCCCAACACATAGGTGTGTTCGGGGCTGCCGCGCTCGAGCGAGGCGACACCATCGGCCCCCGTGGTGGCCGACTGCAGCACGCCGGTGCCGTCCGTCCACGCCACGCTGGCGCCCGCCACGGCGGCGCTGTTGTCGCGCCGCGCCGTCCATACCAGCATCTGCCCGGACGACACCTTGGTGACGGCCACCGTGTCCGACACGAATACCAAAGTGGTGGCGCGGTGCTCGCCGATGATCGCTTCGATCAGGTACAAACCCGGCTTGCGTTTGCCCAGAGGGATCATCACGTTGCCGGCGCCGGCGACGATGAAGTCGCTGCTGGAGCCATCGAGCTTGACGCCTTTCGGCGGCGCGATGGCCTTGGCTTGCCAGATCGGATAGCGGAAGCTGTCGACCAGCTCCATGCCCTTGATCGGCTTGTACTGCGGATGGTTGGCGAACACGGTGCGCCGGCGAATCGCGTCGTTGGTCGCCAGCTGCGGCTGTTCTTTCGTGACCGCGAGGCGCGCTTCGCCGGAAAACAGCTTGCGCCAGGCCAGGCGCGACTGCTTCCACCAGCTATCCCACAAAAAGCTCAAGGTGTTGGCCAGGCCTTCGCCCTGGTAATTGCCCTCGACCTGGATGCGGTGCAGATTGCGCTGCCTTTTCAGGAATTCCATCGGTTCGGGCACGCGGTAGACGACGATGTCGGCGCCCGAATACGCTTCCAGATTCATGCGTCCCATGTCGCGGCCCGGCACCTCCAGGCGCACGCGCGCTTCATCAAGACTGCCGTAACTGGCGTCCGACAGCAGGAAGAAGGGTTCGCCCTTGAAGGTGCTGTAGTTGCTCGGCTCGCGTTCCTGCGCCGAGGCGCCGCCTGCCACCAATAGCATCAGCGCCAGCATGCTGGCCAGTAATCGCTTCATGATAAAAACGCCAGCCGGAATACCCCGGCGAAATTGGGATTGTTGACCACAGGTTGCCACCGCGTGTCCTTCCAGCTCGTAAGTTCTTTGATATCGACGGTCCGCAGACCATTGTCGTCGGGGGTGACGGTGCCGGTGTGGTAGGCGATGCGCGCCCCCATCCAGACCATCAGGTGCTGTTCGTCGCCCTGGTCGAAAAACAGCAGGTCGCCGGGCAGCGCCTGGCTGATTTCGCGGGCGATGAAGCGGCTGTTGTGCTGTACCAGCGCCAGCGCCGTGACGAAGTGGCCGACATTGCCGCCCGTTTGCACCCAGCGGTTGCGCAAGGCTGCCTGCTTCGCGTCCAGTTCCAGCTCGGGCGGCAGGCGCCGGTCGCTGGCGATGCCATTCGCATGCAGCCACTTCGCGTCATGCACGGTGAGCGCCTCATTGACGGCAAAACGCACCAGCCCGGCGCAATCGCGGTGCGTCCAGCGCGGCGACGGGCCACGTTCGATCTGCGCGTTGACGATGCGCAGCATCCAGGCCTGGAAGGCGCGGCTCTGGGCCTGCGACAGCTGCACTTGCGGTTCGGCGGCCGCGCGCAAGGCCCAGGCGGGCATCGCCACGGTGGCGGCGCAGGCCGCCAGCGATCGCAAGGCGGCACGGCGTCCATGCCGCCCATGCCACACCGTCATCGCGCGGCCTCTTGCCATTCCAACGTTTCCCATGACGTGCCGCTGGCTGGCTGCCGCTTGAGCACCATGCGCAGCGGCGGATATTTTTTCAAGGCGTTCAGGCGCGGCACCAGGTGTTCGTTGGCGGCTGCGCGCAGTACCGGTTCGTTATTCGCTGGCAGGGTATCGAAGGCTTCCAGCTGGATCAGCCGGGCCAGCGACGCCGGTGCAATCAGGCCGATGGTGCGCGCGCCATCGGGCAGCAGGTCGCTGGCGGCCGGCGCCTGCTTGCGGCGCACGGCCAGCACCTGGTCCACCAGCTTGCCGTCGGCGGAAAAGACAACGGTATTGCCAGCCATGGCCAGCGCCGGCGTGGACTGGCCCAAGGCTGTGGCGACGCTGCGCTCCCAACGAACGGCGCCATCCTTCCCTGTGGTCTTGCGCACGGGGTCCTTGCCGCCAATGGCCGCCTCGAACAGGCTGCCATAGACAGCGTCATCGCCGGCCTGCGCACTGCGGGTGGCGACAAACACGGGCGTATGCAGGCGCGAAGTACCGTACCAGCACGCGGCGGCGGGGCCTTGCAAGTGCCCGGCCAGCGGCGCCACCGGCTCCGATGTCTTGCTGCCCAGGCGCTTGAGCACGGGCTGCAGCGCGGTCCAGTCGACGGGTACGCTGAAACAGGCGCTCGGATTGTGCGGCAGCACGGGCCACAAGGCGCTGCTGTCGTAGCCGCCGTTTTTCAGTTTGTCGGCATTGAGCAGCACCTTCGATTGCCAGGCGCCCTGTTGAAAATCGAAGCGCAGCGCCTCTAACGCGCCAAAGAAAGGCTGGTAGCCGAACGACAGGAAGTCAGCCTTGACGGCGATGCTGTGGCCCTCGGGCACGGCGCCGTCGAGATGGAACTGCGCATTAAAGACGTTCTGTTTGGCCGGCTCCGGCGCCAGCAGGCTGGCCACGGTTTTCTCGGCCGTGCCGTCGCCATGCTTGCCATCGCTGCCGCCATACAGCATGCCGGGATGGGACAGGATGACCAGGCGCTGGCCGTGCGCGGCAAACAGCAAGGTGCGCTGGTAAGCGTAGTTCAGCGCATACACGGGCACCTGGCCGCCATCGACGCGCAAGCTGCCGGCCACGCGCATCTGCGTATCCTTCAGGGCGATCTTGCCCGCTTCCTCGAGCAAACGCGTGAGCTGGCTGCGCGACACGGCAATGGCAAAGTGCTTGAGCGAGCCGTCGGCGTCGCGCCATAAGGCCACTTCCGCCGGCTGGTCCAGCACCATGCGCAGCAACTGGTCGCCCCAGCCCAGCTCATGTTCATAGGCGATGCGGCGCAAACTGCCCTTCAGGCCCAGCTGGTCTTCGCTCTGCTCATAATAGAACAGGAAATCCTCGCGCAGCACGTCGCGCGCCAGCGGCACCGTCAGCAAGTCGCGCGGCAAGGCCGACAAGCTTTTCGTGCGGACCAACGCATCGGGCCGGGATAAATCGAGCTTCAAGCCGTTGACCGGCCCCATCGCGCCCCAGCCAAACACCCGGTAGCCGACCAGTGCGGCGGCCACCACGGCCACGCCGGCCAGCGTCCCGACGAGGACTTTTTTATTGAGTACTTTTTTCGCCAGCACCTTGTATCCTTTTAGCCTGCCACAGCATTGACAAGTTGGTAATTATTGACAAATGGTAACATGGCATTTGTTGCCGCAGCGCACAGCTGACGCGACAGCGTAAAATAGCGGTTTCGCCGTTTTCATCGCCGCCATGACCATCCTGCTCTCCACCCTGAACGCCCGCTACACCCACGCCTCGCTGGGATTGCGCTATCTGCTGGCCAATATGGGGCCGCTGCAAGCGCAGACGCGGCTGCAGGAATTCGTCATCGGCACGAAAACCACGGAACTGGTCGAGCGCATCCTCATCAACAAGCCCCGTATCATCGGTTTTGGCGTGTATATCTGGAACGTCGAGGAAACGACCAAACTGGTGGCCATGCTCAAGCGCGTGGCGCCCGAAGTCGTCATCGTGCTGGGCGGGCCGGAAGTGTCGCATGAGGCGGGCGAGCAGGAAATCGTCAAGCTGGCCGACTACCTGATCACGGGCTGGGGCGACGTCACCTTTCCCAAGCTGTGCGGCGAGATTCTCAACGGGCCAAAGCCGCTGATGAAGATCCACGCGGGCGTGCAAGCCCCGCTGGCGGAACTGCAGCTGCCCTACTCTTTGTATACAGACGACGATATCCGCCACCGTACGATTTACGTGGAAGCGTCGCGCGGCTGTCCGTTCAAGTGCGAATTCTGCCTGTCGGCGCTGGACAAGACGGCCTGGCCCTTCGCGCTCGAGAACTTCCTGGCCGAGATGGAATCCCTGCATGCACGCGGCGCGCGCCTGTTCAAGTTCGTCGACCGCACCTTCAACCTGAATATCAAGACCAGTTTGAAGATCATGCAGTTCTTTCTGGACAAGATCGAAGCGAACCCGGACGACCCGATCTACGCCCACTTCGAACTGGTGCCCGACCACTTGCCCGACGCCTTGAAAGAAGGCATCAGCAAGTTCCCGCCCGGCGCGCTGCAGTTCGAAATCGGCATCCAGAGCTTCAATCCGGACGTGCAATCGCTGGTCAGCCGCAAGCAGGACAATCAAAAGGCGGCCGACAACATCCGCTGGCTGTGCGAGGAATCGAACGCCCACTTGCACGTGGACTTGATCGCCGGCTTGCCGGGCGAAGATGAAGCGAGCTTCGCGGCCGGCTTCAACAAGCTGGTGGCCTTGAAACCGCATGAAATCCAGTTCGGCATATTAAAGCGGCTGCGCGGCACGCCCATCATCCGCCATACGGAAAACTATGGCATGGTGTTCGACCCGCACCCGCCGTACACCATCCTGGCGAACAAGCAGCTCGATTTCATGAGCATGCAGCGCCTCGTGCGCTTTGCCCGCTACTGGGACCTGGTCGCCAACTCGGGCCGCTTCGCCAATACGGTGCAATGGATGCTCGGTGACGCGCCATTTGAAAACTTCATGGATTTTTCGAACTGGCTGTATGCCCATACGGACGCCACCCACCGCATCGCCATGGAGCGCCTGGCCAAGCTGGTGGCGCAATGGCTGCAGACGCGCGGCATGAGCGCGCTGGAGGCCAACGCCCTCGTGGCGAGCGACTATGCGGGCGGCGCGCAAGCGGCCGCACATGCCAAGCCAAGCGAAGTGAGTACTGGCGGCGCGAAGGTGCGTCCGGACGTCTCCCTGCCGCAGCGACAGGCGCGCCACCTGGCGTCCTGAGGGGCCGGCGATTGAACAGCGGTGGCGGTCTGCGCCATTCTCCCTTAAACTGGCACGATGCCGACTGTACAATCGCCGAAACTGACCCTCTCCCAGACCAGCTCCCAACAGGGAGCCCTTGTCACTGCCAGCGGCACCTGGCAGGTGCACGCGCTGGCGCATGACAATGCCATCAAGGCCATCGACGCCCAGCTCAAGCCCTTGCAGGGCGACACGAAGGCGCAATGGGACCTGTCGGCCATCGACAGCATGGACCATATCGGCGCTCAGCTGTTCTGGAATGCCTGGGGCAGGCAACGCCCCGCGCAGCTGACCCTGGCGCCGTCGCAGGAAGAGTTTTTCCGGCGCATCGAAGAAACGGGGCCGTTGACGACGCCGCCTTCGCGCGCCAACCGCCTCACGCCCGTGATGAAACTGGGCATGGCCATCCTGCTGTTTTTCGAACATTTGAAGGGCTTTATCGCCTTGGTCGGCCAGGTGACGCAGGATATCGGCCGCTTCGCGCGCCATCCCATGCGCGGACCGTGGCGTGAAATCTCCGCCAACATCTTCCATGCGGGCTTCCAGGCGCTGGGCATCACGGCCCTCGTGGGCTTTCTCATCGGCGTCGTGCTGTCTTATTTGTCGGCGCAGCAACTGCGCGCCTTTGGCGGCGACATCTACCTGGTCAACCTGCTGGGCATGAGCGTCATCCGCGAACTGGGGCCGCTCCTGGCCGCCATTCTCGTGGCCGGGCGTTCGGGTTCGTCCATCACGGCGCAGCTGGGCGTCATGCGCGTCACGGAAGAACTCGACGCCATGCTGGTGATGGGCATTTCACACGGTTTCCGCCTGATCATGCCGAAAGTGCTGGCCCTGGCCATTTCCATGCCCCTGCTCGTCATCTGGACGGATACGGCCGCGCTGATCGGCGGCATGGTGGCGGCCAAGGTGGAATTGAACCTGTCGGCCCGCTACTTCATCCAGAAGCTGCCGGACGCCGTGCCGCTGGCCAACTACATGATCGGCCTGGGCAAGGGGGTGATTTTCGGCATGCTGATCGCCCTTGTCTCGTGCCACTTCGGCCTGCGCATCAAGGCCAACACGGAAAGCCTGGGGCGCGGCACCACCACCGCCGTCGTCACGGCCATCACCGTCGTGATCCTGGCCGACGCCGTGTTTGCCATCGTCTTCAATGGAGTGGGCTACTGATGGCGGACGACACCGATATCGCTTGCGGCACTGGCAACGAGGGCCAGTTCAACCTGCACGGCAGCGCGCCCGTGGTGGAAATCACCAATCTGTGGACCAAGTTCGGCCGCACCGTCGTGCACCAGGACTTGAACCTGGAAATCGAACGGGGAGAGATCCTTTCCATCGTGGGCGGCTCCGGCACGGGCAAGACGGTGCTGCTGCGCCAGATGCTGGGCCTGGAACATCCGGCGCGCGGCTGCGTCAAAGTTTTTGGCGAAGATATCAACCGGGCAAGTTCCGACCAGCTGCAACAGTTGCGCAACCACTGGGGCATGCTGTTCCAGCAAGGCGCCCTGTATTCGGCCCTGACCGTGTTCGACAACGTGGCCCAGCCGATGCGCGAATTGCGCGTGCTGCCAGAAGCGCTGGTGCACGACGCGGTATTATTGAAAATGAATATGGTGGGCCTGGGCCCGGAACATGCGCTCAAGATGCCGTCTGACTTGTCGGGCGGCATGATCAAGCGCGTGGCCCTGGCTCGCGCACTGGCGCTGGAGCCGAAGCTGTTGTTCCTCGACGAACCGACGGCCGGCCTGGACCCGGACCTGTCGGAAAGTTTTGTTGCCCTGATCCAGTCGCTGCACCGCGAGCTGGGCTTGACGGTGGTGATGGTCACGCATGACCTCGACACTTTGTTCGCCCTGTCCACGCGCATCGCCGTGCTGGCGGAAAAACACGTGATCGCCATCGGCCCCACGCGCGAGGTGATCGAAGTCGACCACCCGTTCATCAAGCAATTTTTCCTCGGCGACCGCGGCAAGCGCGCGCTGGCCGTCCTCGATGAAAAACAGGCGGCGGTGGCGGGCAAGGCGGCACAGCCAGGCGACGACGCCGGCACAGACAAGAAAGCGGAGAAGTAATGGAAAACAGATCACATGCCCTGATGACGGGATTTTTTACACTCACCCTGCTGGTGGCCGCCATCCTGTTCGGCGTCTGGTTCAACCGCGACCG
Source organism: Janthinobacterium sp. KBS0711 (assembly GCF_000988085.1). Taxonomy (NCBI): domain Bacteria; kingdom Pseudomonadati; phylum Pseudomonadota; class Betaproteobacteria; order Burkholderiales; family Oxalobacteraceae; genus Janthinobacterium; species Janthinobacterium sp. KBS0711. Next base: position 216,557 of record NZ_LBCO01000014.1, on the reverse strand, counting down.
CGTGGAACGGGTGCCGTATTTGCTCGCCACCACCCTGTCCGTGCCGGGCTTGAACCCGCAGGCGACCGTGCGCTACCGGGGCCTGGAAGTGGGCAAGGTCGACGCCATCGACTTCGATACGCAAAAGGCGGGGCAAATCCTCGTGCACATCAGCGTGGCGCCCGATACCCCCATCACCAACACCACCTTTGCCACTTTAGGCTACCAGGGCGTGACGGGCATCGCCTACATCCAGCTCGACGATGAACAGGTGGGCTCGAAACTGCTGGGCACCAGCAAGGATAAGCCGTCGCTGATTCCCCTGCGCGCCGGCTTGCTCGACCAGCTGGAAAAACGGGGCAAGCGCATCCTCGACCAGGCCGAACAGATCACCAACAAGGTCAACAACCTGCTCAGCCCCGACAACCAGGCCGCCATGCTGGGCGCCTTCACTGAAGTGGGCAAGGCCGCCAAGGCCTTTGGCGCCATTCCGCAGCAACTGGAGCCCACCCTGACGCAATTGCCGCAGCTGACGGAACAGACGCGGCAAACCCTGACGGCTGTCAGCACGGCCAGCAAGAACGTGTCGGACCTGACGGCCACGTGGAAAAAACTGGGTAACGATATCCAGGCGCCAGGCGGCGTGCTCGACAAGGTCAATGGCACGGTCGACCGGGTCGGCAGCTCCGTGGAAACGGTGGCCAATGGCGTGTCGCTGGAAGTCTTGCCACAGGTAATCGAGCTGAGCGGCGAGGCGCGTTCCTCGATGCGTGCCCTGAAAACCACCATGAGCACGCTCAATGAACAGCCGCAGAGCATCTTGTTCGGCGCCCCAGACATCCCGCCCGGTCCGGGCGAGCCCGGTTTTTCGGCACCGGGCAAATAAGGAGAATACCGCATGCCTATTCCACGCAATCTCAGCGCACTCATCCTGGCCGCCGCATTCCTGCTGGGCGGCTGCGCCAGCCGCGGTCCCGTCCCCACTTTCTATGATTTCGGCCCGGCCGCGCCGCTGGCAGCGGCAACAGCTGCGCCAGCCGTGCCCGTGCTGGTGATCGCCGACGCCAACGGTCCATCCTGGCTCGACAGCCAGCGCATGTATTACCGGCTGCTGTACGCCGATGCGCAGCAATCGCGGCCGTACGCCTACAACCGCTGGAACACGCCGCCGCTCCAACTGCTGAGCCAGCGCCTGAAAACCCGCGTGGCGCAAAGCGGCGTGAAAGTGCTGTCGACCACGGACGCGGCCGCCGGCATGCCCCTGCTGCGCATCGACGTCGATGATTTTTCGCAAAACTTCGATACGCAGGCGCAAAGCAGCGGCCACGTGTCGCTGCGCGCCTCGCTGTTTCGCGGCCACCGCCTGATCGACCAGAAAACCTTCAGCCGCAGCGGACCGGCCGGCAGCGCCGATGCGCAAGGGGGCGCGCAGGCGCTGGCGGCGGCTTCGGACGCCATCGCCGCCGACCTGCTGACCTGGCTGGGCACGCTGAATATCACGAAAGAATGACCGACCCCGCATCCCCAGCCAGCCCGGCGGCACCGCTGCCGCCGGTCCGTTCCTCGCCCGTATCGCGCGCGACCCTGCTTGCCTACGTCTTCCTGATCGTGTACGCCAGCTGGTTCCCGTTCACGGGCTGGCACAGCAATGGCCTGTCGCCGCTGACGTTCCTGGAAAACACGCGCATGCCCCGCTACTGGACGGGCTTTGACGTGGGCATCAACGTCGTCGGCTACATCCCGCTGGGCGCGCTCATCGTGTATTCGCTGTTTCCAAGGATCACGGGTTTCTTTGCCGTCATCGTCGCCAGCCTGTGCGGCATGTTCATTTCCGGCAGCATGGAAGCCGTGCAAACCTATCTGCCCAGCCGCGTATCGTCGAATCTGGACTTTTATACGAATGCGGCCGGCTGCTTTATCGGTTCCATCATCGGCGCCTTGACGGCGCGCAAGCTGCTCGACCATAGCCATTTGTACCGCTTGCGCCAGCGCTGGTTTGCCCAGCACGCCAGCCAGGGCCTGGTGCTGGTGGCCTTGTGGCCGCTGGCGCAAATCTATCCGCAAGGCTATCTGTTCGGCCTGGGCCAGTTGCTGCCCATCCTGTCGGACTGGCTGTCGCAGCTGGCCGGCGTCGACATCGACCTGGCCACGTATCTGCGTCCCGACGTGGTCTTGACGGTCGAGCAATATTGGCTTTCGGAAACCATCATCACGGCTTGCGGCATGACGGGCGCCGTGCTGACCTTGCTGTGCCTGCTACGCCGCGCCGCACCGCGCACGATATTAATGCTGATCCTGATCGCCGCCGCCTTGACCGTGCGTTCGATGGCCAGCGCGCTGCTGTTTTCCCCGGAAAACGCCTTCGTCTGGATCACACCGGGCGCCCAGGGCGGCTTTTTGATCGGCCTGATCATGCTGGGCGGCCTGGCGTTCGCGCCGCACGTGGCGCAGCGCCGCATCGCGGCCGCCACCTTGCTGCTGAGCTTGGTGATGGTGAATACGACGCCGATCAACCCGTATTTCATGTCAACCTTGCAAGGCTGGGTACAAGGCAAGTTCCTCAATTTCAATGGCGCGGCGCAATTCCTCGCCTTGCTGTGGCCCTTCATGGCCCTGTGGTTCCTGTGCCTGCCCTCGCACCGCCTGAACCGGCAGGAAGATGTGCAGCGCCAGCGTCGCGAAGACCACCCATAAGCGTTATCATGGCGCATTGATGATCAGCAGGAGCATAGTATGAGCGACGCACCGTATTTTGAACGCCACGTTTTTTTCTGCATGAATAAACGTGAAGACGGCCGCAACAGTTGCGGCGACCATGGCGCGGAAGCGGCGCAAAAGCATTGCAAGCGCCGCATCAAGGAACTCGACATGAATGGCGCGGGCAAGATCCGCATCAACCAGGCCGGCTGCATGGACCGCTGCGAAGAAGGCCCGCTGCTGGTGATCTATCCGGAAGCGACCTGGTACACCTATGTCGACACCAGTGATATCGATGAAATCATCGATACGCACCTGGTGGGCGGCAAAATCGTCGAACGCCTCAAGATTTAATGCCAATTTAAGAGATACCCACCAGTATGAGCCTCATGAACAGAAACTCGGAAAAATTTACCCTCGCCGGCCATGCAGGCAGCATGGAAGGCTTGCTCGATTTCCCGGCAGACACTCCGCGCGGCATCGCCCTCGTTGCCCATCCGCACCCCTTGTACGGCGGCACGATGGACAACAAGGTCACGCAAACCCTGGCGCGCGCGTTTGTCGCCCTCGGTTACGTGGTGGCGCGCATCAATTTCCGCGGCGTCGGTGCTTCCGAAGGCGTACACGACCATGGCGTGGGCGAGACGGACGACATGCAGTTGCTGTATGAACACATGCGTGGCCTGTACCCGGGCTTGCCCGTGGCCTTGTCCGGTTTCTCGTTCGGCACCTTCGTGCAATCGAAACTGCAGGAACGCCTGGCCGCCGCCGGCACGCCCGTCGAGCGCCTGGCGCTGATCGGCAGCGCGGCCGGCAAGTGGGCCATGGCCGATATTCCCGCCGACACCATCTTGATCCACGGCGAACTGGACGACACAATCCCCCTGTCCGCCGTCTTCGACTGGGCCCGTCCACAAGACATTCCCGTGATCGTGATCCCCGGCGCCGACCACTTTTTCCACCGCAAGCTCAATCACATCAAGAACCTCGTGATTGCCCTGTGGCAGGGTGACAAACCCGCAATCGCAGCAGATGATCATTGAAGTGTGGGCTTACTAGCGCCTCCACGGCTATAATTGATCCGTTTTTTCCACGCGGCCATGCAAGCAGCAACAGCATGGCCCTCAGCCTTCATCTTTTTCTCGCAGACCAGCCTCCATGAAAAAACTTTTAGCGGCACTGGCCTCCAGTGTATTTTTCTTTTCCGCCGCCTACGCCCAGAGCGTTCCAGCCCCGACCATCGCCGCCAAGTCCTGGCTGTTGCTTGACGCCACCAGCGGCCAGATCATTGCTTCGCAAGATCCGGACGCCCGCATCGAGCCGGCATCGTTGACCAAGATCATGACGGCTTACCTGACGTTTGCCGCCATCCGCGAAAAGAAACTGGCGCTGGACCAAAAAGTAAACGTGTCCGTGCGCGCATGGAAAGTCGATTCGAGCAGCTCGAAGATGTTCATCGACCCGGCCACCCCTGTCTCGATCGACGACTTGCTGCACGGCCTGATGATTCAATCGGGTAACGATGCCGCCGTGGCGTTGGCGGAAGCCGTTGCCGGCGATGAAGGCACGTTCGTCGTGCTGATGAACCGCGAAGCCCAGCGCATGGGTCTGAAAAACACGCGTTTTGCCAATCCGCATGGCTTGCCTAGCCCCGATAACTATTCCACGGCGCAAGACTTGTCCGTGCTGGCCAAGCGCGTGATCGCCGATTACCCGGAATTCTACAAAATCGATTCCATCAAGAGCTTTACGTACAACAAGATCACCCAGCCTAACCGCAACCGCTTGCTGTGGCTGGACCCAACCGTCGATGGCATGAAGACGGGCCACACGGAAGCGGCCGGCTATTGCATGATCGCGTCGGCCCGCCGTCCAGGCGGCACGGGCGAGCGCCGTTTGATCTCCGTGGTGCTGGGCACCTCGTCGGACCAGGCCCGCACGCAGGAAAGCCAGAAGCTGCTGAACTGGGGCTTCCAGAACTTCGATACGGTCAAGCTGTACTCGAAGGGCCAGGCCGTGGCCACGCCGGAAGTGTGGAAGGGTTCGAAAAGCACCGTGAAAATCGGTTTCGCCCGCGATGTGCTCGTCACCGTACCAAAAGGCACGGCTGCCAAGATGAAACCTGTGCTGGAACGCAAGGACCCGCTGGTCGCGCCACTGGCTGAAAACGCCCCTGTCGGCAAGCTGAAAATGATGGTCGACGACAAGGTCCTGCTGGAACTGCCGGTCGTCGCGCTGGAAACCATCAACCAGGCAACCATCTTCGGCCGCGCCTGGGATTCGATGCGCCTGTGGATGAAATAAGTTTTTAACGTTCCCATAAAAAATGCCCGCAGATGCTGCGGGCATTTTTTTCGTCCGTCACATTATTTCAGCGGCGCA
>NZ_LBCO01000014.1:46515-211439 GCF_000988085.1 Janthinobacterium sp. KBS0711 | reverse complement strand
GGAAGGTGCCGTGGCGGCCTGCCGCAAACGTCGCCTCCGTCTGCGACGCTTCCACCGGTACGGACACCTTGCGCACCTTGGCCACCTGCGCCGCCGTCACCGGCGTGCCGCGGTTGCCCCAGCTCGTCTGGATGAACGTCACCACCTGGGCAGTCTGCTCGTCATTGAAGATGTCCGCATACGGCGCCATCGTCAGCGCCGACGGCGCCGTGCGCGTGGCCGGCACGGCGCCGCCCGACAGCACGATGTTGATGGCCGACGTGGGGTCGTTCGTCTGCAGCACGGCATTGCCGGCCAGCGCAGGGAAAGCCTTGTCGTAGCCCTTGCCGTCGGAACGGTGACAGCCGGCGCAACGGTCCAGGTACAGCTGCGCGCCCTTGGAGTTGACGATGCCGCTGAACAATTGCTTGCCCAGCTTGTCATCGGCGACAAATGCTGGTGTGGCCGGATTCGATGGCGGCAACGATTTCAGGTATTTTGCCATCGCCGCCAGGTCGCCATCCGTCATGTGCTGCATGGAATGGGCCACCACGTCGTTCATGGCGCCGAACGACGCCGTATGGCTGTTGCGGCCCGTTTTGAGGAATTCGGCGATCTCCGCCGCGCTCCAGCGCGCCAGTCCGCCGCCATGTTCATTGCGCAACGATGGCACGGACCAGCCGTCGATCACGCCGCCGCCGGCCAGGAAGGTCGTGTTGCCCTCGTCCGTCAGCGATTTTTCCTGCATGCTCACGCCGCGCGCCGTATGGCAGGCGCCGCAGTGGCCCAGGCCCTGCACCAGGTAGGCGCCGCGCAGCAATTGCGCATCGCCCGTGACCGGCGTTTTATACGGCTGCGGCGTGGGGGCAAAGGCCCAGCGCCAGATGGTCAAGGGGAAACGCATCGACAACGGCCACGGAATGTCGGCAGCCTTGTTCGGCGTCGGATCCGCCTTCACGCCATGCATGAAATAGGCGTACAGCGCTTGCATGTCCGCCTCGCTCAGGCGCGAGTACGACGGGTACGGCATGGCCGGATACACGGTGTAGCCGTGCTTGGTCACGCCGGTGCGCATCAGCTTGTCGAAATCGGCAAAGCTCCAGTCGCCGATGCCGGCCTTTTTATCGGGCGTGATATTGGTGGAATACACCTTGCCGATCGGCGTTTCCATGCCCAGGCCGCCGGCGAACGGCTGGCCTTTCGTGCCGGCCGTATGGCAGGCGATGCAGTCGCCGGCGCGGGCCAGGTATTCGCCCTGGCGTATCAGCTGGGCGTTCGGGACGGTGGCGGTGGCCGACCAAGCGGCGCCGGAAGCGAGCGCCAGCAGCAGCGCGCCCACTGTTTGGGTGAATGTGTTGTTCATCTTCTTGTTCTTCATCAGGCGACCAGGGGACGGGGATCTTTCAGGTATTGCTCGCGGATGGCCTTGGCCGACCAGTAGGTCAGCGCGCAGGCGAGACCCGTCGGGTTATAGCCAATGCCGACCGGGAACACGCTGGAACCGACGGCAAACACGTTGTGCACGTCCCAGCTCTGCAGGTAGCGGTTGACGACGCTGGTCTTGCGGTCCGCGCCCATGGCCGTGCCGCCCGCCCAGTGCGTGGTCTGGTAGTTGCGCAAGTCGAGGTGGTCACCCACGCTCTTGACGGACACCTTGATCGATTCCGGATTCATGGCTTCGGCCACCTTCATCATCTTGTCCGTGACGAAACGGCTCATCTTGATGTCGTTTTCCTTCCAGTCGAAGGTAAAGCGCAGCAATTGCTGGCCATACTTGTCCGTGTAGGTGGGGTCGAGGTCGACATAGCAGTCGCGGTAAGTCATGTTGGCGCCGTGGCAATCGAACGAAACCGTGTTCAGATAGCTCTTCTTGACGGCCTTTTTCCAGGCCGAACCCCAGGCGGGCGTGCCGTCCGGTGTGGCAATGCCCGAGATGGGCTTGGAGCCGGCCGGGTTGCACCAGGCGGGCGAGCCGCCGACAAAGCCCAGCGGGCCATGGTCGAAGTTGTCGCCATTCCAGTCATCGAGCGCGACACCGGTGCCCCCGGCGCCGATGAACGGATTCGTGTTCGTGTCTTCCTTGAAGAAGGTCTGGATGGTCGACATCATCTGGTAGGCGATATTGCGTCCCACCACGCCTTCATTGCTGACGGGGTCATACGGCTTGCCGATGCCCGACAGCAGGAACAAATGCGCATTGTTGTAGGCAAAGGCGCTCGCGATGACCAGATCGGCCGGTTGCTCGACGGCCTTGCCGTCCGCATTGATGTAGGTCACGCCGGTAGCACGCGCTTTGCCACCTTTGCTGCCGTCGAGATTGATGCGCACGACGTTGCAATTGGCGCGCAATTCAAAGTTCGCCACCATGCGCAAGGCCGGCATGATGTTGACGTTGGGCGAAGCCTTGGAATAGTTGTAGCAGGCGTAGCCCGAGCAGAAACCGCAGAAGTTGCAAGGGCCCATCTGGCAGCCGTACGGATTCGTGTACGGGCCGGACGCGTTCGACGAGGCGTTGACGAACGGGTGGTAGCCAACGGCCTTGGCGGCGCGGCGGAACAGTTCGGCCGTGTACGGCACTTTTTGCGGCGCCAGCGCGTAATTGTCGGAGCGGTCGCCCTCGAACACATTGCCGTCGCCGACGACGATGCCGTTGACTTTATAGGCCTGGCCCGAGGTGCCGAAGACTTTCTCGACGAAATCGAAGTGCGGCTCCAGCTCGGCGTACGTCACGCCAAAGTCCTGGATCGTCATGCCTTCGGGGATGAATTTCTTGCCGTAGCGGCGCTCGTAGTGGCTGCGGATTTGCAGCTCTTCCGGCAAGACGCGCCAGTGCATGCCCGACCAGTGCAAGCCCGCGCCGCCCACGCCCGTGCCGGGCTTAAAGGCGCCGATCTGGCGGTACGGCACGGCCACGCCCGTGATGCTGTGGCGGAAGGTGAACGTGCTCTTCGACATATCCTGGAACAGCTTGCTGCGCTGGATATAGGTCAGCTCGTCGAGGGTCTTCGGATAGGCGCCGTCCGGATAGGTGTCGCGGTACTCGCCGCGCTCCAGCGCGACCACGTTCAGGCCCGCCTCCGTCAATTCCTTGGCCATGATGGCGCCGGTCCAGCCGAAGCCGACAATCACGGCATCGACAGGCTTCATTTTTACATCTGGTTTGATATCACTCATGATGGTTTTTCTTTTTCTTTGATCGGGTACAAAAAGTTTTAGGCAATCGACACGGGCGGCAGCGGGTATTTCTTGCCATACTGTTCCACCCAATCCATGTAGTCGGCGCGCGCGCCGGGGAATCCCACCATCTTCCAGGCCAGCATGTCCTTGTTGCCACCGTGCACGGGGTCGCAAAAATAGCCTTCGCGCGTGTTTTGCAGCATCTGGTTGAAGAAGACTTTCGACGGCACTGCGCCAATGTCCAAGGTCCCTTTTTGCAATTGCGTGATGACGGCATCGCGCTCGGCCGCGTTCAACTGCACGAAAGGCTTGCCGGACTGTTTCTGCACGGCCGCGTTGACGCCGGCCAAGGCGCTCTGGTACAGCTCGCGCGGCGCCATGTGGAACTGGTAGCCGAACTGTTCGATCGATGGCACGAACGGTCCCTGCATGTACCACAACGCGCCATACGCGTAAGGCGTGTTCATCTGCGCGTCGATGAATTCATGCGCGCCCGATTCCAGCGCGCCCGGCCCTTCGGCGTCGGCAGGGATCAGGCGGTCGACCAGCGCACTCAAGGTGGCCCATTCGGTGGCGTTGAAAAAGCGCGGTTTGTAAGCAGGCTGGTCCTTGGAGACGGCCATGGCCAGGCCGCCGCCGGCGCCGGCCAGCAAGGCCACGGCAGGCGCGGCGCCAACGGCCTTGCGCAGGAAGTTGCGCCGATGGGGCGAAATCCCGATGATTTTCATAGGTTTTCCTCAGGCGGCACGAGCCGCCACAGTGATGGATGTGGAAGTCAGAAAGAAAATACGGGCACGCGCCGCTGAGATTGCAGATTTCACGTAGAGATGACTTGAGTATCGCGGCGCGGTGCATCAACCTGCCGGTTAATTGACCAACATGATTGACAAGCAGTTGCTTTGCATTTACGGTGCGCATCGTACCATAATTAAAAGAAACATTCAGAGACAGGCCAGACGTGATTAAAAAAGAGGCAGCAATGCGTGGCCGCCCGCGCAAGGCGGGCGTGGAAGATGCGGTATTGGAAGCCATCGTCATGCTGGTGCGCCAGCATGGGCTCGACGCCGTGACGATACAGATGGTGGCCGACGCTGCCAGCGTGGGGCGCCAGACGATCTACCGGCGCTGGCCGCGCCGCGAGGACATGCTGCTCGACGCGCTCGTCAAGCGCACGGCGGAAAAGCTGCAGCGCGCGCTCGACATGCCGGACGGTCAGGAAATCGAGGCGATCTGCGCGCGCATCTTCGACAACCTGAACGCCGATGGCCGCTTCACGTGCGACTTACTGGTGCTGATCCACAATGATGCGGCGGCGCAGCTGCGTTTTCGCGAGCAGATCGTCGCGCCGTGGATCACCCTGGTGGTGCAGCGCCTGGTCGACATCGGCGTGCGCGCCGACCTCGACCTACGCCTGTTTGCCTTCATGCTGCAGTCGGCGCTCGTGTATCAGATGCAACTCGGCGGCCAGCTCGACGATGCCCTGCAGGAGCGTTGCTGCCGCTTTATCCGCAGCATGCTGTAGCACTGGATATAATCGTGGCGTCACCTTCTTCGCCACCACCAGAAAGCCAGCCCATGAGCCATGTATTTCCCGCCAGCCTGCAAGCGCCGCGCAGCCGTTTGAGCAGCAATGGTCCCGAACTGTCGCGCATCGTCGCCGGCATGTGGCGCATCGGCGAGTGGAATATGTCGGCGCAGCAACGCCTGGCCTTCATCGAGCAATGCCTGGCGCTGGGCGTATCGAGCTTCGACCATGCCGATATCTATGGCGATTACAGTGCCGAAGGTTTATTTGGCGAAGCGCTGGCCCTGCAGCCGGGCTTGCGCGACAAGATGGAGCTGGTCAGCAAATGCGGCATCAAGCTGCTGTCGCCGCACCGTCCTGGCCATGCCATCCAGCATTACGACACGAGCGCGGCGCACATCACCAGTTCCGTGGAACACACCTTGCGCCAGTTGCAGACGGACCGCCTGGACTTGCTGCTGATCCACCGTCCCGACCCGCTGATGGATTTCGACGAGATCGCCGGCGCGTTTACCCAGCTCAAGCAAGCGGGCAAGGTCCTGCACTTTGGCGTGTCGAATTTCAGCCGCCACCAGTTCGATTGCCTGCACCGGCGCTTTCCATTGGTGACGAACCAAGTGGAATTTTCGCCGCTGCACGTGGCGCCCCTGTTTGATGAAACCTTCGACGGCTTGCAGGACGTGGGGGTGGCGCCGATGATCTGGTCGCCGCTGGCGGGCGGCCGGCTGTTCCAAGGGGGCGATGCGAATGTGGAGAACTTGCGCAATGTCATCAAGCAGATCGCAGACCAGCTGCAGCGTCCGTTTGCCAGCGTCGTGTTTGCCTGGATCATGCAACTGCCATGCCGCCCCCTGCCGCTGACGGGCACGGGCCGCATCGAAGCCGTGGCCGTGGCCGTGGAAGGCACGCAATTTACGCTCAGCCGCAGCGACTGGTTCGCCATCCTGCGCGCCGCGCGCGGGCACGAGGTGGCCTGAGATTAATCGATCTCGTCGGGGTCATTGAATACCTGCGGCAGCGCAATACCGCGCCAGCCCAGGTACCACGCCAGGTTCAACGCCAGGGTGGCGGCGATGTAGACGGCGAAGAACAGTGCAAAGAAACTCGTTTTCAACCACACGAGCAGGGCGATGGCGACGATCAGCACCAGCAGCGCGGCCAGGCTTTTCTTTTGCTTGGAGCTGGGGAAGCGCAAGGTCGACACCATCAGGCTGCCCACGCCCACGAGCAGCAGCATCAGCAGGTAGCTGTGCAGCATGGAATCGATGGGCGCCGGCCAGGCCACCACCACGGCCGCCACGCAAGCGGCCCCGGCAGTGATCGGCATACCGACGAAATACAGGGGATCCGTGCGCCCCACGTTCACATTGAAGCGCGCCAGGCGCATCGCGCCGCAGGCAACAAAAAAGAAGCTGGCCATGCCGCCAAAGCGCAGCAGCAGCGGATCGTGCACGCCCATCTGCACGAAGCCGTAGCAATACAACAGGACGGCCGGGGCGCAGCCGAAATTCATCACGTCGGCGATGGAGTCAAGCTGCACGCCGAACTGCGAACTGGTGTTCGTCAGGCGCGCGACATAGCCGTCGAGCGCATCGAACACGCCGGCCAGCACCAGCAGCGCCGCCGCCAGGCGGTAGGCATCCGCGTCGCCCACGGCGGCATTGTCGACGGAAATGACGATGCTGGCAAAACCGCAGGCTATCGAAAGCAAAGTCACCATGCTGGGCAAGGCGTATTTGGCGCGCTGCAGGCGCGACTTGGGCAAGGTGTTCAAATGTATGGGCAATCAAAAAAAATCGGAAGTAAGGCAATGCAGCGGCAAACGCTGCGCTACGCTCATTCTACCCTGCGCAGCTGCGGCACCGTCCGCGCACGAGCGCGCCACATATCTTTTCATGAATGCGCTACAAGGTATCAAAATACCTTAGAATCGTTTTACAGGACAGCACGCTGGCCCCACCGCCGTCCGTCTACCTCTACAGGAGCCAACTTGATTGCCTCGTCACTGCGTTGGAAATACTGGATACCTACCCTGCTGAGTGCAGCACTGCTGAGCGCCTGCGGCGGCGGCGACAGCGGCGGCAATACGTCGCTGAGCACCTCGACCCCGGCCGGGCAGCTGACACAGGAGCCGGGCGCTCCCGTCCTCAGCAACAATATTGCCACCGATGGCTTTAACTGGTTCAACTACCGGCGCAGCCAGATCGGCCTGTCGCCACTGGCGCGCAACAGCCAGATCGACAGCGCGGCCCTGGGCCATTCCAGCTATCTCAATCTCAACAATACGGTGGCGCACGAACAGGTGCAGGGCAAGCCCGGCTTTACGGGCGTGAAACTGGGCGACCGCCTGGCCAAGGCCGGCTACGTCGTCACGTCGCTGCAGGGCGAAGTCATCGCTGGCGCGAGCAACACCTCCGGCTTTTACCTGGCCGAAGAACTGGTCACGGCCATCTATCACCGCTTCGTCATTTTCGAACCGCTGTTCAAGGAAGGTGGCGCGGGCGCGGCCGTCAGCGGCGCCGGCTATGCCTATTTCACCACCGACCTGGCCGGCAACCGCAGCTATGGCCCCGGGCTGGCGGCGGGACAGATCGTTACCTATCCGTTCAGCGGGCAGCAGAAAGTGGCCGTCAGTTTTTCCAGCGATAACGAATCGCCCGATCCCGTGCCGAACCAGGATGTGGTCGGCTACCCGATCAGCGTGCATGCCAACTACGGCACGCCCGTCAGCGTGACGGCATTCAGCGTGCGCCAGCGCGGCACCGCCACGGACCTGGCGGCGCGCCTGCTCACCAGCAGCAACGATGTGCATACGCCGGTCTCGGCCGCGTCCATCATCCCGCTGGCGCCCTTGAATGCGAACGCCAGCTATGACGTGAGTTTCATCGGCAAAGTCAATGGCGCGGACGTCACGCACAGCTGGTCATTCACGACGCGCTAAGCATGCCAAGCGGGCGCAGCGTCGAGGATGACTGGATGTAAAATAGCGGTTCCAGCTTTACTGACATTGACAAGTTTTGGGGCGCTCTGCACAGCATGCTGAAACCACACGCCACTTGCGATGATGATGCCGCCGTTGCGGCATCCGACATGGTCCGTATTCTCGATGTCGAGAATGGACTGGGCCGCATCATGGGCGACCGCATCCTGTACCTGAAAATCCTGCGCCGCTTCCTGCACGACCACGGCACCACGCCGTGCCAGATCCGCGCCGAATTCGACGCGGGCAACTACGCTTCCGCGCGCCTGAAGGCGCATACCCTGAAAGGCGCCGCCGGCATGATCGGTGCGCGCCACGTGCATGGCCTGTCGGCCACCCTCGAATCGGCACTGCGCGCACAGGCGCCCGACCTGGCCCAGCAGATGCTGCAACTGGAACTGGCGCAGGATCAATTGCTCGGCGCGGTCAGCAGCATGCTGGGCACGCCGGAAGCAAACCACACGGCGGCGCAGGACGTGGCGCCCGACCCGGCCGCGCCCGCCATCCAGCTGCTGCTGGCGCGCCTGGCCAGCCATCTGCGCGAAGGCGACGGCGCGGCCATCGACATCCTGGAAAATTCGGCCAGCCTGCTCGCGGCCAGCCTGGGCGTGAACGTCTACCAGGAAGTGGCGGCCGCCGCGCACGAGTTCGATTTCGACGGCGCCCTGGCGGCCCTGCTGCGGCGCCGCTAGCGCTCAGCCCGCTGCCGCTCAGTTGTTGTATTGCGCCTCTTCCGCATACGCCACGCAACAACTTTTGCAGCAGAAACGACGCACGGCATCGAGCGGCTTGTCGCAGTACCAGCATGCGCCTTTCGGCGGCAGCGCTGCGATCAATTGCGGCAGGGAAGGCAATGGCGGCGCCACCCCCCCCCCGCTTTCCACGACTTCCGGCTGTTCGCTGTCCATGGCGCTTCCTTTCCTAGCGGCACTTCAAGGCCGCTCAGCAAGATTACGTCAGCGCAGTTTGGACTTCATGATAATTCTCAACGGGGCAGATGCTAGCCTGGCTTCCGGTAGCTGCGCACGGCGTCATTGGCCTGTTCATTGATGATTTTCTGCAGCTTCGGCTGTCCCGCGTACTTGGCGGACAGCCGCTTCCATTGCCGCTGCGCCTGGCCGCAGGCATCGTCCACGGCTGCGATGATCTCGCGCTGGCGCGCCTTGTCGTTATCATCCCATTCGCCGGCAAAATGCTCGCACGTTTGCGCATGCTCAACGAACTTCGCCACATCCTTCGGCAGTTTTTCCTGCGCGCCAGCCAGCAGCGGCAGGCAGGCGAACACAAAAGCGAGCACAAGCTTCATCGAACCTCCTTATTTGCCGATACAGAAACGGCTGAAGATCACGCCCAGCAGATCGTCAGGCGAAAACTCGCCCGTGATGCTCGACAGTTGCACCTGCGCCAAGCGCAGCTCTTCGGCGAACAGGTCGAGCGACTGGTCGTCCTGCGCCGCGTGCGCGGCGGCGATATCCAGATGCTTGCCGGCCGATTTCAAGGCGATCAAATGGCGTTCGCGCGCCAGGTACAGCGATTCACCCGTCTGCTGCCAGCCGGCGATGCGCAGCAGCTCGGCGCGCAAGAGGTCGATGCCGATGTGCTCGTGCGCCGACAGATACACGTGGGTGGCGTCCGGCATGCTGTCGACGCCGGGCTTGTGGCCAGAGAGATCAATCTTGTTCCACACGCGCACCACGGGCACGCCTTCGGGGAAGGCGGCGACGATGGTTTCATCGGCCAGTGTCGGGCCATGGTCGGCGTCCAGCAAGTGCAGAATCACGTCCGCCTTGCCGATCTCGCCCCAGGTGCGTTCGATGCCGATGCGCTCGACGGCGTCGACGGTGTCGCCCGCGCTGCGGATGCCGGCCGTGTCGATGATGTTGAGCGGAATGCCTTCGATCTGGATGGTTTCGCTGACCTTGTCGCGCGTGGTGCCGGCGATCGGCGTGACGATGGCCACGTCGGCGCCCGCCAGCGCATTCAGCAGCGACGATTTACCCACGTTCGGCTGGCCGGCCAGCACCACGTTCAAGCCTTCGCGCAGCAGCGCGCCCTGCGCCGCCTGCGCAAACACTTTGTTCAACGCTTCGATCACGGCTTTCAATTGGCCGCGCGCATTCGATTTTTCCAGGAAGTCGATTTCCTCTTCCGGGAAGTCCAGGGTCGCTTCGACCAGCATGCGCAGCCCCGTCACCTGTTCCACCAGCGCGTGGATGGTGTTCGAGAACGCGCCCGACAGCGATTGCGAGGCGGACTTGGCCGCCGCTTCCGTGGACGCGTCGATCAGGTCGGCCACGGCTTCCGCTTGCGCCAGGTCCAGCTTGTCATTGAGAAAAGCGCGGCGCGTGAATTCGCCCGGTTCGGCCAGGCGCAAGCCGCTGTCCTTGCCCGCTTCCAGCACGCGCGCCAGCAGCAGCTGCAGCACGATGGGGCCGCCGTGGCCCTGCAATTCCAGCACATCTTCGCCCGTGTACGAATGCGGACCCTTGAAGTGGATGGCGATGCCCTGGTCGATGATGCTGCCATCGCTTTCCGTGAATGGCAGATAGGTGGCATGGCGCGGTTTGAGTTGCTGCGCGCCGAACAGGGCCGTCATTAAAGGAGCGAGGTTTTTGCCGGAGGCGCGTACCACGCCGATGCCGCCGCGACCGGGAGCGGTGGCGATGGCGGCGATAGGGGAAGAGTCGAGTTTCATGGGGGATATTGTAGATGAAAAAAAAGCCCGCGCGAGGCGGGCTTTCTGTTCGCTAGCCGGAATTACTTGGCGGCAGGCGCGTATTTTTTGGTGATCACCCATTGCTGGCCGATCGACAAGACGTTGTTGACGACCCAGTAGAGTACCAAGCCCGACGGGAAGAAGAAGAACATCACCGAGAATGCCAGTGGCATGAACAGCATCATCTTCGCTTGCATCGGATCGGCCGGAGCCGGGTTCAGCTTGGTCGTGATGTACATCGAGATCGCGTACAGCACTGGCAGGATGCACCATGGGTCATGCTGGGCCAGGTCGGTGATCCAGCCGATCCATGGCGCGCCGCGGATTTCCACGGATGCGTTCAGCACCCAGTACAGGGCGATAAAGACGGGCATCTGGATCAGGATCGGCAGGCAGCCGCCCAGCGGATTGATCTTTTCCGTCTTGTACAGCTCCATCGTGGCCTGGTTCATCTTTTGCGGATCGCCTTTGTAGCGCTCGCGAATCGCTTGCATCTTCGGCGTGACCAGTTTCATCTTGGCCATGCTGCGGTAGCCGGCGGCCGACAGCGGGAAGAAGGCCAGCTTGATCAGGATCGTGAAGGCGATGATGGTCCAGCCCCAGTTGCCCAGCACGCTGTGGATGTGTTCCATGACCCAGAAGATCGGCTTGGCGATGATGGTCAGCCAGCCGTAATCCTTGACCAGTTCCAGGCCAGGCGATACCGATTCCAGCAGGTGCGCGATTTGCGGACCCGAATACAGCTTGCTGTCCATGCTGGCCGAGGCGCCTGGCGCCAGGGTAGGCAATGGCAGCACGTTGCCGATCGCGTACAAGTTGGTGCCGAGCTTTTTCGTGAAGATGTCGCGCTTGGCGTTCTCAGGCGGAACGAAGGCCGACACGAAGAAGTGCTGCGAAATCGCAAACCAGCCGCCATTCGCCGTGGCCGGATGCAGGCCCTTCATGGCGTTGTCGTTGCCCTTCTTCTCGTCTTCCACGGCCGCTTTTTCGATTTTCTCGAACGTCAGCTTCTGGTACTTGTCTTGCGGCGTGTACAGGGTCGGGCCCGTGAAGCTGCTGTTGAAGAACGAATCGCCGACCGGCTTGTTGCCGTCATGCGTCAGTTGCAGGTACAGCTGCGGCGTGACAGGGGCCGCGCCCACGTTGGCCACATCGTGGCGCACGTCGATGACGTAGTCGCCGCGTTTGAACGTAAACGTCTTGGTCAGCTTGACGCCGCCTTCGACCGCTTCCATCACCAGTTGCACTTGCTTGCCGTCACCGAGGGTGCGCACGCCAGGCTGCACGGTAAAACCGCTCGCGTGGGTAGGGAACGGACCGCCGACCAGGCCCGACTGCGCCAGGTAGGTGTGGTTCGCGCCTTCGTCGAACAGCACTTCGTTTTGCTTGCCTTCGTCAGGCTGGCACCATTTGAACAGGCCGAAGCAGCCGCCGAACCAGCCCGGATTGCCCGCGCCCTTGAACTTCAGCAATTCCAGACGCTTGACCTGGCCGCCCAGGGTGTCGATGTCGACCTTGATGACGTCGGTGGTGATGGTAATCACTTCGCGCTTGAACGCGGCGGGATCGGTCGCTTCGCCAGGCACGGCGGTCGCGCCGGCAGCCGCGGCAGCCAGGGCGTCCGTCTTGGCCGGGGTGACAGGCGCCTTGGCGGTTTGTTCCGTGTTCGCGGAGAACATCGACGGCTTGCCGTTCGAGATCATCCATTCGTTCCAGAGAATTACCAGCGAGACGGAAAACACGATCCACAGGATGGTACGTTTATTGATATCCATTAGGGTATTTGTCAGGAGTGGTTGCAACCGCAAGCGGTCGTTGAAGATTGTTTGCCATCGGCCGGCGGCACCGGGTCGACGCCCCCTTCATTCCAGGGGTGGCAACGGCACAGGCGCTTGGCAGCCAGCAGGCTGCCCTTGGCCGTACCGTGCACGCGCAGCGCTTCCATCGCGTAATGCGAACAGCTCGGATAGAAACGGCAATTCTGTCCCAGCATGGGGCTGATCAGCAACTGATAAGCGCGCAGCAGGAACAGCAGCAGGGTTTTCATGGCGCGGATGGTGGTGGCGCAGCAACAGAACGGGCCTGGGCGGCGATTTGCGCCGCGAACAGGCGGCTCAACTCTTCACGCAGCTCGGCTTTGAGCTTGGTCGTGGTGGCCGGGCCATCCTTGCTGTTGACGGCGCGCGACAAACGCACCACGCAGTCGACCGGCGGCATCGCGCTGTTGCGAAACAGCTCGCGCGTGACGCGCTTGATCGTGTTGCGGGTCGCTGCGCGCGGCGCGAAACGCTTCGCCACAACGACGCCCAGCCGCGCATGCGGCAATTGATTGTGTCGGGTGTACAGCACAAAATGCGCTGTTTTTTGCGAAGGGCGCAAACGAAAAACGGATGAAAATTCATCCGTTTTAACGATACGCCGAACGCGCGCGAAGTCGTGTGAACCTTCGCGTTGATTGCCGACTGGAGTACAGCTAGCCACGCGATCAGCTGTCAACGACAAGCCTAGACGGCCAGACGTTTGCGGCCCTTTGCGCGACGTGCGTTGAGCACATCACGGCCACCACGGGTAGCCATACGAGCGCGGAAGCCGTGCGTACGCTTGCGGCGAACGACGGAAGGTTGGTAAGTACGTTTCATGTTGGTCTCGCTAAAAACAAAAAAAATGCAAAATCGGGTCTGACGTCCCGTCAGTTTTTGGTGCCAATGACAATCGCGCACTTATGCCAAGGCACAAGCTGGCCAATCTCATCGCCCGCTTAATCCACGCTTAGTCCATATTGTCGTTCCAAATGAATAAACACGGAATACGGGCGGGGAACCCTGAATTATTCAGCATATGCCCCCCTCTTGTCAAGGATTGCCGTGATCGCCTGGAAATTTGCGCGCCGGCCCCCATCTGCTTGCAAGGCCCCGCCACAGGCCGCGCCAGCACTGCTTGTGACGGGATAACCGGGGGATAAGTCGCCTCTTATGCACACGGCGCCCCACCCCGCCATAGAAAAATAAGCGTCGTGCCTGTGGATAACTTTGTCAGTCGGGAGTAGAATAGCGCGTTACGTGTGGCGAGCCCTCGCGCGACGCCGGCCTTGCAACACGGTGAACGCAGGGCAGAATCGATACGCCCTCCCACACCTTTTCACATAGACATACATGGATAATTTCTGGCAGGCCTGTTCCGCGCAGTTGGAACTGGAGCTGACACCGCAACAATTCAGTGCGTGGATCAAACCGCTTATCCCTCTCGATTACGAAGAGGGCAAGCTGCGCATTGCTGCGCCCAATCGCTTCAAGCTCGATTGGGTCAAGACCCAGTTCGCCAGCCGCATCACTGCCCTGGCCATTCAGTACTTCGAAGCGCCGACGGAAGTGCAGTTCGTGCTCGACCCGCGCCTGGCCTTGCCGAAGAAGCCCGTTGCCGCCAGCACCCCGGCCAGCGATCCGAATGGCGGCGCGCCCAGCGCGCGCGCCGCGGAGCCGCAGCCCAGCGTGCCGGAACTGAGCATCGGCGCCGCGCCGCGCCGCGAGCAGAGCCGCATCAACACCGACCTGACCTTCGACAGTTTTGTGACCGGTAAGGCCAACCAGTTGGCGCGCGCCGCCGCCATCCAGGTGGCGAACAATCCGGGCGTGTCCTATAACCCGCTGTTCTTCTACGGCGGCGTCGGCCTGGGTAAAACCCACTTGATCCACGCCATCGGCAACCAGGTGATGGCCGACAATCCGGGCGCAAAAATTCGCTACATCCACGCGGAACAGTACGTTCGCGACGTAGTGACCGCTTACCAGCGCAAGGGTTTCGACGATTTCAAGCACTACTATCACTCGCTCGACATGCTGCTGATCGATGATATCCAGTTCTTTGGCGGCAAAAGCCGCACGCAGGAAGAGTTCTTCTATGCGTTCGAGGCGTTAATTGCAGCAAAGAAACAGATCATCATCACCTCGGATACGTACCCGAAGGAAATCACGGGCATGGACGACCGCCTGATCTCGCGCTTCGATTCGGGCCTGACAGTGGCCATCGAACCGCCGGAGCTGGAAATGCGCGTGGCGATTCTGTTGAAAAAAGCCAAGCAGGAAGGCGTGACCTTCTCCGACGACGTGGCCTTCTTTGTCGCCAAGCACTTGCGCTCGAACGTGCGCGAGCTGGAAGGCGCGCTGCGCAAGATCCTCGCGTACTCGCGCTTCCATGGCAAAGACATCACCATCGATATCGTCAAGGAAGCCCTGAAGGACTTGCTGTCGGTGCAGAACCGCCAGATTTCCGTGGAAAACATCCAGAAAACGGTGGCTGACTTCTTCAATATCAAGGTTGCCGACATGTATTCGAAGCGCCGCCCCGCGAATATCGCCCGGCCGCGCCAGATCGCCATGTACCTGGCCAAGGAATTGACACAGAAGAGCCTGCCGGAGATCGGCGAGCTGTTCGGCGGCCGCGACCACACCACGGTGCTGCATGCCGTGCGCAAGATCGCGTTGGACCGCACCAAGAATCCGGAATGCAACCATGAATTGCATGTGCTGGAGCAAACATTAAAAGGCTAAGCGCCGCTTGAGCAAGACTGGCTCAAAACGTGCTTTACCCTTATCATCTGGGAGGGCACCGCAGCCGGTCTGTCGGGGCCCCCTATGGTAACAATTGTTAAATTAATACGTTAAACGTCGTACTGTTCAACCTATACATTGAGGATAAATATGCAATTGGTCAAAACCACCCGAGATACCCTTCTCCGGCCACTGCAGATCGTGAGCGGTATTGTCGAGCGTCGGCACACTATGCCGATTCTGGCCAATATCCTCATCCGCAAAGACGGTGAAAATGTCTCCTTCCTGTCGACCGACACCGAAGTGCAGATCACCACGCACGCGGAAATCGGTTCCGGCGCGGACGTCACCGGCACCACCGTGGCCGCGCGCAAACTGCTCGACATCCTGCGCGCCCTGCCCGAATCGGGCGACGTCACGATGACCCTGCTGAACAAGCGCCTGACCGTGCAAACGGGCAAGTCGCGCTTCGCCCTGCAAACCCTGGCGGCGGAAGAGTTCCCGACCGTGCAACAGGCGGAAAGCTACAACGCGTCCGTCACCCTGCCGCAAAAAACGCTGAAGCACCTGTTCAACATGGTGCATTTCTCGATGGCGCAGCAAGACATCCGCTACTACCTGAACGGCTTGTTGCTGGTTTTGGATGGCAACAATGTCATCGCCGTGGCCACCGACGGCCACCGTCTGGCGTTTTGCCAGGTCGCCACCGAGCAGACGTTTGCGCGCCAGGAAGTCATTATCCCGCGCAAGACCATCATCGAACTGCAGCGTCTGCTGGAAGAGAACGATGAGCCGGTGCAGCTGGACATCGCCGCCAACCAGGTGAAACTGACCTTTGCCGACATCGAACTGATCTCGAAGCTGGTCGAAGGCAAGTTCCCCGACTACACGCGCGTGATTCCAAAAGGCTACAAAAACGACTTCACCATCGGCCGCGATGAACTGCTGCGCTCGCTGCAACGTGCCGCCATCATGACCAGCGACAAGTTCAAGGGCGTGCGCTGCATCATCACCCCGGGCAGCATGAAGATCAGCTCGACCAATGCGGACCAGGAAGAAGCCGTCGAAGAGCTGGAAATCGACTACGGCGGCGACTCCGTCGACATCGGCTTCAACGTGACGTATCTGCTGGACGTGCTGAACAACCTGAAATGCGAATACGTCAACATCGCGCTCGGTGATTCGAACTCGTCCGCCCTGATCTCCATCCCGGACAATGCCGACTTCAAGTATGTCGTCATGCCGATGCGCATCTAAAGACCACAGCAGTGATGTAGGTCGGATGAGCGCAGCGTAATCCGACATGCTGAATCGCCGTCTGTCGGGTTACGCCGTTCCGGCTAACCCGACAGACGGTCATCAGCCAGCAGCCCCGAATCAATCAGCAATCGTTATTTGAGAAAGCAGTCCATGTCCGAGAATCCACAAGACACCCCGATCCAGGCCAAAACGGAAGAATACGGCGCCTCCTCCATCCAGATCCTGGAAGGCCTGGAAGCCGTACGCAAACGCCCGGGCATGTACATTGGCGACACCTCGGACGGCACCGGCTTGCACCATCTGGTATTCGAAGTGCTGGACAACTCCATCGATGAATCGCTGGCCGGCCACTGCACCGAAATCCACGTCACCATCCATAGCGACAATTCGATCTCGATCACCGACAATGGCCGCGGCGTGCCGACCGGCCTGAAAATGGACGACAAGCACGATCCGAAGCGTTCGGCGGCGGAAATCGTCATGACCGAATTGCACGCGGGCGGTAAGTTCGACCAGAACTCGTATAAAGTCTCGGGCGGTTTGCACGGCGTGGGCGTGTCCTGCGTGAATGGCCTGTCGAAACTGCTGAAACTGACCATCCGCCGCGATGGCAAAGTGCATCACATGGAATTTGTGCGCGGCGTGCCGCAAGACCGCCAGATCGTCATGGTCGGCGACATCGCCACCTCGCCGATCCGTGTCATCGGCGAAACGGACAAGCGCGGCACCGACGTGCATTTCTGGGCCGACGAAGAGATTTTCACGCACGTGGAATTCCACTACGAAATCCTGGCCAAGCGCATCCGCGAACTGTCCTTCCTGAACAATGGCGTCAACATCAAGTTGTCCGACCAGCGCACGGGCAAGGAAGAAGTGTTCGCCTTCGAAGGCGGCACGCGCGGCTTCGTCGAATACATCAACAAGGCCAAGTCGGTCTTGCACCCGACCATTTTCCAGGCCACGGGCGAGCGCATGTCGGACCAGAACACGAACATCTCGGTCGACGTGTCGATGCAGTGGAACGATGCCTACAATGAACAGGTGCTGTGCTTCACGAACAACATCCCGCAACGCGACGGCGGCACCCACTTGACGGGCTTGCGCGCGGCAATGACACGCGTGATCAACAAATACATCGATGAACACGAGTTCGCCAAAAAGGCGAAAGTGGAAATTAACGGCGACGACATGCGCGAAGGCTTGACCTGCGTCTTGTCCGTGAAAGTGCCGGAACCGAAATTCTCGTCGCAGACGAAAGACAAGCTGGTATCGAGCGAAGTGCGCGGCCCGGTGGAAGAAATCGTCGCCAAGACCCTGGCTGATTACCTGCAAGAAAAACCAAACGACGCCAAGATCATTTGCGGCAAGATCGTCGAAGCGGCACGCGCCCGTGAAGCGGCACGCAAGGCCCGCGACTTGACGCGCCGCAAAGGCATCATGGACGGCCTGGGCCTGTCGGCCAAGCTGGCCGACTGCCAGGAAAAAGACCCCGCCCTGTGCGAACTGTACATCGTCGAGGGTGACTCGGCAGGTGGCTCGGCAAAACAGGGGCGCGACCGCAAGTTCCAGGCGATTCTGCCGCTGCGCGGTAAAGTCTTGAACGTGGAAAAAGCCCGTTTCGAAAAAATGCTGTCGTCGGAGCAGATCACTACCCTGATCGCCACGCTCGGCACCTCGATCGGACCGGACGAATTCAACGTCGAGAAACTGCGCTACCACCGCATCATCATCATGACCGATGCGGACGTCGACGGCGCCCACATCCGTACCCTGCTGCTGACCCTGTTTTACCGCCAGATGCCGCAACTGGTCGAGCGCGGCCACATCTACATCGCGCAACCGCCGCTGTACAAAGTGAAGGCCGGCCGCGACGAGCGCTATCTGAAAGATGACGCCGAGGAAGCGAGCTACATGATGACCGTGGCGCTGAACACGGCCGTGCTGGTGCCGCGCGAAGGCGCGGAAGGCATTTCCGGCGACACGCTGACGGAACTGGTGCGCAAGTTCAACCTGTCGAATACCATCATGACCCGTCTGACGCGCGTCATCGACCGCGCCGCCCTGACGGCCATCATGACGGGCGTGCAGCTGGACCTGTCGACCCTGGACCTGGCGGAAACCTCCGCCCTGGCCCTGCAGACGGCCATCAACGACAGCGCCGTGCGCGTGCACGTGCGTTCCGACGATTTGTCGGAAAAACACAAGCTGCACATCGAGCGCATGTACCACGGCAACGTCAAAGTCACCGCCATCGACGCCGACTTCGTGCAAGGCCCGGACTACGCCGTGCTGAGCAGCGGCGCCGCCACCTTCGAAGGCCTGATCGGCGAAGGCGCGTTTGTCCGCCGCGGCGAAGGCGAGCGCATGAAGGAAATCGCCGTGGTCGACTTCCACCAGGCCATGCAATGGCTGCGTGACGAAGCCGAACGCACCGTCTCGAAACAGCGTTACAAAGGTCTGGGCGAAATGAATCCGGACCAGCTGTGGGAAACGACGATGGACCCGACCGTGCGCCGCTTGCTGAAAGTGCAGATCGAAGACGCGATTGCGGCGGACCAGATCTTCACCACCCTGATGGGCGACGACGTGGAACCACGCCGCGCCTTCATTGAAAACAACGCCCTGCGCGCGGGGAATATTGACGTGTAAGCCAGCGCCCCTGCTTTCCGTTGCAGCCAAGGCGGCCCTCTCCAGGGCCGCTTTTTTTATGCGCGCCAGAGACCGTCGCATATTGACATGATTGTCAAAAGCAATCAATAATCTGCCATAAGCAAGCAAATGGGAGGTGTCACATGCAGGCGGATCAACTCGTCGAACGCACGGAGATCGTGCGTCGTTTTAACCGTTTCTATACGCGCCAGATTGGCGTGCTGCATGAACACTTGCTGGACAGCGCGTTTTCGCTGACGGAAGTGCGCATCCTGTATGAACTGGCGTACCGGGAGCAATTGACCAGCGCGGACCTGTGCCGCGAGTTGGACTTGAACGCGGGCTACCTGAGCCGGGTTATTGCCGGATTCGAAAAGCAGGGGCTGATCGCCAAGACGCGCTCGCCCAAGGATGCGCGCGCGGCGCAATTACAGCTGACCGCAGAGGGACAGCGCACCCTCGCGCCCCTGGTCGATGCCTCGCGACGCGAAGTGGCGGCCATGCTGGAACGCTTGCCGCCAACGGCGCAGCAGGAGCTGGTCGCTGCCATGGGGCAAATCCAGGGTTTGCTGGGGGAAACATCGCCCAGTTATATCCTGCGCAATCCGCAGCCGGGCGACATGGGCTGGATCATCCACCGGCAAGCCGTGCTGTATGCGCAGGAATATGGCTGGAACAACGAGTACGAGGCGCTCGTTGCCGAGATTCTCGCCAAATTCGTGCGCGAATTCAACCCGGTCCGTGAGCGCTGCTGGATAGCCGAAAAGGACGGCAAGGTGATCGGTTCCATCTTCATCGTGCGCCAGGACGACACGACTGCCAAACTGCGCCTGCTGTACGTCGATCCCAGCGCGCGCGGTCTGGGCATCGGCAGCCGCCTGGTCGATGAATGCCTGCGCTTCAGCCGTCAGGTCGGCTATACGAAAATCGTGTTGTGGACCAATAGCATCCTCACCGATGCGCGCCGCATCTACGACAAGGCAGGCTTCCAGCTGGTAGAGGAAGAGGCGCATCACAGCTTTGGCAAGGACTTGATCGGCCAGGTGCTGGCGCGCGAGCTGTGACAACCTGCGCCACCGCATGCCACTGTGGCGGCGCCAGGACAGTGGCTTCCATTTTCCTCGCCCCAGTCACCATTTCCCCCAAGAAACCAGTACACTAGTTCCTGAGCGCAACTATTTTGTGCGCGCCATACCGCCTGCCGTTGCCGGGAGGCGTCCCTGCCGCAAGGCGTGGTGTCTGCCTGGACAAATGGAATGTTCACTTCGCGCAGTCTGTCTCCTGCCTTCTATTACCTGTTCTTTTCAGGAGAACGGGAGCAGCAGCAGCGCTTTTTCAAGGAACTGCATTTCATTTCGATAGCGATCCTGACGTTTGGCCTGGCTTGCTGGCTGGTCACGTTCAGCCTGACCTTGCCGCGCGCCTCGCTCGATCATGCGCAGGCGGTGCTGGGCGTGACGGGCATGCTGGTCGGGCTGCTGCTGACCGTGTATGCGAAGTCCTTGCAGGCGATTATCGCCAGCGGCACCATCAGCGTGCTGTTCATCGCGTTCAGTTTTCGCGTGCTGATGCTGGGCACGGAAGATCCCGCTTTCTGGGTGTTGCCGTTGGGCGTGATGATCACCCTGACGACGGCGCCCATTTTCAGCGGCATCGCGTATTACCTGGGCGTATCGCTATGCGTGTGGGCCATTCTGGGGCTGGGGCAGTTTCCCGTGCATGCGGGCCAGGCTGACCAGCACTGGCCCGTGCTGGCCGTCACCATCAGCGTCATCATCGGCCTGGCGCTGAACATCTATTTTCTCGTCTTGCGCATCCATAACTATCGTTCCCAGCGCGAACTGGCGACGATGGCGTACAAGGATGGCTTGACCGGACTCAATAATCGCCGCATGTTTACGCAGGGCGCGCGCACTTTGCAGCGCACGGCGCGCACGCCCGCGTATTTCCTGATGATCGATATCGACGACTTCAAGCAGATCAACGACGTGTACGGCCATGACGTGGGCGATGAAGTGCTGAAAAAGATCGCCGACGTGATCGCCAGGCTGTCTGGCGAACACCTGTGCGGGCGCCTCGGCGGCGAAGAGTTTGCCGTCATTTATCTGGGCGAAAAGAGCGCGGCCTGCGCCTTTGCCGCGCAACTCGTTGACAGCGTCGAGGCGGCTTTCGTGCCGGAACGCAAGGTGTCCGTCAGCATCGGCGTCGCGGAACTGCTCAAGGAAGTCGACTTGTCGCACAGCTACCGGCGCGCCGACGAATCCTTGTACCTGGCCAAGAAGAACGGCAAGAACCGTTACGTGCTCAACGCCGCCTGAGTATTGTCGTTGGGCCCGGCATCGAGCAGCGCCAGCAAGGCTTGTGGGGAAATTTTCCAGGGATCGCGCTGCTCGGGGTCCACCTCGTACCAGCTGTCCTGGGCGCCGATCTTGAGGATGGTCAAGGGAATCTCCTTGCTCTCGAAAAACGCCAGCATGCGGCGGATCAAACCGCTCACCTTGGCGTGGTCATCGCCATACAAGGAACAGGTATAGAAACAGCCCTTCTCTCCCATGCGCAACTTCCTGGCCGCGCCGACACGCGAGTGGAGTACGTACTTGTGCAAGAACTCGGTCACGACCTCATCGTCAACGGGAATACTGCAGGAGATGGTGATCTGGGCCATGGCAAGCGGAACAGTGATTCAATAGCCAAGCTTGGCAGAAAGAGATTTATTCCTGAAATGCTAAGATCGCGGCCCGCGCATGCCGGCAACCGGTCCGGCATGGCGTCTCGACAAGGATGGCCATTGAACACCCCAGGAAAAATCACTTTTCGCATGCTGTCGCTGTGCGCCGCACTGTGCCTGCCGCTTTCCACCATGGCACAAGACGTTTCTGCCGAAGATGCCGCCTTCGTGGCCGCCACCGTGCCCGTGCCGTCGCCGCCACTGCGCCTGAGTGCGCATCCGGAGATCCGCGCCGACGTCTTCAAGCTGCTCGGCTATGCGCACGGCAGCTATACGCAGGGCGACACCCTGATCGCGCGCCAGGTGCTCGACAGCATGCATTCACTCGACGACATCACGCGCACCATGCTGCCCGACGGGCGCTCGGTGCTGGCCTCCATCGATGCCAGCACACACGGTGCCTGGCGCGCCGCCATGCTGTTCGATCCGCAACGCAAGCTGCTGGCGCTGGGTCTGGTCAATGGCCATTGCCAAGCCGCCATCGGCGACGCCGCACCCGCCTGCCTGCCCTCCACGCACGCCGTACTGACGGTGTTCGTGCCGCCAGGTGCGGAGGACGAGATGGCCGCGCCGCTGCTCGTGTGGGCGCGGCAGTTGCCGCCCATGCTGGCGCAGGCCGCGCCGGCACAGCGGCAAAGCATTGCCGCGGTGGAATACATCACCACCCGCCCCGATCAACCCGGCTGGGAGGCGCGCGACGTGCCGCCCGGCTTTCCCGCCAGCCTGCTGCACCTGCTGCTGCCGAATGCAGAACTCAACAGCAGTTCCAGCGGCGGCAAGATCGTCACACCGGCGGGCCTGGCCGGTTTGCCCATGCGCACGCCCACGGAAGCGGCCGAGGCGGGTGACGAGCCCATGCCCGATGCCGACATCACCCTGCGCAGCTATGCCGATTTCCACTGGGTGCTCAACACCTACGCCAAACTGGCCAAGGGGGCGCAAGTGAAGGGCCATGACGACAAGGTGGTGTTTACGGGCAACGATACGGAAGGCCGCTACACCGTGACCTTGCGCGAGCCAAACAAGGACGATGGCGTCCTCATCACCGTGGCCAGCTGGCGGACAAAATAAGGAAGGCGAACCGGGAAAGCATTGCCATTACGCACAAGAGCATGGCATTTTGGCATTTTGCGGTATGATTTCCGGCCGTGCGGCGCGGCCCGATCCCTGCCTTGCCCACCCTGCCCTTCAAGCCTGTCACGCTTGCGTCGCATCCTGCCCCTAAGGAATTCATATGTTCGGTTTTAACTTGCGCGTTGCCAAGATGGTGTGGACGGCTTTTCTCGTCGCTTTTTTGTTATTCATCACGTACAAGGTGTCGTCGACACTGATCGTGGTGGTGTTCGCAGTGTTCTTCAGCTACCTCGTGTATCCGCTGATCGGGCTGCTGGAACGCCATGGCCCGAAACGCTTGCCGCGCACGGCCAATATCGGCATCGTCTTCCTCGTCGTGATCTTGCTGGTGGCGGTGCTGGGCTCCATCTTCGGCGCGCGTATCGAGGAAGAGGCGATCAAGCTCAGCGATCAATTGCCGACCCTGCTCAAGGGTAATAACTTTGCCGAGCGCATCCCGTTGCCGGAATTCATGGAGCCGCTGCGCGCGCGCCTGCTGTCGTTCATGCAGACGCAGCTGAGCAGCGGTACGGGACAAGCCATGCCGCTGGCGAAAGAGCTGGGCTTGACCGTCATGCATGCGGCCAGCAACCTGATCTATCTGGTGCTGGTGCCCGTGCTGAGCTTTTTGCTGATCAAGGAAGGACCGGACATGCGCGACGGCTTGCTGTCACTGCTGAATCGCCCGAACAAGAAACTCTGGGGCGCCATCATCGACGACCTCGACATCTTGCTGTCGCGCTATGTGCGCGCCCTGCTGCTGTTGTCGATCGCCACGTTTGTGTCGTACAGCATTGCCTTTTCCCTGATGGGCGTGCCGTACAGCCTGCTGCTGGCCGGCGCTGCCGCCTTGCTGGAATTCATCCCGTTTGCCGGTCCTCTGGCGGCCGCCGTCATCGCCGTGGTCGTAGCCGGTTTCAGCGGCTTCGAGCACGTGTTCTGGCTGATCGGCTTTATCGCCGCCTACCGTTTGTTCCAGGATTACGTGGTCAATCCGTACTTGATGAGCGAAGGCGTGGAAGTGAGCCCGCTGATGGTGATCGTCGGCTTGCTGGCCGGCGATCAGCTCGGTGGCGTGGTCGGCATCTTTTTGTCCGTGCCCGTGATGGCGGCCATCAAGATTGTCTTCGTGCGCGCCCGGGCAGCCTTGCAGGCGCGCCATGATGCGCTGGAGAAAGCGGAGCAGGCGGCGGAAGAAGCGCGCGCCCAGGCCTTGGCCGAGGCGGCGCGCTTGCAGGAACAGGGCAGCAAGGTAGCTCTGGAACAACAATAATCTAGAATCAACAACGCCTAAAAACCGTAGCGAGCGGCAGCAAGTTGTGGCCGCGACGCGCAACTGTGCTAGAGCACAGTGAGCATCGCAGACCGCAAATTGCGACGCGCAGTAGGTTTTTAGGTGTTGTTAGAACTCTTCCCACTCGCCGCTGTTGTCCGCGGCAGGCTTGGCCGGACGCGGTTTTGCGGCCGCGACAGGTGCAGCGGCGGCGCGGGTTGGCGCCAGGCGCAGCGCCGGGCGTTTCAAGGCCGTGCTGGCGGCGGCAACGACAGGCTTGCGCAAGGCAGGCTTGGCGGCAGGACCGCTATGGTTGGCATCGAGCTTGAAGATGCTGACCATTTCGGCCAGTGCCGCCGCCTGTTCCTGCATGGCTTCCGACGCTGCTGCCGCTTCTTCCACCAGGGCCGCATTTTGTTGCGTCACGGTATCCATTTCCGCCACGGCTTGATTGATCTGGCCGATGCCCAGTTCCTGCTCGCGGCCGGCGGCGCTGATTTCGCCCATGATGTCCGTCACGCGGCGGATGCTGGACACGATCTCGTCCATCGTCGTGCCCGTCTGGCTGACCAGTTCGCTACCGGCGCCCACGTTCTGTACCGATGCTTCGATCAGCAGCTTGATGTCCTTGGCGGCGCTGGCCGAGCGGTGCGCCAGGTTGCGCACTTCCGTGGCGACGACGGCGAAACCACGGCCCTGTTCGCCTGCACGCGCCGCTTCCACGGCTGCATTCAGCGCCAGGATGTTGGTCTGGAAGGCGATGCCATCGATCACGCCGATGATGTCGGCAATCTTTTTCGACGATTCGCTGATGGTGCCCATGGTGTCGACCACTTGCGCCACCAATGCGCCACCTTTCACCGCCACGTCCGATGCCGACACGGCCAGCTGGTTCGCCTGGCGCGCATTGTCGGAATTCTGCTTGACGGTCGAGGTCAGCTCTTCCAGCGACGAGGCCGTTTCTTCCAGGCTCGACGCTTGCTGCTCCGTGCGGCTGGACAGATCCAGATTGCCCGAAGCGATTTCATTGCTGGCCGTGGCGATGGCGCCGCTGCCGTCGCGCACGCCGCGCACGGTGGTCGACAGGCGTTCCTGCATTTTCTGCAAACCCGTCAGCAAGGCGCCCATTTCGTCGTTGCGCGTAATGACGATGTCATTGGCCAGGTTGCCGTCGGAAATGGCGCCGAAATGGCGCAGGGCCTGGTCCAGCGGTCCGAAGATGGCGCGCAGCAGCAGGATGCTGGAAATAATGGTCAGCAAGGCGCCGACTATCATGCCGCCGATGGCCATGGCCACCTGAGTACGGTAACTGGACTGGCTGGTCGCATACATCGCGGCGGCCGAAGTGGCCTGGTATTGCGTCAATGTTTCAGCGGCCTGGTCCAGGGTGCGGTACAACGGCGTCAGTCCCGTCATCATCAAACCGTCCGCTTGCGCGACATTGCCTTCACGCAAAGCCTTGCTCATGACCAGCAAGCCATTGCTCATGTAATCGCTGCGCTTCTTGTCCATGTCGTCGGACAAGCGCTTTTCATCCGCACTTTGCGGCAAAGCCAGGTACACCTTCCAGGACTTGTTGGATGCCTCCATGAATTGTTCGGCACGGGCAAGGATATCCTTGGCGTCGGCCGCATCAGGATGCACCATCACGCGGTCCATCGTGAACCGGGCGCGGCCCAGCAGAATCTGCGATTCGCCGATCGCTTGCGTCGATGCCAGCTGATTGCTGTAGACCTCGTTGAGGCTGTTGTTGGCCGATTTCAGGCTGATGATATTCATGACGCCCAGCACGGCGATCAGCAAGCCCAGCACACTCATGGTGGCAATCAGGCGCATTTTTATTGTTATATTCGACAGCATGCAATTTTCCTTGGTAGGGGCGCAACCATGCCGCTGCTTACCGATTGGAATACAGCAAGCGCCAGATGGGCGGGTCACGTGAATTGTTCAGGACAGAGCGATACGGCGTGTGCGGCAGCAGGGGGGAAGGCGGCCCGCGCATATCGTCAGGAGTGAAAGACAGATCAACAGGGTTGAGGTTTTCCGTACTTTTATTTCCTGATTGCAAGATACAGGGAAAGATTACTAGTAGCAACATCCAGCATGGATTTTCACGCTTTGTAACAAATAGATGATGTTTTTTGCGCAGAACTGGCATTCCGCAATCGTGCGCGGTCGCGTGGGAATGCAGTTATGTTAAGAGACGATTTCTGCAATCGAGCATGCTCAGCATTTGCCAGCCACCGTCCGGCGTCGCCTTTTACGGCACCTGTTTCACGTCATCGACATACATGCCGCCACCGCCAGGTTCCACCCACTGGCCCTGCTTCTTGCCGTTTACATAGTTGCCCTGCCATTGCACCACGCCTTTGATGCGGCGTTCGCTGGGGCCGTTCAAGCGGTCTTTCACAAACGTGTCATAACCGGTGAAACTGTGCATGTCCACCTCGCGCCATTCGTCCACGCCCGGGCTCACTCCCCAGCGGCCCGTGCGCTGGCCACGCTGCATCATGCCCGTCGTCGTTTCATCGCCGCTTTCATACGTCCACGGCCCTTCGGCCTTGTCATCGACAAAGGCGCCAAACGAGCGGATGGTGTTCGGCTCCTCGTAGTGCCACTGCCCCGTGCGCTTGCCCCGTGCATACTGGCCACGGGCATACACGCTGCCCACGCAGCAATTCACGTCGTACTCGATGAATAGCCCATCCTGGCTGGCGGCAAAGCGCTGCGGCTGCGTTTCCCATGTGATCCACTTGATGTGATAGCTGGGTGCGCGGTTCCCTTTCCAGCCCTTGCTCAGCAGATACGTGACCGTGAGGAAATGGCCATCCTTTTCCACGAAGGTTTTTTTATAGGCAAACGCCGGCGCATCGGCCGGCTTGCCGGGCAATAAATCGCCATCGATATTGAAATAGCCGACCAGCTTGCCATGGCCATGCTCAATGGCGTCGAACTCGGCCACACCCGTGGGTGCGTAGGCTATGCTGTAGTCGATCTGCGGCACATGGGCCAGCGCCGTGCGCACCTGCGCCTCATCCATGGTTTTCGCGCCGCGCTCGACGGTGCTGGCGGTGGCCATCGGTTTACCCTCGTAGAACCGCGCCGCCTGCGCTGGCGCCAAGTTGCCCAGCGCCAGCAGCGCCGCCATCGTGCTCATCCAAAATGCTTGCCGCATGCCCACTCCACTGCCTGAAAACCGCCATTATGCATGGCCGCTCAGGCAAGACCGGACACGCGAGGACGCCGGCCGAACAGGGGCCGCTGTACCGTCTGCGCCAGCAGCACGCCCAGCAGCGAGATGCCGCCGCCGACCAGGTGGTACACATGCATGCTTTCGTGCAGCCAGACGATGGCCAGCAGGGCTGTCAACAGGGGCAGCAGGTTAACGTAAATGCTGCAGCGGTTCGGCCCCAGCAGTTTGACGCCTTCGATCCACAGATAGGACAGCACGATGGACGAGCCGATGCCCGCATAGCCGATCAAGGGCAAGGTGGTGGCGTCCAGCCTGGCGCTGCCGGGCGGCAAGAGGAGGAAGAACGGCAGCATGCACGCCAGGGCCGCCAGCGCCTGGCAATAAATAGCTTGCCATGCGGGAACAGACAGACGCCAGCGGCGCAGCAGCACGCCGTACAGGGCGAAGCTCAGGGAAGCGAGCAGCATCAGCGCGTCGCCCGCGTGTACGCCCTGATGCAGCAAGGCCAGCACGTCGCCGCGCCCCACCAGGTACAGCAGGCCGCCAAACGACAGCACGCCGCCGGCCGCCATGCCGACCGTCAGGCGCTCGCCCAGCAGCAGCACGCTGAGCAGGGCCGTCATCAAGGGCGCCAGCGCCGTGACGATGGCCATATTCGTCGCCGTGGTGCTTTCCGCGGCCCGGTAGGACAAACTCTGGAACAGGGCCATCGACATCAGGCCGCACAGGGCCAGTTGCCACCAGTGGCGGCGAATGGCGGCGCGGTTGCGCCACAGGGGGCGGGCGATAAACGGCGTCATCACCAGCAAGACCAGCACCAGGCGGTAAAAAGTGATGGCCGTGGGGGCAATGCTGGACGCAGCCAGCTTGGACACGACGACGTTGCCGGCCCACAGCAACATGGCCAGAAACGGATACAGATAGGCGCGCACAGGCATGCGAGGCTCCATAAATAATTGCGGGTATTCATCATGCCGCAGGCACGCCGCGCCTTCTCGCGCTAAGATGTCCGAACCTATCGCAAAACTGACCTTATTTGATGGATTGTTCCTCTCCCGCCTTTCAGGAATTGCTGCCCGTCACGGCGCGCGCCATGGCGCTGGCCGTCGACTATGCGCACGGCCACGTGATTTCCGCGCACCGCCACACGCATGCGCAATTGCTGTACGCCATCGAGGGAGTGATGACCATCGAAGCGGAAGGCGGACGCTGGGTAGTGCCGCCCACGCGCGGCGTGTGGCTGCAGCCCGGCATCGCGCACAAGGTGCGCATGAGCGGCGCCGTGAAAATGCGCACGGTGTTCGTCAACTGCGCCAATTCGCCATTGCTGCCTGGCCATAGTTGCGTGCTCGACATCAGTCCCCTGCTGCGGCAACTGATCGTGGCGGCCGTCGACATCGCGCCCGATTTCTCGGAAGGCAGCCGCGACTGGCATCTGCTGCAATTGCTGTTGCACGAACTCGACAGCTTGCCGGTACTGCCCCTGTATCTGCCATTACCTACCGATGCGCGCCTGCGCGGCATCTGCGCGCGGCTGATGGAACAGCCGGGCGAACAGCAGACGGTGGCGCACTGGGCACAGGAACTGTGCATCACCGAGCGCAGTCTGCACCGATTATTCCAGAAACAGACGGGCATGCGCTTTGGCCAGTGGCGCCAGCAGGCGCGATTGCTGCGGGCGCTGGAACAATTGGCGCAAGGCATCAAGGTCATCGACGTGGCCATGGACAACGGCTACACGAGCCAAAGCGCGTTTACCGCCATGTTCAAGAAACATTTCGGCACCACGCCAACCGCGTTTTACCAGGCCAAAGTCATCGCTGCGTAAAAAAAATGCTGCTATGCATCAATAATCATGGGCGATCGCCGCCGCGCTTGTTATCATCGCAAGCCTTATCGCACCGCGCCCATCCTGGCAACGGTGTTGACCTCATCTCCACACCACCATGACACAGAATTTTTTCCAGACATTTATCCTGCTCTTGCTCGTCACTGACCCGTTCGGCAACGTTTCCCTGTTCGTCAATGCCCTGAAACGGGTGCCCATCGAGCGGCGCTGGAAAGTCGTGGTACGCGAGTGCATGATCGCCTTCGGCATCTTGCTGCTGTTTATGTTCTTCGGCCGCCATTTCCTGAACGCCTTGCAATTGTCGGAAGTGGCCCTGCGCATCGGCGGCGGCGTGATTTTGTTCCTGATCGCCATGCGCATGGTGTTTCCTCAGCCAAACGCGGGCAATAGCGACCACGAGATGGGCGGCGAACCGTTCATCGTGCCGCTGGCCATCCCCGCGCTGGCCGGCCCGTCCGCGCTGGCGACCGTGCTGCTGTTTTCCTCGCATGAAATGAACGAAGTCATCGCCCACGTGGCGGGGCTGACGGCCGTGGCCGTCGTCTGGCTGGCCGTCTTCCTGTGCGCCGAACGCTTGCAGCGTGCGCTTGGTCCAAGGGTCATGACAGCATTCGAGCGCCTGATGGGCTTGATCCTGACGGCGATGGCCATTGAAATGCTGCTCGCCGGCATACGCGCATTTTTGAAATCCGTTTAACATCAGCATTCATCCACTGAAGGAGTCCAGCATGAGCCGTTGCGCCCACATTTGCCTGATGGCCGATTACAACCAGTGGATGAATGCCAAGGTCTATGCGGCGGCAGCCAGCCTGCCGCCCGGCGAGCTGGAGCGCGAGCGGGGCGCCTTTTTCGGCTCCCTGCTGGCCACCTTGAACCACGTGATGGTGGGCGACACCCTGTGGCTGCAGCGCTATGCGAAACATCCGGCCGGCTTCCCCCTGCTCGACCCCATCCGCGCCATCACGCCCCCCGCTTCGCTCACGCACCCGCTATTCGCGGCCGAGGATTTTGCCGCCATGCACGCGCACCGGCAATGGCTGGATCAGCTCATCGTCGACTGGGCCGCCTCCATCCGCGAAGAAGACCTGGACCACCTGCTCGACTACCGCAACAGCAAGGGGCCGAACCGGCGCGAGTTTTTCAGCCTGCTCATGCATTTCTTTAACCACCAGACCCATCACCGGGGCCAGGCCAGCACCCTGCTGTCGCAAGCGGGCGTGGACATTGGCGATACGGATTTACTGTTTCGCATTCCCAACCATATTGCCGACTGACGACGGGCGGTACAGCCACGCTTTCCCGGCAATCGCCGCCAGCGCCAGCATACCCAGCAGCGCGCCGCACGCCAGCGCCCCCTGCATGCCGTAGTGCGCAATGGCCATGCCGCCGGCCAGCGCGCCCACCGTCACGCCCAGGTTGATGGCGGCGATGTACACGCCGATGGCAAACGCGGGCGCCTCGCGCGCTTCGCTGCTGAGCCACACTTGCGTGACGATCAGCCCGCTCGTGTGCGCCGCGCCCCAGAACAGCAACAGCACCGCCATGGGCGCCCAGCCGATACCGCTGCCCGCATAGCGGTACAGCAAGCAGTACGCCAGGCCCAGCAGCACGGGCTGCAACAACACCGTGCGCAGCACGTGTGTGCCCAGCTGGCGCCCGGCAAACAGATTGCCGGCCACGCCACCGATACCAAACACCACCAGCGCCAGCCCCGTCTGGCGTGCCGACAAGCCCGCTTCCTGCTGCAGATACGCGGCCGCGTACGCATACACGGCAAACATGGCCGCAAAGACGAGCACGGCAGCGGCAATGGTGAACCACAGGGCGGGTTTGCGCAGCACGGCCAGCTGGCGCCCGTAGGCCATCGGCGCTTCCTGCGGCGTGTCCGGTAAGAACACATATAAACCAAGCGCGGCCAGCGCGTTGACGAGGGCGCAGGCAAGGAACGATGCCTCGTAGCCATACTGTGCGGCAATCCACGTCGTCAGCGGAATGCCCAGCACCATGCCCATGCTGGTGCCCGTAAATGCATGCGCGCCGGCCCGCGCCGCATCCTGTGGCGGATACAGCGCGGCGGCGGCCACCATCGCCAGCGAGAAATACACGGGGTGGAACAGGGCCGGCACGATGCGCAGCGCCAGCAGCAGCTCGAAGCGGGGGGCATACGCCGACACCACGCTGGCCAGCGCGAACACGAGCAGGGAAACGATCAACACGTGCTTGCGGCGCCAGCGCGTGGCCAGCAGCACGAGAAAGGGGCCGCCCACGGCGATCACGAGGGCGAACAGGCTCACCAATGAGCCCGCCTGCGCGGCCGTCACCGCGTAGCGCTGCATGATCATCGGCAAGATGCCGACGACGCCAAACTCGATGCAATACACGCCGAACAGGCCCAGCGCGAGGAAGACGATCGGGTGCGGGCGCGTCATTCCAGTTCCTTCGCGCCATACACTGCCTGGCACAGTTCCGTCACGAACAGCCCCGCCATGCCTTCCAGTGCCGTATTCGTGAACGCCACCACAGACAGCTCTTGCGCCGGGTCGACAAACCACGAATGGCCATACGTGCCACCCATGCGCCAGCTGCCCACGGACTCCGGCGTGGCGGCGGCAAGCGGGTCCGTCAACACGGTAAAGCCGAGGCCAAAGCCGCGGCCCGGCCAGAACGGTAAGTCGAAGTCGCCGGTCTGGCTCGTGCCCATCTGGCGTGCCAGCTCTGGTGGCAACAGCGGCGCGCCGTCCTGGCGCAGGGTTTCCAGCAGGCGCATGAAGTCGGAGGCCGAACCGACCATGCCGGCGCCGCCCGATGGATACGCTTGCGCATCGCGGGCGCGCGCCGGTGACAGGGTAAAACCGGCCATACCATCGAGAAACGGCAGATGGTCTTCGCCCTCATCGCGCAAGCGGCGCGGCCGGGATTCTTCCGCTGCGCGGTCCGCATACGCGACGGCCAGGCGCGCCGGGTCGGCAGCCACAAAACCCGTGTCGCGCATGGCCAGCGGCACGGTCACCAGGTATTCCACGGCGTGCGCCAGCGGCATGCCGGCCGCCTGTTCGATGACGGCGCCCAGCACGTCGGTGGCGATCGAGTATGCCCAGCGCTCGCCGGGCGCATACGCGAGCGGCACCGCAGCCAGGCGGCGCAGGTTGTCCTCCAGGGAAATGCGGGACGCATCCATGCCGTCGGACACCCCGGCCTGCGCATACGCGCCGCCCGGCGACTGGA
The DNA here is from genome assembly GCF_000988085.1 of Janthinobacterium sp. KBS0711. Classification (NCBI taxonomy): domain Bacteria; kingdom Pseudomonadati; phylum Pseudomonadota; class Betaproteobacteria; order Burkholderiales; family Oxalobacteraceae; genus Janthinobacterium; species Janthinobacterium sp. KBS0711. Next base: position 179,225 of record NZ_LBCO01000014.1, on the reverse strand, counting down.
AGAAGCCATAGTCGAGCCCGGCCGTATGCGTAAGCAAGTGGCGCACGGTGATGGCCGCCACCGTACCGTCCGGCTGACGCGGCGCAAAATACGGCAGCCAGCGCGTCACCAGGTCGTCCAGGCCCAGCCGGCCCTGCCCCACCAGCACCAGCGCGGCCGTCGAGACGATGGGTTTGCTGACGGACGCCAGGCGGAACAGGGCGTCCTCAACCATGGGCGTGCCCGCCTCGCGGTCCAGGTAGCCGGCCGCGCGGCGGTACACGTCCTTGCCGCGCTGGCGTACCAGCACGACGGCACCCGCCAGGCGCTGCTGCTGCAAAACGGCGTCCAGCAAGGGATCGATGCGGGCGGACAGGGCTGCGGGAGAGAAGTTGTACATCATGGCGTAGCCTTTCAAATGATCAGGCTGCCAAGGTAAGGCAGGTGCGACAAAAGAAAAACAGGCTATAGTTTCTGTCTGTGCGGACGTTGGCATCCGCAATCAAAGGTAAAAAATGGATAACCTGGCGGGATTCACGGCCTTCGTGCAGGCGGCCGAAACGCGCAGTTTTGTGGCGGCGGGCCGCGTGCTCGGCATTTCCGCCTCGGCTGTGGGCAAGAGCATCGCGCGGCTGGAAGAGCGCCTCGGCGTGCGCCTGTTTCACCGCAGCACTCGCAGCATCGCGCTCACCAGCGAAGGCACCGTGTTCCTGGAACGCTGCCGGCGCATCCTGGGCGAGATCGAAGCGGCCGAGCTGGAGTTATCGAACAGCAAGAGCGCGCCGCAAGGCCGGCTGCGCGTCAGCTTGCCGCAGGTGGGCAGCCTGCTCAACCCCGTGCTGGCCGCGTTCGCGCGCGCCTATCCGCTGGTGGAACTCGACCTCGACTTCAGCGACCGCCGGGTCGACGTGATCGAGGAAGGCTATGACGCCGTCGTGCGCGCGGGAGAGAGCGCCGACAGCCGTTTGATGAGCCGCCAGCTGGGCCAGTTCCAGCTGCAGCTGGTGGCCGCGCCCGCCTACCTGGTGCAGCACGGCACGCCAGTGCTTCCCGCCGATCTGGCGCAGCACACTTGCCTGCTGTACAAATTTCCCAGCAGCGGCAAGGTCGAGGCCTGGCCCCTGCCCGAATGGCCTGCCCTGCACGCGACCGGCTTGCCGTCCCTGCTCCACTGCAACAATGTCGACACCTTGCTGCACTTTGCCGAAAGCGGCCTGGGCATCGCCGCTCTGCCCAACTTTGCCGTGCGCGCCGCGCTGGCCGAGGGCCGCTTGCAGAGCTTGCTAGAGGGCCACCGCCAGCACGACGGTGCCTTCCGCATCCTGTGGCCCAGCAGCCGCCACCTGACGCCAAAACTGCGCGCCTTCATCGATTTCCTCGCCACCCACGTATTTCCGGAAAGCTGAGCCCGCATCCGGCGCCGCGCTCGTTGTTTCCACACGACAACTTAGTTAAGTTGCTACCAGTTTTTCAGCTTTTCACGGACTTGATACAAGTTTTTGTATTGCAGTGCGGAATTTTGAGGAACAATTACAGGCTGGCCGCCGCTACGTATAAACCCGTAGCCCCGGTATGTCCGATGTTTTCCCTCACTTCCGCAACACGAAAGCAATCATGTCACTCTCACAATTCAAAATCGGCACCCGGCTCGGGATCGGGTTTGCTGTCGTTCTCGGCCTGCTGGTCGCCGTCTTGCTCGTCGGCTTGTATTCCATGGGGCAACTGAGCGCACGCACGCACGATATCGTGGCCGACAAGAACGTCAAAATGGCGGCCGCCAATACCATGAGCGACAACGTACGCAACATTACCTTGGCGATCACGAGCATTGTGGTGGCGCCGACGGAAGCGCTGGTGCAGGCGGAACTGGCGAAAATTGGCGAAGCGCGCAAGAAATACGGCGCCGCCAAGGAAACCTTGCAAAAGAAAATCTCGACGGACAAGGAAACGGCGTTGATGGCCGAGCTGGACGCTGCCTTGAAAGCGGGCGCGCCGCTGAACAACAAGGTCATCGAACTGCGTAATGCGGGCCAGACGGAAGAAGCCATTGCATTCCTGACGCAGCAGGCGGCGCCGAGCCTGAAACGCGTGCTGGGCGCGCTCGACAGCCTGGTCGCGTATGAAGGTGAACAGGCGGCGCAGGCGGCAACGGACGCCGAAACGCTGAGCGGCAGCGCGCGCGCGTCCATGCTTGCCCTGGGCAGCGTAGCCGTGCTGCTGGGCGCTTTTGTTGCCTGGATCATCACGCGCTCGATCACCCAGCCCATCAATGCAGCCGTCAGCGTGGCCGAAACCGTGGCCTCGGGCGACTTGTCGTCGCACATCGTCGTCAATTCCAGCGATGAAACGGGCCGCCTGCTGGGCGCCCTGAAAGCCATGAACACCAGCCTGCTGGGCGTGGTGGCGCAAGTGCGCAACGGTACGGATGCGATCTCCACGGCATCGAGCGAAATTGCCGCCGGCAACCTCGACCTGTCGTCCCGCACGGAAGAGCAAGCCAGCTCGCTGGAAGAAACGGCGTCGGCCATGGAAGAGCTGACCTCGACCGTGAAGCAGAACGCGGACAATGCGCGCCAGGCGAACCAGCTGGCAAAAAGCGCGTCCGAAGTGGCCGTGCGCGGCGGCAGCATCGTCTCGCAAGTGGTCGACACCATGGGCACCATCAACGCCTCGTCGAAGAAAATCGTCGACATCATCGGCGTCATCGACGGCATCGCCTTCCAGACGAATATCCTGGCCTTGAACGCGGCCGTGGAAGCGGCGCGCGCGGGCGAACAGGGCCGCGGTTTTGCCGTCGTGGCGTCGGAAGTGCGCAATCTGGCCCAACGGTCGGCTGGCGCAGCAAAGGAAATCAAGGAGCTGATCGCCGCGTCCGTCGCCAACGTGGACACGGGTTCGCGCCTCGTCAATGAAGCGGGTCAGACCATGGGCGACATCGTCGACAGTATCGTGCGCGTGACCGATATCATGGGCGAGATTACCTCCGCCACGCACGAGCAAACCATCGGCATCGAACAGATCAACATGGCCATTGCCCAAATGGATGAAGTGACGCAGCAAAACGCGGCGTTGGTGGAAGAAGCGGCAGCCGCCTCGCAAAGCATGCAGGACCAGGCAGGTGAACTAGCCCACGTGGTGGGCTTCTTTAAAACCGGCAACCATGTCGCCAGCGCACCCAAGCTGGCGCCTGTGCGCACAGCACCGGCAGCGCCCGCCATCGCACGCCCCGCAGCCAAGCCAGCGCCAGCGCGCAAGGCCGTCGCGGCCGCGCCGGCACGCCGCAGCAATGCGGCTGCCGAGAGCGAATGGGAAGAGTTTTAATGCACGAGCTTTAACACCCAACAGCACCCTCCCCGAGGGAAAGCCAGGCAGGAAGTTGCTGCCTGGCTTTTTTTCGTCTGCCAATACCACTTTTTTTGCGGCAAAGGCCGCGCAATAGACAAAAGTGCAAAACGTGCAGCGCGCATACGCTTTACAATCCTCGCTCGCTTTACAAAATATTGGTCATCATGAATCAGGCAGAACAGCAGCGCCTCCTGGCTATCCTGGAGTATTGGCACAAGATCGAATTCTTTATCCCGTTTGACCTGAATCAAATCACGGACGTTGAAGACCAGTCCACCGTGCGTCTCCTGCACCGCGAACAGCTGGCGCAATTGCCGCTGCAGTTCGCCACGCAATGGCAAGTACCGTCTGACCGCGAGATCGATGGCTTCTCATTGTTCCTGGGCGTCTTCGACAAGGCTGAAATCAACAAGGCTTGCCCGCCGGCCAACGGCCCGGAAAACATTGCCGAAACAGAAAAGACGGAACTGCTGGGACGCTCGTGCTTTGCCCGCATCAATCTCAATGCGCTGGGCGAGCCGCAGTTCGATCCCGTTTCCGTGTCAACGTTGCCGTGGGCGCTGGGCCGTGCCCGCACGCCGGACTGGTCCGGCCTGAGCCTGGACGCCTTCAGCGACAGCCAGCTGGCGCTGCAGGACAGCCTGCGCAACTTCGCGGCCGGCCGCACGCCACAGCAAGTGACGGACGAGGCCGGCAATGTCTCGTCTCCCCTGTCCGGCATGGAAATCGCGGCCCTGGCCGACTTGCTGCGCGACTGGGCCGGCTTCCACCCGTTGGCTGGCCAGCCGCTCGCCGTGCTGGAATTGCGCACACGCAAGAAACGCGCCGCTGCCGACCCGGCCGATGCGCTTGAGAACAGCCAGAACCGCACGCTGGACTTTGGCGACGTCGCGGAACCGTCGATCGATATCCTCAACAGTTTTTACCTCGATGACCTGGAACAGATCATCCGCGCCTTGCGTGGCGGCAAGCTGCCCGCGACGGTCGCAGCCTACCTGACGCCGCTGGCGCAGGATGAGCGCATCGACCTGTACAGTCCGGCCGGACGCCAGGCGCTGGCCGCCATGCTCAATCCGGGCAATATGAACCGGGGACACTGGCTGGAAGACGCCAGCTACGCCATGAGCTTGATGCAGCAGTTCGCCATCCACGGCGCGCGCACGGGCTTGAGCGAACGCGGCATCTTTTCCGTCAACGGTCCGCCGGGCACGGGCAAGACCACCTTGTTGCGCGAATTATTCGCCGACAACATCGTGCGCCGCGCCAGCGTGCTGTCTTGCCTGGACCGCGCTGGCGACGCCTTCATCGGCAAGGTGGCCGTGGCCTTTGAAGGCGTGCGCGACCCGATCACCATCGCGCGCTTGCGTCCGGAACTGACGGGCTTTGAAATGGTCGTCGCCTCGTCGAACAATGCAGCGGTGGAAAACATTTCCGGCGACCTGCCAAAACCGAAGCAGCTAGGCAAGGAATGGGCGCGCACGCGCTACTTTGAAAGCGTGGCGCGCCGGGTCGTGGCCGATGGCAATGGCGCCAATCGCGCCCTGGGTGAGGCGGAAGCGCCATGGGGCTTGATGTCCTGCGCGCTGGGAAACAGCGCGAACCGCCGCCGCTTCGTCAGCAATTTCTATGACGACGACTGGGATAAAAATACGCCGCGCAAGACGCCAAACGCGCAAAATATCCGCCAATGGCTGGCCAGCTACCAGGGCGTCAGCTTCGCCCAAGCGGCGCGCGAATTTCGCGAGACGGAACACGTGGTGGAAAAAGCCCTGGCCGAGCACGCCCAGTACGCGGCCCTGTGGCAAGCCGTGGGCACTTGCACGGAAGCAGACTTCATGCAGGCCAGCCAGCAGGCGCTGATTGCTGCCGAGCAGGAAATGGATGCGGCGAATGGCGCCCTGTCCGGCGCGCTGGCGCAGCAGAACACCCTGCTCGCCAGCAAGAAGGAATTGCTGGAAGAGGAACGCTTGGTGGCGCTGACGCAGCCCGGCTTTTTTGCCCGCCTGTTCCGCACGGCACCGGCGCGCACCTACAAGGATGCCGTCGTCGCCAATGCCGAAGCGCAACGCCAGGCCGCGCGCGATGTCTCCGCCATCAAGCTGCTGCTGAAAGGCGAACTGGAGCCACGCTGCGAACGCGCTCGCAACAGCCTGCACATCGCCCTGCGCACGGCGCAATCGCGCCAGCGCGAATGGGATGACAGCACGGAACTGCTGCGCCGCGCGCGCATGCGCTTTCCCACCATCATCGCGCCAGCGACCCTGGACGAGCTGGACGGCGACGCCCTGCAAATTGGCGGCCTGTGGCATGAACCGGCCTTGGCCCGCCTGCGCTCGCGCCTGTTCGCCAAGGCCCTGGCCCTGCATGAAGCGTGGCTGGCGGAAGTGGCAAAGAAAGGCGGTCCCGGCTTTGGCGGCAACTTGCTGGCCGTCTCCAAATTGCTGAAAAACAAGCGCGCCTATGACCAGTCGCACATCGCCATGGTCTGGCACAGCCTGTTCATGGTCGTGCCCGTCGTGTCGACCACGTTTGCCTCGTTCGCGCGCCAGTTCCAGGGCATGGGTCCCGAATCGCTGGGCTGGCTGTTCATCGACGAGGCGGGCCAGGCCGTGCCGCAAGCGGCGCTGGGCAGCCTGTGGCGCGCGAAACGTGCTGTCGTCGTGGGCGACCCGCTGCAGATCGAGCCCGTGTTCACGGTGCCGGGCCGCCTCGTGCAAACCTTGTCGGCCCTGTCGCCGCACACGCAGGATGGCAGTTATGCGCCAACCTCCGTTTCCGTGCAAACACTGGCCGACAAGGCCAACCGCTATGGCGCAACTGTCGGCGCCAATAGCACGCAACCGCTGTGGATAGGCAGCCCCTTGCGCGTGCACCGCCGCTGCGTGGAGCCGATGTTTTCGCTGGCCAACAGCATCGCCTACGAAGACAAGATGGTCTACGGGCTGGATGAACGCACGCCGCCGGTCGGCGCGCGGGGTCTCACGAAAGGCCCGAGCCGCTGGATCGACGCCGCCGGTCCTGTCAGCTACAAGCAGGTCGTGCCCGTGCAACTCGACTTCGTGCTGGAAGTGCTGCTGAAGCTGTATCGCCGCGACGGCAAGCTGCCAGACATGTATGTGATCACGCCGTTCAAGGCCGTGCGCAACGAATTGCGCTCGCGCATCGTCGACATGGACTGGGACCGCCGCCTCGGCTATGGCAAGGCGCCGACAGCCCGTGAATTGCGCCAGTGGAGCAGACAGATGGTGGGCACAGTGCACACCTTCCAGGGCAAGGAACAAAGCGTGGTGATGCTGGTCCTCGGCGCCGACGACAGCACGGTAGGCGCCGCCCAGTGGGCTGCCGCCACGCCGAACCTGCTCAACGTGGCCCTGACGCGCGCGCAGCACTATGTGTACGTCGTCGGCAACCCGCTGCTGTGGGGACAGTTGCCGCACTTTGCACCGGCGTGCGCGCAATTGCCGCATACGGGGATGCATGAGTTTTTGGTGGAGATGGGTTGACGGCCCCATGACCATGCTTTACGGCGTAGGTCGGATTAGGTCCGCAGGACCGTAATCAGACAATATGGTTGGCGCATGATGTCGGATTACGCGCTTGCGCGCTAATCCGACCTACGGTCCTCGAGCGGAAACATTAAGGTGAATGTCGTGGCGGCCGCATCCGACGCGACCGTCGCGCTGCCGCCGTGCAATTGCATGATGGCCGTGACGATGGCCAAGCCTAAGCCGGTGGAGGCGGCCGAATCGCTGCGGGCCGGATCGGCGCGGTAGAAGCGCTCGAACAGGTGCGGCAAATGGCGCGCGGGGATGGCGGGGCCGAGGTTGCTCACGCTCAATTCCACGCCCTCATTCGTCGCATGCGAACGCAACAAAATCGTGCTGCCCGGCGCCGCGTGGCGGATGGCGTTCGACAACAAATTGCCCAAGGCGCGGCGCAGCAGTTGCGGCTCGGCAGTGACCGTGCCGCTGCCGTGGCAAGCCAGCGCCAGCTCGCGCTCTTCGGCCAAGCCTTCAAAGAAATCGGCCAGCCGCAAAAACTCGTCCTGCACCGGCAAGACCTGCTTGACGAGCACCATTTCATCCTGCTGGGCGCGCGCCAGAAACAGCATGCTGTCGATCATGCGCGACAGCCGTTCCAGCTCTTCCACATTCGACGACACCAGCTGTTCATACTCGTGCGCGCTGCGCGGGCGAGCCAGCATGACCTGGCTTTGTCCCAGCAGATTGGTGACGGGCGTGCGGAATTCATGCGCCAGGTCGGCGGAAAATTGCGACAGCCGCGCATAGCCTTCCTGCAGCCGCGCCAGCATGGCGTTCAGGGCGTGTATCAGCGGCAGCAATTCCGTCGGCGCATCGCGCGCCTCGAGCTGCTGTCCCAGCTTGCCGGGCCGCACCAGGGCCGCGTGGGCGGCGATATTGCGCAGCGGCCGCAGGCCGCGCAGCAGCATCAAGCTCGCCAGCAGGGCGGCCACCAGCGCACTGACAGCAACGGACACGACGATCTGCCAGCGGTAGGCGGCAAACATGGCCGTGCGGTCGCCATACACGCGGGCCACGGAAATATCGGCCATCTGCGCCGGGTCGCCGATGCGCGCGCTGGCCGCCACGACCCTGGCCGGATAACCGTCGCGGCTGATCCAGCTGATAATGTCGCTGTTTGTCACGGGCGCATCGACGGCCACGGGCACAGGATGCGCCACCATCTCGCCGTTCGGATTGACATCGATCAAGCGCGTGCCATCGGCACGCACGATGCGCACGAGTGAATTCTCCTGGCCGCTCATGGTGTCGCGGAAATACTGGGGCCGCTCGCGGATGATATCGAGGGTGCCGGCATTGCCCAGCAGCTGCTGGATCTGCCGCAACTTACCCAGCAACAAAATGTCATCGCGGCGCTCGATTTCCGCCACGAACGAGCGGTACAAATGCATGCCCAGCCCGGCCGAGACAAGGGCCACGATCAGCACGAACACGAGCGTGACGCGCAGGGTCAGCGAACGGCGAAGCTGCGCCAGCTTCATGCAGGTGCCCCCGTGTCAGGCACAACGGGCGCGGCCGGCGCGCGCAATTCGCAAACATAGCCCATGCCGCGCAAGGTGTGGATCAGCTTGGGCTCGAAAGGGTCGTCGAGCTTGCTGCGCAGGCGGCGGATGGCGGCGTCGATGACGTTGGTGTCGCTCTCGAAATTGATGTCCCACACTTGCGAGGCGATGATGGAACGCGACAAGACTTCGCCCTGGCGCCGCGCCAATAAATGCAGCAAGCCGAACTCCTTCGCCGTCAAGGTGATGCGCTGGCCTTGGCGGCTGACCTTGCGCTTCATTACGTCGATTTCCATGTCGCCGATGCGAATCACGTCGTCCTCGCGCGGCGGCCCGCGCCGCAACAGCGTGCGGATGCGCGCCACCAGTTCGGCAAAGGCGAAAGGTTTCACCAGGTAATCGTCGGCGCCCAGCTCCAGGCCCTTGACGCGGTCCTGCACCTCGTCGCGCGCCGTGAGAAAGATCACGGGCACGTCGGCGCCGCCGGGCAACAGGCGCAGGGCACGCAGCACTTGCCAGCCATCCATGATGGGCAGCATGACGTCAAGCACGATCAAGTCCGGCGTGTCCGTGCCGGCCATGTGCAGGCCGTCGCGGCCATTGCGCGCCAGGCTCACCGTGAAGCCAGACTCGGCCAGGCCGCGCAACAGATAGTCACCCGTCTTCGGTTCGTCTTCGATTACCAGGATGCGCATGGGTGGGGGCTTTCTTGTGGGAAGTTAAACCATTCTACGCCGCAGGCACGGTGCCGCGGATGATAAAAATGTCATGCGGCCATCATCTTCTCGTAGGGCAAGACTGGCCATACTGGCGTCACTTGATTCTCTGGATGCCACATGAAAGCCCTACTTTTCGGTACTACCCTGCTGTGCCTGCTGGCCAGCCCGGCCCAAGCCCAGTTGCGCAAGGTCAATGACATTTCGCTGGCGGCGGCCAGCAAACTGGCTGATACGGCCATGGCCGCCTGCCAGGCGCAAGGCCGGCATATCGTCGTCACCGTGCTCGACCGAGGCGGCAATATCGTGGCCGTGCAGCGCGCCGATGGCGTGGGTCCGCACAACACGGATGCGAGCCGGCGCAAGGCCTACACGGCCCTGTCGACGAAGAACGATACCCAGGCGCTGGCCGTGGCCGCGCGTGACAATCCCGACATGGCCAATTTGACCACCGTGCCGGAACTGCTGCTGCTGGGCGGCGGCCTGCCCTTGCGCGCCAAGGGAGACATCGTCGGCGCCATCGGCGTGGCCGGCGGCGGCGGCGCACAGCAAGACCGCGCCTGCGCCCTGGCCGCCCTGGCCGCCATTCCTGAACTCGATTCCCCTACCCTGTAAAGAAAGACACGACAATGACCACACTGAAACAAATCACCGCCGCCCTGGCCTTCGCCAGCCTCTCCAGCCTGGCCCTGGCCGCCAATCCCTTGAGCGTGCACATCCTCGACCTGCAAAGCGGCCAGCCAACGGCGGGCGTGACGGTAACCCTGGAGCAAAAGCAAGGCAAGGGGCATGACAATGACTGGAAACAACTGGCCAGCGGCGTGACGAATGCGCAGGGACGCATCACGGAAATGTATCCGGCGAATACGCCCATGCAGGCGGGCGACTACCGCATCGTGTTTAAAACGGGCGAACACTATGCACGGCTGAAACAGGAAACATTTTTCCCGGAAATCCCCGTGCAGTTTCACGTGGAAAAGACTGACCAGCATTACCACATTCCGCTGCTGCTCAGCCCTTTCGGCTTTTCAACATATCGCGGCAACTGACCGTTGATTAGGCTACCGTCTTCGCCGTCTGCCCGAACAGCACGCTTTTCGCGTCGCCGCTGACGGTCGGCTGCACATTGATTTCGGCTGCGCGTGCATACGCACGCACGGTGGCGGGGCGCGCGGCGATGGCCGCGAACCAGCGCGCCAGATGCGGAAAATCTTCCAGCTTCTGGCGCTGGCGCTGGTGCGGCACGATCCACGGATAGATCGCCATGTCGGCGATGGAATACGTGTCGCCGGCAACGAATTGACGGTCGGCCAGGCGCTTGTTCAGCACGCCATACAGGCGGTTCGTTTCGTTGACGTAGCGCGTGATGGCGTAATCGATCGGTTCGGGCGCGTATTGCACGAAATGGTGGTTTTGCCCGGCCATCGGGCCCAGGCCGCCCATTTGCCAGAACAGCCACTGCATGACTTCGGCGCGCCCGCGCACATCGGCCGGCAGGAATTGCCTGCTTTTCTCGGCCAGGTACTGCAGAATCGCTCCCGACTCGAACAGGGGCAAGGGTGCACCGCCATCAGCCGGCGCCTGGTCGACGATGGCGGGGATACGGTTGTTCGGCGCGATGGCGAGAAACTCGGGCTTGAACTGGTCGCCCTTGCCGATATGCACGGGAATGATGTTGTAGGGGATGCCCGCTTCTTCCAGGAACATCGTCACTTTGTGCCCGTTGGGCGTGGTCCAGTAATACAGGTCGATCATCGTGGTCTTTCCAGCTGAATAGGGAGGGCGGGCGGCGCGCGCGTGGATATTGTCGCGCCGCAACTGGTGTGCATGGATATAATGCCACGTCAGCGAAAAACAAGATGGCGCGCAGGCAGGGTAAGCACCCGCTAGCGCTGTCACGCAGGCATTCCGACATTTCCAAGCACAATCCAGAGCACAAACCAAGAAAGCCGACCATGCGCAAACTCCTGATCGTCATGCTGTCCGTCCTGCTGTCAGGCTGTGTCCAGGACTTCGCCATCTACATGTTCGATGGGCAAGACCATTCCCTGACCGTGCGCCGCCAGCAACGTTATTTTTGGCAGGATACCGTGGAAGTGCAGCTGATGGCGACCAATCTGCCGCAATGCCAGCGCCTGCATACCCTGTCGACGGATGCGCCGGCCGACATCACCGTCGAGCTGTTTGCAGCCGGCGATGGCCTGTGGAATATCCGCATGGGCAAGCAGTTGTGGCAAGCTGAAACGAATACCTGCAATGACCTGACGGAAATGGAAAACGACCCGAAAGCCGACCTGGGCCAGCCGATCGGGCAATTCGTGGTCGTCGATGACAAGCTGGAATTCGAACCGGCGCCGCAAGCGGCGGCGCCAGCCCAGTAGAACCCTAACGCGCCGCCAGGCTGCGCAGCGGCTTTTTCGCCGCGGCGCGCGGTGCGCCAGCCGAAGTGGCCGCCAGGCGCGGCGACGTGCCCGATTCCTGCGCCGACAATTTGAAGCGCGCCACCAGTTGCGCCAGCACGGCCGCCTGGTCCTGCATGCTCGACGCCGCCGCAGCAGCCTCTTCCACCAGTGCCGCATTTTGCTGCGTCACGCTATCCATTTCCGTGATCGCCTGGTTGACATGGCCGATACCCGTGCTTTGCTCGTGCGACGCGGCCGTGATGTCGGCCATGATGTCGGTCACGCGCGAAACGCTGGCCACCACCTGATCCATGGTCGTGCCCGCCTGTGCGACGAGCGTGCTGCCGGCCGCGATGCTGTCGACGGAAGCGCCGATCAGTTCCTTGATTTCCTTCGCTGCGCCCGCGGATCGTTGGGCCAGGTTACGCACTTCGCTGGCCACGACGGCGAATCCGCGTCCCTGTTCGCCAGCGCGCGCCGCTTCCACGGCCGCGTTCAAGGCCAGGATATTCGTCTGGAACGCGATGCCATCGATGACGCCGATGATGTCGACGATCTTGCGCGACGAAGCATTGATCGTATCCATGGTGCCGATCACTTGCGCCACCACGGCGCCGCCCTGGCGGGCCACGGCGGAAGCGGACTGCGCCAGTTCATTTGCCTGCACGGCATTGCCCGCGTTTTGCGTCACGGTCGAGGTCAATTCCTCCATCGAGGCGGCCGTTTCTTCCAGCGAGCTGGCTTGCATTTCCGTGCGCGCCGACAAGTCCATATTGCCGCTGGCAATCTCGCTCGATGCCGTGGCGATCGTTTCGGCGCTGTGGCGGATTTCGCTGATCGCATCGACCAGGTTGGCCTGCATGGTTTTCATCGCGTACAGCACGCTGTGGCGGTCGTTGGCATGCGTACGCACGACGCCGCTCAAATCGTTATTCGCGATCTTTTCAGCCACGTCGGCCGCATACTCGGGATCGCCGCCCAGCGCATGGCGCAAGCTGCGGTTGATCACGACGACGACGGCGGCCAGCAGCGCGCACACGAGCACCAGCACGCCCAGCGAGGTCAGCAGCGACTGGCGGAAGGCCGCGTCGATATCGTCCATGTACACGCCCACCACCAGGGTCCAGGCCCATGGCTTGTAGGCCACCACGCGGCTCATTTTCGGTTCGGGGGTCTTCTGGCCGGGACGTGGGAAATAATAGTGGACGAAGCCCTTGCCCGCATCGCTCTTGCCGACGGTAACGATGTCGCGGTACAGATAAGTGCCGTTGGCATCCTTGAAATCCGACATGTTCTTGCCATCCGTTTGCGGCGCGGCGGGATTCATCACAACGACGGCGTCGAGGTTGATGATGGACAAATAACCGGTCTCGCCGAAACGCATGCTCTTGATGACGGCCGTGGCCTGCTTCTGCGCCTCTTCCTTCGTCAAGGCGCCGCTGGCGGCCAGGTCGCCGAACATCTTGACGGCGCCCAGGCCCAGGTCGGCGGCATTGCTCAGGTCGGCGCTACGTTCTTCGATGCGGATCTTGCGCACTTCCAGGGCGTTATAGACAAAAATAACGGTGATGCACAACAGGCTGCAAATCAGGGGAATCCATAACTTCTGCTGGAACGTCAATTTCTTCATGCTGTGTCTCCAACTCTCTATTGTGCGGCGATGGGGCGTGGCCCGCTTCCAGCCCGGCAGGCCAGGAATGCGGCGGCGACGGTGCTCTGGCGGCACCGTTCAGACGACTCCAGCATACGCTCGAACGACCGATATTTACAATGCCGGGAGGCAATGATTTTTGCTTGGTGTTGTTAATGCGTTGCGACAATTAATGAGAATTGATGCTGCATTGCAGTAAAAAAGCATGCAGATAGGGGCGGCAAGGCAGCGGGGGTGGCGTGCCTGTGTCAAAATGCACGCCGGATACAAGATGAATCACGAAAGCACAGCATGACCAAGAATGAAGCCATGAAACGCATCAACGACCGCCTGGGCAAACCCACCTTGACGGACAAGAACACGCATTTTGCCAGCGTCGCCAGCTATGGCACGGACGAAGGCTGGTGGCTGAAGATCCCCTTCCTGACCTTCAAGCAGGAATTGCATTTCATTCTCAATAATGAGAAAACGAAAAGCTTCCAGCACCTGAAAATCGGCGCCAACCAGATCCTCAGCCCCGGCATGAAGTTCCGCAGCACGGGCGGCGCGGCCGACGCCTTCATGTCGGCCTCGGCGCCGAAACGCCTGGTCGACTTGCTCGACGGCGGCAGCAAGTACAACTTTACAAAACACTTTATCAACGACTATCGCTATTAGGAACACCTGACCAAACCTGCTGCGCGTCGGTATAGGCAGCCTGCGATGCTCACTGTACTAAAGTACAGTTCCGCTTCTCGGCTACCTCTCCCTTCCGCTCGCGACGGTTTTGTCAGGCGTTGTGTAGCCTTGTCAGATCATTTTTGGGGCGGCAGCCACGCCTTGAGCAAATGCTGGGCGATGTCGAGCGCGTCGTCGCGGCTGGTGCCGAAATGCAGCGGATAGCCCCAGAACTTGCCGAACATCACGGCAAAGGCCTTGCCGGCCAGACGCTTGGCGGCGCTCGGTTCGACCAGCACCATGCCCTGGATATACGCGCGGATGGCCGCCTTGTTCCGCTTCATCCAGAGCGCAGCCCGCTTGCGCTCTTCCTGCGGGTGTTCATGCCCCTCCTCGTCAAAGCCTTCCTCGCTGAGAATGACAAACGCCTGGCGGCGCGCCAGCAGCGCGTCAAACTGGGCAAACAGAATATCGGGCTGGACAGGCGCTGCCTCGCGGCGCATCCAGACGAGGGGAAAAGTGGATAGATCAAGCTGCATGGTGATGACTCCTTAGGGGGTTGCCGTTCCTCCTTACCTTCATCAGAACACTGGCGGCGGCGGTTGCCGTTGAAGCGGGGCTGCGGATCAGTACACGATACCGATGGCGCCGCCGGACGTCATTGCATAAAATAGCCACAATATTATTCAATCCAGCCAAAGCGCATCCATGCCCCATCCATTGCAGCCCAGCATGCTCACCACCGAGCTGGGCCTTGACGCCAGCGCCTCCCTCATGGATTTCGACGTCGATGGCGTGTTGCGCCCGCTGTTGGCCGTGGGCCTGGCCAGCGTGCCCGAGGACGCGGAGCAGGCGCCGCACCAGCATCGCAAGGGGCAGTTGCTGTATGCCACGCGGGGCGTGATGCATTGCGAGGTGGAAAGCGGCGTGTGGATCGTGCCGCCCCAGTGCGCCGTGTGGATACCTGGCGGCCTGATGCATTCGGCGCAGGGCGTGGGCGAGGCGGAGTGCTATTGCCTGTTTGTCGAGCCAGCCATGGCGCCCGCCTTGCCCTCCGTTTGCTGCACCGTGGCCGTGTCGCCGTTGCTGCGCGAACTGATCGCCAAGGCGGCCGGTTTTCCCACCCTGGCCGCGCTGCAGGGCGCGCAGGAACGCCTGGTGCTTACCCTGCTCGATGAATTGGCGGCCGCGCCCGTGGAAGACTTGCATTTGCCGATGCCGCGCGATGCGCGTTTGCGCCGCCTGGCCGCGCTGCTGCTGGCGCAGCCCGCCGATAAAAGCACCCTGGCCGAGTGGGCCAGCCGCATCGGCATGAGCGAGCGCAGCATGACCCGCCAGTCACTGGAGGAACTGGGCATGAGCGTGGGACGCTGGCGCCGGCAATTGCACGTCATCCTGGCCTTGCAACGGCTGGCGCAAGGGCACAGCGTGAAAGCGGTGGCGCTGGAACTCGGCTATGAAAACACCAGCGGTTTCGTCACCATGTTCCGCAAGGCCGTGGGCAAGCCGCCGGCGCGCTACCTGGCGGAACGGGAATCGGGAAGAATATAAAAAAAGGCGGCATTGCGCCGCCTTCGTCCTGCATCGTCGCCAAAAATCAGACTTCGCGCGCCAGGGCCAGAAATTCCGTGCGCAGCGCCAGGTTCGGCTGCATCTCGCCCAGCATGGCCGAGGTGATGGTTTCTTCGCCCGGCGTGCGGATGCCGCGGCTTTCCATGCACAGGTGGCGGCAGCGTACGACCACGCCCACCGATTTCGGTTCCAACACTTCCATCAAGGCATTGGCGATCTGCATCGTCATGCGTTCCTGCACTTGCAGGCGCTTGGAGAAGCAATCGACAAGGCGCGTCAATTTCGACAGGCCGACGATCTTGCCGTTGGGCACGTACCCGATGGTGGCCTTGCCGAAGAATGGCGCCAGATGGTGTTCGCAATGGCTGTAGACGGGGATGCCGCGCACGACGATCAGCTCGTTGTACTGTTCCGCGCCATCTTCAAACGCTTTCAGCAAGTCCACCGGGTCCTGACCATAGCCGGACGTCCAGTGCTTCCACGCCTTGGCCACGCGCGCCGGCGTTTCCAGCAAGCCAGGACGCTGCGGATCTTCACCAAAGCTGCTGATCAGCCGGCGCCAGTCGTTTTCGGAGAATTCTTCTTGAGACATGCTACACCACCCTAAAATTTTCAATTGCCGCCAGTATATAGAAAATGCGGCAGGCTGCCCGAGCAGCCTCCTCTTTGCCTATACCGTTGGCGGACGGTGCGCGCCCACCAGCAGCGCGGAAATCGACACGCTCGAACTCGCTTCCGGCCACGCATCGCCGGGGCCGAACCAGCGCGCCTCGGCGATCTCGTTCTCGTCCAGGCGGATCTCGCCATCGAGGTAATCGGCCGTAAACGCGATCATCAGCGAATGGGGAAACGGCCAGGACTGGCTCATGAAGTACTGCAGGTTATGCACGCGCAAGCCCACCTCTTCCATCACCTCGCGGTGCACGGCTTCCTCGATCGATTCGCCCGCTTCCAGGAAACCGGCGAGCGGGCTGAAGCGCTGCGACGGCGAGTGCTTGTGCATGGCCAGCAGCACCTGCTCGCCCTTGCGGATAAGCACCATCATGGCCGGCGAAATGCGCGGATACGCGAGCATGCCGCAAGCGGCGCAGGTGAAGCAGCGCTCGCCACGGGTGCGCTGCATGGGCGTGGCGCACACGCCGCAATGGCGGTGCGTGCGCGCCCACTCGGCCAGCTGCACGGCGCGGCTGGCCAAGCCCAGGAAAGCGTCGTCGACAGCATTGAACAGCGAGCGCATGCCGTGCCAGGCCAGGCCGGCGCCGACGGGCAGCTCCTCGTCGACCCAGACCGTCTGGCAATAGCGGTCTTGCCACAAACCCACGGGTTGTGCGCGGCTCAAGTCGATATCGAGCGCGGCCACTTCGGCGGCAGTGGGCAAGGCCAGCTCGGGCATGCGCAACAACAGACGCCCGCGGTGAAAGACGAAGGTGAGCGTCTGCTCGGCGGCCGGGGCCGGTTCGGGCGCATCGATCAGGGGGACAAAGGCATCGGGAGTCTGCAGCATGCTTGGCGGAAATTTGTAAAGGTTGCTCATCATACTCCCGCTGCCGGACGCTTGCGCGCATAGCAGCGGCCGGGCCGCAAAGCAAGCATTCATGAGCCATGACAGTGTTTTTTTTGTGACACGCGCAATCCGTTGCGTAAATGATACTGATAACGATTCTCATTTACGAAATAGCGCCCAGTTATTACAATACGGCCTATTCCGTCTCCATCGCCAGCCACTTGCCCGCGTGCCCAAGCACAGCGGCGCAGAGCCAGCCAGGAACCACTACCCTGACCTTTTCGAAAGAGCAAGATGGCAATCAAGAGCCGCAAACACGCCCCCACCCGTTTCAACCAGCACATCGGCGCCGCCCTGGCCGTGATGCTGCTGCCCGTCGCCGCCCAGGCGGCCGATCCGGCCGGCCAAAGCGCCCCGGCATCGCAGCAAACCCTGAACGAAATCAAGGTCGTGGGCTCCAAGGAAAATGATTTCAAGGCTGAAAAAGCTTCGTCGCCGAAATACACGGAAGAGCTGGTCAATACGGCGCAAACCATCGTCGTGATCAAGAAGGAATTGATCGAGCAGCAAGGCGCGCTGACCCTGACGGACGCGCTGCGCAACACACCGGGCGTCGGCACCTTCTTCCTCGGCGAGAACGGCAACACGAACACGGGCGACGCCGTCTACATGCGTGGTTTCGATGCCTCGGGCAGCATCTATGTCGATGGCGTGCGCGACGTGGGCTCCATCTCGCGCGACGTCTTCAACATCGAACAGATCGACGTATTGAAGGGCCCGGCGGGCACGGACAGCGGCCGCGGTTCGCCGACCGGCTCGATCAACCTGGTCAGCAAAACAGCGACCATGGAAAACAAATTCAATTCCCTGCTGACAGCCGGCAGCGGCAAGCAAAAACGCGCCACGGCCGACTGGAACCGCATCATCGACGCCGATTCCGGCACGGCCTTCCGTCTGAACCTGATGACGCAGGACAGCGGCAATCCGGCGCGCGACGAAGTCAAGAACAAGCGCTGGGCCTTCGCGCCCACCGTCACCTTCGGCATCGGCAAACCGACGCGCATCACGGCCAGCTACCTGCACGTAGATCAAAACAACGTGCCCGACGGCTTTGTGCCGACCATCGGCTTGCCCGGCTATTCGACACCCGACACCATCACCTCGACGAACAAGGTCATCCGCACCTTCCTGAACGGCGCCGCCAAGGTCGACCCGAAGAATTTCTACGGCTCCACCACGGACCACGACAAGGTCAAGGCCGACATGGGCACCTTGCGCATCGACCATGATTTCTCGCCGACCGTGCAATTCCAGAACACCACGCGCTACGGCAAGACCAAGCAGGATTACCTGCTGACAGCCTTCATGGGCAGCACCGCCAACCTGAAGACGCCGGTCGCCACCGATCCGTCGACCTGGACCCTGGCGCGCTCGCTGCGTACCGTGAAGGACCAGGAAAACACGATTCTGACCAACCAGACCGTGCTCAGCGCGCAATTTGACACGGGCGTGCTGAAGCACTCGGTGGTGGCCGGCGCCGAGTTCACCAGCGAAAAACAGACCAACTACAGCTATGTGCCTGCCAGCCTGGGCACCCTGCCGGACGCCAATCTGTACCATCCAAATCCGCGCGATCCGGTTACCGGCTACCAGCCGGTGCGCAACGGCGCTTACAGCCAAGGCGAAGTCAACACGCAAAGCGCGTATGTCTTCGACACCATCAAGTTCGGCGACAAGTGGATCTTCAACGGCGGCGTGCGTTTCGACCATTTCAACACCACGTATGACGCCATCACCCTGCAAACGGCCGTGGCCCAAGGCCAGGTACAAAAGTTGCCGGTTGGTACGCCTATTCCTGCCCACATCACCTTGAACGACACCTTCGCCAACGGCAAGATCTCGGCCCTATACAAGCCGACGCCGGAAAGCAGCGTGTATGCACTGTGGGCCACGTCGAAGGCGCCACCGGGCACCAACTTCACGCTGAGCACCGGCGCCAGCAGCGCGCAAAATCCGATCTACGATCCGCAGGAAACCACCACCAAGGAAATCGGCACCAAGTGGGATTTCCTGAAACAAAAATTGTCGCTGTCGGCAGCCGTGTACCAGACGGAAGTGAAAAATGAAGTAGAGCAAGATCCCATCGACCTGATCTACTACCAGACCGGCAAGAAGCGCGTTCAGGGCATCGAAATCGGCATGGTGGGCGAAGTCATGCCTAACTGGCTGGTCAGCGCTGGCTATACGCGCATGAATACCAGTGTCAAGTCGGGCAAGGTCGTCACCGCCAGCGGCGTCAACAACCTCAGCTACACGCCAAAACAGGCGTTTACGGGCTGGACGTCGTACACCCTGCCATTCGGCCTGAAGATCGGCGGCGGCGCGCGTTACGTGGGTGAAATGCTGCGCGGCACCGATGGCGCCGTCGGCACACCGGCCCGCGTGGATGCCTACTGGGTCTTCGACGCCATGGCAACCTACACCGTCAACAAGAACCTCGACCTGCAGCTGAACGCCTACAACCTGGCCGACAAGACCTATGTGGCAGCCATCAACAAGTCCGGCTTCCGCTACACGCCAAGCCAGCCCCGTTCGTTCAGCCTGACGGCCAATATCAAGTTCTAACGTCAAGAAAACAAGTATTACGCAACATCGGCCCCTCTTCGGAGGGGCTTTTTTATTGTCCTGATAATCTTGCCTTTTTGGCGCACTGCCGCCCTGACGCGACTAGCGTATGAAAAGTCATACAGCGATGCCCCGCCGCGTCCAATATTTCGCGCAAGCCTGCGAAATTGCAACATCCTGACAACAAAAAAGCCTCATTAAATCAACAACTTAAGAAGTTATGCGTCAAATGCCAATTTCAGGCATATCCTTTGCTATGTACAGGTTTTGCTGCAAATAATCGCTAGCACGCAAGGGCTTGTTTTTGAGAAATATTGACTCCAAGCTTGAGTTGCTCGCTATCAATAATCCGCTCACAGCGGCGCTTCATTTGGAGGAGTCAAAATGAAAAAGAAACGGCCATTAACCCTGTACATCCTGATTGCCATGGTCCTCGGCATTATTGTCGGGTATGGATGCAACACCGCCTTCCCTGATGCCAAGCTCAGCGCTCAGATCGCTGGCAATATTTCCATCGTCACCGACGTCTTCCTGCGCCTGATCAAGATGATCATTGCGCTGCTGGTGTTCTCCACCCTGACGGTCGGCATTGCCCACATGGGCGACGGCAAGACGGCGGGCCGCATCGGCCTGAAAGCCATGTGCTGGTTCGTGGTTGCCTCGCTGGTCTCGCTGGCGCTGGGCATGGTACTGTCGAACCTGATGCAGCTGGGTACCAACCTGGGCTTGCCATTACCGGACGTACACGCTTCAACGAATTTGAAAACGGCCGCCTTCACCTTGAAAGATTTCTTCACGCACCTGGTGCCGAAGTCGCCGATCGAGGCCATGGCCAACAATGAAATCCTGCAAGTATTGGTGTTCTCGATCTTCTTCGGCGGCGCACTGGCCGGCCTGGGCGAATCGGGCAAGACCCTGACGGCCGTTGTCGACCAGCTGGCACAAGTCATGCTGCGCATCACCGGCACCATCATGAACCTGGCTCCACTGGCCGTGTTCGCCGCGATGGCCTCCGTCATCACCACACACGGCCTGGGCGTGCTGGTCACGTTTGCCAAGTTCATGGGTGGCTTCTACCTGGGCCTGATGTGCCTGTGGGCACTGCTGATCGCCGCCGGCTTCGTCGTCATCGGCCCGCGCGTCTTCAAACTGGTCGGCCTGATCCGCGAACCATTCCTGCTGGCATTCTCGACGGCCAGCTCGGAAGCGGCCTATCCAAAACTGCTGACGGCGCTCGACCAGTTCGGCGTGGACCGCAAGATTTCCAGCTTCGTGCTGCCGATGGGCTACTCCTTCAACCTGGACGGCTCGATGATGTACTGCACCTTTGCCGTGCTGTTCATCGCCCAAGCCTACGGTATCGACCTGTCGATAGGCACGCAGATCACCATGCTGCTGCTGCTGATGCTGACCTCGAAAGGCATGGCCGGCGTGCCGCGCGCCTCGCTGGTAGTGATTGCCGCTACCCTGAACCAGTTCAATATTCCGGAAGCGGGCTTGCTGCTGCTGATGGGCGTCGACCAATTCCTCGACATGGGCCGTTCGGCCACCAACGCGGTCGGCAATGCCGTCGCCACGGCTGTCGTCGCCAAGTGGGAAGGTGGCCTGGCCACCGAGGAAGAAGCCGCCGCGGCCAACGCGGCCAACCAGAACACGGAAAGCCATTGGGGCGAAGCGGATCACGCTAGCAAAGCCTGATAGCGCCATGGCCCGCCACAAGCGGGCCATTTATTTGTTGTCGATGTTGAGTAACAAGCAGTCAGGTAGTGCGATCAGTAGTCATTCCAACTTATTAGAGAGATTTTCATGAAAAAAGTCCTGTTTACCCTGCTGACCCTCGGCGCAGCCTCCACCGGCGCCATGGCCCAATCGAACGTGACCATGTATGGCGTGGCTGACGCCGGCCTGGTGTTCGACAAGGATGCGGCTGGAGACCGCCTGAACCGCGTTGCTTCCGGCATCGCTTCCGGCTCGCGCATCGGCTTCAAGGGCAAGGAAGACCTCGGTGGCGGTCTGGCCGCCACCTTCGTGCTGGAAAGCGGTTTCAATATCGATACCGGTACCTCGGGCCAGGGCGGCCGGCTGTTCGGCCGCCAGGCGTATGTGGGCCTGACCGGCAGCGCCGGCGCCCTCACCCTGGGCCGCCAATATACGCCGTACTACCTGGCACTGCGCGACGTGGCCGATCCGTTTGTCATCGGCCTGGCCGGCACGGCGTCGAACATTATGGCGACGAATTATCGCATCGACAACATGGTGCAATACAGCACGCCAACCTGGAGCAAGCTGTCGGCCGACCTGGCGTATGGCTTTGGCGAAGTGGCCGGCGACAATGCGAAAAACCGCAGCATGGGCGGCGCCGTGCACTACATCGACGGTCCGCTGAACGTGACCCTGACGCACCACCGCCAGGAAAATGCGCTGGCGACCCAGCAAACGCGCAACACTCTGCTGGCCACGCGCTACGACTTTGGCGTGCTGCAAGGTAACTTCGGCTACGCCGACAACCGCGCCCTCGACAACAGCAAGAGCAATGACATCCTGGTCGGCTTCAGCGCCCCGTTCGGCGCCACCAAGCTGGTCGCGTCGTACATCCGCCACAACGACAAGAGCAATGCCAACCGTGACGCCCAGCAGTGGGCCATCGGCGCCTTCTATGCCCTGTCCAAGCGCAGCGACCTGTACACAGGTTACGGCCACATCAGCAACAAGAACGGCGCTACCTACAAGGTTGGCAATGCCACGGACGATGGCACCGGCAACAGCGGCTTTAACCTGGGCATGCGTCATACGTTCTAAGGACGTCGGCCAAAATCTACTGCGCGGCGCGCTTCTCGGCCACAAATCACTGCCGCTCGCTACGATTTTGTCGGACGTTGAGATGTCCGTAAAATAGAAGTGTGGGCCGCCGGATGCATATCCGGCGGCTTTTTCTTTTTACGCAATATTTAAATGCGATACTGTGGGTTCTTGCAAGTTGGCAGCTGATTTTATGAATAGCAGTACTACCAAACCCTCCCTTTCCTGGCGCCAGCGCCTGTCGCAACGGTCGGGCCGCGAAACGCTGGCCTGGGGCGTGGTGCTGGCCGCCTGCCTGGCCACCGTCTGGCTCGTGTATTTCTGGACCGAACGCATCGCCATCGGCAAGCTGCAGGCGAGCGGCGCGCAGCGCCTGGAGGTGTATGTCAGCAGTCTTGAAAATGCGTTGGAGAAATACGACTTCCTGCCCAAGACCCTGGAGCTGAACCGCGACGTGATCCGTCTGCTGCAGCACCCGGAAGATCCGGTGCTGGTCGATACGGTCAATCATTACCTCGAGCAGATGAATGCCCAGGCGAAATCGTCGACGATTTTCATCAGCAACCTCGACGGCAACACGCGGGCCGCCAGCAACTGGCAGCAGCCCGACAGCTTTATCGGCGACAATATCTCGTTCCGCCCCTACGCCCAGGATGCGCTGCGCGGCACGCCGGGCCGCTTCTATGGCGTGGGCACGACGCGCTTGGAACCCGGTTACTTCTTTGCCCACGGCATCTATCAGAATGGCCACATGCTGGGCCTGGCAACGGTGAAGGTGAACCTGGAAAACCTGGAAAAACGCTGGGTGCAAGGCGCCGACAAGGTGATGCTGGCCGACGAGCACGGCGTGATTTTTCTCAGCTCCATGGCGGACTGGAAGTACAAGACCCTGGCGCCGCTGTCACCCGCCATCGTCGAAGAGCTCAACCGCACGCGCCAGTACTATTCGAAGCAGCTGGCCGCCATCCCCTTCGTTTCCGACCGCCAGCTGGGCAATGGCGCGCGCGTGATCAGCGTACGCGAGCAGGAACATGCGGACACGCCGCCGAAGACCAGCTCGAGCGTGATGACGCAGATCAAGCTCAAGTCGCCGCAAGGCTGGACTTTTATTTATTTGTCCGACCTGGCGCAGGCCAAGGCCAGCGCGCGCGCGGCGGCCGCCTTCTCGTGCGTGCTGCTGGGCTTTTTCATGCTGCTGTTCTTTTACCTGCGCCAGCGCCGCGCGGCCGTGGCGCAAAAATTGCGCGCCCGCGAAGACCTGCAGCATGCCTACGACAACCTGGAAGCCATGGTCGAGGAACGCACGTCGGAACTCAATGCCATGACGCAAAGCCTGAGCCAGGAAATCGACGTGCGCAGCAAGGCCGAGCAAAAGCTGCACATCACGCAAAACGAACTGTTTCAAGCTGGCAAGATGGCCGTGCTGGGGCAGATGTCGGCCAGCATCACGCATGAACTGAACCAGCCGCTGACGGCGCTGCGCACCATGTCCGACAATGCCGTCATCCTGCTCGAGCGGGGACGGCTCGACGATGCACGGCGCAACTTGGCGAAGATATCGCAAATTGCGGCCAGGATGGGGACTATTACTGGCCAGTTGAAGATTTTTGCGCGCAAGTCGACGACCAGCCTGACCTCCGTCTCGATCCCCACGGCGATCAGCAACGCCCTGTTCCTTGTCGAACGCCGGCTGCAGGTGGAAAATGTGCGTTTCACCCTGCAACTGCCGCCCGAAGACATCTTCGCCATGTGCGAAAGCAACCGCCTGGAACAGGTGCTGGTCAACCTGTACGCCAATGCGCTCGACGCCATGAATGGCAGCGACGTGCGCAGCCTGCGCGTGTCCGTCGAATGTACGCCCGAGCACGTGCTGATCCACGTGGCCGACACGGGGCCGGGCCTGTCGACGGAAGTGTATGAACACCTGTTCGAACCGTTCTTCACGACCAAACCGCAAGGCCTGGGGCTGGGCCTGGGACTGGCCATTTCCGAACAGATCACGCGCCAGTTCGGCGGCGTGCTGCGCGCAGAAAACGCCCCCGGCGGCGGCGCCATCTTCACCATCGAACTACAGATTGCAACGCAGGAGGAAAAACATGTTTGACGGCTTGAAGGTCTTGCTGGTCGAAGACGACCCCACCGTACGCGAAGGCAGCGAGCAGGCTTTACAGCTGGCCGGCCTGGACGTGCTGGCCTTCCACTCGGCCGAGCTGGCCTATAAACTGCTGACCCCGGATTTCCCCGGCATCGTCGTGAGCGACGTACGCCTGCCCGGCATGAGCGGCTTGGAATTGCTGCAGGCGGTCAAGACGCTCGATGCCAACCTGCCCGTGATCCTCGTCACGGGCCATGGCGACATCACCATGGCAGTACACGCCATGCGCACGGGCGCCTACGATTTCATCGAAAAACCGTATTCGTCCGACCAGCTGGTCGACGTCATCCTGCGCGCGCTGGAAACCCGGCGCCTGACTCTGGAAGTGCACAGCCTGCGCCGCCAGCTCGAGGACGGCGGCGGCATCGAAGCGCGTCTATTGGGGAATTCGGTGGCGATGCGCGACATACGGCGTTTGATCCTCGACGTTGCGAACGAACCTGCCGACGTACTGATCTATGGCGACACGGGCACGGGCAAGGAAATGGTGGCCCGCTGCCTGCACGACTTCAGCCACCGCCGCAAACATAACTTTGTCGCCGTCAACTGCGGCGCGATTCCCGAAAGCATTTTTGAAAGCGAAGTCTTCGGCCACGAGCCGGGCGCGTTTACGGGCGCGGCCAAGCGGCAGGTGGGCAAGATCGAGCACGCGGACCAGGGCACTTTCTTCCTCGACGAAATCGAAAGCCTGCCCCTGTCGCTGCAAGTGAAATTGCTGCGCGTGCTGCAGGAACGCTATATCGAACGGCTGGGCTCGAACGTGCCCACGCCCGTCGACGTGCGCGTCATCGCGGCTGCCAAGCTGGACCTGGAAGACTTGTCGCAGCAACAGAAATTCCGCAGCGACCTGTACTACCGCCTGAATTTGATCGTGCTGCATCTGCCGCCGCTGCGCGAACGGCGCGAGGATATTCCCATCCTGTTCGAACACTTCGTGCTGGCCGCCGCCGCCCGCTACAACCGCGCCGCGCCCGTCGTCTCCAGCGCGCAGATGCGCAACCTGATGGCCCATTCCTGGCCCGGCAACGTGCGCGAACTGCGCAATATCGCCGACCGCTTCGTGCTCGGCATCGCCGGCGGCGCCTCGAGCCTGCTGGCGAGCGGCCAGGCCAGCCCCTTGTCGCTGGCGGAACAGGTCAACGGCTTCGAACGCGCGCTGATCGAGCAGGAACTGCGCGCATACGCAGGCAACGTCAGCGAAGTGAGCGCGGTGCTCGGCTTGCCGAAGCAGACCCTGTATCACAAGATGCAGAAGTACAACCTGGTGGCGGAAGAGTTCAGGTAAGCACGCAAACCCGGCCCGTGCGCAAGGGCACGACCCAGTCGGGCCGCCCGTTGGCCAGCGCCAAAAGGGCCGCCTTTTCCCAGTCATATTCCACGGCGTGCAACTGCGCCGTCCAGCGGCCATCGGCGCCCTGTTCGGCAATCGCATAGCGCGCATGCGGCGTGCCGTTTTCCATCACGTGCGGATAGCCGTGATCGTCGTCATAGGCCTGCAAGCCGACGCTGCCCGGGTTGACGATCAGCCGCCCATCATCCAGGCGCATCTGGCGCGGCATGTGCGTGTGGCCGCACAGGATCAAGGCCGCGTCGGCCTCGCCGGCGCGTTCGGCCACTTCCTGCGGCGTGGCGGCGCGGCTGCCTTGCGGCGTGACGCTGTCGAGAAAATACACGAGGTCGCTGGTAGGCGTGCCATGCACGAGCAGCACGTCGTGCCGCAGGCGCATGGTGGCGGGTAGCGCCTCTATCCACGCGAGTTGTTCCGGCAGCAGTTGCGCGCGCGCATAGGCGTCGGACACGCCCATGCGGGCCGGATCGCCCAGCAGTTGGCGCTCGTGGTTGCCGCGGATGGTGGGCAGGCCCAGCCCCATCAGGCGCGCTGCCGTGGCGCGCGGCTGCAGATGGCCCGAGACGATATCGCCAAGGTTGACGGTCACGTCCACGCCACGCCGGGCGATGTCAGCCAGCACGGCGTCAAGCGCGTCCAGGTTGCCGTGGATATCGGAAATAGCGGCAATTCTCATACGAGGTCTCCTCCTTGTGCGCACCATTCTGCCCGCGTTCCGCATGGCAGGCAATGTCCTTATGTTTACCGGCTGTTACACACGGTAGGACAAGTCCGACGGCCACTTGCGCCGTGCGGCTACGTAATTTAAAAGTAACAATTGCTACCATTTCCTCATTGCACTGTTGCCCAGCGTGGGCCGCCCAAGCGTCGCGACAGTTTTCACTTTATTTTGAGGAGTTGCCCCATGTCTGCCATGTCCGTGTCCACCCGCCTGTCCCCACCACGCCCGCACCACCTCGCCTTGCGCGGCGCCATGATGCTGGGCGTGCTGGGTATTGCCACGGCGGCCGCCACGGCGCGGGCCGAGCCATCGCCGGCGCTGGACCGTGTCAGCATCTCGGTGGGCGCGTTTTCCGCCGATCCGCGCATCAATATCGGCGCCGACACGCAGTTTGGCCGCATCGACGCGCCCGAATCGAAGCAGAGCCATACCACCATCCCGCGCATCAAGGCGGACTTGCTGATCGGCGACCGCCATGGCCTGGCATTCGACTACTACCGCTACGACAAATCCTATACGCCAAGCTTGACGGGCGAAACCATCATCAATGGCCAGCCCGTCACAGGCACGGCCACGGCGAATGCCGACCTGAAGCTGGACCTGGCCAAGCTGGCCTATAAATGGTGGCTGGGCAGCGGCAACGACACCTTCGGCATCGGCCTGGGCGCCGCCTACTACCACGCCAACCTGAAAGGCACGGCCACCGGCATCGTCAATGGCGAAACGGCCACGGCACGCGATTCCATCGGCGAGCACGCGTTTGCACCGCTGCTGGAAGTGGGCTGGCGCCACGCCTTTACGCCAGACTTGCGCATGTATGCGGAAGCATCGGGCATCAAGAAAAATGGCGGGCGCATCAATGGTCACATCTACGGCGGCAATGTCGGCGTGGAATGGTTCCCGTTCAAAAATATCGGTTTCGTGGCCGATTACGGCATCTCGAAAATCAAGCTGCACCGCGACAGCGAACGCGATGCCGACCTGAACATCCGCCTGACGGGACCGTCGGCGTATGTAAAAGTACGCTTCTAATCCAGCTCAGGCCGCCGGTTTCAGCAAGGTCAGCTGGAACTGCGGCAAGTCCGGATCGTCGTACGCCTCGACCCTGGCAAACGGCAGGCGCGCAAATGCCTGCCGCCAGAACGCGCAGGCATCCGCATCGGCGCGGAACGTCGCCACCATCCAGGTCTGCGCACTGTCGAGCAGGACGCGCCGCACCACTTCCAGCGCCACGCCACGGCGCCGGTACTTCTTCAAAATAAAAAGGTCGCTGAACTCCTGCACCGGCAGCTTGCCCTCCATGCCGGGTTCCGTGATGAAAAAGCCCGCCAGCGCCCCATCGACCTCGACCCAGACGGCCGTATGCCCGGGCGCATGCACATACTCGGCCAGCCCGGCATCGCACACGTCGTAGCGGCCGTCGGCCAGCACGCCCTCGCCGCTCCAGGCGGTATTGTCATAGCAATACAGCTGGAACAGCTGCGCCAGCGCCCCTTCTTCACCGGGCGCAACGGCGCGCAATGTCATGTTCTGTGCTACCGGCATGGTCCCGCCTTTCCGCCGCATGGCGTCGTTAAGGTGGCGAGTGTAGCACCACGTCGCTCATCCCTCCCTCCTGCATTCCAGCCCTGTATTTCCACCCTTGATCGCAAAAACATTAACTTTCTCCCAATTGGCTATATATTATTGTTTTTAAGTAACATCCGCCACCGCGGCTGCAAAACAAGGGCGATCCCCTTCCACAGACCGGCAGGCATGCATCTGCCGGCTTTCATACCCAAGCTCTGGAGAGTGCTGCACATGCTATCGATCAAACAGCTGAACAAAACGTATGCCAATGGCGTCAAGGCCATCAACAATGTCAGCCTGGACATTCCCAACGGAATGTTCGGCTTGCTGGGACCGAATGGCGCGGGCAAGTCCTCGCTGATGCGCACCATTGCAACATTGCAAGATCCCGATAGCGGCAGCATCCATTTCGATGGCGTCGATGTACTGCAGGACAAGGCCGGCCTGCGCCGCCAGCTCGGCTATCTGCCGCAGGATTTCGGCGTGTATCCGAAGGTCAGCGCGGAAACCCTGCTCAACCACTTTGCCGTCTTGAAAGGCTTGACGGAAAAGGGACCGCGCAAGGAGGCCGTGGAAGCCTTGCTGCAGCAAACCAATCTGTGGGAAGCGCGCAAGCGCAACCTGGGCACGTATTCGGGGGGCATGCGCCAGCGCTTCGGCATCGCCCAGGCGCTGCTGGGCGCGCCGCGCCTGGTGATCGTCGATGAACCAACGGCCGGCCTGGACCCGGACGAGCGCAACCGCTTCCTGAACCTGCTGGCGAAGATCGGCGAGCAGGTGGTCGTCATTCTGTCGACGCACATCGTCGATGACGTGACGGACCTGTGCCCGCGCATGGCGATGATCGTCAAGGGACAGGTGCTGGTGCAGGGCGAGCCGCAGGCGGCCATCGATACCTTGCATGGCAAGGTCTGGCGCCGCAGCGTCAGCATGGACGAGCTGGCGCAATACCAGCAAACCTTGAACGTACTGTCGACGCGCCTGGTGGGCGGCAAGCCGCAAATCAATGTGTTTGCCGACAGCCAGCCCGACAGCGGCTTCACGCAGATCGCCCCGGACTTGGAAGACGTGTACTTCCTGCACGTGCGCAACGCCGCCCGCAGCGGCGCCGCCGCAGCTGCAGCGTAAGGGGCCGCTATGTGGAAGGAATTTTTCAAGTTTGACCTCGGCTATCAGCTGAAACAGCCGCTGCTGTGGATATTTGCCGTCATCCTCGCCTTGATGGCGTTTGGCGCCAGCAGCAGCGATTCGATCCAGATCGGCGGCGCCATCGGCAACATCAACCGCAATGCACCCACCGTGGTGGCGCAGTTGCTGACGATGTTCAGCCTGCTGTCGATGTTGCTCATCACCATCTTCATCGCGGGCGCCGTGCTGCGCGACAGCGAAGTGGGCATGGCCGACATGCTGTTCGCCACGCCCATGCGCAAGTGGGACTACCTGTTCGGCCGCTTTGCCGCCGGCTTCGTCGCCTGCCTGGTGATCTTTGCCGCCATCGCCCTGGCCCTCATGCTCGGCCCCCTCATGCCCTGGGTCGACCCGCAGCGCGTGGGCGCGTTCTCGCTGCATGCGTATGCGTGGAGCTTCGGCGTCATGGTGATTCCGAACCTGCTCTTCATCGGCGCCCTGCTGATGTTGCTGGCGGCCACCACGCGCTCGATGCTGCTCGTCTACGTGGGCGTGCTGGGCTTTTTCGTGCTGTGGGGCATGGCGGGCGCCTTTACGCGCGACATCAACAACGAATGGATCGCCGTCCTGCTCGACCCGTTCGGCATGCGCGCGTTCGGCCGCATGACGCGCTACTTCACGTCCGCCGAAGCGAACGCGGGCTTGCCGCCGTTTTCCGGCTTCCTGCTGGCCAACCGCTTGCTGTGGCTGGCCATCACGGTAGTACTGTTCGCCGCCACCGTGATCCTGTTCAAGCCGCAGCGCACGGGGACGGGAAAACGCCTGTTCGGCAAGCACAAGGCCGCGGCCACCGCGCCGGCCGTGGCGACGCCGCTGCACCTGCCGCGCAGCGTCCCCGTCTTTACGGGCGCGACAGCCTGGCGCCAATGGTGGCAAATCCTGCGCTTCGACGCCGTCGGCGTATTCAAGAGCGTGCCCTTCCTCGTCATGCTGCTGTTCGCCGTGATCAACCTGGTCGCCGGGGCGAGTATCGGCAAGAACATGTACGGCACGGCCGTGTATCCGATGACGCACCTGATGCTGCAAAATATCAACAACAGCTTCAGCTTCATGCTGATCATCATCGTCACCTTTTATGCGGGCGAACTGATCTTCAAGGAACGGCAGGTCAGGATCGCCGATGTCAGCGATGCCATGCCCGTGCCCAGCTGGGTTCCACTGCTGGCCAAATGCACGGCCCTGGTCGGCGTCATCGCCGGCTACCTGCTGGTGGGCGTCATCGCGGCCATCGGTTTCCAGCTCTACAAGGGCGGCGCGCCCGTGGAACTGGGGCTGTACCTGAAAGGCACCCTGCTGGGCGCCCTCTTCTTCGTGCTGATGGCCTTGTGCGCCCTCACCCTGCAAGTGCTGTCGAATAACAAGTTCATCGGCTACCTGCTGGTGATCCTGCTGATGGTGGCGCAAATGGTGCTGGGCATGCTGCACTTCGAACACAATCTGTACGCCTTCGGCGGCACGCCGGCCATCAAGTATTCGGACATGAATGGCTATGGCCACTTCCTGGCCGGCTGGTCCTGGTTCGCGCTGTACTGGACTCTGTTCACCGTGGCCCTCGTCATGCTGGCGCAGGCATTCTGGGTGCGCGGCCTGTCCGCCGACTGGCGTGCGCGCGTGCGTCTGGCGCGCCAGCGCCTGAGCGGCAAAGCTGGTGCCGCGCTGGCCGTGGTGCTGCTGTGCTGGGCCGGCACGGGCGGCTGGATCTTCTACAACACAAATGTGCTGAACCGGTATGAAACGGCGAATGTCAGCATGGACAAGCAGGCGCGCTACGAGAAATTGTACAAACAGTACAAGGACTTGCCACAGCTGAAGATCACCGATATCCAGGCCGATGTGGATATCTATCCCGAGCAACGCAAAGTCTTGATCAAGGGCCACTACGTGCTGCAAAACAAGACGCAGCAGCCGCTCGACACCCTGCGCATTCAACTCAATCCGGACCTGGACACGCACTGGTTGAACTTGCCTGAGCACAAGGTGACGCTGAACGACGAGGAACTGGGCTTTAGCATCCTCAAGCTGGCCCGCCCCGTGGCGCCCGGTGCCACCCTGCCGCTGGACTTCACGGTGGCCGTCACGCATGAAGGCTTTACCAACAGCGGCGCGCCGGACCAGGTCAACCTGAACGGCAGCTTCTTCAACAACCAGGCGTATTTCCCGCACTTCGGCTATACCAAGGAAATGGAGTTGACGGACCGCAATGAGCGCCGCAAGCGGGGCTTGGGCGAGCCGCAGCGCATGGCCAAGCTGGAAGACACCTCCGCCTATGGCAATACGGTCTTTGGCGGCGAAGCGGACTGGATCCATTTCGACACGACGGTGTCCACCAGCGACGAACAGATCGCCCTGGCGCCCGGCTATCTGCAGAAGAGCTGGGAAAAGGATGGCCGCCGCTATTACCGCTACAAGATGGACCAGCCGATGATGCCGTTCTTCGCCTATCTGTCGGCGCGCTGGGAAGTCAAGAAAGACGCGTGGCGCGGCGTGCCGATCGAAGTTTATTTCGATAAAAAGCATGGCTACAACACGCAGCGCATGATCACCTCCGTGCAAAAGTCGCTCGACTATTACACCACCGAGTTCACGCCCTACCAGCACAAGCAGGTGCGCATCCTGGAATTCCCCGGCTACCAGAGCTTCGCGCAGTCGTTTGCCAATACGATCCCGTATTCGGAAGGCATCGGCTTCATCGCCGACCTGCGCGACAAGGATGACATCGACTACGTATTCTACGTCACGGCGCATGAAATGGCGCACCAGTGGTGGGGCCATCAAGTGATCGGCGCCAACGTGCAGGGCGCCACCATGCTGATGGAGTCCTTGGCGCAATACTCGGCCCTGATGGTGATGGAAAAGGAATACGGGCGCGACAAGATGCGCCGCTTCCTGCGCTATGAACTGGACCGCTACCTGAGCGGACGCGGCGGCGAAGCCATCGAGGAACTGCCGCTGGCGCGCGTGGAGGGACAGCAATACATCCACTACAACAAGGGCAGCCTGGTGTTCTACCGCCTGCGCGATGAAATCGGTGAGGAAGCGCTGAACCGCGCCCTGAAACGCTATCTGCAGGACAAGGGCTACCAGCAGGCGCCATTTACCACGTCGTCGGAACTGCTGGCCTACATCCGCGCCGAAGCGCCGCAGGACAAGCAGGCGCTGATCACGGACCTGTTCGAGAAGATCGTCTTCTACGACAACCGCGTCACGCAAGCGAAGGCCGTACAGCGCAAGGATGGCCAGTGGGATGTCACCATGCAGCTGCACCTGGCCAAGCTGGAGTCCGACGGCAAGGGCAAGGAAAGCGCGCGCGCCTACGACGAGCCGGTGGAAATCGCCATCTTCGCACGCCCGCCGGGCGGCAAAGAGAAGGATGAAAAAGTCCTGTTCACGGATAAGCGCGTCCTGTCCGGCAGCGACCCCGTGGTGACGATAACGGTGAAGGACAAACCGTTCGAAGTGGGCGTCGATCCCTACAACAAGATGATCGACCGGGTTCCGCGCGACAACCGCAAGGAAGTCAGCATTAACTAGCAGACTGGGGGCGGACGGGGACGCCAAATCCCCGTCTGCCCCCTTCACGCTATCAACGGTATACCAATCCTCCGTCGATCAGCGGCGCCTGGCCCGTCATGTAATCGGCATCGGGCCCCGCCAGGAAGGAGACGAGCCCTGCCACGTCGTCTGGCGTCTCGGCGCGTCCCAGCGCGATGCCGTCCACATATTTTTTATACGTCGCACCCAGTTCCGCGCCCGTCACTTCGGCCATGCGCTTGTCGATCTCGGTCCACATGTCCGTGCCGACGACGCCAGGGCAATACGCGTTGACGGTGATGCCGTCGGCCGCCAGTTCCTTGGCCGCCGCCTGCGTCAGCGCGCGCACGGCAAACTTGGTGGCCGAGTACATGCCCAGCAAGGCAAAGCCGTCATGCCCGGCGATGGAGCAGGCATTGATGATCTTGCCTTTCTGCTTGCGCTTCTTGAAGGTCTTGGCGGCCGCCTGGATGCCCCAGAGCGTCCCTTGCACATTGATGCGCATGATGCGGTCGACCTCTTCCGGCGTCACGTCGAGCAGCGGCTGCACTTGTGCGATACCGGCGTTGTTGACAATGATGTCGAAACCGCCCAGCTCCTGCTCGGCAAACGCCACCGCTTCGGTGACCTGAGCGAGCTGCGACACGTCGGCAATGAAAGTGACGGCACGGCGTCCCAGCGCGCGCACTTCGGCGGCGGCCGTGTCCAGCTTTTCCTGGTTCAGATCCACCAGCGCGATATCGGCGCCATCCTTGGCCAGGCGCAAGGCGATAGCCTTGCCGATACCTTGCGCGGCCCCCGTGACGAGTGCGACTTTTCCGGAAATTCCCATGCTGCGTTCCTTTCAGAGTAGTGAGAAGAGACGCTTCAGCCTACCTGAATTTCGTCTTTTTCCGCGCGTTGAAACGTGCGCGTCCGGAAAAAACGCGCAGGTCAAGAAATGTGAAAAAAAAGCGCATCGGCACACACGGTACGAGCGCTGCCGTACTAGCCAATGACGGCATCTGGCGTAACATGGCCAGCATCGCCGGCGAGCGCGCTGGCACCACGCTCAAGAGGAAGTCCCCATGCCGCATCGCCATCTGCCCATTCGCGCCAGCCTGCTGCTGGCGGCCCTCGTTTTCACCATGCCCGCCTGGAGCGCCGCCCCGGTCCACAAGGAAAACGTCGAATTGACGGCAGAAAAAACCGTGCACAACGTGAAAGGCAAGATCAAGGGCTACGCAACGGCCGAATACACGGTGGCAGGCAAGGCGGGCCAGACCCTCAGCGTCAAGCTCAAGACTAATCAACCGTCGAATTACTTCAACATCCGCCAGCCAGGCCAGGATGAAGCCCTGTTCATCGGCTCGACCACCGGTAACAATTACCAGGCAAAACTGCCAGCCGATGGCGAGTACACGGTGCAGGTGTATTTGATGCGCAATGCGGCGCGCAGGAATGCGGTGGCAAGCTACAGTCTGGAGATGGGCTTGCGCGATTAAATATGGGAGCTGCCAACTCGGTCGATACGCCCCGCATAACAGCCCCGCTTGGCATTATGAACATGGATATAACTGACGTCAGCATTGCCGAATAGTCGTGTAATGACGGCTTCTACGGCGGTGCCTTCCACCACGTCGGCATCAAGCATCATGCCATCGACAGCATAGGCCCGCAGCGACAATAGACGCCGCCGCATCGATTCCGGCACCTGGTTGACGGCATCGTACGCTTGCGTGGCGCCCTCGCGGACAAAAATGGCGTGGCAAGCCCGGTAAGGCGTCATGGCGGGCTGGCACACATGATTCAACAACAGCACGGTCTCGCCCAACTCTGCGTCCACCAGCGCTATACGGTCAGGAAATCCGGGGTGTTGGTCGACCACCTGGCGCCGCATGCCCAGCGCCATTAACTCGGCATCGGACAAGGAAAAAAAGGGCAGAAAAGGTTCGGGCGACAGCCCCGTAATACGAAAAGCCATGCTGTTCTCCGGCGTCGTCAAAATCACCATCAGACCAGCATCCGGACAACGCCGCTATCCGCTTCTTGCTATGGAATGTGACAATGCGCCCCGAATCGCCCACTACAGCCCGTGCGCATAAAAAAGCCTGCTTCACGGATGAAGCAGGCTTCTATCAACAGTGGCTGACGGCAGGCGTCAGTACGACGTGCTTAGAACGGAATATCGTCATCCATATCCGAGAAGTTCGGTGCTGGCTTCGGTGCCGGGCGTGGGGCCGGCGCCGGGGCTGGGCGCGGAGCTGGTGCCTGGCGCGGGGCTGGGGCGTCGTAGCCACCGCCGCCACCGTAGCTGTCATCGCCACCGCCGGCGTCGCCGCCCATGCCGGAACGGCCGCCCAGCATTTGCATCTGTTCCGCGATGATGTCGGTTGCGTACTTCTCGACACCGTCCTTGTCCGTGTATTTACGGGTTTGCAGACGGCCTTCGACGTAGACGGACGAACCTTTTTTCAGGTATTGGCCGACGATTTCCGCCAGGCGGCCGAAGAACGAGATACGGTGCCACTCTGTCAATTCTTTTTGTTCGCCCGTGTTGCGGTCCTTCGATTTGTACGAAGTGGCCACGGCGATGTTGGCGATCGCGTCGCCGCTAGGCATGTAGCGGATTTCCGGGTCACGGCCCAGATTGCCGACGATGATGACTTTGTTGACTGATGCCATGAATAACTCCTGATGAACTGCAGCGGGAGCCGGTGTCCCGCGCGTTAGTTTAGTGTACTAAACGAGGATTATAAGCGACCACGCGGCGCAAAGCACCCGCTTTCTGGCGGACGCCCTCTCCCGTGCGGCAGCACGTTTTTTTCACGGCAGGTGAAAACAAGAAACTTGAATACTGGTATTATATACAGTATTCAAACGTCTGTACGCATCTGCATCAAACTTTGTCAGGGCACGTTCGCCCGGCGGCGCAATCCGCCCATGGACGCCTCAGGCATGCAGAGCAAAACCCGGCTATAGTTACAGGTTGACCCGTTGTGGCTCCTCATCTGCACCCAGGCACAATGCGCCGGCCGCACCACTCACTGAAAGCAAGGCAATCACATGGAACAGATCCGCATTCGCGGCGCTCGCACGCATAACCTCAAGAATATCAATCTCGATTTGCCGCGCAATAAGCTGATCGTGATTACCGGCTTGTCCGGCTCCGGCAAGTCGTCGCTGGCCTTCGACACCTTGTACGCGGAAGGCCAGCGCCGCTACGTCGAGTCGCTGTCGGCCTACGCACGCCAATTCCTGCAACTGATGGAAAAGCCCGACGTCGACCTGATCGAAGGCTTATCGCCGGCCATCTCCATCGAACAGAAGGCAACGTCGCACAATCCGCGCTCGACGGTCGGCACCGTGACGGAAATCCACGATTATCTGCGCCTGCTATATGCGCGCGTGGGCACGCCGTACTGCCCCGACCATCCGGAAAACGCGCTGGCCGCCCAATCCGTGTCGCAAATGGTCGATGCCGTGCTGGCCATGCCGGAAGACACCAAGCTGATGATACTGGCGCCCGTCGTCGCCAACCGCAAGGGCGAACACGTGGACCTGTTCGAGCAGATGCAGGCGCAGGGCTTCGTGCGCTTTCGTGTGCAGAGCGGCACGCATGCGGCCAAGATCTATGAAGTCGATGACCTCCCGAAATTGAAGAAAACGGAAAAACACACGATCGACGTCGTCATCGACCGGGTCAAGGTGAACCAGGAGATCAAGCAGCGCCTGGCGGAAAGTTTCGAGACGGCACTGCGCCTGGCCGATGGCCGCGCCATTGCCTACGAAATGGATACGGCCCAGGAGCACGTGTACTCCAACAAGTTCGCCTGCAATGTGTGTGGCTATTCCCTGCAGGAACTGGAACCGCGTCTGTTCTCGTTCAACAACCCGATGGGCGCCTGCCCGGAATGCGACGGCCTGGGACACATTGAGTTCTTTGACCCGAAACGCATCGTCGCGTTCCCGAACCTGTCGCTTGCCTCGGGCGCCGTCAAGGGCTGGGACCGCCGCAACCAGTTTTACTTCCAGATGCTGTCGAACTTGGCCGCGTATTACGAGTTCGACTTGGACATGCCGTTCGAGCAGCTGGACTTGAATTCACAGCAAGCCGTGTTGTACGGTTCCGGCAAGCAAGTGATTCCATTTACCTATGTCAACGAACGGGGCCGCACCGTCATCAAGGAACACACGTTCGAAGGCGTGGTCAACAATCTGCAACGCCGCTACCGCGAGACGGATTCGATGGCCGTCAAGGAAGAACTGGCCAAGTTCATCAATGAAAAATGCTGCCCCTCATGCGATGGCGCACGCCTGCGCGTGGAAGCGCGCT
Organism: Janthinobacterium sp. KBS0711; assembly: GCF_000988085.1. NCBI lineage: Bacteria > Pseudomonadati > Pseudomonadota > Betaproteobacteria > Burkholderiales > Oxalobacteraceae > Janthinobacterium > Janthinobacterium sp. KBS0711. The sequence goes on along the minus strand of NZ_LBCO01000014.1, from coordinate 142,104 downwards.
TCGTCAAGGTCGGCACGGGCAAACAGCAAAGGGCCATTTATGAAGTAGCGGGAAAACCGTTGCGCGAGACCCTGGAATTCTTTGAAAAACTGAAACTGACGGGCGCCAAGAAAGAGATCGCCGACCGCGTGGTCAAGGAAATCATTTCACGCCTGAAATTCCTCAACAATGTGGGCCTCGACTACCTGTCGCTGGACCGCAGCGCCGACACGCTCTCCGGCGGCGAAGCACAACGCATCCGCCTGGCGTCGCAAATCGGCTCCGGTTTGACGGGCGTCATGTATGTGCTCGATGAACCGTCGATCGGCTTGCACCAGCGCGATAATGACCGACTGATCGAAACCTTGAAACACTTGCGCGACATCGGCAACAGCGTGCTGGTGGTCGAGCATGACGAGGACGCCATCCGCACGGCCGACTACATCGTCGACATGGGTATCGGCGCGGGCGTGCACGGCGGCGAGATCATCGCCGAAGGCACCCTGCCCGACATTCTCAAGAACAAGAAATCGCTGACGGCGCAATACCTGAACGGCAAGCTGAAAATTGCCGTGCCAGCCAAGCGCCACGCCAGCAATCCGGAAAAGCAGCTGGTCATTACTGGCGCGACGGGCAACAACCTGAAAAAGGTATCGCTGAGCTTGCCGGTGGGCTTGATGACGTGCGTGACGGGCGTGTCCGGTTCGGGCAAGTCGTCGCTCGTCAACGATACCTTGTATCCGGCCTTGTCGCGCCATTTGTATGGTTCGCAGACGGAACCGGCGCCGCACGAGTCGATCAGCGGTCTGGAACACTTCGACAAGGTCATTTCCGTCGACCAGGCGCCGATCGGCCGCACGCCGCGCTCGAATCCCGCCACGTACACGGGCTTGTTTACGCCGATCCGCGACTTGTTCTCCACCGTGCCGACGGCCAAGGAACGCGGCTACAGCGCTGGCCGCTTCTCGTTCAACGTGAAGGGCGGACGCTGCGAAGCGTGCCAGGGCGATGGCGTGATCAAGGTCGAAATGCATTTCTTGCCCGACGTCTACGTCCCGTGCGATGTGTGCCACGGCAAGCGCTACAACCGCGAAACCCTGGAAGTGCAATACAAGGGCAAGAACATCACGGAAGTGCTGGGCATGACGGTGGAGGAAGCGCATGAATTCTTCAAACCCGTCCCCTTGATCGCGCGCAAGCTGCAAACCCTGCTCGACGTGGGCCTCGGCTACATCAAGCTGGGCCAGAGCGCCACCACGCTGTCCGGCGGCGAGGCACAGCGCGTGAAATTGTCGCTGGAACTGTCCAAGCGCGACACTGGCCGCACCCTGTACATCCTCGATGAACCGACGACGGGCTTGCACTTCCACGACATCGACTTGCTGCTGAAAGTCATCCACCGCCTGCGCGACCAGGGCAACACTTTGGTGATCATCGAGCACAACCTCGACGTCATCAAGACGGCCGACTGGATCGTCGACCTGGGTCCGGAAGGCGGGGCCGGCGGCGGCCAGATCATCGCCACGGGCACGCCGGAAGACGTGGCGCTGAATCCGGCCAGCGTGACGGGTAAATACCTGGGGCCGCTGCTGAAGCAATAAGGACGCAGCGCAATAAAAAACGGCGCGGATTGCTCATGCAATCCGCGCCGTTTCTCTTTTTGATAGCACCCCAGTCATTGCCGGCGTGTCATTTATCGCACGCCAGTCTTTGCCGGCGTGTTTCTCCCCCACTACAACTCTCAACACCTGACAAGCTACTGCGCAGCGCGCTTTGCGGCCTGCGATGCTCACCGTGCTTCAGCACGGTTGCGCTTCTTAGCCACAAATCACTGCCGCTCGCTACGCTTGTCAGATGCCGCTTTACGCTAACTTAGTTACGCACTCAGCCGCTTTTCCAGCGCAGCCTTGTGATCTGCCAATTCTTGCGGCAGATGATACGCGAGTTTTTCAAACAACTCCGTATGCAATTTCAATTCTTCCACCCACGCGGCCTTGTCGATCGAGGTGATGGTGTCGAACTGTTGCTGTGTGAATGGCAAGCCGTCCCAGTTCAGGTCGCCATACTGCGGCGTCGTGCCGAACAGGTTTTCCACGCCGCTGGACTTGCCTTCGATACGCTCCAGCATCCATTTCAGCACGCGCATGTTGTCGCCAAAGCCAGGCCAGACGAACTTGCCAGCCTCGTCCGTACGGAACCAGTTGACGCAGTAGATCTTCGGCAGGGCAGCCGGATTGACCTTGCCCACCTTGACGCCCATGTCAAGCCAGTGCTGGAAGTAATCGCTCATGTTATAGCCGATAAACGGCAACATGGCAAATGGATCGCGGCGCACGACGCCCATCTGGCCCACGGCCGCGGCCGTCGTTTCCGAGCCCATGGTGGCGGCCATGTAGACGCCTTCGACCCAGTTGCGCGCTTCGGTGACCAGCGGCACGGTGGTCGAGCGGCGGCCGCCGAAGATGAAGGCAGAGATCGGCACACCGGCCGGATCGTCCCAGGCCGAGTCGATCACGGGGTTTTGCGTTGCCGCAACCGTGAAGCGCGCGTTCGGGTGCGCCGCCTTGGTACCGGACGCCGGCGTCCAGTCCTTGCCCTGCCAGTCGATCAGATGGTTTGGCGCTTCTTTCGTCAAACCTTCCCACCAGACATCGCCGTCGTCCGTCAGCGCCACGTTGGTGAAAATCGTGTTGTCGCGCATGGACGCCATGCAGTTGTAATTGGTTTTTTCGTTCGTGCCCGGCGCCACGCCGAAGTAGCCCGCTTCCGGGTTGATGGCGTACAAACGGCCATCGGCACCCGGCTTGATCCAGGCGATATCGTCGCCGATGGTGGTCACTTTCCAGCCGTTAAAACTTGCCGGCGGGATCAGCATGGCGAAGTTGGTCTTGCCACAGGCCGATGGGAACGCTGCCGCGACATAATGCTTCTTGCCTTCCGGCGATTCCACGCCCAGGATCAGCATGTGCTCGGCCAGCCAGCCCGGGTTGTTGTCGGATGCTTGCGCTTCCTGGTAGCCCATGTTCGAGGCGATGCGCAGGGCGAAACATTTCTTGCCCAGCAAGGCGTTGCCGCCGTAACCGGAACCGAAAGACCAGATTTCGCGCGTTTCCGGGAAATGCACGATGTACTTGGTGCTGTTGCACGGCCATTTCACGTCGGCCTGGCCGGCGGCCAGCGGTGCGCCCACGCTGTGCACGCACGGCACGAACTCGCCATCGGTGCCCAGCACGTCGTACACGGCACGGCCCATGCGGGTCATGATCTTCATGTTGACGGCGACATAGGGCGAATCGGACAGTTCCACACCAATGTGCGCGATCGGCGAGCCCAGCGGGCCCATCGAGAATGGCACGACATACATGGTGCGACCGCGCATGCAACCATCGAACAGGCCGTTCAGGGTGTGGCGCATTTCGCCAGGTTCGGTCCAGTTATTCGTCGGGCCGGCCGCTTCTTTCGTTGCCGAGCAGATATACGTGCGGTCTTCGACGCGGGCCACGTCGCTCGGATCGGAGCAGGCCAGGTAAGAATTCGGGCGCTTTTCCGCATTGAGTTTTTTCATGGTGCCGCTGGCAACCATTTCGGCGCACAGGCGCTCGTACTCTTCTTGCGAACCATCGCACCAGTAAATACGGTCTGGCTTGGTGAGCGCGGCAATGTCGGCCACCCAGTTGATCAGTTTCTGTTGTTTAATATAAGCTGGGACGTTGAGTGCGGCGACGCCACCCATGACGGGCTGATTCATATTACCTCCAATACCAATAAAAGAAATTCTGGTCGTTCCGGCAAGACAGGCAGCATCGTTGAGAGGTGGCTGCGGCTCACTGCCGGCGGCGTGTTCACGCGGGCAGGGCTCTGGTGTCGTTTACCTGGATCATGCACCCAGGCTACAGGAACAGTTTGCGCTATCACTATAATCAGGAAGCTTCAAAAGTGCCGGCGATTGTACACCCGCCAAACAGCTATTCTCGCAAAAATGTAGGAGAATAGCTTGACTAATGTAGTAGGCTATTCAGCATTTCCCGTATCCTGTTATTTCCCTACCAAATCCTCACTAAAATCGGCCATCCACCATGAAAATTGCCATACTCGATGATTACCAGGATGCCGTGCGCGGCCTTGATTGCTTCCAATTGCTCGACGGCCACGAGGTCAAAGTGTTCAGCAATACGGCGCGGGGCCTGGGCCAGCTGGCGATCCGCCTGGCGCCGTTCGACGCGCTGGTGCTGATCCGAGAACGCAGCAGTTTCAACCGGGCCTTGCTGTCGAAACTGCCGAATCTGAAACTGATTTCGCAAACCGGCAAGGTCAGCGGCCACATCAATGTGGCGGCCGCCACCGAGCTGGGCATTGCCATCGCGGAAGGCATCGGCTCGCCCACGGCGCCAGCCGAACTGACGTGGGCGCTGATCATGGCGGCGCAGCGCAAGATCGTGCCGTACGCACAACATTTGCAGGAGGGGCTATGGCAGATGTCGTCGCTGGAGCCAACGCGCAATACGCTCGGTACGGTATTGAAAGGGCGCACCCTGGCGATCTGGGGCTACGGTAAGATCGGGCAATTGATCGCCGGCTATGGCCGCGCCTTCGGCATGACCATCCTCGTGTGGGGCAGCGAAGCGAGCCGCGCGGCGGCCGTGGCGGCCGGCGATACGGCGGCAGAGTCGCGTGAAGCCTTCTTCGAGCAAGCCGATGTGCTGAGCTTGCACCTGCGCTTGTCCGACAAGACGCGCGGCCTGGTAACTAGCGAAGACCTGGCGCGCATGAAACCGACTTCCCTGTTCGTCAACACCAGCCGCGCCGAACTGGTCGCTGAAGGGGCGCTGGAAGCGGCACTGCCGCTGGGACGCCCGGGCGCCGCCGCGCTGGACGTGTTTACGGATGAACCCTTGCCGCCAGGCTCGCCATTGCTGCTGCTGCCGAACGTGCTGGCCACGCCACACCTGGGCTACGTCGAGCGTGACAGCTATGAGCTGTATTTCCGCTACGCCTTGCAAAACATCGTCGATTTTACGCAGAATCAATGCACGCGCCTGCTCAATCCCGAAGCGTTGCAGCACGCGCGGCAAAGCCCTCAGGAACGCTGAAAACCCTTCAGCAAGTCCGGCTCGCCCGTGATGCGGATGGCGGGCGCCGGCAGTTCGTGCCGGCCGCGCCACAGGCCGGCCCAGCCGGGCGGCCAGGCGATCTGCGGTCCCGCATACGGCGCCACGCCGGCCCGCACCGCCACCACCGGCACGGGCGGCATGTCTTGCAAGGGCTCGCCTGCCGCGCGCTGCATGTCCAGGCTGTACATATAGTTGGGCAATAAGGCGTCGCAGACGCGGCCAAACCACTCGGTATGGTCGTCGTCGCGCCCCAGCGCCTGTGCCAGCCCCTGCGGGTCGAAACGGGCCAGGGCATCGATCAGCTCGCCAGTGGAGGCGCCAGGGGAATCACCCCAGCCCATCACGGGGTTGACGTTGTAATCGGCGCCCGAGCCGTACCAGCCTTCGCGCCAGGGCCGCGGCATCCAGTCGCGCGGCCCTGTAAACAAATGCCAGCGCCAGTGCAGGCCGGACGGCTTGGGCCAGGAATACAGATACAGTTTTTGATAGCCGGCCTGGTGCAACTCGCGCACCATGGCCATCAGGCGCGCGTGCGGCATGCGGTCCGGCGGCGCGCGGCGAAACAGGATCGCTTCGCCATCGGCGAATTGCACGTCGTCGGTCGACAGGTTCAGATCCAGGGTGCGCGCTTCGCTGCCGAAACGGGCGGCGATCCAGCCCGTCAGCAGATTGACGGACGTGATCACCCCGTAACCGCGGTGGCGGTGAAAAATGACGGTACCGGGAGCGAGCGCTTTCATACGGAGTCGGGGTGGCAGGCAAACAAAGAAACCAGTGTACTCACAGATGGCCAAATTTTCCAGATGCGGCGCCATTCACGCAAGAGCGCCAATCCACGATATCATGCGCGTCATTCTCCACTGACATCGTGACCACATCATGACTTTGCGCATACTCGCCACCGGCGGCACTTTCGACAAGCACTACAACGAATTGAACGGTACTCTGGGCTTTTCCGACAGTCATTTGCCGGCAGCGATTGCCCGCGCGCGCATGACGGCGCCCGTGGCGCTGGAGCAATTGCCACTGCTGGACTCGCTCGACATGCAGGATGCGGACCGCCAGCGCGTGCTGGCCTCGTGCCGCGCGGCGCAGGAGAAAGCCATCGTCATCATCCACGGCACCGACACCATGCGCGAAACGGCGCAAGTGCTGGGCGCGGCGAACCTGCAGCAAACGGTGATTTTGACGGGTGCCATGATTCCCTACGAAATCGACAATTCCGATGCCCTGTTCAACCTCGGCTTTGCCTGCGGCGTGGCGCAAACCTTGCCAGCCGGCGTGTACGTGGCCATGAATGGCCAGATCTTCGCCTGGGACAATGTGCAAAAGAACCGCGCCGCCGGCGTATTCCAGCCCTTGTAAGCCGATGGCGGGACAGGGCGCAAAAGCAGACCGGCACACGGCCTGACTGACACTCTGTCACAATTCGACCAGCCCGCTTTTAGCGGGCTTTTTTACGTTTTTTCACATGGCATAAATTCTGCGATTTCTTGGTTTTCATCAAATTATTGTAGGTAGAACATCAAATTGCCAATACAATAATTTAATGTTGCATAAAAACACCATTGATCATTTTTTAAAACAACGATATTTATAAATATAAACTTCACATTTAACATTTATATAAAATATTCTTCAGTATTTCTTATTTACTGCCAAATGTGACACGGTTTATATGCATTTTTTCTTGCTGAGAAGACATAATGTTTGCCTCGACAAGCAAAAAAGTGCATTTACAACAATATTGCACCAAGTAGTCTTCCACCTCCCACCGATGTGGTTACGCCTACCGTACACGCCTCCGCAGGCCATCTATCCGATGACCTGAGCGGTGCTCGTGTACTGCTTGTCGTTATTAAAACTACTACGGAGTAATTGTTACAATGGCATTTAAAGAAAAAATCGGCGTACGCAGCGTACGCCTGGCCCTGACCGTCCTGGCAGGCAGCGTTTTGTTCTCCGGCCAATCCATGGCGGACGAAGCAATTCAAAAAGTTGAAATTACCGGTTCGAGCATCAAGCGTATCGCTGTCGAAGGCGCCCTGCCTGTGCAGCGCCTGTCGCAAGAAGCGATCGCCAAGACCGGCGCCACCACGATTGCCGACCTGGTACAAAATTTGCCAGCCATGCAAGGTTTCCAGATCGGCGCCACGGCAGCCGGCTCGGACTCAGGTGGCCGCACCAGCGCCTCGATCCATGACATCGGCGAAAGCTATACCCTGGTCCTGCTGAACGGCCGCCGCATTGCGCCGCAAGGCGCCGACAATACGGTCAACCTGAACGCCATTCCGATGAGCGCGGTTGAACGTGTCGAAATCCTGACCGACGGCGCTTCGGCCCTGTACGGTTCGGACGCCATCGCCGGCGTGATCAACTTCATTCTGAAAAAGAACCTGCAAGGCGGCACCGCCGAAGCGACCTACACCGCGCCAGAACACAGCGGCGGCGGCAATAGCTGGAATACCAACATCACCTACGGTTTCGGTGACCTGGACGAAGACCGCTACAACGTGCTGGTCAGCTATCGTCACGACGAACAAGAAAAAGTGCGCGCGACCGATCGTTCCTTCGCCCGCAGCGGCTTCATTCCATTCAGCCGCAACGGTAAAAACTACATCTACAACAATACGAGCTCGTCGGCAGCTCCCGCGAATGCCTCGCTGTCCTTCGTCGACACCAAGGCCGACAAGGGCTATACCTACAATCCGTACCTGAAGGCCAACGGCGATTGCGCGCCGCAAAACTATGTCACGCCGACGAATACCAATGCATGCGGTTTCGATGGTGCATCCATGGTGGAAATCGTGCCGCAATCGAAGCGCGACAGCCTGTTTACCCGCGCCACCTACAAGGTCTCGGACGACATGACGGCATTTGCCGAAGTCGCCTTGTCGCACTATGACCTGACGGCCCGTATCGCCGCCAACCCGGTCCCTGTGACCGTGTTCAACCGCGATGCAAAAAGCGGCAAGGTCACGATGTTGCCTAGCTACGTAGAGCACATCCAGCCTGGCCTGACGACGAATCAGGAAAACAACCTGTCGTCGGTCATCGCCAACTATCGCCTCGTCGACTGGGGGCCGCGTGCCAGCCAGACAATTACCGACACCAAGCACCTGGTGCTGGGCGTCGAAGGCGAGTTTGCCGGCTGGAACTACGGCAGTGGCCTGACCTGGTCGAAAAATTCGATCAACGAGCGCTACGTTGGCGGTTATGCCAAACGCGGCGATTTCACGTCTTTGCTCAACAATAAAGATTTCGATCCCTTCGCCCTGCCAGGCCAGCAAACGGCTGCAGTGCAACAACTGATCAACGACTCGCAATTCAACGGTTCCGTGCGTACCGCGTCGACCACCTTGCGCGGTGTCGATGCGCACGGTTCGCGTGAAGTGTTCAGCTTGCCAGGCGGCATGGCCAACATCGGTATCGGCGGCGACTATCGCGAGTACAGCTATGAGCAATCGCCAAGTACCGGCGCCAACAAGGACACCATCTATGGCTTCGAGACCAAGAAGGCATATGACCTGAGCCGCAAGACGTACGGCGTCTTCGCCGAATTGCTGGCGCCCGTCACCAAGACCGTGGAAGTGACCATCGGCGCACGCCTGGACAATGTATCGGCAGTCGACAATGGCTTGACCCATACCACCTCCGGCAAGAGCGAAAGCGCATCGACCTACAAGGTGTCGGCACGCTGGCAACCAGTGCAGTCCTTGCTGATCCGCGGCTCCTATGGCACGGGTTTCAAGGCGCCAAGCATGCTGGATCTGGGACAGAAACTGGACACCGCCGGCTTCACGGCCAGCGCGTATGACTGCCCGTTCCCAGGTACCGCAGGCTGCCAGGATAGCAAGAAGCAATACAACCGCATGACTGGCGGCAACCCTGACCTGAAATCTGAAACGTCGAAGCAATTCACGGCCGGTTTCCGCGTTGAGCCTAACTCGAGCTTCTCGTTCGGCGCCGACCTGTGGGATGTGAAGATCTTTGATGCCGTATCGTCGGTGGCCGAATCGCTGGCCTTCTCGGATCCGGAAAAATACAAGGATTACTTCACCCTCATCACGCCTGTGGACAGCCCAAAAGCGTTCTATGCATTCAAATCGTTGGCAGTCAATATTGGCCAGATGCATAACCGTGGTATCGACTGGGACATGACGGCGCGCAAGAAGCTGGACTTCGGCAACCTGACCGTGAACCTGAACGGCACCCACATGCTCAAGGCAGACTACACCGTCCCAGGCACGCGTAATGACTGGACCAGCAGCCTGAACATCTACGGCATCAACCAGGCCGTGACGTTCCGCGACCTGATCAAGCTGACCGCCACCCTGGACACCGGCAAGCTGAGCAACACGATGGTGGTGAACTACCGCAATGGCTACACCGATGCCCTGACCGAGGTGTATAACGTCGACACCAAAGGCATGGAAAAGCTCCGCCTGGACGTGCCGTCGCACATCACCTTCGATTGGCAAGGCCGCTACGCGATCAACAACAAAACGTCGATCCGTGCCGGTATCAAGAACCTGTTCGACCGCAATCCACCGCTGTCGCTGCGTGCCTCGTCGGGCCATCAGGTTGGCTTCGATCCGCGTTACGCCGATCCGATGCTGCGCACGTTCTACATCACCGGCTCGTACAAGTTCTAATATAAGAACGTGAACTAGCGGGTCTCGAAAGCGCCTTGCACGCACCGTGCAAGGCGTTTTTTTCTTGTCGCACAGCTATTGCGTCACCTTGATATCCAGATAACGGTAGTGACTCTCGCCCTAATCTTTCGATACCGTACGCAATTGCACGGCGACGCCCAGATCATGCAGTAAAGCACTCTCGACCACGTACGCAGTTTCCTGCGTGGTAATAGCGTCCCAGGCTGCCCAGATCCGACACTTCATCGGTGTAGCCAAGCAAAGTCAAGCCGCCAGCGCGCAAGTGAGTGGCAAACTGGATGCTGCCGGCCTGGGCCTGATTGCGGTTGGGTACCTTGATCCAGCTGGCATCACCGCGCGTGGCCAGCGGCACGCTGCCCGCCAGGGCCGCGTCGTCCTGATGCAGGCTGCGGAAAAAAGAGGCATCGCAAGCGCTCAGCTGGCGCAGGGTGGCATCGGAGATTTGCGCCTGGGCGGCGGCCAGCTGCGTGGTCCCGAGGATAAAGGCGGCGCAACAGTGCTGGAAATACTTGTGCATGGGTTATGTAGAAATAATTAATGCCATGATAGCAACGATACCATGGAAATATTATTTCCATATGGAAAATTTCCGCGCACTGGCGCCAGCAATTTCCCAATGCAAAACGGCCCGCTGGGCAATGCCAGCGGGCCGTCTATCACGCAAAATTGCTTGTGCTTACGCCGTCGCTTCGCCGCCCAATGCTTCGACCACGTCGGCCATCAGCTTGGAGAGCTCGCCCGTCATCAGCATCACGTCGCCGTCGAAACGTTCTTCGTCGTTCTTCGTGCTCGATTCCGTTTCCTTGATCACGTCCAGCGGCTTGACGCTCTTGATGGCCAGCGACTCTGTCAGCACGAACGAGATCTTGTCGTTCCACGTCATGGCCAGGCGCGTACATTGCTTGCCGGCCGCGATGTGGCGGCGCACGTCGTCCGCTTCCAGGGTGTGGCGCACGTAGCGCACGGTGGCCTTGCTCTCGCCCGTGGCGCGCAATTCCGTATCCATGTCGACCGTGAAGCCGGCAGGCGCATCGTCCGCTTGCAGCCATTCCGTCATCACCGCCACGGGCGAGCGCTGCACGCGCAGGCTTTCCAGCGGCAGTTTGTCGACGGCTTTCAACAGCAGCTTGATGACTTCATCGGCTTTCGCCGGGCTGGCGGCATCGACCACCAGCCATCCATTGACGGGGTCGATCCACGTCCACACGTTGCTGCGGATGCTGAAGGCGCGCGGCAGCAGTTCGTCGGCCACGCGTTCCTTCAATTCCTTCATGGCTTTCTTGCCAGGCGCAAAGCCTTGCGCTTCTTCCATCTCGGCGGCGCGGGCCTTGGCCACCTGGTTGATGACGGTCGCTGGCAGCAGTTTCTTTTCCGTGCCCAGCAGGATCAGCATCTGTTTGTTGACCACGTGGACCAGGCCGCCGTTCGGGCGTGGCGTATCCCAGCCCTGGCGCATCAGATCCATGCTGGTCGCCGGCGTAAATTTGTTCGAGGACAAGGCCTCTTCCAGTTGTTCTGGCGTGTAAGCCCACGGTGCGGGCAGGCGGTAAATCTGAAGATTCTTGAACCACATAGTTTTTGTCTTCCGTTTGTTTCAGTAGTGCCAGGGGAACGCCATTCTACACTTTCGACACGGGAATGCCGTCAAAAGCGCGGACTGGCGCGGTGTTGTTGCTGCGTGGGGAATGCCGCTACAGGGCGGGAAACAGCTCCGCCTGGGCTGGCGCCTGCCGCGTCACGATGGCAGGATCGGACAAGGTCGAGATGCGCACGCCCAGCAGGCGGATTTTCTTGTCAAATGGCACGCGCCGCAGGCAATCGCGGCTGGCGCGCAGGATGGCGGCGGCATCCGCCGTGGCGCTGGGCAAGGTGATGTCGCGCGTGACGGTGCTGAAATCCTCGAAGCGCAGCTTGATGCCCACCGTGCGCCCCGCCAGCGACTGTTTGTCGAGGTCGCCCGCCACGCGCGTGCACAGGCTTTCCAGCTTTTCCGACAGGGTGGCCCGGTCGCGCACCACCTGCAAGTCGCGCTCGAACGTCGTTTCGCGGCTGACGGACTTGGTTTCCCGGCTCGTCTGCACGGGGCGGTCATCGATGCCCAGCGCCGCCTGGCGCAGCCAGCCCGTGTACAGGTCGCCGAACTGCGTGCGCAGCATGGCCATGTCGGCCCGGGCCAGCTCGCCGATGGTATTGACGCCCAGCGCTTCCAGCTTGGCCGTGGCCTTCGGGCCGATGCCATTGATCTTTTTCGCCGGCAAGGGCCACACGCGCGTTTCAATATCTTCCGGGTGCAGGATGGTCAGGCCGTCCGGTTTTTCCAGGTCGGAACAGATTTTCGCCAGTAATTTGTTGGGCGCCAGGCCGATCGAGCACGACAGGCCCGTCGCCTCGAACACGGCCGCCTTCAGGCGCGCCGCCATGGCCGGCGCCTGCTCGCCGTATTCGGTGAGGTCGACATAGATTTCATCGATGCCCACGTTCTGGATGATGGGACACAGCTGGGCCACGGCCTGCTTGAAGCGGGCCGAATAGTCGCGGTAAGCCTCGAAGTCGGCCGGCAGCAGGATGCTGTCGGGCGCCAGCTTGGCCGCCTTCATGATGCCCATGGCGGAAAACACGCCGAACACGCGCGCCGCATAGGTCGACGTGGTGACAACGCCGCGCCCCACATAGTCGCGCATGCGCGCAAACTGCCGCGTGCCGTCTTCCTGCAGCACGGGCTGCTGCAAGCGCCCGCCGCCGATGACGACGGCTTCGCCGCGCAATTCCGGATATTTCAACAGTTCCACGGAGGCAAAGAAGGCGTCCATGTCCAGGTGCGCTATCCAGCGGCGGGCGGCGGGCGGCTCGGGAAGGGGGGAGGCAGATGTGGTCAAGGACACCTCGCGGCGGGATACTGTAGTTATATACAGTATCGCTGGAAATGCCCATGGATGCAAGTTGAAACGCACGAGCACGGCGGTTGCTTTTCTCAATAGCAAGATTACAATCCTGACACAACTATGAAAAGGAGTCGCCTTGTCTATCGCCCATCACGCTGCGCGCCGCCGGTCCGCCTGGTTATCCATCCTGCCGGCCCTGCTGCTGTCCACCCTGGCGCCATCCGCGCTGGCCGCCGACGCCACCACCGTGGCCACCATGTCGGCACCCATTGCCGCCAAGACAGCCTGGCAGGAAACGCGCCACGGCACGGTCGTCACGGACGACTACCGCTGGCTGCAAAAGAAAACCGATCCCGCCGTGATCGATTACCTGAATGCGGAAAACGCCTACACGGCCGCCGTCACGGCCCCGATCCAGCCGCTGGCCGACAAGGTGACTGCTGAAGTGAAGGGACGCATGCAGGAAGTGGACCTGTCCGTGCCTGCGCGCCAGGGCAATTTCTACTATTACACGCGCATGGAAGCGGGCAAGCAATATCCGATTCATTGCCGCCGTCCCGTGGGAGCCAGCGGCGCCTACGATGCGCAGGCGACAGAGGAAATCCTGCTGGACCAGAATCAATTGGCCGAAGGCCACAAATTCTTTGCCGTGCGCGCATTCAGCATCAGCCCGAATGAACAGTTGCTGGCCTACACCACCGACACGACGGGTTTCCGCCAGTACGAGCTGCATGTCAAGGATTTGAAAACGGGCAAGCTGCTCACGGACACCATGCCGCGCGTGACCTCGCTGGCGTGGGCGGCGGACAATGCCACCCTGATGCTGGCGCAGGAAGACGCCACCACCAAGCGCTCGGACCGCGTGTTCCGCCTGGCCCTGGGCGGCGCGCCGCAACAGGTCTACCATGAACCGGTGGAACAGTTCGCCATCCACGTGGACCGCACGCACGACAAGCAGTTCTTCGTGCTGACCTCGGGCAGCACGGATACGAGCGAAGTGCTGCTGCTGCCGACGAACAAGCCGCAAGGCAGTTTCCAGAGCGTGCTGAAACGCGAAAAAGGCCACCGCTACATCGTCGAGCACCGCGACGGCCAGCTGTATATCGTCACGAATAAGGAGGCGAAGAATTTCCGTGTCGTCAGCGCGCCGCTGTCCGCACCGCAGCCGAAGAACTGGAAGACCGTCGTGCCGCACAACAAGGATGCCGTGATCCAGTCCATCGACGTCTTCCAGGGCTACCTGGTGGTGATGGAAAAAGCGCGCGCCCTGAACCGCGCGCGCATCTACGATTTCGCGCATAAAAACTGGAAGACGGTGCAGTTCGACGACCCCGTCTACCTGGCGACATCCGTTGGCACGCCGGAATTTTCTGCCACGCAATTTCGCATGTCCTACCAGTCGCCCGTCACGCCGCCCACCGTCATTGACGTGGCAATGCAAGACGGCAAGCGCACGGTGCTCAAGCAGCAGGAAATCGTCGGCGGCTTTGACGGCAGCCGCTACACGACGCAGCGCCTGTGGGTGAAAGCGCGCGATGGCGTGCAAGTGCCGCTGTGGGTCGTCTACAAGAAAGGCGTCAAGCTCGACGGCTCCGCGCCGCTGCTGCTGTACTCGTATGGCTCGTATGGCATTTCCACGGAAGCTACTTTTTCCATCAGCCGCATCAGCCTGCTGGAGCGGGGCGTGATCTATGCGCAAGCGCATATCCGCGGCGGCACGGACATGGGCGAAGCCTGGCATGAAGACGGCATGCTGATGAAGAAGAAAAACACCTTCAATGACTTCATCGACAGCGCCGACTACCTGGTGCGCGAAAAATGGACGAGCCCGAACCGCCTGATCATCCAAGGCGGCAGCGCCGGCGGCCTCTTGATGGGCGCCGTCGTCAACATGCGCCCCGAGCTGTTCCACGCCGTGCACGCTGCCGTACCGTTTGTCGACGTGATGAACACGATGATGGACGCCAGCCTGCCCCTGACGACGGGCGAATACCTGGAATGGGGCGACCCGAACCAGAAGGCAGCCTACGACTACATGCTCAGCTACTCGCCATACGACAACATTGCGCGCAAGAATTACCCGGCCATGCTGGTGACGACGGGCCTCAACGACAGCCAGGTCATGTACTGGGAACCGGCGAAATACGTGGCCAAGCTGCGCGCATATAAAACGGACGGCAATCCGCTGCTGCTGAAAACAAATATGGGCGCCGGCCATGGCGGCGCTTCGGGCCGCTATAACGCCATCGCCGAGAACGCTTTCAATATGGCGTGGATGCTGTCGCAGTGGGGTATTACGGAGTAAAGTGAAAAAAGCGCTTGCAGAAGGATTTTAGCCGTCCTATAATAGCGCCTCTTCCAGACGTGGTGACAAACGTCGGGATGGTTTTCTGAGACAAGCAACGGGTGCTTAGCTCAGTTGGTAGAGCGGCGCCCTTACAAGGCGTAGGTCGGGAGTTCGAGCCTCTCAGCACCCACCAAATCAGAAAACTGTCCAGTGCTTCATGGATCAGCAACACAGATCATACGAGCTTGGAGTGGTAGTTCAGTTGGTTAGAATACCGGCCTGTCACGTCGGGGGTCGCGGGTTCGAGTCCCGTCCGCTCCGCCAATAAAAGAAAAGCCCTTTGGTTCTCTGAACCGAAGGGCTTTTCCCATTTCAGAAGCCAAAAACACGTCAGCTCCCCTTCCCTGAATATTTTTGCGCTTTTCAGCAAAAAAACTGCCGTTCGCCCTCAAGAATAGTTGCACAAGCACGAAAGCGCCCCCTATAATAGTGCCTCTTCCAGACGTGGTGACAAACGTCGGGATAGTTTTCTGGGTATGCGGGTGCTTAGCTCAGTTGGTAGAGCGGCGCCCTTACAAGGCGTAGGTCGGGAGTTCGAGCCTCTCAGCACCCACCACCAATACAGAAAATTATCCAGTGCTTCATGGATCAGCAACACAGATCATACGAGCTTGGAGTGGTAGTTCAGTTGGTTAGAATACCGGCCTGTCACGTCGGGGGTCGCGGGTTCGAGTCCCGTCCGCTCCGCCAATAAAAGAAAAGCCCTTTGGTTCTCTGAACCGAAGGGCTTTTCCCATTATGGAACAGCAAATGCTCTAGAATCAGCGCTACCCCGACTCCGCTCCTGCCCGCATGCGCTTGCCCCGTAGCACTCATCCCTACCTTGCCCTGCGGCTGCGCCTGGCCCATCATGCTTTGCTGCAATTTGCCGCCAGCCTGGCCAGTTCCATGGAAATTCTCGTGTTCCTGGCCGGCCCCGTCTTGCTGGGCCTGCTTAGCGTCATCGCCCTGCCCGGCTTTCTCGCCGTCACCCTGCCCTGGCCCGCCGCCCTTGACCTGC
Source organism: Janthinobacterium sp. KBS0711 (assembly GCF_000988085.1). Classification (NCBI taxonomy): domain Bacteria; kingdom Pseudomonadati; phylum Pseudomonadota; class Betaproteobacteria; order Burkholderiales; family Oxalobacteraceae; genus Janthinobacterium; species Janthinobacterium sp. KBS0711. Next base: position 126,109 of record NZ_LBCO01000014.1, on the reverse strand, counting down.
TGGGCGCGCAAGCGTTGCTGACCTGCCTGCCCGCCTGGCTGCTGCGCAAGCGATTGTTGCCGGCCAGTACCGCCGCCTGGCTGCGCCAGCTGCCTTTGCCGACGCGCCTGCGCTGGCAAGCCGATATCGCCGTGGCCGGCCTGCTGATGCTGCCGCTGGGGCTTGCCTATACCGTCTCGGCCAGCATCTGGCTGGCGCAGTCGCCACCCTGGCTGCGCCCGGTTGCCGCGCCCGGCATCGCCGCCACCATCGCCATCTGGCTGCTGGCCTGGCTATTGACGACGCTCATCGTGGCGCAGCGCCTGCACGCGCCGCGGCCGGCACAAAGGGCGCGCCCGCCAACGATGACGACCTACGTGCCGCAACGGCCCCGCTGGCGCAGCGTGTTCCTGTGGCGCCAGCTGTTCTGGCTGCCATTCTGGCGCAACGAGAATGTGACCGGCCTGCAGCAAAGCCTGCTGCTGGCTACGGCTGGCGCCAGCATGCTGGCCTGGCTGCTGCGCACACCCCTCGTGCCCGCACCGCTGCTCGGTTTGCTGGCCAGCGCCAGCCTGGTCATTGTGACGGACCGCGGCGACAAGGCCGTGCGCGAACAGATCGCCGTGCTGCGCCCGGCGCTGAACGCCTGGCCCCTGGCCAGCGCGGGCTTGACGCGCCTGGCCTGCGCGGCCAGCCTGCTGCCACCGTTTGCCGTGCTGCTGGCAGGTGCTGCCTTGCTGTACGCCACCGATCCCGCCGCCTTGCAACAGCGCGTGACCAGGGTGTACGCCCTCACAGCCAGCGCGGCCCTGCTGGCCATCGTCGGCTTGCCCCGCCTGACGGCGCGCGGGCGCGTCGCCCTCGTCGTCCTGTCCATCCTCGCCTTGAGCGCCATCGGAAGCGAATTATGGAATTGAACCTGTCTTCTCCCGTGCTGCACGTCGAGCACCTCGATTTTCACTTCCCCACGCACAGCGTCTTCCAGGGATTCAATCTGCAATTCGGCCCTGGCGTCACCTGGCTGCGCGGCGCCAACGGTGCCGGCAAAACGACCCTGCTGAAGCTGGCGGGCGGCGCCCTGCTGCCCGCGCGCGGCGTCATCCGCCTCGATGACGTCGACAGCGGCCGCATGCCGCTGGCCTACCGCACGCAGGCGTTCTATTGCGGCGGCGACACGCCCGCCCTGCCCTGGCTGCAAGTGCACGAGTTTCTCGACCGGCACCTGGCCCTGTATCCAGGTAGCGACCCGTCCCTGCTGAATGAGGAGTTGAGCGCGTTCGCCATGACGTCCACATTGCAGCAGAGCATCACCGCCCTCTCCCTGGGCCAGCACAAAAAACTGCAACTGGCGCTCGCCCTGGCCTTGCCCGTGCGCCTGCTGCTGATCGACGAGCCCTTCAATGGCCTCGACGCGGCGGCCATGGCGCACCTGCGCGCGCGCCTGGCCGAGCCGGCCCGCCTGGTGCGCCAGTCCATCGTGCTGACCAGCCACCTGGCGCCGGACGTGCCGCTGGCGGCGACGGTGCAATTGTGAAATTGGCCTTTGCAGATCCGACAAGAAACGCTTACGATGCCGTGTTGCAAAATCCGGCGATCCCGGTGCAGCCACAACGACAACATGGCGCGGTTACTCGCCGCGCCAGGCTTATTCTTGGAGATTAATTAATATGTTGAACACCCACCGCAGCGCCCTGGCGATTCTGTGCGCCGCTTTTGCCACCCTTGCCACCTCGGCCATCGCGGCCGGTCCCACGGGCACAGCCGCCGACTATGGCAGCAGCGCCCCGCACGCCGCCGCCCAGCGCAGCATCGAACTGCAACCCGATACCCGCCACATCAACGTCACGCGCGGCGAAACCGTTACCATCGCGCGCGCCGGCCAGCGTTTTACGTGGCACGTGCAAACTTTTAACCATCAAACGACATTCGCCCTGGTCGAGATCGCGCCGAAGGACATGGCCGTCGATGGCGTGCAAGTGTACGTTGCCGCCAATCCCCTGTACGCGGGCAGCTAAGTTTCTTCTACGCATAAAAAAACCGGAAGGGCCTCGCGGCCGTTCCGGTTTTTTTCAGCGTGAAGATTTACGCTGTCAATGCTTCTTTCTCTGCCGACTCTTCGACCACTTCCTCGTCGTCCGATCGGATCAGGTGGTCAAAGGCGGACAAAGCTGCCTTGGCGCCTTCGCCGGTGGCGATGATGATCTGCTTGTACGGCACCGTGGTGACGTCGCCGGCCGCAAACACGCCGGGGATCGAGGTCTGGCCGCGGGCGTCCACTTCGATTTCGCCGTGGCGCGACAGTGCCACAGTGCCTTTAAGCCACTCCGTGTTCGGCACCAGGCCGATTTGCACGAAGACGCCTTCCAGCTCGACCTTTTTCGATTCGCCGCTGACACGGTCCGTGTAGCTCAGGCCATTGACGATCTTGCCGTCGCCGTGGATCTCGGTCGTTTGCGCCGACGTAATCACCGTCACGTTAGGCAGGCTGTGCAGCTTGCGTTGCAGCACCGCATCGGCGCGCAGTTCCGCGCCGAACTCGATCAGGGTCACGTGTTTCACGAGACCGGCCAGGTCGATCGCCGCTTCCACACCCGAGTTGCCGCCGCCGATCACGGCCACGCGCTTGCCCTTGAACAGCGGGCCATCGCAGTGCGGGCAGTAGGCGACACCGTGGTTGCGGTATTCCTTCTCGCCCGGCACGTTGATTTCGCGCCAGCGGGCGCCGGTGGCCAGGATGACGGTCTTGGCTTTCAGGATGGCACCATTCGCCGTTTCAATCTGCACTAATTTGCCCGGCGTCAATTTCGCGGCGCGCTGGGTGTTCATGATGTCGACTTCGTATTCCTTGACGTGCTGTTCCAGCGCCATGGCGAACTTCGGACCATCCGTTTCCTTGACCGAAATAAAGTTCTCGATGGCCAGGGTGTCGAGCACCTGGCCGCCGAAACGCTCGGCCAGCACGCCCGTCTTGATGCCTTTGCGGGCCGCATAGATGGCCGCTGCCGCTCCGGCAGGGCCGCCGCCGACGATCAGTACGTCAAACACGTCTTTCTTGTTCAACGCTGCCGCCTGGCGGGCGCCGGCATTCGTGTCGAGCTTGGCGAGGATTTCCTCGACATTGGTGCGGCCCTGGCCAAAGTGTTCGCCATTGAGGAACATCATCGGCACGGCCATGATCTGGCGTTCTTCCACTTCTTGCGGGAATACGCCGCCATCGATGGTGGTGACCTTGATGCGCGGGTTGATCACCGCCATCGCATTCAATGCCTGCACCACTTCCGGGCAGTTATGGCAGGAGAGCGAAATAAACGTTTCAAATTCGTAGTCGCCGTCGAGGTTGCGGATCTGCTCGATCACGGCCTCGTCGAACTTGATGGTGTGGCCGCCCACTTGCAGCAGCGCCAGCACCAGGGAGGTAAATTCGTGACCCAGCGGTACGCCGGCGAAACGCACGCCGATGTCCGAGCCTGTACGGTTGATGCTGAACGACGGGGCACGTACGCCAGCGTCAAGGCGCTCGACCAGCGTGATCTTGTCGCTCAACAGGACTATCTCCTGGAGCAATTCCTTCATCTCGCGGGCTTTTGCGCTGTCATCGAGAGAAGCGACCAGCTCAAGCGGATACACCACTTTTTCCAGGTAGGATTTCAGTTGGGTTTTGAGGGTTGCATCTAACATGATTTTTTCTTCCTTTACAAATATTTAGGCGAATGCCGGGCCGGACGCCCGGTCCGGCATCGCGGTAACTACTTGTTTGCTACGTGTTGCATCGAGACTTAGATCTTGCCGACCAAGTCCAGCGATGGGGTCAGGGTTGCTGCGCCTTCCGTCCATTTGGCTGGGCAAACTTCGCCTGGGTGAGCGGCAACGTATTGGGCTGCCTTAACTTTACGCAACAGTTCCGATGCGTCACGGCCGATGCCGTTGTCATGTACTTCCAGCACTTTGATGAAGCCGTCCGGATTGATGACGAAGGTACCGCGCAGTGCCATGCCTTCTTCTTCGATCATGACTTCAAAATTGCGCGACAGGGTACCGGTTGGGTCGCCGATCAGTGCGTATTGCACTTTCTTGATCGCGTCCGAGGTGTCATGCCATGCTTTGTGCGCGAAGTGCGAATCGGTCGAGATGCCGTAGACATCGACGCCCAGCTTCTGGAATTCAGCGTGGTGGTCGGCCAGATCTTCCAGTTCGGTTGGGCAAACGAAGGTGAAGTCGGCTGGGTAGAAGACGAATACCGACCACTTGCCTTTCAGCGATGCTTCCGTCAGGTCGACGAATTTGCCATTGTGGTATGCGGTTGCCTTGAATGGTTTAACTTGGGTATTGATCAGCGACATTTCATTTCCTCTCGTGTGGTGAATCAGTAAGACTCTAGTGTAAGGGGTTTTAGACCATACGCAAAATTGATTGTCGCAATAGTTTCAATTGGTTTTAGCTATCACGACATGATGGGAACTCCATGATAGGCAGTTCCCACGCGATTGGATAGCGGCGACAGTGGATACCCCTGCCGCCGCCAGGTGTTTAGTTCTTCAGTTCTTCCGGTACTTTGCCGCCGTTTTCCGCCAGCTTGATCATCACCTGGCGGTGCAGCCAGATATTCATGCTGGCCGAATCATTGGTGTCGCCCGTGAAATGCAGCTCTTGCGCCAGTTCCTTGCGCGCGGCCAGGCTGCTGTCGAGTTGCAGCAATTTCATCAGGTCGACGATGGACGTGCGCCAATTGAGTTTTTCCGCGTTCTTGCTGGCCAAGTCGACCAGCACCACTTCCACGTCCACGACGGGCGCGGCAGCCGCTGGTGCGGGTGCTGCCGCCGGTGCTGCTGCGGGTGCTGTCGTGGCGGCGGCCGGCGTGGCAGCCGGAGCGGCGTCGGACGAATGGTGGAAGATCTTGTTATAGATATTGCTGAAAATGCCCATGAGGTCACCTCGAGTTGAGTGAATGGAAGAAGGTTTGCCTGCGCACTAGGTCCAGGACCCATGACAGCAACGCCGGGCGCAGGCGCCAGCCCATCGAGTATAAGCCCGTTCAAGCCGGAAGCCCCGTCCCGCAGGCTTGCGCCAGATCTGGTGGCCGACTGGGTCTGTTTCAAGGGTGCAAAGGTCGCCGGGCGTGCAGCAGCGCGTCGAACGCTTCGATGGCCAGCGCTGGCGCAAACAGCTCGCCTTGCGCAAAGTCGCAGCCGATTTCCAGCAGCCGCGCGCGCTGCGCTTCGGTCTCCACGCCTTCGGCGATGACTTGCAAGCCCAGCTTGTGGGCCATGGTGACGATGGCTTCGCACAGCACCAGTTCGCTGGCGCCTGCCGCCAGCTTGCGCACCAGCACGCCATCGAGCTTCAGGTAATCGATGCCGCACTGCTGCAGCTGGGTCAGCGAGGCATGGCCGCTGCCAAAATCATCGAGGGCGATCTGCAGGCCCGCCTCGCGCAAATGCTGCAGGCGCGGCGCCATGCTATTGCCGTTAGGTAAAAGCACATCTTCGCGCATGTCGAGCACGATGGCCGAGGCCGGCACATCGAGCGCCGTCAGCTGGCGCAGCCAAGTGCCGGGCGCCTCCACTTCGCGCTGCAGTTCCAGCGGCGACTGGTTCAGGCACAATTGCAGCCCCGGCAAGCCGATGACCTGCCCTTGCGCGCGCCAGTGCAGCAGTTGCGTGGCCGCCGTGCGCAGCACCCAGTCGCCGATCTCCACGATCAGGCCGCTGCTTTCGGCCAGCGCGAGGAAATCGGGCGGATACACGATGCCTCGCTGCGGATGCTGCCAGCGCAGCAAGGCTTCCGCCTTGGCAATATTGCCGCTGTGCAGTTCGACGATGGGCTGGTAGTACAGCTGCATCTGCTGTTCGCGCAGGGCCGTGCGCAAGTCCGCCCCCATGCGCATGCGGTTGACGGCCGCCACCTGCATGGCGGGCGTAAAGTAACTGTAGCGGTTGCGCCCCGCGCCTTTCGACACATACATGGCCTGGTCCGCCTGCTTGAGCAAATCCTCGATCGTGCCCGCGTCATCGGGATACAGGGTGATGCCGATCGAGGCGGAGACGAAGGCCTGCTCCTGTCCCAGAAGGAACGGCGCCAGCAAGCCGTCGAGTATCTGCCGCGCGATGCGGTCGACTTGCTGCAGGTCGTCGATGTCGGACAGGATCACCGTGAACTCATCGCCGCCCAGGCGCGCCACCGTGTCCGTCTCGCGCACGCCCACGCGGATGCGCCGCGCCGCCTCGATCAGCAAGATGTCGCCCTGGTGGTGGCCGAGGGTATCGTTGACTTCCTTGAAATGGTCGAGGTCGATGAACAGGATGGCCACGCGGCTCGCATCGCGCCGGCCCTGGGCCAGCGCCAATCGCAAGCGCTCGTGGAACATGCGGCGGTTGGGCAATTGCGTCAGAGTATCGAAATTGGCCTGCTGCCAGATCAGCGCCTCCGTTTGCCGTTTGTCCGTCACGTCTTCCAGCATGCACAGGTGGTGCGGCCCGCCATGACGCGCCGTGGCGATGGCCGTCACCGAGGCATCGACCCACACCACGCCGCCATCGGGACGCACGATGCGCTTGGCGTGGCGGAAACCCTGCAGGCGCCGCGCCAGCAGCTGCGCCACGTGCGCCTGCTCCCCGGCCACATCGTCGGGATGGCTGATCTCCATCCAGCTCGAGCGCCTCATGTCCTCCAGGGTACGCCCGGCGATGGCCAGGTAGCGCGGATTAATATCCAGAAACTGTCCGCTCACGGTATCGATCAGGGCGATGCCCATGGGTGCTTCCTCGAACATGGTGCGAAAGCGCAATTCCCCCTGGCGGATGGTTTCCTCCGTGCGGCGGCGCTCGCGTGCCAGGTTGTTGAAGTGGAAGCCGGCCGACACGGCCAGCAAGCTGCCCGCCATCCCCAGCGACAGGTACAGCCAGCCCAGGTCGGCGCCTGGCACGGGGCGGTACAGGAAGCCCTTGTAGGCGCGGCTGGCCGTGGCATTGGGCGGCAGCACGCCCATGGCCGCGTACGTGTCGGCGATGTGCTGCCAGCGCTGGGGATTCATGTAGCCAAGCTCCACCAGCACGGGCTGCAGCAGCAATTCCATTTGCTGCGCCTCGTACAGCAAGTGCGCCTGGTCGTGCCGCTGGCTGTATTTGGCGTGAATCACGCGCGCCATTTCCTCGCGGTGCGCCATCGCGTATTGCCAGCCGCGCAGGCTGGCCGCGCGGAACGCTTTGACACGCTCGGGATGGCGACGCAGTTCCTGTTCGCTGGTAAACAGATTGTCGCCGTAAAAATCGATGCCGGCCGTGCGCGGCGTAAACTGGTAATAGGAAAAGCCCGCCCGGTCCAGGTAGTCCGGTTCGTTGGTGGAGTACGCGGCAATCGCATCGACCTTGCCATCGATCAAATCCTCGATCCGGTAGCTGGGCGGCAAGTGGCGCATCTGCTGCGGCGCGACGCCCATTTTCCCCAGGAATAGCGACACTTCATCGGAGGCGGCCGCCACATTGACGGCGGCACCGATCATCACGGGCACCCCCACCAGCTTGCGCACGTCGGGCGCGCCGCCCTGCTGGCGCATCAGCAGCACGCTGGGCGAATGCTGGAACACGACGGCCAGCACCACCACGGGCTTGCCCGCCAGGCGGCTGAGCAACAAGGTGCTGTTGCCCACGCCATACTCGGCCTGGCCCGACAACACGGCCGCCTCGGCAAGCGGCACGCCGCTGCCTTCGACCAGTTTCACCTCCAGCCCCGCCTCGCGGTAATAGCCTTGCTCGATGGCCGCGTAATAGCCGGCGAACTGGAACTGGTGCGTGAAATTGAGGTGCAGGGAGACGGCTTCCAGCGCCCGGACGGGCGTGGCCAGGCACAGCAGCAGAATGAAACAGCAGCGGAAAGCGTCGGAGGCTTTCATCGGCATGGCGGGACACCACAGGAAGCTGCCGCGTTGGCAGGGGTAAGGCTATTGTAGCCGCCCCTTTTGCCGATGGATAATTATTTCAGTGCGGACAATAGCGTTGATGTTTTTAGCAAACAATCACGCCATTGTTTGCGTTAAAACACGACACCGGCCACCAGAATGATGTTGGCGTACGGACTGCATTCGCCCGTGCGCACGATGGCGCGCGCGCCCTTGCTCAATTGCTTGAACTCGTCGTGCGTCACCTGGCGCGCATCGGGCAAGGCCAGGGCCGCCACCTGCGCCGCCATGGCCGGATTATGCTGTGGCAACTCGCTGGCGAGCAAATGGTATTCCACCTGCATTTCGCTCAATACCGTGTTTACGGTATCGATGAAGCCGGGGATGCCGCGCGTCAGGGCCAGGTCGATCAAGGGCACGCCTGGCTGCGAGGGCAAGCCCGCGTCGCCGATGACGAGCATGTCGCCATGGCCGAGCGAAGCGATCAGTTGCGACAGCGCAATATTAAGCAGCGGTGATTTTTTCATGGTTCAGAACAGCTCGTGCAAGTGGGGGATCGACGTTTGCGCGCCGGGCTTGGTGACGCTCCAGGCGGCCGCGCGCTGGCCTTGCTGGATCGCTTCCGCCTCGTCCATGCCGGACGCGAGGCCCGCCACGAAGCCGCCGATGAAGGTGTCGCCGGCGGCCGTCGTGTCGACGGCTTTCACCGCTTCGGCCGGGAACGTGTAATCGCCGCCGTACAGGGCCGCGTGCACGCCCTTGGAACCCAAGGTGATGATGACGTTGTCGCTGCCCAGCTTTTGCAGCGCGGCGGCCAGCGCCTTGACGTCCGCACCTTCCGGGCTGACGCCGGCCAGCATGGCCGCTTCGATTTCATTCGGAATCAGGTAATCGACCAGTTCCAGCACGCCTTCCGGCAAGCTGGCGGCCGGAGCCGGGTTCAGCACCACGGTCTTGCCCAGCGAACGGGCCAGCTTGATCGCGTGCACGACGGTGGCCATCGGGGTTTCCAGCTGCAGCACGACGATGTCGGCCTGTTCAATTAAGCCTTGCGCCGCGTCAATGTGCGCGGGGCTGAGCAGATCGTTGGCGCCGCCGGCGATGACGATGCTGTTCTGGCCATTGTCGTCGACGAGGATGGAAGCGATGCCGGACGCGACACCGGGCAAGGTCGTGATGTGGCTGTCGATGATGCCGTCGCCCACCAGCGCCGCGCGCAGGGTCGCGCCAAACGCATCGTCGCCCACGCAAGCGACCATGGCCACTTGCTGGGCACCGGCCACTTTGCCGCTCAGGCGCGCGCAGGCCACGGCCTGGTTGGCGCCCTTGCCGCCAGGGATGGTTCTAAACGCGCCGCCCGTCAGGGTTTCGCCGGGGAGGGGCATGCGCGGCACGCGCAAGACCAGGTCCATATTGATGCTGCCGATAACCACGATCATGATGTCATTCCCATCAGTTCAGTTGCAGGTGAAGAAGTAGGTGCGGTAGAAGTTACAGCGGCCGCCACGCTGGAGCCGCGCACGTGCAGTTCCGGCGCGATGCTGCGCTGCTGGCGCGGCAAGGCGGGGTCGGCGATGCGCGCCAGCAGGCAGGCGGCCGTGATGTGGCCCAGCTCGCGCGTATTTTGCGCCACGCTGGTCAAGGCTGGATGCACGAAGCTGGCCAGGTCGATATCGTCGAAGCCCACGACGGCCAGGTCCACGGGCACGGCAATGCCCCGCTCGGCGGCGGCGCGCAGGGCGCCAAAGGCCATCAAGTCATTGCAGCAGAACAGGGCGTCGGGGCGCTGGCCTGGCGGCAGCGCCAGCAAGTCCAGCGCGGCCGCATAGCCGCCCGCGCTCGTAAAATCGCTATGGCGGCACAGCGCGTCGTCCAGGGCCACGCCCGCGTCCGCCACGGCGCTGCGCACGCCGGCTATGCGGTCGTTGGAAATGCTCACTTCACGGGGACCGGCGATGCAGGCAAGACGCCGGCGTCCCAGGCCCAGCAAATGGCGTGCGGCCAAGGCACCGCCGGCGCGGTTGTCGACGGCCACGGCATCGATGGACAGGTCGCTGGGCGCGCGGTCGAGCAGCACGGCCGGCACCTTCATCTTGCGCAGCAATTCGCCGTCGCTGTCAGCCAGCGCGGACAAAATCAGGCCGTCGCAGCGCTTGGTCAGCAGTACATTTAAATAGTCGCGCTGCTTGACGGGGTCGTCATCGGAATTGCATAAAATCACGCTGTAGCCGGCCGCGTAGCAGCTGTCCTCGATGCCGCGCGCCACTTCCGAGAAATACGGATTCGTATTATTCGGAATGATCAGGCCGATGGTGCCCGTGCTGCGGCTGCGCAGGGAACGCGCCAAGGCGCTGGGCACGTAATGCAGTGCCTCCGCCGCTGCCAGCACGGCGCGGCGCGCCTCGTCGCTGACGGGGCGGGTATTGTTGAGGACGTGCGACACGGTGGTAAACGACACCCCCGCCGCCTGCGCCACTTGTTTGATGGTTGCCATGGGCCAGTATTATGAACGCTCGCCGCGACGTCGGTAGGTGTCGAGCACCACGGCCGCGACGATCACCAGGCCCGTGACGATACGTTTCACGGGTTCGGACACCCCCACTTGCGCCAGGCCCGCTTCCAGCACGGAAATGATCAATACGCCGATAAAGGTGCTGATGACGGAACCGCGTCCGCCCATCAAGCTCGTGCCGCCGATCACGACGGCGGCGATCACTTGCAATTCCATGCCCACGCCGCCGTTCGGATCGGCCGCTTCCAGGCGCGACACTTGGAACAGCGCGCCCACGCCGGCAAGAAAGCCCATCAGTGCAAACACCAGTACTTTCGACGGCTTCGTGTTGATGCCGGACAAACGCACGGCTTCTTCATTCGTGCCGATGCCAATCCAGTGGCGTCCCAGCACCGTGCGCGTGAGCACCAAATGGCCGATGACAACGATGGCGATCGAGGCGATGAAGGCGGGCGACAGGCCAAACGCGATCGGCGAGCTGATGCCGTCAACGGCGCTGCCGATGTATTCCGTGCGCGAGTTCGTCACTTGATACGCCATGCCGCGCGCCATTTCCAGCACGCCCAAGGAAACAATGAACGAGGGAATGCGCCAGCCGACGGAAATCAAACCTGTGGTGGCGCCGCACAGCGCGGCGACGAACATGCCCAGCAGGGCCGCGCTCCACACGGGCCAGCCCCAGTGCACGACGGCCAGCGACAGCACGGAAGCGGCCAGCGCCATCACGGAACCCACCGATAAATCGATGCCGCCGATAATCAGCACGAAGGTCATGCCGACAGCCATCACGACGAGGGTCGGGATATTGTTCGACAGGGTGCTCAAGGTGGCCAGGGTGAAAAAGTTTTCGCTGGCGAACGAGAACAGCACACACATGGCGACCAGGGCGCCGATCAGGCCCGCATAGTTTTTCAGGTCGGCCAGGCTGCGCTGCAGATACGAAGGAGAGGAATTGGTGGTCATGGGAATCTTTCCGGCGGATCAGGCCGCAGCTGGAGTGGAAGTGGGGGTCAAATAGCCGGAGAAGGCGGCCGACAGCAGCGCGTCCTGGCTCCAGGCGCCGCGCTCGAAGGTCTCGACGATGCTGCCGGCGCTCATGACGGCGATGCGGTCGCAGATCAGCATCAGCTCGCGCAAGTCGCTCGATACAATGACGAGGCCCTTGCCCTGGCGCGCCTGTTCGGCCAGCACCTGATAAATATCAAACTTGGCGCCGATATCGATGCCGCGCGTGGGCTCGTCGAACAGCATGACGGGACAGTCGCGGTACAGCCAGCGGGCGATCACCACCTTTTGCTGGTTGCCGCCGGACAGTTCCGCCACCGTTTGCGCACTGTTGCGCGAGCGGATGCCCAGGCGCTCGATGTAATCATCGGCCACCGACGCTTCGGACGCATCGTTGAGCCAGCCCGCGCCGCTGACGGTGTCGAGCGAGGCCAGGGTCGTGTTGACGGCGATGGACTGGCGCAACAACAAGCCTTGTCCCTTGCGGTCTTCCGTGATCATGGCGATGCCCGCTTTCACCGCTGCCTGCGGCGAGGCCAGGGCGGCCGGCGTTTCGCTGTCGCCAAGGAACACGTCACCCGCGTCGGCACGGTCGGCGCCGAAGATCAGGCGCAGCAATTCCGTGCGGCCTGAGCCGATCAGGCCGGCGATGCCGAGGATTTCGCCGGCGCGCAAGTCGAACGAGGTCGAGTTGACGACCTTGCCGCGCGCCAATCCCCGCACGCGCAGCAGCGGCGCGCCGATGGTGCGCCCGCTCAAGTCCACCGCATCGTCGGCCGAACGGCCCACCATCAGGCCGACCAGGTCGGCGGCGGAGTAGCCCGCGATATCGTCGTCGCACACGAGCTGGCCGTCGCGCAACACGGCAATGCGGTCGGCCACGCGCTTGAGTTCTTCCAGGCGGTGGGAAATATAGATGATGCACACCCCTTCTGCTTTCAGGCGCTCGATCTGCAGGAACAGCAATTCCACTTCGCGGTGCGTCAGCATGGCCGTCGGCTCGTCGAGCACCAGCAGGCGGCAGGCGCCGATCAGATTGCGCGCGATCTCGATCATTTGCTGGTGGCCGATGCCCAGTTCGCCCACGAGGGTCCACGGGTCGAGGCCGCCCAAGCCCACTTTTTCCATCTGTTCGCGCGCGTCGCGCTCGAGACGGGCGCGGTCGATGAAGCCGAAACGCTGCGGCAGGTTTTTCAGGTACAGGTTTTCCGCGATCGACAGGGTAGGAATCAGATTGAGTTCCTGCATCACCATGCGGATGCCCAGCGCTTCGGCCGCGCCGCGCGAGGCGGGCTGGTAAGGCTTGCCGTCGAGCAGCATCATGCCCGTGGTGGCTTGCTCCAGGCCGCAGATGATCTTCGACAGGGTGCTCTTGCCAGCACCATTTTCGCCCGTCAGCGCCATGACCTGGCCAGGGGCGAAGCGCAGGCCCACGCCGCCCAGCACGGGGCCGACATAGGATTTGCCGATGTTATCCAGGGTCAATAGAGGGGTGGCGGCTGATGGCGCCGGGGGAATGTCGGTAGGCATGATAAAACTCCGCGGTAGTGGCGGCGGGGCCGGCGCTGCCTACTCGCATGAGTACGCAGACGAGGGCCCCGGCGGGATCAAACGATCAGGACTTGGCGCCCTTGGCGACCAGTTCGACCTTGGTTTCGATGACGCCACCCAGATCGGCCTGTTTCTTCTTCTGTGCCAGCGCTTTCAGCACGGTGTCGATGCCGAACACGGCTTGCTGCGAACCGAACTGGTCGGCGGTTGCCAGCACGCGGCCATCGGCCAGCATCGGCTTGATGGCGTTGATGTTGTCGTAACCGACGACGAGCACTTTGCCCGTCTTGCCGGCCGCCTTGATGGCGGAAATGGCGCCGATGGCCATGTTGTCGTTACCGCACAGCAAAGCCTTGATATTCGGATTGGCGTTCAGCATGGCGGCCGCCACCGTGTTGGCAGGAGCGATTTCCCACTGGCCCGACTGCACACTGACGACCTTGGCGCCGGCCGCGTTCATCGCGTCCTGGAAGCCCAGGGTGCGCTGCTGCGCGTTGTAGGTCGTCGACACGCCTTCGATGATGCCGACCGGGTCGCCCTTCTTGATCTGCTTGGCCAGGAAGTCGCCGACGACCTTGGCGCCCTTGCGGTTGTCCGGGCCGACGAACGGCACGCTGATGCCCTTCTCTTTCAGGGCGCCTTCGTCGAGCTTGTTGTCGATATTGACGACGATGATGCCCGCGTCGATGGCTTTCTTCAGCACCGGCACCAGCGCTTTCGAGTCGGCCGGGGCGATCACCAGCGCGTTGACGCGCGAGACGATCATTTGCTCGACCAGCTTGATCTGGCTCGACGTATCCGTCTCATCCTTGATGCCGTTCGACAGCAGGTCGTACTTGGCGGCATTCGCCTTCTGATGCGCCTTGGCGCCATTTTCCATGGTCAGGAAAAATTCATTGGCGAGCGACTTCATCACCAGCGCCACCTTCGGTTTGGCAGGTGCCTGCGCCATCGCCGGCACGGCGGGCAAGGCACACACCAGGACAGCGGCGGCAATCATTTTCAGGCGAATACGGGATGTCATGAGCGTCTCCAGAGTTGTTGGTCAAGCACGTGTAGATCATGCTTTTATGAAATTTTACGGCGCGCAAACGTTTGCGCGAAGCGAATAGTGCCTCAATGCCCTATTACAGTGCAAGCAAAACTGTATGTGCGGTGCAGCAAAAAGGAGCGCCCAGAGGGAAACAGGCAGGCTGATGCGATCAGCCTGCCGAGGGGAAATGCGCGGAAGTCAGGCGTTTGCTACGGACGGGCGCTGGCCCACTGCACGGCCAGCACGCTGGCCAGCACCAGCAGCAAGCCCAGCATCGACCAGCCCGTCATGGCCTGGCCCAGCAAGGCCCAGCCCAGCACGACGGCCATGAGGGGACTGAGCAGGCCCAAGGAGGAGACGGCCACGGGCGACAGCCTGGCGATGCCGCGAAACCACAGCGCGTACGCCAGCAGGGCGCCGGCCAGGCACAGGTAGGCGTAGGCCAATATTTGCGGCAAGGACAAGGCCGGCAGCGGCGCGTCGGCCAGCCAGGCGACGGGCGCCAGCATCAGGCCGCCCAGCAGCAATTGCCAGCCCGTCAGCGCCAGCACGGGCAAGTCCGGCTTCCAGCGCCGCGTCAGATAGGTGCCGGCCGCCATGCAGGCCGTGCCGCCCAGCGCGGCGGCGATGCCGATCGGTTCCCACACCGTGCGCGGCGACAACAACAAAATTCCCATGCCGGCCACGCCCAGTACGCTGGCTCCCAAGGCCAGGCGGGCCGGACGGCGCCCTTCCACGCCCCAGGCCAGGCCCATCACCAGCAGCGGCTGGACGGCGCCCACCACGGCAGCCAAGCCGCCGGGCAAGCGGTAGGCAGCGACGAACAGCAACGCCTGGAACACGCCGATATTCAGCGCCGACAGGATCAGCACGCGGCCCCAGTCGCGCCGCGCGGGCAAGCGCCGCATGACAAGCAGCAACAGCAAGCCGGCCGGCAGCACGCGGATCAGGGCCGCCGTGAAGGGCCGGTCCGGCGGCAGCAGTTCGGAGGTGACGATATACGTGGAACCCCAGATCAGGGGCGCCAGCGCCGTGAGCACGATATCGCCCCAGGCGGGACGGTCAGGAGAGGCAGGCATGGACTATCTCGACATCAAGATAAAAAACCAGTGTGGGCGCAAACTATCTTGATGTCAAGATAAATTGGCGTTGGGTCGCCGCCAGACGGGCGTAAAAAAGCCCGGCATGGCCGGGCTCCGGGATGATGCGAGACAACAAGCTGCGCCGTCTGGAAAATGGGCTAGTCGCGCACCCGCTGCAGGACCGCGATCCGCAAGCCGCCCAGCATGAGCGTGGCCGTATTGTTGCTGTTGCTCAGACTGACCTGCATGGGCATGCCGCCCCGCTCTTCCGAGAGGATCGTCACGACATTGCCCTCGGCGGTAAACGTGGCCTTGCTTGCCTTGCCATGTTCATCGATCATGCTGTACCGCGTAAATTCCAGGACTTCGCCCGCCGAGGTCTTCCATTTGCCCACCAGCGGGTGGCCGCCAAAGCTGAACAGGCTTTTCAGCTTGTCCAGCATGCCCGCTCCTTGCGCGCCGGACGCGTTGCGCATGGCGCCCGCCATGGCCATGGCGGCCTCGTGCATTTGCGCGCGGTCGGTGACTTGCCATTGCTTGTCGACCAGCGCCAGCGGCAGTTGCACTTCCAGGTCGCCGCCCGGCAAGCGCTGCAGGATCAGCGCGCGGTCCGGTGATTTGGCGAGCCACGCCGCTTCATCGGTCAGCGCCAGCTTGGCTGTCGCCATCGCCACCTGCTGCCCGCCCATGTCGCGCACCTGCTCGTAGCCGCTGACACTGGCCACTTTCACGCCCTTGGCCACGCACAGCTTGTCGCCACGCAAGGCCGCCTTGCCCGGTGCGGCCAGCGCATAGACAAATTGCGATTGCGCAATCCAACCGCCGCTGCTTTGCTCGACGGGAGCGTTGTACAGGCCGCCACGCACGAGGATATCGAGCCATTGCCGAGTGGAACTGTCGTACGACGCCACGCGGATTTCTTCCTTCTGGTACGGCAAGTTGGACAAGCACAGCAGCTTGTCGCGTGCCGCCTCGTCGGTCGCCAGGTGGGCGTCGATGGCGCGGCTGAAACTGCTGGCCGACGCCGCCTCGGGCGCCAGCAGCCACGCCAGCGCGCCACCGGCCACGACGACCACCGCCAGCGCGCCGCCGGCGATCATGATGTGGCGCCGCTGCACGCCAGCGCCAGCCGGTTTGGCGGGCGCGGCGGGTGCCGGAGACGGCGCGACGTTGACGGTCTTGCCGCACTCGTCGCAGAAACGCGCGTCGGGCGCATGGGCGGTGCCGCACTGTTTACAGAATTGCGCCATGGTCTGCCTTACTTGAGTTTATGCGCGCATTCGCCGCAGAACACGTCATCGGACGCGACCGGTGCCTTGCAGCTCGGGCAGTGCAGGCTGTCAACGGGCGCGGCAGCCGGCGTGGCCGGTGCGGCGGGCGCAGTCGCCTGTTCGGCCAGGGCACGCGCGCGTTCACGCGCTTCTTCGGCTTTTTTCTTGACCGTGGCCAGGCCGTCGTTCAGGCTCGCTTCGGAGGCGCTGAAATCGACATTGCGCGTGGCGTTCAGGTAGATGATGCACACGCCCTTGGTGAAGATCAGGCCAGGCACGACGGCCGCGGCCGCCAGCAGCAAGCCGCCGCCCAGACCGGCTGCGATGATGTAGCCGGAACCGCCGCTCAGGCCCGAAGCGAGGGAATACATGTTCATCTGGCCGCCCAGGCCCAGGATGCCGGCCGACATGCCGCTTGTCAGCGACACGCCGGTACCGATCACGCCAAAGATCAGCAGCGCCACAAACGAGGTGATCAGGAACAGCAGCACTTCCAGCAGGATCACGGACACCAGCTTGGTGCGCACGATCAGGTTCAGGCGGGCAATGATCTGGAACACGGTGGCGCCCGACCAGGCGGCAGGGCCGGCCAGCGGCAGCATCACGTAGAACAGCGCAAACACCAGCACGCCCAGCACGATGGCCGACAGCGGGAAGACGACCGTGTACAGCACGGGGCCGAGCACGGGAATCTTGCAGACGAACAAGATGATGGCAATGGCGATCATGGCCGCCAGCACGATCAGAAATTCCAGGAACACGACCGCGATCAGGCGGTGGCTCGTGTACAGCGAAACGAGCACGGCATCAACCAGGCTCATGCCTGGCTGGCCTTGCGCATCGCGCATCAGCAGGATGCCCACGGCGTTGGAACCGTAAAACATGACGAGGAAGGCCATCAGGCCGCCCAGGAAGCCCAGCAGCACGCTGCTCATGCTGCCGGCAAGCATCGTCAGCAGGCCGCCGACGAGCACGGCGCCGATAAAGGTCAGGGCCAGCAGGGCAATCGCGCGGAAATTCTTGATGGCGTCGGTCGCTTCGATCAACGAACCGAGCGCGGAGGAAAAGGGAAGAGATTTAGGTACTTCTGTGGAAATGGTCATGTCTGGCCTGGAAGGGGGAAATCGGAAGGGGCCGCCTGCCTGGCTGCCCCGTGGTCATGCTGTGTTAGTAGGCCAGCGCCAGTTGCAGATCGGAAACAGGCGCCTGGCGCTGGACGATCTGCAGCTTGACGTCCTGGCCGCCGACGCGCTTGCTATTCAGGTACAGGGCCGTGCGTACCGGGTAAATGCCTTGCGGCACGCCTTCCGGCATGGGAATGGAGAAGCCGCCCTTGTAGGCGCCGCTGCCGTTATTGCTGCTGACGACCTTGCGCACGGTTTTGATCAGTTCGCCACTTGGCTTGTACAGGCTCAATTCCTCTTCCACCAGCGGGTTCGGATCGCGCGTACCGGCCGCCACTTCGATATACGAATTGGTCTGCGCCTTCTGGCCCGGACGCACGGACGACGGCGTAAAGCCCGTCTCGTATTTCACCAGGGTCGACTGCTCGGGCAGCTTGCCCTTGTTGGCCACCTTGTAGTCGGCCTGCACCTGCTGCGACGTCTTGACTTGCTGGCTTTGATAATTCAAGGCCACGCAAGCGAGCGCGCCCAAGCTGGCGCCCAGGGCCGCGCCGCGCACGGTATTGTTACCACCTCCGAGCAAGCCGCCCACGACGGCGCCGATGCCGGCCAGCATGGCCGTATTGCATTCGCCGCTGGCCGCTTCCGTACCTGCAGCGGTGGTGTTACCCGTGGCGCCAGGGCCGCCCGGCGCGGCGCAACCGGCCAGCATCGAAGACACGACCAGCAGCGCCACCATGGGCTTGGCAATTTGTTTCAAGTTTTTCACGTTATTCTCCGGAAAGATCAAAATAGGAATGGAAGGCAAGCCACACGGCTTACTCGATCTGGATTTGCGACAGCGCCTTGTCCTGCGCTTCCTTCGCCTTGCGCTTGATGTCGAGCGCATGGCGGTTGCCCGTGTCCATGCGCAACACGGCATTCGCGTTGGCAATGGCACAGTCGTATTTGCGCTGGCTCATGCAATGGCTCGCTTCCGACAGGCTCTCCGTGATCACGCTTTCCAGGCCGGAATTCTTGCTGACAGGCGCAGCCGGTGGTGTCACCTTGACGGGCTTGGCCGGTTTTTCCGTGACGGGGGCCGGTGCTGGTGCGGGTGCCGGAACAGGGGCTGGTGCAGGAACGGCGGCCGGCACTGGCGCCGGTTCGGCTGCGGCCGCCGCAGATGTCGTGGCAGGCGCAGTCGCCGTGGCGCCATCGAGCACCGGGTCGCTGATGGCCAGCGGCTGCTCGGCTGCAGGCGCAGGGTCCGCCTGCGCGGGCAAGGCTGGAACGGGTTCCGGCGCCGCTGCAACCGGCTTGCTTGACAGGAAATAGTAAGCGCCCGCACCGCCCAGCAGCACTACCGCTGCGACGGCGGCGGCGATCAGTTTCGTGCGGTTGCCAGCCGGCGGGCTGTCCGCCGGCACATCGGGGGCGGGAGCTGGCTCGGGTACAGGTTCGGGCACAGGCTCGGCACGGCGCTTTTCCAGCACAGGTGGTGGCGGCGGTGGCGCGACCAGCTCCGGCACTGGCGTCGGAACGGGCTCAACAACAAGCTCAACGACGGGCTCGGTAACTGGCTCGATCACGGCCTCGATGACAGGTTCCGGCAGCGGCGGCGGCACCGGCGCGGCAACGGGCGCCACGGCAAAGCTGAACGCGCACTTGGGGCAGAACTTGGCGTCGGGCTTGCAGTCATGGCCGCATTGGCCACAGGATTTGCCTGGCACGGGAGTGGGAGCGTCGGCCGGGGCAACGGCAAACGTCGTGCCGCAGGAAGAGCAGAATTTGGCGCCCGGCTTATTCTCGGCCTGGCAGGAAAGGCATTTCAATTGGCATCTCTTTTCATATCAACGCTGGAATCGCGTACGCTGGCGCTTGCCAGAATGGCAGCTTTGTTGCCGTACGGCTAAATATTCAACGAGTATATTTTCAAACACCAAGTTGCCACAAGGGAAAATTGCCTTTTGCTCTATTCAATTTTTAAATATTGGTAAAAATCCCGCCACCACGGCGGTCCGCCGCCCCATCCTGGTGCACCGATAGCAAAAAACCCGGCAACGCAGGTCGCGTTGCCGGGTTTCAGTCAATGCCCGAGGGGGAAGAACCGCTTACTTGCGTCCGCCTCGTGCCGGCGCCCCATGGCCGCCCTTGGCTGGCGGCTTGCTGCCACGGCCCATCGGCGCGGCGGCCGGCTTGGCCTTGGTCTTGATGGTCGACAAGATCGATGGACGCACCTTCGACTCGGCGGCCGACGCTTTGGGCGCCGCTGCCGTACCGCCCAGAGCGATGCGGTTCTTGCCCGGCGTGACCTTGAACTTGTCCGGCGTGCCGGCACCATGCGTCTGGCGGCTGCGTTCGCCTGCGGCCAGGCCGCCCGATTCCGACGACGTCCAGGCGGGTATCAAATGCTTGTCGCCATTGCCGATCAAGTCGCCACGGCCCATGTTGACCAGCGCTTCGCGCAGGATCGGCCAGTTGGCCGGGTCCTGGTAGCGCAGGAACGCCTTGTGCGTGCGGCGGATCTTGCCGCTACGGGCCGTTTCCACCACTTCCGAATCCGCCGTGACCTTGCGCAAAGGATTCTTGCGCGTGTGGTACATGGTCGTGGCCATGGCCATCGGCGTGGGCATGAAGGTTTGCACTTGGTCGAGCTTGAAGTTGTTCTTCTTCAGCCACAGGGCCAGGTTCAGCATGTCCAGGTCCGTCGTGCCCGGATGGGCGGCGATGAAATACGGAATCAGATACTGCTTCTTGCCCGCTTCCAGCGAGAAACGGTCGAACATTTCCTTGAACTCGTCGTACGCACCGATGCCGGGCTTCATCATCTTCGACAAGGTGCCCTCTTCCGTGTGCTCGGGCGCGATCTTCAGCAAGCCACCCACGTGGTGCGTGACCAGTTCCTTCACGTACTCGGGCGAACGCACGGCCAGATCGTAGCGCAAGCCCGAGCTGATCAAGACTTTCTTGATGCCGGGAATGGCGCGCGCCTTGCGGTACAACGAGATGAGCTTGCTGTGGTCCGTGCCCAGGTTCACGCAGATGGACGGGTAGACGCACGACAGGCGGCGGCATGAGACTTCGATCTCTTTTTCCTTGCAGGCAAGGCGATACATATTCGCCGTCGGACCGCCCATATCGGAAATGGTGCCTGTAAAACCTTTGGTTTTATCGCGGATATGCTCGATTTCGCGCAGGATCGACGGTTCCGAACGGCTCTGGATGATGCGGCCTTCATGTTCCGTGATCGAGCAGAAGGTGCAGCCGCCGAAGCAGCCGCGCATGATGTTGACGGAAAAGCGGATCATTTCCCAGGCAGGGATATGCGCCTTGCCATAGCTTGGGTGCGGGGCGCGCGCGTAATTCATGTCATACACGCCATCCATCTCGTCCATGGCCAGCGGCAACGGCGGCGGGTTGAGCCACACGTCGCGTTCGCCGTGCGCCTGCACCATGGCGCGCGCATTGCCGGGATTCGATTCCAGGTGGAACACGCGCGACGCGTGCGCATACATGACGGGGTCATCCTTGACGACGTCGTAGGCGGGCAGGCGCACGACCGTCTTGTCGTGCTTTTCCTTGGCCATGGCCAGGCGCTCTTCGCGGCTCATGATACGGATCGGCTTGATGACTTCGGCCGATTTCGACGCATTTTCCGTGGCGCAGGCGGTCTTGTCTTCCTGCACCATCTCATACGGGCTGTAGTGCGGATCGATCTTACCGGGCACGTCGACGCGGGTGGAATTGTGCACGCCCCAGTCGTCACCGGGCAACCAGCCGGACGGCACCATGAAGGCCGTGCCGCGCAAATTGCGGATATCCTTGATCGATTCGCCGGCGGCCAGGCGGTGGGTCAGGTCGACCAGCGCCCGTTCGGCATTGCCGAAGATCAGCAGATCGGCCTTGGAATCGGGCAAGACGGAACGGCGGACCTTGTCCGACCAGTAATCGTAATGGGCGATGCGGCGCAACGATGCTTCGATACTGCCGATGACGATGGGCACGTCGGGATATGCTTCGCGCGCGCGCTGGGCGTACACGGTAACGGCGCGGTCCGGGCGTTTATTCGGTTCGGCATTGGCCGTGTAGGCGTCGTCGGAGCGGATCTTGCGGTCGGCCGTGTACTGGTTGACCATGGAATCCATGTTGCCGGCGGTAATGCCGTAGTACAGACGCGGCTTGCCGAGGATACGGAACGCGTCGGCCGACAGCCAGTCCGGCTGGCTGATGATGCCAACGCGGTAACCTTGCGCTTCGAGCAGGCGGCCAACGAGGGCCATGCCGAAACTCGGATGGTCGATGTAGGCGTCGCCCGTGACGAGGATGACGTCGCACTGGTCCCAGCCCAGCGCGTCCATCTCGGCACGCGACATCGGCAGGAAAGGCGCCACGGCAGCGCGGGCAGACCGCTTGGGAACGGTCGCAAATAAATTGGTAGGGGAGCTCATAGGGTACGGATTGTACCGGAATTGGCCATTTCCAACCTGACGGCCTGCTTTTTACTGTTGGATTTCAGTACAAAAAACGTTTATTTTTCAATTACTTGGGAGAAAGAAGGCCCGTCCCGGCAGGACAAGGCCCGACAATTCCCGCAATTTATTCAAATACCCATGTTGGCAAGAATTTCACCAAGTTCCCGCAGCGCCGGCTCCAGTTTCGGGTGCTTGACGGCAAACTTGGCCGACAATTCCTGGCTGCGCTCGGCCAGTCCATAGGTGGTCGACTCTTCTTCCTGTTCCTGCGCGGCGCGCTTTTCCATCAGCAATTTGATGTCGACATCGAGTTTTTGCAGCAAACCATGCAGTTCTTCATCGACGGGGCCGCTGGTTTCCAGTGTCGAATGCAGTTGTTGCAACGATTCCTTGAGTTTGCTATCCATGTTTTTTCCTGTCAGTCAGTAAATTGCGTGTCCAGGAACAATTGTTCCACCTTGCTTCTGGCCCACGGGGTCTTGCGCAAAAACTTCAGGCTCGACTTGATGCTGGGATCGCTGATGAAGCAATTGATATCGATGTGCTTGGCCAGGCCGTCCCAGCCGTAGTGGGCTTGCAGGCGCGTCACGATACCTTCCAGGGTAATGCCATTCAAATCTTGCTGACTCATATACTCTTTCGACTGCCTTCTTAATTACATCTTACTCAATTCTACGCCGCCGGCACGGAAAGCTTGCGTGCGCCATGTCAACGCAACGCAAGCTTCTGATGAGGGCGTCTTACTTCGCGTTCAAGCCGCGGCGTTCCAGCAGCGGTTCCACGGTGGCATCGCGGCCGCGGAAGTCGCGGAACAGTTGCAGCGCATCGACGCTGCCGCCGCGCGACAACAATTTGCTGCGGAACCAGTCGCCATTCTTGCGCGTCAGGCCGCCGTTTTCCTTGAACCAGTTGACCGATTCCGCATCCAGTTTTTCCGACCACAGGTAAGCGTAATACGCGGCCGAATAGCCGCCCGAGAAGCTGTGCGAGAAGTAGCTGGTGCGGTAGCGCGGCGGCACGGGCGCGTAATCGACACCAGCGTCTTTCAGCGACGCCGCTTCAAAAGCCAGCACGTCGGTCGGGATCTGGCTTGGCGCCAGCTGATGCCAGCGCTGGTCCAGCAACGCTGCCGACAGGTATTCCGTCGTCATGAAACCCTGGTTGAATTTCTTCGCCGCCGTGACCTTGTCGAGCAATTCCTGCGGCATGGCCGCGCCGCTCTGATAGTGCTTGGCGTAGTTTTGCAGCACTTCCGGCCACACGGCCCACATTTCGTTGACTTGCGATGGATACTCGACGAAGTCGCTCGGTACGCTGGTGCCGGCAAAGCGCGGATATTTCACGTTCGAAAACATGCCGTGCAGCGCATGGCCGAATTCGTGGAACATGGTCGTCACTTCGTCGAAGGTCAGCAAGGTAGGCTGGCCGGCCGGCGGCTTTGGAATGTTCAATTGATTGGCCACGACCGGGTGCGTGCCCATCAGCATTGACTGCGACACGTATTCATTCATCCACGCGCCGCCATGCTTGTTGCCGCGCGCATAGAAGTCAGCGATGAACAGGGCCAGCGGCTTGCCGTCGGAGTCGAGCACGTCGTAGACGCGCACGTCCGGGTTGTACACCGGCAGATCTTTACGTTCCTTGAAACTGATGCCGTACAGTTTATTGGCGGCAAAGAAGACACCGTTGTTCAGCACGCTATTCAATTCCAGGTACGGTTTCAGCTCGTTTTCATCGAAATTGAAACGCTGCTTGCGCAGCTTGTCCGTGTAGATGGCCCAGTCGGCCGCTGCCACCTGGAAACCGCCCTTTTCCGCATCGACCACTTGCTGCAGGTCGGCCGCTTCGCGGCGCGCGTTGGCGACGGCCGGTTTCGCCAGTTCCGACAGCAGGGTGTTGACGGCCGTCGTCGTCTTGGCCGTCTGGTCTTCCAGCGAATACGCGGCGTAGTTGGCGTAA
Source organism: Janthinobacterium sp. KBS0711 (assembly GCF_000988085.1). NCBI lineage: Bacteria > Pseudomonadati > Pseudomonadota > Betaproteobacteria > Burkholderiales > Oxalobacteraceae > Janthinobacterium > Janthinobacterium sp. KBS0711. Next base: position 102,245 of record NZ_LBCO01000014.1, on the reverse strand, counting down.
CCGAGCAAGGTGGCCCGTTCGGCGCGCAGTTTCGCCAGCTTCAGCACGATGGCGCGGTTGTCGAACTCGCCGCCCTGGCTGCCCCGGTTCAGCGACGCATCCATCAGGCGCTGGCGTGTCTTACGATCCGTCAATACGGCCAGCGGCGGCTGGCCGCTGGTGTTCACGAGGGCGATGACGAACTTGCCCGTCAAGCCGCGTTCCTTGGCGGCGGCGGCGGCCGTGTCGATATCGCTGTCGGTCATGCCGGCCAGTTCGGCGCGCGTGTCGACGACGATGCTCTTGGCATTCGTTTCCTTCAGCACGTTTTGCGCGAAGGCCGTTTCCAGGCCTGCCTGCTCGGCGTTATAGGCTTTCAATTTTTCCTTGTCCGCATCGGACAGCTTGGCGCCGGCGCGCACGAAGTCCGTGTGGTAGCGCTCCAGCAAGCGCAGGGATTCGGCATCGAGGCCCAGCTTGTCGCGCTTGGCGTACAGGGTGTCGATGCGGGTAAACAATTTCGGATTCAAGGTGATGGCATCGCCATGCGCGGCCAGTTTTGGCGACACGTCCACTTCCACCGCTTCCAGCACGGCATTGGTATTGGTCGAGGTCATGTTGCTGAAGATGCTATTCACGCGGTGCAGCAGCTGCCCCGTGCGCTCGAGCGCCACGATGGTGTTCTCGAACGTGGGCGCCTGGCGATTGTTCGCAATGGCGTTGACTTCAGCCAGCTGGCGTTTCATGCCTTCGGCAAACGCCGGCGCGTAGTGCTCATCCTTGATCAGGCCGAATTGCGGCATCTGGAATGGCAGCGGACTGGCTTTCAGCAGGGGGTTCTGGGCGCTGATGGCAGCGGCGGGCGCCGATTTTGCGGTGGCGGCAGCCATGGCGGACGGAGCGGCGTGGGCCAGCATGACGCTGGCGGCGATGACGAGCAGTTGTGGACGGATCATGACATCTTTCTGAAAGCGCGGGGAAGAGCCGCGATCGCGTCGCGGGCCAGTGGCAGATCATAGCAGCCTGTCACACAGGCGTCATCCAACATGGGCGATCCTGTGGTGCATCACGCCAACTGCGCGGTTTACCACGGTCTGCGTGGCGATTCGCCAAATAAAAATGGCCGCCCATTGCTTGGCGGCCACTGATGTTCATCACCGGCCAGGCCGGTGAAGGGTACGAGGATTACTTGCCGTTCAAGCCACGGCGTTCCAGCAGCGGCTCGATCTTCGCATCGCGGCCGCGGAAGTTGCGGTAGATGTCGAGCGCATCGGCGCTGCCGCCGCGCGACAGCAGTTTAGTACGGAACCAGTCGCCGTTCTTGCGCGTCAGGCCGCCGTTTTCCTTGAACCACTCGACCGTGTCGGCATCAAGCTTTTCCGACCACAAATACGCGTAGTAGCCGGCCGAGTAGCCGCCCGCGAACGCGTGCGAGAAGTAGGTGGTGCGGTAGCGCGGCGGCGCCGGGGCGAAATCGACGCCGGCATCCGTCAAGGCGGCTTTTTCAAACGCCAGCACGTCGGTGGGGATTTGCGCCGGGGTCAGTTGGTGCCAGCGCTGGTCCAGCAGGGCCGACGCCAGGTATTCCGTGGTTTTGTAGCCCTGGTTGAAATTGTCGGCCGCCGTCACTTTCGCCAGCAGTTCGGCGGGAATCGCCGCGCCCGTCTGATAATGCTTGGCATAGTTTTGCAGTACTTCCGGCCACAGCGCCCACATTTCATTGACTTGCGACGGGTACTCGACGAAGTCGCGCGGCACGCTGGTGCCGGCAAAGCGCGGGTATTTCACGTTCGAAAACATGCCGTGCAGCGCATGGCCGAATTCGTGGAACATGGTGTTGACTTCGTCAAACGTCATCAGGGTCGGCTGGCCCGCTTCCGGCTTTGGAATGTTCAGGTTATTCGCGATGACGGGTTTGCGGCCCAGCAAGGTCGACTGGCCTACATAGGCATTCGCCCAAGCGCCGCCGCGCTTGTTGCTGCGCGCGTAAGGATCGAGCGTGAAAATCGCCAGCTGCGTGCCGTCTTCATTGAAGACGTCGTAGACCAGCATGTCGGACGTGTAGACGGGCAAGTCGGTGCGCTGCTTGAACGTGAGGCCGTACAACTTGCCAGCGGCAAAGAACACGCCCTTGGTCAGCACGCTGTGCATTTCAAAGTACGGTTTCAACTGCGTCTCGTCGAAGTTGTAGCGTTCGGCGCGTACCTTGTCGCTATAGAAGGCCCAGTCGGCGGCGCCCACCTTGAAGCCGCCTTTGCCTGCATCGATGACCTTCTGGATATCGTCCGCTTCACGGCGCGCATTGACGACGGCCGGCTTCGCCAACTCGCCCAGCAGGGCGTTCACGGCGGTAGTGTCGTGCGCCGTCTGGTCTTCCAGCGAATACGCCGCGTAGTTCGGGTAGCCCATCAGCGCGGCACGTTCGGCCCGCAGTTTTGCCAGTTCCAGCACTTCCTGGGTGTTGTCGAACTCGCCGCCACGGCTGCCGCGCGCTTGCGAAGCGGCCATGATGCGTTCGCGCAAGGTGCGGTTGGTCAGCAGCGACAACGGCGCCTGCCCTGTCGTGTTGACGAGGGCGATCACGTATTTGCCGTCCAGGCCGCGCTTCTTGGCCAGGCCGGCAGCCACTTCGATGGCGGCAGGCGACAGGCCGTCCAGTTCTTCGCGCGTGTCGACGACAACGGCGGAGGCGTTCAACTCCTTCAGCACATTTTGTGCGAACTTGGTCGACAGGGCAGCGAGCTGGCCGTTGTAGGCGCGCAGCTTTTCCTTGTCCGCCGCCGACAGCTTGGCGCCGGCGCGCACGAAGTCCGTGTGGTAACGCTCCAGCAAGCGTTTCGATTCGGCATCGAGGCCCAGCTTGTCGCGCTTGGCGTACAGGGTGTCGATGCGCTTGAACAATTTGTCGTTGAGCATGATCGCGTCGCTGTGGGCCGCCATTTTCGGCGCCAGCTCGCGTTCCAGGCCCTGGATCGTGTCATTCGTATTCGAGCCGGACATCACGGAAAATACGGTGCGCACACGGCTCAGCAACTGGCCCGAGCGCTCCATGGCCACGATGGTGTTGTCGAACGTGGCTGGTTTCTTGTTGTTCGCAATCGCACTGATTTCCGCCAGGTTGGCGGCCATGCCTGCCGTAAAGGCGGGCGCGTAGTCCGCGTCCTGCACCTTGTCGAACGGCGGATAGTTGAATGGCAGGCTGCTCGCTTGCGCAAACGGGTTCGAGGCAGGCAGCGTTGCCGCCGCGGTAGCGATAGTGGCAGGCGCCGCGGTGGCGGCAAAAGCGGCGGCTGGCGCCAGCATCAGGCTGGCGGCGATGACGAGCATTGTTGGACGGGTCATGTCTTCTTTCAAGAAACGCAAGAGAGCCGCGATTGTGTCGCGGGCCAGCCTGAAATAATAACAGCCTGAAACACTTGCGTCACCAGCAACTACCGATGGTAGCGCGCCCGCCAGTGAGGAACGGTTTTCATGTGTCCCGCGTCACGATGCCGATTTAGTAATGTGGCGGACGCTCGTTCACCAGCCCGCCATTTGCCTGCTGTGCCCCATCGCGCACATGTTCGCCCAGCTTGTGCAGCATCGCTTCCAACTGGTCGATGCGCTTGCCCTGCTGGTACACCATCTGGTTCAGCGATTCGACCAGGTCTTCCTGCTGCGCCAGCTTGATTTCGATATCGACGAAACGTATTTCCATCTGTTCTGCATTGTCCATGGTGCTCTCGGTGGTTCCTGACTGAAAGCGGCATTCTACCGCCGCAGCGGCGTGAGCCAGGACAAACCTCGTCCATTCTCATCGGTCAGGCGGCCATTTCTGCCTATTCTTCCCTTATGACTGAATCAAACCGCTTGACGAATGAGAACAAACGATTACAATGGACGTATCTACTTTGCCTGACCTGATCGACACGCGCAAGACGGCTGAATACCGCCGCTGGGAAGACTCCCTGCACGACGTGGCTGCCGCCGCCATTGATGCGCGCATCAAGCATTTGCAGCACGGTAAAAAGGGCGACTGGCGGCCCGTGGGCGAAGGCGTGTGCGAGCTGCGTTTTTTACAGACGGGACCGGGCTGGCGCGTGTATTTTCACGAGACCAACCTGGGCACCCTGATCTTGCTGCTGCTCGGTGGCGACAAGTCGAGCCAGCGGCGCGACATCAAGCACGCGCAAGCGATACTGAAAACATTGAAAGCCCAACAGGCGGCCATCCGGAAGCAAAAAGCGGCAGCCAGCCCATCGACAGGAGCACGAAAGACATGAACCAAGACATCCATGGCGATACCTTCGACCTCGACGACCTCGACGCGCTGGGATTGAGCAAATTTGATCCGACGCAACACCTGACCAGCAAGGAAGCCGTGGCCGCCTACATGAGCGAAATCGTCGCTACCGGCAACGCCGAACTGTTCCAGTCCGCCATGAACGACGTGGTGCGCGCCTACGGTATGGGCAAGGTGGCGGCCCGGGCCGACATCACGCGTGAAGGCGCGTATAAAGCCTTGCGCGAAGGCAGTAAACCGCGCTTTGAAACCATTTTAAAGATGCTCGATGCGCTGGGCATGCAGCTGGCCATCGTGCCGAAAACCGCGCCCGACGGCACCGTGGAAGCGTAAACGCCGCTTAGCCCTTCGGCGCGGCCAGCAAGGCCTTCATGCGCGCCAGGCGTTCTTTCGGCGAAATGACTTCCGCCTCCGTCGGCACGGCATCGCCCACGTCGAGTTGCATTTCCTTGATGAAGCGCGACGGGTCGCAATGGACTTGCTCGCCGGCCCGCTTGCGCTTCTTGCACCACGTGATGTGCAAGGTGCGCTGCGCCCGCGTGATGCCCACGTACATCAGCCGCCGCTCTTCCTGGATGCGCGCGGCGATGGTTTCGGCCGGCGCGTCAGGGTCGCCCTTGTGCGGCAAGATCCCCTCTTCCACGCCCACCAGAAACACGTGCGGAAACTCGAGCCCTTTCGACGCGTGCAGGGTGGACATGCGCACGGCGTCCTGTTCCTCGTCCTTGCCCTCGAGCATGGTCATCAAGGCCACCATCTGCGTCAGTTCCAGCACGTTCTTTTCTTCGCCGTCGCGGTCCTTGCCGCCCCGGCCCCGTTCCTTGAGCCAGTTGACGAATTCCAACACGTTCTGCCACTTGCTTTGCGCCTGGCGTTCCTCGAAAGCATCGTACAGATACGATTCGTAGTGGATTTCCTTCATCATGTCGTCCAGCACTTCGGCCGCGTTGTCGCCGCTGCCGGCCGCGCCGGGACGGCTGGCGCGCGATTCGAGGTCGTTGATGAAGTTGCAGAAGTCGCGCAGCGGTCCCAGTTGGCGGTCCGTCAGCTTGGCCTCGATGCCGCCTTTAAAAACGGCCTGGAACAGCGAGCACTGCCACTGCCCCGAGAACGCACCGAGCACCTCCAAAGTCGACTGGCCCACGCCACGGCGCGGCGTCGTCACGGCGCGGATGAAGGCCGGGTCGTCGTCTTCATTCGCCAACAAGCGCAGGTAGCTGATGATGTCCTTGATCTCGGCCTTGTCGAAGAAGCTCTGGCCGCCCGAGATCGTGTACGGGATGCGCTCCTTGCGCAGGCACTGCTCGATGATGCGCGCCTGATGGTTGCCCCGGTACAAAATCGCGTAATCGGAAAATTTGTTCTTGCGTTCAAAATGGTCGGCCGAGATCATGATGGCGACCTGCTCCGCCTCCTGCTCGTCCGTCTGCATGCCCAGCACCTTGATCGGCTCGCCCAGGCCGTGTTCCGACCACAGCGACTTTTCAAACAGTTTAGGATTGTTGCCGATGACGGCATTGGCGGCGTTCAGCACGCGCATGGTGGAACGGTAATTCTGCTCCAGCTTGATCACGCGCAGATCGGGGAAATCCGTTTCCAGGGTTTTCAGATTTTCCACGGTGGCGCCGCGCCACGCGTAAATCGCCTGGTCGTCGTCGCCCACGGCCGTAAACATCGGCTTCTTGCCGATGCCCGTCACCATCAGTTTCACCAGTTCGTACTGGCAAGTGTTCGTATCCTGGTATTCATCGACGAGCAGATAGCGCAAGCGGCGCTGCCACTTGTCGCGCACGGGCCCGTTGTTGCGGAACAGTTCCACGGGCAGGCGGATCAGATCGTCGAAATCGACGGCCTGGTAGGCGGACAGGGTGGCCACATAGCTGCGGTAGATGCGCGCCGCATTCGCTTCGTCCTCATCCTTGGCTTGCGCCAGGGCCATGTCCGGATCGATCAGGCCATTTTTCCACAGGGACATGGCATTCTGGATGCCGCGTATGACCTGTTTATCGGTGGTAATGGCAAGATCTTGCACGAGGGAAAAACAGTCGTCGCTGTCCATGATGGAAAAGCGGTCCTTCAAGCCCACGCCATTGGCTTCCTGGCGCAGGATTTTCACGCCCAGCGAGTGGAAGGTCGACACTGTCAACTGCTTGGCCTGGCGCGGCTGTTTCAACAGCTTGGCGATGCGTTCCTGCATTTCCAGCGCCGCCTTGTTGGTGAAGGTCAGCGCGGCGATGGTGCGCGGGTCATAGCCCCGGTCTTCGATCAGATGGGCGATCTTTTGCGTGATCACGCGCGTCTTGCCCGAACCGGCGCCCGCCAGCACGAGGCAAGGGCCGTCGAGGTAGGTAACCGCTTCGCTTTGGGGCGCATTCAGACCGAACTGTGGTGCTTTGGACATCAGGGTATTTCCGCAGGGAACAGCAGCCCATTGTAACAGCGTCGCGCAGGCTATTTGCATGGCGAACCCTGCCCGAACAACAGGCAATGGCATTGATATATCGCCATATGCCGCCATCTTGGCCGATTCAATGCGTGCGGCGATGCCACGCCTGGAGTACCATTCCGCCTATATCGCCCGTGCGCGCCCACTTACCGAATGGCAGTCCCATGAAATTTGAACACCTGATTGAAATCAACGATCCCTTGAACCCGCTGATCGACACCTTGACCCTGGAACAAGTCTGGCGCGGCCTGGTCTTGCGCGCCGAGTCGCCGAAGCTGTTCGTGCCGCACCTCGACGAATGCCAGATCAGCGAGCGCAGCGATGCCGGTTTCGCGCGCAGCCTGCGCTATGGCGAGCTGGTCATCAACGACAAGGTGGTGCTGATACCGCAACTGCAGGTGCGCTACGAAGTGCCGGCGCAACAGGATATCAGCGCGTCCTCGCTGGTGATGACCATCGAAATGCCCGATGAAGCGAGCATGTGGGTGCGCTTCCAGTACGACGACGGCCACGACGCAGCCACCGATGCGGCCAACGCCCTGTACGACGACTTCCGCCGCTCGGCCTACAAGGAATCCGATATCGACACCGTGCGCATCATGCGCGAACTGGCGCTCGAAGGACGGCTCGATGCGGGCTTGCTGAACTAAATCAAATTCGCGCGCTGCGGCCCCACAACTGATCGGGGCGAAACTGCAGTCCCGCCTGCTCCGCGCTCAGCACTTCGCGAATCGCATGCAAGTCCACGCGCGTATCGCGCCGCAGCGGCACTTCCAGGCGCGCGCCGCGGGGGCCGACCAGCGACTGCACATGGGGCGTGGTGGCATTCAGCCCCTTGCGCGTGACGACGCCGACCTCCCCATTCAACAGTTTGACGAAGGTGCCGACCGGGTAGATGCCCAGTTCGCGCACCAGCAGGGACGCCAGCGGCGCATCCAGGGTAGCCTTGTCGGCCATCAGCATTTCGCGCAGGGCCACGTTCGGCAGCAAGGGCTGGCGATAGCTGCGCTTCGACACGCGCGCGCAATAGCGGTCGGCCAGCATGATCAGGCGCGCGCCGATGCCGATCGCCTCGCCTTGCGTACCCAGCGGATAGCCGCTGCCATCGATATTTTCATGGTGCTGCAGCACGGCTTGCAGCCAGACGGCGTCCGTCACGCCCGCCGCGCGCAGCAAGTCGACACCCGCTTGCGGATGGGCCCGCAAATAGGCCCGTTCCTGCGCGTCCAGCGGGCCCGCCTTGTGCTGAAAATGGGCGTGGCGTTCCAGCATGCCCACATTCATGCTCAGCGCGGCCAGCACCACGCTGCGGATCACGCCGTCATCGAGTTTCAGGGCGCGCGCCAGCAGGGCCGTGATGACGGCCGTGTCGACGCTGTGGCGCACGGCAAAGTCGCCCGCGCCCTGGTTGTGCAAAATACAGGCCAGCGCCACGTCGGCGTCCAGAACAACGGCCTCTTCCACCAGCTGCGCCAGCGGCGCGAGGGATGCATGGCTGCCCGCCTGCCCGGCGGCAATGGCCGGCAAGACGAGGGCCAGGCCGGCCGTGACAAGGTTCAGCATGCGCAGCGCCGACGGCGCTTCCGTGGCCGTGCGCGGCACGTCGGCACTGGTATCGGCGATGACGCCGCGCGCGAGCAGCAATGCGATCTGGTTCTCGCTGCTGATGACATGGCCCAGCCTGGCCAGCAAGCTGCCCGTCTCGCCATGCACGTCCCAAGGCAGGGCCACGCCCAGGGCGAGTTCTCCCGCGTAAATGCGCCGAATTTTCACATCGTCTCCGTGTCATCGCCAGCCGCTGCCCTTTTTACCATTGCGGCATGGGCGGCATATGCCAATTGAAATGTTTTTTGCTTTTAATCAATATTTCAATGTGGCAGCGATGATCGCGCAATCATGTGAGCTTGTCTACAAAATTATGTAAATCATAAAGTTGCCTTCAAGGTCCCGGTGTGCAATCGGCGCAGCCGGGCGCATGTTCCGGGTCTTTTTCCAGGTGCAGCGCCAGTTCGCGCAAGGCCGTGCGCACGCCTTCCTCGATGACGGGGTGGTAAAACGGCATGTCGAGCATGGCCGGCACCGTCAACTGGGCCTGGCACGCCCAGGCCAGCAAATGGCCCAGGTGTTCCGCCCGTGGGCCGATCAGCTCGGCGCCGAGAAAACGCTTGCTGCCGAACTCCGCATACACGCGCAGCAAGCCCTGGTTTTGCAGCATCACGCGGCTGCGGCCCTGGTTGCCGAACGACACGGCGCCGACGGCAAAGCGGCCCGCGTGGCTCACGCACAATTGCTGGTACGTGGCGCCCAGGGTGGCGATCTGCGGCTCCGTGAAGGCAATCGTCAACGGCGTGCGGCGCAAGCCCGGCTTCACATTGGGAAAGTGCGCCGCGTTGTCGCCCGCGATGCGACCCTCGTCGGCCGCTTCGGGCAGCAGCGGTAGTTCGTTGTCGGCATCGCCGGCGATGAAGATGGCGCTCTTGCCGCATTGCATGGTGTGCGGGTCATGCAGGGGAACGCCATGGCGGTCGAGCTCGATTTGAGCCGTTTCCAGGCCGATCTTGTCCACGTTCGGTGCGCGGCCGATGGCGGCCAGCACATACTCGAACTGCTCGGTTTTTTCCACGCTGGCGTCATCGCTACTGGTCAGCAGGATGCCGCTGCCATCGACGGTTTTTTCCATGCGCGCGACCTTGGTCATGAAACGGATATCGAGTTCGCGCGCCAGCACGGCGTCCGCCTCGCGCACCACCAGCGGGTCCGTCAGCTGCGCGACTTTATTGCCGCGCGCAAACAGAGTCACGCGCACGCCCAGCCGCGTCAGCGCCTGGCCCAGTTCCAGGCCGATGACGCCGCTGCCGACCACGGCCACCGAGCTGGGCAAATCCGTCCACTCGAACACGGCATCGCTGGTGATGACACGCTCGCCCGCCGCTTGCCACTCGGGCGGCACGATGGGCGTGGAGCCGGTGGCGATGACCACGCTGGTGGCCTCGACGATCGTATGCTCATCCACCTGCAGCTTGCCTGGTCCGATGAAGCGTGCATGGCCGCGCAGTTTTTCTTCGTCGGGGATGGCGTTGACGCCGTCGAGCACGAAGCCGACAAAGCGGTCGCGCTCGCTGCGCACCCTGGCCATTACTTGCCGGCCATCGATGCGCACGGGCCCCGGATACACGCCGAAACCGGGCGCGGCGGCCACGGCGTGGGCCGCCTCGGCCGCTGCGATCAGGAGTTTGCTGGGCATGCAGCCCACCCTGGCGCAGGTCGTGCCGTACGGCCCGCTTTCGATCATCAACACGCGCTTGCCCTGCATGCGCGCCGCCCTGTGCGCAGTCATGCCGGCCGTACCGCTGCCGATCACGGCCACATCCACTTGTATCGTCTTCATGGTGCTATCCATCTCATTGAGGTTGCTCACAGCGTTCGATACTACCCGTTTGCCAAAAATAAGGTTTTACTTTGCAGCAATATATGCATTAGTATAACTAATCATTTTCAAAATTTATAAGCTGAGCTAATGGGATCACTTGATTATCGCGCGCTGGCCGTGCTGGACGCCGTGGCCAGCCATGGCAGTTTCGACAAGGCCGCCCTGGCGCTGGGCATCACCCAGTCGGCCGTCTCGCAGCGCATCAAGGCGCTGGAAGACGCCAGCGGGCGATTGCTGATCATCCGTGGCCAGCCGGCCGTGCCGACGGGCCTGGGCCAGCGTCTGATCGTGCATCACCGCAACGTCAAGCTGATGGAAGCGTCGCTCGACATCGACCTGGGCAACAGCGTCAGCATGCCGGAAATCGCCATCGCCATCGATGCCGACAGCCTGGCCACGTGGTTCCCCGACACCTTGCCCGCCCTGCTGGCGCCGCCGCGCTGCCAGCTCGACGTGCGCCTGGCCGACAGCGACAGCGCCTTGCAGATGGTGCGCGACGGCTCCGTGTTTGGCTGCGTGGCAGCCGAGTCCGGCACGGCCATCGACGCGGCGGCCGCCACCAGCGTCACGCCGCTGGGCACCCTGCGCTATGTCTGCGTGGCAACACCCGTGTTTGCCGGCCACTGGTTCGGCGATGGTTTTATTGCCGAGGCGGTGCAACTGGCGCCCGCCGTCGTGGGCCAGCACAGTTTGCTGGCGCGTTTCCTCGCTGAACAATTGAGCATGCGCGAACCGTTTCCGCACCATACTTTACCGGTGGAAGCGGCGCGCCGCGGCTGCGTCCAGGATGGCCTGGCCTACGGCCTGATGCCGCAGCGCTTGGCAGCGCCAGCGCTGGCGACGGAAAGACTGGTCGATCTGATGCCCGGCAACACCCTGGACGTGCCGCTGAGCTGGCACGCCTGGACCCTGGACACGCCGTTTACCAAGCTGCTGTCCGAGCAGATCGTCAAGTCGGCGCGCGATTACCTGCAGTAATTCAAATATCCAGCGGGTCCACTTCCAGCGACCATTTCACGCGCGTCTTCATGGCGCGCAATTCAGTGAGCCACTCCTTCAGGAACGCCTGCAGCGCGGGCCGCGAGCTCGATTCCAGCAGCAACTGGGCGCGGTCCACGTTGTAGACGCGCGTCATGCTCATGGGAATCGGGTCATTGATGGTCACCTGCGGGTGTTCCATGCACTCTTTCGCCGCTTGCAGGAATTCGATGGCCGTGGCCAGCTCGGGCGCTTCGGCGCGCAGCAGGGCCTGGAACAGATACGGCGGCAGCGCCGCCTGCGCCCGCTCTTCCAGCAAGGTCGTGGCGAAGTGGTCGTAATCGTGGTTGACGACGGCGTCGTACAGCGGGTGGCGCGCATAGCGCGTCTGGATCAGCACTTCACTGACGCTGCCCCCTTCCGTCTGCGCGGCCCGCCCGGCCCGGCCCGCCACCTGCATCAATTGCGCGAACAGCCGTTCGCTGGCCCGGTAATCCTGCGAAAACAGGGCCGTATCCGGATTCAAAATGCCGACCAGGGTCAGCTTTTTGAAATCGTGGCCCTTGGCCACCATCTGCGTGCCGATCAGAATATCCACTTCGCCCCGGTGCACGGTGTCGAACGCCTCCTGCGCGCTGCCTTTCTTGCGCGTGGAATCGGCGTCGATGCGCAAGATGCGCGCCTCGGGAAACAATTGCTGTAAGCCCTCTTCCACCCTTTGCGTACCGCGGCCCAGCGGCTGCAAGTCGACGTTGCCGCACGTGGGGCAATGGCGGGGAATGCGCAACTCCAGGCTGCAATGGTGGCAGCGCAAGCGATGTTCGGGCTTGTGCAGCACCATGAACGAGGTGCAACGCGTGCAATTGCTGATCCAGCCGCACGATTCGCAGCAGATGACGGGCGAATAGCCGCGCCGGTTCAGGAACAGCAGCGACTGCTCCCCCCGCTCCATGCGCAGTTTTAGTGCGGCTACCAGATGCGAAGTCAGGCCATCTTTCGGCTTGTCGCGCTCCATGTCCAAAATCTTGACGCGCGGCAACACCGCATTCTTGACGGCCCGCTCGCGCAATTCCAGCTTGCGGTAGCGCCCCGTCTGTGCGTGGTGCCAGCTTTCCAGCGATGGCGTGGCCGAACCGAGCACGATGGGAATCTGTAATTGCCAGGCGCGCCACACGGCCAGGTCGCGCGCGGAGTAGCGCAAGCCTTCCTGCTGCTTGTAGGATGGGTCGTGTTCCTCGTCGATGACGATCAGTTTGAGCTTCGGCAAGGACGCCAGGATGGCCAGTCGCGTGCCAAGCACGATGCGCGCCTGGCCCTGGTGGGCAGCCAGCCAGTGCAGCATGCGCTCGCCTTCGGACAGGCTGCTGTGCAAGGTGGCCAGCATGACGCCGGGAAAGCGCGCGCGGATATTGCCTTCCAACTGGGGCGTGAGGTTGATTTCCGGCACCAGAATCAGGATTTGCGCATCGTCCTCGCGCGCCAGCACCTGGGCGCAGGCTTGCAGATACACTTCCGTCTTGCCGCTGCCCGTCACGCCGTACAGCAAGGTGGGCTTGAAACCCTGGGCGCCGCCGATGGCGTCTGCCGCTTCTTGCTGGGCGGCATTCAGGGCCGGCATGTTCAGCGGCGTGCCGTCGTGCGCATCGGCCAGCTTGGCCAGCTTCTTGATGGCGCGGTCCAGCGCCACCGTGGTGAGCACGCGCAAATTCTTCGGCAGACCCGGCAGGGCCACTTCACCGAGCGGGCGCTGGTAGTAATCGGCGGCAAAAGCGGCCAGCGCCAGCCACTGTTCCGACAGCGGCGCCAGCTGGCTGCGCACGGCCAGCACGTCCTTCAATTTCGCGGCGGGCACGTCGGTGCTGTCGGACACGCCGACGATCAGCCCCATCACTTCGCGCCGGCCGAACGGCACCAGCGCCAGCTGCCCCACTTGCGGCAGCGGTGCGGCGGCGTCCGCACCGGCATCGGCCGCCGCGTTCCAGCGGTAGTCGAACAGGGCGTTCAAGGGCGTGTCGAGCGCGATTTTCAGGATGCACGACGTCAAAATGCACTGCGACATGGGGGGTGGGCCTATCTCAATAAAAAAGCGCGCCGCCAGATCGATGGCGCGCGGAATGTCAGGCATCAAGCCAGCGGGCCATGATACTTGTTCCGTCCATCAAACGCCTAACGGCGAACAGGGCAGCATGTCATCGTGCCTGAAGAAAATTCTGTGGATAACTTTGTGGACAAAGCAAAATTAACTTTCAGAAAAATGTGGACAGAAAATTTCGATCGCCGTCAAGAGCGGCACGCAAGAAAAATTAATCTTTTAAAATCAATGACTTAAAAATTGACGCCCGGGAGGCTGGAAATCCGCAGGGCATTCCCGCCGCTGTGCATAACTGAACCATTTGTAATGTATTTATACAGAAATCAGCACCCTTTAGAGGCGTCCGAACGGGAAAAACGGGAGCGGCATGCGGCAAAGTTGACAATTGCCGGGCAAGCGTTCGTTTTTATCTGCCGGCCGGCGAAACATTGTTCAATTATCATGCAGTGCAACATACACTTCACGTGAAACCTGAACATCGGCGCTAAGTATCGGATAACAAAATACTTTTCAATTTTATCCACAGAATCTGTTGATAACTTTGTGGACAATGAAGGAATAAGGAAGGCGAACGAAAGAATAACCTTATCAATAGCAACAAAGTCCGCCGATCAATGGATTTTTTATGTCTTAATAATCAAGTACTTGCGGAGCGTCCCCGGGCATGGCTTTGACACTGCCTCTTATTTCCGCAGCAAAAAAAATTGTGCATAAGTCGGTATTTCTTGCTAAGGCGCAGCAAAGAAAAAGGCAGGCTTTCCAGTGGAAGCCTGCCTTTTCTGCCCCTGCGCCAGGGGAAAACGAATGCTTACTGGCCGCTGCGCATGGCGCGGCTCATGCTGTGCACGGCTTCCACCATGGCTTCCACGGATTCCGGCGGCGTGAACTGGGAAATGCCATGGCCCAGGTTGAACACGTGGCCCGTGCCGGCCGATGGCGCGCCGAAGGCGTTGAGCACTTTCGCCACTTCGGCGCGGATCTGATCCGGGCTGGCGAACAGGATGGCCGGGTCGAGGTTGCCCTGCAAGCCTACTTTATGGCCGACCAGCTGGCGCGCGCGCGTCAGGTTGACGGTCCAGTCCAGGCCCACGGCATCGGCGCCGATGTCGGCGATCTGCTCGATCCACTGGCCGCCGCCCTTGGTAAACACGATGGCGGGAATCTTGACGCCATCTTTGTCGCGTTTCAGCTGCGCCACCACTTGCTGCATGTAGGCCAGCGAGAATTCCTGGTAGGCGCCATCGGCCAGCGCACCGCCCCAGGAATCGAAAATCATTACGGCTTGCGCGCCGGCATCGATTTGCGCATTCAGGTATTGCGCCACGGAAGTGGCGTTGATGGCCAGGATGTGGTGCATCAGGTCCGGGCGGTTGTACAGCATCTTCTTGATGGTGTGAAATTCTTTCGAACCGCCGCCTTCCACCATGTAGCACGCCAGGGTCCACGGGCTGCCGGAAAAACCGATCAGCGGCACGCGGCCGTTGAGTTCCGTACGGATTTGCGTGACGGCCTTGAAGACGTAGTCGAGCGACTCCAGGTCCGGCACTTGCAGCGCCTTCACGTCCTGCTCCGTGCGCAGCGGACGCTCGAATTTCGGCCCTTCGCCATCGGCAAAGTACAGGCCCAGGCCCATGGCGTCCGGCACCGTCAGGATGTCGGAAAACAGAATCGCCGCGTCGAGCGGGAAACGCTCCAGCGGTTGCAAGGTCACTTCGGTGGCGTAATCGGGATTCTTTGCCAGGCCCAGGAAAGAACCGGCCCGCTCGCGCGTGGCGCGGTATTCGGGCAGGTAGCGGCCCGCCTGGCGCATCAGCCAGACAGGGGTATGCTCGGTCGGCTGGCGCAGCAGGGCGCGCAGGAAAGTATCATTCTGGAGCGGAGCAAATTGTGGCATGGAAGGCAATCAATAGCTTGGAGAAGCGGTATTATCGCATCCAATCGCCGCCATTTCATTGATTCCGGTGCCGCTTTGCAGCATTTGCCACGCACAGCGATGACTTTCGTTGTGCCTGCCCTTCCATTATGATGATGCACGCCGCCGCGCGCCCTGACCCTGCCTGGCGGCCCTTGATCCCCTCACTATACGGAGCCCGCATGACCTCGACCGCATCCAGCACCCCTTATGGCATCTGGCCATCGCCGATCAGCGCGGCCATCGTCGCCGCCGGCGCCTCGCCGCTGACGCAGCTGGCCCTGGGCGGTGCGGATGGGGCCGACGTGTTCTGGCTGGCCGGACGCGCCAGCGAGGCGGGCCGCAACACCCTGCTGCGCCAGCGCGGCGCGCGTGTCGACGAACTGACGCCGGCACCGTTCAATGTGCGCACCCGCGTGCATGAATACGGCGGCGGCGCGTATGCCGTGGCCGGCGATACCGTGTATTTCTCGCATTTTGCCGACAATTGCCTGTACCGCGTGGCCGGCGACGGCGCACCCGAAGCGTTCACCACGGGCGGCAACACGCGCCACGCGGACTTCGTTGTCGATGCGGCCCGTTCCCGCCTGATCGCCGTGCGCGAGCAGCATCCGGACGCAGGCCATGCGCAGCCGGAAAACTGCCTGGCCGCCGTCGGCTTCGACGGGCGCGAAACGGTGCTGGCACGGGGCCACGATTTCTATGCGGCACCGCGCTTGTCGCCGGACGGCAGCCAGCTGGCCTGGATCAGCTGGGATCACCCGCGCCTGCCGTGGCAAGGCACGGAACTGTGGCTGGCCGACGTGCACGCGGACGGCAGCCTCGGTTCGCCACGCCTGATCGCCGGCGGTGCCCGCGAATCGATCTGCCAGCCGGAATGGTCGCCGAACGGCTTGCTGCACTTCGTCTCCGACAGCAGCGGCTGGTGGAATCTGTACCGCCTGCACGGCGCCGACATCGAGGCCCTGTGCCCGATGGAAGCGGAATTTGCCACGCCGCACTGGACCTTCGGCGGCAGCATGTACGGTTTCCTGTCCGACGACGAGATCGTCTGCACGTATATCCAGGCCGGCATCAGCTACCTGGCGCAATTGAACGTGGCGGCGGCCAAGCTCGAGCCGATTCCCCACCCGTATCAGGAAATCCGCGAACTGCGCGTGGGTTCCGGCTTCGCCGCGCTGCTGGGCGGCAGCCCGACCATTGCGCTGGAACTGGCGCGCATCGATTTAGCTAACCATGAGCTGGAAGTGCTGGCGCAATCGATCGCACACTTGCCCGCGCTCGAGTATCTGTCCGTGCCGCGCAGCTTGAGTTTCCCGAGCAGCAATGGCCGCACGGCTTACGCCTTCTTTTATGCGCCGACCAATGGCGACGTCGAGGCGCCCGCAGGAACGTTACCGCCCGTTATCGTCATCAGCCATGGCGGCCCCACCAGCATGGCCAGCAATACCTTGAAACTGGCGACGCAGTACTGGACCAGCCGCGGCATCGGCGTGCTCGACGTCAACTATGGCGGCAGCAGCGGCTTCGGCCGCGAATACCGCGACGCGCTGCGCGGGCAATGGGGCATCATCGACGTGGAAGACTGCATCGCCGGCGCGCGCTACCTGGCCGCCAACGGCCTGGCCGACCCGGAGCGCCTGATCATCCGCGGCGGCAGCGCGGGCGGCTTGACGACCCTGTGCGCATTGACGTTCCACGACGTCTTCAAGGCCGGTGCCAGCTACTATGGCGTATCCGACCTGAAAGGCCTGGACGACGATTCGCACAAGTTCGAATCGCGCTACACCGATTACCTGATCGCTTCGCAGCCGCAGGCCGAGGCGCTGTACCGCGAGCGCTCGCCCATCCACCACACGGATAAACTGTCGCGCCCGATGATCTTCTTCCAGGGCCTCGACGACAAGGTCGTGCCGCCGCAGCAGTCGCAGCTGATGGTCGACGCCCTGCAGGCACGCGGCGTACCTGTCGCGTACGTGCCGCTGGAAGGCGAAGGACACGGCTTCCGCAAGGCGGAAAACATCGTGCGCACCCTGGACGCGGAACTGTATTTCTACCAGCGCGTGTTCGGCCTGCCCGTGGCGGCCGGCGAGCCGCCCGTCCACATCGCCAATTTGCCCGCATGAAAGACCAGCTCTTGCTTGACGAGTTTGCCGCCCTGGAGCAGCACGAACAGATGATCCTGGCCTTGCTGGCCATCGCGGGCGAACCGGTGGGCAAACATGCCGTGTATGAACACTTGCAGCGCGCCAATGTCGTCGAGCCGGACGGCACGCCGTTCGCCCTGCTCACCGTCACGAACATGCTGCAGCATTTGACGCGGCAGGCGCTGGCGTCCGAAGTGGTGGGACGGGGCTTCGCCTGCGAAGCAAAATTGCGCTGGCCCGCCATGCGCGCGGCCATCGAACACCTGGTGTTTCGCGACCTGTGCCAGGCCATCGAGCTGATCAACCCCGTGCGCCGCAACTGGGATGGCTATGTCGAATTGCGCAGCTACCGGCAGGGCGTCGCGCGCCTGCGCATCGCCCTGCTGCGCAATGACGAGGTACGCCATGTGGCCGCCATCCTGGCCGCCTGCATGGCCTGCTATGAAGCGCAGCAACTGCATCCGCTGATCGAGATTTTCGGCCGGCCGTTCGAGCCGGAAATGCTGTCTTTCGTCATGCCGCAGCTGCAGGATGACATCCTCGCCGTGCTGCTGGGCAACGCCCCCCGTGAACCAGGCACGGCGCACGCCATCCGCACGTATTCACGCGCCCACCACGCGCGCCAGGCGGCGGCCGGCGACCATATCGGCGCCGCCCTGCCATTGGCCCTGGCCGAAGACGCCCTGCTGTGCGGCGAACTCGACGCAGCCGCCCGTTACCTGGCAGGCCAGCAGGGACCGCAGGCGCTATTTGTCGACAGCAGTATCGCCCTGTTGCGCGGCGAACATGCGCACGCCGTGGCGGGCTTCGAAACGGCCTTGAAAGGGCTGCGTAAGGACGCGGGCAAGCGCAAGCTGTGCTTTACGGGCATCGGCGGCCATTTGTACGTGCTGGCCCTGCTGCGCGGCAACGACGCCAAGCTGCTGAAAAGCGCGGAAACCTATCTCGATATCGCGCTGCACGCGCAGCCGAACCACGACAGCATCGTCTACCAGCAACTCAACACCTTGCGCCTCGTGCGCGCCGGCGTGCAGCAGGCGGAAAGCATTTCCACCCGCAGCTGGGAAACGGCACTGCAGGCACAGCTGTTCCAGGCCTTGCTGTACTACTGGCTGGCCCTGCCGCAACTGACCGAACGCAAGGACCAGTTGCGAGCGCTGGTGCAGCAGGCCGACGCGGCCGGCTACGATCTGATCGCGGCCCAGGCGGCCGGCTTGCTGGGCTTGATGGGCGAGCCGCAGCAGGAGCGCTATGCCACGGCCAAGCGGGCGCAGCATGGATTGACGGACATGGCGCCGTGGTTCGAGCGCCAGGAAGCGTGGCAGCGCCAGTTGAGCGCCCTCATCAACCTGCAGCAGAACGCGCCCGCCGAAGCGCTGGGCGGCGTGTCACGCCTCGTGTGGCTGGTGGCGTTCGACCCGCGCTTTGGTCTCACGGCCGTGGAAGTGCGCGAACAGAAACGCGACGCGCGCGGCGGCTGGAGCAAGGGTCGCGCCATGGGTCTCAAACGCCTGGCCGAGGAAGCGGGCGACATCGATTTCCTCACGCCGCAAGACGCCCGCGCGGCGGGCAGCATCGCACCTTTTAAACAATACTATTCATCGGCTCCCCGCTACGAAGTCGAGCTGGACAAGGCCGCCGTCCTGCTCGTCGGCCACCCGCTCGTGTTCTGGCTCGACAACCCCGACACGCGCGTGGAACTGATCGCCGGCGCGCCCGAGCTCCTGATCAAGTCGCACGAGGGGCAGCTGTGGCTGGGCATGCAGCCGCCCCTGCCCGACAGCGGCAGCAATGTCGTGGTGCAGCGCGAGACGCCGACGCGCTTGCGCGTCGTGCACATCCTCGACGAGCACCGGCGCATCGGCGCCATCGTGGGCCTGGGCCTGTCCGTGCCCCTGCATGCGGAGAAACAGGTGATGCAGGCGATCGGCGCCATCTCGTCCATGGTCACTGTGCAATCGGATATCGGCGGCGGCGCCGGCGACGCGGAAGCGATCACGGCCGACCACCGCCTGCACGTGCACCTGCTGCCCTACCAGCAAGGCTTGAAAATGCAGATTTTAGTGCGCCCGCTACTCGACAACGGCGCCTATTACGCACCGGGCAGCGGCGCCGAAAGCGTGTTTGCCGACGTGGCGGGCCGGGCCGTGCAGGCGCGGCGCGACCTGAACGCGGAGCGCGAAGCGCAGCGCCAGCTCATTGGTAAATGCCTGGTGCTGGAAGAGGCGGAAGAAGAGCATGGCGAGTGGCTGCTGGGCCAGCCTGCGCTGGGCTTGCAACTGCTGGTCGAGCTGCAGGCGCTCGACCCCGCTGGCATCGTGCTGGCCTGGCCGGAAGGCGAAACCATGCGCGTGTCGAAACGCATCGACAGCGGCCAGATGCGCCTGAACATCAAGAGCGAAAAAGACTGGTTTGCCGCCAGCGGCGAAGTGCAGATCGATGAAGACAAGGTGATGGATTTGCGCGCCCTGCTCGACTTGATGCAGAACAATAAAAGCCGCTTCGTGGCCTTGGGCGACAATCAGTTCCTGGCGCTCAGCGACGAATTGCACCGCCGTCTGTCGGAACTGGCCGCGTATGGCGAGGCGCATGCCGACGGCGTGCACATCCACCCGCTGGCCGCCTTCGCGCTGGAAGAGCTGGCCAATGACGCGGGTGGAGTGAAGGCCGACAAATTGTGGCGCGAACACTTGCTGCGCCTGCGCGCCCTCGACGACTATCAACCGCAGCTGCCCAGCACACTGCAGGCGGACTTGCGCGACTACCAGCTGGCCGGCTACGAATGGCTGGCGCGCCTGGCGCACTGGGGCGTGGGCGCCTGCCTGGCCGACGACATGGGACTCGGCAAGACCTTGCAGGCGCTGGCCCTGATCCTGGCGCGTGCGCCGAATGGCCCCACCCTCGTTGTCGCCCCCACGTCCGTGTGCATGAACTGGATCAGTGAGGCCCAACGCTTCGCGCCCACCTTGAACATCAAACTGTTCGGCAGCGGCGACCGCGCCGACATGCTGGACACATTGCAGCCCTTCGACGTGGTGGTGGCCAGCTATGGCTTGCTGCAGCAGGAAGCGGCCATGTTTGCCGGCGTGCGCTGGCATACGATCGTGCTCGACGAAGCGCAGGCGATCAAGAATGGCGCCACCAAGCGCTCGCAAGCCGTGATGGCCTTGCAAGGCGATTTTCGCATGGTGGCCAGCGGCACGCCGCTGGAAAACCACCTGGGCGAATTGTGGAATCTGTTCCGCTTCATCAACCCCGGTTTGCTGGGCACCCTCGACCAGTTCAATTTGCGCTTCGCCGGTCCCATTGAGAAGGATCAGGACAAGCGGGCGGCGGCCGGTGCGCGCCTGCGCTTGCGCCGATTGATCGCGCCATTCATCTTGCGCCGCACGAAGACGCAAGTGCTGTCCGAATTGCCGTCGCGCACGGAAATCGTGCTGGAAGTGGAATTGTCGCCGCAGGAAACGGCACTGTACGAATCGTTGCGCCGCGAAGCGCTGGAAAAGCTGGCCATGGTGGAAGGGCCGGCATCCAAGAAAGCCATCCAGATCCTGGCCGAGATCATGAAGCTGCGCCGCGCCTGCTGCAATCCGCAACTGGTGGCGCCGGAATTGGGCCTGGCCAGCAGCAAGCTGGCGGCCTTCGCCCAATTGCTGTCGGGCTTGCTGGAAAATCGCCACAAGGTGCTCGTCTTCAGCCAGTTCGTCGACCATCTGACCCTGATCCGCCAGCACCTGGAGCAGCATGGCGTCAGTTACCAGTATCTCGACGGCAGCACGCCCATGCAGGAACGCAAGCGCCGCGTTGATGCCTTCCAGGCGGGCGACGGCGACGTCTTCCTCATCAGCCTGAAGGCGGGCGGCATGGGCATCAATTTGACGGCGGCCGATTACGTGATCCACATGGACCCCTGGTGGAACCCGGCCGTGGAAGACCAGGCCTCGGACCGCGCCCACCGCATGGGCCAATTGCGCCCTGTCACCATTTACCGGCTGGTGGCCAAGCACACGATCGAGGAAGGCATCGTCGAATTGCACCAGCACAAGCGCGACCTGGCCGACAGTCTGTTGGAAGGCAGCGACGCGGCCGCGCGCATGTCGGCCAATGACATGCTGGGCATGCTGCAGGAGGGGTTGAAAAAATGAACGGCGCCGCCGCGTTCCATGCGATGATCCATTTTTCCTGTTGCTCTCCCACGCCATGACCGACTATATCGCCACCAGCGCCGGCCAGCGCGCCACCTTTTTGTGCGGCAAATCCTGGACCGCCTATGTCAGCACGTTCATCATCGCCGTGCTGCTGTTTTTTGCCGCCCTGCCGCTGGCCTTCAAGTACAACGCGCGCGCCGCTTTTGTCGTGCTGATCGGCTCGGCCCTGATCGTCGGCTACCGCCTGCTGACCATCCGCAGCTACCAGCTGTACATTGATGAGGCGGGCGTGTGGCTGGCGTCCGGCATCTTGCCGTGGAAAAAGAAACTGACGGGCGTCAAATGGCGCGACATGGATGAAGCCGTCTATGAAACGAACTTCTGGAGCTGGCTGTTCCAGTCCTACACGGTACGCGTCAGCCAGCGCTACACGCAGGAAACGGAAATCCACGCCACCGGCATGGCGCGCGGCAAGGATGCCGTGGCGGCCATCAATGCGCGCCACCAGGAGCAGCTGCACGGCAGCGCCATCATCGTCTAGCGCCGCATGGACAATTAGTGCTAATCTTTGGGCCGCCCAGGCAAGCAAGGCCAACCTTTCAATAGTTGTTTGTTACTCATATTATCAGTTTATTATTTTCTGATGATGACAAACACCAAAATATTCAAGAGATAAACTATGCTGACAAGAAATAAAGTTGCGCTCGCCGCATTGATGATGGCTTTTACCCTGACACCGGCCAGCGCCGCCAAGAAGCCGCAGAAAAGCGGCAAGGCCAGCACCAGCAGCAGCAAGAAGAAAAACGTCGCCAAGAAAGCGGCCGTCGTCACGGCGGCCACGGCAGCCACGGTCGCGGCCGTCGCCAGCGAGAACAGCAGCGACCGCTCCATGAATAACCTGAGCGGCCAATTCCTCACGGCCCTGTGGCGCCTGGACCCGGAAAGCGCGATTTCCGTCGGCAAGTACGATGGCGCCGCCAACCTGAGCATTCCCGACGCGGCCAGCCGCCAGAAGCAACTGGCCTTCATCGAAGAATGGCTGGGCAAGTTCGGCAAGCTGAATGCCGGCAAAATGTCGGACAAGCAGCGTACCGACCTGGCCTTGCTGACGAATAAACTGCAATCGGACCGCTGGTATCTGACCACCTTCCGCGAATTCGAATGGAATCCCGCCCAGTACAACGTGGCCGGTTCCATCGACTTCATCCTGAACACGGAATACGCGGCCCAGCCGCAGCGCCTGCGCACCTTGCTCAAGCGCATCGCCACCGTGCCGCAATATTATGCGGCCGCGCGCGCCAGCATCGTCAATCCCACGCGCGAACACACGCAGTTGGCCATCGCCCAGAGCGCCGGCGTGCTCAGCGTGCTTGACGACCTGAACAAGACGGCACAGGGCTCCATCCTGACGCCGACGGAAAAACAGCTGTACAACGCGCGCATCGCCGCAGCCCGCACGGCCGTGCAAGGCTACGCGGCCTGGCTGACGGAACAGGATGCGGCGCTGGCGCAGAACGGCAATGCGCGCTCCTTCCGCATCGGCAAGGATTTGTATGAACAGAAATTTGCCTACGATATCCAGGCCAGCGTGAGCGCCGAGCAGATGTACCAGAAGGCCCTGGCCGCGCGCGAAAAGCTGCTCGAGCACATGGATAGCCTGTCCGACGAGCTGTGGGTGAAAACCATGGGCGCAACGGCCAAGCCGGCGGACCGCACGGCAAAGATCGGCATGGTGATCGACAAACTCTCCAGCAACCACGTGGCGGCCGCCGACTTCGTGCCGGAAATCCGCCGCCAGATCCCCGAGCTGCAGGAATGGGTCACCAGCCACAACCTGCTGACGATGGACCCGAAAAAGCCCCTGGTCGTGCGTGAAACGCCCGCTTACCAGCGCGGCGTGGCCGGCGCCAGCATCGAGGCGCCCGGCCCGTACCGCCCACAGGACCGCACCTATTACAACGTGACGCCGCTCGATGGCGAAACGCCGGAACAGGCGGAAAGCAGCTTGCGCGAATACAACCACTGGATCTTGCAGATCCTGAATATCCACGAAGCCATCCCCGGCCACTACACGCAGCTCGTCTACGCCAACAAGTCGCCGTCCCTAGTCAAGTCCATCTTCGGCAATGGCGCCATGATCGAAGGCTGGGCCGTGTATGGCGAACGCATGATGCTCGAATCGGGCTATGGCAATAACGCGCCGGAAATGTGGCTGATGTATTCGAAGTGGAACTTGCGCAGCGTCACCAACACCATCCTCGACTACAGCGTGCACGTGCTGGGCATGACGGAAGCGCAAGCGCTCGACCTGCTGACGCGCCAGGCCTTCCAGACCCAGCGTGAAGCCAAGGAAAAATGGCG
Source organism: Janthinobacterium sp. KBS0711 (assembly GCF_000988085.1). Taxonomy (NCBI): domain Bacteria; kingdom Pseudomonadati; phylum Pseudomonadota; class Betaproteobacteria; order Burkholderiales; family Oxalobacteraceae; genus Janthinobacterium; species Janthinobacterium sp. KBS0711. Next base: position 78,470 of record NZ_LBCO01000014.1, on the reverse strand, counting down.
CCGCGTGCAACTGAGCTCGGTGCAACTGACCAGCTATTTCAGCGGCTACAGCGAAATCATGGACTTGCGCGAACAGCGCAAGCAGGCGCTGGGCAGCAAGTTCGTGCTGAAGGATTTCCACGAACAATTCCTCAGCTACGGCAGCGCGCCCGTGAAAGTCATCAAGGAACTGATGAATTAACTCGTACGCATCCTCTCCTTGCAAAGGGCGCCGCGGCGCCCTTTTTGCATGCGTTTGCGCCACCGCAAACCACCGGCTGCCCTGTCCATTACGCTGACGGGAAGGCAGGCGCCACCGCACTCCTCACTGGCAATTGCCGATTTTCCTGCTAGGCTGGATATCAGGAGCGTCCATGCATATGCCCATCCAGTTCGACACCCTCGATTACGCCAAACGCCTCGCCTCGGCCGGCGTGCCCACGCAGCAGGCGGAAGCCCATGCCACGGCCTTGGGCGAAGTACTGGGCTCGGCCGTGGTCGTGCATGGCGAACTGGCGGCCCTGGAGCGCAATATGCTGGGGGAAATCAAGCTGGTGTCGCAAAAGGTCGATACCAGAGTGGATGCACTGGAACTGAAATTCGATACCAGAATAGATGCACTGGAGCAAAAATTCGACGCCCGCCTGGAACGCATGGACTTGCGCCATGGCGCGGACATGAAGCACGTGTACTGGATGATGAGCACCCTGATCCTGCTGAACCTGGGCATCCTCAGCAAACTGATGCTGCAGTAAGCACGCACCAAGTGACTGCCCAAAGAAAAAGCCGCTGCTCCCGAAAGAGGCCAGCGGCTTTTGCTTGCGCGTATTGCAAACCGTCTAGGACGCTTCTTCCGGCGCCTGGGTGGCCTTGACGAAGATGGGCGCCACCAGCAGGCCCAGCTCGAACAGCAAACACATCGGTATGGCCAGCGAGAACTGGCTCACGACGTCCGGCGGCGTGACGATGGCGGCAATCACGAAGGCGCCGACGATGATGTAGGGGCGCACTTCCTTGAGTTTCGCAATGGAAACAAGTCCCATGCGCACGAGGATCACCACCACCACGGGCACTTCGAAGGTGGCGCCAAAGGCCAGGCACATCGACATGACGAAATCGAGGTAGTTTTCGATATCGGGCGTGACGGCGATCGACGACGGCGAAAAGTCGCTGATGAAGTGGAAGACGCGGCCAAACACAAAGAAATAGCAAAAGGCCACGCCGGCCATGAAGAGCAGGGAAGACGAGATGACGAGCGGCGCGATCAGACGCTTTTCATGCGTGTACAGGCCGGGCGCGATAAACGCCCACATCTGGTACAGCACCCAGGGCAAGGCGACGATGAAGGCGATCACCAGGGTCACTTTCATCGGCACGAGGAATGGCGAAATAACGCCGGTGGCGATCATTTTCGAGCCGGCCGGCAGCGAGGCGATCATCGGCGCCGCAATAAAATCGTAGATGTGAGAAGGGCCGGGCCAGTAGAACAGCACGGCGCAGACGACGGCGATGCCGATCGAGGCCTTGACCAGGCGGTTGCGCAGCTCGACCAGATGCGAGATAAAAGTTTCTTCCACCGGGGATTTGCTACTCATGAGTAAAAGGAGGAGGAACTGGCGCGCGGACGGAAGCGCGCCACGCGGGCGGCCGCCGACTGCACGTGCAGCTTGCCGCCATGGCGCTGCTTGTACCAGCCAGGGATGGCGGAATTGCGCACCAGCTTCTTGCGGCGGAATTCGCGCGCCTTGCGAGCCAGGTCTTCATTGGTGGCGCGCAGCATGGCTTCATGGGCATCGTGATGCTCATCATACGAACTCGAATCGCCGCGCCAGGCGTTTTCCACCTCGGCCAGATTGCCGGAGATCGAATTTTCCACGCCATGCATGGATTTCTCCACGCTTTGCTTGACGGAATGGGCTGCATCCTGCACTTCCTTCTGCAGGTTTTTCAGCTCTTCCATTTCAATTTCGCGCGAGACTTCGGATTTCACCTGGTTCAGGTAGCGTTGCGCGCGGCCATACAGGGTACCGGCCATGCGTGCCACTCTCGGCAACTTTTCAGGGCCGATGACTATCAACGCAACCACGCCGATGATGGCGATTTTAGAGAGACCGAGATCGATCATAAGCGGACAAGGGCTGTTACCGGACGAGGCAAGCGCCCCGCCACGCTATCAGGACTTGCTTTTCTCTTTCGTCTCGACGTCGATGGTGCTTTTGTCGGCCACTTGCGATGGCGCAGCAGGAGGGGTATTGGCTGCCGGCGCGTCATCGTCGCCCTTGACGCCGTCCTTGAAGCCTTTGACGGCCTTGCCGATATCACCGCCGATATTGCCCAGTTTCTTGGTGCCGAAGACCAGCATCACGATGACCAGAACGATCACCCAGTGCCAAATACTCAATGAACCCATCACATTCTCCTTGCGGGACGGTGCCCGAATAGCATCAACCAATGCCGGTAGTATACACGTGAACCCGGCGCACAGCGAAATCAGTGTTGACCGCGCCAGGGACGGGGACCGCCGTACACGTGCATGTGCAGGTGATACACCTCTTGCCCGCCGTTCGGGCCGCTGTTGATCATGGTCTTGAAGCCGCCGGCAGGCACGCCATCGGCGTCATACGTGACGGCGCAGCCGAACTCGGCAGCGAGTTTCGGCGCCAAACGCAGCAACTTGCCCAGCATGTCCGTATGGCTATCGTCGCAGTCGGACAGGCTGGCCACGTGGCGCTTCGGGATCAGCAGCAGGTGCACGGGCGCGGCCGGGTTGATGTCCTTGAAGGCCAGCAAGTCTTCGTCTTCATACACGATGGTCGAAGGAATTTGTTTTGCAGCAATCTTGCAGAAAATACAGTTATCCACGCACGCTCCAGTAGGTCAGTGTTTGTCTGTTTCGCCGGCGTCGCGCAGCTCGTCCTTGCGCGCCGCCTTTTCTTCCAGGCCGGACAGGCCTTCGCGGCGTGCCAGCTCGTCGAGCACCTGCTGCGGCGTCAGGTCGAACTGCGCCAGCATCACCAGCGAGTGGAACCACAGGTCGGCGCACTCGTACAGGACCTTCGACGGGTCGTTGTCGCGGCGCGCATCCTTGGCGGCCATCACGGTTTCCGTCGCTTCCTCGCCGATTTTTTTCAAAATCGCATCATCGCCCTTGGCAAACAGGCGCGCGACGTACGACGTGGCGGGGTCGCCGCCGTTGGCCAGCTTGCGCGATTCGATCACGGCGGCCAGGCGCTTCAGGGTTTCGCTCATTTGCTCTTGCTTTCCGCGTAAATCGTCTCAGGGTCTTTCAGGACGGGGTCCGTGACTTGCCATTCGCCCGTTTTTTCATCGCCTTCAAATTTCTGGAAGAAACACGAGTGGCGGCCCGTATGGCAGGCGATGCCGCCCGCCTGCTCGATTTTCAGCAAGACCACGTCTTCGTCGCAATCGAGGCGGATTTCCAGCACTTTTTGCGTGTGGCCGGACTCTTCGCCCTTGTGCCACAGTTTCTTGCGCGAACGGCTCCAGTACACGGCTTCGCCCAGTTCCACCGTGCGCGCCAGCGCGTCGCGGTTCATCCAGGCAAACATCAGCACGTCATTGCTGCCCGCTTCCTGCGCGATCACGGGCACCAGGCCGTGCTCGTCCCATTTGACCTTTTTCAGCCACTTGGCATTGCTTGCTACGATGGTTCCGTTTTGCATGTTCTTCTATCCTGCTGATTTTACTGCTTCTGTTTACGCCAGGCGCATGGGGATGCCCTGCTGCGCCATGAAACGTTTGGCTTCCTGCACCGTGTGCTGGCCATAGTGGAAGATGCTGGCGGCCAGCACGGCGTCCGCGCGGCCCACCTTGATGCCATCGACCAGGTCCTGCAAACCGCCCACGCCGCCAGAGGCGATGACGGGGATGCTGACGGCGTCGGACACGCCGCGCGTCAGGCCCAGGTCGAAGCCGACCTTGGTGCCGTCGCGGTCCATGCTGGTAAGCAAGATTTCGCCGGCGCCCAGGCTTTCCATCTTTTTGGCCCACGCGAACGCGTCCAGGCCCGTGGCGGTACGCCCGCCATGCGTAAACACTTCCCACTTGCCGGGCGACACCTGCTTGGCGTCGATGGCGACGACGATGCACTGCGAGCCGTGCTTCTGCGACGCCTCGTACACCAGTTGAGGATTCGTCACGGCCGAGGTGTTGATGCTGACCTTGTCGGCGCCCGCGTTGAGCAACCGGCGCACGTCTTCCACCACGCGCACGCCACCGCCGACGGTCAGCGGAATGAACACTTGCGACGCCACGGCTTCGATGATGTCGAAGATCAGGCCACGGTTGTCGCTGGACGCGGTAATGTCGAGGAAAGTGATTTCGTCGGCGCCCTGCTCGTCATAGCGGCGGGCGATTTCCACCGGATCGCCGGCGTCGCGCAATTCCGTGAAATTGACGCCTTTGACGACGCGGCCATTGGTCACGTCGAGGCAGGGGATGATACGTTTTGCAAGCATGATGGTATCCAGATTGTCGCCAGGCCAGGGCGTGCGCAGGCACGCTCCCGGCCGGGCAGGCTTAAACGGCGGCGTCGGTCAGTTCGTCGGCGCGTTCTTGCGCCTGCGCCAGGTCGATCGTGCCCTCATAGATGGAACGGCCGCAGATGACGCCTTCGATGCCTTCGGCCTGGACCGCGCACAGCGCTTCCACGTCGCCGATATTGTGCAGGCCGCCCGAAGCGATGACGGGGATCTTGACGGCTTGCGCCAGCTTGACGGTGGCGTCGATATTGATGCCGCCCATCATGCCGTCGCGGCCGATGTCCGTGTAGATGATCGATTCGACGCCGTAGGCTTCGAATTTTTTCGCCAGGTCGATCACTTCGTGGCCCGACATCTTGCTCCAGCCATCCGTTGCCACCTTGCCATCCTTGGCATCGAGGCCGACGATGATGTGGCCCGGGAAAGCGCTGCAGGCGTCGTGCAGGAAGCCGGGGCTTTTCACGGCCGCCGTGCCGATGATGATGTAGGTGATGCCGGCGTCGAGGTAACGCTCGATGGTGTCGAGGTCGCGGATACCGCCGCCCAGCTGCACGGGGATTTCCTCGATGTCGTTTTCCACGGCGAAATCTTGCACGGCCTTCAGGATGGCCTTGACGGCGCCTTCGTTCTTCGGCTTGCCGGCAAAAGCGCCGTTCAGGTCGACCAGGTGCAGCCGGCGCGCGCCTTGCATCAGCCAATGGCGGGCCATGTCGGCCGGGTCTTCGGAAAATACGGTGGCAAGTTCCATATCGCCTTGTTTCAGGCGTACGCAGTGACCGTCTTTCAGGTCGATGGCGGGAATGAGCAGCATGGTCAGTGTGGTATCAGAGTGAGTGGGAAGCGAAAAAAAGCCGGATAGCTAACGTTAAGGTTGCCAGTGAACGAAATTCTTGTACAGCTGCAAGCCAGCGGCAGCACTTTTTTCAGGGTGGAACTGTGTGGCGAAAATATTATCACGGGCGACGGCGCAAGCGAACGGCGCACCATAGACAGTCTCGCCCACCGTGTGCAACGCCTCTTGAGGTTGAGCAAAATAGCTGTGCACAAAGTAAAAATACGCGTTGTCGTCGATACCATTCCACATGACATGGGACGCCGTTTGCCGCACTTGGTTCCAGCCCATTTGCGGCACCTTGAAGCGCGAGCCGTCTTCCTGCACTTGGCCATCGAGCTGGAAGCGCACGACTTTGCCTGGCAGCAAGCTCAAACCGGCCGCATCGCCCTCTTCGCTGCCGTCGAACAGCATCTGCTCGCCGATGCACACGCCCAGCACAGGTTTGCTGTCGGCGGCGCGCAGCAGCGCTTCGAGCACGCCCGATTCGCGCAGGCTGCGCATGCAGTCGGGCATGGCGCCCTGGCCAGGCAAGACGATGCGGTCGGCGCTGTCGATGTCTTGCGCCAATCCGGAAATGCGCACGTCGGCTTCGGGCGCCACGGCACGCAACGCTTGCGCCACCGAGCGCAAATTGCCCATGCCGTAATCCACCACCACAATTTTATTCATGTTTGATCTCGGAATCTACAGTGGTTCGCGGGCGCTTACAGGCTGCCCTTGGTCGATGGAATGATGCCGGCCGCGCGCTCGTCGAGCTCGGCAGCCATGCGCAGCGCGCGGCCAAAAGCCTTGAACACGGTTTCGCATTGATGGTGGGCATTCGTGCCGCGCAGGTTGTCGATATGCAAGGTCACGCCCGCATGGTTGACGAAGCCGCGGAAAAATTCCAGCGTCAGGTCGACGTCGAAACCGGCGATCATGGCGCGCGTAAACGGGATGTGGTATTCGATGCCAGGGCGGCCCGAGAAATCGAGCACCACGCGCGACAGCGCCTCGTCCAGCGGCACGTATGCATGGCCGTAGCGGCGGATGCCCTTCTTGTCGCCGATGGCCTTGGCCACGGCCATGCCCAGGGTGATACCCACGTCTTCCACCGTATGGTGGTTGTCGATATGCACGTCGCCCGTCGCTTCGATATCGAGATCGATCAAGCCGTGGCGGGCGATCTGGTCCAGCATATGGTCGAGGAAGGGCACGCCGGTATTGAGCTTTTGCTGGCCCGTGCCGTCCAGGTTGAGGGCGACGCGAACTTGCGTCTCATTGGTGTTGCGCGTGATTTCTGCGGTGCGGTTCATGGGAGGCTCTGGCGGTAGGCTAAACGAGGGATGCCTTGAAGGCATCGTAAAAAAGGGAATTTTCTTCCGGGGTGCTGACGCTGATGCGCAGGCAATTGGCCAGCGCAGCATGCATTTTACTCATATTTTTAATTAAAACCCTGCGGGCAAGCAGTTTTGCGCAAACATCGTCGGAATCAGCCACACGAATCAGAAGAAAATTTGCCTTCGAGGGAAATACCGTCACACCGGGCAGTTCCGCCAGGCGCAGCGCCAGCGCGTCGCGCGCGCTGTTGAGCAAGGCCGCCTGGGCATTCAACACGTCGATGTGATCGAGCGCGAATTCGGCCGCCGCCTGCGTCAGTACATTCACATTGTACGGCGGGCGCACTTTCTCGAATTGCGCCAGCAGGGCCGGCGCGGCCGACATGTAGCCGAGGCGGATGCCGGCCAGGCCCAGTTTCGACACGGTGCGCATCACCACCAGGTTCTCGAACTCGGGCAAACGGCCCATGAAACTGTGCTGCGCGAACGGCTCATATGCTTCGTCGACGACGGCGATGCCCGTGTCGCCCAAGGCGGCCAGGATGCGCTCGATATCGGCGCTGGCAAACAGGTTGCCCGTCGGGTTGTTCGGATACGCGAGGAAGACCAGCGCCGGGCGGTGTTCTTCAATGGCCGCCAGCATGGCCGGCATGTCCAGGCTGAAGTCCGGCAACAAGGGTACGCCGACGAAATCCATGCCGGCAAACTGCGCCGAGCGCGCATACATGACGAAGGCGGGAACGGGCGCCAGCAGCACGGCGCGCTTGCCTGGCTCCTGATGGGCGCACGCCATGGCCAGGATGGAAATGAGTTCATCGGAGCCGTTGCCCAGCATGACATCGTAGCCGGCGGGCACGCCCAGCTTGGCGCAAATGGCCGCCTGCAGGCTGGCGTACGACGGCGGATAGCGGTTCAGCGCCACGCCGGCCAGGCGCGCGCCCAGTTCCTCGCGCAGATGCGGCGGCAGCGGATACGGGTTTTCCATCGCATCGAGTTTGATGTAACCGCTGGCATCGGCGACCTGGTAGCTTTTGACGGCCCGCACATCGGACCGCACGGTGTTGCTGATTAACTGATCGAGGAAAGACATGCTGCAAACACTCCTGATGGAATTAAATGGAGACTAAATGACGACGTCTTCCGGCACGGCGACGCTGCGCGCCTTGCGGGCCGGCGCTTTTTTCACGGCGGGCGGTTTCTTCACGACGGCAGGCTTTTTGGCCGCCACCGGCTTTTTCGCTGCCGCCTTGGCGGCCTTCGGCACGGCCAATGTGGCCGGTTCGGCCAGTTCCTGCGTCAGCGCCGCCAGACGCTGTTCGATGATGGCGCAATAGTCGGCGTTCAATTCAAAGCCGACGAAATCGCGCCCGCAGCGCTTTGCCGCCAGGGCCGTGGTGCCGCTGCCCATGAACAGGTCGAGCACCACGCCGCCGGGCGGGCACGACGCCTTGACCATGCGCTCGATGATTTCGAGCGGCTTTTGCGTCGGGTGGTCGGCCCGTTCCGGGTGTTCCTTGTGCAGGCGCGATACGCTCCACAAGTCTTTCGGGTTGTAGCCCACTTCCAGCCATTTGGCGCCGATGAAGATCGAGCGCGAACGGGCTTTCTTGGTGGCCGCGTCGTAGGCAATGCGCACCGCGTCAAGGTCGAAGTAGTAATCCTTGCGCTTGACGAAGAAGCCGATGGTGTCGTGCACCGATGAAAAGCTGCGCACGCTGCCGCCCATGGACGGCACGCGGCGGTCCCAGATGATTTCATTCATCATCGCCATGCGCTGTTTCAGCATGACGAAGATCTCCGGCGAATAGCGCCAGGTCAAGAAGATATACAGGCTGCCGTTGGCCTTCAGCTTGGGCAGCGCCGCATCGATCCACTCTTCCGTCCAGCGCAGGTAGTCGGCCACCGATTGCTGGTCCGAGGCATTGCCGTAATCCTTGCCCAGGTTGTACGGCGGATCCGTCAGGATCAGGTCCACCGAGCCATCGGGAATGCGCGCCAGCCCCGCCAGCGCATCTTCGCAATAGACCCGGTTGACCCAGTCCGGCTGCTCCGCCAACTTCGTCATGGCTGCGGCTTCAGGCGCAGTTCGGCGCTGCGCGCGTGCGCCTGCAAGCCTTCGCCGTACGCCAGGGTGGCGGCGACACGGCCCAGGGTTTGCGCGCCCGCTTCGCTCACGTAGATGATGGACGAGCGCTTCTGGAAGTCGTACACGCCCAGCGGCGACGAAAAACGCGCCGTGCGCGACGTCGGCAGCACGTGATTGGGACCGCAGCAATAGTCGCCCAGCGATTCGGACGAGAAGCGGCCGAGGAACATGGCGCCCGCGTGGCGGATCTGCTCGGCCCACTGCTGCGGGTTTTCCGCCGAGATTTCCAGGTGCTCGGCCGCGATGGCATTGGCGATCTCGCACGCTTCTTCCATGCTGCGCACCTTGATCAGGGCGCCGCGGTCCACCAGCGAGGTGCTGATGGTGGCCTGGCGCGGCATCGTCGGCAGCAGCTTGGCGATGCTCTCTTCGACTTTGGCGATGTAATCGGCGTCCGGGCACAGCAAAATCGCTTGCGCCAGTTCGTCGTGCTCGGCCTGCGAAAACAGGTCCATGGCCACCCAGTCCGGATCCGTCGTGCCATCGCACAGCACGAGGATTTCGGAAGGCCCGGCAATCATGTCGATGCCGACGATGCCGAACACGCGGCGCTTGGCGGCCGCCACATAAGCGTTGCCGGGACCGACGATCTTGTCCACGGCGGCAATCGTCTGCGTGCCATACGCCAGCGCGCCGACGGCTTGCGCGCCGCCGATGGTGATCACGCGCGTCACGCCGGCGATCGCAGCGGCGGCCAGCACCATCTGGTTTTTCACGCCATCGGGCGTCGGCACCACCATGATGATCTCGCTCACGCCCGCCACGTGCGCGGGAATGGCGTTCATCAGCACGGACGACGGATACGCGGCCTTGCCGCCCGGGACGTAGATGCCGACCCGGTCCAGCGGCGTGATCTTCTGGCCCAGCACCGTGCCATCGGGCTCGGTGTAGGTAAAGCCGCGCAGTTCTTCGCGCTGGCGTTCGTGGAAGGCGCGGATGCGCTGGGCGGCGATCTGCAGCGCCTCGCGCTGGGCCGACGGCAAGCCGTTCAGGGCCGCCTGCAATTCGGCCTGCGAAATATCGAAGGCCGCCATTTCCGCCGCGCCGCCATGCGGGATGCGGTCGAAACGGTTGGTGTATTCCAGTACGGCGGCGTCGCCGCGCGTTTTCACGTCGGCCAGGATTTTTGCGACCGACGTTTCAATCGCCGCATCGGCCCCCTCCTCGAACGCCAGCAAGGTGTCGAGCGATTGTTGGAAACCATCCTGGCTTGAATCGAGCTTGCGTATCTGTATCGGCATAATCGGCTTTCTGCTACTGAATGTCTAGGCTTGCGAAGCGCGTTCAAACGCCTCGATAATCGGCTGCAAGCGCTCGCGCTTGAGCTTGAGCGCAGCCTGGTTGACCACCAGGCGCGACGAAATTTCCATGATGTGCTCGACCTCGACGAGGTTGTTCGCGCGCAGGGTGCTGCCCGTGCTGACCAGGTCGACGATGGCGTCGGACAAACCGACCAAAGGCGCCAGCTCCATCGAGCCATACAGCTTGATCAGGTCGACGTGCACGCCCTTGGCGGCGAAGTGCTCGCGCGCCGTGTGCACGAACTTGGTGGCCACGCGCAAGCGCGCGCCCTGGTGCACGGCCTTTTCGTAGTCAAAACCGGCCTGCACCGCCACCGACATGCGGCAGGCGGCGATATTCAGGTCGATCGGCTGGTACAGGCCTTCGCCGCCGTGTTCGAGCAAGACATCCTTGCCCGCCACGCCGAAATCGGCCGCGCCGTACTGCACGTAGGTCGGCACGTCGCTGGCGCGCACGATGATGACGCGCACGTTCGGATCGTTGGTGGCCAAAATCAGCTTGCGCGAGGTCTCCGGGTTTTCCAGCACCTTGATACCGGCCGCCTCCAGCAGCGGCATGGTGTCCTCAAAAATACGGCCTTTCGAGAGCGCCAAGATCAGCTGGGAGCTGTCACCGTTGTTCGATCCGTTCATGCTCGTTCCTTGTTATTTGATGCGTACGATGTTCGCGCCGACGGCCGACAGTTTCACTTCCATGCGGTCGTAGCCGCGGTCGAGGTGATAGATGCGGTCGATCAGGGTTTCGCCATCGGCGGCCAGGGCCGCGATCACCAGCGACGCCGACGCGCGCAAGTCCGTCGCCATCACGGGCGCGCCGCGCAGCTGCTTGACGCCGGCGATGATGGCCGTGTTGCCCTCGATGGTGATGTCGGCGCCCAGGCGATTCATTTCCTGCACGTGCATGAAGCGGTTTTCGAAAATCGTCTCGGTGACGCGGCTGGCGCCATTCGCGATGGTGTTCACCGCCATGAACTGCGCCTGCATGTCAGTCGGGAAGCCCGGGTATTCCGTCGTGCGGAAGCTGACGGGGTTCGGGCGGGCCGACATCTCGGCGCGGATCCAGTCGGCGCCGAAGGTCATCGTCAGGCCCATGGCGCGCAGCTTGTCGAGCGCCGAGTCGAGGATATCGGTGCGCACGTTGCGCAGGGTGATATCGCCGCCGGTGGCCGCCACGGCGCACAGGAAGGTACCCGTTTCGATACGGTCGGCGATCACCGCGTGCGAGGCGCCGTGCAAGGCGTCCACGCCCTGGATCACCAGGCGGCTGGTGCCGATGCCGTCTATCTTCGCGCCCATGGCCACCAGCAGGTGGGCCAGGTCCGTCACTTCCGGTTCGCAGGCGGCGTTTTCCAGGATGGTCTCGCCTTCGGCCAGGGTCGCGGCCATCAGCAGGTTCTCGGTGCCGGTGACGGTGATCATGTCGGTGACGATGCGCGCGCCTTTGAGCTTGGCGCACTTGGCGTAGATGTAGCCCGCTTCGATGCGGATCTCGGCGCCCAGCGCTTCCAGGCCCTTGATGTGCTGGTCGACGGGACGCGAACCGATGGCGCAGCCGCCCGGCAGCGAGACCTTGGCTTCGCCGAAGCGCGCCAGCATGGGACCGAGCACGAGGATCGAGGCGCGCATGGTTTTCACCAGTTCATACGGCGCTTCCAGGGTGTCGATGGCGCTGCCGTTGAGGACCACGCGGTCGCCGTCCTGTTGCACTTTCAGGCCAGTCTGACCCAGCAGTTTCAGCATCGTGGCCACGTCGTGCAGATGCGGCACGTTGGTCAGGTCCAGGTCGCCCGCGGTCAGCAGGCCCGCGCACAGAATGGGCAGGGCGGCGTTTTTCGCGCCGGAGATGGCGATGTCGCCGTTCAGGCGGTTGCCGCCGTTGATGAGGAGCTTGTCCATGTGCTTATCCTTGGAATTCTTCAGGTGTCAGGGTTTTCATCGACAGCGCGTGGATTTCTTCGCGCATGCGGTCGCCCAGCGCCGCGTAGACGATCTGGTGGCGGGCGATCAGGCGCTTGCCGGCAAACGCGGGCGAGACGATCACGGCCTGGAAGTGCTGGCCATCGCCCTCCACTTCGAGGTGCGTGCATTCGAGGCCGGCCGACAGATAGCCGTGGATCAGTTCTGGAGTGGTGGTCACGATAAGTCCTTGATATTGAATAATGTAGTGATGTGATATGCCGCAATCAACGGCGCAATTAGTGTCGCAGTCGGTAGCCGCTTTTCAGCAGGCGGATCGACGCCAGCGCCAGGATCACGAGGAAGCCGGCGACGATGGAAAGGCTGAGCCACGGGCTGACGTCGGACACGCCGAAGAAGCCGTAGCGGAAGCCGTCGATCATGTAAAAGAAGGGGTTCAGATGCGACACCGTCTGCCAGAAGGCGGGGAGCGAATGGATCGAATAGAACACGCCCGACAAAAAGGTGGCCGGCATGATCAGGAAGTTCTGGAAGGCGGCCAGCTGGTCGAATTTCTCGGCCCAGATGCCGGCGATCAAGCCCATGGTGCCCAGCATGGCGGCGCCGAGAAACGCGAAGACAACGATCCACAGCGGCGCGACAAACGACAGGTCGGCAAACCAGCAGGTGATGGCGAACACGCCAAAGCCCACGGCCAGGCCGCGCGCGACGGAAGCGAGTACATACGCCGAGAAGATTTCCCAGTGCGACAGGGGCGTCAGCAGCACGAACACCAGGTTGCCCGTGATCTTCGACTGGATCAGCGAGGACGAGGAATTGGCAAACGCGTTTTGCAGCACGCTCATCATCACCAGGCCGGGAATCAGAAAGGCCGTGTAGCTGACGCCGGGGCTCGGCTCGACGCGGCCGTCGAGCACATGGCCGAACACCAGCAGGTACAGCATCGACGTGAGCACGGGCGCGGCCACGGTTTGCGTCGCCACTTTCCAGAAGCGCAGCGTCTCTTTGTAGACGAGGGTGCGAAATCCTGTCGAAATCATACGGTACCTTTATCCATGATCTGCAAGAAGATATCTTCCAGGTCGGCTTGTTGCAATTGCATTTCATCGATCTCGGCGCCCGCTTCGCGCAGGCGGGCGAGGATTTTCTCGACTTCGCTGTATTCGTTGACGCGCAGGCTGAACTTGTTCGGCGCCCGCGGTTCTTCCGCATGCAGCACCAGGTGCCGCAGGTCGTCCGGCAGGCTGCCGTTTTTGAGGTGCACCTGCAGCTGCGAGCCGGCGATGCGGCGGATCAGGGCCGACATGGTGTCGAGCGCCACCACCTTGCCCGTCTTCAGCATGGCCACGCGCTGGCACATGGCTTGCGCCTCTTCCAGGTAGTGCGTGGTCAAGACGACCGTGTGGCCGCCTTCGCGGTTCAGGCGCGAGATGAACTTCCACAAGGTCTGACGCAGTTCCACGTCGACGCCGGCCGTCGGTTCATCGAGCACGATGACGGGCGGCTTGTGCACCAGCGCCTGCGCCACGAGCACGCGGCGCTTCATGCCGCCGGACAGGGCGCGCATGTTCGTGTCAGCCTTGCCGGTCAGGTCGAGGTTTTCCATGACCTCGTCGATCCACTTGTCGTTGTTCGGCAGGCCGAAATAACCGGACTGCAGGCGCAGGGTTTCGCGCACGGTGAAAAACGGATCGAACACCAGTTCCTGCGGCACCACGCCCAGGTTGCGGCGCGCGTTGCGGAAGTCCTTGACCACGTCGTGGCCATGGATCTTGACGGTGCCCGCGTCGGGGCGTATCAAGCCGGCGATGATGGAAATGAGGGTGGTCTTGCCTGCGCCGTTGGGACCGAGCAGGCCGAAAAACTCGCCTTCTTCGATGGCCAGCGACACGCCGCCCAGCGCCTTGAGCGATTTATAGCTCTTTTCTACATTCGTTATTTGAATTGCGGTCATGTGCTTGTTTCAAGTGTAATGCGTCTGGTGTGATGCGCCAGTTGCCGGAGACATCCAGGCCGGCAGGCCGGTGCAGGGCGCCACCTTCAGGCGAGGACGGCGCAACAGTCAATTATAGTTGGAAAATTCGTGGAACACTTGGAGATCAATCCGGCGACGCTGCTGGCCTGCCGGCTTGAAAGCTACTGCTGATGCGGGGAGTGGGACAGGATCAATGATGATGCAGGTCGGACGGGCTGCGTTCGGCGTGGCCGCCGGCGCTGCCGCAGTCGTCGGCGCTCAAGGTGCTCGAGACGAGCGAGCAGACGCCATACAGCTTGGTGAGGTTTTTCAGGTTGTTCGGCAGGTTTTTCAGCTCCAGCACGGCGCCGGCGTCCTGCGCGGCGCGCTGCCACGTCAGCATGACGGAAACGGCGGCCGAATCGACGGCCTTGACGTTGCGCAAGTCGAACTTCGTCTGACCCGAGCGGATGGCGTCCAGACCCTGCTCCAATGCCGAAGTGGCATTGTGCACGGTCAGGGAAGTCAGGGACTGCAAGGTGTCGAGAGAGTCGGGCATGGCGTCGGGCTGCGCTGGTCTGGAGCTGGGTCAGGAGCTATATGATAGCCGATTATTTGGCTTTGGCAGCGGGACGGCTGGCCAGGGCCTTGTTTTTTGCCTGCAAGGTCTTGATCAGGCCATCAATGCCGCCCTTGCTGATCTCGCTGGCAAAGCTGCTTTTGTACGTTTCCACCAGCCACGCGCCCAGCACGTTGATGTCATAGATCTTCCAGCCGGACGGGGTTTTCGCCACGCGGTAGTTCAGGGGCACGGGTTCGCCGCGCGCCACGTTCACCTGCGAACGCACTTCCACTTCCGTGTCGGCCGGGTCGGCGCGCAGCGGCTTGAATTCCACCGTTTCGTTCTTGATCTGCGACAGGGCGCCCGAGTACGTGTAGATCAGCAGGGTACGGAATTCCGCAGCCAGCTGCTTTTGCTGGTCAGGCGTGGCGTCGCGCCAGTGGCGGCCGGCGGCCAGCGACGTCATGCGCTGGAAATCCACGTACGGCAAGATCTTGCTTTCCACCAATTCGGTGACGCGCTTGATGTCGCCAGCCTGGATGCCCTTGTCGGCCTTGGCCGTGTCGATCACGTCCTGGCTGATGCGTTTGACCAGGACGTCCGGCGCTTCGACAGCAGGGGCGGCCTGGGCGGCGGTGGCAAAGGCGATGGTGGCCATCGCCAGCAGTTGTTTCATCAATTTCATGGTTTTACCTTTCATGGTGTTGCTATGCACCGGCTGGCGTTGATCGCAGCCGTGGTGTTCTTGCGTCCAGTTTACTCCTGCGGCTTTGCCTCGGAAGCAACGGTATTGCTACCAGATGTTACGAGATCCGCAGGCGCCAGCACGGCGGCGGCCGTCGCCGCAGGCGCGTCATTGGCAGGCTGCGGTTTTGCCTCGTACTCCGGCTCGTAATCGCTGGTGTCGTTTTTTGGCACTTTGCGGTCGCGGCGGTCCGTATCGCCATCGAAAACCTTGCTTTCGCGCGCCTGCAGGAAACCGTCGCGGATGAATTCATAACGGTCCAGCGCGGCCGCTTCCATCAAATTGGTCGCGTCGAGCAGCGCGGCGCGCTTGTCGACCACGCGCGTCACGGTGCCGATATTGCGCACATTGACCGGATCCTTGTAGCGCCATGGGTCGCCCGCGATATCGAGCGGCAGGGCCGCCGTGTCGCGCACGGTCGACGGACCCAGCAGCGGCAGCATCACGTACGGACCCGACTGGACGCCATACCAGCCCAGGGTCTGGCCAAAGTCTTCGTTATGCTTCGGAATGCCGGCCTGCGAGGCGATGTCGATCAGGCCGAAGATACCGAAAGTCGAGTTCATGCTGACGCGCACGACGTCTTGCAAGCCCGCTTCACCCTTGCCTTGCAGCAAGTTGTTCACGGCGCTCCACACATCGGACAAGTTGCCGAAGAAGTTGCCCACGCCCGTTTGCACGAACGATGGCGTCACCTTCTTGTAGGCCGTGGCGACTGGCTTCAAGGCCACCTGGTCGACGGTGTCGTTGAACTTGAACATCGCGCGGTTATACCCTTCCAGCGGGTCGCGCGGATTGGTGCCGGTGGCGCAAGCACTCACGCTGGCGGCGATGGCCAGGGCCAGGCCGATACGCGCCAGGCTGCCTTGGGATTGTTTGGTCGACTCGCTCATTTGCTGTCCTTTCCTTCCGCTGCCTTGCTGTAGATGAACTGATTGATCAGGTCTTCCAGCACTGTGGCCGATTGAGTACGGGCGATCTTGTCGCCCTCTGCCAGGTTCGCCAGATCGCCGCCTGCTTCCAGGCCGATATATTGCTCACCCAGCAAACCGGCCGTCAAAATCTTGGCCGAGCTGTCTTTCGGAAATTTGTAGCCATCTTCGATGTCGAGTTTCACCAGCGCCTGGTAGGTCTTGTCGTCAAAGACGATTTCCGAGACCCGGCCCACCACCACGCCAGCGCCCTTGACGGGCGCCTGCGGCTTGAGGCCGCCAATATTGTCGAACTTGGCACTAATGGTATACGTCTTGCTGAAAGACAGCGAGCTCATATTGCCGGCCTTGAGCGCCAGAAACATCAATGCCGCCACACCCAGCAAGACGAACAAGCCGACCCAGACATCCAAAGATTTACGTTGCATAAACAATCCTAAATAATTTTTACTTGCCGCCACCTGCGCAGAACACTGCCCAGGCCGATAATTTTTTCGCCTATGGGCAATTACTTGCTAAACATCAACGCCGTCATCATGAAATCGAGCCACCACACCATCAACGACGAAATAACCACCGTGCGCGTGGTGGCGCCGGACACGTCTTCCGGCGTCGGCTGTGCCTGGTACCCCTGGAACAGCGCGATGAACGTCACCGCGATGCCGAACACCAGGCTCTTGATGGTGCCGTTGCCCACTTCTTTCCAGACATCCACGCCGCCTTGCATCTGCGACCAGAACGAGCCTTCATCGACGCCGATCAGCACCACGCCGACCAAATAGCTGCCGATGATGCCGACGGCCGTGAAGATCGCGCCCAGAATCGGCATGGCAATCACGCCGGCCCAGAAACGGGGCGCCAGCACGCGCTGGATCGGGTTCACGGCCATCATTTCCATGGCCGACAATTGCTCGCCCGCCTTCATCAGGCCGATTTCCGCCGTCAGCGACGTACCGGCACGGCCGGCGAACAGCAGCGCCGTCACGACGGGGCCCAGTTCGCGCGTCAACGACAGCGCCACCAGCAAGCCCAGCGACTGCTCGGCGCCATACGTGGTCAAGGTGTAATAGCCTTGCAAACCCAGCACCATGCCGACGAACAGGCCGGAGACGGCGGTAATCACCAGCGAGCGGTTGCCGATAAAAAACAGTTGCTCAATCACCAGGCGCGGACGGCGCCACAGGCCGCCCGACGAGGCGATGATGATAAAAAACGAACGCACGGCAAAGCCGAGGTCTTGTACCGAACGACGCAACCACGCTCCGATCGACGCCAGGAAACGCGCGATCATCGGCCGCCCCCCGCCTGCAGACCGAGGTCGTCGGCCAGCGACTTGCCCGGATAATGGAAGGGCACGGGGCCATCGGCCTCGGCATTGACGAACTGCTTGACGTACGGATGCGTCGACACGGCCATCTCGGCCGGCGTGCCGTGCGCCACGATCTTGCCCGATGACAGAAAATAGACGTAATCAGCGATGGCGAAACACTCCTTCACATCGTGCGATACCAGGATAGACGTGGAGCCCAGCGCATCGTTCAAATTGCGGATCAAATTGGCCGTCACGCCCATGGAAATCGGGTCCAGGCCGGCGAACGGCTCGTCGTACATGATCAGTTCGGGGTCGAGCGCGATGGCGCGCGCCAGCGCGACGCGGCGGCCCATGCCGCCCGAGATTTCCGCCGGCTTCAATTGCGCCGCATTGCGCAAGCCCACAGCGTGCAGCTTCATCAGCACCAGGGTGCGGATCAGCTCTTCATTCAAGTCCGTGTGTTCGCGCAGAGGGAACGCCACGTTCTCGAACGCCGTCAAGTCCGTAAACAGCGCGCCGTGCTGGAACAGCATGCCCATCTTGCGGCGCAGCTGGTATAACTCGTCGGTCCCCAGCGTATGCACGATCTGGCCGTCCACATTCACGGAACCGGAACTGGGGCGCAGCTGCCCGCCGATCAGGCGCAGTACGGTCGTCTTGCCACTGCCGGAGCCACCCATGACGGCCACAACTTTTCCACGTGGGAAATCCATTTGAAGGCCCGATAAAATCGAACGTTCTCCATAGGCAAAGTGTAAATCACGGATCTCAACAAGATTTGGCACGACGAAGCTCACTATTTTAATGGCGTATTGTAGTGCAGAAACGCCAACCTCTGCTGAGACACCCCTTGGGACAGCCCCGGAAAGGGGAAGAATACAACACTAATGAATCGAAAGTCAGATATTGTAGTGGAAATTAGGCCGCCACATCGCGTCCCTGCCCGATGGCATGCATGGCTGTTGACTTGATAACTAAAAATAACAAGGGCCACGTCGCGATCCGCGCCGTGGCCCTGTCAAAAAAACGAACAATTGCTCGTTTTTTTTAGCGCGGCAGCAGCGATGCGCCCATCAGGAACTCATCGACGGCGCGCGCGCACTGGCGCCCTTCGCGGATGGCCCAGACCACCAGCGACTGGCCACGGCGCATGTCGCCGGCGGCAAAGACTTTCGGCACCGAGGTCTGGTAGCAGGCGGCGCCATCCGTTGTCGCCTTGACATTGCCGCGCGCATCCGTATCGACGCCGAACGCTTCCAGAACTTGTTGTACAGGTGAAACAAAACCCATGGCCAGGAAGACCAAGTCCGCCTTCATCTCGAATTCCGAGTTCGGCACTTCGCTCATCTTGCCGTCTTTCCACTCGACTCTGCAGGCGATCAGCTTTTCCACCTTGCCGCCCTTGCCTTCGAAACGCTTGGTGGCCACGGCCCAGTCGCGCTCGCAGCCTTCTTCGTGCGAAGACGAGGTGCGCAGCTTGGTCGGCCAGTACGGCCAGACGAGCGGCTTGTTTTCCTGTTCCGGCGGCTGCGGCATCAGTTCGAACTGGGCCACCGAGGCGGCGCCATGGCGGTTCGAGGTGCCCACGCAGTCGGACCCCGTGTCGCCGCCGCCGATCACCACCACGTGCTTGCCCGTCGCCTTGATCTGGTCCTTGAGCTTGTCGCCCGCGTTGACCTTGTTTTGCAGCGGCAGGAAATCCATGGCGAAGTGCACGCCTTTCAGTTCGCGGCCCGGTACGGGCAAGTCGCGCGGCTGCTCGGCGCCCCCGGCCATGATGACGGCGTCGAATTCTTTTCCCAGGTCTTCCGGGAAAATGGTTTCCTTGGCCCAGTTATTCACGTGGGCCGGGAAATCCTTGCCGACCAGCACGCTGGTGCGGAAGACCACGCCTTCGGCTTCCATCTGTTTCACGCGCAGGTCGATGTGCGACTTTTCCATCTTGAAGTCGGGGATGCCGTAACGCAGCAATCCGCCGACCCGGTCGCTCTTTTCAAACACGGTGACGGCATGGCCGGCGCGTGCCAGCTGCTGCGCCGCCGCCAGACCGGCGGGACCGGAACCGACGATGGCCACTTTCTTGCCCGTACTGAATCCTGCCGGCTGCGGCGTGACCCAGCCGTGCTCCCAGCCCATGTCGATGATTTTATGTTCGATCGACTTGATGCCGACCGGATCTTCATGAATGCCCAGGGTGCAGGCCGATTCGCACGGCGCCGGGCAGATGCGGCCCGTAAATTCAGGGAAGTTATTCGTCGAATGCAAGACGTCGAGCGCTTCGCGGTAGTTACCGCGGTACACCAGGTCATTCCAGTCGGGAATGATGTTATTCACGGGGCAACCCGTGGTGCAGAAGGGGATGCCGCAATCCATGCAGCGCGCGCCTTGCACGGTCGCTTGCGCGTCCGACAGGTGCAAGACGAATTCCTTGTAGTTCTTCAGGCGCGCGGCAGGCTCCAGATAGTGTTCGTCCTGGCGCTTGAATTCCATGAAGCCGGTAATTTTACCCACGATAGTTCCTTTGTATTTGGCTGGCGGGGAGCGGCCGGGCCGCTCCCTGGTCATTCATTTGGCAATGAGCTTGGCTGGCTCAGGCGGCGACGGCTTGGACTTCCATGGCGGCATCGGCTGCCATTTCAATCAGCGCGCGCTTGTATTCGTTCGGGAAGACTTTCACGAACTTGCCGCGCGCCGCCGCCCAGTCGTCCAGCAAGACGCGGGCGCGGGTGCTGCCCGTGTGCTTGAAATGACGCTCGATCAAACGCTTGAGGATGACCTCGTCCGCTTCCGGCACGCCATCGCGATGCTGCGTATGCCAGGCGTCGCGGTCGACATGCTGTTCCGCTGCCGACACGACCTTGTCCAGGCTGACCATGGCCGCGTTGCACTTGCTGGCAAAGTCGCCGGCCGGGTCATACACATAGGCGATGCCGCCCGACATGCCGGCCGCAAAGTTGCGTCCCGTGTTGCCCAGCACCACTACCGTGCCGCCCGTCATGTATTCGCAGCCATGGTCGCCCAGGCCCTCGACCACCGTGGTGGCGCCCGAGTTGCGCACGGCAAAGCGTTCACCAGCCACGCCATTGAAGAAAGCTTCGCCGGCGATGGCGCCGTACAGCACCGTGTTGCCGATGATGATGTTGTCCACGGCCCAGCCGCGGAACTCGGTATTGGGCCGCACGATGATGCGCCCGCCCGACAAGCCTTTACCGACGTAATCGTTGCCTTCACCCACCAGATCGATCGTGATGCCGTGTGCCAGGAAGGCGCAGGCCGACTGGCCCGCCGTGCCTTGCAACTGGATGTGGATGGTGTCGTCCGGCAAGCCGGCGTGGCCATATTTCTTCGCCACTTCGCCGGACAGCATGGTGCCCACCGTGCGGTTCAAGTTGCGCACGGGCGAGATGAACGAGACGCGCTCGCCCTTTTCCAGCGCGGCGCGCGCTTGCGCGATCAGCTTGTGGTCCAGTGCTTTCTCAAGCGCATGGTCCTGGAACTCCACGTGGCGGCAGGCTTGGCCGCTTGGTGTTTCCGGCTTGTGGAAGATGGCCGAGAAGTCCAGGCCCTGCGCCTTCCAGTGTGAAATCGCCTTCGATTTGTCCAGCAGGTCGACACGGCCGATCAGTTCGTCATACGTGCGGATGCCCAGCTGCGCCATCAATTGACGGGCTTCTTCGGCCACGAAGAAGAAGTAATTGACGACATACTCGGGTTTGCCCGAGAACTTGGCGCGCAGCACCGGATCTTGCGTGGCCACGCCCACCGGGCACGTGTTCAAGTGGCATTTACGCATCATGATGCAGCCTTCGACCACCAGCGGCGCCGTGGCGAAACCGATCTCGTCGGCGCCCAGCAGGGCGGCGATGACCACGTCGCGGCCCGTCTTCATCTGGCCGTCGGCCTGCACGCGGATACGGCTGCGCAAGCCGTTCAGCACCAAGGTTTGTTGCGTTTCGGCCAGGCCCAGCTCCCACGGCGTGCCCGCATGTTTCACTGACGACAATGGCGAGGCGCCCGTGCCGCCGTCGTGGCCGGCAACGACCACGTGGTCGGCTTTCGCCTTGGTGACGCCGGCGGCCACCGTGCCGATGCCCACTTCCGACACCAATTTCACGGAAATCGAGGCGCGCGGATTGGCGTTCTTCAAGTCATGGATCAGCTGCGCCAGATCTTCGATCGAATAGATATCGTGGTGCGGCGGCGGCGAAATCAGGCCCACGCCCGGCACGGAAAAGCGCAGGCTGGCGATGTATTCCGATACTTTATGGCCTGGCAACTGACCGCCTTCGCCCGGTTTCGCGCCCTGCGCCATCTTGATCTGGATCTGGTCGGCAGAGTTCAGGTAGGCGGCCGTGACGCCGAAACGTCCCGATGCCACCTGCTTGATGCGCGAGCGCATGGAATCGCCTTCCTGCAGCGGAATATCGACGACGATCTGCTCGGCGCCCACGATGGACGCCATGGTGTCGCCCTGGCGGATCGGAATGCCCTTCAATTCCTGCGTGTAGCGGTTCGGATCTTCGCCGCCCTCGCCCGTGTTCGACTTGCCGCCGATACGGTTCATGGCCACCGCAAGCGTTGCGTGCGCTTCCGTGCTGATCGAACCGAGCGACATGGCGCCCGTGGCGAAACGCTTGACGATTTCCTTGGCCGGTTCCACTTCATCGAGCGGGATGGCCTTGGTCGGGTCCAGCTTGAACTCGAACAGGCCGCGCAGGGTCAGGTGGCGACGGCTCTGGTCGTTGATGATTTGTGCGTACTCTTTATAGCTGGAAAAATTGTTGCTGCGCGTGGAATGCTGCAGCTTGGCAATCGCATCCGGCGTCCACATGTGGTCTTCGCCGCGCACGCGGAACGCATACTCGCCGCCCGCGTCGAGCTTGTCCGACAGCACGGGATCGTTGCCGAAGGCCAGCGCGTGCAGGCGCAGCGCTTCTTCCGCCACTTCAAACACGCCGATGCCTTCCACGTTCGACGCCGTGCCCTTGAAGTATTTGTCAACCAGCGACTTGTTCAAGCCGATGGCTTCGAAGATTTGCGCGCCGCAATAGGACATGTAGGTCGAAATACCCATCTTCGACATGACCTTCATCAAGCCCTTGCCGACAGCCTTGGTGTAGTTATAGATGGCTTTGTCGCCCGACAAATCGCCTGGCAAGCCATGCGCCATGTCGGCCAGGGTTTCCATGGCCAGATACGGGTGGACGGCTTCCGCGCCATAGCCAGCGAGCAAGGCAAAGTGGTGCGTTTCGCGGGCCGAGCCCGTTTCCACGACGAGGCCGGTGGAAGCGCGCAAGCCCTTGCTCACCAGGTGCTGGTGCACGGTGGACGTGGCCAAGAGCGCAGGGATCGCCACCTGGTCGGCGCAAATGGCGCGGTCCGAGACGATCAGGATGTTGTGGCCGGATTTGACGGCGTCGACGGCTTCCGCGCACAGCGAGGCCAGGCAGGCTTCCACACCTTCCTTGCCCCAGGCCAGCGGGTAGCAGATGTCCAGTTCGTAGGACTTGAACTTGCCGCCCGTGTGGGCGCTGATGTTGCGCAGACGGGCCATGTCGTCAAAGCCCAGCACGGGCTGCGCCACTTCCAGGCGCATCGGCGGGTTGACGTTGTTGGTATCGAGCAAGTTCGGTTTCGGGCCGATGAAGGACACGAGCGACATCACCATCGCTTCGCGGATCGGGTCGATCGGCGGGTTCGTCACTTGCGCGAACAGCTGCTTGAAGTAGTTATACAGCGGTTTGAGCTTGTTCGACATGACGGCCAGCGGCGAGTCATTGCCCATCGAGCCCGTCGCCTCTTCGCCGGCGACAGCCATCGGCGCCATGAGGAATTTCAAGTCTTCCTGCGTGTAGCCGAACGCCTGCTGGCGGTCCAGCAACGACGGCTGGGCTTTTTCTCCCTGCGCGCGGTCCAGCTTTGCCTGGCCTTCGGCCAGCTTGATCTCGTCGAGCTTGATGCGCACCGAGTTGATCCACGCTTTATACGGCTTGGCGTTGGCGTAGGTGTTTTTCAATTCCTGGTCGTCGATGATGCGGCCCGCTTCCAGGTCGATCAGGAACATTTTGCCAGGCTGCAAGCGCCATTTCTGGATGATTTTCGATTCGGGAATCGGCAGCACGCCCGATTCCGACGCCATCACCACGAGGTCGTCGTCCGTGACGATGTAGCGGGCAGGACGCAAGCCGTTGCGGTCCAGGGTGCCGCCGATGTGGCGGCCATCCGTGAACGCCATGGCGGCCGGGCCGTCCCACGGTTCCATCATGGCGGCGTGGTATTCGTAGAAGGCGCGGCGGTTGTCATCCATCGTCGTGTGGTTTTCCCACGCTTCCGGAATCATCATCATCATCGCCTGGGCGATCGGGTAGCCGGCCATCAACAGCAGTTCGAGCGCATTGTCGAAGCACGCCGTGTCGGACTGGCCTTCATAGATCAGGGGGAACAGCTTTTGCAGGTCGTCGCCCAGCACGGCCGACTTCATCACGCCTTCGCGCGCGCGCATCCAGTTGAAGTTGCCTTTGACGGTGTTGATCTCGCCGTTGTGGGCGATCAAACGGTAGGGGTGGGCCAGCGGCCATTCGGGGAAGGTATTCGTCGAGAAACGCTGGTGGACCAGGGCCAGGGCCGAGATGCAGCGCGCATCCTGCAAGTCCTTGTAGTACACGCCCACCTGGTCGGCCAGCAGCAAGCCCTTGTACACAATAGTACGGGCCGACATTGACGGCACGAAGAATTCCTTGCCGTGCAGCAGTTTCAAGGCCTGGATGGCGTGACCCGACGATTTGCGGATCACATACAGTTTGCGCTCGAGCGCGTCGGTGACCATGATGTCCGGGCCGCGGCCGATGAAAATCTGGCGGATGACGGGCTCCTTGGCGCGCACGGTGGGCGACATCGGCATGTCCGTATCGATGGGCACGTTGCGCCAGCCCAGCACGACTTGTCCCTCGATGCGCACGGCGCGTTCGATTTCCTGTTCGCAAGCGATGCGCGACGCGTGTTCCTTCGGCAGGAAGACCATGCCCACGCCGTATTCGCCAGGCGGCGGCAATTCCACGCCCTGCTTGGCCATTTCTTCACGGTAGTACTGGTCGGGAATCTGGATCAGGATGCCGGCGCCATCGCCCATCAGCGCATCGGCGCCCACGGCGCCCCGGTGATCGAGGTTTTTCAGTATCAGCAAACCCTGTTCGACGATCGAATGGGTCTTGTTGCCCTTGATATGGGCGACGAAACCGACGCCGCAGGCATCGTGTTCATTGGCTGGGTCGTACAGGCCTTGCGCTTTCATGGGCTTCTCCGCTGCATATGACTATCGAAAAACTAGAGTAGTGCAACGCAACAAAAAACTCAACCACAATAATTAGGGTCGGAGTCGAATTAAATTCGATTCCGTCGCCATGAAAATTTAATAGGGACACAGTCAAAGCGATTTCAATAAAACGTCAGAAAGGAATCATTTTTTGTTTTAAATGCGAACGGGTTTCAATTGACGTCCGCTACGGCCACGATTTTGCGGGGACGGCCCCGCTTGGCTGGCAGCACTTGGCGCTGCATTTTCTGCTCCAGCGCCTGCTTGAACGGCTCGGAACCCAGCGGCCAGCCCTTCAATACAGCCTGTTCCACCACTTTCACCTGGCTGCTACCCAGGCCTTGCTCGAACAGGCGCAGATACGCCGCCTCGCGGTCGAACGGCGTGTTGCCCAGCGCCCAGTACAGCGCGTGGTCGGTGATGACGGGATCGGGTTGCACGCCGGCATGGTGGGCATAGCTGGACCACGCATGGTCGAGCGCCTGGGCTGCCACGCCCGTTTGCACGGGCACGCATTCCAGGTAGCGGCAGCACAGGAGGAAGAAATTGTCGGGATCGATGACGGAAGTTTTGTAGCGTCCCTGCCACAATGCCCCTACACGGCCGTATTTTTGGTTGAAATACGGCACGTAATAGCGTCCCAGCCACTGCATCAGCTGCCCCAGGCCGGTCGCATCGCTGGGCGTGGCCAATAAATGTAGCTGATCAGGCAATAAAACGTAGGCGTGAATGGCCACCTTGAACATTTTCGCACCCGTTTTCAGCCAGGAGAGGAATTGCGCATAGTCGGCCGCGTCCTGGAACACGGACTGGCGGTTGCTGCCGCGCTGGATTACGTAATGGGGCAGTGCGGGAATGATAAGACGGGGCAAACGGGCCATGGCAAGAGTCGGCAAATAAAGGCTAAGGCCTTGATTTTACACACTTGTGCGCGCGAGACGCGACTCTGACCCCGTTTTATTTGACATACTGAAAAAAATGGCCGACTCTGTCCCTTTTATTGCGCCGACCACTTGCGGGCGGCGCAACACGGCAAATCAGGACAGGTTGAAACTGGCCGACAGGCTGTAGCCTTCGCCATACGCGCTGCGCAGCGGCAAGTCCTGGCCCAGGCCCGTCTTGGCTTTCTTGCGCAGGCGGTAGACGAGCATGTCGACCCGGCGGCCCGCGTCGGGATCTTCGCCGCCCATGCCCGCCACGATGACGTCGCGCGGCACGGGGCGGGTATTGATGGTCAACAGGTGCAGGAAATTGAATTCCTTTTCCGTCAGGGCGATGACGGCGCCCATCAGCTCAAGTTGGCGAGCGCTTACCTTCAAGGTCCACTTGCCCGGCTCGGGCACGGGGTCTTGCGGCCCGACGCGGCGGTCGAGCGCCTCGATGTGGGCGGCCAGTTCGGGAAATTTGATCGGCTTGGTCAGATAGTGGTCGGCACCCAGGCGCAAGCCCAGGATGCGGCTGTCGAAGGCGACGCGCCCCGTCAGCACCAGCACGCCGATTTGCGGATACAGCTGGCGCATGCGGGGGATGACGTTGAAGCCGTCCTCATCGGGCAAGCCCAGGTCCAGCACGACCACGCCGACATTGCCATGACTCAACGCCGTCCACATCCCGCCAGCGGAGCTGGTGATATGAACTTCGTGTTCGAGCTCAACGAGAAACTCCGCCATGTCTTCGGCGTAGTCCAGATTGTCTTCGACGATCAGTATTTTCGTCATTGCAACGCCATTCTTCCGTTAGTGAGCTACCGTGGGCAAACCATGCCATTCACTTCTGCACCATGATGGACGGCACAATAGGTTTACGTCAAGGAATTATCACGGTTGCCTTCAGCGGAAGCAAGGCTTTTCCTTGCCTAGCCAGGAAGCGGCAGCCAAATCCGGAAAACTGCCCCGCCTTCGGGCAGATTATGCCCCTGCAAGCTCCCGCCATGCACGTCCACCACGGCGCGCGCCATGTACAAGCCCAGCCCGGCGCCCGGATGCGTCGCATGGCTTCCGCGGCTTCCTTTCTCGAACAGCTGCGCCAGTTCTTCTTCCCGCAAGCCGGACCCCGCATCGCGCACGCACAGCGCCACGCCGCCTTCGGGCACCAGCCTGGCCGACAAGGTAATGGCGCTGCCCGGCGGGCTGAACTTGACGGCGTTGTCGAGCAGTATCTTCAGGCACAGGGCCATGCCGGGCACGTCGCAGCGCAGCCGGGCCGGCAAGTCTTCGTCGAGTTCCAGCTGCACCGGGTGGCTGGCGGGCACGGTGGCGGCCGCCTGCTGCAGCAAGGCCAGCGGCGCGATGCCGTCGGCGGCACGCTCGCGGCCGATGGCCGCCATGCGTTCGGGCGACAGATAATCGTCGATCATGGCCAGCAGGCGGTCGACGGCCGTCTGGATTTTCACGTAGCGCTTGCGCGTGGCCTCGTCGGCATCTTTCGATGTCGAGACGAGGCGCTGGATGGCGCCGTCGATGGTGGCCAGCGGCGTGCGGAATTCATGCGACAGCATCGAGGCGAAGCGCTTTTGCTCCTTTTCCCGTTCCGCTTCCTGCGCCTGGGCCGCGCTGACGTCGCGCACCGTGCCCGCCAGGGTCATGCCCCGGCCAGCCGCCGCGGGCACGATGGTCGAACTGATTTCCAGCGCCATCTGGTGGCCGTCCGCATGCGGCAATTCCACTTCGCGCAGCAAGGTCAAACGGCTGGTGTCGCCGTCGCGCCAGCGCTGCAGCCGGGCCGGCACGTCCGCCGCCAGGTGCGCAGCGTGCTCGCGCAAGGCAGGCAGGTCATGGCCCGTCAGGCGCTGCGCGGCGGGGCTGATGTAGAGCAATTCGAGGGTGGTGGCGTCGAGCAGGAAGGCCGCGTCGCGCCCGTGTTCGGCCAGCAGGCGGAACTGCGCTTCGCCCGCCTGCGCGCGCAGCAGGGCGCGGCGCAACTGGACGAAACGCAGCGCCATGAGGATGGCGCCGGCAAGCAGCAGTAAGAAAATTGGCAGCATGCGTTATACCTGGCAGGAAAGAATCGCCAAGTATAAGCGTGCGGCAGCGTCAATCTTCCAGCGGGGCGAAAATCTGCTGCAAGTCTTCCTGCGTGAGGGCCATCTTCTGCGATTCGCCTTCGGCCAGGATCGATTGCGCCAGTTCCGATTTCTTTTGCTGCAGCAGCTGGATTTTCTCTTCCAGCGTGCCCTTCGCGATCAGCTTGTAGACGAACACGGGCTTGTCCTGGCCGATGCGCCAGGCGCGGTCCGTGGCCTGGTTTTCCGCCGCCGGATTCCACCACGGGTCGTAGTGGATGACCGTGTCGGCCGCCGTCAGGTTCAAGCCCACGCCGCCCGCTTTCAGGCTGATCAGGAAGATCGGTACGGCGCCCTGCTGGAAGGCCGCCACTTGCGCGCCCCGGTCCTTCGTTTCGCCCGTCAACAGCGCGTACGGGATGTCGCGCGACTCGAGTTCTTCCTCGATCAATTCCAGCATGCTGGTAAATTGCGAGAACACAAGAATCTTGCGCCCTTCGTCGAGCAAGTCTTCCACCATCTGCATCAGGTCGAGCAGCTTGGCCGAGCCGGCCGACTGCTTCTTCGCCGGCAAGGATTTCACGAGACGGGGGTCGCAGCAGACTTGGCGCAATTTCAGCAGCGCTTCCAGGATGACGATCTGGCTGCGGGCCACACCTTTCTTGTCGATTTCTTCGCGTACCTTTTGATCCATCGCCAGACGCACGGTTTCATACAGATCGCGCTGCGGCCCCGTCAATTCCACCTTGCGCACCATTTCCGTTTTCGGCGGCAGTTCCTTGGCCACATTGTCCTTCGTGCGGCGCAGCAGGAAAGGCTTGATGCGGCGGTTCAGCAGCATGCGGCGCAGCGGGTCGTCCTGGCGCTCGATCGGATGACGGAACTGGGTGTTGAACGTCTTCTCGTCGCCCAGCAAGCCCGGCAGCAGGAAGTGGAATTGCGACCACAGTTCGCCCAAATGATTTTCCAGCGGCGTGCCGGACAAACACAGGCGGTGGCGCGCGCGCAGCAGGCCCGCGCTTTGCGCCGCCTTGCTGCGCGTATTCTTGATGTAGTGCGATTCGTCGAGGATGACCAGGTGGAAATCGTGCTCGCGCAAAGTTTCCTCGTCGCGCGGCAACAGCGCGTACGTCGTCAGCACCAGGTCGCATTGGTCGATCTGGTCGAATTGCTGCGCGCGGTCCTTGCCTTGCAGCAGCAGCACTTTCAGGGAAGGCGCGAACTTGGCCGCCTCGTCCTGCCAGTTGCCCATCAAACTTGTCGGCGCAATCACCAGGGCCGGATGCGTGAGACGGCCCGCTTCCTTTTCCACCAGGATATGCGCCAGGGTTTGCACGGTCTTGCCGAGACCCATGTCATCGGCCAGGATGCCCGCCAGGTCATGGTCGCGCAGGAATTGCATCCACGCCAAGCCATCGGCCTGGTAGTCGCGCAAGGTCGCGTGCAGGCCGGCTGGCGCCGCCACTTTTTGCACGGAACCGAACTGGCTCAGCTTGCGGCCCATGGCGCGCAGCTGCTCGCCGCCCGTCCATTCCATCTCCAGGCCGCGTGCCAGCTCTTCCAGGCGCGCCGCATCGAGGGTAGACATGCGCACGGCATGTTTGATCTTGTCGCTGAAATACAGTTCGCCCAGAGTGTTCAGGATGGGGCGTACCCGGCCCCACGGCAGGGCCACGCGCGTGCCGTCCGGCAAGGTTGCCAGCATCTGGTCGTCGTCCGCATGCGCTTCGATGACTTTCGGGTTGAAATCGTTGGGCGCATTGCGGATCAGCTGCACCAGCACGGGCAGCAGCGGCACCCTTTCGTGGTTGACGACGATGCCCAGTTCCAGCTCGAACCAGGCGTTGCCGCTGTCCGGGTCCTGGTCGTCGATTTCCGCGTACCAGTCGCCCACGTCGCTCACGTCGTAGCGGTACTTGGCCGTCTTTTCCACGATCCAGCCCTGCTCCAGCAAGGCGTCGATGCCGGACTCGGCAAAACGCAGCCATTCCGCCTGGGACGGCAGTTGCAAAGCGCCCTTCAAGCCGCTCAAGGGGGCTGAGCCCGGCTTCTTGAATTGCAGCTCGGCCAGGGTGGCCAGCGCGCGCGCTTCATCGACCGTATTTCTCTGGATAATTTCCGTCACCTCGCCCACTTGCCGCACCACGCGCTGCGACGGATCGAACGAGACGCGCTCGCCGTCGTAGTCGTAGGACAGCACGGCGAAATCGCTCCAGCGCTGGATGCTGCCATCGGCCAGCATGGCGCTATCGAGCAGCAAGACCGGTTGCGCCGGCACGTCCTTGCGCAAGCGCTGCGGCAACGGCTGCGGCAGCGGCATCAAATGCTGCAAGCCCTGCGCCAGCAGCAGTTGCGACACGCGCACCTTGTCGTTCGCGTTCAGGGGCGGCGCCTGCGCCACCAGCGCCTGCAAGTCGGCCAGGGAAATGTCGGAGCCGCCCTGGTTCAGTTCCAGCACGCCGCACGACAGATTGTCGATGTACCACGGCGGATCGGTGGGCAGCATGTAGTCGATCTGGTCGGCGCCATGGTGCTTCGCGCCTTCCGGCGGGTCCACTTGCCAGCCCAGGCGCATGGTCTTGCCTTCGTCGCGCCAAAAAAGGCGGGCGGGACGCACGGGACCTTCCTTCAACGGATACACGAGGCCATTGCCGACGTCGGCCCAGGAATTGGCCCACAACAATTTATCCTGCTCGGCCAGCATTTTCAGCAGGGCCGCGCCCACCTTGCCCTTCGGCTCCGTGGCGCTGCCCGTCTGCGAATTCTGCCCGCTGCGCATGGCCACGAAGAAACGCACGAGGTCTTCGTCGGCCGGCGTCAAAAACGTGGGCGGCGCCGACAACAGGGAAAAGATTTCGCTGATGGGCGACGCCGCCGCCACGTCGCCATTTGGCCGCAGCCGCGCCTTGTACAGGCACAGGGCCACGTGGCGGCCACCGCTGGTGGGCGCCAGCACGTAGATCAGGCGGTGCTGGTTGAGTTTGGGATCAGGCTCGGCAATCGTCAGCACGGCCTTCGGATGGGCGGCAGCCTCCACCCGCTGCAGCCAGGTGGCGACGGCATACGGCAAAGGCGCTCCCGGCGCGCTGGCCGGGGCAACTGGGGTTTCACTGGTTTCGTCGCGGGTAAAATCCATGGGGCGCATTTTTGTGTAAAGGTCGTATCCAAATCGGCAACAGGCAATATTATCCGCCATACAGCCGTTGCTGGCTTGATTCACACACGCTCTTTGAGCAGTTTTAATGCGCGATGCCTAAAAAATAAGTATTTAATACGACACTTGAGGCCCGCAGACGGCAAAAATGGCCCGTCACGGGCCATTTTTCCTCCACTGGACGGCTTATCAAGCCGGCACAGTTTCTTCTTCTGCCACGCTGGCGGCCTCGACTACGGGTGCGGTGCTCGTATCGGCCGGCGTAAAGTTGCGCAAAAACAAGAAGAACTGGCCCATCATCTGCGTCCACAGTTGCAGATTGATATTCAGGTACTCCGTGCTGACGCCGCCGGCGACCAGCACATCCATCTCCAGCACGACGAAATCGCCATGCTGGGCCACCCGGGCGAAGCGCTTGCTGCGGTGCCATTCGGCCAGCAAGCCGGCCGGCAAGTCACCGCCCTGCACGCGCAGCGGGCAGCTCAGGGTCAGATCCGCGTACTGGCCAGGCGCGGCTTCATTGCCCCACAGCACCTGGAAGCCAATGCCATGGCTGGCGCTGTGCAGGCGCACGACGCCGTCGTGTTCGATGCTGGTCACGGCACAGCCGGCCGCCTTGATGGCCTCGGCCGTTTGTTCCGCGTTCAGGGTGGTCAGCAAGTTGGTATTCGTGTTTTCCATCGTCATTCCATTCATTTCAAAAAAATTATTGGGGGGCCGGCGTTTCTGTTTGACGTGCATCAAAGCGGCCCTGGTACAGCTGGTCGCCGTACTGCTGCGCGATTTGCTCGAGTTTTACCCGGCTTTGCGCGGCGAACGGCTGGCGCGCCTTCATGACGTCCAGCACGTCGAGACCTTCATACGCTTGCAGGATGTCCTGCCCGGCCGCATACAGCTGGGCATTCTTGCTTTCGCAGCGCGCCAGGGCGCCCCGCTGGGCCGTCACTTCGCCGTCGAGGCGGGCACGCTCCGTTTCCAGCCGCT
>NZ_LBCO01000014.1:39435-46443 GCF_000988085.1 Janthinobacterium sp. KBS0711 | reverse complement strand
GGCGGCCGCCTCTTGCGCGGCGGCCGTGCTGCGCTGTTGCTGCTCGCCCAGTTTTTCCCGCTGCGCGCGCTCCTGCGCCAGTTGCGACTGGCTGCGCGCCAGCTCCTTTTTCAAGCCGTCGCTGGCGGGCGCGGCCGCAGCGGGCGCCGCCTTCGCGGCCGGTACACCCTTGGCTTTGAGCAATTCCAGCTCGCCGCGCGTCTGCTGCAATTGCGCCGTCACATTGCGCAACTCGGCCCGCAAACGCTCTTCCATGCTTTGCCCCTTTTGCGCCTGCGCCTGGGCTGTGCTGGCGGCCAGCAAGCTCAGCAGCAGTAAAGGCAGGCGCATTTTGTTGGATATCAACATCATGGCTCCTTAGAAACGCGCGTTCAATTCGATTTGCAGGGTGTCGATCGACAGTGCCGAACCGAACACTTCGCGGCTCGACGTCCAGCGGCCGTTCAGCCACGTATTCTTGTCGAGCGCATAGGCGCCGCCCAGGTAGTAGCCGCGCGCATTCGTGCCGCCCAGGTGGAAGGTGGAATCGTTGTAGGCGTCAGGCAAGGCATCCGGTTCGATGCGCTTGTAACCGAGTAAAACGTTCCAGTCGCCGCGGGCCGCCGGGCTGGCCTTGCCCAGGGTCGCCTGCAGCATGTAGGCATTGCCGCCGCTCTTGAAATCGGCTTGCGACACGCCGCCCGTGCCGCCGAAGTTGTTCATGATGCCGCCCTTGGCGCGCGCCCACATTTCGTTCTTGTCGTAAGCCATGTTGCGCACATAATCGCCTTCGATGCGCAAGTCCGTGCCGCCGGCGACCTTGCTATCCCAGCGCGCATTCAGGTTGGCCAGGCGGAACTTCGACGCCAGGCCCACGAATTGCGGCTGCGGCGTATTGGCCGGGTCCAGCGGGTTCAAGGCGATATTGCGCAGCAACATCAAGCTATTGCCCTTTTGCATGCTCGATGGACGCGACCAGTCCGTGCTGCAGCCATCGGCGCCCGCGTACAGCGCGCACGGCTGCGAGTATTCGCCGCTGATGTTGCGGAAGTTGTAGTAGGCCAAGGCGCCGCGCAGTTGGTGGTCGCTATTGATCTTCCACGACGCGCCCATTTGCGCACCGAGCAGCCATTTGTTTTCGCTGGACATTTTTGCCTGGCTGCGGCTAGGCGCATTGTCGGACGAATACTCGAGCGGAATCAGGCCCAGGGTACCGAAGACGATGACGTCCTTGCTGGCACCCACCGGCTGCTGCACCTTGGCGGCGATGCCGTCGAAATTGAGTTCGCTGGAAAACAGTTCGTCGCCAGAGACGAACGGATTGTCGAAGCGGCCCGCCGTCAGTTTCAGCCACGAGGCGGGCTGGTACGACAGCCAGGCCTGGTCCAGCCAGATGTTTTTCTTGCCCAAGCCGCCACCGAGGGTTTGCGTGGTGGACACGGGGCTGTCGTCATTGCCGCTGGCCAGGCGGATACCTGCCTGCGTGGTGTCGGAAATGTCGGCCAGGATGCCCAGGCGCGCGCGCGCGCGCAGCAAGTGCTTGCGGTCTTCGCGCGTGTTCAGCAACGCCGGCAGGGCCAGGTTGGTGTTCGAGTTGACGTCGTAGCCGCTGCCGCTGTTGAGCGAGCGCCAGTCGATCTCGATATTGCTGTTGGCCATGTCGTAATAGCGCGATTCGTAGCGCGCGCGCACGTCGCCCTCAAGGCGGATGCGCTTGGTCCAGGCCGGCGTTTCATTCGGCGCCGCCCAGCCGCCCGCCTTCGCTTCAGCCATGACCTGGCCCTTGATGTCGTCGCGGATCTGTTCGCGCACGGTTTGCGAAATATACGGCACGCGCACGTCGCCCGGCTGCACTTGCGCCAGGGCGGCCGGCGCGGCGGCCGGACGGGCCTGCGCTTGTGCCAGCGCTTCACTCTGCGCCTGCGCCAGCAGCGCTTCGCCGGCATCCTTGTTCAGGGCGCCGCTCTGGATCAGGCCACGAATCAGCTTGACCATGGTGCTGTCGGCCGGTGCCGTCTGGGCTTGTACCGCGCCTGCCGCCACGCTCAGGGCCAGGGCAGCCAGCGCCAGCGGAAGGCGGCGCGCACGCTGTGGGGAAGAAAATAAGGAATTCATCGCTTCTTTCGGTAAATGAGGAATTAGTTCATGCGCTTATGGGCGCCGACCTTTAATGGAAACGCGGGCCGGGAAACGCAGGGATGCCGGTGGCCGCTCATCGGCGCGGAAATCGCGCACCATGGCCAGTACCTGCTCATCCGTCTGCGCATTGCCCGTGCCTTGCACCAGCTGCACTTTCGTCGTCTTGCCTTCCGTATCGAGCCACAGGTCGACGCGGATGTCGCTAAACGCCAGCTGGCGCGTGCGCGGGTCGCGGGCAAAGGCCAGCTGCAGCGCGTTGGCGACATAGCGGCCATACGATCCCGCGCCCAGCCCACCGCCACCGCCGCCGCCCGTCATGCCGCCGCCGCGCCCGGCCTGGATGCCGAAGGCGTCGCTGCCTGCCTGCGCCGCGCCGTCGATCGTGACGGGGTCGCCCTTGTCAGGCGACGGGCTTTCCGGCGCGTCATCCATGGGCTTGTCGGCCGGCGTCGGTTCCGGCTCCGACACTTCCGGCACCACCTTGTCCGGCGTCGGTTCCGGCAGTTTTTCCGGTTCCGGCGGCGGCGGTGGCGGCGGTGGCAGCATCAGCATCGGCGGGGCCGCCACTTCGCGCTTGGTGGCGGCCGTGTCCGACAGCAAATACCAGACCAGCGCGACCAGCGCGCCGGCCAGCAGCGCGCCGCCGGCCACGCCGCCCCAGCGGCGCCACCACTGCGCCGCACCCGACGATTCCGGGGCGGCCATCTTCATCATGTCGTCACGCTTCACCTTGCGCTCCTCATGCCGGCTTGCCGGTCACCAGGCCCACCTGGTTCAGGTCGATGCGGCGCAGCAAATCGAGCACTTCAACCACTTTCGCGTACTGCACCGCGGCATCGCCGCGCACGATCACGGGGAAGTCGGGCGTGAGCGCCTTTTCCGTGCGCAGGCGCTCTTCCAGCTCGGGCAGGGTGACGGGATAGGCGTCGAGGAAGACCTGGCCCGCGTTATCGATGGTGATGGCCTTGGTCTTCGGTTTTTCCAGCGCCATGGCCGAGCTGGCCTTGGGCAGGTCGACCTTGATGCCGGGAATGCTGGCGTTGCTGGTCAAGATGAAGATCACCAGCACCACCAGCAGCACGTCGACGAAGGGCGTGATGTTGATGCCGCCGCTACGCTTGCGGGGGGTAAATTTGGCGGAGGTGGCCATGGTTATGCGCCCCTCACGCCTGTTGCAGCACGGGACGCATCTGGCGTCCGTCGCCCTGCTCTTCAGCCAGGCGCGTGGCGAATTCGTCGACAAACACGGCCATGTCGGCAACGATGGCGTCCGAACGCGAGGACAGCCAGTTGTAGCCGAACAGGGCAGGGATGGCCACGCCCAGGCCGGCGGCCGTACACAGCAGCGCGGCAGCCATGCCTGGCGCCACGGAGTTGATGTCCACGGCGCCCGCCATGGCCGCCACGACGAACACCAGCATGATGCCGATCACGGTGCCGAACAGGCCGACATACGGTGCGCCTTCGATGGTGGTCGAGAGCCAGATCATGCGTTTGGACATGCGCTCGCTTTCGCGCACCATCACGCCATCCATGGCGGCGCGGATGGCGCCGATGGTCGCGTTCGAGACGGCGTTCAAGTCGTAGCCGCGGTCGTGGCGGCGGCGCATTTCGTCGATGGCCACGTCATACAGACGCCACAGCGAGGAATCGGCCTTCACGGAAGCGCTCAGCTTGCCGTTGCGCGACAAATGGTCGAGCGGCGCGCCGGCCGCTTCATGGAACGACTGCATGAATTGCGCATTGGCGCGCGAGATGGCGCCATAGCTGCGGCCCTTGCCGATCATGATGATCCACGACAGGACCATCATCAGGCCCAGCACGCCGACGACGATCCACGCGTCGAGCGGCATGGCTGCGATGATGAAGCCGAAATGGCTTTTACCGGCCTGCTGTTCATCGGCGCCAAACACGGCCAGGCGCGATTCGGAACCTTGCGAGACGGCGTCGGCAAGCAGCAGGGCGTCGGGACGGGCCGTGCGCGACAGACGCAGCTCGTCGATGGCGCCCGTGAAGTTGGCCAGGGTGGCGGCGCCGGCGGCGACCGGCGGCGCATCGGCGCCCACGGAAGCGGCAGTGGCGAAGGCTGGCAAGGCGGTGGCCAGCGACACGGCCGGACGGCCGCCCACGTACAGGGCCACGTTGTTCTTGTCGGCCTTGACGGCCAGGTGCGACCATTGCGCGGCCTGGATAGGCTGGCCCGGCTTGCTGCGCTGACCATTGACCTGCACGAAAGGCACGCCCTGGTCCACGCCGATCAGCAATTCATTGGCGCCATCGCGGCGCGCGTACAGCACTTGCTGCGCGCCCAGGCTGTCCGGGCGTACCCAGGCAGAGAAGGTGAATGGCGCGCCGGCGGCCAGCGCCAGCGATGGCGAAGCGGGCAGCATCAGCGGCGTGGTGCCCAAGCGGGCGCCGGCGCCGATGACGGAGCCGTCGAGCGCCGGCACGGCCGTCTGGGCATGGTTGCCGTAGGCGGTGCTGTCGCGCGAGGGCACGCCAGGCTCGGTGAAGTGGTACACGAGGCTGTAGTCGGGGTCGAAAGTACGCTGGCCATTGCCGGAAGCGGGCGCTTTCGGATTGCCGTAGTACATCCACAGCTGCTGCGGCGTACCGGCCGTCAGGGCCGGCACGTCGACCCAGATCAGGGCGATGCCCAATAGCGGATTGAATTGCTCGATCTGGTGGTTCAGCACGGTTTTATCGTCGCCCGCCACGAAGCGCAGGTCGGCGCCGTTGTCGCTGACGCCTTCGAAATTGAAATTACCTGAATGCAAGCGCAGCAGCACGGGAATGCGGCCGGGATCGCCGCCCACGGCGCCCGCCTTCGGGCCGGCGTCGACGGTGACGGGTTTGCGGTAAGCCCAGTCGGGCTGCCACCAGGCATGCGCCAGGCCGGGAACGAGCGTGCCCAGGATCGTGAGCAGGAAAAAAAGACGTTGCATGACAGTGATTCTCCGAAGAAAAGTCTAAAAAAGTGCGGTGCTGGTGAGCTGGCCCGTCAGTAGCTGGCCGACAGGTTGAAATTGATGCGGCGCACGTGCTTGTGCGTGCGCGGGCCATCGCGCAGCGGATAGGCGAAATCGATGCGGCCATTCAGGTAGCGCAGGAACTGGAAGCTGCTGCCCACACCCACCGAGGCCAGGCCGAACAGGTCTTTCTGTTCCGGCAGCGGGTCGCGCAGACGCAGGCGCGCGCCATCGGCAAAGGCAAACAGACGCCAGTTTTCCAGGCGGCTGAAATACGTCAGCTGGGGCGTGCGCCATTCGACGGTGCCCGAGACACCGTAGTCGCCCGTCGCTTCGGCCGACAGGTAGCCGCGCACGGAATTGGCGCCGCCGGCGGCCATCTGTTCGCCCGACACGAGCGCCGCGTCGGCCAGCTGGCCCGCCAGCTTGCCGTACAGCTGCGCGCCACTGCCCAGGGTGGTGGTGGCGTTGGCGTCGCCCTTCAGGACGAGGAAGCTGGGCGAGGCCTTGTAGCGCTTGTTGTCGTAGGCGGCGCTGTTGCTGCCATAGCCGAACGCGGCGCGCGTGCCGGCCACCAGCGACAGGCCCAGGCCGTAGGTCGCCGTCTCCGTCTGCGCAAAGCCGTTGTAGGCCACGCTGAGCGGCACGTATTTCAAGGGCACGCTGGAACCGGCGCCATTCAATTGCAACGCTTCCTGGTTATCCTTGAAATCGATGCCGCCGCTAAAGCTGTGCCACCAGATGCCGCTGTTGGGCACCGTGTAATTGAGCTTCATGCCCAGCGCATGGCCCTTGCCCAGTACGCTGGTGCCGCCCGTGCTGGCCACATTGCTGTTCGACTGGTAGCCGGTCGCTTCCACGCTCCAGCCCTGCGTGCCGATCGGCGCCACGTACGAGGCCGACCACACCTTGGTCTGGTTCAAGTCACCCGGCGTGCCGAAAAAGCTGATGGTGGCGCTATGCCCCATCTGCCACAGGTTGTCGTGGCCGAGCGAGATGCTGCTGCGCAGCTTCTTGGTATCGGCGCTGTAATCGTTGTTCAAGCCGACACTGGCGCGCCACGGGCTGCTGTCCTCGACTTTCAAGTCCACGTCCATGGTGCCGGGCAGGCTGCCCTGCTTGACCAAGGGCATCACCTGGCGCTTGGCCCCCCGGTTCAGGGCCGTCAATTCCACCTGCGCCTGGGTAAAATCGGGCACCTTGCCTTCCGTCAGGGCCGGCACTTGCTGGCGCACATCGAGCGGCGAGTTGTATTGCGCACCGACCACGCGCAAGCGCCCCACCTTCGTTTCGCTCACCTGCAGCACCACCACGCCCTGCTCCACCTGCTGCTCCGGCAAGTCCACGTAAACGGACTGGTAGCCGCGGGCCTGATAGGCCGCGACGAGGGCGTCGCGCGCCCCTTCCACGTCCTTCAGGGTGCGGCCCGGCCCCAGGAAGGGCGTGACCGCTTCTTCGATGGCGCGCGCGTCGAGCACGGTATTGCCGCGCACCAGGTATTCCTCGATCGTCAGTTGCCGTTCCGGCCCGGCGACGGGCGCGGCCGCCGGCACCGCATCCTGCGCGCGCGCCATGCCGGGCAGCGCCAGCATGGCCAGGCACAGCATCGTCAAGGCCCTTGCAGGCGCCGCTGGCGGCACGCCCCTGCCCTTGGTTGTCATTTCACGCATCTTCCATTCACCTTAAAATCAAACGGTTGCCCTGTGTTGCGGCGCTGGGCCGGCGTTTTTTCTGTTAATGCTGATCTACTGATGCCTAGACAGCCGCCGCGCGCGGCGACTGCCGAATGTCATCAAATGTTCATAAAACTCCGCTCAAGGCTGCAAGCCGCGCCGCTCGTTCGGCGTCAGCGCCTGCAGCTGCGGCGCCGTCAACGGTCCCGCGCCCAGCACCTGCACCACGCCGGCCGGCTGGTAGCTGG
>NZ_LBCO01000014.1:11010-39408 GCF_000988085.1 Janthinobacterium sp. KBS0711 | reverse complement strand
GCTCGCCGCCCTGGTGCTTGCCGGCACCGGCTTCGTCCGCCTGCTCGTTGCCAAAGCCCAGCACCTTCACCGTGAACAGCGACGGCAGCGCCTGGCGCGTGGCGGCCCGTTCGCGCTGCAGCACGTCTTGCGCCGCCGTGACGGCTTGCGTGGCGGCCGCGCTGGCATTGCTGAGCGCGCCCACGTTCACGGTGGCGATCACGGGCAGACCCGTCGACTTGCCCTGCACCTGGACGTTTTCCGCATTGATCACCTGCAAGGCCGCCAGGTTGACATTGCCCGAGACGCGGATGCCCGCCTCGCCCGCGTCAATGCTGCCCAGCGGGGCGATCAGGTCGATGTCGCCGGGCGGCACCTCCGGGATCGGGTTCAGGGTGGCGATGCCGGCACCCGTGGCCGGCGTGCTCGGCGACAGGCTGACGAGGCCGATGCTGTCGTAGGTGCGGCGCTGCGGCGTGTAGACGACGGTGGACTTGGTGCCACGGCCCGCATTGATGTCGCCCGTGGCCGACCAGGCCAGGATGTTGCCGCCGAAGGTGGTGAAGATGCGGCTCTGGCCCAGCAGGATGCTGTCCTTTGCATACATCTGGATCTCGCCCGCACCCTGCGTCAGCACGCCAGAACCTTCGCCCGGCGCATAGCCGCCATCGACGCCGATCAGCGCGCGCCCGCCCGGCACCGTGATGCCGATATCGCCGCCCACATCCGTGTGGATGCCCGCGTCGTTGACGATCACGTGCGGCACATTGACGGTCGGATGGCCCGCCTCGGCCCACTCCTGCGGGCTCAGGTAGCGCACGCCCGCGACCGGCCGCTTGGTATAAACGCCGTCGTAGTCGTTGACCGTGTACAGCGCGCTGCTGAACATCGTCAGGTCGCCCTTGTACTCGATCTTCTGGCCCGCCTTGTCCTGCGCCGGGAACAGGGTGGCGATGGCTTCGCGGCCGCGCAGGTAGCTGCCGCGGCGCATGCCGTCCGGATCGTTGTACTCGCGCCCGGCCGCCTTCAGTTCGGCAAAGTAGACATTGCTCAGGTAGACCTGCTGCTGTTCCTTCGGCAGGGCGGCAAAGAAGCTGCGCGCATCGGTGGCCGGGTCGTAGCGGATGCCCAGGCCGCTGTCGCCGCCAAAGCGCGTCGTCAGCCAGTTCACCAGGTGCAGCTGGCTGACCTGCGCATACTCGCGCGCCAGGTCGCGCCGCACTGCGCCCGTGGCCTGACCGGCCTTTTCCAGTTCCGCCTGTTTCGTGCCGAGGAAGGCGGACGCGCCCGCCTCGTCGCCGCTGTAGGCGAACTGGCCGCGCAGCCAGTCAGCCAGGGTCAGCTTGCCGCCGTAGACGTACACGGCGCTGCCGGCCTGGTCGGCCAGCGGCTTGGCCGGATCGGCCAGCTTGGCCGGGTCCAGGTAGCGCGCCGCGAAAGCCGCATAGTCGGGACCATTGCGGCCCACGCCGGCCGCCACGCTGATGCCGGCGCCATTGCCGCGCTCGCCGGGGCCCGTGTTGACGATGGCACCGAGGCTGCGCAATTCCGCCTTGTCGGCCATATACAGGTCGCGCCCGGCGCTCACGTTCAGCTGGCCCGGTCCCGCCACATAGAAGGTGCTGTAGCGGATGTCGCGGCCGGCGCTGACGACGGAAACGTCGTCGGCATGGCGGTGCACGAACAGGTTGCCGCGCGCGGACGAGACGCCGGAGACGACCGGCTTGTCCGGATAATCGGGCCGGCCGACATAGCCCAGGCTGGTCCATCCTGCCGCGCCTTCCGGCACGCCTTCGACGCTGCCGAGCGGCGTGCCGGAATTGACGATGTCGCGCCCGGCGCGCACGGCCACGGCGCCAGCACCCTCGTACCACACGCCCAGCGGGCCCGTTTCGCCCTTCAGTGTTCCCCGGTACACGATGCCGCCCGTGCGCAGGCCGACGATGTCGCCGCTGTTGGCATAGAAATGCGCGGGCAGCTGGCCCACCGGCACGTAGTCCGACACCGTCGGCGCCGTCATGCTGAACAGCGGATACAGTTGCTGCGAGCCGTCGCTGGCGCCATTCGACGACGAGCCGAACCATTTCAGCGCACCGGGCGCCAGCCCGTTGGCGCTGACGTTATGCAAGGGCAGCAGACCGAACCAGACCGGGTCCAGGGCGCCGACGAAGCCCGGGTTGAACGGACTTGGCAACAGGCGCGGATCGGCGCCCGATGGCGTGATCGGATAGCCGGCCGCATGGATGGAGTCGGCCGCCAGCATTTCCAGCTGGCCCGTGCCCGTCCTGACAAATTGCGGCGCCACCGGCGACGGCGCCAGGATCACGCCGTTTTGCGGCATGTCGACCTTGCCGCCCTCGCCCAGCCTGCCCAGGCTGGCATTGCCGTAGTACAGGCTGCCGCTGGCGGCCACGGCGCGCAGCACGGATGGCATGACGAAACGTGCATCCGTTGGCGCGTGGTTATCGCCCATCTCCGATTGGATCCAGGCGGACGTCGGCGTCAGATTGCCGCCGGCGCTGAACAGGTCGATGGCGGTGGCCGGCGTCCACAGCGAGAACCAGCTCCAGCCTTCGCCCTGGCGCTCCACGCCCTGGTAGTTGAACGGCGAGCCATTGGTCAACTGCTTGACGCGGCCCGCATCGGCCGTGCCGCCCAGCACCAGGTCGCCGCGCGCATCGATGCGCACGCCGCTGTCGCCCGGCACGAGGATCGGTCCGCCGCTGGCAATGGCCGTGCCCGCCGTATAGGTTTCATACGGCCGCGATTCCTTCGGATCGGCGCGGTCGAAGCGCAGTTCGACGCCACCCACGGCACCCGCCTCCATGCGCAGCGCGCCGCGCAGATTCGTGAAGGTGCTGTTGAGCGTCGGATACTGGCGCTCGAAGCGCGTGTCGGCATTCGGGGCGTCGCTGTTGGCATCGAAGCTGCGCACCTCGGCGACAGGGTTGAGCCCGCCGCCGATGCGGATATCGAGGTCGCCACCGCCCGTCAGCAGCAGCTTGCCGTCCGGCGTCACCCTGCCCGTGCTGCCCACGGCCACGTTCAGGCCCTGGCTGCGCGGCGCGAACACGCCGCCCGGATCGGCGCGCGACGTCAGCATGCCGGCGTTGCCGCCCGCCTGCAGCAGCACGTTGCCGCCGCCGAGGGTGCCGATGCCCGTAAAGCCCGATACCACCGGAACGCCCGAAAACAGATCGTAGCCTTCGGGACGCGCGACATAGGTGCCGAAGTTAATCCACCACGCCGTCGGCACGCCCGCGCCCGTGCTGCCGCTGCCCTGGCGCCACAGCCAGGCGCCGATGTCGCTGGTATCCTGCTGCGCGCTCAGGGTACCGATGGCATCCTCGCGCTGGGTGGTGGCCGTCCCAATGGTGTCGCCCTTGACATCGCCCTGGGCGCGCAGCAGCAGGTTGCCGCCGTGCTCCGGATACCAGGCGCGGTACAGGCTCTCGCTGCCGCCATCAACGAAACGCGTCAACTTGTCGTCGCCCAGCGCGCCAAGCAGCTTGCCCTTGGCGTTCAAGCCGCGCGGCAGGTTGAACAGATCCTTGCCATCGACCAGCGGCGAGGCCGACTGCGTGCCCGCCGTGTAGACGCCATACAGCGAACGCATGTCGAAATCGCCGGCGGCGAGCAAGTCGAGGTCGCCCGTGCCCGTGCGCAGCACGCTGAACAGGGGCTGGCGCGCCGGTTCCACGTTGGTCACCATTTCGGGTGGCGTGCCGTCGGCAATCTTGACCACCAGATTGGCGTAGTATTCCAGCATGAATTGCTCGCCGCCCAAGTCATCGACGTTGACCTCGCCTTCCGGAAATCCCATCTCGATGGCTTCTGCGCTGTAGATATATTTGCCCGGCAAGCCCGTGCCCGGCTTGATCGACGTCCGTTCCCCCATACCGTAATGCGTATCGGCCAGCATCAGATGGGCATCCTTCGCATGCGGCCGCAGCGCGCGCGTATCGGCGGCGGCCGTATCGGCGCCGCCCACCAGGCGCAGCGACCACGCTTGCGAACCCTGGGCCAGCATGGGCGCCAACGCCAGGTTGCGGCCCTGGCTGCCCGCGCCATCCTCGGCGCGCAACGCCACCACGGTCGCGTCGTCCGGCAGCTTGACCAGCGTGCCGGCCGGCAGCACGCTGCCCTTGTCCAGCGCCAGCGCCGCCGCCAGCACCACGCCGTTGACGGGATTGACGCTATCGCCCGTGTCCCGCGGCTTGCCTTCCGGGAAAGGCAAGGCCACGTTCGCCGGCCACAGCATGGCCGCCACGCTGGCCGCGCCGGGCAGGCGCAGGCCGGGATCGAGCTGCATGCCGCTCGATAAGGTCAGCGCCTTCGGCAAGACCGTGCCGGCCGCGTACAGCACCGTGCCGTCGGCATCGCGCACGGCGCCGCCCAGCACGCTGCCGGCCGGCAGGTTCAATTCCGCCGTCAAGGTGGCGCGCGCCGCCAGCAAGGTGCCGCCGCGCAGCTGCATGGCTTTCATCGGCACGGCGAAATTGACGCTCGTGCCCGATTTGAAATACGTGTCTTCCGCCAGGGTCACGAGGCCCGCTTGCGGCACGACGACCTCGCCGCCCCATGGCAAGCGGCCCTTCACCAGTTGCCAGCCCTTGTCGTCCGACGTGACGGGCAAGGTGCGGGTATCGAAGCCATCCGTGATGCTGCCAAAGACGCTGAGCTTGCCACCGGCGCGCACGACCAGCGCGCCCGCCTCGCCCGAGCCGTAGACGCCGCTCAGGCGCGCCAGCGGATTGACGCCGTCGTAGCGGTGGCCCGACAGGTCGATGTCG
This sequence comes from Janthinobacterium sp. KBS0711, assembly GCF_000988085.1. Lineage (NCBI taxonomy): Bacteria > Pseudomonadati > Pseudomonadota > Betaproteobacteria > Burkholderiales > Oxalobacteraceae > Janthinobacterium > Janthinobacterium sp. KBS0711. The sequence continues at coordinate 34,636 of NZ_LBCO01000014.1, read as the reverse complement.
CCATCGATGTGCAGGTCGCCGCCCGGCGTGGCACTGACGATCTCGACGCCAGGGCGCAGGTGGAAAGCATTGGCGTCGCCACGCAAGCCGCGCAATTTGCTGTCCATCAAGTTGCCGTTGGCCAGCGCGTGGGTCATGAAGACCTGGCTGTCCCCGTGTTTCTCGTCCAGATAAGCCTGGTTGATGCCCTGGTAGCTGCGGCCGTCCGCATCCTTGCCGGTACCGGCCGGGGCATCCTTGTATTGCCAGAAGGCGTTGACGTTGATGGTGCGCGCGCCGGCGATGTTCAGCGCGCCAGCCGCATCGATATCGATATCGTCGCCCGTGGCGCCGCCCAGGCGGCGCGCGTTCAGGTCGATGCTGCCGTAGTTGCCGCCCTTGTCGCCGCTGCGCAGGTCGAAACGCGCGCCGTTTTCCAGGCTCAGGCGGCCGCCAGGCGCGGCGAGCTCAATGACGGCGCGGTTCGGCGCCTCGATCACCTGGCCATAGCTGTCCGTGCGCAGCACCGTGCCATGCGCGTCGAGCACGGCGCCCGATTGGATGGTGACGCCGTCGCGCCCGGCCAGGCGGATGCTGCCCACCTGTTCGCCGCTGGCATCGATGCGGCCGCTCACCGTCAAGCTGCCGCCATCGACGGAGACGCTCACTTCGCGCGCCTTGACCTCGTCGCCGATGGTCAAATTGCCCTGCTTGAGCTGGAAGCTGCGGCTGCCGAACACCTTGCCCGTGTTCAGGCGCTGGTTGAGGCCGGCGAAGTCGCCGATCTGCTGGGCCCGCACCTCCACGCCGCCGGCCGCGTAGGGCACCAGGGTACCGCCCGCGTCATAATGGCCGCTGGCGCCGCCCAGCAAGCTGCCGCGCAAGTCGGCCGTGCCCGCCGCGTCGCCTGTGGCGATCACGCTCAGCTTGCCGGCGCGGTTATTCACGGCCGACAGGTCGATCACGGAAGCGCCCGCCTGGCGCACGTCGCCTGCGCGGCTGTCGAGGATCACGTCGCCGCCCCAGCTGTACTTGCTGGTGTCGTAGAAATCGATCTTGCGGCCCGCCAGGTCCAGCTTGGCCTTGTCGCCCAGCAGCACATCGCGTTCGGCCGACAGGGTCAGCTTTCCGCTTGGCAGAACCACGGACGTATCCACGCTGACGCTGTTGCCGTTCAGCGCCACTTCGGCGCCCAGGGCGCCGGCCAGCGCCGCGTTCGTCGATGTGGTGGGGGTAGCGCCGGCCGGCGCGCTCACCTTGAGGTCGCCGCCCGCCGTGATGCGGTTGACGGAACCGGCCGCGCCCGTCAGCAGCGGCGTGTTGATCAGCAGATCGCCGGCGCTGTAGCGGTAGCCATTGGTGGCCGTATCCCACGCGCTTTGCGACTGGTAGACGGACAGGCTGCCCTTGTTGTTGGCCGTCAGCTGTTCGCTGGCATTGAGCGCCACCTGGCCGAAGCCCAGCATCAGACGGTCGAGGTTATGGATGGTGTCGGGACGGCTGTCCGGCGTGAAGCCGAACTCGATGCGCCTGGCGTCGATCTGCAAGCGGCCGCTGCCCGTGCCGGGGCCGTTGGCAACGACGGCGCCGGGCGCATTCGTCGCGCCCTGCCATACGAGGGTGTCCGTGTGGATGCGCGCCAACGCGTCCGTGCCGCCATAGCCGTAGATGGCGGGCGTGTTGAGCACCAGGCGCGACAGCGACGACTTGCCCGTCGCCGCATCGATGGTCGACAGCTGCGACGAATCGTAGAAATTGAAGGAATTACGCGCCGTCAAACCCAGGCTTTCCAGCGCCGGTGCGCCCGTGCTCGTATCGCCGCGCAGCAGGCGGTCGAGCACGTCCTGGTTCAGCGCCAGGCCGTCCGGCAAAGCGCCACGGGCGCTGGCGTCCGCCAGCGCAGCCGCGCTGCCGATATTGATCGCCCCCATCCCCAGCACCAGGTTGCGCGTGCCGTAGCGCACGTTGTCGCGCAGGGTAAATGCGCGCTCCGTGACGGCGGCGATGGTGCCTTCCGAATACAGCGAGGTGGTGCCCGTGCAGGCGCCGCCCGCCTTGGCGCACGTGCCGATGTCGATGATGCCGGGGCCACCCGAATCGAACGGCGTGCGCACGGCCGGCAGCATGTCGAGCCAGCCGTTCGAGACGGCGAGCACGCTGCCCATCGGCTGGTACACAAAGCCGTCGCGCGAGTCCCAGGCCGCCTTGCCGCGGCCCAGCGTATTGATGCCGGAACCTTGCTCGAGGAAGATGCCGTCGTCGGTTTTCGTGGTCACCAGGAACACTTCGGCCGCCTTCAGCACGGCGCCCTCGCGCAGCACGATGCCGCCCGCCGATTCGTTGATGGCGGCGATATTGGCGCGCTGATTGGTACCTGTGGCGAAATCGCTGTAGGTGACGCGCGGCAAGCCGCCGATGCCCAGGCGCTGGGCGCCAAAGGCGTTGATCTGCGAAGCGTGCACGGAGACGCCATCGAAGTCCGCCTGCGCTGCCGTGCCGTCGGCCAGCACTTGATAGCGGGTACCCGCATGGCCACCCGTGCCCAGCAGCAGCGAGCCGCCAAAGCCGCCCTCGGCCGGCGTGTACAGGGCGCTGCCATCCATCATCAATGGCGTGTGGTTATTTTCGACGCTGTGCAGGGACGGGGCGATCAATTGCACCCGCACGCCCTTGGCGTCGCGTTCCAGCGTGGCGCGCGGCACGCCGTCGCGCGTGGCTTGCGCCACGGCAAAGGCTGCATAGCCCGTTTCATTGTATTGCGAGTAGGTACGCAGCACGTCGGCCGGCGTGAGGATGGCCTGGCCCGGCACGGCGTCGCGGATGGCCGTGCCGGCGATACCCGTCTGCGCCGCCGTCGCGTATGAACCATTGCGCATGGCCACCATGCCGCCCGCCTCGACGGCGCCGGCCAGGCCATTCAGCTCCACGCGGAAGGCGCCCGGCAGCAAGGCGAAATTCGATGGCAGCAAGGTGTAGGTGCCGGCCGCCAGGCCAGGCACGCCCGCGGCGATGGTGATCTGGCGTCCCACGGCAGGCTTGCCCGCGCCCTGTTCGGCCGTCAAAGGCGCCACGTCCGGCTGCACGCCGGGAATGATGGCGTACACGGGATTGGTATTCAGGCCGGGCAAGGTAAAACCGCCATTCGGCTTCATCTGCACCAGCGGATTGAGGCGCGCATCGGTGGAGCCGCCCCGTCCGCCCAGGAAGGCCGCGCCCGTCAAGGTGCCGCCGCCCGACAGGTCGAGCACGGCGCCGGCTTGCACGTCGACGGTGGCACCCGTCAAGGCGATCTCGGGGCCGTTGCCCACGCCCTTGAAGACGACGTCGTTGCCGTCATACAGGTAGCTGAGGCCATCGAGCGTGCCGCCGTACGGCATCGTCAAGCCTTTCGCGCTGACGGACGTCAGGCTGCCCGGCAACAGATTGACATGGCCCGTGTTGGCTTCAAAGCCTTCCGCGCCCAGGGTGATCTGGCCCAGCGGCGCGCGCAGCACGCCATGCTGGTTGATGGTGGGCGCAATGAGGCTCAGGCTGCCGAACACGGAAAACGGCTGGTTCGGCGTGGCGCTGCCGGCGCTGCGCTCGACAGTGAGCGTGCGCAGCGGATCGAGCGTGACGCGGATATTGCCGTATTCATCGACCCGGCTGCTCTGGCCCACCGTGACCATGCCGCTGTCGCCCGTGGCCGGATAGATTTGCGCGGCGACCAGGGTGGCGTTGCCCGGCTGGTACAGGGCGGCGTTGTTCGACATGCGCAAGTCGCCGCGGCTGTTCAGGGTCAGCTGTTCGAAGGCATCGCGTTCGACGGCCAGCGGCGTGCCGCTGCTCTGCACGATCTCGCCGCGCGTGCCCATGTTGACCTCGCCCGCGAGGTCGAGCATGCCCGCATCGATCTGCAGCAGGGATCCGTCGGCCACCAGCGGCACACCCAGCATGCCGCGCCCCTTGCCAGAATTTTTCGAGCCCTTCACGGCATTGGGCACGATGTAATTGTCTTTCTGCGCGCGCGCGGCCGTTCCCAGGCGCACATACGGCGCCGCCAGGTGCACCTGGCTGGCAAGATTAGGCACCTTGTCCTGGCCATCCGCATCGGACTGTGGCGTCTGCGGCTTCGGCTGCGTCAGACCCAGCGAACTGGCGCTCAGGCGCAGGCTCTGGCCCAGCGCCAGGTTGACGTCGCCATCGACGCTGAGCATGCCGTTCACATGCATGGCCAGGTTATCGAAGCCGCCGGCCTTCACGCGGTCGGCGCCCAGGCGCGCACTGCCGTAGCGCAAGGCCTCATCCTGCTGGCCGGCGCGCAAATCGACCGGCAAGACGCTGTCGCCCTGCACTTGCGCCAACACGAATTCGCGCGGTACCCGCACCGCATTGTCGACGCTATCGCCTTCCAGCGTCTGGCGGTTCACCTGGCCGTAATTGGGCGTGTCCAGCGCCAGCGCCAGGGTGCCACCGGCGGCCCCGGCGCCACCGGCCACCGCGCGCATGGTGCCATCGGCAAAGATGCCGTTGTACGAACTGAGCGAAATCAAGCCGCCGCTGCCGGCCACGTTGACGGCGCCCTGGTTCGGCAAGTCCAGCGTGGCTTGCGCCCCGCTGGCGTCGAGCAGCGCGCCCGGACGCACGACGACAAAGGCGTCGGCCGCGTCGACGCTGGCCGCGTCGGCCTTGTAGCGGGCGCCGATTTCGATGCTGCCGCCCTTGTCGGCGCGGCCATAACGGCCGCCCCGCATGTCGGTGGCGACGGTGGCGCGGCCGGCGACGTCGAGCACGGCGTGTTCGCCGATCCAGATCGACGTGGCTTGTCCCTTGCCGTTCGGCACATCGGCATCGCTGCCCGTACCCAAGGTGCCGGGCAGCACGGCGATCTTGCCGCCCCAGGCGTCGAGGCGGCCATCGATGCTGACCTGGCCATTGCTCGTCATGCTGATCTGGCGGCCCGGATCGACCGTGACGACGGCGCCTTGCGCCACCGCCAGGGAGCCCTTCACGTACGGGCTGCCGGCCGTCAGCGTCAGGTCGGCGCCGGCGCGCTGCGTCAGGCGGCCCTTGCGCGCATCTTCCTGGTACAGCTCCGGCGTCCACACTTCCAGCGCGGCGCCTGGATCGGTGCCGCCCGCCACCGTGTGGCCGGTGGCGGGATTGAAGCGCAGCACGGGCATCTTCACATCGATATGCGCATCCTTGACCACCACGACGCCGTCGCGGCCCGTGACGGCGTAGTCGGCAAAGCCGCTCTGGAACAGGCTGGCGTCCAGCGCCAGCATGGGCTGCACGGCAACGTCGCGCCCCAGCATGGTGCCGGTCGGCAGCAGCACGCCGCGCGGCGCGCGCACGTCGTCAGCGGCGATGCTGCCGGCCGCATACTGCGTCGTGATCGGCACGATGGGCAAGCCGTTCGGAAAAGCCGCCGCCGACACCACGAAACCCGTAGTAAGGCCATTGATGGCCGTCACCACGCTGCCGGCGGGAACGATGGAACCGCCCTGGACGTACGCCGTGCCGTTGATGAAGAAGCTCGCGCCCGGCGGCACCAGCACATTGTCCCCCACGACCAGCGGTTTCTGCGTCGACACGTCCGCCGTCACGGGCATGCTCAAGGTCTGGCCCGGCTTGATCACGCTGGTGCTGAGCGCGAAATCAAAGGGAATCTTCTCGCCCTTGGCAATCAAAAATTCATCGGCCAGGCGCAAGCCGACGGGAGCGTTGCTTCCTCCTGGCAGCACGTCGCCGTCCTGCAGCTTGCCGCCGATGCTGACGGCCGTGCCGCTGTCGATCGTCAGGTGCCCGCCGCCCTTCACGCCGTGGCCGCGCAACTCGCCGTCAAGCTTGAGCACGGCGCCCGTCGGCGTTTTTTCGCGTGGCAAGTCAACGGCCAGGGTAATGTCCCCGCCGCGCCCGCCCTGCAGGCTGCCATTGCTCATCAAGGCCGCGCCCGACGAGACGTCGATGACGCTGCCGCCGGCCAGCTCGATGTCGCCCGAACTCTTCAACGTGACCTTGCCGCCATTCACGTACGGCAGGCCGGCGACCGCGCCCGGGTCCAGCTCCAGGTTGCTCCACAGCCCCCGCGCATCGAGACGCACGCCGGGCGCCACGCGCACGCCTGCCGGGCCAGTGGCGCGCCCTTCCGGCGACACGGGCCCATCGATCCACACGGCGCCCCCGTTCGCCTGGTAGCGCGAGACCATATTGCCGGCGGCGATGCTGCCGCTGCGCGCGCTCACGTTCGCCTTGATGGCCACGTCGGTGGCGTGCAGGGCGATGTCGCCGCCATCGGCCACGCGCACGTCGGCGTTGACGTCGAGCTTGTCGTAGGCGTAGATATTCAGGGCGCCCAATTCCAGGCCATTGAGCCAGTCCGCATCGAGCTGCAAGGTCTTGCTGCGCGCGGCCGGCAAGGCTTCAGTGAGCAGCTGGCCATCGGCGACGGGCGCCACCTTGCCGATCTCGACGCTTTCCAGCACGGCTTGCGGGCTGTCGCGCAACTGGCCCGCCTTCGGATCGAAGACGGGCGTCATTTTTCCGACGATCAATTGACCGGCACGTGCGGCCGACGTCTGCGCCTGCTTGTAGCTATCGATGCCGTCATCGCGCTTGCGCTGCTGGCGTTCGCCCTGGAACACGGACGTGTCGACATCGCCTTCGAGCACGGCGGCGCCCGTGGAAACGATCAGGCGGCCCGCATCGCGGCCCACCGTATAGCCGTTTTCCAGGCGCTCGCGGGGACCGATCAAGGCATTCGCATGGGTTTCCGTCGTGTTGGCACCCCAGCGCGCATGCGTGCTTTCATAGCCGCGATACAAGCCCGTGTACAGATTGTCGCCAGGGGCGGTGCTGAGCTTGTACATCACGCCATCGGCGCCCTTCAGCCACGTCTGCTTGACCATGCCCGTCTGCACGTCCAGCGAACCGCCGGCGATGTTGATGCGCGAACCGGCCTGCGTCACCACTTCGCCGCCGCCAAAGCCGACATTGCCGCCCTGGGCCGCCCATTCGCCGATGCCGTGGCCGCTGGTGTTCAGGTAGCCGCTCACTTCCAGCAAGCCGCCCGCCGTGTACCAGCGGTCCGTGGCGTAGCCGTTGGTGCCGGCCGGCACCAGCACCAGGTCGCGGCGGTCGACCCACACATCGCTGTTGTTCAGGTATTTGGCGTCGCGGCTGCCTGGCGCGTCGCGCTGCTCGTTGCCCTGCACGTTGATCAGCACATTGTTGCTGCTCATGTCGACCTTCACGCCGACGGCGCCCGAGACGTCGATGGCCGCGCCGCGCGCCACGTGGCTGCGGCGGGCCGCATCGGCCAGCACCTGGCCGCCCGTGGCCAGGGTCAGCGAATCGCCTTCGAACTCGATGTTGCCGGCGGAAACGATGCGCACCAGCGACTGGTCGCGCCGGTCCTGCGGCGTGTCCGTTCCCTTGCCCGTGTCTTTCAGCAAGGTATCGCGCTGCACGTCGAGCGCCGTGGCGCCGTTGTCGTCGATGACGATGGCGCTCACGCTGCCGCGCGCCAGGGTGACGGCGGCATTCTCGCCCGCCGCCGCCAGGTGGATCGTGCCGCGGCCATTGACGGTCGTGCTCGACAACAGCACGCCATCCTGGCGCACGCTGTTGCCGCTGAGCGTGATGTCGCCAGTGGCCGCCTGGATCAGGCCGTTGTTGACGACGCTGCCGGCGCTGCTGCCAGCCACGCGCAGCATCTCGACTTCATTGCCGCGCGTGCTCGAATACTGGTTCTTGTCCGTGCCCATGCCCTGGCGCACGGCGATGGCGTCGCCGGCCGCCAGGGTGGTCTGGCCGTTCGGCGTGGTGATGGCGCCCGCATTCTCGACGGCGCGGCCGGCCAGCAGCACATAGCCGCCGCCTTCCGTCACCGTCTGCGGCTTGCGCGTGTCGATGCGCGCGCCGGCGGCAACGACGACGTCCGCTTCGGCCGCAGCATGCGTAAAGGTATTCTGGCCCAGCAACAAATCGTTCGCGAAGGTCGGCACGGCGCCCGTGCCCTGCGTCTTGCCGTACAGGCCGCTCTTGAACTGGCTGTCGCTCATGCCCATGGCGGCGGCGGCCAGGTTGCGCGTATCGACCTGGCTGCTGCCCGTAAACACGATGCCGTTGCGGTTGACGATCATCACCGTGCCGTCGGCCTTGATCTGGCCCTGGATCTGGCTGGGGGGCGCCAGCGGATCGTTGACGCGGTTCAACACGGACCAGTGCGATTTCTGGTCGAACTGCAAGGTGGTGTTCTTGCCGACGTTAAAACTTTCCCAGTTCAGGATTGCCTTGTCATCCGTCTGCGCGACCTTCACGACGGTCTTGCCATCGGCCTGGGTCTGCACGGGCGCCTGGGCGTTGAGCCAGCCCGCCGTCAGGCTGTTACTGTCGACCTGCAAGCCGCCCTTGACGAGGCCGTCGGGCGCGCCGCCGGCCGCCAGCGCCGCCTGGCGCGCGGCCGCCTGCACCGCCTGTTCGGCGGCGATGCCGCGCGCGGCCAGCAAGAGGTTGTTCAGCGATTGCTGCAGCTTGCCTTCGGCCTTTTGCTGCTGCAGCAAAGGGTTGTTCAGCGAGGTGGCCGGCTGGCCATTCGGCAAGCGTCCCGTGGCGGTGGCCGTGCCCTGCTGCGCGCCCTTGCCCGCGAACCAGGCGCCGCTGAACGGCTGCTGCGCCTGCGCGCCACCCGCCTGCAGCAGCATGGCGATGGCCAGCGCCAGCGGTTTCAAGCGCACCGGACGCCCGTTGTGGCTGCCCGCCATGGCGGAGGAGGATGCGTGTTTCGTGACCGACTTGCTTCGCTGCATGGCGACATTCCCTTTTCATGTTCCGTTGCTGACCGATATCGCGAGGCGGCGCGCGGCACGCACGGGGCGGGCGGCAGGCACTGATTCGCGGCTTCCAGCAGCATTGACAGGGAACAAGGTCCGGGACTGCAAAAGGTCATGAAAATGTCATAATTGGCTGATCGCCTCGGCGCGCCAAGGCGGGGCTCAGCCGAACAGCACGATGCCGCCCGGCAAACGCGTCACGCGCGCGCCATACGCGTCCTGGATCAGGGCGATCACGTCATCGAGGCGGTCGAGCGAAAAGCTCGCTTGCACGCGTGCCTGTTTCAAGACGTCGCCATTGAGGATCAGCTTGCCGGGACGGTAGCGGTTCACTTCATCCACCACCTCGGCCAAAGTGCTTTGCTTGAAGACCAGCAGGCGCTGGCGCCACGCGCTGACGTCGCTTTTTGCCACTGCGCGCGCGATGCCGAAATGCTCGGGCCGGTAGCGCAGCTGCTGGCCGGCCGCAAGTTCCGCATCGTTGCCGGCCTGCGCCACGCGCAGGCGGCCCGCCAGGCATGTCACGCACACTTCCTGGCCAAACAGGCGGATATTGAAACGCGCGCTGCCGGCCGACACCGTGCCGTCGCCCGCCTGCACGCGCACGCTCGCCGCGCCGCGCAAGCCGGCCTGGAATTCCGCTTCGCCCGCCAGCAGCACCAGCGACGCGGCGCCGTCCTGCACGGGCGCCACATCGAGTCGCGTCTGCGTATTCATTTGCACCAGCACGCCGCCTTCAAACGCCACTTCGCGCTGCTCGCCCGTGCCCGTGGCGTAGTCGGCGGCAAGACCGGCCACGGCCGGCCACAGGTCCGTCGGCGGGCGCAGCACCAGCAAGCCCAGCGAAGCGGCGACGGCGCCGCCGAGCCAGGCGCGCCGAGCCACGTTGACAGGTGCCTGCGCCCGCTTGACGGCGCGCGCGGCCGGCGCCATGGCGCCCCACACGGCGCGCGCCTCGGCAAACGCCGTCGCATGCCTGCGGCTGCGCGCGCACCAGTGACGGAACACTTGCGCGTCGCGCTCGCTGACCTGGCCCGAGGCCAGGCGCACGACCCACGCCTGCGCTTCCTTCTGGATGACACCCATGTCGTCTTCCGTTTGTTCAATCATGATGTTTAGACGTTTTTCCCGCGCCGGGACCGAAGCGCTGGATGAAATCGCGTCCCATGCGCTCACAACAATGTTCGAGTCCGGCGCGCAATTCCTTCTCCACCGTGCGGGCGGAAATGCCGAAGCGCTCGGCGATGTCGCGGTGCGGCAACTGGTCGACGCGGGCGGCGATGACGATGGCGCGCCGGCGTTTCGGCAACTCCTGCAAGGCCCGTTCCAGTTCTTCCAGTTCGGCGCGCGCACTGAAGGTGCGGGCCGGGTCGGCCAGCTCGTCGGCCAGCTCGTACAGATCGTCGATATCGGGCAGGCTGAGCAAGCGCGCATTGTCACGGCGTTGATCTTCCGCAATGTTGATGGCGATGCGCATCAGATACGCGGACGGGTAGCTGATCGCCTCGGGCGCCGTCATCCGCTCCACCCGCAAATACGTTTCATGCAGCGCGTCATTGGCCAGGTCTTCCGAGCCCAGGCGGCGCTGCAAATGGCGGCGAAACTGTCCGTAGCGTTCCAGGAACAGCTTGCGCAAGGTGGCTTTGAGCAAATCCGACATGGTCAGGGTGCCCCAGGCAAGAGGTAGGGCGCGCACTCGGCATCGGGATTGGGTCGCGGCGTCAGTAAAATCGTCAGCGGCTGCGGCAAGCCCGCCGGCGGCGCGCCATCGATCAGCAGGCTGCGCAGGCGCTGCAGCACGGCGCGGTCGCGCTGTTCCACGCCGCTCGGCTCGAGCACGTGCACGGCGCGCACCTTGCCCCGCTCGTCGAGCCACAGCTGGAAGGCCAAGCGGTAGCGGCCGAAAGCGTCCGGATGCAAGCGGCACAGGGCGCGCGTAAGCGAGCGCTGCAGGACCGCCGCATAGCCTTGCAATGGTGCGGCGGCGGGCGCAGCTTCGGCCGGCACGGGCGGCGGCGCCACAGGTGCATCGGCCAGCGCCAGCAAGGTAAAGGCATTGCTGTCGCTGAAACGCGCGCCCAGTTGCGTACCCGCCAGCAAACGCTGCAGCGCTTCGGCCGGCGTGTAGTCGCCGCGCACGGGCGAGGCCACTCTGCCGGCCGCCAGCTGACTGCTGACGAGCACGGAATACCCGGTTACTTCGCCAAACGCCACCAGGGCCGCGTCAAGCGGCTGGGCGGGCAAGTCGAAACGCAGAGTTGCATGTGTGCTGGCGTCAGCCCCGTCCGCACTGGCAGCCGGTCGCACGAATGTCATCAATGTCATGAATGTCATCAGCAAGCAGGCGGACAGGGCATTGCCCGTTGCGGCGCGGCGGTGGGTTAGTGTCATTTTCCAGGGAAATCAACGAGAAAGCCTGCTTATGAAGTGTCTTGACTGCAATGTTGTCTGCAGAATGGCAAGATGGTAGCTTCATAAAATGACAAGTGCATGACATGGCGCCAGCCCGCATTCCGGCCCGTGTCATCGCCGCGACACATGACCTTGCTATGCTGGAGGCTGATTCCACCGCTCCGGGAGCCGCCATGGCACGCCTGTTCTTGACTGTTTTATTCGCTTGCGCCGCCCTGCCCGCGCAGGCGGACGAGCACACCGTCGTCGTGCAAGCCCCCGCGCCGCAGAAGGGCTGCGTCGAGGTGGAAGTCCATGGCCAGCGCGCGCAATCGATGTCTTGTTTGAGTGAAAAATTATTGCCGAATAGCAACACCATGAACCGGCAGCCGCCTGCCCTGTCCGGCGCGGAAGCCGTCATGCAGCGCCCGTCGAACCAGCTGGGCCTGTACAACCGCGCCGCCCTCGAACACCGCATGGGCAATGCCTTCGGCAAGTCCATCACGCCGCAACGTCCGCCTGCTCCGCCGCCCGCCAGCCCGCTGCTGCCGCCACGTTGACCTTGTTGTCAACGCACAGTCCATTTGCGCTGTCAAGATTGCGCAATCGCGCCGATTGCGTATCATTCCAGGCTTGATCGCTCTGGAAACAACCATGCTGCCCACTATCGAACAACGCCTTGCCCTTGAACTTGCCGCCAAACCGGTGCAGGTTGCCGCCGCCATCGAACTGCTCGACGAAGGCGCCACCGTGCCCTTCATCGCCCGTTACCGCAAGGAAGCGACAGGCGGCCTCGACGATATCCAGCTGCGCCTGCTCGAAGAGCGCCTGCGCTATCTGCGCGAACTGGAAGAGCGGCGCGCCGCCATCGTGGCCTCGATCACGGAACAGAACAAGATGACGCCCGAGCTGCTCGACGCCGTCATGCACGCGGAAGACAAGACGCGCCTGGAAGACCTGTATCTGCCGTACAAGCAAAAGCGCCGCACGAAGGCGCAGATCGCCATCGAAGCGGGCCTGATGCCGCTGGCCGACGGCTTGCTGGAAAACCCGGAACTGACGCCGGAAACGGAAGCGGGCAAGTTCCTGCGCGACGCATTTACTAGTGCCGACGGCAACAACCCGGGCGTGCTTGACACCAAGGCGGCCCTCGACGGCGCGCGCCAGATTTTGATGGAGCGTTTCGCCGAAGACGCCACCTTGCTGCAAACCTTGCGCGAATACGTGCAGGAACACGGCATCGTCGAATCGAAAGTGGTGGAAGGCAAGCAGGACGAAGGCGAAAAATTCGCCGATTACTTCGATTACTCGGAAACCATTTCCACAGTCCCCTCGCACCGTGCGCTGGCGCTGCTGCGCGGCCGCCGCGAAGGCATCCTCGACGTCACCCTGCGCCTGGACACGGAAGCGGAAAAACCGAAATGGGATGCGCCGCACAATCCGTGCGAAGGCCGCATCGCCGCCCGCTTCGGCATCAAGCAGCAAGGCCGCCCGGCCGACAAATGGCTGGCGGACACAGCGCGCTGGACCTGGCGCGTGAAAAGCTTCATGCACCTGGAAACGGAACTGATGGGCGCGCTGCGCGAACGCTCGGAACTCGACGCGATCAACGTGTTCGCCACCAACCTGAAAGCGCTGCTGCTGGCCGCGCCGGCTGGCCAGCGCGCCACCATGGGCCTCGACCCAGGCTTGCGCACGGGCGTCAAGGTTGCTGTCGTCGATGCCACCGGTAAAGTCGTCGATACGGCCGTGATCTACCCGCACCAGCCAAAGAATGACTGGGACGGCTCGCTGCACACCCTGGGCCGCCTGGCCGCCAAGCACAATGTGTCCTTGATTTCGATTGGCAACGGCACGGCCTCGCGCGAGACGGACAAGTTGGCGCAGGACTTGATCAAGCAGCATCCGGAAGCGAAGATGACGAAGATCGTCGTTTCGGAAGCGGGCGCGTCGGTGTATTCGGCGTCCGAATTCGCCTCGAAAGAGTTGCCGGACATGGATGTGTCCCTGCGTGGCGCCGTCTCGATCGCGCGCCGCCTGCAAGACCCGCTGGCCGAACTGGTCAAGATTGACCCGAAATCGATCGGCGTGGGCCAGTATCAGCATGACGTGAGCCAAAGCCAGCTGGCCCGTTCGCTCGATGCAGTGGTGGAAGATTGCGTGAACGCCGTCGGCGTGGACGTCAATACGGCGTCGGCTCCGCTGCTGGCGCGCGTGTCCGGCCTGTCGGCCAGCGTGGCGCAAAGCATCGTCACCTACCGCGACATGAAGGGCGCGTTCACTTCGCGCGCGGCCCTGAAAGCCGTGCCTCGTCTGGGCGACAAGACGTATGAGCAGGCAGCCGGCTTCCTGCGCGTGATGGGCGGCGAGAATCCGCTGGACGCCTCGGCCGTCCACCCGGAATCGTACCCGCTGGTGGAAAAGATCCTGGCGGACATCAAGAAGGATATCAAGGCCGTCATCGGCGAAACAGCCTTGCTGAAAACCTTGAGCCCGGCAAAGTACGCGGATGAAACGTTTGGCGTGCCGACCATTTCCGACATCTTGAAGGAACTGGAAAAGCCGGGCCGCGACCCGCGTCCGGAGTTCACCACCGCCACCTTCAAGGAAGGCGTGGAGGAAATCCGCGACTTGCGTCCGGACATGATTCTCGAGGGCGTGGTCACCAACGTGGCCGCCTTTGGCGCTTTCGTCGACATCGGCGTGCACCAGGATGGCCTCGTGCACATCTCGGCCCTGTCGAACACATTCGTCAAGGATCCACACACGGTGGTGAAGGCTGGCCAGGTCGTGCGTGTGAAAGTGCTGGAAGTTGATGAGAAGCGCAAGCGCATCGCGCTGACCATGCGTTTGACGGACAGCGCGCCGCAAGCGGGCAGCAAGCCCGAGCAACGTGGCGACCGCAATGACCGCCGCAGCATGGCGCAGCACCAGTCGCAATCGCGCAACGCGCCCGAGCCTGCCGGCAGCATGGCCGCTGCGTTCGCCAAGCTGCGCGGCTAAGTGCATGGCCGCCAGGCATGACTTCATCATCCTGGCTGTGGACGCCGCCGGAGCCGATGCCCAGTTGCTGCTCGATGCATTGTCGGACACGCTGCTGCGCATCAATGGCGACAGCGGCCGTTCTTCCTTCGATATCGAAGCGGCAACGCCGCGCGGCGGCTTTTACCTGGCCCGCGATGCGGCCGGAGAACTGCTGGGCTGCGCCGCCCTGCGCCCGCTGGGCGAAGCGGACAGCACCATAGGCGAACTCAAGCGCATGTATGCGCGCCCGGGTTCCGCTGGCGTGGGCGCGGCCCTGCTGGCCCATGTGGAGGCGCAGGCGCGCCGGCATGGCTACCAGGCCCTGCACCTGTCCACCCGCGTGGCAAATAGCCGCGCCGTGGCGTTTTATGCCAAACACGGCTATGCACCCGTCATTGCCTGGGGCAAATACGTGGGCGCGGCACAATCGGTGTGCCTGGGCAAGACCTTATAAGCGTCAACGTGGCTGACTTGCCCAATTTATGACTTGAGCGCATACCCGTGCCGGCGTTTTCTTATAAAATGACGGCATCTATTTATTTACCCATCAGAGGCAGCTATGAGCGACGTACAAACCTGGATCAAAGAAACCGTGACGAACACGCCAGTCGTGCTGTTCATGAAGGGCACGGCCCAGTTCCCGCAGTGCGGCTTTTCCGGCCGCGCCATCCAGATCCTGAAAGCGTGCGGCGTGGAAAACATCGCCACCGTCAACGTGCTGGATGACCCGGAAGTGCGCCAGGGCATCAAGGATTACTCGAACTGGCCAACCATTCCGCAGCTGTACGTCAAAGGCGAGTTCATCGGTGGTTCCGATATCATGAATGAAATGTTTGAATCGGGCGAACTGAAGTCCCTGCTGGATGCCTGATAGCCAAACGCAGCGGCCGCGCCGTATCGTCGTGGCCATCACGGGCGCCACGGGCGCCGTGTATGGCTTGCGGCTGCTGCAATTGCTAGGCGCCACCCCCGGCGTCGAAACGCATCTGGTCTTGTCGGATGCGGCCGTACTGACCCTGCACCAGGAAACGGGTGTGGGGCGCAAAGAAATCGAAGCGCAGGCGCACGTGGTGCACAAGCTGCGCGACATCGGCGCCTCTATCGCCAGCGGCTCGTTTCAATCGGATGGCATGGTCGTCGCACCGTGCTCGATGAAGACCCTGGCGGCCGTCGCGCATGGCTTGTCCGATAATTTGATCACGCGGGCAGCCGATGTGGTGCTCAAGGAGCGCCGCCGCCTGATCCTGATGGTGCGCGAAACGCCGTTCAACCTGGCGCACCTGCGCAATATGACGGCCGTGACCGAAATGGGCGGCATCATCTTCCCGCCCTTGCCGAGCTTCTACCACCACCCGCAGAGCATCGCGGAGATGGTCGACCATACGGTGGCGCGCGTCATCGACCTGCTCGGCATCGAGCACAGCCTGGCGCCACGGTGGAATGGTCTCAAGTCTGCAAGCGATACCCCTATCCTCTAGTTGGCGTCACGATGTAACTCTGGCGTCACGATGCCTGACAAAAGCGTAGCGAGCGTCAGTGATTTGTGGCCGAGAAGCGCAACCGTGCTGAAGCACGGTGAGCATCGCCGGCCGCAAAGCGCGACGCGCAGTAGCTTTGGTCAGGCATCCACCACTAGCGTTTTTCGAACTGTGTGGCACTTGCCTGCTTCAAATCCCTGGCTTCTTCAACCATCCTGCGGTGGGCGATCCGTTTGCGCATCACTTCCGCATGTTGCGCGGCAGTCATGGGGGGCACGGTCATCAAGTCCTTCAGCTGCGCGGTATTGCTGTAGTTACTTTTCATAAGACGGCTCAAATGCTCGGCTCCGTAGTGGATGAACTGGCTGCTTCTGATGTGATTATGCGCTGGTATTGGCCGCTGCGCCGCCGCACGCGGGATTATTGTTAAATAATTCCGCTGCAGCGCAACATGCGAGGTCTTATTGTGCGGCAAAATCATGTCTCCAGTATGACCTTGCGCAAATAAAAGGACAGGGGGAGCACCGCCAGCGAAAGGCGGACGGTGCCGGCCGGGGAGGGCCTGGATGCTTACTTTTGGTAGTTGACTCGTACCAGCATGCGAATAAATTCTCGCGCGATTTGACGATGATGTTCATCTAATCTTTGCAAATCGGCAATTAATTTCACATCGGCGGACTCAAAACGCGACAAAGCGCTGCCCGCTTCACCGTTCGGCGTGGCGCTTTCCGGGCCGCCAAAACGCAACCATTCCGCCGGAACGCCCAACCATTGGGCAATCATGCGCAATTTCTCTTGCGTCGGAATTGCTTCACCTACTAACCATTTCCTAGCTGCATGCACGGTAATCGGGCGCCCGTCGAAACGGATATTGAATTCCCGGGCCAGTCTGGTCGGGCTGTCTGGAGAATAATGGGCGTTTTTGAGAGCCAACTGAAGTCGCTGGCTGAAGCTTTCGCGTTCGTTAGAAGAATTCATAGGTGTACTATTTCATGTTGTAACATGAAAGTCAGTTTCTTGAATGACCATACAGATTGTTACATTTGAAAAGAGCATCAATTAACAATTAACACTCCAGCCGGGCTTTTCAGGTCAAAAAGTGGGCCGAATTTTCTCTTGCGATTCTGCGTGGCTTCGGGTCAAATTCGCGGCTAGCCTTGATTTTCGCACTGCAGCACGATTCAAAGCCTCGGTTTGGCATTACAACGTACGGTATCGGATAATGCCCTCCTCTACCGATACACGCAATGCCCATGTCATACAATTTCTCGTAGACAAAGTTTTCAGAAGGGCCATTTTGTTTCCAATATAGAAACGACATCAACAACGTGCTCATGGTGAAACGTTGTTTTTTGATCGTGCCTATTGGAAAGAATCTGCGCCTAAAAATTTTACTGCCATCGCAGCGAAAAGAATGTCGCCGTTATGCCAGGAAAGCTCTTTTTGGTGTCATCTTGGCCACCAACTCTCGATCTTAAGCGCGTTTGTGCAAGAAGAATCAATTTATTTTCAGTAATTGTTGTCTGATTCGCCAAATTCTCCCGTCACGACCTCCTTTTTCTTTGTTGCAGCACGGGCAGGGCACGCTACAATAGTATTGACGTTGACGTAAACGGCACTTTGCCACCATTGCCTCGCAGCCCCCATCCAGTGACCGACCACCCATGCAACCGACACCGCCCGCACCCATGACGACCTATACGATTACCGAACTGGCGCGGGAATTCGACATCACGGCGCGCGCCATCCGTTTCTATGAAGACCAGGGTTTGCTCAGCCCGAAACGCGAAGGCGCTGGCGGACGCAGCCGTGTCTACACGCCGCGCGACCGCACCCGTTTGAAACTGACCCTGCGCGGCAAGCGCCTGGGCCTGGCGTTGTCGGAGATCAAGAGCCTGGTCGACATGTACGAGTCGCCGAAAGATACGCGGGCGCAGATGGACCGCTTCCTGGGCGTCCTGGCGCAGCACCGGCAGACCCTGGAGCAGCAGCGCATCGACATTGAAATGGCGCTGGCGGAAATCAGCGCGCATGAAGACGCGTGCGCGCGCATGCTGGCGGACCTGAACCTTGATAAGGCGCAAACCAGCTAAAGGCGCAGGCAGCGGACAACTGCCGCGCGCATTACTTTACGTTTACGTAAACGTCACAACTGAGTATCATAGCTTCACTGACCGGCACCCATGACCGCCACACTTATAACGACGACGAGGACGACATGCTCCATCTCCCAGGCTTGACCTTTGACCACGGCGACGACATCGCCTCGCTGCGCGAAGCGATCCAACAATTTGCCGCCGCCGAAATCGCGCCGCGCGCGGCCGAAATCGACCGCACGGACCAGTTCCCCATGGACCTGTGGCGCAAGATGGGCGACATGGGCTTGCTCGGCATCACAGTCAGCGAAGAATACGGCGGCGCCGGCATGGGTTACCTGGCGCACATCATCGCCATGGAAGAAATCTCGCGCGCCTCGGCCTCCGTCGGCCTGTCCTACGGCGCCCACTCGAACCTGTGCGTGAACCAGATCAAGCGCAACGGCACGTCCGAGCAAAAAGCCAAGTACCTGCCGAAACTGATCACGGGCGAGCACATCGGCGCCTTGGCCATGTCGGAGCCGAACGCGGGCTCGGACGTCGTCAGCATGAAACTGCGCGCCGACTTCAAGGGCGACCGCTGGGTCTTGAACGGCACCAAGATGTGGATCACCAACGGCCCCGACGCGGACGTGCTGGTGGTGTACGCGAAAAACGACCCGGAAGCGGGTCCGCGCGGCATGACGGCTTTCCTGATCGAAAAGAATTTCAAGGGCTTTTCCATCGCGCAAAAGCTCGACAAGCTGGGCATGCGCGGCTCGCACACGGGCGAACTGGTGTTCCAGGATTGCGAAGTGCCGGCCGAAAACGTGCTGGGCGGCCTGGGCAAGGGCGTCAATGTGCTGATGTCGGGCCTCGATTTCGAGCGCACCGTGCTGTCCGGCGGCCCGCTGGGCATCATGCAAGCCTGTATGGACCTGGTCGTGCCTTACGTACATGACCGCAAGCAATTCGGCCAGGCCATCGGCGAATTCCAGTTGATGCAAGGCAAACTGGCCGATATGTATTCGACCATGATGGCGTGCAAGGCGTATGTCTACGCCGTGGGCCAGGCCTGCGACCGCGCCACCACGCCGGAAGCCGTGCGCCAGTTGCGCAAGGATGCGGCCGGCGCCATTCTGTATAGTGCGGAGAAGGCCACCTGGATGGCGGGCGAAGCGATCCAGGCCCTGGGCGGCAACGGCTACATCAATGAGTATCCGGCCGGCCGCCTGTGGCGCGATGCCAAGCTGTATGAAATCGGCGCCGGGACCAGCGAAATCCGCCGCATGCTGATAGGCCGCGAACTGTTTGCGGAAACCAAGTAAGCACGGGCGCGCGATTATCGACTGGGTGATGAGCCATTCATGCGAGCACAGATATGACGCACATTGCCTTCCCAAAATTGCTCTCTTCCCAGATTGCATTCGATATCGCGCGCACCATCCGCGACGGCTTCGACAAGCATTACCGTTTGTTCCGCGAAACGAGCCAGCAAGCCAAGCAGTATTTCGAGCAAGGCGCCTGGACCGCGGCGCAAACGGCGGCCCGCGAGCGCATCGACTTTTATGACAAGCGCGTGCAGGAATGCGTGCAGATGCTCGAAGATGAGTACGAAGAGTCGGAGTTGAGCGACGAAGTGTGGCGCGAACTGAAGCTGCACTACATCGGCATGCTGACGGAACACAAGCAGCCGGAACTGGCGGAAACCTTCTTCAATTCCGTCTGCTGCAACATCCTGCACCGCACGTATTTCAATAACGACTATATTTTCGTGCGCCCTGTCGTTTCCACGGAATACATCGAAACGCAAGACCCGGCACCCACCTACCGCGTGTATTACCCAGGCAAGGATGGCTTGCGCCATACCCTGCAACGCATGGTGACGGACTTCCAGCTCGACTGCGCCTTTGCCAACCTCGAGCGTGACGTGGCCCAGGTGGAAGCGCGGCTGCAGCAGCTGTTCGGCGGCGACAGGCTCGAGCCGAACCACCAGATCCAGGTCCTGACCAGCTTGTTTTACCGCAACAAGGGCGCCTACCTGGTCGGCAAGGGCATCAACGGCAACCGCGATTATCCATTTGTCGTGCCCATTCTGCACAACCGGCACGGCAAGCTCGTGCTCGATACGGTGCTGTTCGAGCACCAGCAGATCGCCGTGCTGTTTTCATTTACGCGTGCGTATTTCCTGGTGGATATGGAAGTGCCGTCGGCCTATGTGCAATTCCTGCGCAGCTTGCTGCCGCGCAAACCGCGCAGCGAAATCTATACGATCCTGGGCTTGCAGAAACAGGGCAAGACGCTGTTTTACCGCGACTACCTGCAGCACTTGAAACATTCGTCGGATCACTTTGAAAGCGCGCCCGGCATCCGCGGCCTGGTGATGCTGGTGTTTGCCCTGCCCTCGTTTCCGTATGTCTTCAAGGTCATCAAGGATTTTTTCCCGCCGCCCAAGGAAACCACGCGCGCGCAAGTCCAGCAAAAGTATTTGCTGGTGAAACACCACGACCGGGTGGGCCGCATGGCCGACACGCTCGAATATTCCAACGTGGCCTTTCCCCGCGCCCGTTTTGCCGAGGAATTGCTGGCCGAGCTGAAACAGTTCGCCCCCTCGCTGATCGAGGAAGACCACGAGCAGATCATCATCCGCCACCTGTATATCGAGCGGCGCATGGTGCCGCTGAACATGTGGCTGAGCAATGCCGAGAAAGAAGGCCGCGACGACCTGGTCGAACACGCCATCGTCGAGTACGGCAATGCCATCAAGGAACTGGTGGCGGCGAATATTTTTCCGGGCGACATGCTGTATAAAAACTTTGGCGTGACCCGTCATCAGCGCGTCGTTTTTTACGATTACGATGAAATCGAGTACGTCACCGATTGCCAGTTCCGCGTCATCCCCGAGGCGCGCACGGAGGAGGAAGAAATGTCGGCCGAACCGTGGTATCCCATCGGCAAGCACGATGTGTTTCCCGAACAATTCGGCACCTTCCTGCTGGGCAATCCCCGCATCCGCCGCTATTTCATGCAGCACCATGCCGACCTGCTGACGGCGCAATACTGGCAGGCACGCAAGCAGCGCATCGACGACGGCCATATCGAGGACGTCTTCCCCTATCCGCAGCACCTGCGTTTTTGTATGCAGTCACCCTCCCCACCCTTAACCGGAGATCCAACATGAATGATCCAGTCGTAATCGTCGGTGCCGCGCGCACCCCCATGGGCGCCTTCCAGGGCGACTTTGCCAACGTCACCGCCAGCGACCTGGGTGCCGTGGCCATCCGCGCCGCCGTCGAACGGGCCGGCGTGGCACCGGACGCCGTTGAACACGTGTTTTTCGGCAATTGCCTGATGGCCGGTCAGGGCCAGGCCCCCGCGCGTCAAGCCTTGCGCAAGGCGGGCTTGCCCGATTCCACGGGCGCCGTGACCCTGTCGAAAATGTGCGGCTCGGCCATGCAGACGACCATGTTCGCGCACGACACCTTGCTCGCCGGCAGCGCCGACGTGGTGGTGGCGGGCGGCATGGAATCGATGACCAACGCCCCCTACCTGGTGCCGAAGGCGCGCGGCGGCTACCGCATCGGCCACGGCATGATCTATGACCACATGATGATGGATGGCCTGGAAGACGCTTACAGCCGCGATGAAAAGGGCAATGCCCGCTCGATGGGCACGTTTGCCGAAGAGTGCGCCAGCCAGTACGCCTTCACGCGCGAAGCGCAGGATGCGTTTGCCATCGAATCCGTGAAACGCGCGCAAGCGGCCACCAAGGATGGCAGTTTTGAGTGGGAAATCGCCCCCGTGACCGTTTCTGGCCGCGGCGGCGACACCGTCGTCAGCATCGATGAAGGCCCGCAAAAAGCCCGCCTGGAAAAAATCCCCACCTTGAAAGCCGCCTTCAAGAAAGATGGCACGATCACGGCCGCCTCGTCTTCGTCGATCAACGACGGCGCGGCAGCCCTCGTGCTGATGCGCGAATCGACGGCGAAAAAGCTCGGCTGCACCGTCATCGCGAAAATCCACGGCCACGCCACGCATGCGCAGGCGCCGAACGAATTCACCACGGCCCCCATCGGCGCGGTGAAAAAGCTGTACGCCAAGACGGGCTGGAGCAGCAGCAATGTCGATTTATTCGAGATCAATGAAGCGTTCGCGGCCGTGCCGATGGCCGCCATGCACGACCTCGATATTCCGCACAGCAAGATCAACATCCACGGCGGCGCATGCGCGCTGGGGCACCCGATCGGCGCCTCGGGCGCGCGCATCATCGTCACCCTGCTGGGCGCCTTGAAAAAAACCGGCGGCAAGCGCGGCGTGGCAGCCTTGTGCATCGGCGGCGGCGAAGCGACGGCGATGGCGATCGAACTGGTATAAGCTGCTCTGTTGACGACAGGCGCGCGCGGTGTGGACATGCTCGCTGCGCGCCTTTTCATTGATTACTCAGGGAGAACACATGCCTACTGCATTGATCATCGGCGCCTCGCGCGGCATCGGCCACGAAATCGTCCGTCAATACCGCCACGACGGCTGGCGAGTGATCGCCACGGCGCGCACGCAAGACGCTTGCGACGCCCTCGCGCAACTGGGCGCGGAAGCGCACCGGCTCGACGTGACGGACGTGGAAGGCTGTGCCGGCCTGGGCTGGAAGCTCGACGATGAAAAACTCGACGTGGCCATCCTCAACGCGGGCGTGTATGGCCCGCGTCAAGATGGCACCCCCACGCAAGAAGATTTCGATGCCGTCATGCACACGAACGTGCTGGCGGCCATGCGGCTGCTGCCGCTCCTGGCGCCGCTGGTAGGCAATGCCAAAGGGAAACTGGCCGTGCTGTCCTCACACATGGGCTCCCTGAGCGAGCGGGGCAATCCCAGCGGCTCGCTGTACCGCGCCAGCAAGGCGGCCCTGAATTCCGTGCTGATCGACACGTCCCTCGTGCATGGCCCGCAAGGCGTCAGCTGCGTGGCCTTCCACCCGGGCTGGGTACGCACGGACATGGGCGGCGCCGGCGCCGACCTTTCCCCCGAGCAAAGCGCTGCCGGCATCCGCGCCACTCTGGCCAGCCTGCCGGCCACGGACAAGGCCGTGTTCCGCAATTACGATGGCAAGCCCATCGGCTGGTAATTCCTGCATCCACTATAAAAAATACGAGACGACGTCCCATGATACTCAATGAAGAACAGACCATGATCCAGGAAGCGCTGCGCAGTTTTTCGCGCGAGCGCCTGGCGCCCAATGCGGCCCGCTGGGACAAGGAACATCATTTCCCGAAAGAAGAATTGCAGGAACTGGCCGCGCTGGGCGCCTTTGGCGTGGCCGTGCCGGAAGCACTCGGTGGCGCCGGCCTCGACTATGTATCGCTGGCCCTGGTACTGGAAGAAATCGCCGCCGGCGATGGCGGCACGTCGACCATCATTTCCGTCAACAATTGCCCCGTCTGCAGCATCGCCATGATGTACGCCAACGACGCGCAAAAGGAACAATGGCTGCGTCCGCTGGCGCAAGGCGCGATGCTCGGTGCGTTTTGCCTGACGGAACCGCACACGGGCAGCGACGCCTCGGCCCTGCGCACGACGGCCACCCGCGACGGCAATGAGTACGTACTCAACGGCACCAAGCAGTTCATTACCAGCGGAAAATATGCGGACGTGGCCATCGTCATGGCCGTCACCGACAAGGCAGCCGGCAAGCGCGGCATCAGCGCCTTCTGGGTGCCGACCAATACGCCAGGCTACATTGTGGCGGGACTGGAACAGAAGATGGGCCAGCATTCGTCGGACACGGCGCAAATCCTGTTCGACAACTGCCGCATCCCGGCAGAAAACATGATTGGCGAAGAAGGGCAAGGCTACAAGATCGCCCTGT
>NZ_LBCO01000014.1:0-10936 GCF_000988085.1 Janthinobacterium sp. KBS0711 | reverse complement strand
AAGCCGTGGGCATGGCGCGCGCCGCGTATGAAGCGGCGCTGAGCTATGCGCGCGAGCGCGAAAGTTTCGGCAAACCCATCTATGAACACCAAGCCGTGCAATTCCGCCTGGCCGACATGGCCACGCAGATCGAAGCGGCGCGCCAGCTGATCCGCCACGCGGCAGCCATGAAGGATGCGGGCTTGCCTTGTTTGAAAGAAGCGGCCATGGCCAAGCTGTTTGCGTCGGAAATGGCGGAAAAAGTGTGCTCGGACGCCATTCAGGTGCACGGCGGCTATGGTTATGTGTCCGACTTCCCCGTCGAGCGCATCTACCGCGACGTGCGCGTGTGCCAGATTTATGAGGGGACCAGCGATATTCAGAAAATCTTGATTGCGCGGGCGTTATAAACCCCAGGCAAAGGCTGGGGTCAGACCCCCACATGTGTTGGCGCGGAGCTTTGCATTAGCGGTGTTGTGGGTCTGACCCCATACGCCAACTATGGACGAAAAAAAGCCCGCTAAAACGCGGGCTTGTTCCAATGTATTACCAATGCTTTAATCGTGTCATGGACGCCAGTGCTATCTGCAAAGTGCCTCCTGATTTTCGGACTCCCATGCTATCTGCATGGTGACTCCAAGTGTAAATCGACCATCGTATCCGGAATTACAAAATCCATTTCTTCGCACTGTCACGCCATCGACATTACACCTGTCGGTCGCCGCGCTGAAACTGGATGGTGAGATAATTTGCTGCCAAATCTCAATCACTGAACGAAGTATAGCACAGCTTTTTGTGCGGTGCAATAATCTTTTTAAATCAAGTCGTTAGCGCCAGCGGCTTGTCCTCTTCCCCGCCTCGGGCCACTCTCTCGTATTCGGAAATCACTTGCGCGCCCAGCAGCAGCAAGGTGGCGCCGATTTCCAGGCTGAACATGACGACGATGGCCGTCGTCATCGAGCCATACACGATGTTCACCTGCGACAAGGTGGAAAAATACCAGACCAGCACGTGTCGCGCGATTTCCCACAGCAGGGCCGCCGTTACGCCGCCGATCAGCGCATGCGTGATCGATAATCGCCCCACCGGCATGACCAGGTAGATCGAGCTGAGCACGAGGATTTCGCCCGCCAGCCCCAGCAAATACAACAGCACGCCGGACACGCCCTCCAGGCCCCAGTCATGACGCAAGAAACGCACGCTTTCCTCCCCCATCACTTGCAGGCTGCCCGCCACCAGGGTGATGAGCAAAATACCGATACCCAGGCACAGGATGTAGCAATACGGCAGCACGGCGGAAATGAGGAAATGACGGCGGCGGATGGCCACGCGGTGGATGAAGATCACGCTCATGGCGTTTTCCAGCACGGTAAACGCCAGCGAGCTGAAAAACAGCATGGTCAGCAGCAAGAGCCAGCCGATTACGCCGCGGTTGTTGAGGAAATGCGCGACCTCGGCCACGATGGCCTTCGATTGCCCCGGCACCAGCCATTCCAGGTAATGACCTATGGTTTGCAGCAATTCATCCTGCGCGATCACGTGCGACAGGGCCACCACCACCAGCATCAGCAAGGGCACGATGGACAGCAGCGAGTAATACGCGACGGCGCCCGCCAGCAGCAAGCCCTGATTGGCGCGGAAACCCTTCAGCACCTGCAGCGCGAAGGCCAGCGGGTGGCTGAGGATGTAGGTACTGGCGTGGCGGTTGATCATGTCGGATGCGGTGAAGAAGGCGGCGCGGCCTCGTGCCACGCCTGCAATCACACTAGCATACTGACAATCGCCCCGCTGCACCGTACGCTAACAGACGGCCGGCTCCAATAAGGTCAAGGTTTGCCGGTCCGCATCCAGGGTGGCCAATATGCCCATCGGTATCGTGAACTGGTGGCGGATGTGGCCAAACGAGTAGCCGCTGACGGCCGGCACCCGTAAAGGCTGCAAATGCTGGTCCAGAGTGTCGTTCAAGGTCAGCGCAGTGTCGCCCTCGGCCGCCTCGCAATGCTCGAAGATGCCCAGCATCAAGGCCGCAGCCTTGTTGAACCCCACGGACAGGTCGAGCTGGCACAACATCCTGTCGATGCGGTACGGTACTTCATTGATTTCTTCGAGAAACAAAATATGCTCGCGGAAATCGGCCGCATACGGCGTGCCGGCCAGCGCGCTGACCATGCACAGATTACCGCCCGTCAAGCGTCCCGTCGCCTGGCCGCCGTGCACGGTGCGGATGGCGAAGTTTGGCTGCGTCTGCGCGCGGCGGTGATTGTCCAGCGCCATTGGGATCGTGTACTGCTCTTGCGGCGTCATCAGCACGTTTTGCAACTGCGTCACCGTGTAGTCGGAAAACGTGGACGAGGCCACGGGGCCGTGAAACGTCACCAGGCCCGTCTGGCGGAGTATGGCCAGGTGCAGGGCCGTGATGTCGGAATAGCCGATCAGCACTTTCGGGTTGGCGCGGATCAAGACATAGTCGAGCAGCGCCAGCAGTGAAATGCAGCCGGAGCCGCCGCGTATCGCCCACACGGCCTTGACCTCCG
Source organism: Janthinobacterium sp. KBS0711 (assembly GCF_000988085.1). NCBI lineage: Bacteria > Pseudomonadati > Pseudomonadota > Betaproteobacteria > Burkholderiales > Oxalobacteraceae > Janthinobacterium > Janthinobacterium sp. KBS0711. The sequence goes on along the minus strand of NZ_LBCO01000014.1, from coordinate 8,423 downwards.
GGTCGCGAAACGCGGCGTGCAAGTCGTCCAGGCGCTGCTGCACCGTACCCGCATAATTGCCGTGCACGGCGCGGATATTGGCGCCCAGGCTGGCGCGCAAACCCAGCGATTCGATATTGCGCACGGCCTTGGCGATGGCGTCTTCATCCGTAAAACCGCCCGGTGCGATGATGGCGACCAGGTCGCCTTCGCGCAGGCGCGCCGGTTTGATCAATGCGTGTTGCTGTTGCATGCGTTTGCCCTTCCCTTGCGCGGCCGCCGCCCACGCCGGTGTGCCTGCCGCCCCAAGAGTGGCGGCCAGCAAGCCGCCGAAGCGGCGCCGGCTGAGATTGGTCTGACTGGACATGCGGCCCTTTCCTGGAATAAAAACGGCGACGCCAGGCGCCGCCGCACGAGGTTAGCACGCCAGCGGGATCGCCGCCGGCATGGTTGCCTTACATGAACTTGTACTTCAGCTGGAACGACAGCGAACGGCCGCGTGGATCGGCCACGCGCGGGTCCCAGCCGGCGCCCACCACTTCATCCACGTTGTGCGCGGTGAACGGCGGATCGCGGTCGAACAAGTTCTGGATGCCCACGGTAATCGTCGTATTTTTGAAGCCCGTGTACGTGCCCGACAAGTTATACGTGGTGTAGCTGGACACGTCCGGCTTGAAGCCCGGTGGCGGCGTGCCCTTGCCGCCATTCGGCACCTGATCCTTGTAGCCCGACGAAAAACTCTGGATCAGCAAGCCGCTCCAGTCGCCGCGCGCCACGCCGAAGCTGGCGTTGTGTTTCCAGCGCAGGTACAGATCGCGCGTATAAAACTTGCCGACCAGTTCCTGGTATTCCTGGCCTTGATATTCCGCAAACTTGAAGCTGTCCATATACGTGCCGTCCAGGGTCGCCGTCCATTTCGCGTCCTGGATCTTGCCTTCGCCGCGCAAGCCCACGTCGAGGCCGCGCACGCGGCTGCCTGCCGCATTGATCCAGCCCGCCTGCACGTACTCGATGGTGCCGTCCGGATTGCGGTGGATGTACTGGTTCAGCGCCTGGTAGTTGGCCAGCACGATTTGCGGCGTGCGGTTCAGGATGCGGTCCTTGGTATTGATGGCCCAGTAGTCGAACGAGGCCGAATAGCCCTTGAATGGCTCGATGACAAAACCGACGCTGCCCTGCTTCGACGTTTCCGGCTTCAGGTTCGTGTTGCCGCCCGTCCTGTAGTCGAGGCGATCAATGGCGCAGTACTCGGGCACGCCCGGATGCTTGGCGCAACCTTCCTGATCGATCACGCCGTTCGGCAATTCCTGGCTCAGCGAACCGGAATACAGCTGCTGGAAGCTTGGCGCAAGGAAACCCTTGCTGGCCGAACCACGGAACAGCAGGAAGTCGGTCGGCTGGTAGCGGAAAGCCACTTTCGGATTCGTCGTCGCGCCCACCAGGCTGTAATCGTCGCGGCGGATGGCCAGCTGCATTTCCAGATCCTTCGTGACCGGCACCAGCAACTCGGCATAGACGGCCTTGACGGTACGGCTGGCATCTTTCAATGCGGCATTGCCTGGCGCCAACAGGATCTGGATGGCGTCGACGTCTTGACCGAAGCTGTAACCTTCGCGGCGCAAGTCAAAACCGGCCGCCATGGCCAGCGCGCCGGCCGGCAACTGGAACAGCTCGCCCGAAACGGAACCGTCGATCTGCGTCAGGGTCGTCTTGCCATGCTGGAAGTCGCCACGGAACTTGGTCGATTCGATCAATTGCTTGGCCGCTTCCGTCTGGCTCTGGCCAGCGCCCACCCACGGATTGATGATGCCGCTGGCCAATGCCGCGTACAACTTGTCCGTGTAGGAGTAGCCGTCCGTCAGCTTGGTCTTGGTGCTGCTTTCCGCGCGCGAAATGCCGGCCTTGTAATCCCACTTGCCAAAGTTGCCTTCAAAGCCCACCAGCACGCGGGCATTGTCCGTCGTGTTTTCCTGCGTGCGGTTGCCCACGTCATTGGCGCGCCATTTGTAGGAAATCGGCTTGGTCCTGTCGAAAGAAGGGATGTAGGCCGACAAATCCTGATAGTACGCGCCGCCGACCGGATACAAATTCTTGTTGGCAACGGTCGCCTGCACTTGCATCGGCGTCAAAATGGCCGTGGCCTTGGTGCGCGAACCGAGCACTTCGACAAACATGCGGTGGTCGGGCGCCAGCTGGAAGGTGCCGCGCGACAGCAGATTGGCCCGTTCGACGGGGAATTGCAGCACATAGTCGGCGCCATAGTCGTAGGCGCAGGAATACGTGGTGCGCAGCGGCGAGGTCACGTCTTTCCACAGTGCCGTCTGGTACTGCGACATGCCGGCGATGCTGTCGCACTTGCCCTGGAAACTCAAGGGATTGGCTTGCAGGTATTTATTCGCATCGCCTGGCAGCTGGAACGAAGCGCCCAGCGCCGTTCCGGCACCCGCCATCTGGTTGGCAAACGGCGTGCCCGTCGTATCGGGCGACAAGCCGCGGCCCGGCTGGAAACCATTGACGAAGGAGCGGTCGCTGCCGTTGAGGCGCTCGGCCTTGTCGACGGTCAGGCTGGCCATGATGTTGTAGCGGTCGCTTTCGAGCGACCCCGTACCGGCCAGGAGCGAGGCGCGCCGGGTGGCGCCACCACCGGCCTGCGTGTCGTTGGTAGAGACGGATGCTTCCACGCCGCTGTAATTGGTTTTCAGAATGAAATTGATCACGCCGCCGATGGCGTCCGTGCCGTAGATGGCCGAGGCGCCATCCTTGAGAATTTCCACGCGCGAAATCGCACCCAGCGGGATCGAGTTCAGGTCGACCGACTTGCCGCTGGCGCCGTGCGTGGCGATGCGGCGGCCATTCAACAGCACCAGGGTGCTCGACGGTCCCAGGCCGCGCAGCGAGGCGAACGAGGCGCCACCGCTGACCCTGTCGGCATCGGCGCCAAACACGTTATTGCCCGAAGTCATGTTATCGGCGCCCGTGCCATTCGCCGACAGGGTGCGCACCAGTTGCTCGGTCGTCGTGATGCCCTGTTTTTCGATCTGGTCAAAGGTGATGACTTGCACCGGCAGCGCGCCTTCCTTGGCCACGCGCTTGATGCTGCTGCCCGTCACTTCGACCCGTTGCAGCGCTGGCGCGGCCGCTTCCTGTGCCATTACCGGCCCCACCACCCCCATCAATGCCACCAACTGCGCTAGCTTTTTCAATTTCACAGGTCTTCTCCTTGTTGGGCAATCGAAACTTGAGTCATCAAGTCAGGCTGTTAGATATGTCGCAACGTCTGTCTCGCAGTACATTTTTTTATGACAATTGCGCATGACTTTATTTGTTTTCATTTTCAGAGTAGCGCGATGCATCCGCGGCCAGCCAATGAAAAATGCTTTCCTAACCATAACTTTTTGGAATGAATGCCCTTTTCAGCGACATGGTCACTTGCCTGCGGGGCTACCCTTGGCTTTATCCACATCCAGATAGCGCCAGGACGTGAATTCCACGGGGTGGCGCCTGTAGTTTTTTAGCCACGGTTGTTGCAGGTCGGCAGAGATGGGATGCGTCAGCAACACCCACGGCGTGTAGGCGTGGATCAGCTGAAACAGGTCGAAGTACAGACTGCGTCGGCGCGGCGTATCGGATAGCAGGCGCGCCTCCTCATAGCGTTTATTGTAATCCGGCAAGTTGAAGCGGGCATAGTTGGCGCGGCCACTGTTGGGACCGTACAACAATTGCATAAAGTTATCGCCATCGGGGAAGTCGGCGATCCAGTTGGTCTCGAACATCTGCACCTTGCCCAGGCGCGAGGCCTTGATGATTTCCGTCTTCTTGTCGCTTTTAAACTCCACGCGCACGCCGATGGCGTTCAGGTTGCGGCGCCACAACTCGTCGCGCAAGCGCCCCACCGTGCTCGGCTCCGTATGCATGGTGAGCAGCAAGGGCGTGCCGTCCGGCTGCGTGCGGAAACCATCTGGACCCACCTTGTAGCCGAAGCGGTCCAGCAAGGCCCGCGCCAGGGCCGGATCGTAGCCGACGGGGCTGCGGTAATCCTTGTCATAGCCGAGCACGTTGGGTGGCAGCGGCGACTGGGCCGGCAAGGCCAGGCCTTTTTTCAGCAGCGCGATATCTTCGCGGCTGTTGTAGCTGAGGGCGATGGCGCGGCGCAGGGCAAGCTTGTCCTTGCTCGTGCCGCCCAGGACGGGGTCGTCCATGTTCATCCACATGTAATACGTTTGCAGCACGGGAAAGCGCGTCAGCTGCATGCCCTTGGCGGCCAATGCAGGTTTCAAGGCGCCGTTTTCCAGCACCATGTCCGTCATCGATTCGGGCACTTGCTCCAGATAATCGAATTCGCCTTTCAGGAAACCCAGCATGCGCGATTGATATTCCTCGACGATGCGCACTTCGATGCGCTCGACCAACGGTAATTGCTTGCCTTCCAGCGCCGTGGCGATGGCGCGCGCATCCGGTGGCAAGGCGGCCAGCGCCTTGGCTTGCGTATGGAACACGGTGGCACGGAAAGTCGGATTGGCCTGCAGCACGATCTTGTCGCTGCGCTTCCATTCCTTCACCAGGAACGGCCCCGTGCCCACGGGGTGATTACCGATCTGCCCTGCCGCCGGGTACGCTTCGGCCACTTCGCGCGCCACCACGGCGGTCGCCGGCATGGCCAGGTAAAACAGGAAATTCGGATCGACGCCATTGAGGCGGATGCGCAGGGTGTATTTGTCCAGCGCCTGCAGGCCTGCGATCGGCGTGTCGTAGCTGAATTTTGTTTTCAGGGCAGCGTCGCCCACCAGCTTGTCTTCCAGCAAGAACAGCCATGGCGACTTCAGGCTGGGGTCATACAGCCGCGTCAGGCTGTAGACATAATCCTGCGCCGTCACTTCGCGCGGCTTGCCTTTGAAAGCGGGATCGGGCGTAAAGAAAATACCGGGCTGTAAGTGAAAGATATACGTGCGTCCGCCATCTTCCACGCTCGGCAAGCCGCGCGCCGTATTACCCTGCAGCTGCACCGGGCGCGCCAGGTAGTCATAGCGCAAGAGCGGATCGAAAATGTTTTCCATCAAGTTCAGGCTGGCAAGGTCGGATGCCACGGCCGGATCCAGGCCCGTCTCGCTCGTGCTCAAAAACAAGTGCAGGGTCTTGTTCGCGCGGGCATCGGCGGCATGCGCGGGCACGGTAAAAAGCGTCAACAGGGCCAGGCCGGCGGCGCAGGCGGTTTTGCGTAAAAACGTCATCAGTAATCCAGTGCAGACAAGGTAAGGAACAGCAATAAGCGGCAGGCATCCCCCACACTACGCGGGCACGCTGCGGGGCGCCAATGAAAACAGGCTGCCAGCTTATAACTTTTTGGCATGCGATTGCTGCATTCTTTCATCAACTCGTATCGGGCTGCCCCTATACTTTGTTTGCAGACACTTTTCACTCCCGACACACAGAACTGATCGCATATGGCACTTAATTACATCTGGTCCGGCTTTTTCCTCGTTGGCTTCCTGGCCGCAGTGCTGCAGTGGCTGTTTCTCGGCGATACCGATATCTTCAAGCGCATCATCGACGGCACGTTCGAGACGGCGCGCATGGGCGTGATGGATATCGCCCTGCCGCTGGCCGGCGTGATGACCTTGTGGCTCGGCATCATGAACATCGGCGAAAAGGCGGGCATCGTCGGCTGGCTGGCGAAAGTGATCGCGCCGTTCTTTTCGCGCATCTTCCCGGAAATTCCCAAGGACCATCCGGCCACGGGCCACATGGTGATGAATTTCTCGGCCAACCTGCTGGGCCTGGACAATGCGGCCACGCCGTTCGGCTTGAAGGCCATGGAAAGCCTGCAAACCTTGAACCCGAACAAGGAAGAGGCGACGAATGCGCAAATCATGTTTCTGGTGCTGCATACCTCGGGCCTGACCCTGATTCCGCTGGCCATCATGGCGCAGCGCTCCATCCTCGGCGCGGCCGACCCGTCCGACATCTTTATCCCCTGCATGATCGCCACCTATGTGGCCACCATGGTCGGCATCATCACGGTGTCCATCAAGCAGCGCATCAACTTGCTCAACCGGGTCGTGCTGGGCTGGATGGGCGGCATGACCACCGCCATCGTCACCATGATCTGGTACTTCACGCAATACCTGACGAAGCAGGAGATCGAACTGGTCTCCAAAGTGGTCAGCAATCTGGTGCTCATCAGCGTCATCGCCATCTTCATCATCGGCGCCCTGCGCAAGAAGGTGAACGTGTATGACGCCTTCATCGAGGGAGCAAAAGGCGGCATCCAGACATCGATTACCGTGATTCCCTACCTGGTCGGCATGCTGGTGGCCATCAGCGTCATCCGCAACGCGGGCGTGTTCAATTTCCTGATGAGCGGCATGAACTGGTTCTTCGCCAACTTGGGCATCAATACGGACTTCGTGCCCGCGCTGCCGACGGCCATGATGAAGCCGCTCAGCGGCTCCGGTTCGAAAGCCATGATGATCGACGCCATGAATACCTACGGCGTCGATTCCTTCGTCGGCCGCCTGGCCTGCGTCTTCCAGGGCTCGGCCGACACCACCTTCTATATCGTGGCCCTGTACTTCGGCTCGGTGGGCATCCGCAAGACGCGCTATGCCATCACGGCCGGCCTGATCGCGGATCTGGCTGGCGTGATCACCGCCGTCTTCGTTGCCTACGTCTTTTTCCATTAAGGAGCACCATGTTACGTCCTGTCCTGATGGCTGCACTGTTGGCGGGTCTTGGCCTGTCGACTGCGCACGCGCAATTGCCCGAATCCGTCAGCCTGCTGCTGCGCAGCGCGAATATCCCCGAAGACGCCATGGGCGCGATCGTCTTGCGCGGCAACACCACCGTGCTGTCGCATGGGGCCGAACGCAGCATGCAACCGGCCTCCACCATGAAGCTCGTAACGACGGCCGTGGGCCTGGAGCAGCTGGGCCCCATCTTCCGCGGCCGCACGGAGTTGCGCACCAGCGCCGACGTCATCAATGGCGTGCTGAAGGGCGACTTGATCCTGCGCGGCGGCGCCGATACGGATTTCAATGCGAACGTGCTGGAGCACATGCTGCAAACCCTGCGCACGCAAGGCATCGTCAAAATCAAGGGCGACCTGATCCTTGACCGCCAGCTGTTCCAGCCGGCCCGGCCCGACATCGGTGCGCCACCGTTCGATGAGTCGGCCGAATTCCGTTACAACGTCATCCCCGATGCCTTGCTGCTGAACACCAATCTGCTCGATATCAATATGAACTCGACGGAACGGCAATTGAGTATCCTGATGCAGCCGGCGCTCGAGAACGTCAGCATCACGAGCGACATGAAACTCATCAAGGGCAGTTGCGCCAGATGGGAAGACGGCTGGCGCCCGCCCGAATACCGGCGTGATGCGAGCGGCAAGCTGCAAGTGATACTGCACGGTACTTTCCCGCAAAATTGCAGCAAAGCCACCAGCATCAATGTGCTCGACCGCAACGATTATGCGGACCGCTTGTTCCGTGCGACCTGGAAACGCCTGGGTGGCACGATCACGGGCACGGTGCGCGAAGCGCCGTTTACAGGACTGCCGCCGACAGCCGAACCAGTCGGCACGCGCATGCTGGCCGACCACGTGGCACGCGCCTTGCCGGAAGTGTTACGCGATATCAACAAAACGTCCGACAACACCCTGGCCCGTACCCTGTTCCTGAGTCTGGGCAGCTTGCAAAGTGATGGCTGGCTGGGCAGCCGCCCCGTCGCCATGGCGGTGCCGGAAGACACGGCCACGCGTGCGCGGCAAGTGATCCAGGAATGGTTCCAGCGGCACAATATTAATACTCAGGGCATGTTGGTCGACAACGGTTCAGGCCTGTCGCGCACGGGACGCATTGCACCGGCGCAAATGGCCGGCGTCCTGCAAGCCATGCAGCAAAGTCCGTGGGCGCCTGAGTTCCAGTCCAGCCTGCCCATCGTCGCGCTGGACGGCACCATGCGCAAGCGCCTGTTAAACAGCCCGGCTGCCGCACGAGCCCGCATCAAGACGGGAACGTTGAAGAATGTGGTGGCTATCGCCGGTTATGTCCCCGACGCCAACAACCAGCTGTGCGTGGTGGTCGCCATGATCAATAGCGACCTGGTCGGTAACGGCAACGGCCGCGCGGCTGTCGATGCGCTGATTGAATGGGTCGCCAGAAGCGGCGCCACGCCGGTAGTAACCGGCCAATAAAGGAAAATCAGAATAGAAAGGCAGCGCTGCGCGCTGCTTTTTTTTCGTTTGTCACTTGGCTGCCAACTTGTCGGATTACGCTACGCTAATCCGACCTACCGCCATCCAATAAACGTAGGTCGGCTTAGCGCTGCGCGCGTAAGCCGACACCAGCACCGGCGCCAGACAAAAGCACCAGACGAAAAAAAACCCCACCATTGCTGGCGGGGTTTTTCTCTACTGCGAATAACAAGCCTGACGATAACCTACTTTC
>NZ_LBCO01000013.1:0-4149 GCF_000988085.1 Janthinobacterium sp. KBS0711 | reverse complement strand
GATACTACCAGTCATTACCCCAATCTTTGCTTCTTCCAGATTCAGGCTTTGTCGCTCCACCGAGGACAAACGCCAGTACAAGTTATGCCTGATGACCATAGCAAGTTGGTCCCACCCCTTCCCATCCCGAACAGGACCGTGAAACAACTTTGCGCCGATGATAGTGCTGCAACCAGTGTGAAAGTAGGTTATCGTCAGGCTTGTTATTCGCAGTAGAGAAAAACCCGTCAAGCAATTGGCGGGTTTTTTTTCGTCTGGGGGTTTGTCGCGGTGCACCCGATTCGTGCATGGTGTAGTGCAGAAAGTCAGGCACTGCTCAAAAACTATGCAGAAATAGGGGCTTTGCAGATCGTATGCAGGCTTTGTATGCAGGCACGGAAACTGCTCAAGGATTATGGCGCGCTGTTCATCACGGGATAGCACGCTCCATCCCACCTTGAGGAGTTGTCCATGAACCGTCGTTCGATCCTGTTGTCGCTGATCTTGTCCGCCACCGCACTTGCTGCACCGCTGACCCATGCCGAGGCGCTCAACGATATTCTCAAGGCCAAGGTCTTGCGCGTGGCCGTGCCCCAGGATTTTCCGCCTTTCGGATCGGTCGGCCCTGACATGAAACCCGTTGGCTACGACATTGACGTGGCCGCACTGCTGGCCAAAGGCCTGGGTGTCAAGCTGGAACTGGTGCCCGTGACCAGCGCCAATCGCATTCCTTACCTCAATACCAAAAAAGTCGACCTGGTCATTTCCAGTCTCGGTAAAAACCCGGAGCGTGAAAAAGTCATCGATTTCAGCGCAGCGTATGCGCCATTCTTCAGCGGCGTGTTCGGTGGTGCGGATCAGGCGATCAGCAAGGCCGAGCAACTGGCAGGTAAAACAGTGGGCGTCACCCGCGGCGCCGTGGAAGATCTTGAGCTGAGCAAGATTGCGCCGGCCAATACCACCATCAAGCGTTTTGAAGATAATAATGCGACCATTTCCGCTTTCCTGTCCGGCCAAGTGCCCTTGATTGCCACTGGCAACGTGGTGGCTGGCGCAATTGTCGAAAAACAGCCTGCCAAAAAACTCGAATTCAAATTCTTTATCAAGAATTCTCCCTGCTACGTCGGCATCAATAAAAACGAACCGAAGTTGCTGGCGCAAATCAATGCCATCCTGGCCAAGTCGAAAGAAGACGGCAGCCTCAATACCATCGCCCAGAAATGGCTGAAAACAACGCGCCCTGTCACCGCCCTGCTGTAACGGGTCAAGCGCGCCATGGCATACACTTTTGATTTCAGCAGTATCTGGGAATACCGCGAGTATCTGTACAACGGCGTAATCGGCACCTTGCGCCTGACACTCGTTGGCACCGTGCTGGGTGTCGCCATCGGTATTCTTGGCGCCATCTCGCGCGCCTGGAAACTGCCCGTGCTGTTCCCGGTCTACACCGTGTATGTGGAGCTGATCCGCAACACGCCGTTCATCGTGCAGCTGTTCTTTGTCTTCTTCGGCTTGCCCAGCCTCGGCATTCATTTGAGCGAGTGGCAGGCGGCAACGATTGCGATGGTGCTCAACCTGGGCGCCTATAGCACCGAGATCATCCGCGCCGGCGTGGAGTCTGTGCCGAAAGGCCATATCGAGGCCGCGTCGGCGCTGGCGATGTCGCGCTTCCAGATTTTTCGCTGCGTGATTCTGCGCCAGGCCTTGCTCAAGATGTGGCCAGCCTTGTCGAGCCAGATCGTGATCGTGATGCTGGGATCGTCCGTATGTTCGCAAATTTCGGCCGAAGAGCTGACTTTTGGCGCCGGCTTCATTACCTCGCGTAACTTCCGTTCCTTCGAAGTGTATTTCGTCGTCACCATCATGTACTTTTTGCTGGCGGTCGGCGTGCGCCGCGCGCTCGTCCTGTTTGGCCGCTACGTGCTTGCGAGGAGAGCGACATGAGCGATTTTTCCCTGTGGGACATCATTCGCAACTTGCTGCTGGCGGGGCGCTGGACGGTATTGCTGTCCTTGATCGCCTTTGTTTGCGGTGGCCTGGTTGGCATCGCGATACTGATGATGCGCACCTCAAGCTCGCGGCTGCTGCGCCGGTTTGCTGTCATGTACATCGAGTTGTTCCAGGGCACGCCGCTGCTGATGCAATTGTTCCTGCTGTTCTTTGGCCTGTCGCTGAGCGGCATGCAAGTGTCGCCCTGGCTTGCTGCCAGCGTGGCCCTGACCTTGTTTACCAGCGCCTACCTGGCGGAAATCTGGCGCGGTTGCGTCGAGGCGATTCCCCGCGGCCAGTGGGAAGCGTCTGCCAGCACGGCAATGACGTATATGGAGCAGATGCGCCATGTGATCTTGCCGCAGGCGCTGCGCATCGCCGTCGCACCGACGGTCGGTTTTTCCGTGCAGGTCGTGAAAGCGACGGCGGTCACGTCCATTATCGGTTTTGTCGAGCTGACCAAGGCCGGCTCGATGATCAGCAATGCTACGTTTGCGCCCTTCACCGTGTATGGCCTGATCGCCCTGATGTATTTTTGCCTGTGTTTCCCGCTTTCGCTATATGCCCGCCGCCTGGAAAGGAAAATCAATGTCTCTCGTTAGCATCAATGGATTGCACAAGCGCTTTGGTGCGCATCACGTCCTCAAGGGCATCGACTTGCGCGTCAAGGAAGGCCAAGTGACGGCAGTGATCGGACGCAGCGGTTCGGGCAAGAGTACCTTGCTGCGTTCGATTAATGGACTGGAAAGTTTCGACGAAGGCTCGCTCGACGTCGATGGTGTGAGGGTCACCGTCGGCCAGACCGATTTGCGCCAGTTGCGCCTGAAAGTCGGCATGGTGTTCCAGCAGTTCAATTTGTATCCGCATCTGACGGCCGGACAGAATGTGATGCTGGCGCCGACCGTGGTCAAAAAAATCGGCAAGCAGCAAGCAGAGGCGCTGGCGCGCGATGCGCTGGCAAAAGTCGGCCTTGCCGATCGCTTTGGCTCGTTTCCAGACCAGTTGTCGGGCGGCCAGCAGCAGCGTGTGGCAATCGCCCGGGCACTGGCGATGCAGCCGAAAATACTGTTGTGCGATGAAATCACCTCGGCGCTCGACCCGGAACTGGTGAACGAAGTGCTGGCCGTGGTGCGCAAGCTGGCCGAGGATGGCATGACCTTGATCATGGTCACGCATGAAATGCGCTTCGCACGTGAGGTGGGCGATCAACTGGTCTTCATGCACCAGGGAAAAATCCATGAGCAAGGTGATCCGAAGACCCTGTTTGCCGCGCCGTCGACACCGGAACTGGCCAGTTTCATCAGTTCGGTTTCCTGATCATCTTTGCCAAAGCCAGATCCCGCATGCTTGAATACACCACAGCAGTTGTTCCCAACTCTTCGGAAGAGATTGCCGCTGATATTGCGGCGGCGATTATCGAACGCCGCTTGCCCTCTGGCACCAAGCTCAAGGAAGAGGCCCTGGCCCGTGTGTATTCGGTCAGTCGCACCAAGATCCGTGCGGCCTTGCTGATGCTGTCGAAGGATGAGCTCATCGAGATCATTCCGGAAAAGGGCGCATGCGTGTGCAAGCTCAGTGAACGCGAGGCGCGCGAAATCTTTGCCGTGCGCCGCACGCTTGAGGCCGGCCTGGCGCGTGATTTCGTGGCCATGGCCAAGGCCGATGATTATCGCCGCATCGATGCCCACCTTGCGCTGGAGCGCCAGGCCCTGGCACAAAACGATCTGCCGCTGCGCGCCAGGTTGCTGGGTGATTTTCACACCTTGCTGGCCGATATCGTTGGTAATCTGGTGTTGAAGGAAATCTTGCGCAAACTGACGGCGCGGACCTCGCTCATCGCCATACACCAGCAGTCCAGCGAAGACGCCAGTTGCTCATCGGATGAGCATGCGCTGTTCATCGAGGAGGCCAAGGCTGGCAATGCCGACGCTGCAGTCGACATCATGCTGCATCATCTCGACCAGGTGCTCAAGGCGCTGCATGTTGATGCCACGGAGTCTGTCGACAAGAAAGACCTGGTCAAAGCCCTGCTGGCCGCCTGAACAAAAACACGGATAGCGATTGAAAGCCCTTGCCAAGACTGGCGGGGCTTTGCTATAGTTCGCCTCCCCAATGAGACGCAGTCACTGCGGCACTTGAGGATCACCGGAAACGGCGATGAGTAGTAAAAGAAGGAGTTGA
>NZ_LBCO01000012.1:0-818 GCF_000988085.1 Janthinobacterium sp. KBS0711 | reverse complement strand
GACCGGTGGTACTAAGCGTACGACAAGTAGGGCGGGACACGTGACATCCTGTCTGAATATGGGGGGACCATCCTCCAAGGCTAAATACTCGTAATCGACCGATAGTGAACCAGTACCGTGAGGGAAAGGCGAAAAGAACCCCGGAAGGGGAGTGAAATAGATCCTGAAACCGTGTGCATACAAACAGTAGGAGCGGACTTGTTCCGTGACTGCGTACCTTTTGTATAATGGGTCAGCGACTTACATTCAGTGGCAAGGTTAACCGAATAGGGAAGCCGTAGAGAAATCGAGTCCGAATAGGGCGATCAGTCGCTGGGTGTAGACCCGAAACCAAGTGATCTACTCATGGCCAGGATGAAGGTGCGGTAACACGCCCTGGAGGTCCGAACCCACTAATGTTGAAAAATTAGGGGATGAGCTGTGGGTAGGGGTGAAAGGCTAAACAAACTTGGAAATAGCTGGTTCTCTCCGAAAACTATTTAGGTAGTGCCTCAAGTATCACCATCGGGGGTAGAGCACTGTTATGGCTAGGGGGTCATTGCGACTTACCAAACCATTGCAAACTCCGAATACCGATGAGTGCGAGCTTGGGAGACAGACGTCGGGTGCTAACGTCCGGCGTCAAGAGGGAAACAACCCAGACCGCCAGCTAAGGTCCCAAAGATTGGCTAAGTGGAAAACGAAGTGGGAAGGCTAAAACAGTCAGGATGTTGGCTTAGAAGCAGCCATCATTTAAAGAAAGCGTAATAGCTCACTGATCGAGTCGTCCTGCGCGGAAGATGTAACGGGGCTAAGCCAGTCACCGAAGCTGCGGATAT
>NZ_LBCO01000011.1:492850-525285 GCF_000988085.1 Janthinobacterium sp. KBS0711 | reverse complement strand
TCGGGCGTTTAGATAGCAATAAATACTGTCAACCTATTTTAGGACTGGACACCGTTTTGTGGCGCAAAGCTGCGCACGCTTGCTTGTCGTCATCGCCATCGTGTTGCTTTTGTGCATGTTAAACTGGGCCTTCCCCAGAATAAGGCTGCCCCATGCTTGAACTCTTCCGCCATACCCTGGAATCGTCGCCCATCCTCGCCCTGTTCCTCGTTATCGGCGCCGGTTATGCGCTGGGGCGCATCAGCGTGTTCGGCTTTTCGCTGGGCGTGGGCGGCGTGCTGTTCGCGGGGCTGGCGCTGGGCGCCTTTGCTCCCGCTTCCGTGCCGGCGCCGATGGTCGGCTCCATCGGCTTGCTGCTGTTCCTGTATGGCATCGGCGTGCAGTACGGCGTACAGTTTTTCGCCGGCTTGCGCGGCGCGGGACAGAAACACAATCTGATCGCCTTTGTCGCCGTCATGGGCGGCCTGGCCGTGTCCATCTGGGGCGGGCAATGGATCGATATCTCGCTGCGCATGGCCAGCGGCGTGTTTGCCGGCGCCATGACCAGCACGGCCGCCTTGCAGGCGGCGCTGGAAGCGTCGCACGGCAATGGCGACGCGGCAGTCGGCTATGCCGTCGCGTATCCGTTCGGCGTCGTCGGCCCCATGCTGGGCCTGTACCTGGCCGGGCGCATACTAAAACCCGTGCTGACGCCGCCGCCGGCGCCCATCGTCGTCTCCGAAATCACCATCGACGCAGCCAAATTGGCAGGCGCGGCCCTGTCCGAACTGGCCGACGGCCCCCTGGCTGGCGTGCAAGTGATCGGCGTGCGCCAGGGCCACCAGAACCGTTTGCCCGACCCAAGCCTCGTGCTTGGCGTGGGCGATGCGCTGATGGTGTCGGGCACGGTGGCGGGCGTGGAAGCGGCGCGCACGGCGCTGGGCCATCTGGACCCGGGCCGCCTGATGAAGGACCGCAGCGATTTTGATGGCACGGAAGTGTTTGTGTCGGACGCGGAAATCGTCGGCGTGCCCTTGGGCGAGCTGAACCTGGCCAAGGATTTCCCCCTGCAGATCGCGTTCGTCCGCCGCGGCGACGCCATGATTTTGCCCCATCCGTTCCTGACCCTGGAATTCGGCGACAGGGTGATGGCCATCGCGCCGGCCAAACATGCGGCCGACGTGCGCAAGCTCTTCGGCAATTCCATCACGGCCACGGCCGAGTTCAGCTATGTGTCGCTGGGCATGGGCATGGTCTTGGGCGTGCTGCTGGGCCTCTTGCCTATTCCCTTGCCGTGGATAGGCTCGTTCAGCCTGGGCCTGGCCGGCGGGCCGCTGGTGATGGCGCTGATTTTGGGCCGCCTGGGCCGAGTCGGCAAGATCAGCTGGCGCCTGCCGCTGTCGGCCAACCTGGTCATGCGCAACTATGGCTTGACGATTTTCCTCGCCTCCGTGGGCATGGCGTCCGGCTTGCCCTTCGTGCAGCAAGTGGGCGCCGACGGCTTGCCCATGCTGGCGCTCGGCGCCGTGACGGTGCTGGTGGTGGTGGCCCTTGTCGTCATCCTGGGCAAGGTCTTCCTGCGCCTGCCGTTTCCTGAATTGCTCGGTATCGCGGCCGGCGCCACGGGCAACCCGGCCGTGCTGGTGTTCGCCAA
This sequence comes from Janthinobacterium sp. KBS0711, assembly GCF_000988085.1. Lineage (NCBI taxonomy): Bacteria > Pseudomonadati > Pseudomonadota > Betaproteobacteria > Burkholderiales > Oxalobacteraceae > Janthinobacterium > Janthinobacterium sp. KBS0711. Next base: position 523,652 of record NZ_LBCO01000011.1, on the reverse strand, counting down.
CCGCCTGGCCAAGTCGGACCGGCCGAACCTCGGCTACGCCATGATTTTCCCCAGCATGACCATCGTCAAGATCGTGGCCGTGCAAGTGCTGCTGCACTTGTATGGCTGATGACGGCTGGAGTCAATTTCTTGCAGCGCCAGGCTGCTTGTCTGCTCCAGCAACGCTGATGCCAGACGCCAGCAGCAAGGCGGCAGCGGCAAATCCTGCGGCAAGCCACAGGTTGGCCGAGAGGCCCAGCCTGTCGACGGCTTGGCCACCGGTCCACGCCCCGAGCGCAATGCCGATATTGAAGACACCCACATACAGCGCGGCGACGATTTCCACGGCGCCGGGCGCCGCCTTCATCATCAAGGTCATCAGGCCGACCGATACGCCGCCGTAGGCCAGTCCCCAGGCCAGCAGCACCGTGCCGCCGCCGATGCCGGACTCGCCGACAGCGAGGAACAGCAGCGGCGTGAGCAGCAGGCCGCCCGAGATGGCGATGATGGTAGTCGCCGTGCGCCGCGCCGCGGCGACACCGGCCAGGAAGTTTCCAATGATGCCCGCGAAGCCATAGGCAAACAGCAGTGCGCCCAGCCATTGCGTATCGAAGCCCGACACGGACAGCAGTAGCGGGCGCACGAAGGTAAAGGCCATGAAATGGCTGGTCACCAGCAGCAGGGTCAGAAGCAGTCCCGCTTGCAACCGCCTGTTGCGCAGTTGGTTGCCGAATTGGCGCAAGGTCGCGGAAGCGGCAGCGGGCAGTGCAGGAATGACGGCCAGATGCAGCGCCAGTACCAGGCCGCTGAACAGCGCCATGACGCCGAAGGCCCAGCGCCATCCTGCGAGGTCGCCGATGTGTGCGCCTAGCGGCACGCCCAGCACGGAAGCGGCCGCCACGCCACCGAAGATGACCGACGTTGCCAAACCAACCGAGCGGGCAGGAACCAGCCGGGAAGCGAGGCCGCCGGCGATGGCCCAGATGCCGCCCATGCAAAAACCGACGAGTACCCGCGCCGCCAGCATCCACGCCATGTTCTGCGCCAGGGCCGAGGCAATGTTCGCGATCACCAAGAGCGTCAGCAAACCGCAGAGTATCTTGCGCCTGTCCAGGCTTCCCGATGCAAGCACGACCAGCGGCGCGAATAAGGCGGCCAGCAATGCTGGCAGCGAGATCATCAGGCCGGCCGTTCCCGTGGAGGTGCCGAGGGTGTCGGCAATCGGCGTCAACAGGCCGACCGGGAGCATTTCCGTCGTCACGACGGAAAAGGTGGCCATGCCGACAGCGGTGACCGCCAGCCACGGGTGGCGGACGGAAGTTTCTGCGGCAGCGCAGGAAGATGTACTCATGGTGCATATCCTTCATGTGATCAGGCGATAAACGGGCCGTGCCCCGCTTGCAACGGAAACACGCCGCGGCGATAATACATACATCGCGTATGAATAAAGTATATATTCATACGCACTGTATGTAAACAATCATACGCTACGTATGCAAGGAGAAAACAATGGTTCGCCGCACCCGTGTGGAAATGGAAGAAACCCGTGCCTCGTTGCTGGCCACCGCGCGCAAAGTGTTCAGCGAGCGCGGGTATGCCGACACGTCCATGGACGACCTCACCGCGCAGGCAGGGCTGACGCGGGGGGCGCTGTATCATCACTTCGGCGACAAGAAGGGCTTGCTGCTGGCGGTGGTGGAGCAGATCGACGCGGAAATGGATGGCCGCCTGCAAGCCATCTCCGACAGCACCGCAGACCTGTGGGAAGGCTTTCGCCATCGCTGCCGTGCCTATCTGGAGATGGCCCTGGAACCGGACATTCAGCGCATCGTGTTGCGCGATGCCAGGGCGGTCCTGGGCGGCGCTTCACCGGACTCGCAGCGCCATTGCCTCGAGTCGATGCAAGGGCTTATCCAGCAGCTGATTCATCAAGGCATCGTGGCCGACGCTTGCCCGCAGGCATTGGCTTCGCTGATCTACGGCAGCCTGGCGGAAGCGGCGTTCTGGATCGCCGACGGCGACGAAGGCAAGGCGCGCCTGGTAAAAGGAACTGCTGCATTGGAATTGCTGCTGCGGGGCTTGTTGCTTCAAAGGTAATTGCGGAAGATGGCAGTTTCGTCAGAAGCGGCCATGCCTGGAGAAGTGGATGACGATATTGAGCAGGTTTGGAAAATAGAGCTCTAAGCTTATATTGACAAGGAGAAAAACTATGCAAGTCAAGCGCATCGTTGCAAATTTCCCGGCGTCGGATCCGGGCCTGGCGCGGAAGTTTTACGAGGAAGTGCTGGGCCTGAGCCTGTTGATGGACCACGGCTGGATCATGACGTATGGTTCGCAGACCGAGATGAACGTTCAAGTGAGTTTCGCGACGGAAGGCGGCTCGAACACTGCCGTGCCCGACCTTTCCATTGAAGTCGATGACGTGGATACCGCTTTTGAACGCATGTCCGGAGCAGGGTTTCCCATTGAATATGGCCTCACCGATGAACCTTGGGGTGTCCGGCGGTTTTTCGTGCGCGACCCGTTCGGCAAGCTCATCAATATTCTGTCGCACACATAGGCGAAGTGGCTACGCCAGCCAGCCGATTGCACCGACTTCCCTTGCGCGCCAGCCATCGTAAAACCCCTGGCGTCACGTTCAATCTGTTGTACAATCCTTGAGAACGGTCGTGCTTTTTTGTGCGCTGAGCTTCCTTGCGTGCAGTCATCACGGCAACCGATAAGAACAAGGAGACAGACATGGACCTGCATTACACGGCCGAGGAGATGGCCTTCCGCGACACGGTGCGCGCCTTCCTCGACACCCATTTGCCGGCGGATTTGCAGCGCAAGGTGCGCCAGCATCTGCGCCTGAACCGCGATGATTACGTGCGCTGGCACAAGATTGTCGCGCAGCAGGGCTGGGCCGCGCCGGCCTGGCCCGTCGAATATGGCGGCACGGGCTGGACGGCCGTGCAGCGCCATATCTGGGAAGACGAGTGCGCGCGCGCCGCCACGCCGCCGATTCTGCCATTCGGCGTCAACATGGTGGCGCCCGTCATCATGGCTTTCGCCAACGCCGAGCAAAAAGCATACTACTTGCCGCGCATTTTGAACTGCGACGACTGGTGGTGCCAGGGTTATTCCGAACCGGGCGCCGGTTCCGACCTCGCTTCCCTGAAAACGACGGCCCAGCGCGACGGCGACCATTACATCGTGAATGGCCAGAAAACCTGGACGACCCTGGGCCAGCACGCGGACATGATCTTTTGCCTGGTGCGCACGGACAGCACGGTGCGCAAGCAGGAAGGCATCAGTTTCTTGCTGATCGACATGAAAACGCCGGGCATCACCGTGCGCCCCATCATCATGCTCGATGAAGAACACGAAGTGAACGAAGTCTTCTTCGACAATGTGCGCGTGCCCGTCAGCAATCTGGTGGGCCAGGAAAACAAGGGCTGGACCTACGCCAAGTATCTGCTGGGCCACGAACGCACGGGCATCGCTGCCGTCGGCCGCTCCAAGCGCGAGCTGACGTTCCTCAAACAACTGGCCATGCAGCAAAGCAAGCGCGGCGCGCCGCTGCTGCACGATCCCGCCTTTGCCGCCAAGGTCGCTACTCTGGAAATCGAATTGATGGCGCTGGAAATGACGGTCTTGCGCGTCATCAGCGAAGAGGGCAAGGGGCCGGGACCGCAGGCGTCGATGCTGAAGGTGCGCGGCTCGGAATTGCAGCAGCAACTGACGGAACTGATGGTCGAAGCCATCGGCCCGCAAGCCTTGCCGTTCGACCCGGATTTTCTTGACGGCAGCGCGCAACACAGTGCTGGCGGCGACGACCTGGCCGCGCCGCTGGCCGCGTACTACTTCAATTACCGCAAGACATCGATCTATGGCGGCTCGAATGAAATCCAGAAAAACATCATCACGCAGATGATCCTGGGCCTGTAAGCCAGAAGGAGACGACATGGACTTCCAATTTAATCAGGAACAGCAGCAATTCGCCGATGCGCTCAGGCGCTGGGTCGACAAGGATTACCCGTTTGAAACGCGCAAGCAGATCGTCCACTCGGCCACGGGTACGTCTGACGCGGCCTGGGCCACCCTGGCCGAACTGGGCATGACGGCCTTGCCGTTGCCGGCCGGCGCGGGCGGCTTCGACGGCACGGCCGTCGACATGCTGCTGGTGATGCAGGAACTGGGCCGCGGCCTGGTGGTCGAGCCCTATTTCGCCACCGTGCTGGGCGCGCGCTTCCTGAGCCTGGCGGGCGGTCACGACAGCGTGCTGGAACAAGTCGCCAGCGGCAGCCTGAAACTCGCTTGCGCGCTGGGAGAACGCCAGTCGCGCCACGATATGCACGATATCGCCACGACCGCCAAGGCCAGCGGCGACGGCTTCGTGCTCGATGGCGAGAAAACCGTCGTCATCCACGGCGCCCAGGCGGGCGCCTTGATCGTCTCGGCGCGCAGCAGCGGCGGCCAGATGGATACGGATGGCATCTCGCTGTTCCTCGTGCCCGCCGACGCGCCCGGTGTCAGCGTGCGCGACTACCGCACCATCGACGGCCAGCGCGCCGCCACCGTCACCCTCGTGCAAGTGGTGCTGGGCCACGACGCTCTTATCGGCCAGGCGGGGCAGGGCTGGCCCGTGCTGGACGCGGCGCTCGACTATGGCGCCGCGCTGCTGTGCGCGGAAGCCGTGGGCGCCATGGACGCCATCTTTGCCGCCACCCTCGAGTACTTGAAGACGCGCCAGCAGTTCGGCGCGCCGATCGGCAAGTTCCAGGCCTTGCAGCACCGCATGGCCGACATGTTCATCCACCTGGAGCAGGCGCGCTCGATGGCCATGCTGGCCGCCGCCAAGGTTGACAGCGAAGATGCGGCCGAGCGACGCCGCACGGTTTCCGCCGCCAAGGCGCGGGTGGGACTGGCCGCCACCTTTGTCGGCCAGCAAGCCGTGCAATTGCATGGCGGCATGGGCGTCACGGATGAATTGCCCGCCGCCCACCATTTCAAGCGCCTTTCCATGATCGCCCTGACCCTGGGCGACGTGGAGCATCACATCGAGCGTTTTATCGCCCAGCCGGGCTTCTTGCCGACGGAGACCGCATGACCGCATCGCCTGCCATCACCCCGAAACACTGGTATTTCGAAGACTTTACGCAAGGCCTGGAAATCGACCTGGGCCAGCGCCATGTGACGGAGAAGGAAATCATCGCCTTCGCCACGGATTTCGATCCACAGCCATTCCATGTCGACCATGAGGCCGCCGAAAAGACCATCTTCAAGGGCGTCATTGCCAGCGGCTGGCATACGTGCGGCATGATGATGCGCCTGGTGGTGGACAATCTGCTCAAGCATTCGTCCAGCATGGGCTCGCCCGGCCTGGACAGCATCCGCTGGCTCAAGCCCGTGCGCGCGGGCGACACCTTGCAATTGACCTACCAGGTCAAGGAAGTGCGTCCGTCCACGTCGAAGCCGGACCGCGGCATTGTCATTTCCGTGTGGAGCGTGCGCAACCAGCATGGCGAGGTGGTCACCACCGTCGAAGGCATGGGCATGTTCGGCCGCCGTCCTGCAGGAGAGCAGCATGCGTGATATCGCCGGCATCGCCGGTTTCCAGGCCCTGGCGGGACAGCACGTGGCCGTCTCCGACTGGCTCACCATCACCCAGCAGCGCATCGATACGTTTGCCGACGCCACGGACGACCATCAGTGGATCCACGTCGACGCGGAGCGCTGTGCGCGCGAGTCGCCGTACGGCTGCACCGTGGCGCACGGCTTTTTGACGTTATCGCTGCTGCCGGCCATGTTGCAGGGCGCCTTGCACATGGCCGGCATCCGCATGGCGATCAACTATGGCTTGAATAAAGTGCGCTTCCCCGCCCCCGTGCCCGTGGGCAGCCGTTTGCGCGCGCGGCTCGACATCCTGTCCGTCGACGACTTGCCGGAAGGGGCGCAAGTGAACTGGGCCGTCACCATGGAGAGGGAAGGCGACACCAAACCCGTGTGCGTGGCGGAGTTCCTGATGCGCTGCTATCCCTGAACGATAAGCCAAGCTCGCCGCATAGGTCGGCGTAGGTCGGCTTAGCCCGCAGGGCGTAAGCCGACGCAAAGAGCCTATAGCCTGCCTGCTCACTCCCCCTCCGACGCGCAATACCTGTCCCGTCCCGTATGCTTGGCGCGATACAGCAGGGCGTCGGCTGCGCGGATCAGGGCGCTCGGGTCCATGCCTTCCGTGGGCATGACGCTGGCCATGCCCAGGCTGACGGTGACGTGCGGGCCGACGCTCGACCTGGCGTGGGGAATGTCCAGCGCGCGCACTTCGTCGAGGATGCGCTGGGCCACCACTTCGGCGCCGTCGCGCGTTTCCTGCGGCAGCAGGATGATGAATTCCTCGCCGCCGTAGCGCGCCAGCAGGTCGGGCGGGCGTACGGCGCAGCGGCGCAGGGCGGCGCTTACCTGCTGCAGGCACAGGTCACCCGCCTGGTGGCCATAGGTATCGTTGTAATCCTTGAAGTGGTCGATATCGGCCATGATGAGGGCCATCGGCATGCCGTCGCGCGCGCAGCGCCGCCATTCGCTGTCCATCGTGTCGTTGAAGCTGCGCCGGTTGGCCACGCCCGTCAGCGAATCCGTCAGCGACAGTTCGCGCATGGCGTCGGCTTGCCGCTTGATGGTCAGCTGGCTGCGCACGCGGGCCCGCACGACGGCCGCGTTGAACGGTTTCGTGATGAAATCGACGGCGCCCGCTTCCAGCGCCCGCGTCTCGTCCTCGGGCTGGTTCAGGGCCGTGACGAAGATGACGGGGATGGCGCTGAGGATGGCCGATTCGCGCAGCGCGTTACACACGGCATAGCCATCCATGCCGGGCATGACGGCGTCGAGCAGGATCAGGTCCGGCAGTTGATTATGTGCGATTTCCAGCGCCTTCTCGCCGCTCAGGGCGAACAGCACGTCGTGTTCCTCGCGCAGCAGCTGGTGCAGGATCTGGATGTTTTCCATGGCGTCATCGACGATGAGGATGCGCCCGTTCATGGCAAGGTTGGTCCAGCTCACTTGTTTTCCTCTCGTTTCAGCTGATCGAGCACGAGTTTTTCCGCTTCGGAAAAGTTCAGTGTCTCGATCGCGTTTGCCAGCGCCAGGGCCGCTTCCCGGTCTGATTGTTGTAGGGCGGGGTGCAGGGCGTGGAATTGGGCCAGCGCCTTCAGGTTATTGTTGCGGATCAGGACGAGCAGGTCGGCCAGGCCGGCGCGCAGGTCGAGCGGTGCGCTGCCGGGCGCGGCTTGTGCAGGCTGGCCGCGCCGCAGGGGCGAGGGCAGGGCGCGCGCCGCTTCGATGACTTCGGCCATCGCCAGTTCCAGCTGTCCCAGCAAGGCGGCGGTAGCTTGCGAACCGCCCCCGTGCAGCGATTTTTCCGCGTCGCCGGCCAGGCTGGCGACGCGCGTGGCGCCCAAGTTGGCCGCCACGCCGCACACGCGGTGCAGCAGTTGCGCCGCCTGCCGCGCCTGGCCAGCGGCCAATAGGCGCCCGGTTTCCTCGACGGCGTCGCCTTGCGAATTTTCAAAGCGCTTGAGCAGGGCCAGGAAGGCGCCGTAATCGCCGCCGAAGCGGTGCAGGGCCGCAGCCAGGTCGATGCCTGGCACCATGGCCGGCACATCGGGCATCCACGCGGCGGCATTGTCGGCCGGAATGGCACCGCCGCCAGTGGCCGCGCCCGGCGGCGCCGGCACCAGCCGGGTCAGGGTCTCGATCATGTCGTCGACATCGATGGGCTTGGCCACGTGCGCATTCATGCCGCTGGCAATGGCGCGCAGGCGGTCCTCGTCCATGGCGTTGGCCGTCATGGCGACGATGGGCAAGTCCGGCAAGCCCAGCGCGCGGATGGCCAGCGTGGCGTCGTAGCCATTCATGACGGGCATCTGCAAATCCATCAGCACCACGTCCCACGCTTGCGGGCTGTGCGCCAGCATGTCGACGGCCAGCCTGCCGTTGGCCGCCACGGCCACGCGCGCGCCCGAGTGCAGCAGGATGTACTGCGCCACTTCCTGGTTGATTTCATTGTCTTCCACCAGCAGGACGCGCATGCCTTCCAGCAAGCCCGACAAGGGCGTGGAAACGGGCAGCACGGATGGCGCGCTGCGGCCATTGCGTCCATCCCGCACGGCCGTGACGGCCGCCAGCAGGCGCGCCGGGGTGGCCGGTTTCGAGACGATGCCGGCCAGCATCAGGCTGTCGGCCAGGCGTTCGAGGTTTTCGCTATCCTGGTCGGCCACCAGCATGATCACGGGCGGCAGCGCCAGGTGTTCGTCGGTGCGCGCCTCGGTGAGCATGGAAATGCCATCCATGCCCGGCATGGCCGCGTCCAGCAGCACAAGATCGGCCGCCCGTTCGCCGCCGGCATGCTTGCGCAGCAGGGCCAGGCCGGCCGCGCCGCTGTCGGCGCTGCGGCTGTGCCAGCCCTGCGCCGCGCACCAGTCTTCCAGCATGGCGCGCACGCTGGCGTTGTCGTCGATGATCAGCAGCGACAGCTCCCTGGGCGCGCCCTTGCCGGGCGTCTCGGGCGATGCCGCCACCTTGTCGAAACGGCAGCTGAAACGGAAGTCGGAACCTACGCCCAGCGTGCTTTTCACGCTGAGCTGGCCGCCCATCAATTCCACCATGCGCCGGCAGATGGCCAGCCCCAGTCCCGTGCCGCCGTATTTCCGGCTGGTGCCGCTGTCGCCTTGGGAAAACGCGTCGAAGATGTGCTCCTGCTCGGCCGCGCCGATGCCGATGCCCGTGTCGCGCACGGAAAACTCGAGCGTCGCGCCGGCCGCATCCTCTGCCGCCATGGCGATGGACAGCACCACTTCGCCATGCGCGGTGAACTTGACGGCGTTGCCCATCAGGTTGATGAGGATCTGTTCCACGCGCAGGGAGTCGCCGATCAGTTCGTCCGGCACGCGCGGGTCGAGCACGAACACGGGCTCCACGCCGCGCGCCCAGGCGCTGCTGGCCAGCAGCACGCCCACGCTGCCCAGCATGCGTTCGAGCTGGAAGCGGCGCTGTTCCAGCACCATTTGTCCCGCCTCGATCTTGGAGAAATCGAGCACGTCGTTGACGATGTTGAGCAGCGACTGCGTGGCCATCTGGATCTTGCCCACATAGCTGCGCTCGCGCCGTTCCAGCGGCGACTCTTCCAGCAGGCGCGCCAGGCCGATGATGGCGTTCATCGGCGTGCGGATTTCATGGCTCATGTTGGCGACGAATTCGCTCTTCGCCGTGCTGGCCGCCTCGGCCTTGTCGCGCGCGCGCACCATTTGTTCGTTGAGTTCGTGCAGACGCAATTCCGTGCGCTTGAGCTCGGACACGTCCGAGGCCAGCACGAAGAAGCCGCGCACGCCGCCGCCATCGTCGACATCGGGAATGTAGTTGGTCCACGTGTGGCACACCTGACCCGTGGGGTCGAGCAGGTCGCGCTCGAAGCTTTGCGGCCGGCCCGCCAGCACGCCCTCGACATGGGGCGCATACACGTCGAACAGTTCCTGCCCCAGCAATTCGCTCATGTGGATGCCGGCCAGCTCGGCGCTGCTGCGGCCAAACCATTCGTTATAGAAATTATTTGCGAAGCGGCAACGCAGATCGGCGCCCCAGTACGACACCATGCCGGGCAGATTGTCGGTGACGGTACGGATGAAGCGCTCGCTCTGTTCCAGGCGCAAGGTGGTGGCGTGCAGCACCTCGGTGGCGCGCTTGCGTTCCGTGATGTCGATCGACACCCCCAGCACGTGGCTGGCGCGCCCCGCATCGTCGCGCAGGACCACCTTGCGCGTGGTGAAGTGGCGCGTCGTGCCGTCGGCTGTGTTGATGGCCTCCTGTTCGATTTCCACCATCTGCCCCGTGGCCAGCAGCTTGCGGTCGGCGCTCACAAAAGCGGACGCCTGCTGCGGCGGGAAAAAATCGTGGTCCGTCTTGCCCAGCAATTGCTCGCGCGAACGTCCCAGGGTCAGTTCCGCGTGGCGGTTGATCATTTCAAAGCTCAGCTTGTCGGCACGCTTGACGAAGACCATGGCCGGGATGTTTTCGATGATGGTGCCGAACAGGTGTTTCGAACGGCGAAACTCCGCTTCGCTGCGCTTGCGTTCGCTAATGTCCAGCCACAGGCCCGATACCCCCAGCAACTGCTGCTCGGGGCCGAAGATCGGGTGATACGAGACGACCCAGTGGCTCAGCTGCTCGCGTTGCTGCCCGCCATGGCCTTGCAATTCGAGGTCGACGATGGGCAATCCCGTTTCGAGCACCTGGCGCACGCAGCGCTCCACCTCCAGGCGCACGGCGTCGTCGAACAGCATGGCGCCCACGGGACGGCCCAGATGCTGCGCCACGCTGGCCCCGTGGATGGCGGCCAGGTAGTGGTTGATCATGACGATGCGCAAGTCCAGGCCCACGAACAGCATGCCGATGGGCGCCGTCGCGTACACGGTTTCCAGCAGGCGCGTGGATTTTTCCAGGGCCAGCGTGCGTTCTGCCACCAGGCTTTCGAGCTGCGTGCGGTGGCGCCGCAAGTCGCGTTCCAGCGCGCCCAGGGCGCTTGCCATGTCGGCCGACTCGCGGTCCGCGTGCCGGTTCGAGAGCAGGGGCTTGCCTTGCGCCAGCGCGTGGATCTGCTGCGTCAGTTCGTGCAGGGTGCGGGCCAGACGGCCGCCCACGCGCCAGGCCAGGGCAAAGCCGGCGCCCAGCAGCAGGGCCAGGATGAGGGAACCGGTGACCACGGAGCCCAGCAGGGCTTCGGCCACCGTGCTGGTGCGCATGGTGACGGCCACTGTCCAGGTGTCGTCCGGCGCGCGGCGAAAGCCCGTATACACGTCGAGGCCTTCCAGGGTGGCATGGCGCAGCACGCCTTCGCGCGCCTGGCGTATCTGCTCGAGCAGGGGCGCCACGGTGCGCTGGCCTACATAACGCTGCGGCGCCAGGGTGCGCGCCACGTTGATGCCGTCGGCATTGACGATGGCCGCGCCCAGGTAGGCGGGCAGGTGCAGCTCGCGCAGCAGCACGGGCAGGTAGTCGGGCGGGTAAAGCGCCGTCAGCACATAGGCGGGACCCTTGTCGCGCGGCAATGGTTGGTTCAGGGCCAGCCGCGGCAGCTCGTCCGGCGCCGTCAGCAAACTGGTCAGCCGAGGCTTGCCGTGGTCGCGCGTGCGCTCCATGCTGGCGGCCCATTTTTGCGGCAACGGTGGCGGCGCCTGGCTGGCGGGTAACGATGTATTGATCAGCTGGCGGCCCTTGGCGTCGGACACGATGAAGGCGCTGACGGCCAGGCCCGGCTGCAGCAGGCTGCCGGCCAGGGCGCGCAGGGCGCCGATGTCGTCGTTTTGCAGGGCGGGCGAGGCGGCCAGGATGCGCGCGGCCATCTGCGCGCCGCTCAGGTCGCGTTCGACGGCGGCGGCCACGGCGCGCGCCGCCTGCGCCGTTTCGTTGACGACATGGTCGCGTTCGCGCGTGTAACTTTGCGCCACAAGCAGGAGAAAAACGAGTGCCGTCGGAATGACCCAGGCGAGCACCAGCCATGAAATTCTTGAGCGTATCGAAGGCAAATCTTGCACCCGGAAAGCTCCCAGAATGGATGAGTCGACAGGCAGGCTGACGCTGGCGCTGGCTGACCTAGAATGAAAAGATGCTAGACGAAATTGATTGTTCTGACAAGCCTAGTTTCTGTAATGGAAAAAAGGTTGCGCAAGGCATACAGAGGAGGGGTGACGCCCATCCCGCCGCAGCGGCGGGATGGCAAGGAAACTTACGGAACCACGGTCAGCACGTCGACATCGATTTCCGGGCTTTCCATGAAATCTTTTTCCACTTCGCCACGGATTTCCACGCGGGTCCTGGCGTCGATCTTGCGGTTCATGAAGACCTTGTCGTCGATGTCCACGCGGATTTCCGCCGTGCCGTCGGAGAACGTATATTTCTCGTTGCCCACTTTGCGCAGCAGATTGCCGCGCAGCACGACGGCCTGGTCGTCGACGGGATTTTTCAGGATGGCGGCCACATTGCCGGGCGCGGCCGGGCCGGTCGTCGGTCCCACGTATTGGGCATGCGCGCTGCCGGCCAGCAAGGCGCAGGCGGCCAGGGAGACGATGAGTGTGCGGTGCAGTGACATGGTATTCCTTCGATAGTGACTTGCGGCTTAGAAAAAGACGGCGGTGCGGGGGATGATAGCACCGGCATTGCCATAGGGCATGTTCGCCCTGACGCTGCCCGTGCTGGCCACACCATCGTCGAGTTTGCTGTCGATCTGCTCCGCGTAGCTCTCGGGCAGGTTGTCGAAACGGATGCCGTTGCCGGCCCGGCCGCCCACTTCGTCGTTGTACAGGTAGACGGCGCCGCCCTGGGCGCTGGTCATGAATTGCGAAGTGCCGTTGAACGAGCCGGTGATGAAGCCGCCCAGCGCCAGGTGCTGCGGCGCCAGGGTAAATTCGCGCGGCTGGCCGTCGCCGATCTGGCCGTCGCCATTGCCGTTGCCGGCCGAATTGGGCACGTGCACGGTGCCCTGGACGTCGTCGCCGGGCAGGGCGCGAAACTTGTCCTGGTAGGCGTTGACGGCGGCCGTCAGCGCATTCGACTGCTGGATGATGTTTTTCACCTTGGCGCTATCGATCAAGCCTTGTCCCTTGAGCACGCCGCCGAGCAGCAAGCCGATGATGACCAGGACGATGGCGATTTCTACGAGGGTAAAGCCGTGCTGGCGGCGTGGGAGCATGGGATTTCCTTGGAAAAAAGTGCAGGTGCTGGGTATGGCAGCTTCAGGATCGCAGTTTACTGCAAATGATGCCGCACGCGCATGGCATTTCGGACGGCGGCTCATGGCGCCGCCTGTTTCTTTTTGGCCAGTTCGTCGAGCTTGCGCGCGAGGAAAGCGAGCTCGTGCGGATCGCTGATCTGGCCGCTGGCGATCAGGCCGCCGATCACCAGGCGGGCGCTGTCGAGCTGGTCCATGTCTTCCAGGATGAACGCTTCCATTTCGCGCACCCATGGTGGCACGTGTGGCCCCGTCGCCAGCTGGCGCAGCGCGCTTGCATAGCCGAGCGCCAGCGGCAGGTCGTGCAACTGGTGCTTGGCCACCAGCACGGCCTGCGCCATGGCGGGCCAGCGCTGCTGCGGGTCGGCCGCGAAGCTGGCGGCGACAAAGGCCAGCATGCGCCGCGCCCGTTGCGGGTCGGCCACGCCCGCATACACCTCGCTGGCGGCGACCAGCGCGTAGCGGCTGCGCGGATCGAGCGTTTGCGCCGTCTCCAGCCAGTCGGCCAGACGGTCGTAGTCGAGCGCGCCCCACGGCAGGCTGACGCCGGGCTGGTCTTCGAACGATTGCAGGTACAGCAGCATCGCCTTCGACATGGCAAGCGGCTCGCCCAGACTGGCCAGGCGCGCCACGTCAGCTGGCGGCGCGGCGGGCAGGGGCCGCGCCTGCGCGGGCGCGTGCTGCTGCGCCAGGCGCCAGCCCAGCTGCAGCAGCAGGCAGGCCGCCAGCAGCCAGCACAGGGGACGCGGCACGCTGGTCCAGGGACGCTGGGCGGCGGCCATCAGATGTTCCTGCGGTAAAAGTCGCACAGCGCGCAGCTGGCCAGCAAGGCCACATAAATAGCCGTTTGCGCCGCCACGCCGGCCAGGGCTGGCCAGTCGCCCGTGGCGTACAGCAGCCATTCCGTGCGCGTAAACGTGTCGAGGCGGGGCAGCAGCAGGGCCAGCACGTCGATGGCGCCGGCCGTGGCCCGTTGCGGCCAGGAATCGCCCGCCTGCGGGCCGTGCGCCAGCAGTTGCAGACTGCCCAGCATGCGCGCCAGCACATAAAAGCCGCCCGTGGCGGCCAGCGCCGGCAGAGCCTGCTGCAAGCTGGCCGCGCACAGCAGGCTGAAGGCGGCGACGATCCACAATTCTCCCAGCAGGGACAGGGCCCACAGCGCGCTTTGCTCGGGGGCGGCGAACAGCGCCATCAGCAGGCCGAACAGCACGGCGGGCATGGCCGCCAGCGCCCCGTAGCCCAGCAGTTTGCCCAGCAGGTAGGCCGCGCGCGGCATGGGTAGCGCCAGCAGCAATTCGAGGCCCCGGTCGGCCGCTTCGCGCGCCATGCTGGTGATGATGAACGTGGCCAGCAGGAAGACGCCGGCCAGGCGCAAGGCGGCCGCCAGCAAGGACGCCTGCACGGCGCCGCTTTCCGTCAGTGCCAGTTGCTGCAGGAAGCCGGCCAGGCCGGCCGCGGCGCAGGCGGCCAGCAGGAACAGCCAAGGCAGGCGGCTGCGTAGCGCTTCGAGCAGCGTGTAGCGGGCGATGGTGAGGGCGGGCCGGAGCATGGGCATCAGCGGGGCAGCCTTTGCGCCGCCACCATGCGGTTGAACAGGATGTTGGGCGACAGCCAGACGACGATATCGTCGAACTCGCCGCCCGGCTGCTGCGGGCCGCTGGCGGCGCGGCTGATGAAGGTGGTGGCGTTCGATGCATTATTGCGCTCGTCGACGTTGTTGCCGAAAGGCACAGCCTGGCGCTGGCCCTGCACGCCCATGGCGCCGAAACCGTTTTTTCCGTGCGACATGATCATGGCGGGGATGTCGCTCAAGGCCGTCGCCTGCAGCAGCGCGCCGCCATTGCGCGTGACGATGCTGATGTCGCGCGGCGTGCCCAGGTGGAACTGCTGCTCGCTGTCGCTGAAGGCCGGCGTGACGCTGTAGCGGAGCAGATGGTTCCAGCTGTCGCCCTGGCGCAGCCCCAGGGTGGCCCAGGGCAGGAAGCCGGCGCGTTTTTCGCCCGTGCAGCGGGTGCCGCGCCGGTCTTCCAGGCCGTTCATGGCGGAGATGGCGGGACACGGCAGGTAGCCGTAGCGCAACGCGTAACCCGTCAGCGCTTCCTTCGCTTCATTCAGCGCTTGTTGCGTCTCGGCTACCTTGCGCTGTTCCAGCTGCACCGTCAACGGCGTGACGAGGCCGCCTATCATCAGGCCGACGATGACGAGCACGATGGCGATCTCGATCAGGGAAAAGCCGGCCTGGCGGCGCGGATGGGGAGCGCTCATGGCAGGTTGCGCGCGGCGCGCATGCGTTGGTACAGGGTGGGCAAGGTAATCCAGGTCAGCATGTCGTCAAAGGCGCCGCCGGGCAGCGTGGCCAGCCCGGTGGCGGGGCGGGTAATGAAGCTGCGGCTGGCGCTGTCGTTGGCCGCTTCATCGATATTGCCGCGCGCCGTATTGATCTGCGTCACGCCGCTGGCGGCCGTGCCGTGATGATCCTTGCCTTGCGAAAACAACACGGCAGGCAGACATTGGGCGCTGACGTCGCACAGCGCCTGGCCAGCCACGAAGGCGAATTCGCCGTGCCCGTCGCGCGTCACAACGACTCTGTTGGCGACGGCGGAAAACGAGACGATGGGCGCGCGCGCCATTTCCGGCGTGACGCTGTAGCGCAGCAGCTTGCCCCAGGCATCCACGCCGCCCACGCCCAGCGCGACCCACGGCAAAAAGCCGCTGCAGTCGGCGTCGCCGGCGCAGTCGGCGGCCCGTTCGCGCCCATCGAGCGCGGAGGCGGCAGGGCGGGGCAGGCGGCCATTGGTCGCCGCAAAGCCCAGCAAGGCGTCGCGCGCCTGCGCCAGGGTGGCCAGGGTGCGCTGCTGGCGTTCGGCTTCGCCCGTGTTGCGCCCGAAGGCGCTGATCAGCAGGCTGGCCGCACCCAGGCCCAGCACGGCCACCAGCAGCAACAGGGCGGCGCCGCGCTGGCGACGCGGTTGACGATGAGGTTGGCGCGGCGTCATGGCTGGCCCTCCTGCGCTTCGGTCACCGTGCCGCTGGCCGGATCGTAGCGCTGGCCGGGTTTCAGCAGCACCACCTGGCCGTTCGACAGGCGCAAGGTCAGGGTGCCGGGCGCGCCCGATTTGCCGCGCGCGAGACGGTTGTGCGGCTCGTTCTGCGCTTCCTGGTTCAGCCAGACGGTAGAGCGGCCACTGCTGCGCTGTACCACGCCATTCAATTCCACGGGCGGGGCGGGCGGCGGTGGCGGTGGCGGAGATGGGGGTGCCGCCAGGGCCGGATCGGGCGCCGGCGGGCCGTAGCGCTGCGCGTCGAGCTGGGCGCGCTGCTCGGGCGACAGGAACAAGCGCCCCAGCTGCGGTGACTGTGACTGTGCCTGGGCCGTGAGCGCGGTGCCAGCCAGCAGCGCGTACAGAACGCAGGCGCGCAGGACGAGTGTGCGCTTCATGGCCGCCCCGGCACGGGTGCGCTGCCCAATGTCAACCATAGCAGCTCGCATTCGGCGCCCAATGTGGGCGTTGCAACACCGCCGCTGCCCGGCCCGGCCGCGGCCGCGGCGGCCGCATGACGCTTGAGCGAGCAATCCTGCACGGCGAAATAGCCGGCCTGGCGCAAATCGTCCAGCAGGTTCAGCAAATCCATCTCGTGCAGCAAATCCATCTGCAGGCGCATGCGGCTGCCGCGTAGCTGATATTGTCCCATCACCATGGGCAGCGGCACTTGCAGCCCTTGCTGCGGACTGATGTCATAGCTGATCGGCAGCAGTTTGCGCTGTTCCTGGCTGCGGCGGATGGCGTCGATCCAGGCCAGGCGGTTTTCCTCGCCGATCAGGCCGCGCCGGCCCAGGGCCAGGAATTGCGGTTCGTAGGCGCGGATTTCCTGCTTCTCCGCCTCCGCGTGATTGAACAGCATGGCGGCCGCCGAACGCGTGCGCTGGGCCAGGTCCAGCTGCTGCGCTTCGCGCTCGCGGTAGGCGATGCTCAGGCTCAGCAGCACCAGGCTGGCCAGCATGGTCAGCGTAAAGCACAGCAGGGCGCGGCGTATCAGGTGCAGTTCACCCAGCCAGGCGGGCAGGGTGCGCGCGGACGTGGCGGCTCGCTGCATGCCGGGCAGGGGCGGCTGCTTGACGGGGCCGCTCATGGCTGCCACGCGAGCAGAAGGGTGAAGCGTGCCTGGCTGGCCGCGGCCGGCACGGCGCTCTTGCCGGACAGGGCCACGCTGGGGCGCAGGTCGAGCGGCGTTTCTTCGATCGTCACTTGCAAGCCCGGCTGGCGCGCCAAGGTTTGCGCGAAGGCCGTGATGGCGGCCAGGGCCGCGCGGTAATCGTTGTTCGGCATGGCCACGTCCGCTTCCAGGCGCAGCGCCTGCGGCGGCGCGACGGGAATGCCGGCCAGGGCGCTGCCGGTCGGCGCGCCCGTACTTTGGTGCTGTTGCGGCGGCTGATTGCTGGCCGTGCGCGCGGGCGCCTGACCCGCATGCCAGTGCAGCTGGCCCAGCGCCACCTGCGGCGCCTGGTCCAGCGCGGCGCTCAGCATGCCCAGCAGACGGCCCGGTTCCGGCGCCTGGCTGGCGATCATGTGGCCCAGGGTCACGGCCACTTTCATGTTCTGCGTCTTGGCCGGCGCCGGCGGCTGGGTCGACATGACGCTGCGGTAGCGCTCCTGGTAGGACGCCGTTTCCTGCGCCAGGCGCGCGATGGTGGCCCCGTCGGCTATGCCGCCGAGCAAGTTAATCGCGCACCACAGGGCTGCCGACGCGCCGATCAGCGTGCTGGCGCCATACAGCGTCTTGCGCGCGCGCTGGAAGTGGTAATAGCGGGCCAGCGCGCCGGGCGGATAGTGGCTGGACGGCGGATGCTTGCCCAGCAAGGTCAGCAGCAATTCGTCGGCCAGCGCCGGCGTCCGGCGCAAGCCCACCCGTTCGCCGGCCAGTTGCAGGTCGATGAAGTGGTAGGCCACTTCGACGCCGTTATCACACAGCAATTCGAGCTTGGCAATTTGCGGGGCCGGCGCCAGGATGACGGTATTCAAGACGTCGCCGCGCGCCAGCATGCGCGTGCTGGTGAGAAATTGCCGCGTCTTTTCCGTTTCCAGCGCAATATTCACGGCCACGCCGTCGAGTGCGATGGTGGCCGTCTGGCGCGAAAAGCGCAGCTGGCCCTTTTCATAGTAACTTTGCCGCAAGCCGCCCGATTGCTGCGTCACCAGCAGCAAGTGCTCATGCGCGATCGACAGTTTTTTGACCAGCGCGATACTGAGCAGGCTGGTCGAATAGATGCCGGCCACGGGCACGCGCAGGTGTTCGAGCGCCTCCGTCCACGGCTGCAGCAGAGACGGGTTGGTCAGGGCGAAGAACAGCACCTGGTCGTCGTGGCGGCCCGTGTTTTCGCGGCCCAGCAGGGTGCTGCCCCGGTACGGCGTGTCGCGGTGCAATTGCTGCTTGCGCCGCTCCAGCAAGGCCCGGCCCGCCTTGCCGCGCACGTGGGGCAGCAGCTGGCGCTGGAAATCTTCCTCGATCAAGTCCGTCAGCAGGTAGGCGGGCACGTCGAGACGGTGCGCCTGCGGGTCTTCCAGCCACGCGGCGAAACCGTCCAGCCCGGCCGCGCTGGCGGGAAAGGCCTGGCCCTGGCCCAGCACGCCGTGGTCCCAGTCGTAGGCGCACAGGGCGTCGCTGGTGATGTAGAGTAATTGTTTGCGGAACACGGCGGCCTCAGGTCTTGATTGTACTGATGGTGTCGTAAATCGGTCCCAGCACCGACAGCATGATCCAGCCCAGCAGCAGGCCCAATATGACCGTCATGGTCGGCTCGATCATGGCTTGCACTTTTTCAATCAATTCCTTCACTTCGCGGTTGTAAAAGTAACTGACATTGCGCAAGGCCGTATCGAGCGAACCCGTTGCCTCGCCCACCTTCAGCATGCGGATCACCAGCGGCGGGAAGATGCCCGTGTGCTGGAATGCAGCGGTCACGCCGTAGCCCTCACTGATCAGCTGCGCGGCGCGGCGCAGGCCGGCCGCCACCACCTGGTTGCCGGCGATGCCTTCGGACAGGCGGATGCATTCGAGTATCGTGATGCCGGAAGCATACATCAGGGCGAAGAACGTGGCGAAGCGGGCCAGGATGATCTTGTGCAGCACGGGTCCGACCAGCCACAGTCGCAGCTTCAAGCCATCCCAGGCATAGCGGGCTGCCTCGCTGCGGCGGATGAGGGCGCGCAAGCCGAAGAACAGCAGCACGGGCAAGGCCAGCAGCACATACCAGTAATCGATGAAGACATTCGATACAAAGATCAGCACGCGCGTGTGCAGGGGCAGTTCGCCGCCCATGTTGCGGATGAAGGCCGTCAACTGCGGGACCAGATAGATCATCAGGAAAAACGTCACGGCCGCCACGACGATGGCGACGATGATCGGGTACATGACGATCTTGCGCGTCTGCGACGCCAGTTCGTCCTGCCATTTCAGACTTTCCGACAGGTTCTTGAAGACTTCGGCGATCTTGCCGCTCTGTTCGCCCGCCAGTATCAGGCTGGTGAACGTGGCGTCGAAAATGTCGCCATGCTGGGCCAGCGCGCCCGACAGGGGCAAGCCGCCCTCGATGCTTTCGATCAGATCCGTGACGACTTCGCGCAGGCGCGGGTGGTCCGTGCTTTCGCGCAAGTCGTTCAAGCCTTCCAGGATGGGCACGCCCGCGCCCGTCAATTGCTCCATGTGGAAGCAGAAATTGATCAGGTCGCGGCGGTGGATGACCCGCTTGCCCAGCAGTACCAGGTACTGGCCCGTGATCTTGCAGTCGATGAGGTCGAGCTGCATGCGGTGCAGGCGCGCTTCCAGGTCCGGCACGTTGGCCGCCTCCATGCTGCCGGGAATCAATGTGCCGGCGGCATCCATGGCGCGGTAGACATATTGCGCCATCAGGCCAGCCTTTCCGTCAGGTCGACCACGCGGCCCACTTCTTCCAGGGTGGTGACGCCTTCGAGCACGCGGCGCATGCCGTCGTCGACGAGGCCCTTGAAGCCGCCCGCGCGCGCCGCGTTCTTCAATTCGCGCGAACTGGCGCGGCGCGCCGTCAATTCATCGAGTTCGGCCGTCATCTTGAGAATTTCCATGATGGCCAGGCGGCCCTTGTAGCCCTGGTGCGCGCAGCGCTCGCAACCGACGGCGCGGCAGATGGATACGGGCGCATCGTCCGTTGCCAGGCCCAGCAGGCGGCGCTCGACGTCGTCGGCGATCACGGTTTCCTTGCAATGCGGACACAAACGGCGCACGAGGCGCTGCGCCACGATGCCGATGATGTTACCGGCCATGATGTCGGGCAGGATGCCGATGTCGAGCAGGCGCGCGACGGAACCGATGGCCGAGCTCGTATGCAGGGTGGAATACACCTGGTGGCCCGTCATGGCGGCGGCAAAGGCCATTTCCGCCGTTTCGCGGTCGCGGATCTCGCCAACTAAAATGATGTCCGGGTCTTGCCGCATCATCGAGCGGATGCCGTCGGCAAAGCCCAGCTTGACGGAGTCGTTGACGGAGGTCTGGCGTATCATGTTCATCGGATACTCGACCGGGTCCTCCAAGGTCATGATGTTGACGCTTTCCGTATTGATATGGTTGAGTATCGAATACAGGGTCGTGGTCTTGCCGCTGCCCGTCGGGCCCGTCACGAGGATGACGCCGTCGGGGCGCGCGATCATGAGTTTCAACAAGTTCAGTTCCGCCTCGGCCAGGCCCAGAGAGTCCAGCGGCACGATGCCCTTTTGCCGGTCCAGCACGCGCAGCACGACGTTTTCGCCATGCGTGGTCGGTTGCGCCGACGCGCGGAAGTCGATTTGCCGGCCGGAAAACTTGATGCTGATGCGTCCATCCTGCGGCGCGCGCGCCTCGGCGATATTCATGTTCGACATCACCTTCAGGCGCACGGCCATGGCCGGCCAGTACGATTTGTGCAGGCTGCGGATTTGCCGCAGGATGCCGTCGATGCGGTAGCGGATGCGCAGGAACGACTGCTCCGGCTCGAAATGGATGTCCGAGGCGCCGTTCTGCACGGCGTCGGCCAGCAACGCGTCGATCAGGCGCACCATGGGCTGGCTGTACTCGTCCGACGGCGACGCCATGCTTTGATAGCTGACTTCGCCCGTTTCGATCTCGTGCAGGATGCCGTCGATCGACAATTCAAAACCATAGTACTGGTCGATGGCGCGCGAAATGTCGGACTCATTGACGAGCACGGTGGAAATCGTGATGCCCTTGACCAGCATGGCGCTGATCTGGTCGAGCGCGACGATGTTGCTGGTGTCGGCCATGGCCAGGATCAGGTTGTCCGCCTGCCGCTCGTAGACGATGGGGAAGACGCGGTAGCGCTTGGCCACGTCCTTCGGGATCAGTTTCAAGGCGATGGCGTCGACCACCAGGCTCGACAGATCCGCGCTGACCTGTTTCAGGTTTTCGCTGAGCGCTTCGCGCACCGTGGCTTCCGTAACGAAGCCCAGGGTGATCAGCAGCTTGCCCAGCGGTTCGCTGCTGCGCCGCTGCTCGATCAGGGCGATGCGCAGCTGGTCTTCGCTGATCACGCCTTTCTGAATCAGCAATTTGCCCAGCGGAAGTTTTGCCTGTTCTGCCATGTAATGCTTATTCCTGACGGGGTGTGATGGTGATGGCCGGGTCGGCCTGGGCCGCCGGCGCGGGGGCCGCCAGTTCGCGCAAACGCGTTTGCACGACGGCCTGGTCGAACGCGGCGGGCGTGGTTTGCGCCAGGGTCAGGGCGCGCTGGTAATAGGTGGCGGCCAGTTTCGGCTGGTTCAGCCGGTCCAGGCCCACGGCCAGGTTGAAGGCATAGTCGGGATTGCCGGGCGCGGCGCTGTAGGCGCGGAAAAATTGCTGCTGCGCTTCATTCCAGCGGCGCTGCTTGGCGTACACATTGCCCAGTGCAAACAGCACGGGGCCGCTGTCGGGGGTGCGGGCGAGGATGGCTTTCAGTTTTGCCTCGCTCTGCACGACGTCGCCCTGGCGCAGGCCGATCAGGCCGGCCAGCGCCACGCCATCGTCGGGATTGATCTCCAGCAAACGCACGTACAGCGACGCCGCCTGCGCGCCCTGGTTCTCGCGCTGGGCCACGGCCGCCAGGCCCAGCAGTGCATCGCGGTTGTTGGCATCCTGCCGCAGCACGCTTTCATATTGCTGGCGCGCCGCGCCCAGCTGGCCCCCGTTGAAGGCCTGGTAGGCTTGCTGCACGCCGGGGTTGATTTGCGGCGCCGTATCGTTGCGTACCACCTGGATCTGGCTGTTTTCGGGCGCGGCCACTGGTGGCAGGCTGGGCGGCGCAGGCGGCTGCAGTTGCGCCAGCTGGGCGGCCACGGCCGCTTGCGCGGCGGCCTGGATCATCGCCTGCTGTTCCGCCGCGCCGGCTGGCTGGCGCTGTTCGCGCGGCACGTCCTGCGGCAGCGGCGAGGGCGCCGGGGCTTCCGGCAGGGCGCCGCCGGTCCCGGGCACCACCACGATGGGACCGGCAACGCCGGCCGTTCCCGGAGCGTCCGTCAGCGGCATGGGTACGCCGGGCAGGTTGGCGCCCGCGCCGGGGCTGCTGCTGGCGCGCCAGTACCAGTACGCCATGGAACCGGCCACCAGCAGCAGGATCGCCAGCAGCACGGCCAGGCGCACGGTGGCCGGGTCGACGCTGATGGGGCCGGTGGGGCCTTTCGGCGGCGGATTGCTGCGGCTGGCGCGGGGTTTGACGGGCGGCGGTTCCGGACGGGCGCGCGGCGGCTCGGGGGGCGGGCCAGCTTGCGGACCGGACTGCGCGCCACTGGGCTCGGGCGGCGGTGCGGGTGCGTCCGGCAGCGGTTCCAGGCGCAAGGTGCTCGCCGGCTGCACGGGCGGCGGTGCCACTGGCGCGGGACGGGGTGGCAGGGCGTCGGCCGGCGCCAGCTCCAGCACCTGGTCGTACGCTTCGGACGGCTTTTCCAGTTCCTCGTCGGAAAGGCTGTTCTGCTTGGCGCGCTCGGCTTTCTTGAGCGCCTGCATCAGCAAGCTCATGGGACGTCTCCCTGCAGGCGTGCCTGCGGCTGGATGGCCGGCGCCGGCACGCCTTCCGTGTACGGCTGGCTGTTGAGCGGCGCCTGGCCGGGCAGCAAATAACGGTAGTCGCGGTAATCGCCGTCGATGCTGGCATCCTTGACCACGACGGGGCGCATGAAGATCACCAGCTCCGTCTTGCTGCTTGCCTCGTTACGATAGGTAAACAAATTGCCGACCAGTGGCAGGCTGGACAAGCCCGGCACGCCATCCTTGGCATTGTCGACGGAATCCTGCATCAGGCCGCCCATCACGGCGATCTGGCCATTGCCTACTTTCATGATCGACTCCAGCTCGCGCGCCTGGATCACGGGCACCTTGCTGATCACGCTGGCCGTGGCCAGGGCCGGATTCGGGTCTTGCACGTAGCCGACGATGCGCGTGATGGTGGGCCTCACGTTGAGGGTCACTTCATCGCTGTCGGAAATTTGCGGCGTGACGCTCATGACGAAGCCGACGGGCACCGTTTCCAGCTTCGATTCATAGGTGGCGGGCGTGGTGATGGTGCCCGTCGAGCTGACCACGGCAGGCGTCACCTTGATGGTAAAGAAGACATTGTTGTCGACCACTTTCAGCATCGCAGTCTGATTGTTGAGCACGCTGATCTTCGGGCTGGACAGCACCTTCACCTTGCCGAACGATTCGAGCAGCTGGATGGTGGTCTTGAAACTGTCCTTCAGGTAATCGAGCACGAAGATGCCGGGCGTCGAACCGGGCGTGACGCCGCTGCTGAGCGCCTGGGTGCCCACCTGCTTCTGCGTCAGGCTCAGGCTGCCCGTCAGACGCGACCAGTTGATGCCTTGCTGGTATTCATTGCTCAGGCGCACCTCGAGAATGGTGGCCTCGATCAGCACCTGCCGTTTGGCGCTGTGCAATACCGCGTCGAGGAATTCGGCGACTTTTTCATGCTGGCGGCCCGTGGCCCGCACGGCGATCAAGCCGCCTTCCACGTTGACGACCACCGACGACGGGCTGCCCTTGTTGGCCAGTTTCAGCAGCGGCATGCCGTTCGCATCGAGCGGCTGGCCAGGATTCGCGTTCTGGATGGGCTGCTGCTGGCCTGGCGCATACTGGCCGCCAGTCTGCATCGGCGCCTGGCTGCCGTATTGATTGCCGACCTGATTCTGCTGCTGGCCTTGCTGAATTTGCTGTCCCTGCTGTCCCTGTTGTCCTTGCTGCCCCTGCTGGCCGGGCATGCTCGTCAATTGCTGGTTCAGCTGTGCCAGCGGGTCCACCTGCACGTCGTTGAGCGTGGTCTCGCGCAGCAGGTCGCGGATATTCTTTTCCAGGCTGTACCAGAAATTATTCTCCGAACGATTCACGACCAGGGTGGTTGAATTGTTATTGCCATTGCCGCCGCTGCCTTGCGTGTTGCCAACGGGGTTGCTGACGTTGTTGGAACCGCCGCCCGCCGTGGAAATTTGCGTGGCGATATTCACGCTGCTGTTGGTGCTGCGCGCCATGTTGACGTAATCGACCTTGTAATTGCGCCACACGGGCGCATCGGGCAGCACCGTCAGGTTCTTGCCATCGATTTCGTAGCGCATATCGACTTGCTTGCCGATACGCGTCAGCAATTGTGGCAGGGTCTGGTCCAGCGCATTCAGGGTGACGCTGCCTTCGATCTGCGGGTGGATGTCGATATTCATGCCCGCGTCGCGCGCCAGCGCAAACAGCAGCGATTGCACAGGCACCTTGTGCACGGTGACGCTGTAGGTTTCCACTTTGGGCGCGGGCAGCGGCGCTGCCAGCGCGCTGCTTTGCTGCACCGGTTCGGGAATGGCGCCGACGGGGCGGGGCGGGATATTGAGGTGGGCAGGCGACAGCGGCGTTTGATGCGTGGCGCAGCCGGACAGCGCGGTGCTGCAGGCGAGGGCGACCCAGGAGGCCAGCACAGGAATAGGGTGTTGATTCATGAAAAGTTCGCCCTTGAAGTCGTGTTGTGCTTTTGTAATTTTACCCAGCATGATCGCCTAAAAGCAATCGGCTGTGCGGGCCAGGGTGGCAATATACCGAAATAAAGTCAGGGGAGGCCACGCCCCGTTTTTGCCGGCGCCGTGGCTTTCATTTCCGTACGGATACTATCTATGTCATTCAGTAATATTTTCTGCGGCGACGTGGGCGCCAGCCTCGTCCAGACAGCTTCCGCGCTGGCCCGGTCGGCGAAGCTGCCGTAGACGATGTCCAGCCGCGCGGTGGCGTTCGCGGGCGCAGCGCCAGGCAGGCGAAACACGTGGACGTCGCGCAGGCCGATGGCTTGCTGCGCTTGCTGCAGGAAAGTTTCCGCCGCGGCAGTTTCGCTGGCGGGCAGGCTGGCGATTTGCAGCACCAGTTGCTGTGGTCCCTGCCTTGCCAGCCAGTTGCGCGATTCTGCCAGCTTGCTGTCGAGCAGCGTTGGCAACGGTGCAGGTGGAACTGCTGCCTGGCCCGGCGCCAGCCATTGCCACAGCAGCGCAGCGGCCAGCAGCAGCATCAGCGCGCTCAAGGCGCCCGCCAGCAGCTTGCCCGCATGCCAGGGCGGACGGTGGAAGGGGCTGTCGGCAATGGCCAGGCGCACGTGGCGCGCGCCGATTTCCTGCGCATCGTCCGCAAACGCGGCCAGCAAGGCCTTGTCGGCCAGGATATTGACCCTGCGCACGATGCCTTGCGCCGCGCGCGCCAGCCGGCGCAGGGCGGCCGGCGTGAAGACAAGCGGCGCCGTGCGGCCGGCGGCGGCCAGGCGGCAGGCCAGATAATCGTTCAGCAAGGCTTGCGGCAGGCGCGGCACGGTGAAACTGTGGGTGATGCGTTCCTTCAATTGGCGGAACTGGGGCAAGTCCAGCGTGTGCTGCAATTCCGGCTGGCCGAACAGGACGATTTGCAGCAGCTTGTGGCTGGCCGTTTCCAGGTTCGTCAGCAGGCGCAGCGCCTCCAGGGTGGCGCCCGGCATGGCTTGCGCTTCTTCGGCCAGCAGCACCACCTGGCGCCCGGCCGCGTGCCGGGCGATCAGCTCGCCGTGCAGGGCGCGCAGCACGGCGTCGGTGCGGCAACCGTCCAGTGCCAGGCCCAGTTCCGCGGCGATGGCGTGCAGGACTTCGTCCGGCTCCAGGCGGGGATTGAGCAAATACAGCACGTCGACCCGGGGCGGCAGGCGCTCGGCCAGCATGCGGCACAGCATGGTCTTGCCGCTGCCGACTTCGCCCGTCAGCTTGATGATGCCTTCGCCTTGCGTGACGGCATACAGCAGCGCATCGAGCAGTTCGCCCCGTGTATTGCCCGTATAAAAGAAGGCCGGGTCCGGCGTGATGCCGAACGGCGCCGTGCGCAAGCCGAAATGGCGCAGATACATGCCGTGCGGCGACGGCGCGTAGTGGCTGGCGACCTGTGTGTCGGTGTTCATGCCGCGATGCAATTGAGAAAAGCCTGTTCCAGGCTGGCGTCGGCCGCATCGCCATGGCGGGCGCGGCATTCGGCGGGCGTGCCTGTAAACACGATGCGGCCCGCATGCAGGATGGCCATGCGGTCGCACAACTCTTCCACGTCGGCCAGCGCATGCGAGGTGAGCAGGACGCCGCGGCCCTGCGCCCGCGCTTGCCGCAGCACGTGCTTGAATTGCGCGCGCGCTTTCGGGTCGAGTCCACTCATCGGTTCATCCAGCACCAGTTGCCGCTTGCCCGACAGCAGGCACGCGGCCAGCCCCAGTTTCTGCATCATGCCTTTCGAATAGTCGCGCGCGGGACGCAGCAGCACGTCCGGCGCCAGGTCCAGTGCGTCCACGACTTGCTGCACGGCTTGCGCATCGGGGCGCACATCGTGCAGGCGCGACAGGTAGCGCAGGAAATCGCCGCCCGTCAGGTAATACGGTGCCTGGAAACGTTCCGGCAGAAACGACAGCGGCTGGCGCGCCGCGCCGTGCCGGTGCGGCTGGCCGAAAATGGCGATGTCTCCCCGCTCGGGCGTGCAGAAATCGAGCAGGCATTTCAGCAGGGAAGTCTTGCCCGCGCCATTCACGCCGACCAGGCCGAACAGTTCCCCCGCGCGCACTTGCAGGTCGACGCCGCGCAGCACGGCGCTGCCCGCCAGTTGCAGATGCACGTTGTGGAACTCGATAGCGCAGGCGTTCATAGGGGCAATGGTCGGCAGGGAAGACGGTGAACGACCGCCATTATTGCCATGGGCGCAGGCGGGCGGCAAGCGTTTCCTTGCAGTGTGTTGAAATGCGCAAAAATCAAACGTTGGAATGTATTTTCTTTAAGAAACAACAGGTTCTGGAATAAAATACTCCCGCGCGCCGCTGGCGTGCATCGTCTGTTGAACTGTCGAGGAGCAAGCATGGCAAGGCCAGAGAAAGTCCGGCTCGGTGAAATTTTGGTGCAGCAGAAATTGCTGACGGAAGAACAGTTGGGCCAGGCCTTGACGGAACAGAAGCGTTCGGGACGCAAGCTGGGCCGCGTTTTTGTCGAGCACGGCTTTGTCACGGAAGAGCAGATTTCCGGCGCGCTGGCGCGCCAGCTCGACATTCCCTACATCAATCTGAAGTTTTTCAACATCAATCCCGAACTGGTGCGGCTGCTGCCGGAAACGCAGGCGCGGCGTTTTCGCGCGCTGGTGCTGGAAGACCGCCGCGAGGGCTTGCTGGTCGGCATGTCCGATCCCACCGACCTGTTCGCGTACGATGAAATTTCGCGCCTGGTCAAGCGCCAGATCGAACTGGCCGTGGTCAATGAAACGGAAGTGCTGGCTGCCATCGACCGCATCTACCGCCGCACGGAAGATATCTCGACCCTGACGCGCGAGCTGGAGCAGGACCTGGGCGACGTTTCCGTCGACTTCGGCGCGCTGGCCGCCAATCCGGGCCTGGAAGAAGCGCCCATCGTCAAGCTGCTGCAATCCGTGTTCGAGGATGCCACGCAGGTGCGCGCTTCGGACATCCACATCGAGCCGCAGGAAGGCCGGCTGCAAATCCGCTTCCGCATCGACGGCGTGCTGCATCTGCAGACGGAAGCGGACAGCAAGATCGCCAGTTCGCTGGCGCTGCGTCTGAAATTGATGTCGGACCTCGATATTTCCGAGAAGCGCCTGCCGCAGGATGGCCGCTTCGCCATCCGCGTGAAAAACCAGCGCATCGACGTGCGTATTTCCACCATGCCCACGCAGTACGGCGAATCGGTGGTGATGCGCTTGCTGAATCAGGGCGGCACGACCTTGCGCCTGGACGCCATCGGCATGCCGCCGGCGCTGGTGGCGCAGTTCCGCGCCATCGTCAGCCGCCCGAACGGCCTTGTGCTGGTGACGGGCCCGACCGGCAGCGGCAAGACGACGACCTTGTACTGCGCCTTGTCCGAACTCAATTCCGTGGAAAAAAAGCTCATCACGGTGGAAGACCCCGTCGAGTACCGCTTGCCCGGCATCAATCAGGTGCAAGTGAACGAGAAGATCGAGCTGAACTTTGCCAGGGTGCTGCGCTCGGCCTTGCGCCAGGATCCCGACATCGTGCTCGTCGGCGAGATGCGCGACCAGGAAACGGCGCAGATCGGCTTGCGCGCCGCCATGACGGGTCACTTGGTGCTGTCGACCCTGCATACGAACGATGCCATCAGCACGCCGCTGCGCCTGATGGACATGGGCGTGCCCCGCTACATGGTGGGCAGCTCGCTGCAAGCCGTGCTGGCGCAGCGCCTGGTGCGCGTAATCTGCGAAAGCTGCAGCACGCCGTACCAGCCCACGCCGAACGAATATGAATGGCTGCGCATGGAACTGGGCGAGCTGGTCGAGCGCAACCAGTATTTCCACGGCAAGGGCTGCTCGCATTGCAATGGCATGGGTTACCGTGGCCGCACGGGCGTGTACGAATTGCTGGAAATCACGCGCGCCGTGGCCGACGCCGCCAACCATGCCGACCCTTCCCACTTCATGAAGGTGGCGACGGCGCAGATGGCGGGCGAAACCTTGCGCCGCCACGCCGTGCAACTGGTGGTACAGGGCCGCACGACGGTGATGGAAGCGATGCGCATCAGCAACCAGAGCGAGGATTGAGGTGCCGTTTTTCTCCTACAAGGCGCGCAGCGCCAGTGGCGAACTGCTGACCGGCGTGATGGAAGGCGCCGACAGCGGCGCCGTGGCCGACCAGTTGATGGCGGGCGGCAGCACGCCCGTCGACATCAGCGCCACCAAACAAACGGTGACGGGCGCCGGCGCCAGCAAGCTGAGCTGGTGGGACAAGCTGACGGAGAAAAAAGTCACGCCCATGGACGTGCAGCTGTTCAGCCGCCAGCTGTACACTTTGCTCAAGGCGGGCGTGCCCATCATGCGCGGCCTGGCCGGCTTGCAGGAGTCCGCCATCAGCCCCGCGTTCGGGCGCATCATCAAGGATGTGCGCGAGTCGCTCGATGCGGGGCGCGAGCTGTCGGCCGCGATGGCGCGCCATCCCGTGATCTTCACGCCGTTTTACTTGTCGATGGTGCGCGTGGGCGAAATGACGGGGCGCCTCGATGAAGTGTTTTTGCGCCTGTTCGACCACCTGGAATTCGACCGCGACATGCGCGCGCGCGTGAAAACGGCGACGCGCTACCCGACCTTCGTCGTCTTCGCCATGCTGGCCGCCATGATCGTGGTGAATATTTTCGTCATTCCCCAGTTCGAGAAAGTGTTCGCCAGCTTCCACGCGGAGCTGCCCCTGATGACGCGTATCCTGATTGGCACTTCGCGCTTTACGGTGGCGTACTGGCCCATCCTGCTGATGCTGGGCGTGGGCGGCTTTTTTGGCTGGCGCGCCTGGCTGCGCACGAAAGAGGGCTTGTATAAATGGGACCGTGCCAAGCTGCGCCTGCCGATCGCCGGCAAGATCATCCTGAAGGGCACGATGGCCCGCTTTGCGCGCAGTTTTGCCTTGTCGAGTACGAGCGGCGTGCCCATCGTGCAGGCGCTGACGGTGGTGTCGCAAACGGTCGACAATACTTATCTGAGCGCCCGCGTGGAGCAGATGCGCGACGGCGTCGAGCGGGGCGAAAGCATCTTGCGTACCTCGGTCGCGGCCGGCGTGTTTACGCCCGTGGTGCTGCAGATGATCGCCGTGGGCGAGGAATCCGGTTCGCTCGACGACCTGATGGACGAGATCGCGGACATGTACGAACGCGAAGTCGACTATGAATTGAAGACCCTGTCGGCACAGATCGAGCCGATCTTGATCGTCTTCCTCGGCGCCATGGTGCTGGTGCTGGCGCTGGGCATCTTCCTGCCGATCTGGGACCTGGGCCGGGCGGCCCTGCATTGATGAGAAGGTCGCTCCGCCAGCGCGGTTTCACCCTGTTCGAGCTGGCGGTGGTGGCGGGCGTGTTCGCCATTCTGGTGACGGTATTGTTGAACCGGCTCGGCTATTACCAGCAGCAGGCGCAGCAGGTGGCCGTGGCGCAGATGCTTGGCGTTTTGCGCACCAGCTTGCGGGTGCAGGTGCTGCAGCTGTACCTGGCGGACAGGCGCGACAAAATCCCGGCGCTGGCGCGGCAAAATCCGTTCGACTGGCTGATGGATAAGCCGGTCAATTACCTGGGCGAGTTCGCGCAGCCGGACCTTGAAAAATTACCTGCGGGGAATTGGTTATACGACAGAAAAGAACAAAAAATTATCTATTTGTTTAGTAATGGCAATATTTTTCCCATTACACGGGTTGATTCAGTGAAATTTAAGGTAATCTTGCCGGGTGCAGACGCCGATCTTGACAAGCTCTCCCGGGAGCCCGATATCGTGGTGTGGAAATCGCCGGACTCGGCAGCAAATTGACGCGCTTCCCGGTCTGGTGCAGCGACAGTTTCATGGCGTTGGTTTTGATGTTTTTATTTGATTTTGGAGAGCAGGTATGAATAAGTCTTTACGTAGTATGAAAAGCGGCGCCCAGGCAGGTTTTACCCTGATCGAACTGATCGTCGTCATCGTGATCCTCGGCATCCTGGCAGCGACGGCGATTCCTAAATTCATCGACATGTCGACCGATGCGCGCGTGGCCAAGATGCAAGCGGCCGCTGGCGCCCT
>NZ_LBCO01000011.1:444789-492831 GCF_000988085.1 Janthinobacterium sp. KBS0711 | reverse complement strand
AAGGCGGGCGCGGCGCTGTACCATGCGCAGTGGCTGGTGAGCGGTTCGCCTGCCGATGGCAACACGGTGAAGATGGAAGGCCAGGCGATTACCGGAGTAGGTGGCTACCCTACGGCCGACGCCGCCGGGATTGGATTGGCTGCGGGTATTGCCACTCCTGATTATGTGATCACAACCACCGCGGGTTTCGTCGTGACCCCTGATGCAACGCGCACGACATGCTCGGTTACCTACCCCGCCCCAACGGCGACTGTCGCACCGGTAGTTACCAGTGCGGCAACTGCCGCCACGTGTAAGTAATCTTTGAGCACACTGCAAGGAAAGCCCGGCCACGCCCGGCCTTCCTTGCGCACCACCAGCCCAACCCCAGGCGCCAGCCCGTTGGGCTTTTTTACGGGCCATCCATTGCTGCAGCCACCGACAGTCTTTCCGCATCGCTACGCAGCGCCGCCACGCCGGCTGCTGCGTACGGCTGCGCGTGGCTTCACCTTGATCGAGCTGGTGGCCGTGCTGGTGCTGGCGGGCTTGCTGGCGACCTTTGCCGTCAACCGATTTTTCCAGCGCGACACGTTTGACGCGCGCAGTTTTACGGATCAGGTGACGAATATTGTGCGTTACGGGCAAAAACTGGCGGTGGCGCAAAACCGTGCCGTGTTTGTCAGTATCAATGCCGACAGAGTGGGCCTGTGCTTCGATGCCGATTGCAGCGCCGCCCAGAAGGTGGTGCCGCCCACTGGTAGCAACAGCGGCAGCAAGGAAACGGTCAAGTATTGCCTGGGGAGCAATTGGCTATGCGAAGGCCGTCCGGCCAGCGTGACCATGCCCGGCGCCTCCGGCATCATGCCGGGATTTTATTTCGACGCGCTGGGCAAGCCGTATGCATCGGACGACGTATTTCCTGCCGCATCGACATTCCCGGCGCAAGTGACGATCACTATCCAGGGCGACGGCATGGAGCGCTACGTCATCGTCGAAAGGGAGACTGGTTATGTCCATTAGCCAGCGTCGCCAGCGTGAACGCGGCGTGACCCTGATCGAACTGGTGTTGTTTATCGTCATCGTCGGCCTGGCCTCGGCCGCCATCCTCGGCGTGATGAGCCTGACGACGCGGAACAGCGCCGACCCCCAACTGCGCAAGCAGGCGCTGGCGATTGCCGAAGGCATGCTGGAAGAAATCCAGCTGGCGCGGTTTACCTATTGCGATCCGCAAGACCCGGCCGCGGAAACGGCCACCAGCCCGGCCGGCTGCGCCATCCCGGAAGTGGCCGGACAAGAGGCGGGCGGCGTGACGCGGCCTTTCGATAACGTCAACGATTACGTGAATGCGTATGGCGCGGCCACGGACTACGAGACGGATGCCCAAGGCGCCGTCTGGGCTGCCGGGTCCCCCCAGAAATATGTTGCATCGGTAACGATCACTCCGGTAGCCCTGAACGGCTTGCCCGCGACGGAGGGCCTGCATATCCGCGTGGTCGTGCCGTATGCCGACCAGCAGATCGTGCTCGACGGCTATCGCGTGCGCTATGCGCCGAACAGTATTCCATGAAAAATCTCCTTAACGTCCAGCGCCGCCCGCGCGGCTTTACCCTCGTCGAGATGGTCATCGTGATCGTCATCACGGGCATGATCGGCGCCATGGTCGCCGTCTTCATCCGCGTGCCCGTACAAGGCTATATGGACGTCGCGGCGCGCGCGGCGCTGGCCGACACGGCCGATACGGCGGCGCGCCGCCTGACGCGCGACGTGCGCCTGGCCCTGCCCAACAGCGTGCGCGTGTCGAACGGCGGCCTGTTCCTGGAATTGCTGCTGACCAAGACGGGCGGGCGCTACCTGAGCGACAGCGATGCGGCCGCGCCGGGCAATGTGCTGAGCTTTGACACCCCTCCCGCCGCTGGCGTTCCGGCGAGCTTCACCGTCGTCGGCGCCATGCCTGCCGATGCGCTGGGCGCGCGCCAGGCGATCAGCGTGGGCGACCAGATCGTCGTTTACAACGTGGGCGGAGTTTACACGCCGAACAATGCGTATGCGTGCAGCCCGGCAAACGGCTGCAACCGCGCGCCAGTGACGGGCGTGGCCGGCCGTGTCGTCACCTTGGGCAGCTATCCGTTCACGACGGCCCCCGCGCCGCTGCCGTCGCCCTCGAACCGTTTCCAGGTGGTCTCGACGCCCGTCACGTATGCCTGCAATCTGAAAACCGGCACCCTGACCCGGTACGACGGCTATACCATCCAGGCCGACCAGCCGGTTGTCGAGGGCACCGCGCCGCTGGCGGCGGCGAATGGCGCCCTGCTGGCGCGCCAGGTGACGGCGTGCACCTTCAGCTATACCGTGCTGGCCAATGTGCAGCGGGGCCTGGTGAATATCGACCTGAGCCTGGGCGCGGCGAACAGCAATACGGGCGTGCTGCGCCTGGTGCAACAAGTGCAGGCGAGGAATACGCCATGACGCGCTTGCTGCGCCACCGCACGGGCCGCATGCGCGGTTTCAGCCTCGTCACGGCGATTTTCCTGCTCGTGGTGCTGGCCGCGCTGGCGGCCGTGATGGTGAATATCTCCACCTTGCAGCAGACGGAATCGGCGATGGACGTGCAGGGCGTGCGTGCCGAGCAGGCCGCCCGCGCGGGCCTCGAATGGGGGTTGCAGCGGCAGATCAGCGCCGGCCTGACCGCCGGCGCGGCGTGCATCGGCGCCACCACGTTCAGTTTGCCACCTGGCACGACCCTGTCGCCGTTCAGCGTCAGCGTGCGATGCGGCGCGGCCACGGGGCCCGGCACCTTGACCAGCTGGACCATCACGGCCACGGCTTGCAACCAGCCTGGACCTGCCGGCTGCCCGAACCCGGGCAATAACCCCGATTACGTCCAGCGCCGCCTGCAAGCCGTGCTGTCGCAGTAAAGTCAACGGCGTGCAAAAAAGATCGCTAATTTATTGTTTTTACACAATAAAGTTGGCTTCATGAATTAAAATTGGCTGGATGCATCACTGCGCGACAAGATCGGGCAGGCACTTACACTGGATAGTTCGCATGGGTTTATTCGCAAGAGCAAAGAAGTACGATGGCTGGCTGGCCACGGCGTTTGGCCGCGAAGGCGTCAGCGCTGTCGTTGTCGAGCGTTCCGGCGGCGGCATGCCGCGTGTGCGGGGCGCCAGCTACCAGGCGGCCGCGCGGCCGGCGCCGGCCGAGGTGCTGGAAAAACTGGGCAAGGAGTTGCAGGCGGTCACGCGCCACTGCACCAGCGTGCTGGCCGGCGGCGAATACCAGCTGCTGTCGCTGGAAGCGCCGGCCGTGCCGCGCGAGGAATTGAAGACGGCCGTGGGCTGGCGTTTGAAGGACATGCTGGACTTTCCCCTGGCCGACGCCACCATCGACGTGTTCGACATTCCGGGCGACCCGAACGGCACCCAGCGGGGCAGCAGCGTGTTTGCCGTCGCTGCGCGCAACAGCGCCGTGTCGCGCCGCCAGGCGCTGTACGCCGAATGCAAGATCGGCCTGTCCGTGATCGATATTCCTGAGATGGCGCAGCGTAATATCGCCACTTTGCTGGAAACGCCGGGACGCGGCATCGCCGTGCTGTTTTTCGATGGCGACGGCGGCTTGCTGACCATGAGCTTCAATGGCGAGCTGTACCAGGCGCGCCGCATCGACGTGACCCTGACGCAATTGCAGTCGCCCGACGCCAGCCAGTACTACGACCGCGTCACCCTCGAACTGCAGCGCTCGTTCGATCACTTTGACCGCCAGTTTCATTTCATTTCGCTGGCCCGGTTGATGCTGATGACGGGCGCCAGCGACGGCTTGCACGCCTACCTGGCCGACAATCTCTACATGCCCGTCGAGCAGCTGGACCTGGCCACGGTGCTGGACTTTTCTCAGGCCGTCGAGTTGCACGACCCCGCCATGCAGGCGCGCTACTTCCTGGCCATCGGCGCTGCCCTGCGCGAGGTTGGCCTGCACCCGGGCAAGCACGAAGGGAAGGGCGCATGAGCCAGCAGATCAACCTGTTCAATCCCCAGTTTGAACTGAAACAACACCACATGTCGGCGCGCACGGCCGGCCTGGGCCTGGGTGGCCTGGCGCTGGTCTTGCTGGCCCTGGGCGTGTTGGCCCAGCAGGCAATGGCCAGCCTGGAACAGCGCGAAGCGGGCGTCAAGGCGGCGCTGGCGCAAGTCGAGGCGAAGCGCGACCAGATTTTGCGCGATTTTCCTCCACGCAAGAAAGATCCGGCCCTGGCACAGGAACTGGCGGCCGTCGAAGCGCAGCGCCAGTTGCTGCAGGACGCGTCAAGCGTGCTGGACAGTGGCAAGCTGGGCAATACCCTCGGCTATGCCGGCTATTTCCGCGCGCTGGCGCAAGCCAGGGTCGACGGCGTATGGCTGACGGGCGTGGACATCGCCGGCGCCGGCAATGACTTCGGCTTGCAGGGCCGCGCCTTGCATGCGTCGCTGCTGCCCGCCTACATCACGCGCCTGGGCCAGCAGGAAGTACTCAAAGGCAAGAGCTTCGCCAGCCTCGACATCGGCCAGCCCGAGCAGCCGGCCGGGGCGGTGGTTGACGGCAAGGCGGCCAGCCTGCCGTATGTCGCGTTCAGCCTGCAGTCGGCGGAGCGTGCTGTCACGCCGGCCAAACCTGTTGCGGGAGGAACACGCTGATGCTGCCCTTGCTGAAGAAATGGGCCACCGCCTTCGACGCCCTCAGCCTGCGCGAGCGGCTGATGGTGTTTGGCGCCGCTGCGGCCGCCGTCCTGTTCGTGTTTTATTTCATGAGCTTCAATCCCCTGCTGGCGAAACGCGCCGCGCTGGAGGCGAGTATTGCGCAAAAACAAAGCCTGTTGACCGCGACGAACAAGGAAATCGAGCTGACCATGCTCGCCCACGCCACCGATCCCGACCGGGAAGCGCGCATGCGCCTGGTGGCCTTGCAGGCGGAAACGGCGTCCCTGGCGCGGGCGCTGCGCGAGAAGCAGCATGGCCTGGTGGCACCCGAGCGCATGGTCACCTTGCTTGAACACTTGCTGCGCCGGCACGCGGGATTGCGCGTGGTGTCGCTGAAAACCTTGCCCGGCAGCGCAGTCGGCGCCCACCAGGCCGATGCTGAAAACGGCGACGCGGCGGCCAAGGCGGATGCCGCCAAGGCGCCGGCCCCGGCGCCGTTGCTGCACCAGCATGGCGTGGAAGTGGTGCTGCAAGGCAGTTATGCCGACATGGTGCAATACATGCAGGCGCTGCAAGCGATGCCGACCCGTGTCTTCTGGGGCGCCGCCCACCTCGATGCGGCCACTTATCCAAGCGCCACCCTGACCCTGACCTTACACACCCTCAGCATGGACGACACATGGATCGCACTCTGACCTTTGGTCCCGCGCTGCTGGCGCCTTTGCTGATGCTGAGCCTGGCATGGCCGGGCGCGCAGGCGCAGGCGCTCGATGATCCGACGCGCCCGCCCGCGGCCCTGTGGGCGCCCGCCAGCGCCGCGCCCGTTGTCGCGGCCCGGCCGCAACTGCAATCGGTGCTCATTTCCACCCAGCCGGGCGGACGCCGGCTGGCCGTCATCGATGGCCAGACGGTCAAGGTCGGCAGCAAGGTGGGCAACGCCATGGTGACGGAAATCCGCGACACGGCCGTAGTGCTGCGGCGTGGCAAATCACTGGAAACCTTCAAGCTGTACCCGAACAGCAAGACCGATAACAAGACCGACAACGAGACCGATCGCAAGACCGGCCGCAAGCAGGAGTAGAAGAAGTGGCCAAGCAACTCAATCAACACAAGGCGAGCATGTTCAAGATCAGTACGATGGCGGCTGTCATCAGCGTCAGCCTGGGCCTGGGCGGCTGCAATGTCGCGCCCGTCAAGCGCGACACCTACAATGCGATCACCGACGCCGTCAAGGGCGCTGCGGCCACCACGGCGCCAGCGGCCCAGCCGGACGCCGTGGAAGCGGCGCTGCTGCCGCCCGTGGCGGCCCTGGCCCAGCAATTGCCGAAGGCCCGCGCCGCGCTCGACGAGCGCTTCAACGTGGCTTTCAACAATGTGCCGGCGCGCCAGTTCTTCACCTCCATCGTGGCCGGCACGCGCTACAACATGCTGGTCCATCCCGACATCGGCGGCACGATTTCCGCCAACCTGAAGGACGTGACCCTGTTCCAGGCGCTCGACGCCGTGCGCGAACTGTATGGCTACGACTACAAGGTCGAGGGCACGCAGATCTACATCAAGCCCCTGACCATGCAGACGCGGTTGTTCCATGTCAATTATCTGACGGGTGCGCGGCGTGGCAGTTCCAACCTGCGGGTTTCGTCGACGTCGGTCGGATCGGTGGGCTCGACCAACTCGGGAGGTTCAGGCAACAGCGGCAATAACAGCCAGGGCAATAACCAGAATAACGAACAGAACCAGCAGACCAACGGCGGCCAGGGCGGCCGCACGCTGGACAGCAGCAACCTGACCACTTCGTCCACGGCAGATTTCTGGCCGGAATTGAGAGCGGCGCTGGAAGCCATCGTCGGCAGCACCGAAGGGGGGCGGCAAGTGGTGCTGAGTCCGCAGTCGGGCGTGATCGTCATCCGCGCCATGCCGGAAGAGTTGCGCAATGTCGACATGTACCTGAAGGCCACGCAGCTGTCCGTCGACCGCCAGGTGATCCTGGAAGCGAAAATCCTCGAAGTCGAACTCAACGACAACACGCAGACGGGCATCAACTGGGCCTCGTTCGCCTCGATCAAGAGCGGCCACACGAACCGCATCTCGACCGGTTTCATCCAGCCGGGCGGCACCCTGGCGCCGCTGCCGTTCAACGGCGGCCAGCCGCCCAACATGACCACCGGTAATGGCTTGACGGCCAGCAGCGGCTTTGGCCTCAGTTCGGCGGCCAACGCGGCCGGTTCCATGTTCGGCCTGGCTTTCCAGACGGCCAATTTCGCCGCCATGATTTCCTTCCTGGAATCGCAGGGTTCCGTGCACGTGCTGTCGAGTCCGCGCATCGCCACCATGAACAACCAGAAGGCCGTGCTGAAGATCGGCACGGACGAGTTTTACGTGACGGGCGTGTCGACCACGACGAACACGACGGCCAGCGGCGCGACGACCAGCCCCAACGTGACCCTGCAGCCGTTCTTTTCCGGCGTGGTGCTGGACGTGACGCCGCAGATCGATGCGGACGGCAACATCATCCTGCACGTGCACCCGTCCGTCAGCCAGGTGTCGACCATCAGCAAGGAAATCGACCTGGGCAGCGCCGGTTCGCTGAAACTGCCACTGGCCGCATCGAGCACGTCCGAGATGGACAGCATGGTGCGCAGCCAGGATGGCCGCATCGTCGCGATTGGCGGCCTGATGCGCCAAGCCACCACGGCGGACCGCTCGCAAGTGCCGGGAGCGGGCGATATTCCCGTGCTGGGCGCGTTGTTCCGCAACACGGGGCAGGTGATCCAGAAGCGCGAGCTGGTGGTGCTGATCAAGCCGACCATCGTCGATGGCGCCAATAGCTGGAACGAGGACTTGCTCGATTCGGGCAAGCGCATCGAGGCGCTCGACCCGCGCCGTCCGTCGGAGCGGCGCTAAATGTACCAGGCCCATTTCGGCTTGCGCGAGGCGCCGTTCGGCCTCACGCCCGATACCAGTTTCTTCTTCAACGGCCCGCAGTCGCAAAAGGCGCTCAACACCTTGCTGGTGGCGGCGCGCAATGGCGAGGGCTTCATCAAGATCACTGGCGAAGTGGGGACTGGTAAAACCTTTTTGTGCCGCAAGTTCATGCAATCCTTGGGGCCGGACTTCGTCACGGCCTACATCCCGAATCCGAACTTGCCGCCCCGTTCGCTGATCCTGGCGCTGGCCGACGACCTTGACGTGCTGTTGGAGAAAGATGCGGATCAGCATCAATTGCTCAAGTCGCTCAACTTGCGCCTGCTCAACCTGGCGGCGCAGGGCAAGCGCGTGCTGCTGTGCCTGGACGAAGCGCAGGCGATTCCCGTCGACAGCCTCGAAGCGCTGCGCCTGCTGACGAATTTGGAAACGGAAAAGCGCAAGCTGCTGCAAATCGTGCTGTTCGGCCAGCCGGAACTCGACGTCAAGCTGGCCCTGCCGGAAATCCGCCAGCTGGCGCAGCGCATCACCTTTCACTACCACCTGGGTCCGCTGTCGCGCGACGACGTGGATTTCTATGTGGCGCACCGCCTGCGCGTGGCCGGTTTCGACGGCGCGCGCCTGTTCAGCCGTGGCGGCGTGCGCAAGCTGTACCAGGCGTCCGGCGGCATTCCCCGCCTGATCAACATCATGGCGCACAAGGCGCTGATGGTGGCGTATGGGGAAGGGCGGCAGCAGGTCAGCGGGCGCCACGTGGCGCTGGCCGCCAGCGACACCCTGGCCAGCAAGCCGCGTCGCTTTTGGCTGCGGCCGTGGCCATGGCTGGCCGGCGCCGGCGTGCTGGCCGCCGCCGGTGCCGTGAGCTGGACTTTATTGAACCGATGACGAAGATGAGCCTGTAGATGAGCCTGATTAACAAGATGTTGCAAGACCTCGATGCGCGCGGCACCCCCGATGGACGCGGCGACGCGGCCGGCATCCGCTCCGTGCCCGAACGCGAGCGGGGCGTTTCGCGCGCGCTGGTCTTTGGCGGCGCCGCCGGCCTGACGGCCGCCGCCATCGCCCTGGGCTGGGTCTACCTGAAGCGCCCGTCCGTACCGCCCATGCTGGTCAATGTGGCCAGCACGCCGGTTCCGATCCCGGTTCCCGCACCTGCTGCCGTTGTACCAGCGCCGGTGGTGGCCGCCCCGGCGGCGCCCGTCGCGGCGACGGAACCCGAGCCCGTGTTCCAGGCCGAGGAAGTTGCTCCCGCGCCAGCCACGGCGCGGCCCGCCGAATTGCGCCGCATCACGGAAAAGGCCGCCAAGCCTGCCGCCGCGCCCGTCGTGAAGATGGCAGTGCCGGCCGCCAGCGAGCGCATCATCGACGGCAAGCAAGTCACTGCGCAGCAGCGCGTGGAAAATGAATACCGGCGCGCGCTGGCCCAGTTGCAGGATGGCCGCGTCTCCGACGCCATGCTGGCCTTGCAGCAGACCCTGCAACTGGACCCGCGCCACCAGGGCGCGCGCGAAACCCTGGTGCGCCTGCTGCTCGAAGCGCAGCGCCCCGACGAGGCGGCCCGGCAGTTACAGCTGAGCCTGGCATTGGACCCGAAACAGCCGGCGCAAGCCATGATGCTGGCCCGTCTGCAGCTGGACAAGGCCAACGGCGGCGCGGCCGCCCTCGATACCCTCACGCGCAGCCTGCCGTACGCCGCCGACAATGGCGAATACCGCGCCTTCCTGGCCGGCGTGCTGCAGCGCGAACAGCGCTACCGCGAAGCGTCCGAGCACTACCAGCTGGCCCTGCAGACGGCGCCCGACAACAGCGTCTGGTGGATGGGTCTCGGTATCGCCTTGCAAGCGGATAACCACCCGGTCCAGGCGCGCCAGGCGTTCGAGCGGGCCAAG
The DNA here is from genome assembly GCF_000988085.1 of Janthinobacterium sp. KBS0711. Classification (NCBI taxonomy): domain Bacteria; kingdom Pseudomonadati; phylum Pseudomonadota; class Betaproteobacteria; order Burkholderiales; family Oxalobacteraceae; genus Janthinobacterium; species Janthinobacterium sp. KBS0711. Next base: position 483,365 of record NZ_LBCO01000011.1, on the reverse strand, counting down.
GGTTTGCAGACGCTGTCGCCGCAACTGCAGGCGTTTGTCGAACGTAAATTGGTGCAGCTGACGGCGGCTGCGGCGAAGTAACTTTACCTCAATGAAAGAAACCAGCTTGAAGCCTCTCAATCTGCTCATCGTCCTGTGCTGCCTGGCCAGCAGCACCCTGGCCAGCAATGCCCTGGCCGCGCCCGCCAGCCCGCCTGCCAGCTACGTGCTGGAAAATACGGAAGTGCGCGACATCCGTGCACAAGCCCTGAAACGGGACTACCAGCTCTATGTCGCCTTGCCCGATTCCTATCGGCAGGGGACCAAACGCTATCCGGTATTGTTTGTCGTGGACGCCAATTACTCGTTCGCCATCGTGCGCAATATCGCGCAGCGCCTGAACAAGCATGCCGGAATGGAAGAAGTCATCGTGGTCGGCCTGTCGTACGCCAACGGCGATGGCGGGGTATATAGCCGCCGGCGCGACTATACGCCCACCACGCCGCGCAAGCATGACTACCGCTCGGACATGCCGGGACGGCAACCGGCGTTCGGCGAAGCGAAGGCGTATGGCCAGTTCATTTCGGGCGAAGTGTTTCCCTTCATCGCCAGTAACTATCGCGTCGACATGCAGCGCAAGGTGTTTATCGGCCATTCCTATGGCAGCCTGCTGGGCCTGCAATTCCTGCTGACCGAACCGCGCACTTTCGAGCATTACATTCTCGGCAGTCCGTCACTGTGGTACGACGCCGGCGTCATGTTCGACCGCGAGCAGGCGTATGCCGCCAGCCACAAGGATCTTCCTGCATCCGTGTTCTTCGGCATCGGCGGCCTGGAAAAGCTGGCGCCGGGCAAGAAGCGTTCGCGTTCGGAGGAAGATGCCGACATGCTGGCCGACTTGCGCGAGTTCGACGGCAAGCTGAAATCGCACAAGTACCCGGGCCTGAAGACGCGCCTGCGCGTGTTCGAGGATGAAGACCATGCGAGCGTGTTTCCCTTTATCCTGACGCATGGATTGCGGGCGTATTTGAAAGCATCGAAATGACAATTTCACTGCCATGGCGGCCAGGAGCTTGAGTACCTTGTAATATCGTGGATTTTTTCAACAGAGAGTGGTCGCTGCCACCGATGCGCCGTCAGGGAATAAACGCTACAACCTCGCTTCATCCCCCCACACATGCCGCATGCTGAAGCGCACGCCCGCATCGTCTTCATGCAGCGACGAAACGATGGCGAACTGGCTGTCGCCCGTATCGCGCGGCGTCATCTGCGATAGCTGGGCGGCGGCCAGCGGCGCACCCAGCGGGTCGCTGAGCGGGTGGACGTGGCCGGCGCCCCGTTGCGTCACCACCCCCAGTTCGCCGCTGCGCAGGCGCACTAACGTTCCTGGCGGATATTTGCCCAGCAGGTTGACGAACTGTTCTCCCAGCAAGGGGTCGATGGGCACGCCCTGGTCGAGGAAAATGTGCTGCAGCGCCTGGTCAGGCACGATGGAGCGGCGGTAGTTGCGCGCCGAGACGCGGGCGCAATAGCGGTCGGCCAGGCCGATCAGCTTGGCATTTTGCAGGATTTCGTCGGCCGTGCGCCCTTGCGGGTAGCCGCTGCCGTCGTCGTTTTCATGGTGCAAGAGCACACAACTGAGCCACTCCTCGTCGTCGACGCCGGCGCAGCGCAACAGTTCCGTGCTTTCCTGCGGATGCTGGCGCACGATGCGCATTTCTTCGTCGTTCAGGGGGCCGCGCCGGTCCTGGAAACTGTCGTGGTGGCGCAGCATGCCCACGTTCATCGTCAGCGCGGCCGCGCCGATCAACAGCAATTCGTCGTGGGACTTGTGCATGCTGCGTCCCACCAGCATGGCCAGCAAGGCCGTTTCGATGCAGTGGCGCACGGCGTAGCTGCCGGCGATCTGGTTGAGCAGGATGCTGGCCAGGGCGATATCGGCATCGTGCTCAAGCGCGCGCAGCAGTTCGCGGGCGATGTCGCGCACGTCGCGCTCGGCATTGTTTTCGCTGCGCAAGGCCAACAGCAAGCGCTCCAGGCGCTGCGCCGCCTCGTTGAGCAGACGCAAGACGGACGGCTGGTCCGGCGCGCCCACATACAGGCCCAGCTGCATTAGCCGCCCCAGTTGTGCACCGTCCGTGATGATCTGCCCCTTGCGCAGTTGTGGGCCGGCACTATGGTCAGCCAGAAACAGATCCCAGGGCAGGGGTTCGCCAGGAACCAGGTCGGCCGGGCCGATGCGACGCTGTACCATGCTTGTCATCCTTTGCCCCGCCGCAGCGAAGCCATGCTCAGTGCTCGGTTATATGCTGCGCAGGCGCTCGAGCGCCAGGCGCAAGGTCTCGTCTTTTTTTGCAAAGCAGAAGCGCACGATGCTTGACTCCTTGCCCTGCGCATAAAACGCGGAGACAGGAATGGCGGCCACCTTGATTTGCGTCGTCAGCCATTCGGCGAACTGCGCTTCGGTCTCTTGCGAAATGGCATCGTAGCGCACGCACTGGAAATACGTGCCGTCGGCCGGCAGCAGGGTAAAGCGGCTGCCCGCCAGGCCGTCGCGGAACAAGTCGCGCTTGCGCTGGTAAAAGGCGGGCAAGTCCAGGTAGGGCTGCGGGTCGGCCATGTAGCCGGCCAGGCCGTGCTGCATCGGCGTGTTGACGGTAAACACGTTGTACTGGTGCACCTTGCGAAATTCCGCCGTCAGCGCGGCCGGGGCCGCTACATAGCCGACTTTCCAGCCCGTCACGTGATACGTCTTGCCGAAGCTGGAAACGATGAAGCTGCGCGCCGCCAGTTCCGGATTACGGCTCAGCGAGGCGTGCGGCACGCCGTCGTACACCATGTGCTCATACACTTCGTCGGATAGGATCAAAATTTGCGTGCCGCGCACGATGTCGGCCAGCGCGGCGATATCGGCGGGACGCAAGATCGTGCCCGTCGGGTTATGCGGCGTGTTGATGATGATCAGGCGCGTCTTGTTGCTGACAACTGCGGCCAGCTTGTCCCACGGCACGCTGTAGCCCTGTTCACTCACCTCCATGGAGACGAGCACGGGCACGCCGCCGGCCAGCGCGATGGCGGGCAGATAGCTGTCGTAGGCCGGTTCGATGACGATGACTTCGTCGCCCGGATGCACGCAGCACAGGACGGCCGTGGTCAGCGCCTGCGTGGCGCCGGCCGTGACGGTGATTTCCGTGCCCGCGTCATAGCTGTGGCCGTACAAGCTGGCGATCTTCGCGGCGATGGCTTCGCGCAGGGGCGCGGCGCCCGTCATCATCGGATACTGGTTGTGGCCGGCGCGCATGGCGTCGCTGACGCGGTCGACCAGGCCAGGCGCGCAATCGAAGTCGGGAAACCCCTGGCCCAGGTTGACGGCGCCATGCTGGGCTGCCAGGCTGGACATGCGGGTAAACACGGTGGTGCCCACGAGAGGCAAGCGGGTGGTCAGGGCGGGAGTCGTGTTGGGCAGGGACGGGCTGTTCATGAACGGTAGGGGCGCGGTGCGAAAAGTGGAATCGTGTCCCATTCTAGCGCAGCGCGCCCCGTTGCGTGCGGGGCTTTGGCGGCTCAGCCTGGCAATGCCCAGCCTTCCGGCACCATGATCTTGAACATGCCGGCCTTGGCCGTCTTGCGGGCCAGTTTCAGCAGGGCCTTGTCCTTGGTGATGAGGATGTCGGCGTTGGCGTCGCGCGCCAGTTCGAGGAATTTCTGGTCATCCTTGTCCGTGCAGACGGGCAGGCGCACGCCGGAGACGGGCGGCGCCACGACGCTGATGTGGGCGTCGAAGCGGGCGGCGGCAACGGCGCGGCTGGCTTCATCGAGCGGCAGATGTTTGTAATGCAACACGACCAGATATTCCGCGCGGCAATCTTCGCGCGTGATGGCGTGCACGGCGCCGCTTTCCATGGCCGCCAGCAGGCCCGCCCAGCGCGGGTCGTTGAAGACGAACAGGTCGAGGCAAACGTTGGTGTCGAGGACGAGTTTTTGTGGAGCAGGTATCATGTCGGCAATTCTATTTTGTAGTGATAATTTATGTTGATCGTGCTTTCGCCCGCCAAGAGTCTCGACCTGGAGACGCCGCCAACAACCTCGTTGCACAGCACCCCTGATTTTCTCGACCATTCCGCCCAGCTCATAGCCCGCATGCGCCAGTTTTCGCCTGCCGAAGTGGGCAGCCTGATGGGCATTTCCGATGCCTTGTCGGCCCTCAACGTGGCCCGCTACGCGTCCTGGACGCCCCAGCTTGACGACGCGCGCCAGGCCATCATGGCCTTCAATGGCGACGTGTATGCCGGTTTCGAGGCGCGCAGCCTGCAGCCGGCCCAGCTCGACTATGCCCAGTCGCGCGTGCGCATCCTGTCGGGCCTGTACGGCTTGCTGCGCCCGCTGGACCTGATCCACCCGCACCGCCTGGAAATGGGTACGCGGCTGTCGACCGCGCGCGGCAAGGATTTGTATGCGTTCTGGGGCGACACCATCACCAACGGCCTGAACCGTACTGCCAGGGAGCAGGGCGCGCAAGTGCTGGTCAATCTTGCTTCCGAAGAATATTTCAAATCCGTCAAGCCGCGCCAGCTGGACGTGCCCGTCATCGCGCCCGTGTTCGAGGACTGGAAGAACGGCAAGTATAAAATCATCTCGTTCTACGCCAAGCGCGCGCGCGGCATGCTGGCCCGCTATGCGGCCGTCAACAATATCCGCGATCCGCAGCAGCTGAAGCAATTCGACGTCGACGGTTACGCGTATGTGCCGGAAGCATCGAACGATACTAGCTGGGTGTTCCGGCGCAAGGTAGGCGAATAAGTAAAAAAACCGGGCTAGCCCGGTTTTTTCTTATCTTACTGCCAGAATTTCCACCACTTGCGTTCCTTGTTCACCCCTTCCGGGCTGAGGAATGCCGTGTTCGGGTAGTTCTTGGTCAGCACGCGCAAGGCGTCGTCGCGCAGGTCGGTCAAGCCCAGCTTGTCATACGAACGGTACATGATGAACAGCGCTTCTTCGATGGCCGGCGAGGCGGCAAAGTCGCTCACCGTCGTTTGCGCGCGGTTGGCGGCGGCCAGGTAAGCGCCGCGGCGGTAGTAATAACGCGCCACGTGCACTTCGTATTTCGCCATCGCATCGATCAAATAGTTCATGCGGGCCAGCGAATCGGGCGCATATTTACTATTTGGGAACTTGTCGACCAGTTGCTTGAAGGCCGCAAACGCTTCGCGCGTGGCTTTCGGATCGCGCTCGGTCGGATCTTGCTCGTACAGGAAGTTCAGGAAGCTGATCTGGTCGTTAAAGCTGATCAGGCCCCGCAAGTAGTACATATAGTCCACATTGGCGTGGTTCGGATGCAACTTGATGAAGCGTTCGACGGCAGCCAGTGCCTGCGCCTGGTCTCCCGACTTATAATACGCGTAAGCGATCTCCATCTGCGCTTGCAGAGCATAGTTGCCAAAAGGATAGTTAGCCTCCAGCTTCTGGAACAGACCGATTGCAGCTTCATAGTGCTGCCCGGTCATTTCTTCACGCGCCTCCGAGTATAATTTCGTAACGGACCAGTTTTTGGTCTCATCCACTTTTTCAGGCAACAAGCTGCAAGCGGACATGCCGAGCAGAACGACTGAAGCGACTACCAACGATAATTTTTTTTGCATGACGTTTTGCAAGAAGGTTTTAACCAAGATTTTACAATAGGCTGATTATAGCCGATGGGAATGCTGTGATATTAACTCCGAAGCCTAATTTGGCTGACCCCGCGTTTGACTCCCTTTCTGACCATGCTGCCGAAGAGGCGTTTGACGGCGATTTTGCCGCCGACGACGTCTTCGAGGAAATGGCCCCGATTACATTGGAACTGACGCCGGACGCCTGCGGCCACCGCCTCGATAAAGTCATCTCCAAGCTGGTGCCGCAATACTCGCGCAGCCGCCTGCAATTGTGGCTGGAAGCCGGTTTCGTGACCGTCGATGGAAAAGTTGCCAAACGCAACATGACCGCCTATGGCGACGAGAAGATCGTCATTCTGCCGCAAAGCGCGCCGGAAGACGAGGCTTTTAAGCCGGAAGCGATGGAATTGAACATCGTGCACGAAGATGAGCATATCATCGTCATCAACAAACCGGCCGGACTGGTCGTGCATCCGGGCCCGGGCAACTGGTCGGGCACCTTGCTCAACGGCTTGCTGCACCACTGCCCGCAGCTGGCGGGGGTGCCGCGCGCCGGCATCGTGCACCGCCTGGACAAGGATACGAGCGGCCTGATGGTCGTCGGCAAGACCTTGGCCTCGCAAACGGATCTGGTGCGCCAGTTGCAGGCGCGCACCGTCAAGCGCGAATATTTCGCGCTTGTGTGGGGTACGCCGAAAATGGCGGGCACCATCGATGCGTCCATCGCGCGCCACCCGCGCGACCGGGTCAAGATGGCTGTCTCGGAGAATTTCACCGCCAAGCCCGCCATCACGCACTATGAATTGATCGGCAGCGGCGAACTCGACCGTCGTCCCGTGAGCCTGATGCAATGCCGCCTGGAAACGGGCCGCACGCACCAGATCCGCGTGCACATGCAGCATCTGGGGTTCGCGCTGGTCGGCGACTACGTGTACGGCAAGCAGCACCTGGTGTCCGTCTTCTCGCGCCAGGCGCTGCAGGCGCGCCGTCTTGGTCTCGTGCATCCGGGCACTCTGGAAGCGTGCGAATGGATCGTGCCGCTGGCCGATGATTTCGCGCAATTGATCGCCACCGCTGGTATTCCCGAGCCGGAACAGGTCTGATGACGTCGCCGTTGCCTTGCCTTGTGCCCGATTGGCCCGGCTTGCCTGCAAACGTGGGCGCGCTGGCAACCGTGCGCGCAGGCGGCGTAAGCCAGGGGCCGTATGGTGACGGGCAGGGCGGCGATGGCTTGAACCTGGGCACGCACGTGGGCGACGACCCTGCGCACGTGGCCGCCAACCGGGCGCGGCTGGCAGAGGTCTTGCCGGCGCAACCGGCCTGGCTGTCGCAGGTGCATGGCGTGGCCGTGGCCGATGCTGGCAAGCTGGACGGCTACGTGCCGGACGCCGACGCCAGTGTGGCAGCGCAGCCTGGCGCCGTGTGCGTGGTGATGACGGCCGATTGCCTGCCGGTGCTGTTCTGTTCAAGCGATGGCCTGGTCGTCGGCGCGGCCCATGCGGGCTGGCGCGGCCTGGCCAACGGCGTCTTGCAGCGCACGGTGGCGGCCATGCGGGCGCAGGGTGCGACGGACATTCTCGCCTGGCTGGGGCCGGCCATTGGTCCGCAGCAATTCGAAGTGGGGCAGGATGTGCTGCAAGCGTTCCGCGACGGCGCGCGCGACGATGCTGAACGGCAAGTGTTGAGCGCTGCGTTCGCCGCCATCGCTGGCAAGCCGGGCAAGTACCTGGCCGACATCTATGCGCTGGCGCGTACCATGCTGCTGCGCGATGGCGTGGCGCAAGTGGCGGGTGGGGAATATTGCACCGTTAGCGATGCGGCGCAGTTTTACTCGTACCGGCGCGATGGCGTCACGGGAAGACAGGCCAGCTTGATCTGGCGCAAATAATCTGCACGGCAGACACTTATGTGTCTGCCGTTTTTGTTTTATCGTCTGCTGAGGCTTTGGAGCGCGCGTTCTGTTCCGCGATGCGCGCCGCCTTGCGTTTGCGTCGCCGCGAGCCCGTCAGATAGAATAGGATGGACAGGGGAATGACGCAGTACAGCACGAAGGTCATCACCCCGGCGACGATGGACGGTTCCGTCAGCGCCATGAGGCCGACGACATAGATCCAGGCGACAGCGGTCATGAGCATCATAAGTAGTGGCAATCAGTAAGAGTTTGCATGCAGGTGGCCCGGAAGTAATTATTTATTAATTCTTGAATGGACTTACATATACCTATGAATATGCCCGATCCTCAAATGATGACCAAGGAATGGATGGCGCAGATCAGCAATCCTGAGCAGTGGAAGACGTGGTTCAACATGGTACCGCAGCCCCAGGGCAATCCGATTGCCGGCATTTTGCAGGATGCGGGCGCCAGCATCAAGCCGGACGTGATCGAGCAACTGAAAAACGCCTACGTGGCCAAGCTGACGGGCTTGTGGGCCGACTTCATGGCCGGCAAGACACCGGAGCTGAAAGACCGCCGTTTCGCTGCCCCTGCCTGGCACGCCAGCCCCCTGTCGGCCTTCAATGCGGCGGCCTACCTGCTGAACGCGGAGTTTCTCAGCGCCATGGCCGACGCCGTGGAAGCGACGCCGCACCAGAAGCAAAAGATTGCGTTTGCCGTGCAGCAAATCGTCGATGCCATGTCGCCCGCCAACTTTCTTGCCACCAATCCCGATGCTCAGCAAACCCTGATCGAGACCAAGGGCGAAAGCCTGACCAAGGGCTTGAGCAATATGCTGGCCGACATGCAGAAGGGACGCATTTCGCAGTCCGATGAATCGGCCTTCGAAGTTGGCCGCAACGTGGCCACCACGCCGGGCACGGTGGTGTTTGAAAACGCCTTATTCCAGCTGATCCAGTACACGCCGACGACGGCCACGGTACACCAGCGTCCGCTGTTGATGGTGCCGCCGTGCATCAATAAATTCTATATCCTTGACTTGCAGCCGGAAAATTCGCTCGTGCGCTACGCGGTGGAGCAGGGCAATACCGTATTCCTCATGTCCTGGCGCAATCCGGACATGAGCATGCAGCACCTGACGTGGGACGATTACGTCGAGCAAGGCGTGATCGAAGCCATCAAGGTCACGCAGGAAATTTCCGGCCAGGACAAGCTCAATATGTTCGGCTTTTGCGTGGGCGGCACCATCGTCTCGACGGCGCTGGCCGTGCTCAAGGCACGCGGCGAGAATCCGGCCGCCAGCCTGACCTTGCTGACCACTTTCCTCGATTTCTGCGACACGGGCGCGCTCAACGTCTTTATCGACGAGCCACAAGTGGTGCTGCGCGAGCAGTCTCTGGCCAAGGGTGGCCTGATGTCGGGCCGCGACCTGGGCAGCACTTTCTCGAGCTTGCGGCCGAACGACCTCGTGTGGAATTATGTGCAGTCGAATTACCTGAAGGGCAAGGAGCCGCCCGCGTTCGACTTGCTGTACTGGAATGGCGACGGCACGGGCTTGCCGGGCCCCATGTTCTGCTGGTATTTGCGCAACACTTACCTGGAAAACAGCCTGAAAGTGCCGGGCAAGCTGACGGTGGCCGGTGAAAAGGTCGACCTGAGCAGCATCGACGCGCCCGCTTTCATCTACGGTTCGCGCGAAGACCACATCGTGCCCTGGGGCGCGGCCTACGCCAGCACGGCTTTGCTGAATCCGAAAAAACCGAAAGCCAACCGTTTTATCCTCGGTGCTTCGGGGCATATCGCCGGCGTGATCAATCCTGCCTCGAAGAAAAAGCGCAGTTACTGGAGTAATGACCAGCCGCGCACGGCCAAAGCCAAGCCCTTGACTGCCGAGCAATGGATGGAAGGCGCGACCGAGCACGTGGGCAGCTGGTGGCCCGAATGGGCTGCCTTCCTGGCCGAACACGGCGGCGCCCAGGTGAAGGCGCCAGGCAAGCCAGGCAACAAACGCCACGCGGCAATCGAGCCGGCGCCAGGGCGGTATGTTAAAGTCAGGGCGGATTAATTCACAAAGCGTTTTTGCTGACGAGACCGGCGTAATCTCCGGTCTTGTCAGGAATCTACTTTTAGTTGCGTTGCAATAAATGCGGGAATCTACTACCCTGATGTGCAATGGAGCCGTTTTCCACTCTATAATGGAAAACGTAGGCAGGTGCGAAAGCGGACCCACGTTCGCTTTTTTTTCGGATTAACTCAGTATGCGCTGCGGCGCAATAAGTGGAACTTGTGATGAGTAGTGCAAAAAAAAGTATAGACCGCCTGATTAAAAAATATCCTAACCGCCGTCTGTATGACACGCAAACCAGTTCCTACATCACCTTGACGGACGTCAAGCAACTGGTGTTGGACAATGAGGTGTTTACCGTCGTCGATGCCAAATCCAATGAAGATTTGACGCGCAGCATCTTGCTGCAAATCATTTTGGAAGAGGAAGCGAACGGCGCGCCCATGTTCTCGAGCAGCGTGTTGTCGCAGATCATCCGCTACTATGGCCACGCCATGCAGGGCATGATGGGATCCTACCTGGAAAAGAACGTGCAAGCGTTCACCGATATCCAGCACAAATTCACGGGCACGTCGGCCGGCAGTTTCGAAGGCAAGCCATTCAGCCCTGAAATGTGGACCCAGTTCATGAATGTCCAGGGCCCGATGATGCAAGGCATGATGAACAACTACATCGACCAGAGCAAGAGCCTGTTCGTGCAGATGCAGGAACAGATGCAAAGCCAGAGCAAGAATCTGTTCGGCACGTTCCCGTTCGTTCCGCCGGTCCCGCCAACGGACAAAAAGTAAGCAATGCCACACGCTCACCGGGCGATTTGATCGCCCGGGAGTTGTATCGGCGTCATCAAAGCAGCATAGTTCTGCCAGCAAGGGGCGGCTCGGGGTACAATAGCCGATTCGCCTCACCATTTTACTAGCTGCCAACTATGTCTGAAATTCACCGTATTCCCGTTCCTTCCGCCCAGCCCGAGGCCATGCTGGCCATGCCAGGTGCGGCGCCGAAAGTGGGCTTTGTCTCGCTCGGCTGCCCGAAAGCGCTGGTCGACTCCGAACAAATCCTGACCCAACTGCGCGCCGAAGGCTACGAAACGGCGAAATCCTACGCTGGCGCCGATCTGGTGATCGTCAATACCTGCGGTTTTATCGATGCTGCGGTGCAAGAGTCGCTCGACGCCATCGGCGAAGCGCTGGCTGAAAACGGCAAGGTCATCGTGACCGGTTGCCTGGGCGCCAAGAAGGATGCTGCCGGCGACGACATCATCATGAAGGTGCACCCAAAAGTGCTGTCCGTCACGGGCCCGCACGCGCTGGCCGAAGTGATGGATTCCGTCCACTTGCACCTGCCGAAACCGCATGCACCGTTCCTCGACCTGGTGCCGCCGCAAGGCGTCAAGCTGACGCCGAAGCACTATGCCTACCTGAAAATTTCCGAAGGCTGCAACCACCGCTGCAGCTTCTGCATCATCCCGTCCATGCGCGGCGACCTCGTTTCGCGCCCGATCGGCGAACTGATGATCGAAGCGGAAAACCTGTTCAAGGCCGGCGTCAAGGAATTGCTGGTCATTTCGCAAGACACCTCGGCGTATGGCGTGGACGTGAAATTCCGTTCCGGCTTCTGGAATGGCCGTCCCGTGAAAACCCACATGACGCAGCTGACGGAAGCGCTGGGCGAACTGGCCAAGTCCTACGGCGCCTGGGTGCGCTTGCACTATGTGTATCCGTACCCGCACGTGGATCAGATCATCCCGATGATGAGCGGCGGCCACATCCTGCCATACCTCGACATCCCGATGCAGCATGCGCATCCTGACGTATTGAAGCGCATGAAGCGTCCGGCCAGCGGCGAGAAAAACCTCGACCGCATCCAGGCCTGGCGCGCGATCAACCCGGACCTGACCATCCGCTCGACCTTCATCGCCGGTTTCCCGGGCGAAACGGAAGCGGAATTCGAATACCTGCTGGACTTCCTCAAGGAAGCGCAGATCGACCGCCTGGGCTGCTTCGCCTATTCGCCTGTGGAAGGCGCGACGGCCAACGAAATTGCCAACCCCGTGCCGGAAGAGTTGCGCGAAGAGCGCCGCGGCCGCGTCATGCTGCTGCAGGAAGAAATTTCCAAGAAACGCCTGCAAGCCAAGGTCGGCAAGACCGTGCGCGTGCTGATCGATGAAGTCACCCGCTCCGGCGGCGTGGGCCGTTCGTCCGCCGACGCGCCGGAAATCGATGGCGTCGTGTATGTGAAGCCGCCGTTCGAACCGCACCGCAAGCTGGCGGTCGGCCAATTTGTTGACGTGACCATCACGTCCGCGGATGCGCATGACTTGTGGGGCGCTGCGGAGTAACGCTGTCCTGGTGCGGCCGACAGCGTTGATACTGTTTTGAAAAGAGGGATCGCCAGTTTGGCGGTCCCTTTTTTTTGTGGCGCTTCAGATGGCGCGACGCCGGCGCTGCATCCAGGCGATACCGGCCAGGCCCAGCAGCAGCATGGCATAGGTTTCAGGCTCGGGTACGGGGACCAGTACGGGACTGATCGTCAGCTTGGTGTCTGGCGACCAGCGTACGCTGATACTGCTCGAACCGGGATCAAAAGGATGGTAATAAGTGTAGGCAAAAGAGTCACCCGTCTTCAATCTGCCAAAATAGGTTTCGTCGGGATAGCTGCCGGTGAAATACGCGGAGATATTCAAGCCGCCTGCAGCAGAATATTCCAGTACATCTACTCCACAGCGCATGTAGATATTGCCATTGTTGCAGTCATGGTAGTAGTTCCGACCATTGAATACCAAGTTGTAGGCTTCGTTTTTCGTGATGACATTGTCGCCATTGGCATTGTTGAAATTAAAGCTCCCTTCCAGCCGCAAGTCGGGGTTCCACGCACCGCCATTCAATTCATCATAAAAACCGGTATAGGAAAAGTTGACCACGTTAGGCTTGGCCGGAGCGGCCAGCGCCGTTGTCGTGGCCACAGCCAGGACGCAAGCGAGCACTGCATTTTTCAACATGGGATATCCTTCAGATTGGAATGTATAAATTAAAATATTAAAAATAAAGCATGCTAATAATACATGATAAATGTGAAAGCATTATCGGATTTATTCTTCCGTTCGCTATACATCTGGCGCCAGTTGTACGGCAGTTTTTGAGCAAAGCCCTTACAATCAATGCGGACCCGCACTGTGCGGTCTGCTTTTTTATTGTCTACGACCCGTTGCCGACGCCATGACCACACCCAAATCTCCGCAAACCGCGCTGATCCACAGCGATTACCAGGCACCGCAAGGCTTTGCCGCGTTTCCCAACGCCATCCATCACGCATCGACCGTGCTGTTCAAGGACGTGGCGGCCATGCGCTCGGGCGACTGGAAAGACAAGAATGCCTATACCTACGGCTTGCACGGCACGCCCACCACGTTCACCCTGGAAGCGCGGCTGGCCGAGATCGAAGGGGGACAATACTGCCTGCTGGCGCCGTCGGGCCTGGCGGTCATCGCCATGGCGGACTTTGCCCTGCTGAAAACGGGTGACGACGTTTTATTGCCGGAAAATATATACAACCCGAACCGCGAACTGGGACGCTGGCTGGCGCAGGATTTCGGCATCACGGCCCGCTATTACGACCCGCTTATCGGGGCCGGCATCGCGGCCCTGATCCAGCCAAACACCAAACTGATCTGGACGGAAGCACCTGGTTCCGTGACCATGGAGGTGCCGGACTTGCCCGCCATCTGCGCGGCCGCCCATGCGCGCGGTGTGCTGGTGGCTTTGGACAACACCTGGTCGGCGGGCCTGGCCCTGCGCGGCTTCGACCTGGGCGTGGACATCATCATGCAGGCGTTGACGAAATACCAGTCGGGCGGCTCGGACGTGCTGATGGGCGCGCTCATTACGCGCGACAGGGCGCTGCACGAGCGCCTGGCGCAGGCGCACATGCGCCTTGGCATGGGCGTGGGCGCCGACGATGCCTACCTGGTGCTGCGCGGCTTGCCCACCATGAAGCTGCGTTTCGATGCCCATGACGTGGGCGCGCGCACGGTGGCCGCCTGGCTCAAGGGAAGAAGCGAGATCGCCACGGTGCTGCATCCGGCCTTCGAGGATTGTCCGGGCCACACCATCTGGCAGCGCGATTTCACGGGCGCGGGCGGCCTGTTTTCCGTGCTGTTCGATGCCCGCTACACGGAGGCGCAGACGGACCGTTTCGTCGATGCCTTGCAGTTGTTCAAGATTGGCTACAGCTGGGGTGGCGCGAACAGCCTGGTGATGCCGTACCGTATCGCCGCCATGCGCAAGGGCTGGCAGTTGCCGGGCCAGCTGGTGCGCCTGAACGTGGGACTGGAAGATCCGCAGGACTTGATTGCCGATATCGAACGGGCGTTCGCGGCGATGTAGCCGTGTGCGGGCAAGCACGATGGCTTGCCCGCAAGCATTTACATGGGGACGGGGCTGTTGTTGTTCAGGTCGATGAAGCCGCGCAGCAGGCGGTAGGCTTTCCACAGCCAGGCCACGCCCCACACGATGAGGGCCAGCGGAATGCCGATCAGCGTGACCCACAGGATGGCGCCGACGACGATCCAGACCACGTACCACCAGAAGGAACGGATCATCCAGCTGTGATGGCTGTGCACGAAGGTCCCGGCCGCCTCGTCCCGCTTCACATAATTGATGATGAGCGGAATGAAGGAAAACGCGCCCAGCGAAAACACGAAGCTGGCGCCATGTATCAGGTATAACCACCAGGCCAGTTTTTTGGTCTGCTGAAGTTGGGTATCCAAAATAATATCTTGTGACATGAAAGCTCCCGTCGTTGCTCAATTTTTAATTGTAACAAGCAAAACGGCGCGGCAGCGCAGTCCATGGAAAAAGGCAGAATACATTGTTGAAACGAGATCGATATCCTACCCTGGCCGCGCGCGCCAGATCATGGCTGCGCCAGGCTTTGCCGGCCTTGCTGCTGTGCGTCACCGCTGCCCATGCCGCCGGCCCAACCCTGGACGCGGAGTTTGCCGCCGGCTTGAAGGAAGAGGGTCTGGCGGGCGCCGTTTGGAGCGAAGTCTTGCCTGACGGGACAGTCAAAGTCGGCGCGTCCGGCTTGCGCGACGCGGCCAAGAACATACCCATGCAGACGGATACGCGCATGCAGGTGGGCTCCGTGGGCAAGGTGGCGCTGGCGCTGGGCGTTCTGCGCCTCGTCAGCGAAGACAAGCTCACGCTCGACACGCCCGTGCAGCAGGTGCTGCCGGAACTGGCGCTGAAAAACCCGTGGCAGGCCAGCGACCCCGTGCGCATCCGCCACCTGCTCGCGCATACGTCGGGCCTCGATAACGTGCGCTTCTGGCAGGCGTTCAGTCTGAACCCGGCGCCGGAGACGCCGCTGGCCGAGGCGTTTGACGGTGGGCGCAATCTGCTGCGCGTGCGCGCGCGGCCCGGCAGCCGCTATGCGTACTCGAACATGGGCTATGGCTTGCTGGGCATGGTGATCGAGAAGGTCACGGGCCAGCCGTACGAGCGCTACCTCGATGCGCAGCTGCTGCAACCGCTGGGCATGGCGGACAGCACGTTTGCCTACGTTACGCAAATGAGTACGCAAATGAGCACCCAGGCGGGATCGCTCGCGGACCCGCGCCTGGCCATGGGCCACTTCGAGCATGGCGTGGCGCAGCCGGCCGTGCCCCAGTATTTGCGTCCGGCCGCGCAGTTCACCACCACGGCGGCCGACATGGGCAAGCTGGCGCAATTCCTGATGGGCGATGGCAAGCTGCAGGGCGCGCAGTTCATTGACCTGGCGCTGATGGGCGCCTTGTCCGAGCCGGCCGGCACGGATGCGGCGCAGGCGGGCCTGGCAACGGGACACGGCCTGGCGCTGGCCGTGCGCGACCGCCATAACGTGGTGGGCGCCTGCCATCCTGGCACGGCCGTGGGTTTCCGCACCATGCTGTGCATCTACCCGGAGCAGGACAGCGCGTTCTTCGTGGCCTTCAATACGGATGCCGAGCAGGCCGACTATGAACGCTTCAACCGCCTGCTGCTGCGCGACCTGGAACTGCCGCTGCGCGCGCCGGCCCCGCGCGGCACGCCCGCACCCACGGTGGAAAACTGGCAGGGCGTCTACGTGCCGTCGCCCAGCCCCATGGCCAGCATGGCCTGGGTCGACGCCGTCTTCGGTTTTACGCGTGTGAAATGGGATGGCGAGTCGCTGTTCCTGATTCCGTTCCAGGGCGAACCTAAGGAACTGGAGCCGGTGGGCGGCCTGCTGTTCCGCGCCAGCGACCGCAGCACGCCGTCGCACGTGCTGATGCAGGAAGATGGCAAGCATGTGCTCAGCGATGGCCTGCGCAGCTATGAGCGCGCGTCGATGCTGCGCATGCTGGTACTGTGGGGCAGCCTGGCCCTCGGTGCGGCCGGCTTGCTGTACGTGCTGGTGGTGGGCGTTTGGCGCGCCGCGCTGCGCAGCCTGGGACGGGGCGACCATCTGTTCGCGCCTTTGCTGGCCATGCTGGCGCTGCTCCTGCCGCTGCCGTTTTTCTATTTCCAGTCCTACCTGCGCCTGGGCGACATCACCATCGCCAGCGTGCTGCTGGTATTGGTGACGGGCGCGCTGCCGCTGGCGACGGCGTTCGGCCTGGCCCGCTGCTGGCGCAGCCGCGGCACGGCGGCCGAGGCGGGCTCGTGGGCGAAATGGGATTGGGTGGCCTTGCTGGCGGCCCTGCAACTGCTGCTGGTACTGGCGTGGTGGGGACTGCTGCCGCTGCGGCTGTGGCAGCTGTAGGCCGTCAGGTCCAGGCAGCCAGCAGCCGGCGCCACCAGCGTTGCGCCGGTGCCGCCCGGGTACCGTGTGTGGTGCGCTTGGAACGATAGCTGGTCGCCGCCATCTGCAGGCCGATGCGGTCGATCGCCGCCATCGCCTCCGCTTCCTGCGGCGACAAGCCATGCAGCAGGGCTTGCGCATGGGGTTCGAGCAGGAAGGCGGCACGCAGGGCGTCGTCCGTGTACAGCTTTGCCAGCAAGGTTTCCAGTGCGGGGGAACTCATGCGCTGCGCCCCGCGCGCAAGGCCGCGCGCGCCAGTTCCAGCTGGCCCAGCACATGTTCGAACGACGGGTAATTGCCGTCGCGTTCGACGATCACCGTCAACGGTTGCGGCGCATGGCGCGCCAGCACCGTCAATAAAGCAAAGACTTCGGGCGGCACGTCGTGCAGATGGTCGTCCAGCAGCCGCTGGCCGCCGCCCGGCGCAGCGATCCAGTGGCCGCCGCTCAGGTGCACGGCGCCCACCCTGTCCAGCGGCAGGCGCAGCAGCAGTTCCTGCGGCGACTCGCCGGCATTGACGGCATTCGCATACAGGTTGTGCAGGTCGAGCAGCAGCGGCACTTGCGCGCCGTGGATAATCTGCGCCAGCCATGCCGCTTCGTTCAGGGTGCTGGCCGGCGGCTGGACCAGGGTGGCGATGTTTTCCATCAGCGGCGCGCTGCCGACGATGCGCGTGGCCAGCGCGATATTGGCGATCGCGCCGGCGGCGCTGTGCGGCGTGCGCGGCGGCGCCGCCAGGTGGCCGATCTCGACGCCGCCGGCGCGCACGAAACTCAGGTGCTCTGACCACGACTCCGCCTGCACTTCTTTCATCAGGCGCGCCATCGCATGCAGGCGGCGCGGGTCGGCGGGAATCGTCGACGCCAACCCCATGCCCACGCCGTGCAAGCTGACCGGCACCTGGCGCGCCAGGCTGCGCAAGGCGGCGATGCCGGCGCGCGAGGCGCGGTAATAATCGTCGGCGATCACTTCCAGCACGTCGATCCGCGCCAGGTTGGACAGGATGCCGGCGGCCAGTTCGCCGCGCCAGCCCAGGCCGACGCGGTCGCGCGTGGTCTCCTGGCTAACTGCCACAGCCGCCACCACCGCCGCAACCGCCACAGCCGCTGCCGCCGCCGTCACCGCCGCCGCCTGATGACGAGTCGCCCGAGTCGCCCGTGCTGCTGGACGAGGAGTCGCCGCCGCCGTTTTGCCGGGGCGCCGGATACAGCTCGGCGACATACGCGTACACGGACAAGGGCAGCGCGCCGATGCCGAAGATGGCGGCCAGCAGGGCCATGTCGGCGCTGCTGCTGCCCGCCTGCAGGCGCGCCGAGCGCATGTTCAGGCGGCCGAACAACATGCGCAGGTCGGTCAGCAGCCGCTGCGCGCTCCAGCTGGTCGCCTGGGTGCGCAGGCCGCGCAGCATGAGGAGAAAAATCGCCAGCAGGACCGCCAGGAACAGCAGGTTGTAGTGCTGGCGGCTGATGGCGATGACGGCCTTGACGGCGGCCACCGTCAGCAGCAGCCAGTGCGCGGTCCAGGTGATGCGTTCGCGCCGTCGCAGCAGCTGCGGGCCGACCAGCAATTCCTGCTGCGTCAACGTCTCCTGGTAGGCGCGGCACGACGGCAGCATCTCGGCTTGCACGGCCAGTTCCTTGCTGTGGCTCTGGCGGCCGAGATACAAGCGCAGCACGTCGCGTTCGATGTCGTGGCTGGCGAAGCGCAGGCTGTCTGCGCTGGCCGTTTCCAGCAGCGGGCCATCGGCGCGCAGCAAGCCCCGGTCGACCAGCACGATGGCGGCGATCTTCACGGCTTCGAGGGCGCCGCCGCGCAAAAAAGCAATGCGGTAGGGATCGTCGGCCAGCGACAGCTGGGCGTGCGGATTGCGCAATTCCTGGCGGATCAGCAGCTCGCGCACGCCGTAGTACACGAGCGCGCCGAAGATCAGGTAGGCCAGCAGGAACGATGGCCCGCTCCAGTCAAACGGATTCGCGCCGTTCACCGCATCTGCTCCGCGTGTTCGCGCAGGCGTTCGGTAATCGTCATCAAGCCCGTAAAGGCGGGCAGGGCCTGCCCCGGCGCCAGGCGCGCCGTTTCGCGCGCGGCCGACATGGCTTGCAGGGCAGCGTGCATGGCCGGTTCGCCCAGCTGGTCGACAAACGCTTCGAGCGCCTGCTTGCCGGACTGCGCAGGTTTGTCTTCCAGCTGCGCCAGCGAGGCCGCGGCCGAACGCAGGGGACCGGCCGCGTCGGCGATGGCGCCGACCAGCTGTTCTTCATTCAGGCTCAACAGCATATACCGTTCGCGCATGCGCACCTGCTGGTTCAGCAGCACTTGCCGCAGCCGGCGCAGCACGGCGTCGCGGCTCGTGTGCAGGCTGGCGAAAGGGTCAACGCCATGCAGCACCCGGTGGCGCGCGATGATGTCTGCGAACTTGACGGCAAAGGCGTCGGCGGCCTGCGTCAATTCGCTTTCGAGCAGGAACATCACCTGCAAATCGATGGCGGCGTGCGCCAGGCGCAAGGGCCCGCGCAGCGCATCGGCCGCCTGCGGCGTAAAGCGCTTGAGCAGCAACAGCAGGTTGACGTCGGAGGTGGCGCGCAACTGGCCATCGGCGGCCGAGCCAAACAGCACGGCGGCGGCCAGGTCGGCGCCGAAGGCTTTCTGCGCGGCAGCGACGAATATATCGAGATGGCGTTGTATCTCTTCTGGCAGCGGTGGCGGCATGCGGTGTTCTTTCACGATGGGCTGGCGGGGTGATCACAAGTTTGCAATATAGCAAACTTGTGCCGCCGTGCGCGCACCGCCCGCCAGATAGCGCTAAGCTGGCGCCGGCTCAGCTCAAGACGTTGAGCAAGCCATCGAGTCCCACGAAGTTCAGCGCCACGTCGGCTTGCGAGCGCACCACGGGCTTGGCGCGGAAGGCAACCGACAGGCCGGCGATGCCCATCATCTTCAAGTCGTTGGCGCCGTCGCCCATGACGATGGCTTCGGACGGGGAAATGCCCAGTTCCGCGCACACGCGCTCCACCGTGCGCTGCTTTTCCTCGGCGTCGACGATGCCGCCCAGGACTTTGCCCGTCAGTTTGCCGTCGACGATTTCCAGTGCGTTCGCATGCGTGTAGTCGAGGCCCAGGCGTTCCTTCAGGCGCTCGGTGAAGAAAGTAAAGCCGCCCGACACCAGCAGGGTTTTCAGGCCGGCCTTTTGCACGGCCGCCAGCATGGCTTCCGCGCCCGGCGACAGTTTCAAACGCTCGTCATAGACGCGCTGCAGGGCCGACGCATCGAGGCCTTCGAGCAGGGCCACGCGTTGTTTCAGGCTGGCGGCAAAATCGAGCTCGCCGCGCATGGCCGCTTCCGTGATGGCTGCCACTTGTGGTTTCAAGCCCTGCATGTCGGCGATTTCATCGATGCACTCGATGGTGATCAGGGTCGAATCCATGTCCATCGCCACGAGCTTGAATTCACTAAGCTCGCGCTGTCCCATCATGTAGGTGGCGTCCAGCTGCGCCGCCTGGGCCGCCACTTCGATCGTGGGGCGCAGTGCGGGCGAGTAGGCGATCTGCTCGCAGCGCACGGCGTTCGGACCGAGGCGCGTGACTGACGTCGGCGCGGCCAGCGCGGCGATGCGTTCGAGGCGGGCGCTATCGCCGTCCAGGCCCTGCAGGATCAGATTCATGGTGATGGTCTTGGTATTGGTCATGGGGCAGTCCTGCATTAATTGTCGAAATGGTCTACACCGTCAATTGCTTGATGGTGGTCTTGATTTGCGTCACGCGCGCGGCCAGGTCCGGCATGGCGGCCGTGATTTTCAGCTTGTCCTGGCCATGCAGCTTGATATGGCGGTTTTTCTGGATCAGGTCGATGATGCGCATCGGATCGATGGGCGGCTTGGCCATGAATTGCAGGGTGGCCGCCTCGCCATGCACATCGATCTTGACGATGCCCACGGTTTTCGCCGCGATGCGCAAACGGTGCGTCTCGACCAGGGCCTTGACGGCGTCGGGCAGCTTGCCGAAGCGGTCGATCAACTCTTCCTGGATATCGTCGATCTTGTCCTGCGTGGCGCAGTTGGCCAGGCGCTTGTAGATCGACAGGCGCTCGTGCACGTCGCCGCAGAAGTCCGCCGGCAGCAGGGCCGGCACGTGCAGGTTGATCTCTGTCGTCGACGCCAGCGGCGCGGCCAGGTCCGGCTCCTTGCCCGCTTTCAGCGAGCGCACGGCTTCGTTGAGCATGTCCGAATACAGCTGGAAGCCGATTTCCGTCATTTCGCCCGACTGGCTCTCGCCCAGCACCTCGCCGGCGCCGCGGATTTCCAGGTCGTGCATGGCCAGGTAAAAGCCGCTGCCCAGTTCTTCCATCTGCTGGATGGCGTCCAGGCGGCGCTGCGCCAGCTTGGTGAGGCCCTGCACGTCGTGCACCAGCAGGTAGGCGTAGGCCTGGTGATGCGAGCGTCCCACCCGGCCGCGCAGCTGGTGCAGCTGCGCCAGGCCGAACTTGTCGGCGCGGTGCATGATGATGGTGTTCGCCGTCGGTACGTCGATGCCCGTTTCAATGATGGTCGTGCACAGCAAAATATTGAAACGCTGGGCAACGAAGTCGCGCATGACCTTTTCCAGGTCGCGCTCGTGCATCTGGCCGTGCGCCACGGCGATGCGCGCCTCGGGCAGCAGTTCCGTCAGCATGGCCAGGCGGTTCTGGATGGTTTCCACCTCGTTGTGCAGGAAGTAGATCTGGCCGCCCCGTTTGAGTTCGCGCAGGCACGCTTCGCGGATGATGGCTTCGCCTTCGCTGCGCACGAACGTCTTGATGGCCAGACGCTTTTGCGGCGCCGTGGCGATGATGGAAAAGTCGCGCAAGCCTTCCAGGGCCATGCCCAGGGTACGCGGGATCGGCGTGGCCGTCAGCGTCAGCACGTCCACTTCCGCGCGCAGCGCTTTCAGCGCTTCCTTCTGGCGCACGCCGAACCTGTGTTCCTCGTCGATGATGACGAGACCCAGGCGGGTAAACTTCACGTCGTCGGACAGCAGCTTGTGCGTGCCGATGACGATGTCGATGGTGCCGTCGGCCATGCCCTTGAACGCTTGCGTGATCTCCTTGCCGCTGCGGAAGCGCGACAGTTCCGCGATGCGCACGGGCCAGTCGGCGAAGCGGTCGGCGAAGGTTTGCGCATGCTGCTCGGCCAGCAGGGTGGTGGGCGCCAGGATGGCTACCTGCTTGCCGCCCATGACAGCGATGAAGGCTGCGCGCAGCGCGACTTCCGTCTTGCCGAAACCGACGTCGCCACAGACGAGGCGGTCCATCGGTTTGCCCGAGGTCATGTCCTTGATGACGTTGTGGATGGCCTCGGCCTGGTCCGGCGTTTCGTCGAAGCCGAAGCTGTCGGCGAAACGCTGGTAGTCGTGCGACGAGAATTCGAACGAGTGGCCCTGGCGCAGCGCGCGGCGCGCATACAGGTTGAGCAGCTCGGCGGCCGTGTCGCGCACCTGTTCGGCGGCGCGTTTTTTCGCTTTTTCCCACTGGCCCGAACCGAGCGAGTGCAGCGGCGCGTCTTCCGGCGAGGCGCCCGAATAGCGCGAAATGACGTGCAGCTGCGACACGGGCACGTACAGCTTGGTGTCCTTCGCGTATTCCAGGTGCAAAAATTCCGTCTCGCCTTCGCCCAGGTCCATGCTGGTCAGGCCCATGTAGCGCCCGATGCCATGGTTGATGTGCACGACGGGGTCGCCGATCTTCAGCTCCGACAGGTCGCGCACCATCGACTCGACTTGCGTCACGCCTTCCTGCTTCTTGCTGCCGACCCGTCGGCCGGAACCGGCATACAGCTCCGTCTCGGTGATGAAGGATAGATTTCCTTCCGGCGTAAACAGCTCGAAGCCCGCATGCAGCGGCGCCACGCCCAGCATCAGCTTGGCGTCGGATTGCAAAAAGCCGTCGCTGCCTTCCACCGGCGTCAGGTGCAGGTCGTATTCGCTGAAGTACTGCTGCAAGGTTTCGCGGCGGCCGTTCGATTCGGCGCAGATCATCACGCGGCGCCCCGATTGCAGCAAATAGCTGCGCAGGTTGGCCAGCGGATCGTCGGCGCGGCGGTTGACGGCGATGTTCGGCACGGGCGCCGACAGTTCGGACGCCAGCGCATCGTTCGATTTGCTTATCGCCAGGCGCGCATACGGCTTGGCCAGGCCGAAGAACTGCTCGTCGGACAGGAACAGCGATTCGGGCGGCAGGATGGGACGTTCGCGGTCCGCTTTTAAAAAGCGGTAGCGCGACTGGGTATCGGTCCAGAAGCGGCCGATGGCAGAGTCGATCTCGCCCACCAGGGCCAGCGAAGCGTCGGGCGGCAGGTAGTCGAACAGGGTGGCCGTCTGCTCGAAGAACAGGGGCAGATAATATTCGATGCCGGCCGAGGCGATGCCGCTGCTGATGTCCTTGTAGACGACCGAGCGCGATGGATCGCCTTCGAACTGTTCGCGCCAGCGGTTGCGGAAGGTGGTGCGGGCCGCTTCGTCCATGGGGAATTCGCGGCCCGGCAGCAACCGTACTTCATGCACGGGATACAGCGAGCGCTGGGTGTCGGCGTCGAAGGTGCGGATGGTCTCGATGGTGTCGCCGAACAGGTCCAGACGGTAGGGCAGGGCCGAACCCATGGGGAACAGGTCGAGCAGGCCGCCGCGCACCGAGTATTCGCCGGGCGACATCACTTGCGAGACATGGCTGTAGCCGGCCAGGGTCAGCTGCGACTTCAGGCGCGCCTCGTCGAGCTTTTCACCCTTCTTGAAAAAGAACGTGTAGGCGGCCAGGAAGGACGGCGGCGCCAGGCGCACGAGCGCCGTGGTGGCCGGCACGATCAGCACGTCGCACTGGCGCGTCTGGATTTCATGCAGCGTGGCCAGGCGCTCGGAGACCAGGTCCTGGTGCGGCGAAAACGCGTCGTAGGGCAGGGTTTCCCAGTCCGGCAGCAGGTGGCAGCGCAGTTCCTTGCCGCCAAACCAAGGGATTTCATCGAGCAGGCGCTGGCCGTCGCTGGCCTGCGCCACCACCACGGCCAGCATCTGGCCCCGCGCTTTCAAGGCCAAAGCGGCCAGCGCCAGGGCATAGGCGTCGGACGAACCATACAGGGCGGGCAGCGCATAGCGGTTGCCGGGCTTGGGGAGGGCTTTTGTTAAGTCTAAGGACATGCAGGCGATGACACTAGTGGCAGAGGCAGTTGAATGGGACAGCTGTGGTGCGCGCCGCGCCGCCAGTGACGGCGCTGACAGGCAGGATTATAGACCATCGCCCGCGCGCATATTCGCGACACCGAAAGGAACATGCACCATCGGTATCGTGCCGCCCGCCGATTTGAGGTGGCTCAGCTGGTCGTCGAAGAAGATATGCGGCTTGAACACGGCCAGCACGCGCGACTTGTCCATGCCGCCGAGGAAAAACGTCTCGTCGGCCGCCACGCCCCAGCTTTTCAGGGTTGTCACGACGCGCTCGTGCGAAGGCGCGTTGCGCGCCGTGATGATGGCGATGCGCAGGATCTTTTTATAACCGGGGTCGCGCCGCTGGGCCCTTTCTTCCAGGCGCTGCATGGTGGCCAGCTTCTGGAACAGGCCGGCCAGCGGGCCGGGGCGGTGCGGCGTGCCCACGTTCAGGGTTTCATGGGCGTGGAATTCATCGACGTCGTTGTTGCGCTTGAAAACGGTTTCCGCTTCGTCGTCGGCGATCACGCCGTCGAAATCGAAGGCCACGCGCAATTCCTCGTCGTTTTCGTCGTCTTCCGTGCGCGACGGCAGCACCAGGCCGGCCGGGTAGTCGCAGGCCAGCGCGCTGCGTACGTCGTCTTCATTCGCGCTGAGGAACAGCGACGCGTTGAAGGCGGGCAGGTAGGGATAGGGCGACTTGCCCGTCATGAAGGCGGCGCGCGAAATGTCCAGGCCATAGTGGGCGATCGAATGCATGACGCGCAAGCCCGTTTCCGGCGAATTGCGCGAAAACAGCACCACTTCCACGGGCGACTGGCGCGGATAGTGCTTGTTGATGTTCAGGAAGCGGCGGATGAAGGGGAAGGCCACGCCGCGCGGCAAGACCGTGTCGATATGCGTTTCCTGGTACTTGCGGTATTCCTCGGGCCCGTTGTCGAGATAGACCTGGTGCGATTCGGCCAGGTCGAACAGGGCGCTGGAAGCGACCCCGATCACCAGTTTGTGTTCGATAGGATAAGCCATGGTCTGCCTGTTGTTTGCTTGTTGCTCATCTTATACGACTATCAACTGCGTAGCCAATAGTGAGGCATGGGGATTTTTTGCACCAAAGCGGGGCGCTCTGTCAATTTTTTTGACCGCTGTGCAATGCGCGCCACAGTAAAGAAATAAATATTGTTTTGTATCAAGTATTTGACAGCCAGCGCGCCTGTTTTCCACTATGCTTCCACTTATAAAATCTCGCCAATTGTAACGAAGCGTACGCCCTATCCCCGCCACCTTTATACAAGTGTCAGCTGTTTTACTCGAACATGCCAGCCCCAACTTCGCCAGCAGTCTTCGTGACTTTATAAAGGACCTCGCCATGTTTAAGAATTTACTGATCAAATGGAAGTTGGCGACGCTTGTCGCCGTGATGATGGTGGCCTTGCTGGTGGTGGGCATCAGCGGCTACACGGGCATCGCCACCGTGGGCAACGCCGTCAATGAAATCGGCGTGGTGCGCCTGCCGTCGATCCAGGGCTTGATGATGATCAACGAAGGCCAGACGGCCGTTGCCGCCGCCACCCTGACGGCCGCCATGTATGAAAACAATTACCAGGCACAGGACAAGTTCGCGGAAGCGCTGCAGCTGCGCACCAAGGCCTGGAACAATATCGAGGCGGGCCGCAAGCTGTACGAACCGCTGCCGCAAACCGCCGAAGAAGCCGTGCTGTGGAAGCGCTTCCAGGGCGAGTGGACGGCATGGAAGGCGGACGACGACAAGGTGCGCGCCATCTTGCGCCAGCTGGCCGACAACCGTGACGAGCCGCGGCAGAAAGAGTTGTTCGCGGCGTTCTACAAGCAGTACCAGGACTCGCGCAGCCTGTTCGGCAAGGCCGAAGGCACGCTCAACGAGATCATCAAGCTCAATAACGGCGTGGCCGATGCCAGCGTCAAGGACGGCAGCGCGGCCGTGATCCGCTCGGAAAGCCTGATGGTCATCCTCGGCTTGCTGGCCTCCGCGCTGGGCATCGGCTGCGCCGCCTATATCACGCGCGCCATCACGCAGCCGATCAATTCGGCCGTGAAAGTGGCGCAAACGGTGGCTTCGGGCGACCTGACGAGCCACATCGAGGTACTCACGACGGAAGAAACGGGCCAGCTGCTGCAGGCGCTCAAGGACATGAACTCCAGCCTGGTCAGCATCGTCGGCCAGGTGCGCAGCGGCACGGAGACCATCGCCACGGCGTCGTCGGAAATTGCCAGCGGCAACCTGGACCTGTCCTCGCGCACGGAAGAGCAAGCCAGTTCGCTGGAAGAGACGGCGTCGTCGATGGAAGAGCTGACGTCGACCGTGCGGCAGAATGCCGACAACGCCCAGCAGGCCAACCAGCTGGCGCTGAGCGCCTCGGGCGTGGCGGTCAAGGGCGGCGCCGTGGTGGGCAAGGTGGTCGAGACCATGGACGCCATCAACGACTCGTCGCGCAAGATCGTCGACATCATTTCCGTCATCGACGGCATCGCCTTCCAGACGAATATCCTGGCCTTGAATGCGGCCGTGGAAGCGGCGCGCGCGGGCGAGCAGGGACGCGGCTTTGCCGTCGTGGCCACGGAAGTGCGCAATCTGGCGCAACGCTCGGCCGCCGCAGCGAAGGAAATCAAGACCCTGATCGGCGACTCCGTCGTGGCAGTGGATGCGGGCAGCAAGCTGGTGGCCGAGGCGGGCAGCACGATGGCCGAAATCGTCTCCAGCGTGCAGCGCGTGACGGACATCATGGCGGAAATCAGCCTGGCCACGCAGGAACAAAGCTCGGGCATCGACCAGATCAACCAGGCCATCGGCCAGATGGACCAGGTGACGCAGCAAAACGCGGCCCTGGTGGAAGAGGCGGCCGCCGCGGCCGAATCGCTGCAGGAGCAATCGGGCCAGCTGGCCCAGGTGGTCAGCGTCTTCAAGCTCGATGGCGCCCAGGCGCCTGCCGCGCGGGCAAACGCGAACGCAAAGCCGGCCGCGCCGCGCGCCGTGGCGGCCAGCGCGGCGCCGAAGCGTCCGGCATCGCGGCCTGCGCCGCGTCCCGCTGCGGGCCGCCCGGCCTTGCACGCCGTGCCGTCCCAGCGCCAGAGCGCGCCGCGCGACGACGAGTGGGAAGTGTTCTGATCGATTGACGGCGCCAGCATGCGCTACCGGACGGCCGCCTTGCGCGGCCGTTTTCACATGCGCGCACAGGGTCGCACTGCGGTTCGAACTGCGGTTACTACTTACTAAAAAAACAGCGTTATAAAAATAGCTGTTTTGCCATCTAAGCAAATCTTTTCAAAACTTAACGCGACATTGCCTGTGAGATAACTCACACTGCCTGCCGTACCGCCCTTGTTCCCGCCTCGGCCACATCCCGGCTGACCCTTCCGCCTGCTGCGTCCAGCCATTCATGGCAGGCGGCAGCCATTGCCGTCAGCCTTGCATGCGAGCCCGGCGTGATGACCGATGCACCACACTGAAGGATGCGAATAAAGATGGCAAATATGAAAATCGGCACGCGCCTGCGCTGCGCCTTTGCATTGTTGACCTTGCTGCTGCTGGCGACCGCCGTGCTGGGCATGCTGCGCCTGTCCAGCCTGGAGCTGCGCATGCGCGACGTGATCAATGACAAATATCCGAAAACCGTGCTGGCCAACGACATCATCAAGAATGTCAATATCATCGCGCGCTCCTCGCGCAACCTGCTGCTGATGACGGAACCGCAGCAGCTGGCGCAGGAACGCGCCACGATCGCCAGGGCAGGCGGCGAAACGGAAAAGGGGCTGGCGCAGCTGGAACAGGTGGTAACGTCGCTGCAGGGCCGCCAGTTGATGGCGGCCGTGACGCAGGCGCGCGCCGCGTTCAACGACGGGCGCGACAAGGTACTGGCCTTGCTGGAAGAGGGCGCGCGCGATGAAGCGACCAGCTTGCTGCTCGGCACGGTGCGGGGCGACCAGCTGCGCTACATGGCGGCGCTGGAAAGCCTGATCGCGCACCAGCATGGGCTGATGGAGGAGGCGGGCGCCCAGGTGCGCGCGGAACACGCCACGGCGCGCAACATGATGCTGGCGCTGAGCGCGCTGGCCGTGCTCTTTTCGCTCCTTACCGCCTGGCTGGTCACGCGCAGCATCGTCCATCCGCTGCGCCATGCCCTGGCAGTGGCGCAGACCGTGGCTGCCGGCGACCTGACGTCGACCTTCGGCCGCCACGGCGGCGATGAAACGGGCAAGCTGCTCGACGCGCTGAGCATCATGAACGGCAACCTGCTCGACATCGTGCAGCAGGTGCGCAGCGGCACCGACACCATCGCCACGGCCTCGTCGCAAATCGCGGCCGGCAATATCGACCTGTCCTCGCGCACCGAGGAGCAGGCCAGCTCGCTCGAACAGACTGCGTCGGCCATGGAGGAACTGAGCTCCACCGTGCAGCAGAACGCGGACAATGCCCGCCATGCCAGCGTGCTGGCCGTCGAGGCGGCGAACATCGCCGGCGCCGGCGGGCAAGCCGTGGGCCAGGTGATCCATACGATGGACGCCATCAGCGCCTCGTCGGCGCAGATGGCCGACATCATCGGCGTGATCGACATGCTGGCCTTCCAGACGAATATCCTGGCCCTGAATGCGGCCGTGGAAGCGGCGCGCGCGGGCGAGCAGGGGCGCGGCTTTGCCGTCGTGGCAACGGAAGTGCGCAATCTGGCGCAGCGCAGCGCGGCGGCGGCGCGCGATATCCGCGCCCTGATCGCCACCTCCACGCAGCAGGTGGACGCAGGCGCGGCGCTGGTTGCACAGGCCGGCGCCACGATGCGGGACGTGGTGGCGGCCGTGGGACGCGTGAGCCAGATGGTGGCCGACATCACGGCGGCCAGCGCCGAGCAAAGCACGGGCATCGGCCAGGTCAGCCAGGCGGTCGTGCAGATGGACGAAGTGACGCAGCAGAACGCGGCCCTGGTGGAAGAGGCGGCGGCCGCTTCGCAATCGCTGGAAGGCGAGGCGGCCAGGCTGCTGCAGGTGGTCAGCGTGTTTCGCCTGCGCCAGGGGCCGGCGGTTCTGGCGGGCCGCACTGCGCCGGCCGTACCGCGCCTGCTGGCCTAGTGGCGCGCCTGGCAAGGTTCTGGCACGGCGCGCTGGCGCGGCTGTGCCGGACGCCGGCGCGCAGCCGGGAGTTGCAGGGGCGCCTGGACAGGGCCATCGTCGACGGCGAATTCTGCTTTCACTACCAGGGCAAGTTCGATACGGCGCAGTTGCGCCTGGTCGGCCTGGAAGCGCTGCTGCGCTGGAACCATCCGCACCACGGCCTCGTCTATCCGAACGAATTCATCGGCCTGGCCGAGCGGACGAACGCCATTGCCGCGCTGGGCAACTGGGGCATCGACGCGGCCTGTCGCCAGCTGGCGCAGTGGCGCGCGGCGGGCCTGCCCGTGGTGCCGGTTGCCGTGAACGTCTCGGCGCGCCAGCTGTGCCAGCCGCATTTGTCGGCGCAGTTACCCGATTTTGTGTTGGGCTGCTTGCGGCGCCACGCCATACCTGCCGGCTTGCTGGAGTTGGAAGTGACGGAAAGCTGCTGCATCGACGACATGGCGCAGGCGACGCAGGTATTGCGCCGGCTGCGCGCGCTGGGCCTGGCCATTTCGCTCGACGATTACGGCACCGGCCATTCGGGGCTGAGCCATGTCAGGATGCTGCCGATTCATACCATCAAGATCGACCGCTGCTTCATCCACGACGTGGCCAGCGGCGGCCGCGACGCCGTCATCGTCGCCTCGACCCTTGCCCTGGCGCGGGGCTTGGGCTTGCAGGCGCTGGCCGAGGGCGTGGAAAACGGTGAACAGCTGGCGCAGCTGCGGCGGCTGGGCTGCCCCCAGGTACAGGGCTTTTATCTGCACCGCCCGGCGCCCGCGGCCGACGTGGCCGCGCTGCTGGCCGCGGGCGCGCCGGCCGGCCCTGTAACAGTGCCGAAACATGGCGCCATGCGGCATGGCGCGGATGCTCAGTAGAATATGGCCACTGCAAGCCGCGTGCTTTAACACCTACTCCCCCACGCAAGAATGATAAACAGTCCTGCCCCGGCCTATGTCTTCGGCCCGTTTCGCCTTTTGCCGCTGGAGCGCGTGCTGTTCGAGGGCGAACGCGCGCTGCGCCTGGGCAGCAGGGCCATGGACTTGCTGCTGGCCCTGCTGGAGCGCGCCGGCGACATCGTCGACAAGCACGATCTGGTGGCTATCGTCTGGCCCAACGCCGTGGTCGACGACGCGACCTTGCGCGTGCACCTGGCGGCGCTGCGCAAGGCGCTTGGCGACGGCCGCGATGGCCAGCGCTACATCACCACCATTCCCGGGCGCGGCTACGGCTTCCTGGCGCCGCTGGCGCATACGGGCCGGCCGGCGCCCGGTGCGGCGGGCGCCGAGCCACGGCACAACCTGCCCGTCATGCTGACGCGCATGCTGGGCCGCGCCGAGGTGCTGCAAACGATGGCCAACCAGCTGCTGCAATTGCGCCTGCTGTGCATTGCCGGCCCGGGCGGTATCGGCAAGACCACCCTGGCCGTCGGCCTGGCCACGCGCGTGCTGCGCCGCTATGCAGATGGCGTGTGTTTCGTCGACCTGTCGCCGCTGGACGAGGCCCGCCTGGTGCCGCTGGCGCTGGCCACGGCGCTGGGCGTGGCCGTGGCGGCCGACGACGCCATGCCGGTCTTGCTGGCCTACCTGCGCCCGCGCCACATGCTGATCGTGCTCGATAACTGCGAACACGTGATCGGCGCGGCCGCCACGCTGGCCGACGCCTTGCTCAAGGGTGCGCCGCTGCTGCACGTGCTGGCCACCAGCCGCGAGCCGCTGCGCCTCACCAGCGAGCAGTTGCAGCGCCTGCCCACGCTGGAATTGCCGCCCGCCGATGCCGTGCCCGATGCGGCGGCAGCCCGCCATTTCTCTGCGGTGCAGCTGTTTTGCGAACGCTGCGCGGCCGTCGACGATGCTTTCGTGCTGGCCGACGCCGACGTGCCCGTCGTCGTCGATATCTGCCGGCGGCTCGATGGCATCCCGCTGGCGCTGGAATTGGCGGCCGGGCGCATCGGCCATTTCGGCTTGCACGAATTGCGCCGCCAGCTCGACGACCGCTTTCGCCTGCTCACGCGGGGCGCGCGCAACATGCCCTTGCGCCACCAGACCCTGCGCGCCACCCTGGACTGGAGCTATGGCCTGCTCGACGCGCAAGAGCGCCAGGTATTGCAGGCGCTGAGCGTGTTCAGGAGCCGCTTCCGCCTCGAGTCGGCCAGCGCCGTGGCCGGATGCGATGTGTTCGACACCGTGGCCGACCTGGCGGCCAAATCCCTCGTTAGCATCGAGTTTTGCCGCCAGCACGTGTATTACCGGCTGCTCGACACCACGCGCGCCTATGCCGGTGCGCAGCTGTCGGCGGGCGGGGACGCGGGCGCCGTGCTGCTGCGCCATGCACGCCATTGGCTGGGCCTGGCCCAACGCATCGCGGCCGACTGGGGGAGCATGCCGCCGGCCAGTTGGAATGCGCGCTATGGCCACCATGTCGACGACCTGCGGGCCGCCATCGACTGGGCCTTCGGCGAGGAGGGCGACGTGGCGCTGGGCGTGGCCCTGACCCTGGCCGCGCAAACCCTGTTTTATCAGCTGTCGCTGATGGACGAATACCGCGTGCGCGTCGAGCGGGCGCTCGAGTGCATGGCCGCGCATGCGCTGGACGACCCGGACAGCGAGATGCGGCTGCATGCCTCGCAGGCGCACCTGCTGCTGCATACGCAGGGCATCACCTGCACCATGCTGCGTTCGTTCCAGCGCGGTTATGCGCTGGCCATGCGCACGGACGATGGCAGCCGGCGCTTCGAGGCGATTTGCGGCATGTGGATATGCAGCCTGAAGCTGGCCGATTTCCAGCGCGCCGACAGTTACGCCATCGAGCTTGCCGTCCTGTGCGACACGCGCGACGATACGCCGATGCGGCTGGTGCTCACGCGCATGCGTTCGGTCGGCGAGTACGTGCAGGGACGCTACGCGCAGGCGGCGGCGCTGGCGCACATGGTGCTCGCGCATCCCGAGGGCGCATGCCAGCTTGGCGTCAACAATGTCTTGCTGGCCGACCACCAGGTTTGCCTGCGCGGCACGCTGGCGCGCTGCCTGTGGATGCAGGGCCGCCCCGACGACGCCCTGGCCCTGTTGCGCGAGGCGGTGGCGGTGGGCTTCGAGCACAATGGCGTCACGCTGTGCGTGGCGCTGGCCATCAATGCCATTCCCGTCGCCTTGTGGTGCGGGCAGCGGGAACTGGCGCATGCGTGGACTTGCCTGCTGTGCGAGCATGCGGCCCGCTATGGCTTGCTGTACTGGAGCGCCTGGGGCGCCGCTTACCAGCGCCTGCTTGATGCGGACGAGGCGCTGACACAGTTTCCCTGGCCTTCGGTGCGCAGCTGGCCGATACAGGTCGACTTGATGGCCACCCTGCACGACGCTGCCGCCGATAGCCAGGCGCTGCGGCGCGCACGCATGGGCCAGGCGCCATGGAGCGCGCCGGAAGTGCTGCGCCGCGACGCGCACCACCGTTGGCGCGCGCTGGCGCAAGAGGATGTCACCGGGCTGGACGCGGTGCGGGTACAGCTGGAAGAAGCGCTGCAGCTGGCCAGGGAGCAGCAGGCGCCGGGCTGGGAACTGCGCTGCGCCACCAGCCTGGCGGCCGTGCTGCAGGCGCAAGGCCGCGGCGCGGCCGCGCATGCCGTGCTGGCCCCCGTCCATGCCGGCTACCGGCAGGGGCGCGGCACGGCGGACGTGATGGCGGCGGCGGCTTTGCTGGCGCAGCTGGCTTGAGCCTTATTCGTAGGCGCCCAGCCGGCGCTGCTCGTCCGGCGTGAAACTGGCGTCGCGCAGCTGCTGCAGGGCTGCCGCATCCTGCGCGCCGCCGGGTAGGCTTGCCCTTTGTGCTTGATAAGCGATGATGCGCTGCTGCCACTGCGATTCCTCGCGGTCCAGTTCCGCCAGGCGCGCCGCCGCCGCCGGCGTGAAGGTGCTGGCGCGCAGGAGGTACACTTCGTTGTCGCCGCCGCCCTGTGCCCGCAAGGTCCTGACCGAGGCGTCCAGCTGAGCCACCCGCAGCGGCGCATCGCGCGCGGCGCGCTGGGCGGGCGTCATTTTTTGATCGAGCGCCGCCAGTTGCGACTGGCGCTGCGCCTCATCGAGCGTGGTGTCGCCGAGGATGGCCATGCGCGCCACGGCGTCGTCGTCATACGCGTCGCTGGCGCCGAACAGGCCCGCGCTTTCCTCGGGCGTAAAGTAATTGCCGCGCAAGGCGCGCATGGCTTGCAGGCGCGCGCGCGCCGCCAGGGCCGCATCGGCTTGCGCCGGCAAGGCCTGCTCGGCCCCGGCCAGCGCCTGCTTGTAGGCCAGATACGCGCCCAGCAGGCGCTTGGCTTCGCGGGCGGGGACGGGCGCCAGGCGCCTGTCCAGTTCCGCCTCGATCTGGTTGCGAATGGCGGCCAGCGGCTTTTCGCCGAGGCCCGCCAGGTAGTAGTCGAACAGGTGGCCCAGTTCCGCGTCGACCACCAGCTTGTCGCCGGCGGCCACCGTCACGTTGCCGTCGGGCCGCGTGCCTTCCATCGAGCGCACGAACGCGAACAGGTCCGGTTCCGCCTTTTCCGGCGTCGGGGCGGGCGCTTCGCCCGGGCGCAGCACCAGGTACAGGGCCAGGGCCGCCAGGCTGCCGCCGATGATCCATTTCGCGTGCATGCGCTTCTCCTTACAGTCCCAGGCCTTGCAGGCGGTTGGCCTGCTGGCGGAAGACCGTGACGGGGTTCGTTTCGAACAGGTTGACGATGCCGACGAACTGGTTGATTTCATCGAGGTGGTTCATGGCGTAGTCGTCGCGGATCACCTTGCCCAGGTGGCTGGAGCAGCTGCTGACCAGGCCATCGTTCTTGGCACCGCCGAAGGCCAGGCTGATGGCGGCCAGCAGCGGGTCGCCCACGTCGAGCACGTTCGTGTACGGCTGCGCGCCACTCCACGAAAAATAGTGCACGCCTTGCACCTGGTAGGCGCCTTCGCCGCAGGCGGAGGTAGGCACGCCTTGCGGGTGGCGGCTGTTGAAGGCGAGCGAGCCGGCGGTGGACAGCGACGCCAGCGAGGCGCCCGCGTTTTGCGGCAAGCCCTTGTTGCCCGACAAAATGCCGATCAGCGAGGCGAGCGCATTGCCCAGCGCGTTGCTGGTGTTGGGGATGGCGCCGCTGAGGATGTCGGCCACCTTGGAACCCTTGTTGACGCCGGCCACGCTGGTGACGGACGCCACCAGGTCGGGGCGCACGGAAGCGACATAGCGGGCCGTGGGGCCGCCGTGGCTGTGGCCGATCAAATTGACCTTGGCCGCGCCGGTGGCGGCGAGGATTTGCCGCACCTGCGACAGCAGCTGCTCGCCGCGCACTTCCGTGCTGTTGGCGGCCGACACGGTGGTCACATACACTTGCGCGCCGCCGCTGCGCAGGGCGTCGGGGACGCCATAAAAATACTCGACGGGGCCGAGCTTGTCGAAGCCGAACAGGCCGTGCACGAGCACGATCGGGTACTTCGTTTGCGTGTAGCCGGCGGCGCTGGCGCTGCCAGGCAGGATGGCGAGGGCGAGGAGCAGGGTGGATAGCAGTTGCCAAAAGCGAGTCTTCATTTTGTCTCCGTTATTTGAATAGTATGGAAATGTCGATGCTGTAGCGGTGAACCGTGCGCCCCTTTACATTCTCGATGCATTAAAAATAGCGAGCGCTCGGTTTTTTAAATGTAGCACTGCTCGATGTAAATTGCATTTGAATTGCATGATGCAGCGCAATAACTGTGGGTATTTGGCGTGGCTTATGCGCCCATTGCATAGTTGAAAAGTAAAATAGTTGTTTTCCTGAGCTATAATCGGCCCCGCATCAGCCGTCCCGCCATCTTGCAGTGCCGTGCCCAGGCATTGCATGGATATCGCTCTTACACCGTTATTTGGGAATGCACTTGTCGACCCATTTTAATTTTGAACAGTTTCAGCAGATGACGCCTTTAAATGGCGAAAACATCTGGGAATATATTCTTGACCGCCACGCGGAACGTATCGGCGTCAAGCGCCGCAAGCCGGCGCTGGAAAATCTTGAACGCATTTTCGTCGCCACCTTCCGCCTGGCCAATGACGTGGGCTTCCGCGCCATGAGCTTGCGCGACCTGTGCCGCGAGACGGGGCTGTCGATGGGCGGCCTGTATGGCTATATCACGAGCAAGGATCAACTGGCCGAAATGATCGAGGACGTGGTGCGCCACGCCACGCAAGCCTTGCCGCTGCTGTTCGTCGACGTGAAGTCGCCGCTGGACCGCCTGGAGGCGATGATACGCTCGTCGATCTACCTGTCCGAAGTGCTGCAGCCGTGGTTTTATTTCGTCTTCATGGATTCGCGCGTGCTGCAGGTGGAGCAGCGCAGCATGGCGAAAAATTCGGAACTGTATGTGCAGACCCTGATCGCCGCCACCATTGCCGAAATCGAACCGAAGCCGCAGGGCGATCCCACCTTGCTGGCCGCGCACTGCCTGGCCCTGTTCCAGGACTGGTACGTGAAACGCTGGAAGTACCGCGCCGCGAAGGTCAATGTCGACGATTTCGCCGACAGTGTCGTCGGTACGGCGCGCGGGTATTTGAGCATGGTCAAGGCGCCGGAAGCAGGTCGGATTAGCGCAGCGTAATCCGACAGGCGTCGACGGCGGCGCTTGTCGGGTTACGCCGTTCCGGCTAACCCGACCTACTGATCAGTTCGTGGTTTCCACCGGCAGCGTCTCCGGCACGGCCGCCGGATCCGTCGGCGTCTCCACGTCCATATCCAGGGTCCTGATTCCGTTCATGTCGATGAATTCATCGTACAGCCACTCGCCGTCGACCTGGCTCAGGCCAGCCGGCACGGCGCGCGTGATTTGGGGGCGCGTCGACAGGGCCGTGCGCATGTAGTCGATCCAGATCGGCATGGCCAGGGTCGCGCCGAATTCGCGTCCGCCCAGGGACTTGGGCTCGTCGTAGCCCATCCACGCCACGGCCACGATGCCGCCGCTGTAGCCGGCGAACCAGCCATCGACGGCGTCGCTGGTGGTACCCGTCTTGCCGGCGATGTCAGTCCGGCCCAGTTTTTTCGTCGCCGCCGCGCCCGTGCCCGTGCGCGCCACTTCGCGCAGCATGCTGTCCATCACGAAGGCGTTGCGCGGGTCCAGCGCCAGGGTCTTGTCGTCGTTCGGCGCGGGCGGCTTGGTTTGCATCAGGATGGTGCCCTTGGCGTCGACGATGCGATCGATCAGGTAGGGCTCCACCTGGTGGCCTCCATTGGCAAACAGGGCGTAGGCGCCCGCCATCTGCACGGGAGTGACGGAACCCGTGCCCAGCGCCATGGTCAGATTGTTTGGCTGGCGGGCCGGGTCGAAGCCGAATTTTTCCAGGAAGTCGTGCGTGTACGACACGCCCAGCGCGCGCAGGATGCGCACCGAGGCCACGTTCTTCGATTGCGCCAGCGCGTAGCGCATGGTGATGGGGCCGTCGAACTTGAAGTCGTCGTTCTGCGGCGCCCACACTTTGCCGCCCGCCTGCATTTCCAAAGGCACGTCGTTGATCAGGGTGGCCGGCGAAAAGCCTTTTTCCAGCGCCGCCGAATACACGAACGGCTTCATGGCCGAACCGGGCTGGCGCCATGCCTGCGTGACGTGGTTGAACTTCTGCAGGTTGTAATCGAAGCCGCCCACCATGGCGTGGTAGGCGCCCGTGTCCGCGTCGAGCGACACAAACGCGGCGGCCACCAGCGGCACTTGCGTGATGGTCCAGTTGTCCTTGCCATCCCTGGTGATGCGGATCACGGCGCCCGGGCGCAGCTTGATGCCGGCGCTCGCTTT
Organism: Janthinobacterium sp. KBS0711; assembly: GCF_000988085.1. Classification (NCBI taxonomy): domain Bacteria; kingdom Pseudomonadati; phylum Pseudomonadota; class Betaproteobacteria; order Burkholderiales; family Oxalobacteraceae; genus Janthinobacterium; species Janthinobacterium sp. KBS0711. The sequence continues at coordinate 446,919 of NZ_LBCO01000011.1, read as the reverse complement.
GGCGGACAAGGCAGGGGCGGCAAAGCGCAAGCCATCGCCTGTGATCGTCTTGGCGTCGCCGTCGCCCGTGTCGGCCAGCACCTTGCCGCTGGCCACGTCCGTGACGACGGCGGCGATCAGGCCGTCGCTGTCCGGGCGTTTTTGCAGCGCCGCATCGATGGCGTCGTCGCGCTGCTCCGGGTCGGCTGGCATGTCGATGAAGGTTTCCGGACCGCGGTAGCCGTGGCGCTGGTCGTAGGCGATGACGTTGCGTCGCGTCGAGGCATAGGCCGCATCCTGGTCGGCTTTCAGGATCGTCGTGTAGACGCTGATGCCCTTGGTGTAGCTGTCTTCCTTGAACTGCGCGTAGACGGCCTGGCGCGCCAGTTCGGCCACGTATTCGGCGTGCGTATCGAAACCCTGCTTGCCGCGGCTATTGATATGCAGCGGCTGGGCCAGCGCCTGCTGGTACTGGCCTTCGCTGATGTAATCGAGTTCGCGCATGCGTTTCAAGACCAGCCGCTGGCGCGCGTGCGCCTTTTTCGGATTGCTGATCGGGTTGTGGCGCGACGGGTTTTGCGGCAGGCCCGCCAGCATGGCCATTTCCGCGATCGACAGTTCGGATAATGGCTTGCCGAAGTAGGTCTGCGCCGCGCTGCCGAAGCCGAACGAGCGCTGGCCCAGGTACATCTGGTTCATGTACAGCTCGAGAATCTGGTCTTTCGACAGGGCCGCCTCGATTTTCAGGGCCAGCATGATTTCATTGAGTTTGCGCGAGGCGACCTTTTCGCGCGTCAGGAAGAAGTTGCGCGCCACCTGCATGGTGATGGTGGAGCCGCCGCCGTGGCCAAAGCCATGGCGCAGGTTCGACAGCACGGCGCCGCCGGCGCGCACGAAGTCGATGCCGTGGTGTTCGTAGAAGCGGCCATCCTCGATGGCCAGCAAGGCCTTCTTCATCATTTCCGGCACTTGCGCAATCGGCACGAAGTCGCGGTGCTCTTCGCCGAATTCGCCGATCAGCACATTGTCGGCCGTGTACACGCGCAGCGGTATCTTCGGCTGGTAGTCGGTAATGACGCCCAGTTCGGGCAGGCGGGGGCGCACGTACAGGAACAGGTAGGCGGCCAGCAGCACGGCAGCTGCCAGCGCGGCGCAGCCGGCGATGATGATAGCGCGCACGGTGGCGCGGCGGGAAGGCCAGGGGAATCCGGTTCGTTTGGCAGTCAAGGCAGTCTCACGTGAGCGTGCAAGGCACGGTGGCAGCGATTATAGACCAATGCGCCAGCCGTTCCGGCGCGGGCGGGGCGGCAGGGCCGGCCGCCGGGACCGGGAGCAAAAAACCTTTTCATCGAAACGCGGCTGTGCGATAGTCTCGGCTTCAAGAAAATAGCCCGGGCGTCAATCCGGGCTGTTTATTTTTAAAAATTAAGGAAATATCCATGGCAAAAGATGCAACACCGAGCGTCGTGAAGCCGTACATTCCGGCCGATGCGAAGCTGCCCGAGATGACCTTCCGCGCGCTATTCATGGGCGTCATCCTGGGGATGGTCTTTGGCGCCTCCTCGCTGTACCTGGTGCTGAAAGTGGGCCTCACCGTCAGCGCCTCGATTCCCGTCGCCGTGATCGCCATCACCCTGTTCGGCCTGGCCAAGAAGGTGGGCGGCAAGGATTCGTCGATCCTGGAAAACAGCATCACGCAAACGGCCGGTTCGGCCGGCGAATCGCTGGCCTTCGGCCTGGGCGTGACCATGCCCGCCATTTTGATCCTCGGCTTCGACCTGGAAATCTCGCGGGTCATGCTGGTCGGTATCCTTGGCGGCCTGCTGGGCATTTTGATGATGATCCCCATGCGCCGCACCATGATCGTCGACCAGCACAAGGAACTCAAATTCCCCGAAGGCACGGCGTGCGCCGAAGTGCTCAAGGCGGCCGCCACGGAAGAATCGCGCATCGCCGCCGGTGAAAGCATCGAGAAGGATTCGGCCGCCGCGCTGGACGCCAAGCGCCGCGCGAAGATCATCTTCGGCGGTTTTGCCGTCGGCTTGCTGTACAAGGTATTCAATATCTCGTTCAAGGGCTGGAAAGACACGCCGGGCGTGGAATTTGCCGCGCCGCTCAAGGGCGGCTCCATCGGCGCCGAAATTTCGCCTG
>NZ_LBCO01000011.1:281372-444723 GCF_000988085.1 Janthinobacterium sp. KBS0711 | reverse complement strand
CCCGCGCATCGCCGCCACTATGGCGGCTGGCGGCGTGCTGTCGTACCTGCTTTTGATCCCGATGATCAAGTTCTTCGGCGACAGCCTGACCACCGTGCTGTCTCCTGGTACCAAGTTGATCAGCGAAATGGGCGCGGACGACGTGCGCAGCGCCTACGTGCTGTACATCGGCGCGGGCGCCGTGGCCGCCGGCGGCCTGATTTCCCTCGTGCGCGCCATGCCCATGATCTGGCGCAGCCTGTCGGCCGGCCTGAAAGGCATCGGCAAGGGCGTCAAGAGCAATTCCACCTTGCGCACGGACCAGGATATCCCCCTGAAATGGGTCGTCATCGGCTGCCTGTCCATCATCGCCGTGATCACCTTCGCCACGCCGCTGCACATGAATTTCCTCGGTGCGCTGCTGATCCTCGTCTTCGGCTTCCTGTTCGCCACCGTGTCGTCGCGCCTGACGGGCGAAATCGGCTCGTCGTCGAACCCGATCTCCGGCATGGCCGTGGCTACCTTGCTGTTTACCTGCCTGATCTTCCTGATCATGGGCTGGACGGGCGGGCGTTACTATGTGACGGCCCTGTCGGTGGGCGCCATCGTCTGCATCGCCGCCAGCAATGCGGGCACCACGTCGCAGGACTTGAAAACCGGCTACCTGGTGGGCGCCACGCCGCGCCTGCAGCAGTACGCGATCCTGGCGGGCGCGCTGTCGTCGGCCCTGATCCTCGGTCCGATTCTGCTGAAGCTGAACGAAGCGAGCACCGTCTACGTGCCTGCCGCGCAAGTGGCGCCCGGCCTGACGGTCGACGCGTCGAAGCTGACGGTGACGGGCGAGCTGCATGGCCCGCAAGCCGATACGGACCACAATACGTATAAAGTCTGGCAGAAGACCGATACCGTGGGCGGCCCGGCCGGCAAGTATTTCGTCAAGGAAGACGGCCAGCTGGCCTACCTGGTCGATCCGGGCATCAACGGCCATTACAGCAAGCGTCCGGACGGTTCGGAAGTGAAAAAATACGATGCGCCGAAGGCCGTGCTGATGTCCTACATCATCAAGGGCATCCTCGACCAGCAGCTGCCGTGGACCCTGGTGCTGTTCGGCGTGATGATCGCCGTGGTGCTGGAAATGGCCGGCATCCCGTCGCTGGCGTTTTCCGTGGGCGTGTACCTGCCACTGTCGTCGACCTTGCCGATCTTCGTCGGCGGCCTGGTGCGCTGGCTGGCGGACCGCCGCAACAACAAGCTGGAACACAACGCAAAGCTGAACGAGGAAGAGCGCCAGCTGGCGGGCGACCGCAGCTCGGGCGTGCTGCTGGCCTCCGGCTACATCGCCGGCGGCGCGCTGGCCGGCATCATCATCGCGATCACGGCCGGCGTGCTCACGCATTTCGACCAGATGATGGCCGACTGGGCCGAGCACGGCAACCCGTTCTACGCGGGCCTGCACTCGGACGCGCTGTCCCTGCTGCCGTATGCCGTCATCATCGTGCTGCTGTATATCGTCGCAAGAGAGAAGAAGGCGGATCGCCCGCAGGCTTGATGTTACAAAGCCCCATGAAAATCGCCCGGTGTCATGATGATCCGGGCGGTTTTTTTTTGCCCGTTGCCGGCATGTTCGGGTATTTTTGTTATAAAAATGAAATCAAATATCGCCAGATGGTGTATTGTTCTTGCTGTTTAAAATACAACAAACTGGAGTTTTCCTTATGTCCCCACTGCAACGCGGCTTTATCTCTCTTGCCTTGCTGGCAGCCAGTCCTGCCCTGCATGCCACGCCTTTTCCCGTCGAGGCCATGTTTGAAGCGGAAAGTACGGCGGCGGGCGCACCGTGGGTGCTGGAAAGCCAGGGCAGCAACGTGGTGTCCGGCGGCGCTTACTTGAGTACGCCGGCCGACCTGGTGCGCGCCGAGCCGCCAGGCGCGGCGGCGCAATTGTCGTACAGCGTGGCCGTGCCCCGCGACGGCAACTATACGATCTGGCTGCGCGTGCTGGCGCCGGCGGCGAACGTCGCGTCCTTGTACCTGGCGGTCGACAATGGCGCCTACGCCAGCGCATCCGTGCCGTTCACCGCCGGCCAGCCGCCGAAGTGGACCTGGTTGCCCGTCACGCGCTGGCTCGCCGCGGGCGAGCGCGAACTGAAGCTCCAGTACCGCGAGGGCGGCCCGGGCATCGATTGTCTCTTGGTCACGGCGCTGGCCGACTTTGTCCCGCAAGGCTATGGCGTGTATCCGCTGCCCACCGTGCTGCCGCCCGCCGGCGAGCATCCGCGCGTGTTTGCCAGGGTGGGGGACCTGGCCGCGATACGCAGCCGTTTCGAGTCGAGCGCGCAGGAGATGGTGCAGCATCGCGCTGTCCTGAACGGGTTTGTCGCGGCGCCGGCGGTGGTGGCGTTGCCCGTGTTCGTGCCCGGCGGCCCGGCCAGGAGCAATCACCAGGTCGATGTCGTGAGCACGATCAAGGCGAAGGCGCTGTACTCCCTGCTGTACGAACGCGACGGTTCGGCGGCGCAGGCGCAGCGGGGCCGGGAAGCCGTGCAAATGCTGCTCGACTACCTGGCGGCCGTGCAGTTTGCGCCCGGCTACAATCACCCGAACGAAAAGGGCGACATCATCCTGGCCAGCGCCATGGTGTATGACTGGTGCTTCCAGCTGATGAATGCGCAGCAGCGCGCCTATGTCGTCACGCGCTTTACGCAGCTGGCGGCCACGATGGAAATCGGCTTTCCGCCATCGCGGCAAGGCCCCGTCGTCGGCCATGGCAGCGACAACCAGCTGCTGCGCGACCAGTTGTCGGCCGCCATCGCCTTTTATGACGAGGCGCCGCTCGTCTACAACATCGTTGCCGGGCGCTTCTTTGCCGACTATGTCGCGCCGCGCAACTACGCTTATGCCGCGCAAGCCTATCACCAGGGCGCGTCGTACGGCACGGTGCGTTTCCTGGCGGATATGTACGCCGCATGGATATTCCGGCGCATGGGCGCCGCGCCCGTGTTCGATCCCGTGCAGCAGATGACGCCGTATCACTGGCTGTACACGCGCCGCCCCGACGGACAATGGATGCGTGATGGCGACGTCTATCACTCCTCCTACACCAACAGCAGGGAGTACTGGAGCGAACCGCTGGCTTTCATGCTGCCCGCGACCTACTACAACAATTCCACCTTGAAGCATGAGTATTTGAAGCAGTCGCTGCAGCCGTCGACCAGTTTTATCCACCCCAAGGACAGCATCTGGCCTGTCCTGCTGGGCAATACCGCCATGGGCAGCACGCCCAGCCCAGCGGCGTTGCCCTTGACCAAATATTTTCCGGATCCCGCCGGCCTGATGATCGCCCGCACGGGCTGGACCGACGGCATACATGTGGAGTCAGGCAATGTCGTGGCGACGATGAAGCTCGGCGGCGACTGGTTCGGCAATCACGAACATTATGACGCCGGGCATTTCCAGATTTACTACAAGGGCGGCCTGGCCATCGATTCGGGTATTTATAGCGGCAGGGATGTGACCGATCCCAGCATCCCCCTGGAATACGGCAGTGCGCACGACATGAATTATCACAAGCGCAGCATCGCGCACAACACCATGCTGGTGCATGACCCGGACGAGAATTTCGACGGCTATGCCAATGATGGCGGGCAGCGCTTCCCGGGCGACGAGCCGTCATCCCTGGCGGAACTGGCCAATGGCTACAAGGTGGCCACTGTCCTGCGCCAGCAGCAGGTCGGCGGCGCGGCAGGGGCGCCCGACTTCAGCTACATCAAGGGCGACCTGACGGCCGCGTACAGCAGCAAGGTGCGCCAGTTCCAGAGGTCATTCGTGTTCTTGAACCTCAAGGATGCGAATCACCCGGCGGCCCTGATCGTGTTCGACAAGGTCAGCGCCAGCGACGCGGGGTTCAAGAAGACCTGGCTGCTGCACAGCCAGTTTGAGCCGGAAATCAGCGGCGACACGGTGCTTATCCAGCGCACGGACTGGGACTACAACAGCACCTTGCAGTACAACGGCAAGCTGATCAACCGCACCTTGCTGCCGGCGAATGCGTTGCTGGCCAAGGTCGGCGGCAGCGGCAATGAATTCAGCGTCGGCGGCACGAACTATCCGATTCAGCCTGAAGCCGATTATTCGACCGAGGAAGCGGGCGCGTGGCGGCTGGAAGTGTCGCCGCCGAGCGGGAACGAAACGGATTTGTTCCTGAACGTGATGCAGGTGATGGATGCCAGCAGCACGCTGTCTGCGTTGCCGACGACGGCCATCGATTCGGCCCTGCTGGCCGGCGTGAAAATCCAGGACCGCGTGGTGCTGTTTTCCAAAAGCGGCTTGCCGCTGGGCGGGACCGTCACCGTCGAGTTGCCGGCGCAAAGCGCGTCCATGCAGGTGCTGGTGACGGATTTGCAGGCGGGAAGCTGGACGGTGATCAAGCGCGGCACGGATGGCCCCATCGAAGATGAAGTGAGTGACGGCGGCGGCACCCTGTATTTTGTCGCCAATGGGGGCGGTGTGTATGACCTGCAGCGCAAGTAGTCGCTGCAGGTCACAGCCTCACCGGCCGCGCCGCCAGCTGCGCCGCTGTGGCGTAGATCGTCACATTGTCGGACGCCAGCTGGCGCAGGTGGTCATAAAACGCCTGCGCCGGAATGCACCACGACGCCGCATCGCCCACTTGCCCGTTGACGCGCAAGCCGGCGGCGTCGAATTCCCGGTGAAAGTAGTCGCGCAGGTCGTCGCGGCCGGGATGGTCGATGCGGCGCTGGGCGACCGCCGGATCGAAAGGGCGCACGGGCACGTTCCAGCGCCGGCCGTCGTGGTCCAGGCATGGCAGCAGCTTTGTATCGTCATCCCATACGGGCACGGGAAAGGCGTCGCCCATGGCGTCTTCCAGCGCGTGATAGAACGTCACGGGCCCCATGGAAATGCCGAGGCCCAGCACCTTCGCATGGCCGCTGCCGATGAAGCGCTGCCACGGCGAGTCCATGCCGAAGATCGAGGGCGCGTGGTGGTGCGCTTCGATAAGGTGAACGGCATGGCGGCCCCACGCTGACACGGAGTGGGTGGGGTGGATGCTGCGCCGGACACCTGCGCTGGCAAGGAACACTTCGGGCAGGCGGCCCATGTGCGTGCCATGGTGGCGCGGGTCGAACACATAGTCCGGCATGGCGCAGGTGGCGCGCACCGTGCCGCCGGGCAGATAGTAGGTGGGCAGCAGCAGGGTGCCTTGCGGTCCGACGGCGTCTTGCAAGGCATGTATGACGGCCGGCGCGCCGCCTTCCACGTAGCCGAGGCTTTTCAGCGAAGAATGCACGAACAGCGTATCGCCTGGCGCGATGCCCAGCCGCGCCAGATCGGCGGCCAAGCCGGCGCGCGTCACATGGGGCGCGTTCTGGCGCATCTGTCGGGCGCTGACGGTGCGGCGCCATGCTTCCAGCGCGACGTGGATGGCACTTTTTGCCTTTTCAATCATCGCCAATTTCCAGTTCCTGCAGGTTGGCATCGATGCAGAACTTGGCAGCCCAGTTCAGGTAAGCCCATGTCCCGTAGTCGCCATCGACGGGAAACGAGCCCTTGACGCCGCCGCGCGCATGCGCGGGACCGTCGATGCTGATGGCGCGCCGCACGTAACGGTTCAGCCGGCGCCCCGCGTCGAGGTAGCGCCGCTCGCCCGTGAGCTGGTACAGCAGGAACAAACAATGCGCGTTTTGCGCGGAACCCGTGAGGCAGGCGTAGCTGGCGCCCGGCTGGAAGTCCGGACCGAGGCGGCCCGGCAGGTAGCCATCGGCCGCCACGGCCCTGACGACGCTCGTGCCGGTGCGCGCGGCGGCGTCCAGCAGGTCGGCCCGCGCCGAAAAGCGGTGCGCTTCGAGCAGGCCGCGCAAGGCGTAGCCGATGGTATGGGTCAGGGGCAGCAGCGGGTTATCCAGGCAGTTCGAGGCGAACCAGCCGTTGGGACGCTGCTTGGTCAGCGCCCAGTCAACCTGGCGCAGGCCGGCCGCGCCATAGCCGTGGCCCGGCGCGACGCGGTCCGCTTCGAACAGTCCCCACGCCACGTGCGTTTCATAGGCTTTGTCGCCGGCGCTGGCGAACGGCGTCGGATGGCGGCGCCAGCAGCCGTCGCCATCCTGGCTGTCGCGCAGCCAGCTCGCCGCGCGGTGCATGGCATCCTGCCAGGCCTCGCCGTACGCCGCCACGCCGGCGGCCAGGCCAAGCAGGATTTGCCCCGTATTGAAGGTGACGGGCACGCGCGGCGTGGAATCGATTTTCCCGCCCTGGAAACCGCCTTCCGCGAACTGGATGGCCGCGCACCAATCGAGCATGCGCCGCGCGCGCCCGTGCAGGCCGTCATCGCCCGTGCGCTGCGCCAGGGTGATGATTGTGGGGATGATGTAGCCGGTGGTCTCCGGGTAGGAACTCGACCAGCCTGTCAGCAGGCTGTAGTCGCGTGCGACGCCGCCGTCGTTTGAGCTGGAATGGTCCTGTGCCGCGCACAGCCAGGCCGTGCAGGCCTTGACGACGGCTTGCGGCCCGGGGTCAAGGGCGGGCAGGCCGCGCCGGTCCGACTGCCGCTCCATGCGCGCGGCCGCCGGCAGGCCCGCCTGCGGCGTCAGTGTATTGCGGATTTTTGCAAGCAAGGTGCGCATGGCAGTAATGGCTGGTGGTGGGCTCAGGCTACTGTAGCGCCGGCAGCCGGCACGGCTATTGACTTGCCGCAAGGATCAGCCGCCGCATCGCCGCTGCGGGAATTGACGCATAATGGATGCCTCACCACCGTTGACGAGGCCCACCATGAACAATGTCACGCTTGAGTACTCGGTCGTCACCAATCCCGACTCCTTTGTCGGCTTCAAGTATTACGTCAAGGCGGGGCAGGCATTCGATGCCGATGATTTCGCCTATTCCTACAAGCTGAAACGCTCCGACCTGGATCCCGACAGCGTGCTGGCCACCCGCGAGGCGGCGGAAAATCTACAGCCGGGCGAGTGGCTGACGGTGTCGCATTCGATCGCGGCGTAGCGGGCAGCCCTAGGCTGGCACAAACCAGGCCCGCAATTCATCCTCGGCCCGCTGCGCCGTTGCCTGCGTCAAGGTCAGCACGATGATCTTTTCCCGCGCCGGGCGGTGGCCATCGTCGATGGCCAGTTCGATGGCTTGCTCGAAACTCGTGTAGCCGTGGCCGAATTCGCGTGGGCATTGCTGCACGATGCGGGCCGCCTTGCCCGCGTTCCGGTCCGCCAGGTTGACGATGGGGTTGCCGTCGTAAAAAGGCTGGCCGTTGGCGAATGCGGTGCGCAGATACGGCGTGCATTGGCCTTCGAGGAAGGCCAGGCGTGCCTGCCAGTAGGCCTGCACCTGTGCATACACGGCATGGTGCTCGAGAAAATCGGCAAACAGGATGTCGTTCATGGTTTCCTTTCCGGCTAGATGCCGAACACTTTCAAGATCGCGTCCGTGAAACCCTCGAACCAGCTGCCCACCTTGCCCGGCTGCTTGCCGTGGCGCGGGGTTTCCTCGTACAGGTAGACGCCGTTGCCGCCATCGAAGCGGTCGTTGAGCAGCGCCTGCTGGCCGCGCAGGTAGGGGATGAAGGTTTCGCTGCGCAGGGTCGAGTACAGCACGTCGGTGCTGAAACCCAGGGTGGCGGACTGGCTGATCGAGCGTCCCTGGCCGGCCCGCTCCAGGCGCACGCCGCGGCAGCCGCGCACGATCAGGGTGACGGGGCCGCGAAAGACGATGAAGCGCAGCTGCAAGGTAAGCCAGGCGTGCAGGCTGCCCAGGCGCCAGTGGCTCGATAGCGCCAGCGGCTGGCCTGCGTCGCAGATCAATCCGACGAGACCCCGCGGCTGGAACACGAGGGCGCTGCCGGCGGGCAGGTGGACGATGGCCACTTCCTGCAGCGGATCGTCGCTGGCGGAAAGCGTCACGGATGCCGGTTCGCCGCTTTCCAGCCGGGTCAGCGCCACCATGCCGGCGGCCAGGCTGGTGAACGGGAAACGCCAGTCCAGCAGCCACTGCGTGCGCTTGGTGCTGCTGACGGGCGACGCTTGCAGGTATTCGGGGTGGATCAGCATCCGCTGGCCAGGCTGTAATTGAAGCGCCTGCGAGACGGCGGAAATGCGTGATTCTCCCTGTGGCGGCAGGGGCAGGGAGCTGCCCGGCAACTGCAGCTCGCGTGCGATCGACAGCGGCGGCAATCGGGCAGCGACGGGCGCCAGCACGAAGTAAAAGAAGGCCTTGATGGCGGCGGGCAGAAAAATGGCCGACAGCACCAGCAGGGCGGCCGTGGGCGCCACGTCGAGCACGGGTGCGCGCCAGCGGGCGATCCAGTTGCGCGCCAGCTGGTTTTCGCCGGCCGCGATGGCCTTTTGTATGGGCGCCAGCGCGCCGGCCAAGGCTTGCTCGTCGATGGAAAATGGGGCAGGACGGGCAGATTGAGTGGCGCTGCTGCGCGCGCGCTGCGCCGCCCACGCCTGGTAGGCTTGCAGGTTGAAGTCGCGCAGGCGCTGGCCTTGCGCTTCAAGCTGCGACAGCTGCGCGTAGGCGTCGCTGCCGGGCAGGCGAGCCGCCAGCGGGTGCTGCGCTTCCAGTTCCCGGCGCTGGCGCAGGTTGTGCTGCAACGCCGCATACGCGCGCACATGTTCCGCGTGCAGGCGCGCCAGGGTCTGGCGCGCATCTTCGTCACTGATCGCCGCTTGCAGGGCCGTCAGATAGCGGGCTTCCTGCGCCAGCACTTCGATTTCCACGCGCCGCGCCGCTTCCTCCTGCGCATGCAGGGTCAGGGTGGTCGTGTCGGGCAAGGGAAGGGTAAACAGCGATGGTTGCTGCCGCGCGCGCAAGGCGGTCAATTGCATCTGGATTTGCTCCAGCCTCGTGGCGATGGCCGTGTGCGAGGAGTGCCGCAGGGCGTTGGCCCGCGCCGTGGCGGCACCTGCCAGGCCAGCGCCATGGCTGTCGGCGCCATCGGCGGCCAGCCTCAGCACGGCGACGGCTTCGCTGCCGGCGCTGTAGGCGCGCCATTCGGCCAGCAGCAAGCGTCCGGCCAGCAGGATGACGATGAACAGGGCGAACTGCAGCGCGTGGCGCAGCAGGAAGCGCAGGATGGCCGTCAGCAGTTGGCGCAAGGAGCTACCGTCTTAGGCGGCCGCGCTATCGGCGTCGGCGCAGCATTTTTTATACTTCTTGCCGCTGCCGCAGTGGCACGGGTCGTTGCGGCCCGTCTTTGGCAGTTCGCGCAGGACGGTGGCGCCGGGCTGGCTTTGTTTCAGGTGGCGCTGGCGCGCCCAGGCCGCGTTGATGGCGATGACGGCGGGAATCACGCCATCCATGGCTGTTTCAGCCGCATCGTCATCGAGTTCGCTGGCCGTGGCCAGGTGCTGGAACGGCGCCAGGTACTGCGGGTGGCTGACGGCCAGGGCCGCCCATTGGGGTTTGTCCAGGCTCGTACCCAGCACCAAACCTGCGCACCAGGCGGACACGCTCCATTCCGGGCCGCATACGTAGATGGGCTCGAAGCTGTCCGGGTCTTTCGCCAGCCATTCGACCATGTAGGCATGGTGGCGCTGCGCCAGGCTGGCCGCCCGTTCGCTGGCCTCGTCCTGTGCCGGCAAGGCGCTGCCGGCCGCCTTGTCCCACATCCATGGCAGCCATTGCTCGGTAGCAATCTGCTTCGGGCTCAGGGCGACGGCCGTGAGAAAACCTTCCAGCATCGACACGTCCATGGCGCGGCTTTCCAGCGCAGGCGCGGCCAGCAGGGTGTCGAGTTCGGCGTATTCGTCGTCGGAGAGGGGCGTGGTGGTGGAGATGCTGGACATAATATTCTTTGGTGATGTGGGTGGAGTGGCCGGTGGCCCTGGCCGTATTGTACCGCCCGGCAAGGAGAAAACCGGCGCCGCAATGAAAAACGGCGGCCCGCAGGCCGCCGTTGTCAGAGCTAAGGCAGAAGCTTACTTCACGCCGTGCATCAGTTTGTTGATCAGCGGTGCGATCAGGAACAGGATCACGCCGGCGCCCAGCAGGGACCAGAAGCCGAAGGTGTAGCCGGACAGGGCCGATTGCACCGACATGCCGCTTTCGCCGCTGACGTAGCTGGCGAAGATACCCGACAGGTTGTTGCCGATACCGGTCGACAGGAACCAGCCGCCCATGCCCATGCCGACCAGGCGTACCGGGGCCAGCTTGGTGACCATCGACAGGCCGATAGGCGACAGGCACAGCTCGCCGATCGATTGCAGCACGTAGACGGTGGTCAGGGTCCAGAACGGGATCTTGTTATCGGCGCCAACCAGGCTCGACAGAGCGAAGATCAGCAAACCGAAGGCCAGCGCATTGCCCAGCAAGCCCAGGCCGAATTTGCGCGGGATCGATGGATTGACGTTGTGGCGCGCCAGGAAGACCCAGACGGCGGCGATGATCGGCGCGAAGACGATGATGGCGACCGAATTGACGGTCTGGAAGTAGGCGGTCGGGAAGATCCAGAAGCCCAGGTCGCGGTTGACGATCTTGTCGGCCAGGAAGGTGAACGAGCTGCCTGCCTGTTCGAAGAACATCCAGAACAGGATGTTGAAGACGAAGATCAGCAGCATGGCGATGACGCGGTCGCGTGCCACTTTGCCGTTGCGGATGCCTTCGAACATCAGCATCACGGCCAAGCCGACGAACAGCACGGTCAGGACGATTTGCAGCTTTTCAGCGCCGACGGTCAGCAGGAAGTACATCAGCGGAATCACGCACAGCGAGCCGACGGCCACCCAGACGACGCGCATCGGGTTGCCGGAACCGGCTTCCGGCGCGCCGATGCCCTTCAGGGCGCGGCGGCCGATGAAGAACCATACCAGGCTGATCAGCATGCCGAAACCGGAGGCCATGAAGACCATCTTGTACGAAGGCATGGCGCTGGTGCCGAAGATCGACTCGGCCAGCCACTGGGTGAAGACGGGCGCGACCATGGCGCCCATGTTGATGCCCATGTAGAAGATCGTGAAGCCACTGTCGCGGCGCGGATCGGCGGTCGTGTACAGCTTGCCGACCATGGTCGAGATGTTCGGCTTGAACATGCCGTTACCGACGATCATGGTGGCCAGGCCCAGGTTGAAAATGTCCTGGTTCGGTACCGAGATGCAGAACAGGCCGGCGGCCATGAAGACGGCGCCCAGCAGGATGGAGCGCTGGTAACCGATGACGCGGTCGGCGATGTAGCCGCCGAACAGGGCGCCGGCGTACACCAGCGCGAGGAAGGAACCGTAGGTCAGGTTGGCCGCTGCCTGTCCCGAAGCGTCACCAGCGTGGAACTGGGCAACGATGTACAGTACCAGCGCCCAGCGAACTCCGTAGAACGCGAAGCGTTCCCAGAATTCAGTCATGAACAACATCCACAATGGGCTTGGATGGCCCATAATCTGCTTGAACTCGGGAATAACGGCTTCCTTGTTGGGCGTAGTCGCACCGCTCATGCGGTTCCTCCTGAAAAATTATTATAGTCAATCGATAAAACAAACTTATGGAAGCCTGCGGGCGGCGGGGACTCTCATGAAGAACCTCACGCACGGGAATTCCAATAGGCTGGCATTCTAATCTACAAATTGCGCTGAGCGAAGATTTCGATTCGCATTAGCAAGAATGACTGTTTCATATTGGTCAAACCGGTTTGCATGCAAGGATGGCCCCGGCGATTTTGCGGCGGCACAGCACAACTTGCCTGACTTGTCGTATATTAAGGCTGCAAGACCTTCGAGCATCGATTTTTAAAGGGATTTTTCGCATTATGGAACACGACGTTATCGATACTCTGGTTTCACCGGAAGGCCGCCTGGACGTGCTCTCCAAGACTGAAGTCAACAAACTGCTCGACACCAGCCAGGGCGGCCTGTACAACACCTTCCGCCGCTGCGCGCTGGCGGTCTTGAATTGCGGCAGCACCATCGACGATGGCCGCGCCCTGCTGGAGCGCTACCAATCGTTTGAAATCTCCATCATCCAGCGCGAGCGCGGCATCAAACTCGACATCAAGGGCGCGCCGGCCATCGCCTTTGTCGACGGCAAGATGATCAAGGGCATCCACGAGCACCTGTTTGCCGTGCTGCGCGACATTATCTTCGTCAGCGATGAAGTCACGGGCAACCCGAAATTCGACTTGCAGAGCACGGAAGGCGTGACGGACGCCGTCTTCCACATCCTGCGCAACGCCAATGTGCTGCAAACCCAGCTCAACCCGAACCTGGTCGTCTGCTGGGGCGGCCACTCGATCAACCGCGCCGAATACAATTATTCGAAGGAAGTGGGCTACCAGCTGGGCTTGCGCGGCCTCGACATCTGTACCGGCTGCGGCCCGGGCGCCATGAAGGGCCCCATGAAGGGCGCCACCATCGGCCACGCCAAGCAGCGCCTGCACAACGGCCGCTACCTGGGCATCACGGAGCCGGGCATCATCGCTGCCGAGTCGCCGAACCCCATCGTCAATGACCTCGTCATCATGCCGGACATCGAAAAGCGCCTGGAAGCGTTCGTGCGCGCCGGCCACGGCATCGTGGTGTTCCCCGGCGGCGCTGGCACGGCCGAAGAGATTCTGTACATCCTCGGCATCCTGCTGCACCCGGACAACGCCGAGATTCCTTTCCCGCTGATCTTCACGGGTCCGGAAACGTCGCGCGAGTACTTCGTGCAGATCAACCAGTTCATCCACGACACGCTGGGCCCGGAAGCGCAGCAGCGCTACAAGATCATCATCGACGACCCGGAACTGGTGGCGCGCGAAATGCTTGAAGGCATACGCCAGGTGCGCGAATTCCGCAAGGCGCACAGCGACGCGTATTACTTCAATTGGTTGTTGAAGATCGACCACGAGTTCCAGAAGCCGTTCCAGCCCACGCATGAAAACATGCGCAACTTGAGCCTGCACAAGAACCAGCCCACGCACTTGCTGGCGGCCCAGCTGCGCCGCGCGTTCTCGGGCGTGGTGGCGGGCAACGTCAAGGATGACGGCATCCGTTCGATTGAAAAGTACGGCAACTTCGAGATCCATGGCGACAAATCCATCGCCGGCCCCATGGATGCGCTGCTCGCTTCCTTCGTGGCGCAGCACCGCATGAAACTGGCGGGCACGGCATACGTGCCGTGCTACACAGTGGTCCAGTAAACAGTCTTGAAACCACCGCGCCGCCCGTTTCCTGCGTTTGCCGGGGGCGGGCGGCGCCTTTCCATTGATGCCCCCATCTTGTTCCTTCGCCGCCACAGGCAATCAAATCGCTTGCGTCATCGATTCGTGGGTGCTATCTTTGGAACCGGTTCCAAAATAAAAATATGCAGGTCAACAGGTAGTGGAGAACAAGCTTGGATTCAGTACGCGGCAGTAAAAAAACAGTTTCCGGCGAGCCGGCGCGGCCCGTGACCATCGCCCAGGTGGCGCGCGAGGCTGGCGTGTCGAAGACGAGCGTGTCGCGCTTTCTCGGCGGCGAGCTCGACGCCCTGTCCGAGAACATCCGCCAGCAGATCACCAGCACCATCGCGCGCCTCGGCTACCAGCCGAACCAGATGGCGCGCGGCCTCAAGCGGGGACGCACGCGCCTGATCGGCATGGTTGTGGCGGACATGCTCAATCCCTACACGGTGGCCGTGCTGCAAGGCGTGGAAGCGGCTTGCCAGCAGCATGGCTATACCCTGATTTTGTGTAATACCGGCAATGACGAACAGCGCGAACGCCAGTCGCTTGCCGCGCTGCGCTCGTACAGCGTGGAAGGGCTGATCGTCAACACGCAGGGACGCAATATCCAGTCGTCCGACTTGCAGCAGGCGGACATGCCCATCGTGCTGGTCGACCGCCGCATCGAGGGCGCCGATTTCGACCTGGTGGGGCTGGACAATGTGCAGGCGGGCCGGCTGGCCACGGCGCACCTGATCGAGCAGGGTTTCGACGCCATCGCCTTTGTCGCGCCGCCCTTGACGGGCGTCAGTTCGCGCCTGATGCGC
The DNA here is from genome assembly GCF_000988085.1 of Janthinobacterium sp. KBS0711. Taxonomy (NCBI): domain Bacteria; kingdom Pseudomonadati; phylum Pseudomonadota; class Betaproteobacteria; order Burkholderiales; family Oxalobacteraceae; genus Janthinobacterium; species Janthinobacterium sp. KBS0711. The sequence goes on along the minus strand of NZ_LBCO01000011.1, from coordinate 430,786 downwards.
GCCGACGGTTTCCAGGCCGTGATGGCCGAGCATCCGGGCTGCGTGGGCGAAGTGCTGGCGGTGGACCTGGACGACCGGCCCGCCATCGACGCGCAGGTGCGGCAATGCCTGGCGCAGTGGCGCGGCCGCCGCGTGGCGCTGCTGGCCTCGAACGGCATGGTGGCGCTGGAACTGGCGCTGATGCTGCAGCGCCTCGCATTGCGCATGCCGCAGGACGTGGGCTTGCTGGGTTTTGACGAATTGCCGTGGTCGCCGCTGGCGGGCCTGAGCACGATCGAGCAGCAGACCTATGAGATCGGCTTTTCCGCAATGACGTGCATGCTGTCGCGCCTGCAGGGCGACCAGTGCCCGCCGCGCGAGGTGCTGTTGCCGGGCAAGCTGATTGTGCGCCATTCCACCCGGGGTAAGGAAGCACGCCAGGGCGGAGACTGACAGGGAAGAGGGCCTTGCCCTTTTTTTTGGGAAGGTTATGGAACCGGTTTCATGGATTGTATTCAGCTAGGAAAGGGGCGTGGATAGGCAGGCAGGGCAATGGTTGGCAGGAGCTTGAACATAAGTTGAAATGACATGGCAAGAGACGATCCGAATCGTCCATTTGACAATATTCCCGGAAGCGCCTCGACGAGGCCGGTACCGGGATCACAGGAGACTGAGCATGAAGATGACTACACTGTTTTACGCGAAAATCGTGGCTTGCGCGCTCGCAGCAACATGCGCCTTCGGTGCGGCGGCCGATGCCGGCGCCCAGACGCTTGGCGACTTGATCAAGAAAGGCAAGCTGACCATTGGCGTGGTCAGCGGCACGCCGCCGTTTGGCAGCATCGACGCCAAGGGCGTGCCTGTCGGCTATGACGTCGACGTCGCCAACCTGATCGGCAAATACCTGAACCTGCCCGTGGAAATCGTGCCGCTGACGGCGCCGTCGCGCGTGCCGTCGCTGGAATCGGGCAAGGTCGACTTCCTCGTGGCCACCCTGGCGCCCACGCCGGAACGGGCCAAGACCCTGATGTTCACCATGCCCTACAGCGCGTTCGAGCTGGCCATCGTCGCGCCGGTCGGCGGCAAATTCAAGGCCCTGGCCGACTTGAAGGGCAAGAAAGTGGGCGTGACGCGCGGCACCACGAATGACACGGCGCTGAGCCGCATGGCGCCGGCCGGCACCAGCATCGTGCGTTTCGAGGATGACGCCACCGTCACCCAGGCCTTGCTCAGCAAGCAGGTCGACGCCGTCTCGATTCCCAGCACGATGGCGCTCGACATCATCAAGACGCGCGGCGCCGGCAAGATCGAGGTGCGCTTCTCCTACTCGCTGCAACCGAACTCGATGGCCGTGCGCCGCGGCGACTTCGAGCTGCACCAGTGGCTCAACAACTTCATCTACTACGTCAAGCTGAACGGCGAACTTGACGCCATCGCGCGCAAGTGGAGCGGCGCGCCGCTGCCGGCGCTGCCGACCTTCTGATACCGCAACCTGCACAGCGATAGTGCTCGTCCGCACGGCGCGCCGCCATGGTGGCGCGGCCGGGGATGCGCACGTAGAAAGGAGTTGAGTATGCCGTATGAATTTCATTTCGAACTCGTCATGCAGTCGCTGGACCGCCTGTTGTGGGGCGCGGCGCTGACGATACGCCTGAGCGCCTTGTCGATGGTGCTGGGGCTGGCGGTGGGCGTGTGCGCCGCCGTCATCCTGAAGAACGGTCCCGCCTATGCCCGCGCCATGGTGCGCGCCTATGTCGAGATCATCCGCAGCACGCCGTTCCTGGTGCAGCTGTTCATCATCTACTTCGGCTTGCCGTCGCTGGGCCTGCAGCTCGACGCGAACGGCGCCGCGCTCGTCGCCATGACGGTCAACCTCGGCGCTTATGCTGCCGAGATCGTGCGCGCCGGCATCGGCGCCGTGCATCCGTCGCAACTGGAAGCGGCGCAGGCGCTGGGCATGACGCGCTGGCAGGTGATGCGCCACGTGGTGCTGCTGCCGGCGCTGGAAAAAGTCTATCCGGCGCTGGCCAGCCAGTTCACCTTGATGATGCTCGCCTCGAGCGTCGTGTCGGCCATTTCCGCAGAAGAGCTGACTGCCGCCGCGCACCTGCTCGACTCGGAAACCTTCCGCAGCTTCGAGATCTACATCGTCGTGATGGTGCTGTACATCCTGCTGGCCCTGCTGTTCCGCTTCAGTTTCTGGGTGCTGGGCCAGATCGTCTTCAAACGCCGCCGCCGTCTGGGCGCGGCGCGCATGGGAGCATGACATGATCAGTGACTTTTCCTGGGATAACCTGCAGTTCCTGCTCGAGGCCACGCGCTGGACCATCGGCCTGTCGCTGATCGTCTTCGTCACGGGCGGCATCGCCGGCTTCGCCGTGGCGCTGCTGCGCACGGCACGCAGCCCCTTCCTGCGTTTCATCAGCGCCCTGTACATCCAGCTGGTCCAGGGCACGCCCGTGCTGATCGTGCTGTTCCTCACCTATTACGGCCTGGCGCTGTTCGGCTACAAGCTGTCGCCGGTCATCGCGGCCGGCGCGGCGATGACGATCTTTGCCAGCGCCTACCTGGGCGAGATCTGGCGCGGCTGCATCGAAGGCGTGCAGCGGCAGCAGTGGGAAGCATCGGCCGCGCTGGCGCTGAACCGCTACCAGCAGCTGCGCTACGTCATCCTGCCGCAGGCGCTGCGCCATTCGCTGCCGCCGACGGTGGGTTTCATGGTGCAGATCATCAAGAACACTTCGATCACCTCGATCATCGGCGTGGTGGAACTGACGCGGGCAGGGCAACTGGTCAGCAATGCGACCTTCCTGCCGTTCATCGTCTTCCCCATCGTCGCCCTGATCTACTTCGCGATGTGCTATCCGCTGTCGCGCTACAGCCATTCACTGGAAAGGAAATTCCATGCCCATCGTTGAAATCGACAATATCAGCAAGAGCTTCGGCGCCAACCACGTGCTCAAGGGCGTGTCGTTCGCCGTCGAGCGGGGGCAGGTGATCGCCGTGATCGGCCGCAGCGGCTCCGGCAAGAGCACCATGCTGCGCTGTATCAACGGCCTGGAAACCATCGACAGCGGCAGCATCGTCGTGGCCGGCCACACGCTGACGGCGCGCCAGGAACACCTGCTCGACTTGCGCAAGGACGTCGGCATGGTCTTCCAGAGCTACAACCTGTTCCCCCACCTGACCGTGGAAGAAAACGTCATGCTGGCGCCGCGCATCGTCAAGAAAGTACCCGATGCGCAGGGCCGCGCCACGGCGCTGCGCGTGCTCAAGCAGGTGGGTCTGGACCACAAGCGCGAAGCCTATCCCGAGCAGCTGTCGGGCGGCCAGCAGCAGCGCGTGGCGATCGCCCGTTCGCTGGCGATGGAGCCGCAAGTGATGCTGTTCGACGAAGTGACGTCTGCGCTTGACCCGGAACTGACGCAGGAAGTGCTGAAGGTGATGGAAGAACTGGCGCAGGCGGGCATGACCATGCTCTTGGTGACGCACGAGATGGAGTTCGCGCGGCGCATGGCCGACGTCACCGTCTTCATGCACCAGGGATTGGTGTGGGAGAGCGGGCCGTCGGAAGCCTTCTTCAGCAACCCGCAAACGCCCGAAGCGCGCCAGTTCGTCGGCGCGGGAGCGATCAAGTGAGCCCCGTCCTGGTGGCGGCGTCGGCCTATGGCGCAAGCAGGGTAAGGCAGCTGGGGCAAAGCCATTTCATCGACGTGGTGGCCGATGCGGGCGGCGCCGGCATCGAGATCCGCCGCGAACTGTTTACTTCCGACGTGCCGGACCTGGCGCGCATGGGCGCGGCCGTGGCCGCGCGCGGCCTGTACTGCGTGTATTCCACGCCCATCGAATTGTGGGACGCCGACGGGCAGCTGCAGCAAGAACTGCTGCGGCAAATGCTGGACGAGGCTGCGCGTCTGGGCGCGCGCTACCTGAAGGTGTCGCTGGGCCATTACCCGGCCGCGCCGGACTTGCCGGCCTTGAAGGCGCAGCTGGAGGCCGCACCCGTGGCGCTGCTGGTGGAAAACGACCAGACGGCCCACGGCGGAAAACTGGCGACGATGGCGCGCTTCCTGGAGGCGGCGCGCGACATCGGGCTGCCCGTGGGACTGACCTTCGACATCGGCAACTGGCGCTGGGTGGGCGAGGACGCGCAGCAGGCGGCGCGCCTGCTGGCGCCGTACGTGCGCTATGTGCATTGCAAGGCGGTTCTTGACGACGGTGGCCGCTTGTCCGCCTGCGCCGTTTCCGCAGCCGATCCATCCTGGCGCGCCGTCTTCGCGCACTTTGCGCCGGGCGTGCAGCGGGCCATCGAATTCCCGCTCGAGGGCGCCGACCTGGTGGCCGAAACGGGCCGCTACATTCAGATACTGGAGGCCGCATGATCAAACACGAAATGGCGCAAGGAGCGCATGCGCTCGACGTCGTCACCTATGGCGAGGCGATGGCGATGTTCGTTGCCGAGCAAACGGGCGACCTGGCGGCCGTGGCGCACTTTACGCGCCGCCTGGCCGGCGCCGAGACGAATGTCGCCATCGGCCTGGCGCGCCTGGGCTTGAAAGTCGGCTGGCTGAGCCGCGTGGGCGACGACTCGTTCGGCCGTTTCATCCGCGCCAGCGTGCAGGCAGAGGGTGTCGATTGCAGCCGGGTCGTCGCCGTCGCCGGCCAGTCCAGCGGCTTCCTGCTCAAGGAGAAGGCCGAGAACGGCGCCGACCCGCTGGTCGAGTACTTCCGCAAGGGTTCCGCCGCCAGCCGGCTGGCGCCCGAGCATTTCGACCCCGCCTATTTCCTGTCCGCGCGCCATTTGCACGCCACGGGCGTGGCCGCGGCGCTGTCCGAGACCAGCCTGGCGTTCGCCGGCCAGGCGCTCGATTTCATGCGCGCGAATGGCCGCAGCGTATCGTTCGATCCGAACCTGCGGCCGTCGCTGTGGCCGTCCAAAGCCGTCATGGTCGAACAGATCAACCGCCTCGCCGCCAAGGCGGACTGGGTGCTGCCCGGCCTGGGGGAAGGAAAAATCCTCACCGGCCACGACCTGCCGCACGACGTCGCCGGCTTTTATCTGCAGCAGGGCGCGCGCCTGGTGGTCATCAAGCTGGGCGCCGAGGGCGCCTATTACCGCACGGCCGATGGCGACAGCGGCATGGTGGCGGGCGAGCGCGTGGCCAACGTGGTCGACACGGTGGGCGCCGGCGACGGTTTCGCGGCCGGCCTGGTCAGCGCCTTGCTGGAAGGCTTGCCGCTGGCGCAGGCGGTAGGGCGCGGCAACCGGGTCGGCGCCTTCGCCATCCAGGTGGCCGGCGACATGGAAGGCTTGCCGACCCGCGCCCAGCTCGACGCGCTGGTCCCATCTTGAACCGTACAGGGGAAACACTCGTGAAAAAACATGTGGTTGTCTATAAAAAGCTGGCCGAGCCGCTGCTGGCGCGCCTGCGCGCCGAATGCGAGGTGACGTACTTCGAAGCGATCGACGCGGGCAACCGCGCCGCATTTGCTGCCGCCATCCGCGGCGCGCACGGTTTGCTGGGCGCCAGCGTGCGCCTGGACCGCGAACTGCTGGACCCGGCCTTGGACCTGCGCATCATTTCCACCATTTCCGTGGGCGTCGACCAGTTCGACGTCGATTACCTGCGCGAACGGGGCATCTTGCTGGCCAATACGCCGGACGTGCTGACGGAAACGACGGCCGACACGATCTTTGCGCTGATCCTTGCCAGCGCGCGGCGCGTCGTCGAACTGGCCGAATTCGTCAAGGCCGGACGCTGGACGCGCAGCGTGGGCGAGAGCCAGTACGGCGTCAACGTGCACGGCAAGACCATCGGCATGCTGGGCATGGGCCGCATCGGCCGCGCCGTCGCCCGCCGGGCCGCGCTGGGTTTCGGCATGCAAGTGCTGTACGTGAATGGCGAAGCGGTGCCCGAGGTGGAGGCGGCGCTGGGCGCGCGCCAGGTGGCGCTTGACGACTTGCTGGCCAGTTCCGACTTCGTCTGCGTGGTGCTGCCGCTGACGGCGCAGACGGAACGCATGATGGGCCGGCGCGAGTTCGCGCTGATGCGCCCCGGCGCCATCTTCATCAACGGCTCGCGCGGGCGCATCGTCGACGAGGCGGCGCTGATCGAGGCGCTGCAGCAGGGCACCATCCACGGCGCCGGCCTGGACGTGTTCGAGCGCGAACCGCTGGCGCCGGACAATCCGCTGCCGGGCATGGCCAACGTGGTGGCGCTGCCGCATATCGGCTCGGCCACGCACGAAACGCGTTACGCCATGGCGCAGCAAGCCGTGGACAACCTGCTGGCCGGTCTGCGCGGCGAGCGTCCGCGCTACCTGGTCGGCTAAGAGCAGTATCAATAAAAAATAGACAGGGAAAGAAATGAAGAACAAGGTAGCAAGGGCAATGATCATCGGCGCAGGCGCTTGCGGCGGCCTGTGTAGCGCGCAGTCGAACGTGACCATGTATGGCATCGCGGACCTGGGCGTGGTGTCCGAGAACGGTGGCCCCGGCGGCAGGGTACTCAAAGTGACCAGCGGCATCGCCAACGGTTCGCGGCTCGGTTTCAAGGGCAGTGAAGACCTGGGCGGCGGCACGACGGCGATATTTACCTTCGATGCGGGCATCCTGGCCGACACGGGCGCTTCGGCCCAGGGCGGCCTGCTGTTCGGGCGCCAGGCCTTCGTCGGGCTGGCCGGCGCGGCGGGCACGCTGCGACTGGGCCGCCAGTACACCTTCATCGACAGCAGCCTGGGGGCGCTGGACCCGTTTTACCTGGGTTTTGCGGGCAGGATAAGCAACGTCTTCACGGCCGGCTACATCAGCCGGGTCGATAACAGCATCACCTACAGCTCGCCCGTGCGCGGCGGCCTTTCCGGCGAACTGGCGTACGGCTTCGGCGAAGTGCCAGGCGACGCGTCGGCCAAACGCTACGCGGGCGCGGCGGCCACCTATGCCAGCGGGCCGCTGTACGTGCGCATGGCGCACCAGGACGCCAATACGCTGTCGACCGCGCTGGTGGCGGGCAGGGCGAGGAACACGGTACTGGGCGCCACCTGGGACTTCGGCGTGGTCAAGGCGCATGGCGCCGTCGCAGTCAGCAAGAGCACGGCGGGCGCCGCCGCCACGGTTGACAGCGCGGACCTGATGCTGGGCGCCACCGTACCTGTCGGCCCGCACCGCATCCTGTTCTCGTACGTGCGGCGCGACGACCGGCGCGCCGCCAACGGTGACGCTTCCCAGATCGGCATCGGCTACACCTACGCGCTGTCGAAGCGCAGTACCTTGTATGCGGCCTACGCGCATATCGATAACCGCAACGGCGCCGCCTATGTGGTGGGCAACGCCACCGACAACGGCACCGGCAACCAGGCCTGGAACCTGGGCCTGCGCCACACTTTTTAACGGGAGAATCGAATGAAGAAAACCGGATGGATTTTGGTCGGCGCCAGCACCGTGGCGCGCGAATGGATGGTCGACGCGATCCGCCAGCAGGGCGATGCCGAAGTGCTGGCCGTGGTCAGCCGCGATGCCGCGCGCGGCGCCGCCTTTGCCGAGCAGTTCGGCATCGCCGCCAGTTACACGGACCTCGATGCGGCGCTGGCGCATCCGGGAACGGACGCCGTGTACATCAGCACCACCAACGAGTTGCACATGGCGCAGACCTTGCAGGCGGCGTGCGCCGGCAAGCACGTGCTGTGCGAAAAGCCGCTGGCGCTGAACCTGGAAGACGCGCGCAGCATGGTCGACGGCTGCGCCGAGGCGGGCGTGGTGCTGGGGATTAACCACCACCTGCGCAACGCGGCCAGCCATGGCAAGGTGCGCGAGCTGATACGCGCCGGCGAGATCGGCCAACCCCTGTATGGCCGCGTGCTGCACGCGAACAACCTGCCGCAGCACCTGCGCGGCTGGCGCCTGGACGCGCCGGAGTCGGGCGGCGTCACGCTCGACATGTTCGTGCACGATGTCGATACCCTGCGCTTCCTGCTTGACTCCGAGCCGCGCCACGTCACGGCCTGCGCCACCAGCGGCGGCATGACGGTGGCCGGACTGGAAGAGGGCCTGATGGCCGTCATCGAGTTCGACAACGGCGCCCTGGTGCAGGTGCACGACGCGTTCAACGCGCCGTATTCGCTGTCCGGTGTGGAAATCATCGGCACGAAGGGCACCATCTTCGCCACCGGCGTGATGACGCAGCGCCCCGTCGGCACCATCAGCCTGACCCAAGACGGCGGCAAAGTTGACATCCCCGTCGAGCATGAAAACCTGTACGTGCGCTCGGTGCGCGCCTTCCAGCGCGCCATGCGCGGCGAAGGGCAGCCGGCCGCCACGGGCGACGACGGCATGCGCGCGCTGGCCACGGCCTTGGCGGCACAACAGGCCAGCCGCAGCCACCAGCGCGTGACCCTGGCAGGCTGACGGCCGTCGGCACAATAAAAAAGCCGCCTGATCGCAAAATCAGGCGGCTTTTTATCGGCTTGCGTCCGTGATTATTCTTCGCGGCGTAAATGCGGGAACAGCAGGACGTCGCGGATGTTCGGCGAATCCGTGATGATCATCATCAGGCGGTCGATGCCGATGCCGCAGCCGCCGGCTGGCGGCATGCCGTATTCCAGCGCGCGGATGTAGTCGGCGTCGTAGAACATCGCCTCTTCATCGCCTGCATCCTTGGCGGCCACTTGCGCCAGGAAGCGGGCCGACTGGTCTTCCGCGTCGTTCAACTCGGAGAAGCCGTTGGCGATTTCGCGGCCCACCATGAACAATTCAAAACGTTCGGTGATGCCGGCCACCGTGTCGGAAGCGCGCGCCAGTGGCGACACTTCGACCGGGTAGTCGATGATGTAGGTCGGTTCCCACAGCTGCGCTTCAGCCGTCTCTTCGAACAGCGCCAGTTGCAGCGCGCCCAGGCCGGCCGTGGCGAACGGCTTGACGCCGAATTTCTTCAGTTCTTCCTTGATGAAGTCCGCATCGTTCAACTGCTCCGGCGTATAGCCAGGCGCGTACTTGTTGATCGCTTCGACGATGGTCAAGCGGTGGAACGGTTTTGCCAGGTCCAGCTCGCGGCCGCCGTAGGTCAGGGTGGCGGTGCCGTGCGCGTCGATGGCGGCCTGGCGGATGACGGCTTCCGTGAAGTCCATCAGCCATTTGTAGTCGGTGTAGGCCGCGTAGAATTCCATCATCGTGAATTCCGGATTGTGACGGATCGACACGCCTTCGTTGCGGAAGTTGCGGTTGATCTCGAACACGCGGTCGAAGCCGCCCACGACCAGGCGCTTCAGGTACAGCTCGGGCGCGATGCGCAGGAACATCTGCATGTCGAGCGCATTGTGGTGCGTGATGAACGGTTTTGCTGCCGCGCCGCCAGGGATCGTGTGCAGCATCGGCGTTTCCACTTCCATGAACTCGTTCTTTTCCATGAAGCGGCGGATCGACGAGATGGCGGCGGTGCGCGCCTTGAAGGTGCGGCGCGTCTCTTCGTTCATGATCAGGTCGACGTAGCGCTGGCGGTACTTCGTTTCCTGGTCGGCCAGGCCGTGGAATTTGTCCGGCAGCGGGCGCAGCGACTTGGTGATCAAGCGCAGTTCCGTGACCTTGATGGTCAGTTCGTCCGTCTTCGTCTTGAACAAGGTGCCTTGCACGCCCAGGATATCGCCCAGGTCATAGTGGTGCAGGGCGGCCATGGCCGCTTCGCCGGTGAGGTCGAGGGTGGCGTAGATCTGGATGCGGCCGTCGGCTTTCGGGCCGGAAGCGTCTTGCAGGGTGGCGAAAGCGGCTTTCTTGCCTGCTTCGCGCTTGAGCATCATGCGGCCGGCCAGCACCACGGTGACAGGTTCGGCTTCCAGCTCTTCGCGCGTCTTGCCGCCGTATTGCGCGTGCAGGTCGGCCGCCTTGTGCTCGGGGCGGAAATCGTTCGGGAAGGCGACGCCTTGTTCGCGCAGTGCTGCCAGCTTGACGCGGCGCTCGGCGATGATCTTGTTTTCATCGGGTGCGGCGGCTTGTTCTTGGATATCCGTAGTCATGGTGTTCTTCGTTGGTGATTATTGATGATGTGGCGCCAGCGCAGGCGCCACGCTGGCAAACAGTGCGTCGACGTCGAGCGCGGAGAAATCCGGCACGATGGCAATGACGTTGTCGAAGGCGGCAAATGCCTCGGCCGGCAGGGTGGTGGTGAGCACCACGACGCGCATGCCGGCACGGCGCGCCGCTTCCACGCCCAGGGGGGCGTCTTCAAAGACGATGCAGTTGTGCGGCTGCGCGCCGGCCAGCAGCGCGCCTTTCAGGAAAACGTCCGGGTGCGGCTTGCCCCGTTCCACGTCGGCGGCGCCGACGATGGCGTCGAAGCGGTGGCGCAGGTCCAGGCCGTCGAGCGTGAACGCGATGTTCTCGGCCGGCGCGGCCGTCCCGACCACCAGCCCGACGCCTGCCTGGCGCGCGCTGGCGATCAGGCGGTCGAAACCGGCGACCGTGGCCAGGTGCGGGCCATACAGTTCGCGGTAGACGACTTCCTTTTCAGCCAGCAGGGTGACGTGGTCGGCTCCCTCGCCCAGGTACTTGGCGATGATTTCGTGTCCCTGCCGTCCTGCCGTGTCGCGGAAAAAGGCGTCCGCATCCAGCGCATGGCCGTGGCGTTCAAAGAACGCCAGCCACGATGTCGTGTGGAAGGCCATGTTGTCGACGATCGTGCCATCCATGTCGAACAGGAAGGCGCGCTTTGCCAATGCCGGAGCGGATGCATTCATCCTTATACGCCTTGCTTGAGCGAGGCGGAAATGAACTCGTCGATGTCGCCATCGAGCACGCCCTTGGTATTGCCCGTCTCGAAACCGGTGCGCAAGTCCTTGATGCGGGACTGGTCCAGCACGTAGGAGCGGATCTGGTGACCCCAGCCCACGTCCGTCTTCGAGTCTTCCAGCTTTTGCTGCTCGCTCATGCGCTTGCGCAGTTCATGCTCGTACAGCTTCGCTTTCAGCATTTCCATCGCTTCGGCGCGGTTGCGGTGCTGCGAACGGTCGTTCTGGCACTGCACCACGATGCCGGTCGGCGCGTGGGTCATGCGGACGGCGGAGTCGGTCTTGTTGATGTGCTGACCACCGGCGCCCGACGCGCGGTAGGTATCGACGCGGATATCGGCCGGGTTGACGTCGATCTCGATCGAATCGTCGACCTCCGGATACACGAACAGCGACGTAAACGAGGTATGGCGGCCGTTGGCCGAGTCGAATGGCGACTTGCGCACGAGGCGGTGCACGCCCGTTTCCGTGCGCAGGAAGCCGTAGGCGTGATCGCCCTCGACCTTCAGGGTGGCCGTCTTGATGCCGGCGACCTCGCCGTCGGACTGCTCGAGGATTTCGACCTTGAAGCCCTTGCGTTCGCAATAGCGCAGGTACTGGCGCAGCAGCATCGAGGCCCAGTCCTGGGCTTCCGTACCGCCGGCGCCGGCCTGGATGTCGATGAAGCAGTTGTTCGGGTCCATCGGATTGTTGAACATCCGGCGGAATTCCATGCTTTCGATGACCTTGCGGATTTCCTGCACGTCCTGCTCGATCGCTTCGAGCGTATCGTCGTCGCCCTCTTCGCGGGCCATGTCGAACAGGTCGCGGGTGTCGCGCAGGTCGGCATCGGCCTTGGCCAGGGTGAAGACGATGGCTTCCAGCGCCTTCTTCTCTTTACCGAGGTCCTGGGCGCGTTTGGGATCGTTCCAGACGGTAGGATCTTCCAGTTCTTCGTTGACTTGCTCTAGTTTCTCCGACTTGACAGTGAAGTCAAAGATACCTCCGAAGTTCGGCTTCGCGGACCGTCAGGTCGTTGAGCAGGGCGGAGATGATATTGATGCGTTCGGCTTCCATAATGTTCTGGTCTTCTATGGTGAAATCAAACCCTGAATTATACGCGAGCGCGGCGCGTTTCTGATGCCGGGGGCGCCGAATCGATGCCGCACAGGGCAATAAAATCGTCATTTCGCTGTATTTGCGACAATATTTTTGCCTTGATAGGGGCTGCCGTGCTGCGTATGATGCTGGCGATATTGTCTTTCCACAGGAATACATCATGCTTCAATCTCCCCGTCTTGCCCTGTTGCCGTTGCTGCTGGCCGGCTGCGGCGCCTTGCCGTCCGCCGCCACCGGTCCGGTCCAGCCATCGGCCGCGCCGGCCGGCAGCAGCGCCACCCTGGCCCTGCTGGAGACGACGGACTTGCACGCGAATGTGCTCAGTTATGATTACTACAAGCTGCAGGCGGAACCGTCGATCGGCCTGGAACGCACGGCGGCCCTGATCGCCCAGGCACGTACGCAATTCCCGAACAACCTGTTGCTCGACAACGGCGACACCATCCAGGGCACGGCGCTGGCCGACTACCAGGCATTGGTAAAACCGCTGGCCTGCGACCAGACCCTGGCCATCTACAAGGCGATGAATTTGCTGAAAGTGGACGGCGGCGGCGTCGGCAACCACGAATTCAACTACGGCCTGGCGTTCCTGAGCCAGGTGACGGGCAACCGCTTCGATGTCGACAGCGTCGACGCCAGCAAGCCGCGCTGCGCCGGCCCCGCGTTCCCGCAAGTGCTGGCCAACGTCTACAGCGTCAAGACGGGCAAGCCCCTGTTTGCGCCATACCACATCATCGCCAAGCAAATCACGGCCACCGGCCCCGATGGCAAGGCCATCACCGCTACCGTGAAGGTCGGCATCATCAGCTTTGCGCCGCCCACCATCATGGCCTGGGACAAGCGCTGGCTGGAAGGGCGCGTCTACACGCAGGGCGTGCGCGAGACGGCGGAAAAATTCATCCCCGAGATGCGCGCCAGGGGCGCCGAGCTGGTGGTGGCGATCTCGCACGGCGGCCTCGATGACAGTCCGTATTCGCCGACCATGGAAAACGGTAATTACTACCTGTCGCAAGTGCCGGGCGTGGATGCCATGCTGATCGGCCACTCGCACCAGCTGTTCCCGAACGCGAGCAGCACGGTGCCGCAATTTAATTTGCCCGGCGTCGACAAGGTCAAAGGGCTGGTGAACGGCGTGCCGACCGTGATGGCCAATTTGTGGGGCAAGCACCTGGGCGTGATCGGCCTGCGCCTGCGCCACGACGGCAAGCAGTGGGTGGTCGACAAGAGCGCCACGACGGTGGAAGCGCGCGGCATCCAGAACGCGGACAAGAGTTATGTGGCGCCTGATCCCGCCATCGCCAAACTGGTAGCCGAGGAGCACGCGGCGACGATTGCCTACGTGCAGACGCCCGTGGGCAAGACGGACTTCCGCATGTCGACGTATTTTGCCGACGTGGGCGACGTGAGCGCCATCGAGGTGGTGAACCAGGCGCAAACGGGCTATCTGGCTGCCTACGTCAAAGCGAACCTGCCGCAGTACGCGCACCTGCCCGTGCTGTCGATGTCGTCCCCGTTCAAGAGCGGCTCGGCCGGCGTGTCCGACTACACGGACGTCAAGGCGGGCAATGTGGCGCTGAATAACGCGGCTGATTTGTACCTGTACCCGAACGCGCTGTACGGCGTGAAGATGAATGGCGCGGACCTGAAGGCCTGGCTGGAACAGTCGGCGCAGCGTTTCAATACCATCGACCCGAACAAGCTGGAAGCGCAGGAACTGGTCAACACGGCCCATCCGAGCTACAACTTCGACGCGATCACGAGCGCCGACGTGCGCTACCAGATCGACGTCACGCAACAGCCCGGCCAGCGCATCAAGGCGCTGACGTACAAGGGCAAGCCGGTGGACGCCAGCCAGGAATTTTTGATCGCCACCAATAACTACCGCGCCAGCGGCGGCGGCAATTTCCCTGGCCTGGACGGCAGCAAGACGGTGGTGGCCTCGCCCGACAACAACCGCGAACTCCTGATCGCTTACGTGACCAAGGAAAAAAACCTGACGCGCGCGAAAAACGGTTCGGCGCGCAGTTGGCGCTTCGCCAAGGCCGCCACGAAAGGCCCCGTGGTCTTCCACTCGGCGCCGAACGTGATCGACCTGGCGCAAGCGGCCGGCATCGACAACGTCACTCAGATGAAGGCTGACGACGGCGCGGGCAAGGGCTTTGCGCTGTACCAGCTCGACTTGTCGAAATGATGCTGGCAAACTTGCTGCTGGCCGCCGCGCTGGCGTCGCCCGTGGTGGCCGCGCCCGATGTCACGGCCCGGGGCAAGGTCCTGATGCGCGCCGGAGAGGCGGCCCAGCCGCAGGCGCGCGCCCTGTTCGAACAGGCGGCGGGGCAGGGCAGCGGTCCTGCCGCATATTACCTGGGCCTGATGCACAAGAACGGCATGGGCGGGCCGCAGGACAGCGCCGCCGCGCTGCGCTGGCTGGAACTGGCCGCGCAACGCGGCGTGGCGCCGGCCATGTTCATCGTGGCGAACATGCTGCTGGACAGCAATGAAGCGCGGGCGCGCTACTGGCTAGATGCCGCCTGCGACCTCGACTACCCGGAAGCGCTGCAGCAGAAATCCGTCGCGCTGAGCGAAGGACAGATGGGCTATGCGCACAATGAAGAGCTGTCCTTCCTGTACCTGAAGATGGCCACGCATGCGATGGGTCACCGGGCTGGCGAGCCGTAATTGTCCCCCAGCTCAGGTCCGCAGGCTGTTCGCTGCCTCGGCAATCGCCAGCGGGTTGCGCGACAGCAGGGCGGCAGCCAGGTCTAGCAGGCCTGCCGCTGCCTTGATGGCCGCGTGCGTGTGCTGGATGTCGGCCACGGTTTTCCTGCCCTGCTCGATTGCCGAGTTTACATTGGCCAATGCCTGCTGCGCGCCCTGGTTGATCAGGTAGATGCCATGGGCGCGGAAAAAGGACACCATCTGGTCCAGGTGGCTTTCATATTGCTTGAGATCCTGCAGCACGGTTGACGGCGTTGGCGGCGTACGGTCGGTCAGCGCGATGCGCAGCTCCAGTACCTGGTTCGAGGCCTGGGCCAGCTTGTCGGCGATTTCCGTGGTTTGTTTTTCATCGAGTGCGATAGCGTTGCCCATGTTTTACTCCTACCAGGGTGAGGGGGAATAATTGCTTGCCTGCTTTTGCAGGGTACCGACTTGCTTGGCAAAGGTGTCCAGTTGGCGTTCCAATGCCGGGTCTTTCATGGACTTGGCGCGCAAGGTGCTCAGACTGTTCTGCAATTCGGTCATGGCGGCAATATAGGCATCGATGACCTTGCCACGCTCTTGCAGTTGCCGCCCATCCTGGTAGAGCTTGGCTTTCAGATAGTTGCTGGCAACAGGCTCCCTGGCCGCGGCATTGTCGAGCGAGCGGTTCAGGGACGCCAGCGTCAGGTTCTCGTCGTGCAAATTGGCCTGGTAATTTTGCTGCGCATATTTTTTCAGCGCATTGCTGATGATATAAATATCGTCTTCGCGCGCCAGCAGTTCGTTGATGCCCGACTGCTGTCTGTGCTGCGTCACGATTTGGCTGATCAGCGCGCTCAGGCGCGTGACTTTGTCCAGTTGGTCGGCGTTGAGCACGGGCGTCATGCCGCTGGACTGCTGCAAGGCGCCCAGCGAACCGCCAAGGGCGCCGATCTCTTCCTTGTAGTTTGCCAGCTTGTCGTTGGCCAGTGCGGCAAGTACTTCCGCGTAGCGTTTCAATACATCGTTCAGTTCGGACGTACCCGCCAACTGGGCCGCATAGTCCTTGCAGCGCCGGAGCAGGTCCTGCTCCGTTTCCTGCGCAACGTAGGGGCGGTCGGTGATGATGCTGTTGCGCCGTACATTATTGGTGCAACTGTTCATGGAGTGCGTCAGCATGGGTTTGAATGCTTCCGTTACCGCCACCGTCTGTCCCGCGAACTTGTCGACCGGCGTGAAGTTCTTGCAGGCGCTACTCATGCCGCCGATCAGCAGACAGGCGCAGATGGTTGTCATGGGCTGGCGCATAGGTTCTCCGTGGTAAGGATGGGATTGCCGCCATGGCCGGTTGACCCTGGTTCAATGACCATATCACCATTGCCTCACCATACTTTGACGCAGATCAGATACCTGTACTGTGTGTCAATGTGCAGCAGCTGTGTCAATTTGCGCCATATTTTCCTTACAAAAGACTGACATCGGGCCAGTAATCTGGTCTTTTTCGCATGTTGCGACGCGTCATATGTAGTTGTTGCTGGTGCATGTTTACTCACCTACAATGATTTATCGATGGGGCGGTTATCCAGCGTACGACTATAAAAATAAGTGGTATTAAAAACGTTGTATCAGAGGAGATGACAATGAATTTGAAACAGAAATTGCTCGTGGCAAGTTTGGTTTTGGGTTTCTCGCAGGCGGCGGTCGCAGCCGACCCCATCAAGATCGGCGTGTCCGGTCCGTTCACGGGCGGTTCCGCGCCGATGGGCGTGTCGATGCGCGACGGCGTCAAGCTGGCCGTCGCTGAAATCAATGCCAAAGGTGGCGTACTGGGCCGTTCGCTGCTGCTGATCGAGCGCGACGACGAAGCGAAGAACGAACGCGGCGTGCAGATCGCCCAGGAGCTCATCAACAAGGAAAAGGTCGCCGCCACCGTCGGCTACATCAATACGGGCGTGGCCCTGGCATCGCAGCGCTTCTACCAGGAAGCGAAAATTCCCGTCATGAACAATGTGGCGACGGGTTCCATCGTCACCAAGCAGTTCGCCGACCAACCGGAAAACTACATTTTCCGCAATGCGGCCAATGACACCATCCAGTCCGGCATGATCGTGCATGAGGCGATCGAGAACCGCAAGTTCAAGAAAGTGGCGATCCTGGCCGACTCCACCAACTATGGCCAGCTGGGCCGTGAAGACCTGGAAAAGGCGCTCGACAAGAAGGGCATCAAGCCCGTCGTCGTGGAAAAATACAACATCAAGGACGTCGACATGACGGCCCAGCTGCTGAAAGCCAAGCAGGCGGGCGCGGAAGTCGTGCTGACCTACGGTATCGGCCCGGAACTGGCGCAGATCGCCAACGGCATGGAAAAACTGGGCTGGAAAGTGCCGCTGATCGGCAGCTGGACCCTGGCCATGGGTAACTTCATCGACAACGCGGGCAAGAACGGCAATGGCACGCGCATGCCGCAAACCTTCATCCAGGACGCCAGCACGCCGAAGCGCAAGGCTTTCATCGACGCCTACGTGGCCGCCTACAAGCCCTCGGGCGGACGCATGCCGTCGGCCGTCTCGGCCGCGCAAGGCTACGATTCGATCTACCTGCTGGCCGCGGCCATCACACAGGCAGGCGGCACGGACGGCCCGAAAGTGCGCGCCGCGCTGGAAAACCTGAATGAAAAAGTGGAAGGCGCCGTCACCACCTACAACAAGCCGTTCAGCAAGACCAACCATGAGGCGATCACGGCCGACCTGACGGTCTTCGGTGAGGTCAAGGACGGCAAAGTCGTCCTCGCGAAATAAGCCTGGCAGACATTCGCCGCGCAGTGGCCAGCCTTGAGGAATCAGGACTGGCCATTTTTTCATCGTTCGTCTTCCGGGGAATACCATGGAAATCTTCCTGCAGCTCGTCTTCAGCGGCATCGCGCTGGGCATGATCTATGCCGTCATCGCCTTCGGCTACCAGCTGACCTTTGCCACTTCCGGCACCCTCAATTTCGGCCAAGGGGAATCCCTGATGCTGGGCGCGCTCGTGGGCCTTTCCCTGGTGGGCACCATCCACGGCGGCCCGTACATGAGCTATCTCCTGATGATCCCCATCGTCATCGTCTTCGGCGCCTTGCAGGGCGTGTTCGTCGAATGGATAGGCGTGCGGCCCGCCATCAAGATCAAGTCCGAATTCGGCTGGATCATGTCGACCATCGCGCTGGCCATCATTTTCAAGAACGTGGCGGAAAACATCTGGGGCAAGGATGACCTGATGTTCCCGTCGCCGCTGTCGGCCGCGCCGTTCCAGGTGTTCGGCGCCAACGTGCAGCAGATGCAGGTGGCCGTCATCGTCGGCGCGCTGGCCATCATGCTGGCCGTCGAGGTGTTCAACCGCAAATCGATCTACGGCAAGGCCGTCGTGGCGACCGCCAACGACCGCGATGCGGCCGGCCTGATGGGCATCAACACGGGCATGGTGATCACGTTTTCCTACGCGCTGTCGTCGGCCACGGCCGCCTTTGCGGGCGTGCTGGTGGCGCCGCTGACACTGACGGGGGCCACCATGGGCGCCTCGCTGGGTTTGAAAGCGTTTGCCGTGGCCATCATCGGCGGGCTGACGTCGGGCGTGGGCGCCATCGTCGGCGGACTGATCCTGGGCATCGCGGAAACGACCACCGGCTACTACATTTCCACCGGCTACAAGGAAGTGCCAGGCCTGCTGCTCCTGCTGCTGGTGCTGGCCGTCAAGCCGTCCGGCCTGTTCGGCAAAGCCGCGATCAAGAAAGTCTGAGGACCACATGAACAAGAAAATCACCATGCTGGCGCTGAGTGCGGCGGGACTGGCCGCGCTCGCACTGTTCCCCATCGTCATCCCGAACCCGTATTACATCCATCTGGCCGAGACCATCCTGATCTACGCCATCCTGCTGTTCGGCCTCGATATCGTCGTCGGCTACACGGGGCAGGTGTCGCTGGGCCACGCGGGCCTGTTCGGCATCGGCTCGTACGTCACGGGCGTGCTGGTGTTCAAGCTGGGCGTGTCGTTCTGGCTGGCCATCCCCGCCAGCATCCTGGGTGCGGCCGTGTTTGGCGCCATCCTGGCCTTGCCGGCCCTGCGCGTGACGGGGCCCTACCTGGCGATGGTGACCCTGGCCTTCGGCACCATCGTGCAAATCCTGATCAATGAAATGAGCTTCCTCACGGAAGGGCCGATGGGCATCAAGATCCACAAGCCCGTCCTGTTCGGCCACAAACTGACGGAAGTGGAGTACTACTACATGGTCGCCGCGCTGCTGGTGATCTCGCTGGCGGTGGTGCACCGCATCTTGAAGTCGAACCTGGGCCGCGCGTTCGAAGCCTTGCGCGACAGCCCCATCGCGTCGGACTGCATGGGCGTGTCCGTGTACCGCTACAAGGTGTACGCCTTCGTCATCAGCGCCGGTTTCGCGGGCCTGGCCGGCAGCCTGTACGCGTATTCGGAAGAATACATCTCGCCCAATACCTACAACTTCGAGCTGACGATATTGTTCCTGCTGGCCGTCATCATGGGCGGACGCAAGACCCGTTCGGGCGCGCTGATCGGCGCCCTGATCGTCGTCATGCTGCCCAGCCTCCTGTCGGACATCGAGTTGTTCCGCAAGATCGCCGTTGGCGCCGCCGTGCTGGGCGTGATCGGCTCCGCCTTCATGCTGGCGAAAAAGCGTTCCACTCTGCGCGGCGTGATCGTGCCCCTGGTGGCCACCATCGGCCTGGCCGCGTTTTCCTACAAACTGGAAAACATGGTCGACTGGCGCCTGACCATCTTCGGTTTGATGACGCTGTTCGTCGTGTACTACCTGCAGGACGGCATCGTCGGCTTCTTGATGAGCTTTATCGGCAAGGGCCGGCGCCATGTGCAAGCCGTCGCTTCGCACGGCGTGGCGCCGTTCGACCACGCGCAGGGCGGGCAGCAGGGCGCAACCCTGCTGCGCGTGGATCAGGCCCTGATGCAGTTCGGCGGCCTGAAAGCGCTGAACCAGGTGGACCTGAACGTCACGCAAGGCTCCGTGCATGGCTTGATCGGGCCGAACGGCTCGGGCAAGAGCACGATGATGAACGTGCTCACGGGGATCTACAAGCCGACGGCGGGCAAGGTGGAATTTGCCGGCGCCGTGATCTCTGGCCGCACGCCGTCCGAGATCGCGCTGGGCGGCGTGGCCCGCACCTTCCAGAACGTGCAGCTGTTCGGCGAGATGACGGCCACCGAGAACGTGCTGGTGGGCCTGCACAACACCTTCAAGTCGAACGTGCTGGACGTGATGCTGCATACGCCCCGATACAAGCGCGAAGAAACGGCCGCGCGCGAGCGGGCCGCCAGCATCCTCGAATTCGTCGGCCTGGCCGACCTGGCCAACGAAGAGGCGCGCAATCTGCCGTATGGCAAGCAGCGGCTGCTGGAAATCGGCCGCGCGCTGGGCCTCAACCCGCGTTTGTTGCTGCTCGATGAACCGGCGGCGGGCCTGACGGCGCCCGACATCAAGGAGCTGATGGCCATCATCCGCAAGATCCGCGAGCACGGCATCACCATCATCCTGATCGAGCACCACATGGACGTGGTGATGGCCCTGTCGGACGTGGTGACGGTGCTGGACTTTGGCCAGAAGATCGCCGAAGGCGCACCCGCGCTTGTCCAGAGCGATCCGAAAGTGATCGAAGCCTATCTTGGCGGCAGCGCCGAAACCCTGGCGCCAGCGGCGCACTGAGAGGAAGACCATGCTGACCATTAGTAATCTGCACGCCGCCTACGGCAAAGTCGAAGTCCTGCACGGCATTTCGCTCGACGTCCCGAAGGGCAAGCTGGTGACCCTGATCGGCTCGAACGGGGCCGGCAAGACCACTACCATGCGCGCCATCTCCGGCATGCTGAAACCCAAGTCCGGCACCGTCACCCTGGGCGGCAAGGACGTCACGGGCCTCGATTCGCACAAGATCGCGCGTGCCGGCCTGGCCCATTCGCCGGAAGGCCGGCGCGTGTTCGCCTCGATGTCGGTGACGGACAACCTGCTGCTGGGCGCCTTCCCCCGCTTTACGCGGGCGCGTCCGAAAGGCGACATCAAGCGCGACCTGGACAAGGCCCTGGAACTGTTCCCCCGCCTGAAGGAGCGGCGCGACCAGCTGGCCGGCACCTTGTCGGGCGGCGAGCAGCAGATGCTGGCCATGGCCCGCGCCGTGATGCTGAACCCGGAAGTGATACTGCTGGACGAACCGTCGATGGGCCTGGCGCCCATCCTGGTGGAAGAAGTCTTCCGCATCATCACGCGCTTAAAGGCCGAAGGCGTGACCATGCTGCTGGTGGAGCAATTCGCCGCCGCCGCCCTGAACGTGGCCGATTACGGCTACGTGCTGGAAAACGGCAGCATTTCCGTGCACGGGCCGGCGGAGAGCCTGAAAACCGATCCGAAGGTGATCGCGGCGTATCTGGGGGGAGGGCACTGATGATGGCCTGACAATGCGCTTGCTGCGCGTTGTCAAATCCTCTACACTGCGCGCTTCCCTACCCGCAGTGTAGAAAAGGCATCATGCGCAGCGCCAGCCCGTATTCCCTGTTTTTATCCCCGCTTTTTTCCCTGCTTTTGCCCGCCGCTGCCAGCGCTGACGATGCGCCGTTGCAGAAGGTTGAAATTTCGGCCGTCAGTGGCACGCAGCAGCGGCGCGACGACACGGCCGCGAAGATCATCGTCAGCCGCGACGACCTGGCCCAATATGGCGACAGCAACCTGGCCGCGACGCTGAAACGCCAGCCCGGCGTTTCCGTCGTCGGCGGCGAGGTGCGCATGCGGGGCCTGGGTGCCGGCTACACGCAAATGCTGATCAATGGCGACCCCGCGCCACCCGGGTTTTCCATCGAGTCGATCGCCCCGGACATGATCGAGCGCATTGAGATTTTGCGCAGCGCGACGGCAGAATACAGCATGCAAGCCGTTGCCGGCAGCATCAACGTGGTCTTGCGCAAGGGGGCCAGCGGCGCGGAGCGCGAATGGAAGCTGGGCGCGGGCCGGCAGGATGGCCGCTGGCAGCCTGCCGCGTCCTTGCGCGTGGCGGACAAATTGCCGGGTTTTGCCTACTCGCTGACGGGCGCCCTGGAACGCACGGCCGATGACGTAGCGGGGCGGACGATTGAAACAACGTCCGGCCCCGCCGGCATGCCGCTGTCGCTGCGCGACACGCGCACGCGCAACGCTTCCTCCGTCAACAAGGCCAGCCTGACGCCTCGTCTGCACTGGACCCTGGACAATGGCGACTCCATCACCTGGCAAAGCCTGCTGGACTGGTACCGCACGGGGTTTGACGGCGTGGCCCGCGAAACGGTATTGACGGGGGCGGCCAGCAGCTATCCGCGCAATGGCGCCACCTCGCAAGCGAGCGTCTTTTCGGCGCGCAGCGACGTGAGCTGGGCGCACTCGCTGGGGGCTGCGGGCAAGCTGACGGCAAAACTTGGCGTCAACCACAACCGGCGTGATACGGATTACGTTTTCCATGGCGAGGCGGCCGGTGGCGCCACCCTGCTGCTGCGCGGCGTGGTCTCCGGCGCCATTGACGACAGCGTCAACAGCAGTGGCAAATACCTGGGCCGGTTGGGTGGCGGCCATGCTTTGAGCCTGGGCTGGGACGGCAGCCTGATACGCCGCAGCGAGTCGCGCCGCCAGCGCGATACGTATTTTGACGGTGGCGCGCCGTATGCGCTCGATGAAGACTACACGGCCGACGTGCGGCGTCTGGCCCTGTATGCGCAGGATGAATGGGAAGTGACGCCGCGCCTGCAAATGTATGCGGGCGTGCGCTGGGAAGGCTTGCAGACGGCGACCGAGGGCCGCACTTTGAGCGAAGTGCGCACGCAGGCCAATGTCTGGAGCCCCGTGGCGCAGCTGCTGTGGAAGCTGCCGGAGCAGGAGCGCGACCAGCTGCGGCTGGCGCTGGCGCGCACCTACAAGGCGCCCACCACGCGCAACCTGGTGCCGCGCCGCTACACCGTCAACAATGGCAACAGCGCCAATAATCCCGATTTCCAGGGCAATCCCGACCTGCGCCCGGAACTGGCGTGGGGGCTGGATGCGGCTTGGGAGAGCTATTTCGGCAAGAGCGGCGTGGCCAGCCTGTCGGCATTCACGCGGCGCATCAGCGATGTCACCGTGCAGCGCCTGTTCCAGCACGATGGCATCTGGACCGCCAGCCCGTTCAACAATGGCACGGCCACGGTGCACGGAGTCGAAATGGATGTGAAATTCCCCTTGCGGACCTGGTGGGCACAGGCACCCGATATCGACGTGCGCGCCAATGCGGGGCGCAACTGGTCCAGCGTCGCCGCCGTGCCGGGTCCGGGCAACCGCCTGGCCAGCCAAGTGCCGGCGACGCTCAACCTGGGTCTCGATTACCGGCTCTCGCCGAAAATGAGCATGGGCGGCAATCTGAACGTGCAGACGGGTGGCCTGGCGCGACTCGATGCGCACGCCAGCAGCCATGCGGGCGTACGGCGTGCACTCGACGCGTATGCGCTGTGGCAGCCGGACGTGAAAACGCGCGTGCGCCTGTCAGCGGCCAACTTGCTGCATCAGCAGCGGGTGCAAGGGCAATCCTATGTGGATGAAATGGGCCGCAGCGACAGCATCACTACCCTGGGCAGTAGCGCTGCGCTGCGCCTGATGTTCGAGCGCAGCCTGTAAGCATCAATGTTTGGTGGGCTTTTCCTGCTGCACCAGAATGAACGGGCTGACGACGACGGCCCATAGCGAGCTATCGGCGGCCTGCCAGTCCAGCGCCTGCTGGTCGGAGACTTTGGCTACCTTGCCATCGACCATCCATTGCGTGATGGTCGCCTTGTCGTCGTGCGAGATGCGCACGGCCACTTCGACCAGGTCCAGTTCATCGGCGACCCAGACGACATTGCCTTGGGCGAAGTGCTTTTCCAGTTCGCTCCAGGCCAGGCGGGCCGTTTCGCTGTTTACTTTGAGGCGCAGTTCGGTGTCTTTTTCAGGATTGGTTTGCATGTGAGATCAGGTTGCGGTGAGTCGGGTGCCGATGCGCGCGGTTTATTTGCCTGGCAAGGCTTCCACGTGCGGTATCGGCGTACCCTGCCATGTTAACCGATAGGCGGCGCCTTTGCGAACATTGCCCACGAGGGCAGGGCGGAAGCAGGCCAGGTTGGTGCCGCCCGCCAGCCGGGTGCTGGGAAAGATGACGCCCATGGAGCCGGCCTCGAGCAGGATGGCGGCCAGGTCTTGCGAGGCGATGTAGCTGGACGGGTCGAGGCAGGCCGCATAGCGCTCTTGGCCGCGCAAGTCGTGGAAGCTGGCGGAAAAATCGGCCAGCAGCGACTGGTAGTTGACGCTGTCGTCGAAATAGTCGATTTCCTGGTATTCCACGGTTTTATGGAAAATGATTTCGGCCAGCGCCGTTTTCATATCGAAGGCGCAATACCAGGCGCCCCGTTCGCCATCGTTGAAGCGCGCCCCTTCCGGCCGGGCATACGTGTAGGCGGCGTTGATGATGCGAAAGTGCGGCACGCCAAAAACCAGTTCGTCCACGCCAATTCCTGGTGCGCCGCCATACTCGGCCACCAGGCGCGCGTTGGTGGCGTTATCGAGCTCGAACAGCTCGCGCAGGTGCGCGTCGTCCTCGGCCAGCGGCGCCAGCACGGAGTCTTCCATGTCGGCAAAGCGCGAGGGAATCAACCGGCAAGTGTCGATCTGACGCAGCGCGGCCAGCGGCGGCAGGTGGGTATTCGGGGCTGCGGGCACGATTACAGTCCTCCGCGGCGCGCGTCGAGCAGCTTGCGCACCGTCTGCATGGCCAGCAAGCCGCCGGCCAGCATCTGCGACAGGGGCGTGCGGCCGCCGAAGATGGGGTTTTTGTTGGGCAAACTCACCCATTCGTCAGCCAGTTTGTCGCCGTACAGGATGTGCAAGGCTTTATAAATGCCCAGCAAATACGAAATGCGCGTGATGCGGTCCACTTCCAGCACGCGGTCCGGGTGCTTCTTCCACTCGTAATAGGCGCTGCTGGACAAGCCGCCCAGCAGTTCGCGCGCATCGTCGTCGCGCAGTTTCCAGGCGGCGGCCAGCTTGAAAAAACCCTTCAGGGCCGCCTGCGACAATCGCTCGCGCTCGGCTTTGGCATTCAGGTCGACGAGCACGGCCGGCTCGAAGCGGCTCTTGGGGTAGGCGTAGGCAAGATTCATGATGGACTCCTTTTATGGATAAATATTACTCCTTTTTTGTAATTTATGCTGTCCTCTTCCAAATGTGCGCGCCAGCACCTTAATCGTCAAAGAATTGCATGCCGGCATAGGGCGCCGCGCGGCAGGCTGCCAGCCGCTGCGCCAGGCTGCCCGCATGGGCTTCCAGCCGGTGGCCGTCCGGATCGAGGAAATACAGGGAATCGCCGGCGCTGCGGTTTTGCTGCCATTCGGGCACGCCGGCGGCGCGCAGGCGGGCGGCAAACGGGGCGAAGTCGGCGGGCGCGATGGAAAACGCGTAATGCGTATAGGCGGAACTGGCCAGCACAGGCGTGTCTTGTCCGTCCAGCGACAGGCATAGCCACAAGTCCCCGGCCGACAGATACGCGCCCCGGTCCCAGCGCGCATGCAGGCGCAGGCCCAGGGTGTCGCGGTAAAAGACGACGCTGCGCGTCAGGTTGTGCACGGACAGGGTGAGGTGGTTCAGGCCGGTCAGCATGGATTGGGAGGTGTCGGGAAGGCGATAAATAGGTTTGGGCCGGTGCCATCACACAGGTTCGGCGTGCTCCACCATGAGTTGTACTTTCGTCGTGCCATTGTATTCATTCGCATCGAGCCGGAATGCCACGCGCGTGCGTTCGCCCAGGGCGTCCGTATGCCCGAACCAGATGGCGTCGAAACGCACGCCGTTCTTTTCCAGCAGCAGTTTCAAATGGCGCTCTTTGAGGATGCGCTGGCTGACGACGCGGAATTCGTCGCAGAAGACGGGCGGGGCGAAGCCCTGGCCCCACACTTGCCCATCCATCAGCTCGATGAAGGCCGTCGTGTAGTAGGCGTCTTCCAGCGGGCCGTCCGTTTCCACCACCCGTTCCAGCTGCTGCTGGCTGAGCCAGGCCTGGCCAACTGCTTCGAAGGCTTTGGAAAAGGCGTCGAAAGCGTCGGCGCGGATGGTCAAGCCCGCCGCCATGGCGTGGCCGCCGAACTTGTCGATCAGGCTCGGCGCCCGTTTCGACACGAGATCGAGCGCGTCGCGCAAGTGGAAGCCGGGAATCGAGCGTCCGGAGCCCTTTATCCAGCCGTCCGCGCCCGGTGCGAACGTGATGGTCGGGCGATAAAACTTTTCCTTCAGGCGCGAGGCCACGATGCCGATCACGCCCTGGTGCCACGATTCATCGAAGACGCTGATGGTGCTGCTGTTGGCTGGCTCGAACGTATCGAGGTGCAGCAGGGCCGTATCCTGCATTTCCGCCTCGATTTCGCGGCGCTTCAAA
This sequence comes from Janthinobacterium sp. KBS0711, assembly GCF_000988085.1. Taxonomy (NCBI): domain Bacteria; kingdom Pseudomonadati; phylum Pseudomonadota; class Betaproteobacteria; order Burkholderiales; family Oxalobacteraceae; genus Janthinobacterium; species Janthinobacterium sp. KBS0711. Next base: position 404,792 of record NZ_LBCO01000011.1, on the reverse strand, counting down.
TTGATGTCGTTCAACTGCTGCGCCAGCGCCCAGGCGCGGCCTTCGTCGTCCGTGACCAGGCATTCGATGCCCAGCGACATGTCTTGCAGGCGGCCGGCCGCGTTCAGGCGCGGTCCCAGGGCAAAGCCCAGGTCGAACGGCGTGGCGCTGCGCGCTTCGCGGCCCGCCACGCGGAACAAGGCGGCCACGCCCGCGTGCATATTGCCCTTGCGCATGCGTTTGAGGCCTTGCGCGACGAGGATGCGGTTGTTCGTATCGAGACGCACGACGTCGGCCACCGTGCCCAGCGCCACCAGGTCGAGCAGGTTGTCGAGCTTGGGTTGCGTTTGCGCATCAAAGAGGCCGCGCCGGCGCATTTCCGCGCGCAGGGCCAGCAAGACGTAGAACACGACGCCCACGCCCGCCAGATGTTTACTGGGGAAACCGCAGGCGGGCTGGTTCGGATTGACGATGACGGCCGCGTCGGGCAGGGTGTCGGCCGGCAAATGGTGGTCGGTGACGACCACCTGGATGCCGCGCCGGTTCGCTTCGGCCACGCCGTCGATGCTGGCGATGCCGTTGTCGACGGTGATGATGATGTCGGGCGACTTTTCGCGGGCCGTCAGTTCGACGATTTCCGGCGTCAGGCCATAGCCGTATTCAAAACGGTTGGGCACGATGAAATCGACGTCGGCGCCCATGGCGCGCAAGCCGCGGATGGCGACGGCGCATGCGGTGGCGCCGTCGCAATCGTAGTCGGCCACGATGACCATGCGCTTCTTGGCGGCAATCGCGTCGGCCAGGAAGACACCGGCCGCGCCGATGTGCAGCAAGCCGGATGGCGGTATCAAGTCTTTCGGCTCGATCGAGAGTTCTTTCGCGTCGGACAGGCCGCGCGACGCGTACAAGCGGGCCAGCACGGGATGGATGCCGCCCTGGCGCAGCAATTCGGATTCGCGGTAGGGGCAGGGACGGGTGGCGATGCGGGTACGGGTCATGATGCTTTCAACTTGTTCAGGGTAATCGCGCGCCAGAATTTGCGCTGCGCGTGCTTGCTGGTGGTGCAATCGAGCCAGGCGTCGCGGTGGCTCAGCACCAGGCGCAACTGGCCCAGGCGGCCATCCTTCAATGCCGCCAGCAGCGGCGCGAACCAGTCCGCTTCCAGCGCTTGCAACTGCTGCAGCCACATGCCCCATTCCTGGGCTTGCGCCGCTTCGGTCAGGCCGCCCAGCACGACGATCGCCTCGGATTGGTCCGCCAGCACACTGTTTGGACTGGCATCGCGCTGCGCCGGTTCCGCCAGCGCGGCCAGCCAGCCCGGTGCGTCCTGCGTATGCAGGCTGGCGGCGCAGCGCGCAGGCGCATGTGCCGCCGTGGCCACGCTCCCGCCCCAGATCCAGAATGAATTGATGGCTTTCAAGCCCCGCTCCTCGCGCGCCGCATTGACGGGATGCTCATGCCACAGCATCTGCACTTCATTTTGCAGGCGGCGCGCCGCGCGCGCATGCTCGCCTTCCGGCATCCACACGGACAGGTCTTGCGTGGTGGCTGCGTCCGGCGTGGCGCACTGCAAGTCGGACCAGGCGTCGGCGCGCATGAACCAGGTGCCCGCGTCGCCATACGCCAGGGGCTGGCCGATCTCGTCGAAATACGGGCGCGCCGTGTCGAACAGGGTGCGGCCGTCGGCCTCGCTCAGCTTGAGCTGGCGCAAGTCTTCCAGGCTGATATGGCTGCGGGCGATGGCCAGGTGGGCCGGATGCAGAACGAAGTAGCGCGCGCCCGGTTCCGGCACGAGGCCGTAGCCGCGCATGGCCTGGGCGGCAAAGGCGGCCTGTGCCGCTTCGCCGTTGGGCGCGGGCGACAGGGCCAAGGCGTGCGCCAGCCACGCTTCGTGCGGCAGCAGGCGGTTGGCGTTGTCAAAGGTTTCTAAATTGCAAGTGGAGGTGCGCGACAGCAGCGCCGCCAGCGCGGGCGCCTGCAAGACCTTGAGCAGGTCGGCAGCCAGTTCGGCATTGGGCAAGGCGAAGGGCAAGACAAGGGTAAGTTGATTCATCCCGAGATTGTAGGCGATTGTGGTGCGGGCCGAAAAGGCGCATCTGTTTTCGAGCCTGCTATGGCAACACCGTCGGCGCTGGAAATGCACAAAAATTATAAAAATTTTATCGATATTGATGGAAATTAATTTGCTTTTGAAAAGATACTGGATATAATTGCGACAACTTAAATATCAGAAATACAATCACCCCCTGCTGCGTGGTTGCGTCGTCTGGCTCCTGTGTCCCTCGAAACTGTATACAAGATCTGCCGGCTTCATTTTTTAAACAAGTCTCTTCTTGGAAGCCCACCTATGTATACATTCGCCGCTTTGCGCGGCCAGGCTGATCGCGCCCTGGCCCCCCGTATTTCCGCTCCTGCTGCCGTCGTTGCATGCCGTCAGGAGGCCGCATGACTACCTACAACCTGTCGACCACGGTCCACGTCTGCGAAGACATCAACAAGAATTTCGACATCCGCGACCTGCTGATCCAGGCCGGCTACTCGGTGCAAGGCGAACTGAATATCAAGAATTTCACGGTTTTATTGCCGGACGATACCGAATCGACCGTCAATACGCCGCTGTTCGGCATGCTCGACGCGGACACCGTGTACGTGCGTCCCGGCGACTGGGCAGCCAACTACAATGGCAGCTTCTCGACCATCCAGGTGACGATCGACAAGGGCAATGGCGATATCGTCCAGCTGAGCCTGCAAGTCATCATCGACCCCGTCAATGACGCGCCCGATGCGGCCGACAAGACCTTCACCCTGGTCGACGGTTCCAGCGTCGTGCTGAGCGAAAGCGATTTCGGCTTCCACGACGACGTCGAGCACGACGGCTTCAAGTCCATCGTCATCACCAATACCACCACGGCAGGCCAGGTCTTGTTGAATGGCGTGGCCGTGGCGGTGGGCACGGAAGTCTCGATCGACGATATCCGCGCGGGCCACCTGGTCTTCGTGCCGAGCCAGACCGTGGCCGGCGACTTCGACCTCGGTTTCAAGGTGCGCGACGATGGCGGCACGGCTGGCTGCAATGCGCAAGACCTGAGCCTGGCGCCCCATTACCTGACCTTCAAGGTGCCGATGGCCCACCTGGGCGATTTCGTGTGGGAAGACAAGAACGCCAACGGCGTGCAGGACGCGGGCGAGGCGGGCATCGCCAATGTCGTCGTGCAATTGAAGGATACGGCCGGCAATGTGGTCGCTTCCACCACGACGGACGCCAGCGGCGGCTACCACTTCGACGTCAATCCCGGTACCTATTCGGTGACCGTGGTGGCACCCGCCGGCTACGTGCCGACGGCAGCGAACCAGGGCGGCGACACGGCCAAGGACAGCAATATCGATGCGGCCGGCAAGATGGCGCCCGTGACCCTGGCGCCGGGCGAGACCAATTTGACCCTCGATGCGGGCCTGTACCGCACGGCCGAGCTGGGCGACCGCGTCTGGTTCGACACGAACAAGAATGGCGTGCAGGACGCGGGTGAAGCAGGCGCCGCAGGCGTGAAAGTGACCTTGCTCGATGCGTCGGGCAATGCCGTCGGCAGCCCGCTCATCACGGACGCAAATGGCAACTATCTGTTCACGAACCTGAAACCAGGCGCTTACAGCGTGCAGTTCGACAAAACCACCTTGCCATCCGGCTACGCCTTCACGGGCCAGGACCAGGGCGGCGACGACCAGCGCGACTCGGACGCCAATGCCGACGGCCGCACGGCGCAAGTGCTGCTGGCCTCGGGCGACAGCAACCACAGCGTGGATGCCGGCATCGTCGCCTTGCCAGCGACCCTGGGCGACCGGGTCTGGCATGACAGCAACATGAATGGCGTGCAGGATGCGGGCGAGTCCGGCATAGTCGGCGTCACCGTGCAGCTGAAGAACGCGGCCGGCAGCGTGATCGGTTCGACCGTGACGGACGCCACCGGCTATTACAACTTCAGCGTCGATCCCGGCACCTATTCCATCGCCGTCGTCGCGCCAGCCGGCTATCTGACGACGGTCAAGGATGCGGGCGGCAACGATGCGCTCGACAGCGACATCAATACGCTGGGCAACAGCGGCCAGGTGACGGTGGCTGCCGGCCAGAACTACAGGGATCTCGATGCCGGCCTGTACAAGACGGCGTCCATCGGCGACCGCGTGTGGTTCGATGCGAACGGCAACGGTACGCAGGATGCGGGCGAGGCGGGCGTGGGTGGCGTGAAAGTCAACCTGTACAACGAGCAAGGCGCCGTCGTGGCCAGCGCCACCACGGATGCCAGCGGCAATTATCTGTTCAGCAACCTGGTGCCAGGCAATTACTACCTGGGCTTCGTGCCGCCTGCCGGCTATGGCTTCACGAAGGCCGACATCGGCGGATACGCCACCGATTCGGATGTCAATCCGGCCACCGGTTTTACCACCACGTGGGCTACCTTGAAGTCGGGCGAAACCCAGCTGGACTGGGATGCGGGCCTGGTGAAACTCAACACGGCCTCCATCGGCGACCGCGTGTGGGAAGACAAGAACTACAACGGCGTGCAGGAGGCGGGTGAACTGGGCGTGGCAGGCGTGAAAGTCAACCTGCTCAATGCGTACAACCAGGTCATCGCCACGACGACGACGAACGCCAGCGGCAATTACCTGTTCAGCGAACTGGCGGCCGGCAGCTACAAGGTGGAAGTCATCCGTCCATCGGGCTTTTACTACACCAAGGCCAATGTGGGCGTTGACACGGCCGATTCCGACGTCGATGTCAGCACGGGGCGCTCGGGCCTGATCAACCTGGCCGCGGGCCAGAACGACATGAGCTGGGATGCGGGCATTTACCGCAAGGCCAGCCTGGGCGACAAGGTGTGGCGCGACGCCGACCATGACGGCGTGCAGGACTACAACGAGGCGGGCATCGCCAACATCAAGGTGCAACTGTACTCGGGCAGCGGCGTGCTGCTGGCCACCACTTACACGAATGCCTACGGCAACTATCTGTTCAGCAACCTCGATCCGGGCAGCTATTCGCTCAAGTTCGACAAGTCGGGCGTGTATCACGCGGGCTACGCCATGGATACGTGGAAGTGGGGCGCGAAGAACGTGGGTGCCAACGACAACATCGATTCGGACGTCAACAGCAATGGCACGACGGGCAACGTGGTCTACACGGACATCCTGAAACTGGCGTCGGGCCAGAACGACATGAGCTGGGATGCGGCCATCACGCCCATCGTCATCGACCTCAACGGTGACGGCGTGCACACGATTGCCCGCGCCGACTTCCACGGCAGCTTCGACTTGCTGGGCACGGGCAACGCCATCCAGACAGGCTGGGTCTCGGCCCAGGATGGCTTGCTGGCCATCGACAGCAATGGCAATGGCAAGATCGACAATATCTCGGAACTGTTCGGCGGCAACGAAAAGGGCACGGGCTTTGCCAAGCTGTCCAGCTATGACTCGAACGGCGACGGCGTGGTCGATGCGCACGATGACAAGTTTGCGGAATTGCGCATCTGGCGCGACGCCAACAGCAACGGCGTGACGGACGACGGCGAATTGATGTCGCTGCACGACGCCGGCGTGGCCAGTCTGACGGTCAGCTACACGGAACTGCCGTTCCTCGACGCCAACAGCAATTTGCACCTCGAGCGCAGCAGCGCCACCTTGGCCGACGGCAAGTCGGTCGACATGACGGACGTGTATTTCAACGTCGACGCCAAGGATGCGGCCGCCGCCGGCGTGGCCTTGCCGAGCATGGCCGACCTGCTGCGCGACGACAGCACGCTCGACGTGGTGCTGGGCCAGGATGGCGCGGTCAACACGGTCGCTGCCGCTCAGGCTGCCATCGTCGCCCCGGCTGCCGAAGCCCAGGCCCAGTGCGAGATGGCCGACCTCTTGCGCCGCGCCATGGCCCACGCAAATACCCAGCCCCAGGAAATGGCTGCCTGATGTCCCTTGCCGGCCCGTAATCCTGCCCGGCAATGCCGCACCGGCGCGCCCGTCACGGGGCGCCGGTGCTTTCCATGCTTTTTTTTGCACACTTGATAATAGAAATAGGGAAACCACGATGAAACAATCCATGCACCTGTTCGTTCGCGGCGCCATCGCCGCAGCCACGTTCGCCCTTGCCAGCGGCAGCGCCCTGGCCGCCTCCAACCTGCAAGTCGTCGATTCGCACAGCGTCAGCCTGTTTACGGCTGCCGGCGGCGCCTTCGGCTCGGGCAGCGCCATCTCGCCGACCTTGTGGGAAGTCAAGTACGACAGCAACACCTTCCTGGCGTTTTGCCTCGATCCCCATGTCGCACTGAGCAACAATTCGAACAGCTACAGCAGCGGCGTCTTCGCCGCCAGCGATGCCGTCAAGCGCTTGTATGAAGGCTATTACGCCTCGTCCGTCGCGAACGTGTCGACCAGTGCCAACAGCGCCGCCGCCTTCCAGCTGGCCCTGTGGGAATTGAATAACGACAACACGAACCTGCTGACGGGCGACCTGCGTTTCAAAAGCCTGAGCAATGCCGTCGTCAGCCAGGCCAACACCATGCTGGGCGTGGCAACGGGCAATGGCGCCATCCAGAACCTGTACAGCTACACGAGCTTGAGCAGCGTCAACCCGGCTTCGCAAACCCTGCTGGCCGTGTCGCCAGTGCCGGAAGCGCAAACGTGGGCCATGCTGGTCGCGGGCCTGGGCCTGCTGGGCTTCATGGCGCGCCGCCGCAAGGGCGCTTCCGCGCTGAATTAATCATCGCTCATCGCGCAAGCGATAGCGTTCCCGCTGCGGCGCGCCCGACCGGCGCGCCGCAGCGTTTTATTGTGAATCCATCATGACCCCACCCCCCGACACTTCCACCGCTTCCGCCGGCATGTCTACCCATGCGCTCGCCGAGGCCATCGTCTTCCTGGCGCGCTTTTTCGGCGTGGCCGTGCAGGCCGAACGCCTGCGCGCCAGCGTGGCGGCCCAGGCCAGCCCGGCCGCCGCCGAGTTCCTCGACCAGGCGCTGGCGCAAGCCACCCTGGCCGGCACCGCGTTGCCGGCAGGCACGCCGCGTCGCCCCACGGAAATGCCGGCCTTGCTGCTGAACGGGGAAGGGCAGGCGCTGGTGATACTGTCTATTGCAGATGGCAAATATGAATGCCACGTGCCCGGCATCGAAGGCAGTGCCTGGCTGGACGCGGCCGCGCTGGCGCAGGAAGTGCCCGACGCACGCTGGGTGGCCGTGCGGCCCGTACTGTTTTTCGACCAGCGCAGCTTGCTCTACAGCATGCCGGTGGCGGGGCGCTGGTTCTGGGATGTCTTCAACCGCAACCGCTGGGTCTTCCGCTGGGCCCTGCTGGGCACCCTGGTGCTGAACGTCATCGGCGCGCTGGTGCCGTTCTATGCGATGGCCGTGTATGACCGCGTGATTCCGAACAATGCCACTTCCAGCCTGTGGGTGCTGACGATCGCCGTCGTGGTGCTGACGGGCTTCGAGCTGGCCCTGCGCCTGTTGCGCGGTGAACTGGTGGAAACGGCGTCGCGCCGCATGGACGTGGCGCTGTCGTCGAACATCTTTGCCCAGTGCTTGCGCCTGCGCGCGGCCAGCCGGCCCGCTTCCGGCGGCACCCTGGCCAATACCGTGCGCGATTTCGAATCCGTGCGCGAATTCTTTGCCTCGACCACCCTGACGACCCTGGGCGACTTGCCGTTTTTGCTGCTGTTCCTGCTGGTGATCGCCCTGGTCGGCGGCTGGCTCGTGCTCGTGCCGCTGGCCGTCATCCCGATTTTGCTGCTGGTGGCCTTTGCCTCGCGCGCGGCCCTGGCGCGCCACGTGGCCGCCTCGATGCAGGAAAGCGCGCAGCGCACGGCGCACCTGTTTGAAACCATGAATGGCCTCGACACCATCAAGGCGCTGGGCGCCGAAGCGTGGAGCCGGCGCAAGTGGGAAAGCCTGACGGTGGCCATCGCCGCCAACAGCGTCGAGACGCGCGAAATCGTCAGCCGCGTCAATTACATCAACACGGCCGTGCTGGCCCTGTCCGGCGTGGCCGTAGTGGCCACGGGCGCCTTGCTGATGGGCGAGCACCTGCTGACCCTGGGCCAGATCATCGCCGTGAGCATGCTGACGGGCCGCGCCCTCGCGCCCGTGAGCCAGATCGCGGGCCTGATCATGCGCTGGGAGCAGACCAAATTGTCCTACCACGCCCTCAATAAAATCATGGAAGCGCCGACCGATGACGACGCGGCCAGCCTGCAGGCGCCGCCCCTGTCCGGTCGCATCGAATTTCGCGACGTGGGCTTTGCCTACCCGAATTCGCCGCCGCTGCTCGATAAACTTAATCTGCATATCCGCCCCGGCGAACGGGTCGGCGTGATCGGCAAGCTCGGTTCCGGCAAGAGCACCTTGCTGCGCCTGCTGCTGAACCAGTACGGCCCGCAAAGCGGCAGCGTGCTGTTCGACGACCTGGCGAGCACCCAGTTGGAGCCTTTGAGCCTGCGCCGCCAGATCGGCTACGTGCCGCAGGACGTGACGCTGTTCCACGGCACCCTGCGCGAGAACATCGAACTGGGACGCAGCCAGCCTGACGACGCGTGCCTGCTCGACGCCATCCGCCTGGCCTGCCTCGACGACATCATTACCCAGCTGCCCAACGGCGTGGCGACGGAAGTGGGCGAGCGGGGCGAACGCCTGTCCGGCGGCCAGCGGCAAGCCGTGGCCATGGCCCGCGCCTTGCTCGCGAAACCGAGCATGCTGCTGCTCGATGAGCCGAGCAGCATGTTCGACCCGGCCACCGAGCAGCGCTTGATCTCCCGGCTGCGTACCTTGAAAGACACGACCATCGTGCTGGTCACCCACCGCATGGCCATGCTGGCGCTGGTGGACCGCCTGATCGTCTTCGACAAGGGGCGCATCGTGGCCGATGGCCCGCGCGATGAGGTCATGCGCGTGCTCAATAACCAGGCGGCCAGGCCTGCGGCGGAACAGGGAGTGGCGGCATGAGCGCCCTGAATGCCCGCCCGCTGCCGGCGGCCCACCCGGACCCGGAACGCGAACCGCAGCGCATCGTCCTGCGCATGCTGGCGCTGATCGCCGTATTGCTGGTGCTGGTGCTGGCCTGGGCCACCTTCGCCCAGCTCGACGTGTCCGTGAATGGCCGTGGCGCCATCACGCCGCCGTCGCACCTGCAGGAAGTGCAAAGCCTGGAAGGGGGCATCGTGCGTGAAATGCTGGTGAAACCGGGCCAGCGCGTGCGCCGCGGCGACTTGCTGCTGCGCCTGGACACGGCCCAGTACGAAGCCAACCTGGGCGCCAGCGTGCAAAACCGCCTGGCCGCGCTGGCGGGCAGGGCGCGCCTCGACGCGCTGCTGTCCGGTGGCACGCCCCAGTTTGCGCCGGAATGGCAGCAGGAGGCGCCCGATCTGATCGCCAAGGAAACGCAGTTGTGGCGCGATGGCCAGCGCGAATTCGCGTCGGCCACGGCGGCCGCGCGCGAAGGCGTGACGCGCCGGCGCGGCGAGCTGGCCGAGGCGCACAGCCGCATCGCCCAACTCGACACGGGCTTGAGAATCGCGCTGGAAAGCCTGTCGATCGAAGAGCGGCTGTTCAAGGAGGGCGCCGGTTCGCGCGGCGACTACCTGAATGCCCAGCAGCGCGTACAGCAGCAGCGCACGGAACTCGACGGCCTGCGCGCCTCCGTGCCGCGCCTGACGGCCACCCTGGCCGAGGCGCAGGCGCAGGCTGGCGAAGTGGAAGCGCGCATGCGCGGCCAGTGGGGCGCGCAGCGCAGCGAATATGAAACCAAGGCCGGCGCCCTGGCCAGCACGGTCAAGGGCCAGCAGGACCAGGTCAGCCGGCGCGACGTGACGGCGCCCGTCGACGGCGTCGTCAACCGCGTGCTGGTGGCAACCGTCGGCGGCGTGGCGCAGCCAGGCAAACCTATTCTGGAAATCGTGCCCGCCGACTCGGAAATGCTGATCTCCGTGCGCGTCAAGCCGTCGGACATCGGTTTTATCCATGTAGGGCAGCGCGCCTCGGCCAATGTGCTGGCGTATGACGCCACCACCTATGGACGCATGCAGGCGCAGGTGGTGCGCGTGGGTGCCGATGCGATTCCCGATGAACGCAACGAGCCTTATTTCGAGGTGCAGCTGAGTACCGACCGCAGCCAGTTGACGGCGCACGGCAAGGTGCTGCCGATTACGCCCGGCATGCCCGTCGACGTGGGCATCCTGACGGGGCGTCGCTCGGTGCTGCAATATGTGTTCAAGCCCGTGCTGCGCGGCTTGCAGTCTTCCCTGCAGGAGCGGTGATGCGCACTTTATTACTTTGCATGGCATTCGCCTGCGCCAACGCGGAGGCCCAAACGGCCCAGTCCACGCCACCGGCCGCTTTCCAGGCGCAGTCCGTACGCGGCTTGCCCGCCTTGCTGGCGCGCGCCGTGCCGCGCGATCCGCAGGTGGTGGCGGCGCAGGCGGCGCTGGCCACCACCGAGGCGCGCTACAAGCAGGCCCGCTCGCGTTTGTTCCCGACGGCGGCGCTGCAGGCCACGCGGGGGCGCAGCAATGACCTCGACGGCACCCTGGACGTCGAACGCCGCACGCATCAGGTGGAGGCGAGCGTGCGCTGGAATGTGTACAACGGCGGCGCCGACCGCGCCGAACTCGATGCGGCCGAGCGCGACATGGCGGGCGCCGCCTTCGACGTGGAGCGCGCGCGCGCGGACAGCGCGGAAAAGCTGGCCGAAGCGTATTTCGACATGCAGCGCCTGGAGCGCAGCCTGCAGCAATCGCAGGAACGCCTGCGCGACGTGACGCAGCTGGTGCGGCAGGTGACGCGCCAGGCGGAGCTGGGCAAAGCGTCGGAAGTGGACCGTGAACTGGCGCAAAGCTCGCAGCTGGACGCGGAACTGGTGCACGACGGCTTGCTCACGGACCAGCAGGCGGCGCGCATCAAGCTCGAAGCGCTGGCCTTCGAGCCGGTGGCACAGTTTGCCGATTTCGCGTTTGCGCCGCTGCCGGCGCAGGCTTTGGAAAACGCCGACACGCAGCAGACGCAGTTGCGCGCCGCGCGCGAGCGGGCGGCGGCGGCCCAGCTGCGCGTGCGTGGCGTGGCGGCCACCCTGGCCCCCAAAATCGACCTGAATGTCAGCCATCTGCTGAATAACAAGACCACGCCGCCGCCATCGACCATCCAGCAGCGGGGCTGGTCGGTGGGCGTTTCCTGGGAATTCCCGCTGGGCGGGGGCAGCCTGGCGCAGCGCGACGAGAGCATCAGCCGCGCCCAGGCGGCCGAGGCGGACGTGGCGCGCGCCGAGCAGGGCACGCGCGCCGACCTGGCCAGCACGCTGCCGCGCATCGCCAATGCGCAGCGCACCCTGGCCCTGCTCGACGAACAGGAAAAGAAGATGGCCTTCGTCGTGCGCGGCGGGACCATCCAGTACGAAGCGGGCCGGCGCAACCTGCAGCAAGTCATCCAGACGCGCGACAGCTACTTCACGATACAGCAGCGGCGCAGCGACCAGCTGCACCGTCTGACCCTGGCGCAGATGCGGCAATATGCGCTGGCAGGGCGGTTGCTGGCCGCGTTCGGCCTGGCGCAGGAGGAAAAATAGGGCAGGCGTGCGCGGTTTCACACATGGATCACGCAGACTTGATGCATGAAATGCCCATTGTGTGGCACACTGCGCGCTCGCATATCATCGTTGTCGCGGGAGCGCATGAGCATCATCAAACAATTTCCCTTCGAGTGGCAGGTCGGCGTGCGCTATACGCGCGCCGGGAAACGCAGTGGCCGCAACAGCTTCATTTCCTTCATCTCCCTCATTTCCGTGGCCGGCATCGGCCTGGGCGTGGCCGCCCTGATCGTCGTGCTGTCCGTCATGAACGGCTTCCAGAAGGAAGTCACGGACCGGCTCATGTCGGTGCTGGCCCACGTCGAGGTGTTCGATACCAGCGGCTCCATGCCGAACTGGCAGGCGCAGGAGCGCGCCGCCTACGCCAACCCGCAAGTCAAGGCCGTGTCGCCGTTCGTGGAAACCCAGGGCATGCTGCTCAACGACGAAACCATGCGCCCGTCCGTCGTGCGCGGCGTGCTGCCGCAACAGGAAGCCACCGTCTCCAGCGTGGCGAGCCAGATGAAGCACGGCAGTTTCAAGGATCTCACGCCAGGCTCGTACAACATCGTGCTGGGCATCGACCTGGCCAAGGCGCTCGACGTGAAAGTGGGGCAGAACGTCACCCTGATGCTGGAACGCGAGCCGAGGGCGGGTGATCCGGCCAACGGCATCGTCATGCCGCGCATGCGCGCGCTCAAGGTGGCCGGCATCTTCGAGGCGGGCCACAATGAACTCGATGGCAGCCTGGCCTTCGTCAACATGCAGGACGCCGAACAGCTGCTGCAGCTCGACGGCCCGTCCGGCCTGCGTTTGCGTTTGCATGACATGAACAAGGCGCCGCAAGTGGCCCGCGAACTCAAGGCGTCGATGCCGGGCCAGCTGTGGATGCGCGACTGGTCGCGCGCCAGTGCCAGCTGGTATGCGCTGGTGCAAAGCCAGAAGAACATGATGTTCATCATCCTCAGCATGATCATCGCCGTGGCCGCGTTCAACCTCGTCTCGACCCTGGTGATGTCGGTCACCGACAAGCAGGCCGACATCGCGATTTTGCGCACCCTGGGCGCCTCGCCATTCTCCATCATGAAGATTTTCATGATCCAGGGCGCGCTGGTCGGCTTGCTGGGGAGTGCTTTGGGCGTGATCGGCGGCGTCGTGCTGGCGCTGAACGTGGGCGTCATCGTGCCTTTCATCGAAGGCATCTTCGGCCTGCACTTCATCTCGAAGGAAATCTACCAGATCAGCGCCGTGCCGTCCGACGTGCATTGGCTGGACGTGGCGCAGATCGGCCTGATCGCCTTTGGCCTGGCGCTGATGGCGACCATCTACCCGAGCTGGCGCGCCGCGCGTGTCAAGCCGGCCGAGGCGCTGCGCTACGAATAGCTGGCTTGTAAAACCGGGGTCAGACCCGCCGGGTCTGACCCCAGCCCTTCGCTTTAAGGGCTAACGCGATGATATGTTGCTTACAAAAGAATTAATGAATCAATGAGCATGTTAAAAAATCTTCCTTTCGAATGGCTGGTCGGCCTGCGCTACACGCGGGCCGGCAAGCGCAGTGGCCGCAACAGTTTTATCTCCTTTATCTCGCTCATTTCCATGGCCGGCATCGGCCTGGGCGTGGCGGCGCTGATCGTCGTGCTGTCCGTGATGAACGGCTTCCAGAAGGAAGTGACGGACCGCATGCTGTCCGTGCTGGCCCATGTGGAAGTGTTCGACAACAGCGGCAGCATGCCGGACTGGCGCGCCGAAGCGGCGCAAGCGTTCAAGAATCCGGCCGTGAAGGGCGCCGCGCCGTTCGTGGAAACGCAGGGCATGCTGCTGCGCGACGATGCGCTGCGCCCCGCCATCGTGCGCGGCGTGCTGCCCGAGGAAGAGCCGAACGTGTCCGACGTGGCCGGCCAGACGCGCATGGGCAGCTTCAAGGCGCTGCAGCCGGGCACCTTCAATATCGTGCTGGGCATCGAGCTGGCGCGCGCCTTGCGCGTCAACCTCGGCGAAAAAGTCACCTTGATGCTGGCGCAGGGCCAGGTCACGCCGGCTGGCGTGCTGCCGCGCATGCGCAGCTTTACCGTCAGCGGCATCTTCCAGGCGGGCCACAATGAATTCGACGCGGGCCTGGCCTTCATCAATATCGAGGATGGCCAGCGTTTGCTGCGCCTTGACGGCCCATCGGGCCTGCGTCTGCGCCTGGCCGACATGAACCAGGCGCCGCAAGTGGCGGCGGAACTGAAAAAAACCATGCCGGGTGACCTGTGGCTGCGCGACTGGTCGAAGCTGAACGCCAACTGGTTCGCTGCCGTGCAGACGGAAAAGCGCATGATGTTCATCATCCTGACCCTGATCATCGCGGTGGCCGCCTTCAACCTGGTCTCGACCCTGGTGATGACGGTGACGGACAAGCAGGCCGATATCGCGATTCTGCGCACCCTGGGCGCTTCGCCCCGTTCCATCATGAAGATCTTCATGATCCAGGGCGCGCTGGTGGGCATCCTGGGCACGATCCTGGGCGTGGGCGGCGGCGTGCTGGTGGCGATGAACATCGACGTCATCGTGCCGTTCATCGAGCATTTGCTGGGCGTGCAGTTCCTTTCCAAGGACATCTATTTCATCAGCACCGTGCCGTCCGACCTGCGCTGGCCCGACGTCACCAAGATCGGCGTGCTGGCCGTGATCCTCGCCTTTTTGGCGACCCTGTACCCAAGCTGGTGGGCTGCCCGCGTGAAACCTGCGGAAGCCCTGCGCTATGAATAAACCACTGACGACTACCATGACCGATCTGAACAAACCTGCCTCCAACGGCGCTTCCGCCGATTCCGCCGTCCTTTCCTGCCGCGGCCTGGGCAAGACTTTCACGCAGGGCAGCTACAAAGTGCAGGTGCTGGCCGGCATCGACATCGACGTCCACCGCGGCGAGCGGGTCGCCATCGTCGGCGCATCCGGCTCCGGCAAATCGACCTTGCTGCACTTGCTGGGCGGCCTCGATACGCCCACCAGCGGCAAAGTCACCCTGCTGGGCAAGGACTTCGCCACCCTCAGCGAAAAGGCGCGCGGCGACTTGCGCAATGCCTCGCTGGGGTTTGTCTACCAGTTCCACCACCTGCTGCCCGAGTTTTCCGCACTCGACAACGTCGCCATGCCCTTGATGATACGGCGCATGAAGCGCGCGCCCGCCACCGAGCTGGCGCAGCAGATCCTTACGCGCGTGAACCTGGCCAAGCGGGTCACGCACACGCCCGGTGAATTGTCTGGCGGCGAGCGCCAGCGCGTGGCCCTGGCCCGCGCTCTCGTCACGCAGCCGGCCTGCGTGCTGGCCGATGAACCGACGGGCAATCTCGATCACGCCACGGCCGAACAGATTTTCGACCTGATGCTGGAACTGTCGCGCACCCTGGGCACGGCCTTCGTCATCGTCACGCACGATATCGAGCTGGCCAAGCGTTGCGACCGCGTGCTGCGCCTGACGGACGAAGGGCTGCAACCTTATCAATACTGAGCAATACTAAGGAACCGCCATGCTGTGGATCGACACGCACTGCCACCTCGACGCGCATGAATTCGGCAGCGAATCGCTGCAGGTGGCGGCGCGCGCGCAGCAGCAGGGCGTGGGCATGATCGTCATTCCCGCTATCGAACGGGCCAATTTCGCCATCGTGCGCGACATGGCGGCAGCGGCGCCCAACGCCGGCTATGCGCTGGGCATCCACCCGATCTACGTGCCGCACGCCACCGAAGACGATTTGATCGCCCTGCGCGATGCCGTGGCGCTGGCCATGAATGACCCGCGTTTTGTCGCCATCGGCGAAATCGGCCTCGATTTCTTCATCCCCATGCTGTGCGAACCGGCCATGCGCGTCAAGCAGGAGCATTTTTTGCGCGAGCAATTGAAAATCGCCCGCGATTTCGATTTGCCCGTGCTGGCCCACGTGCGACGCTCGCAGGATATCGTCCTCAAGCACGCGCGCCAGATTCGCCCGAACGGCGGCATCGCCCATGCCTTCAATGGCAGCTTCCAGCAGGCGCAGGGCTATATCGACCTGGGTTTCAAGCTGGGGTTCGGCGGCGCCATGACGTTTACGCGCGCCTTGCAGATACGCCGCATGGCCACGGAGTTGCCTTTGGCCGCCATCGTGCTGGAGACGGACGCGCCCGATATTTCCCCTGCCTGGGTCCACCCTGGCCGCAACAGCCCCGAAGAATTGCCGCGCATCGGCGCCGTGCTGGCCGAGCTGCGCGGCCTGGCATTGGCCGACGTGGCCGTTGCCACCAGCGCCAACGCGCGCGCCGTACTGCCCCGACTACCCTTGATGGAATGAGACCGCAATGAACAACAAGATCATCCTGGCCGCCTGCCTGTCCGGTGCGTTTGCTCCCGCCATGGCGGCGCAAAGCGCCCAGTGCGACGGCATGCCCCGCCTCGACGTCACCACGCCGGCCGGCTTTTGCGTGGCCGTGCTGGCCGATGGCCTGAAGTTCCCGCGTGGCGTGCTGCCGCTGACGAATGGCGACATCCTCGTCACGGACATGGTGGGCTGGGCGCCGAAGCAGGGTAAATTGTGGCTGTTGCAGCCCAAGGCGGCCGGTGGCGGCTACGAGCGCAAGCTGCTGCTCGACAAGCTCGATCGCCCGAACGGCATCGTGCAGGGGCCGGACGGCATGGTCTATGTGGGCGAGGTGGGACGCATCTTCCGCTTCGACCTGCGCGACACCACCCGAAAGCTCACCGACGTGATCGGCGGCACGTCCAAGACGCCGCGCCTGCCGGGCCTCGGTTTGCACCTGCTGACGAACATGCGCTTCAGCCCCAAGGGCGACCTGTACGTGAACGTGGGCTCGAGCACCGACCATTGCGAGAACGACGGCAAGGCGCCCGATCCGGCCAAGGCCTGTCCTTCGGCGGAGGGGCTGGAAGCGCTGGGCGCCATCCGCGAATACACGATGGCCTGGCCGGCTGGCACGGTGACGAGCTGGCGCACGCATGCGCGCGGCTTGCGCAACTCGATGGCGCTGGCTTTTCACCCTGCGACGGGCGAGCTGTGGCAGGCGGAAAACGCGCGCGACGCCATCCAGGCCGCCATGCCTCAGTTGAAAAGCGACGAAAACCTGCCGCACGAGGAACTGAATCTGATCAAGGCCGACCGGCACTACGGCTGGCCGTACTGCTATGACGACAATGTCGCTAGTCCCGAATATCCGAAGACGGCTTGCGACGCCCAATACGCGGCGCCGCAGCGCTTGCTGCCCGGCCACGCCGCACCGCTGGGCATGACCTTTTACACGGCCAGCCGCTTCCCGGCGCTGTACAAGAATAGCCTGATCATCGGCTACCACGGCTACCGCAGCAACGGCCACCGCCTGGTGGCCCTGCTGCCCGACAAGGCCGGCGCGCCGCTGGGAAAATCCGTCGAACTGATCGGCAACTGGGAGCGCAAGGGCAAGCAGGGCAGGGGCGCGCCCGTGGACGTGAAGCTGGGGCAGGATGGCGATATCTATATGGCTGACGACCATAATGGGTTGGTGCTCAAGTTGCATTACGAGGTGGCCAAACCATAACTTTCACCGGTCTCGTACGTGTAGGTCGGATTAGCGGGGCAACGCCGCGCGTAATCCGACATCATTGTTGGCTTTATTGGTGTTGTCGGGTTGCGGCCTTTGGCCTAACCCGACCTACCGGACCAATGCTTGACCTCGCTCAGTGCGGGGCTGCCGCATCCTCCTACAATCGGCCTGATGTTCCCTGTCGACCAGGGGCAACGGGAGGCTGGCGTGAAACCTGCATTCATCAAGCTGCGTGACAATTACGCGAGCGTGGCGGCCGTCGACCAGGCGGCCCTGTTCCGCGAAATCGGATGGGAAGACTTGATCGGCAAGGACAGCTTTGCCAACACCTGCGCCATCCGCGTCAGCCTGGCCCTGATCAAGGCCGGCGTCCAGGTCAAGGGCCGCATGGCCATCCGCAGGGGGCCATTCAAGGGGGCGCTGATCGAACCGGGACAGGCCAAGTTGTCGCACATGCTGGCCAGCCCATCGATGTTCGGCGTGCCCGAAAAATTCAGCAGCGATGCGGCCATGGAGGGCATCGGCCAGCGCCAGGGCCTCGTCGCCTTCTTCCGCATTCCAGGCTACCTGGGCGGCGCGGGCGGGCATATCGACATCCTGCTGCCCTCCATCGGCGTGAAAATCTGCGGCACCGAGTGCTACTGGGACTGCGGCGAGGTCTGGTTCTGGCCCCTCGGTTGACGCTTACTTTTTACGCCTATTTGAACTTCTTCGAGCGTCCCCGCGACGCCGCATTGTGCGCGCGCAGGATGGAGTCGACCCGCTCGGACGCGTCGCGCGACAGGTTTTGCGCCACGGAGATATCGGGGAAGAATTCGGGCAGGCGGTAGCTGAGCCACGCATAGGCCGAGTAGTAGCGGCAAGTGTCTTCCACCTGCTGCAGATTCTGCGTGCCGCCGCCGTACGCATGCTGGCGCAAGGTGCTCGTTTTTCCCTGCGACAGATTCTTCGCCCAGTGTTCCCACGCCGTTTGCAGGGACGGCACCTTGCTCGATATCGGCACCAGCGACAGGGTGAACTTGTCGGCCACGGACAGGGGCAGGGTGTCGAGCCAGACGGCACGCTCCTTCTGGTCTTCCGTGATACGGGGAAAGAAGAAGCCGTCCGGCACATCGATATTGTGGATGAAGCGGCGCAGCAGCTTGGACAGCGACAGCTCGCCCGTCACCGATGAAATACGGTGCAGATGTTCGAGCGACGGCGCCACGGCAAAGCCGCTCGTGTTCAGCGGGTGCAGCTTTTCCTTGAGAAGGGCGCGCATCACTTCATGCGTTTCGTTGTCATAGCCGGCCACGAGGCCCTCTTCATGCACGCCGTAGCGGCCCGCGCGCCCGGCGATCTGGCGCGCCAGCGCGGCTGAAATCTCTTCCTCTTCGCGGCCATTGTATTTGACGCAGGTGGTCATCACGATGCGCGCGATCGGCATGTTCAGGCCCATCGCCAGCGCATCCGTACCGACGACGATATCGGCCGTGCCGTCGCGGAAGCGCTGCGCCTGCGCGCGCCGCACTTCGGGCGACAGGTTGCCGTAGACGGTGGCCACCGACAGCCCCGTTTCCGTGATCATGTCGCGCCACATCAGCACTTCGCGGCGCGAAAAGGCGATGACGGCGTCGCCGCGGCGCAGGTTGCGCACCTTGCGCACGGCCGTCGGCTCCATCGACAGGGGCGCCATGCGTTTCAAGACATGCACTTCCAGCGGGCATTCCAGGCGCTCGGCCAGCGCTTCGATGGCGCGCCGCGCTTCGGGCGCTCCTACCAGATACACGGTGTGGGCGGGCGCGCCGCACACGGCCGCCGTCCATGCGGCGCCCCGGTCAGGGTCGGCCAGCATCTGGATTTCATCGATGACGGCCACTTCCACGACGGTTTTCGTGTCCAGCATTTCCACCGTGCTGGCCACGTGCGTGGCGCCGTCGACGACCCGGCGCTCCTCGCCCGTGATCAGGCTCACGGCCAGCGGTTTGCCATGCGGCGCGGCTTCCTGCAGGCGTTCGTAGTTTTCCAGGGCCAGCAAGCGCAATGGCGCCAGGTAGATGCCGCTCTTGGCCTTGACCAGCGCTTCCATGGCGCGGTGCGTCTTGCCGGAATTCGTGGGACCCAGCAGCGCGACGAAGCGGCGCGGCAGGCGGCGCGCCATCTCGAACGAGGCGGGGTATTCGGCCAGGTTGATGCTCTGGCGCGTGCGCGCCGCGTGCTGTTCTTCCTGCTGGCGTTCGATGGCGTGATGGAAGCGCTGGCGGATGCGGTCGAACACCATGCCGGCCGGCTCCGACGTCTGCATGTCGGCCAGTGTGTGCAGGAAAACCATCGGGTCCGTGTCCACATCCTCGCTCAGGCCCGCGATATCGGCGACGAAATCGATCACGTGCTGGCGCAGCTCCTCGAAGACGGCCGCGCTGGCCCGTTCTCGCACGAGGGCCAGCTTGGCCTCGCGGTCCATCTTGCGCCACTTGGCCGGCCGCGCCAGCACGCCTTGGCTTGGTACGAGCGCATACGGCACCACCAGGTGGCCGGCCTTGACCACGCCGGAAAAGCGCACGAAGACGCGGCCTTCCATCTTGACGAGGCGGATATGCTCGGCCAGTTCCCCCAGTTCCGCGACGAGGGTGGCGTCGTTATTGTCTTCGCTGCTGTCGGAGATGTCGGTGGAAGTGTCGGGAGGAAGTGCGGAGGAAGTCATGTCGTGCCTGGGTGTTGAAGTAAGCGAGGCCGATTATACCGTGCGCCGGGCAAAGATTTTTCCCGGCGCACGGAGTGCTTGTTGCCGTAGCGCTGATTTTTAAAGTACTGATTCCCTGGCCCGGATAAGAAACTGGCAGGCATTGAGTGCGGCGTTTCCCCTCTGATGAATCACTTTTCTTGAACACCAAACGGGAATGCGATATCTGGTGCTTTGTGCTCATCGGTTTATTTTTGCTGGATTTTATTCAACTGGAAATTTTATAAATATATTTTTATTAATTTTTTTTTATTTTGTGAATTTTATTATGAAGACTTAACTGTCGATAATGACAAAGAGTAAGTTTTCATTGATATTAAGAGTGATGATATTCGTATCATGTGCGCATTGTTTTCTTGCGCTTGCCAGACAATGAGTCATTGCCGTCGCTCTGCCATGCGACAGCAGCAGCCGGCATGACTGAATAAACCTTCCAGTTCTGTCGATTTAAAATGAGGCAATACGGCACCGTTTCCGTATCGCGGCTGTATTTGTCATTGCATGAGGAATTATCCGATGGTGCTAAATGAAATTTAATTATCTTGACAATTAATAATGGCGAGCTGATTATGGACTCATATTTCGCGAGGAGAAATTTTTGCCTGTTTTCAACATATCGGAAATTGGCGGCGATGCGCGGCATTATTCTGGCTGCTGGTCTGGCTATCAGCTGGGGCGCGCCGCGTTTAGATGAACGGCTTTGATTTGGCGGTGCTCCAGTATCCTTTGGCGGCCGCAGGACTTTTCACTTCGCGCTGACGCACGGCCAGCTTGCGATGACACCCGACATACTTGTGTATGTAGCCCTGCGCCAGTGGATGGCGCGCGCAGGGATTCATCAGCCATCCAACTTTGGAGAACACCATGAATAAAAAGCTCGCTGCATTTCTTTTTGCGTCAGGTCTCGGTTTGGCGGTGACTGCGACGCCAGCCTTTGCAAGCTGCTATAGCGCCTGCGCTGCCGAATGGCGGGCTTGCATTGCTGGCGGTACCGCTCAAGCAGAGTGCAACGCCGAACGGTCCGCCTGCCAGCAAACCTGCAATGGACAGTAGCAGTGCTGTGCGCCGTGGCAGCCACTATCGCGGCCTTTTGCAGGTGATGCGGACAGTCACTGGCGACGATGGGAGTTTAGACCGCCCGTGCGCGTACGGCGCGTAGCCCCCAGCCGGTGGCGATCAATCCGTCACCGGCTTGCAGCGGCGCCACGGCGTCCAGGAACGCGTTGCGCAGGCGCTGCCTGGCTCCGTCGTGCAGGCGGTCGATATCGTAGGTTTCCAGCAGGGCCGTCCACAGTTCAGCCGGCGTGGGCGTCCATGATACGTCGATGTTGTCGAATTCAACGTCTGTAAAACTGCCATCGAGCAACTCGCGCCATCCTGCTTCGGACCCTGTGCGCCGGTCGCCGAAGCGCAGCGGGGGCAGCTCGGTGCTGGCGATCGGTTTGAACACGCGCATGAAAACCTCGTTGACTTCGCCCAGCAAGAAAGTCCGGCCGACGATGGCCGCGAACTGGCCGCCGGGGCGCAGCACGCGGCGCATTTCCCGCACGACTTGCTCGATGTCGTCCATCAGCATCAGCGCCATGTGCGAGACGAGATAATCGACGCTGGCCGACGGCAGATCGAGCGCCTGGCCGCGTCCATACAGCAGCCGCACGGAGGCGGGCAGGGCGGCGCGCGCGGCGGCCAGTTCACTCTGGCTCATGTCGACGCCCAACAGTTGCAGCCGGGGTTGCCGCCTGGCCGCCAGCAAACCCAGCAGATGGCCGTCGCCGCAGGCCAGGTCGAGCACGCTCAATGGCCTGTCCACGGCCGGTACCAGGCTGGTCAGCACTTCGTAGGACGAGGCCCAGTTGCCGGCGGGGGAGCTGGCTGGCAGATGGGCAAACGCGGCGCTGGTCGCACCCACTTGCCTTTGATGAAAGTCCTGCAAATAGGTTTCGGCCGCTGTCAGTGGGGTCATGCAAGATCCGCTAAGTCGTGGCGCCTGGGCGCCGGATGGCCATCTTAGCATGGGGGAAGTTTCGCCTGCGGTGGTGTCGGATGGCGTGCCTGAGCTTACTTATTCACGCTACCATTGCGCCAGATCAGACGGCAAAGAGTCGAAAACGATCACAGTAGCTGAGCCCTTTTCGCAGCGAGCTGATTCTGCCTTGATTCCGCCTTCCCATGCGCATCCTGATACTCGGCTTTGCCGCTGGCGCCGCCTGGTTGCAGACGCAGGCAAGCTTGCCGCCGCACGCGGGCGTGCTGCTGTGGGTGATCGTTTGCACAGGTTTGACGGCTAGTCTGCTGCTGCGCCGCCACGCGCGATGGTGCTGCGTTGTTGCGCTCGCCGCTGGCGTTGGCCTCGGTTTTTACTGGGCTGCCTGGCTGGCCCAGGCTGCCATGGCGCCGCAGCTGGCGCTGGCTGATGAAGGGCAGGACATTGTTGTCACGGGCACCATCGCCAGCCTGCCGTACCGCTTCGAGCAGGGCGTGCGCTTTAACTTTGCCGTGGAAAAGGCGGTTGGCGCGAAGGTGCCGCCCTTGATTGCTTTGTCCTGGTACGCGGGTTTTCGCGATGCGGTGACGAACGCCGTGGGCGACGTGCAGCCGGGCGAGCGCTGGCGGCTGA
Source organism: Janthinobacterium sp. KBS0711 (assembly GCF_000988085.1). Classification (NCBI taxonomy): domain Bacteria; kingdom Pseudomonadati; phylum Pseudomonadota; class Betaproteobacteria; order Burkholderiales; family Oxalobacteraceae; genus Janthinobacterium; species Janthinobacterium sp. KBS0711. The sequence goes on along the minus strand of NZ_LBCO01000011.1, from coordinate 382,323 downwards.
CGGTGCGCCTGCAGCGTCCGCACGGCAATGCGAACCCCATGGGTTTTGACTATGAGGCGTGGCTGCTGGAGCAGGGCGTGCGCGCCACGGGTTATGTACGGCCGCAGCCGCGCGCCGATACGCCCAATGCGCGCCTGGTCGCCTTCGTGCCCGGCTTCAGCAACGTGGTGGAGGCCAGCCGCGCGACCTTGCGCGCACGCATCGCCCGCAGCCTGGAAGGCAAGCAGTACGCGGGCGTGATCGTGGCGCTGGTGGTGGGCGACCAGCGCGCCATTCCCCAGTCGGACTGGCAAGTGTTCAACCGCACGGGTGTGAGCCATTTAATTTCGATTTCCGGCTTGCACATCACCATGATCGCGGGACTGTTCGCCTTGGGCGCGGGCGCGTTATGGCGCCGTTCGTTTTTCACGGATTGGCAGCTGCCCCTGCGGCTGCCGGCGCAAAAGGTGGCGGCGCTGGCCGGTGCGCTGGCGGCCTTTTTTTATGTGCTGCTGGCCGGCTTCGGCGTGCCCGCGCAACGCACCTTGTATATGTTGCTGGTGGTGGCGCTGGCCCTGTGGCTGGGACGCATCACCAGCATCGTTCACGTGCTGTGCCTGGCGCTGGGTGTCGTCGTGCTGCTCGATCCGTGGGCCGTGCTGTGGCCCGGCTTCTGGCTGTCGTTCGGCGCCGTCGCCACCATGCTGTACGCGACGGCGGGCCGTACCACGACGCCCATGCCGCCGCAGGCTGGCCGCTGGCGCCGCCTGCGCGCGGCCGTGGCGCTGGGCGCGCACACGCAATATGTGGTGACGATGGGGCTGGTGCCGCTGACGATGCTGCTGTTTTCGCAAGTGTCGCTGGTCAGCCCCGTGGCCAACGCGCTGGCCATTCCCGTCATCAGCCTGGTCGTCACGCCCTTGTCCTTGGCGGGTAGCCTGCTGCCTGCGCCTTTGTCCGACGGGGTACTGTTGCTGGCGCACGCCATCGTGCAGATGCTGGCGCAGGTGCTCGAATGGCTGGGCGCGCGCCGCTTTGCCGTGTGGACGGCGCCCGCGCCCCCAATGTGGAGTTTTTGCTGGGCATTGTTTGGCACGGCCTGGCTCTTGGCGCCACGCGGATGGCCCCATAGGTGGGCGGGCATGCTGGGCTGGCTGCCGCTGCTGACGGCTTTGCCGTCCAGCCCGCCGCCGGGCCAGCTGTGGGTGACGGCCTTCGACGTGGGGCAAGGCATGGCCGTGCTGGTGGAAACCCACGACCACCGTCTGCTGTACGACACGGGTCCCGCCTACAGCCTCGATTCCGATGGCGCCAGCCGGGTCATCGTGCCTTACCTGCGCGCACGCGGCATCGCCAAGCTCGACGGCGTGATCATTTCCCACAGCGACCTCGATCACGCGGGCGGCGCCCTGTCCTTGCTGGAGAACGTGCAAGTAGGCTGGCTGGCCTCGTCGCTGTTCGACGGCCATCCGGCCGTCGAGTTCCAGCGGGAATCGCACCGACCCTATCTGCACTGCATGGCGGGCCAGAGCTGGACCTGGGACGGCGTGCACTTCGCCATGCTGCACCCATTGCCAGCCAGCCACGCGGACATTGCACTGAAGCCGAACGCCCGCAGCTGTACCGTGAAAATCACGGCAGGCAAGCACTCGATCTTGCTGGCCGGCGACATCGAAGCGGCGCAGGAGGCGCAATTGCTGGCCCGTTCTGCGGAGGGCGAACTGGCGGCCGACGTGCTGCTGTCACCCCATCATGGCAGCGGCACGTCATCGACACCGGCGTTCTTGCACGCCGTCCATCCGACCCTGGCGATTTTCCAGGTGGGACACAGGAATCGCTACAAACATCCGAAGCCGCAAGTGTATGCGCGCTATGGCGATATGGGGATTGCCCGGCTGCGCACGGATGTGGAAGGGGCGGTGGTGCTGGAGTTTGGCGAAGATATTGATGTGACGCGATATCGGGCCAGCCGGCCGCGCTACTGGCATGGGCGCTAGCGGACGCTGCTGCATTAATGGTATATATCTGCCATGGGTTGGCGGCCCCGGTGCTGCCTGGAATATTCTGAAAGGGTGGAGATGGGCTGGTTTAGTTGGAAGAAAAAGGTGACCGTGCCGGTGATCAACTTCGAGTCACGGATCCGCTCCCAAAGCAAGCAGTCGAAGACGCTGTCATATGATTTGCAAGGACGGCCAGCTGACGCCGTTCGCCTGCAGCACCCTTATCTGTATCATGTGACGGACGAGTCAACCGCCGAGGCCATAGTGAAGCAGCGACAGCTGCAAGGCGTTTTTGGCCACGTGACGCTGTCGCAGGGACTGCAGGGCGCGCTTTTGCAGGCGGAAAGAAAAGGCTGCGTGCTGGTTTTTCGCTTTCAGGGATCCGCCATCGTCGGGCCGGCGCCGCTGGTGAAAGCGAAGGAGGTGGCTTACCACCATGTGGGTTCCGACGGCTATGTGGAAACCTTTATCGCGCATGGAACGGAAGCGTTGCTGGAGCTCATCGCGATATCGTTTCGCGGCAGCGCGCCTATCTATGACGTGGCGTGGGTCCTGGATACGCCTGTTTCCGTCCGCATCAAGCCGTAACGTCCGTTCATCGGCGCAGTGTCAGCTGTGCCGCTCGTCCGGTATCTCCAGCCCCCGCTGCCGCACATACTCCAGAAACAGCCGCGCCCCCTTGGCCATCCTCGACGTGCCATACACGGCATGGATGCTGGGATCGAGCTCCTTCGACGACGTCAGCCGGTAGGCCGTGCAGACCCGGCGCAGGGTGCCGGCGGCCACGGCAGGTTCGGCCAGCCAGCTGGCCAGGCGCACGATGCCCGCTCCTTCCAGGGCGGCCTGAAAAGTGGCGATGCCGGAAGTGAAGCGGAAGCGCGGCTGCACCTGGTAGCGCACGTTGCGCTCGGTGGAAACGAAATGCCAGTCGCGCAGGATGCGGGGGGCCGAGTGCATGATGATGTCGTGGCCGGCCAGCTCTTCCGGCTCTTCGGGCGCGCCCATGCGTTCTATATAGTCGGGCGAGGCGTACATGTAGCGGCGGTAGTTCCACAGGGGATAGCCGATCAGCTCGCTCGACTGGGGGAAGGCGCCGCGGATGGCGAAGTCCAGCTTTTCCTGGATGGGGTCGATCGATTTGTCCGAGAAATGGATGTCCACCGACACGTTCGGATAGTCGCGCGAAAATTGCGCCACCACTTTTGGCAAGAATCCCAGGGACAGGATTTCCGGCGCCGAGAGGCGCACCCAGCCTTGCGGCGAGTTGCTCAGTTCCGCCAGTTGGTCTTCCGCCTCGGCCTGCGTTTCCAGCAAGTGCTTGGCCGATGCGTAATACGTTTCGCCGGCCGTCGTCAGGGTGAACTGTTTTTGCGTGCGCAGGATCAGCTCGGCGCCGATGGCTTCCTCGAGGAACTGGATGGCGCGCGTGACGGCCGATGGCGAGCGTCCCAGCATGCGCGCCGCGTGGATGAAGCTGCGCTTTTCCACCACGGTGCAGAAGGCGCGGATCTCCCACATCAGTTTCATCGACATCGCGTCACTCCCGGCAAAAGAGGCCAGTAGATCGCATGGGGCGCATTCCGTCAAGCGTTACGCCTGATTGCGTTTTCCGCAATTTGAAGTTGCATCGGAAAAAATCCACGACGCCTATACTGCCGCTGTCGCCCATTCCATATTGCCTACCATGCTGACCATCTCGCTGCTGTGTTTATTTGCCTTCTTTGCCGGCCTGATCGATGCCGCCGTGGGCGGGGGCGGGCTGATACAGCTGCCGGCCTTGTTCAACCTGATGCCGAACATGGCTTCGACGTCCTTGCTGGGCACGAATAAGCTGGCGTCCGCCTGCGGCACCACGTTTGCGGCCCGCTCCTTCGTCGGCAAGGTACATATCCCGTGGCTGCTGGTGCTGCCGGCCGTGGCCAGCGCCTTCGTCATGTCCTTCATCGGCGCGGCCGCCGTGTCCTACGTGCCGCAGCAGGTGGTACGTCCCATGGTGCTGGTGCTGATCATCATCATGGCCATCTACACCTTCATCAAGAAGGATTTCGGCACGACCCGCGAAGCGCGTCCCATCGGTCCGCGCGAACGTATCCTTGCCATCGTCATCGGCGGCGCCATCGGTTTTTATGACGGCCTGTTCGGGCCGGGTACGGGCAGCTTTTTGATTTTCCTGTTCATCCGCGTCTTCGGCTTCGATTTCATCCTTGCCTCGGCCTGCTCGAAACTGGTGAATATCGCCACCAACGTGGCCGCGCTGGCCTTCTTCATTCCCGCCGGCCACGTGGTGTATGCCGTCGCTGCACCGATGGCCGTGTGCAATATCCTGGGCGCCTTGACGGGTACATGGATCGCCGTGCGCCGCGGCGCCGCCTTCGTGCGCATCCTCTTCCTCGTGTTGCTGGTGCTGCTGATCGTGAAGTTGTCCTACGACATCTTCTTCAAGTAAGTTTTTGACCGACAAGCCATGAAAACCATCCAGGGCGTGCTGTGGGACAACGATGGCGTGCTGGTCGATACCGAACAGCTGTTTTACGAAAGCAACCGCGACTTGCTCTTGCCCTACGGCATAGACCTGACGCCGAAGCAATTCTTTGACTGGTTCCTAGATAATAACTACGGCGCCTGGCATGTGTTGCTGGGGCTGGGCCACGAGATCGAGCTGGTCGAGCGCCTGCGGGCCGAGCGCACGGTGCTGTTTGCCGAACGCTTGCGCCAGGCGCGCCAGCTGGCCATGCCCGGCGTCAAGCAAGTGCTGGCGGCGCTGCGTCCGCACGTGGCGATGGGCGTGGTCACCAGTGCCTACGAACAGCATTTCCGGATCAGCCATGCGGCCACAGGCATGCTCGGCCACTTCGACTTCGTGCTGACGCGTGAAATGTATGGCGAAAGCAAGCCGGCGCCGGACGGCTACCAGCTGGGCTTGCGGCGCCTGGGCCTGGCCGCCGCCGACTGCGTGGCCGTGGAAGATTCGCCGCGCGGCTTGCGCGCCGCCAATGCGGCCGGGCTGGAATGCATCGTCGTGCGCAATCACATGAACCGTCATCACGCGTTTGACGGCGCTTTTTGCGTGGTGGATTCGATGGCCGAGCTGGGCGAAGTGCTGGCCTCGTTCGTGCCAGGCATGGAGCCAGTGCGCCCGCAATTAGAGGTCTTCCTCTGATTCGTCTTGTCGGCATGCCATTACAATTGCCTATCGCATTTACCGGCACCGCCCTACGATGACCCTCCCGCAACTGCACTTTGCCCACGCCAACAGTTATCCTGCCGGCACCTACCGCAAGCTGTTCGGCTTGCTGGGCCAGCATTACACCGTGCAGGCGCTCGACATGCATGCGCACGACCCGGAATACCCCGTCAGCACGGGCTGGCCCGAGTTGGTGCGCGAGTATATCGACGAGCTTGAACGTCGCTACAGCGCGCCCGTGATCCTCGTCGGCCATTCGCTCGGCGGCATGCTCAGCGTGATGGTGGCCAAGCAGCGGCCCGACCTCGTGCGCTGCGTCGTCTTGCTCGATTCGCCCGTAGTGGCGGGCTGGCGCGCCTTGCTGGTGCGGCTGGCGCGCAACACGGCGCTGGGCGAGCGTTTCTCGCCGTCGCGTTTTTCCGCCCGGCGGCGCAAGCTGTGGCCGGACGCGCAAGCCGCGTATGAGCATTTTGCCGCCAAGGAGATGTTCGCCATCTGGGCGCCGCAAGTGTTGCGCGACTACATCGACAGCGGCCTGGCCCCGCATCCGGAAGGGGTGCAGCTGCGTTTTACGCGGGAAGTGGAAACGGACGTCTACCGCAGCTTGCCGCACCATATTGGCGCTCTCGTCAAGGACGGTTTTCCAGTGCCCATCGGCTTTATCGGCGGCACGGAATCGGTGGAATGCCGCCAGGCGGGCTTGAAGGCCACGCGCAAGCTGGTCGGCAAGTTTTTCCGCCAAGTGCCGGGCGGCCATCTGTTTCCCATGGAAAACCCGGAACTGACGGCGCAAGTGGTGCGCGAGATGATCACGGCATTGCTGGCGAAGCAATAGAATATCGCCAAGGATTTTCAGGCGATGGGGGCCAACAGCGGGGGATTTTCGCGTAAAATCCTGCCATCCGGGCCGCGCCTGCAGCAGGCGCGCGGTCCCAGCCATTCCGATATTCTAGAAAGATACCCCTGCGATGACGATTAAAAGCGATAAATGGATACGCCGCATGGCGGAAACAACGGGCATGATCGAGCCGTTCGAACCAGGCCAGGTCAAGGAACGCGACGGCAACCGCATCGTGTCCTACGGCACGTCCAGCTATGGCTATGACATCCGCTGCGCCGACGAGTTCAAGTTGTTCACCAACATCAACACCACCATCGTCGATCCCAAGGATTTTGACGCAAATAACTTCGTCGACGTATCGGGCAAGGGCTATTGCATCATTCCGCCGAACTCGTTCGCGCTGGCCCGTACCGTGGAATACTTCCGCATTCCCCGCAACGTGCTGACGATTTGCCTGGGCAAGAGCACCTATGCGCGCTGCGGCATCATCGTCAATGTCACCCCGTTCGAACCGGAATGGGAAGGCTATGTGACCCTGGAGTTTTCCAACACGACACCGTTGCCGGCGAAAATCTACGCCAATGAAGGCGTGGCGCAAGTGCTGTTCTTCGAGTCCGATGAAGTGTGCGAAACGTCGTACAAGGACCGTGGAGGCAAATACCAGGGCCAGGTCGGCGTGACATTGCCGAAGACCTGATCGCGGTGAAGGGCGGGGGCGTCAGTCGTCTTTACCTGCCTTTACACCTGCCGCACTAGTTCCGCTCCCATGCCTGCCGTTAACCTTGGTATTGAAACACTGAGGAGGCAGTATGGTAGCGGCAATCGGTTCAGGCGGCGCAGTCGGCGCAGCCGGTAGCGCCAGTGCGGGCAGCGGTTCGCAGATCACGGCGCTGCAAAAGCAGATCACGGCGGCGCAAAAGCAATTGACGGAGTCGCAGAAGGGCGAGCAGACGGAGGCGTCGCAAAAGCTGCAGCAGCAGCTTGCGCAGCAAATCCAGGCCTTGCAGGCGCAAATTGCTCAGTTGCAAGCGGCGGCCGCGCAGAAGGCGGCGCAACAAGACTATCAGACGGCCGGCAGCGCCGACACGGCGGCCAGCCCGGCCAAGTCGAGCGCGTCGACCCTGGGCAGCATCATCGATACGCAGGCGTAACAACACATCCACACATAAAAAACGCCAGGCTCGCCGACAGCTCAGCCTGGCGTTTTGACGGGCAACAGCATTTCCACGCACAAGCCGCCACCGCTGCGCAAGCTGGCACTGATGCGGCCGCCATGGGCGCTGATGACGTGCTGGGCGATGGCCAGGCCCAGGCCGTGGCCATCCGTGCCGTGCTGGGTATTGCTGGCGCGGAAGAACGGTTCAAAGATGCGGGCCAGGTCGGCGCTGGCTACGCCAGGTCCCCGGTCCAGCACGGCGATGCGCAGCCAGTCGGTCTGGCGCGACAGCTCCACTTCCACCGTGCTTCCATCGGGGCTGTGCTTGATGGCATTGCGCACCACGTTTTCCACTGCGCGCGCCAGCAGTTCCGGTTGGCCCGTGACGCAGGCGTCGGCAGTAGCCGCGTCTCCCGCCAGCGCGATGTCCAGCTGGCGCGCCCTGGCTTCATAACGGGCGTCATCCACGATGTCGTGCACGAGGTCGGCGATGCCCAGGTCTTCGCTGTGCGCCTGCCCGGCGCCAGCCTCCAGCCGCGACAGAGTCAGCAGCTCGCCGATCAGTTTATCCATGCGCTCGCTTTCGCGTTCGATGCGCTGCATCGAGGCGGCCATCTTTTCCGGCTGCTGGTGCGCCAGGCCGATGGCGGCCTGCAAGCGCGCCAGCGGCGAGCGCAGCTCGTGCGAGACGTCATGCAGCAAGCGCGTCTGGCTATCCATGAGGTTGCGCAAGCGGCCCGTCATGCGGTCGAAATCGCGGCCCAGGTCCGTCAATTCATCGCCGCGCTTGCCGCTGGCGTGAAAGCGCGGCGCCAGGTTGCCGTGCGAGGCGGCTTCGAATGCTTGCCGCAAGTCTCGGATGGGGCGCGCAAAATACCAGGCCAGCAAAAAGGCGAACAACAGGCTGGCGGCGATGGCGGCGGCCAGGGGAATGAAGTTGCGATAGGGCGTGTCCATGCGCGGCGGCATGCCGCGGCCGAATTCGCCGCGTGGCGGCGGGGCGCCCGCTTCGTGGGGTCGTGGAGCGGGTCCCATGGCACGCGGGCCGCTCATGGCGACGGCGTTCAGCGTGTCGCGCGCGGCGCCCGCCTCGGCATTGCGGAAGCGTTCGGACGAGGGCAGGAACAGCAAGTAGCGTTTGCCGTCGCCGCCGGCCGCTTCGCGCACGACGGGATGGGCCTGGCTTTGCTCCAGCATGGCGCGCGCCTTGGCCAGCATGGTGGGATGCACGGCGCGGCCCATCAATTCTTGTCCCTTGGCATCGACGGCAAACACGCGCATGCGTTCGAGCTTGCCGAGGAATTGCCGCAAGGCCTGGCTGCCACCCGCTTCCAGGGTGGCGCTGGCGGCTTCGATGATCATTTGCGCGGGCGGACTGGTGTCGATGTCGAGGGCCCGTTCCTGCTGCGCAGCCCGGTTTTTCAGCCAGAAGGTGCCGCCGATGCCGATGGTGGCCGTCACTTGCGCCAGCATGATGCAAAGAAAAAACTTCCAGAACAGACGGCCCACGCTTACTCCTTGATCAGCTGGTAGCCGAGGCGGTACACGGTCTGCAGGCAGGAGCGGCCGTCGGCCAGGCTGCCGAGCTTGCGGCGCAGGCTGCTCAAGTGCACGTCGATATTGCGGTCGAAGCGGGCCATGGGGCGCCCCAGGCCCAGTTCTGACAATTGATTCTTGCTCACGGGCTTGCCCGCATGGCGTACCAGCACTTCCAGCAGGTTGAATTCCGTGCTCGTCAGTTCCAGGTGCGCGCCGGCCCAGGAAACGCGGCGCTGTTCGGGCCACATCGTCAGTTGCCCGACGGTCAGCGGCGCCAGGCCCGACGCATCGTGTGGCGCCGCTTGCGCGCGGCGCAGGATGGCGCGGATGCGCGCCGTCAGCTCGCGCGGCGTGCACGGTTTCGTCACGTAATCGTCGGCGCCCAATTCCAGCCCCACGATGCGGTCCGTATCGTCGCCGCGCGCCGTTAGCATCAAGATGGGCAGGTTGCTGCCGGCGCGGATGCGGCGCAGGGTTTCCAGGCCATTCATGCGTGGCATCATGACATCGAGGATGGCGATGGCGTACAGGCCCGTCAGCGCTTCGGCCGCGCCGCTTTCGCCGTCGTGCACGGCGCGGGCGTCGAAACCTTCCTGCGTCAGGTATTCCTGGAACATGCCGACCAGTTCCACGTCGTCATCGATTAACAAAACCTTGCTCATGCCTGTGCTTTTTTCGGGTGAATATCGCCCGATGATAGCAGTCAACAGGGACGGTTCACGGCGGTTTTACCCGCTTTTACACACGTCCGCTTACATTTCCGGCCCTTCCTTTACACGCTTTTACGCGCCCCTAACGTTGCTTTACACGCCAGACGCCGACAATCAGGGCTGACCGCCACGAAAGGAAAACCAATGAAATACCTGAGTATCGTCGTATCCCTGTTGCTGTTGTCGGCCTGCAGCATGCCGCTGCTGGCGCTGGCCCAGCAAGGACCGCCGCCCGGCGTCAGCCATGGTCCTGGCGGACCCGGCGCGCCTGGCTTGCCGCCGTTTATGCGCGGCATCGAGTTGAGCGAAGCCCAGCAGGACAAGATTTTCGCCGCCACCTACGCCCAGGCGCCCGAGTTGCGGGAACAGGAAAAGATCGCCTTCAAGGCGCATGAGCAGTTGCGCGAACTGGCTGCGTCCAGCGCCTACGACGATGTGAAAGCCAGTGCGCTGGCCAACATGGCGGGCCAAGCCATGGCGAAGATCAGCTTGCAGCAAGCGCGCCTCGAGCAGCAATTGCTGGCCGTGCTGACGCCGGAACAGCGCCAGCAGGCGCAGCAGCGGCGCGACAGCCGCCAGGGCCCGCGTCAGCTTCAGCGCGCCGAGTAAGCAGGCGCGAGCACAGGGAGAGCCAGCATGCGCATCCATGCCTTGCGTCCGGGCAGCAGCATCCAGGCGCTCTCGCGCCATGCGGCACAGGCGCTGTACCTGTGCGCCAGCCTGAACCCCGCCTTGGCGGGCTTGCCCCACTTGATGGAATATATATGGAATTACATGATCACGGTCTGGCATCCGACCTCGAAATGATGCGGCGACAGGCGGCCGAGCGGCGGCAAGTGCTGCGCTGGCTGCTGGCCGGCGCCGCCACTTTGCCTTTGATCAGCTGCGGTGGCGGGTCGGACGCCAGTGGCACGGTGGCCAGCAGCGGCGCCAGCACGGGCACGCTGGCTACACCTGGCACGGGCGCCTGCACGGTGATAGCCGAGGAAACGGGCGGGCCGTATCCGGCCGATGGCACGAACACGAACGGCGGCAGCATCATCAACGTGCTGAACCAGTCGGGCGTCGTGCGCAGCGATATCCGCGCCAGTTTCAATGGCGCCACTAGTGTGGCGGCGGGCGTGCCATTGACCATCAAGTTGCAGCTGCTCAACGCCAGCGGCGGCTGCGCCGGCCTGGCCGGCTACGCCGTATATGTATGGCATTGTGATCGCGACGGCTTGTATTCGCTGTATTCGAGCGGCGTGACGGCGCAAAATTACCTGCGCGGCGTGCAGGAAACGGACAGCGCCGGCAACGTCAGCTTTACGACCATCTTTCCCGGCTGCTACGCCGGGCGCATGCCGCACGTGCACTTTGAGGTCTATCCCAGCCCGGCCAAGGCGGCCTCTGCCTCGAACCGCATCAAGACCTCGCAGTTCACCTTCCCGCTGGCAACCTTGAACGAAGCCTATGCGGCCAGCGGCTACACGGCCAGCGTGCGCAACCTGGCGCAGATCAGCTATGCCAGCGACAATGTTTTCAGCGACGGCGCCAGTTTGCAGATGGCCACGGTGACGGGCAATGCCACCGATGGCTATGTCGCTACCCTCGTGATCGCCGTGAATGGTTAAGCCGCCGTCATGAAACCCAGGTCGCGCCGGCTGAAGTTGCCGATGTTCGGGAACACTTCGGCCAGCTGGCTGTCGGCCACGCCGAACCACTTGGCCAGGGTGGCGCCGTACTGGTCGACGGAGGTGGTCGGCAGCAGGGCGCCGGAACCGACGTCCAGCTCATGGCCGACGCCCGTGACGGGGAAGGCACCGTAGATGTCGCGGCCCTTCACGGCGCCGCCCACGACAAAGTGGTGGGCGCCCCAGCCGTGATCCGTGCCGTCGCCGTTGCTGCTGAAGGTGCGGCCGAAGTCCGACGCCGTAAACGTCGTCACCTGGCGCCGCAGGTCCGCGCCCTGCAGGGCTGCCAGGGTTGTGTCGAAGTACGCAAGCGCATGGGCCAGGCGGGCCATCAGGTCGGCATGCAGCACTTTTTGCCGGTCATGCGTGTCGAAACTGCCCAAGGTCACATAAAACACTTGCCGTTTCGCCCCCAGGGCGCCGCGCCCGCCGATGATGCGCGCCACCGTCTGCAATTGCACGGCCAACGGATTGACGCCGGACACGCCCGTGTTCGGATTGACATAGGGTGGCGGATTGGGCACGCCGCCCGCGCCGGCCGCCAGCATGGCGCCGCTGAGCACGCTCTGGCTGGAAATGGCGCGCTGCACGACGGCCACGTGTTCCTGTTCGATCAGGTCGCTGCCCGCATCATTGATGATGGCTTGCAGCGCGCCCGCGCCGCCATACAGGCTGCCGCTCAGGCCCCGGATGGGCACGGCGCCTGCCTGGCCTACCTGGAACTGGCGCACCTGGCGCCCGCTGAGGAATACGGTGTTGCCCGCCGCGGAAATGGCCGTGAACATGGCATTCGTATTGAACGAACCGGCCACGTCGGCCACCCGGCCGCCCCAGCCCACGCTGGCCCCTTCCGGCGAACCCGATTGCCACGTCGACTGCTGGTCGTTGTGCGAGAACAGCTTGGGCGGCAAGGCCACGCTGCCGGCCTTGTACTGCGCCAGGGTGGCGGGCTGGATCAGGGTGCCCACATTGGCCACGATGGCGGCGCGGCCATTGTCGAACAGGTCTTTCAGGGGCGCCAGCTGGGGATGCAGGGCGAAGGCGCGGCCCGTTTGCGCGGTGGCGGGTACGATGGGCAATACGCCGCCCGCCTCGCCCACGCCGGGCAAGTGGATGGAATCGGCGCCGCCGGTGTTGCGCAGGCGCGCGTATTCATTCCATGACGGGGGATCGGTGGCCAGCACCGTGTTAAAGGCGTCGTTGCCGCCTGCCATGAACAGGCAGACCATGGCCTTGTAGTCGTCGGCCGACTGCGCGGCGGCGTTGCCCATGGCGGCCAGGTTCATGGCGAAGGGGGCGGCCGTGGTACCGGCCAGGCTCAGCATGGAACCGAGGAAGCGGCGACGGGAAAAGGGGATGTTTTGCATGGGATCGCTCTTACTTTTGTACCAGGTAGGCCGGCGAGGCCATGGTCAGGAAAATGGCCAGCTTGACGCGGTTGGCCTGGGCCGTGGCGACTTGGGCGGCATTGCTCGCCGTGGCTGCGGGGATGCTGACGCCGTTGACGGCGGTCAGGATTTGCCCGCGCAGTCTGGCGGGCATGCTGCCATGCATCAGGAGCAGGTTGATGCGGTCGAGCAGGGCGCCCGTGTCGGTAGCCAGCGCCAGTTCGCGCGTGTAGTCCGGTTTGATTTCGCGGGCTTCGCCGACGCCCCTGTCGAGCACGTCCTGCATGTAATTCAGGTAGCCGGTGACAGACGGTTCCGATGTGATCTGCAACTCCGGCGCCACCAGGCCCGCGTTGGCCAGCGCGGAATTGGGCGGTATATAGGAAGGACGGAAGAAACTGAATACGGACGCGGAATTCATGGGCGCCTGGCCCAGCCCGGTCAAGGGATCATCGAGATAATAGATGCGGTAGCGGGCGCTGGGCGCTTTGGCGTCGAAGGCGCGGATCCAGCCGGCGAGGCGCAGTATCGGTTCGCGCAGCTTGCCGGTGCGCAAACTCGTCCCGGCAGCCGCCAGCGCTTCCTGGTCAAGCAGCACGGCGCGGACGATGGCCTGCATGTCGCCGCGCACGCCATTGCCGTTGTTGGCAAAGGCGGCGGCTACCCGTCCCACATAAGCGGGGCTGGGGTTGCTGCTAACCAGGCGCTGGATCAGCTGGCGCGCAAAGAACGGTCCCGCGTTCGGGTGGTTGAACAGGGTATCGAGCGCCAGCTTCAAGTCCGCCTCACCGCTGGTGACACCGGAGATACTTTGTCCCAGGAAACGCTTCTCTCCGCTGGAATGAAATGCAGGGTAGTTCTGCATCGGTTTCCAGTCGCGGTCGGGATCGGCCACGTTGCCGACAAAGCGGTTGTTACTCAGATCGGGACCGGCCCAGCTCCAGCCGGTAAATACGCGGGCAAGCCCGATTACGTCATCGCGCGTGTAGGTAGCGATGGGTTTGCCTGCAGCCAGTTTCAGGCTGCCATCTGCATTGAGTTGGTACAGGCCGATGGTAAACAACTGCATCACCTCGCGCGCGAAATTTTCGTCCGGTGTGCGGGTCGCCGTTTCTTTCTGATTGCGCATGTGCGACAGGTACAAGCCCATCATCGGATGCAGGGCCACGTCATTGAGCAGGTTGCGGAAGTTGCCGAAAGCGTGCTGGCCCAGCATGTCGTAATAGGCCGCCACGCCACGCACCCTTGGCTGGATGGCATCGTTTTGCATGGAAATGACGAAGATTTCCGACAAGGCAAAGGCGATGCGTTGCCGCAACTGATCCTCGCCGTGCATGCCTTGCTGCCAGAACGATTCCTCAAAGCCTCGCGACGTCAGCTTTTCACCTCCGGCCGCTTCGGCCGCCAGCAGTTTGTCGATATACGCGCGATGCAAGGTTTGCGGCCTGGAAAACTGGTACTTGAACCACGCATCGCTGTCGCTGGCGGCCAGCGCATCGATGGCTGCCATGTTGGGGCCGAACGTGGCGCGGCCCAGGAAACGCGACGCTTCCTGGCGCGTGAAGGTGGCCGCGGCCTGGCTGGCCGGGGGCGTGGTCAGGGGCGGCGGTGGAATGGTGTCGCCCGGCGTGCTGCCGGGGGCCGTGGAATCGCCGGGCGCGGTGGTCGCTGGCGGCACCACCGATACTTCCTGTTTCTGGGTGGAATCGCTCTTGCTGTCGCCGCCACCACCGCAGGCTGAAAGCAGGCTGAACAATGTGATGGCCAGCAAACGGCGCAAAGTTGGGTCAGTCATTTAGTTTCTCTCGGGCAATCAAATTTTAGCCCGTTCATTGTAGGCCTTCGCTACCAAAATCCTGTTTTCAATTAACTATTTATGTGTTGGCCACGTTTTTATTTGCCGGACGTTGGCGTGGTATTGGTGCGGTTTTCGGCGCGGTAGCGCGAACTTTGTTCTTTGAAAATAAAAAATATTTTTTGCCGATAACGAACGGTGTGGCGGATAGGCGACGTAATCATTCCTGCCAATTAAGCTTGTTTGAAAGCTCATCGTGGCAACGAAATTCGCTTCGCCGGAAACCATGGTTTTTACGCTATCGGCGAAACGCCGTTCGCCGCTACCCACTCCTTTCCATTGCCTTTGCTGGCACGGCCCTTGCGATAACAGGGCATGGGCCGCGTGCCTTCCCCTGTCGTTTTGCCGGAGCCTGCCATGACCAGCCGTCTGCTTGCCTATCGTCCCGAAATGGAATTGCCTGAAGCGTCGGGCATGCTGCCTTTGCAGCAGGAAGATGAACTGGCACTGGCGGCGCAATTGCTGGAATTGCAAGCGCCGGCCCAGTTCGATGCTTTCCTGGCGCGCCAGCTGGGCGCCACGGTGGCGGGCCAGCAGTTGCGCGGCACGCCGCTGGAAAGGCCGCTGCGCCAGCTGCTGGGCAAGGTGGTGGCGCCGCTGCTGCCCTTGCATGGCAGTTCGCCGCAGGCGCTCAAGCGGCGCGCCGCCGGCATCTTCGGCATGGAACTGGAAGGGTTGAGCCCGGAAGACAAGGAATTCGAACTGGCGCGCCAGGTCGTGCATCTGATCGATGCCGTCAATACGGCGCTGGCGCAGGACGGCGGCACGGGTGCGCGCGCGCCCAGGGCGCGGGTGGAAACGGCCCTGCTGCAAGTGGCACGCAGCGTGGCGCCGGGCTTGCTCAGGCAGGCGGCGCAAACGCAGGGGCAGGACGGTGGCCGCTGGCGCCGCGAGGGCGGGCACATCGTCGTGCTCGATTGTTAGCCGGATGGCCATTTGTCCGGCGCTGTAGTGTCAACTGAGGTGTCAACCAAGGTGCTAACTTTTAGGAGCTCATCATGCATGACATAGATCGTACGACCCTGGAATATGGGCAGGAGATGTCCGGCTTTGAAGCGGAGCAGTTCGAGTTTGGCCAGGGCGAGTGGAGCGGCGAGGGTGGCGCGAACGCCATGTTTTCCGAGACCGAGGAAATGGAGCTGGCGAATGAACTGCTGTCGGTCAGCAATGAAGCCGAACTGGAACAGTTTCTCGGCAATTTCCTGCGCAAGGCTGCCTCGGTGGCGGGCGGCATCATCAAGTCGCCCGTGGGACAAGCCATCGGTGGCGTGCTCAAGGGCGTAGCGAAAAAAGCCATTCCCCTGGCCGGCGGCGCCATCGGCGGCTATTTCGGCGGCCCGCTGGGCGCCAAGATCGGCAGCGGCCTGGCCTCGGCCGCCGGCAACGCGCTGGGGCTGGAAGCGGAGGCGTCGTCGAACGAAGACCGCGAATTCGAGGGCGCCAAGCAGTTCGTGCGCCTGGCCGCCGACACCGTCAACCGCGCCGCGCAGGCACGCGGTTCGGGCGATCCGCGCGCCATCGCCCAGGCGGCCGCCAGCGCGGCGGCGCGCCAGTTCGCGCCCGGCTTGCTGGGACGCCCCGGCAGCCAGGTCGCCACGCAGAACGGCAGCGGCGCCGGTGCGGGCGGCGGCATGACGCAGGGTGGCGGACGCGGCCAGGGGCAGGGCGGCATGCGCCCGGCCAGCGGACGCTGGGCACGCCAGGGCCACAAAATCGTCCTGTACGGCGTCTGACATCATGGCCATCGGCGCTTACGCAGCCTGGATGCTGGCGCAGGAGGCGCGCTCGCTGCTGACGCGGCTGGCGCGGCTGGAACCGTTCGCGCTGATCGAGCCGACGGTGCTGGCGGCCGCCCTGATGCCCAGCGCCCAGTCGGCCATCGAAAGCCAGCTGGTGCAGGGCCGGCGCGAACTGCGGCGCATGGTGGCCCAGTTCCAGTGGTGGCTGCGGCGCGAGCACGCCGACGGCGCCAGCATGGCCACGGCCGCCGAGGCGCAGCGCCGCTTCACTTTCCTGCGCCTGAAATTCAATGCCGCGCTGACCCAGTTCGACCTGTTCAACGAAGTCATCACGCAGCGCAGCGAGCACAAGACGGGCGTGTGGCTGGCCGGCCTCGACATCGTTGCCGCCGACGCGCTGGCGCTGCCCGGCAATGTCTATCAGGCGCCGCCCGTGATCTGCTACCTGGACCGGGGCCCGGGCGCGGCCATCCGCCGCGCACGCACGCGCCTGCCGGGCGGCGGCGACAATCCCGTCGCCATCATCCGTCTGCCGCGCGAACGCATGATCGGCAGCAGCATCGCCTCGTCGCTGGTGCACGAGGTGGGGCACCAGGGCGCGGCGCTGCTGGACCTGGTGGCGTCCTTGCGGCCCGTGCTGCAAGCCATGCAGCACGGCGGCAGCGGCGCCGTGCACGTGTGGCAGCTGTGGGAGCGGTGGATTTCCGAGATCGTGGCCGATTTCTGGTCGCTGGCGCGGGTCGGCGTGGCCGCCACGCTGGGCCTGATCGGCGTGGTCAGCCTGCCGCGCGTGTTTGTCTTCCGCCTCAATGTCGACGATCCCCACCCGGTGCCATGGCTGCGGGTGCGCCTGAGCTGCGCCATGGGGCGGGCCCTGTATCCGCATCCCCAATGGGACCGCCTGGAGCAGCTGTGGCTGTCGTACTACCCGCTGACCGGCCTGCCGCCGGCCCGGCAGCGGCTGCTGGAACAGTTGCAGGCCAGCATGGCGGCGCTCGTGGGCTTGCTGGTGCAGCACCGGCCGCCGGCCTTGCGCGGCGGCTCGCTGGTCGAAGCCATGGCCGTGCACACACGCCAGCCGGCCATGCTGGCGCAGCTGTTGCGCAGCTGGACCCTGGCGCCGGCGCAGATGTACCAGGCCGCGCCGACCCTGGTCTTCGCCGTGCTGGGCCAGGCGCGCGCCAGCGGCACCTTGAGCCCGGAAGACGAAAGCGAGCTGCTGGGGCGTTTGCTGACCCACTGGGCCCTGCGCAGCACGCTGGACACGTCGGAGCTGTGCGCCGATGTCGTGCGGCATGGCCGCCAGTCCGGCAGGCCGCTGCCGCCCCTGGCATCCCGTTTGATTATCCATTGAGGAGAATGACATGAGCAGCAAGATGAGCAGCAATATGGGTGGGAAGAACAGAGGGGCGGGCCAGGCGGGTCCGAAACACCACGGCGGCAGCATCGCTGTCACCGTGCACGAGCAGGACAGCGGGGCCATGGTCGTCAATGCCGCCATCAGCCTGTACCGGGGAGCAGAGGCGGACTGCCACAATTTCAATGTCGCCACCTGGGTGCCCGACCCCGCCATGCTGGTGGGCGTGCGCTGGACGGATGGGCGTGGCGGCACCGTGTTTACCGACCTGGCGACGGGCAGCTACGTGGGGGTGTATGGCAATTTCCCCGCCACGTCGCCCCAGTGCGTGACGGTGCAGGCCGGCTGCAGCGCCGTGCTGTGCTTCACGCCCCAGCTCAACCCGCAGGTGACGCTGGCATTTGAAACGGCCGACTGCCATCCCAGCGACTGCAATTTCGGCAGGGTGGGCGACCGCGCCGTGGCCACCATTTCGTTTGACGGCGATCAAAGCGCCGACGGGCGCGACCAGGTGCAGGTGCTGGCCGCCGCGCCGTGGGTGCCCATGCGCGGCGCGGCCAATGCTTTTTCCACGCCCGTGCGGCGCGCCGGCATGCACCGCTTTATGGGGCAGATGATGCTGTCGCAGCGGCCCGAACTGCGCAGCGCCTTGCCCGTGCCGGAAGGGCTGAGCCCGAACGCCATGCTGGCGCTGGATGCGGAATACGAGACGGAAGAGCGCCAGCCGCAACCGATCTCGGGCAATGTAGGCGTGTCGCTGACGCGCACGGAAACGGAGCCGACGGAAGACTTGCCGCTGTGGACCCTGATACGCAACAGCACCGAGGCGATGTCGTTTACGAATTACCTGCATTTCATGGACAGCCTGTTTTGCGGCGACCTGGCCAGCGTGCGCGGCTTCGAGCAGGAGCGCTTCGTCAAAAAGGCGGAGGTGTTCCAGCAGCTCAAGCAGCGCCGCGCTTTGCCGTTCTCGGATTCCGACTCCTACCGCGTGCTGAAAGTGGCGACGGAAGCGTTCGTGATGGTCAATTGCGGCGTGCTGAACCAGCCGCTGGCCTTCAATCCATCCGAGGACAACGCCTACCTGGACCGGCGCGACATCCCCCAGGGACGCGACCTGGAAACCGTGCTGCGCAATGACTACCTGGAAAACATCGACGGCTTCCAGACCTTGCCCTATCTGGCCGTGATCCGCCGCAAGCTGCCCGACATTCCCATCAGCATCCCGCGCGGCCAGGAAGGCGAAGTCGACCTGTGCTTTGGCATCATCCAGGAAAAGCTGGCCAACCCCTGCCTGCTGGAACTGATCTGGTCGTACTGGCATGAGGAGGGCATGCTCGTACAAACCATGAACGCCATCGCGCAGCGCTTCCAGAACCTGCGCGCGCCGGGCAACCATCTCGATCCCCTGTCGAACACGGAAATCGACATGCTGCGTCCGCTGAATAATCTACTCTGGGGATACACGCAGGATGAACAGCATCGGCTGACCGTGATGCGCCGGAACTATGAGTATGACCATCACTACGGTGTGCGCCTGGACGGCAAGGCAGTGCAGCACTTCCGGCCAGCCGATAGCCGCTCCAAATTCCTGGAAGCGTTCCACCACTTGCTGCGCCTGCTGACCTCGTTCTACAAGCAGGATGACGACACCACCGTGAAGGCGGACGCCTTCCCTGTGCTGAATGCCTTGAAAGAGATCCACCTGATCCTGTCGCAGGGTGCGCACAACCAGTTCGGCGACTTGCCGTCGACGGCGCGCATCGAGATGCTGATGCAGCAGTGGATGCTGGCGCGACCCGAATTCCGTGAATTTTTACCCACGCGCGTGATGGTCGCGTATCCGGAACCGTGGATGGACAGGGTTGACGCCATGAAGAAACTGCAGGGCTGGACGGATACGAGCGTGATGCACTTCCGTAACCTGGCCATCTTTGGCGAACAATTGCTGCTGTCTGTGCGCTACGGCAACTGGAGCGATATTTACGAGCCGACCCAGGCCTTCAACTGGGCGCGCTTCTGGCGGCCGCAAGTGCAGGGCTATATCCATGGCTACCGCGCCGCCACCGGCGTCGATCTGTCCGTCGACAGCAGCGACCCGGTGGTCGAAGCGACGATGCCCTCGGTATTGCTGCGCCAGCGCCTGAGCCAGCAGCTGCGCAGCGTCTAGGGCGGGAGGGAGACGCGTGCATGCTCGATTTTACCAGCGCCCTGTACCTGGGCATGCGCCATCCGGCGGACTCGCTGGCGCCGTGGAACAGCTTGACCCTGGGCCAGCCGGCGGCGCTGCAGGAGCCGCCCGGCGCGCGGGCCCTGGCCGCGGACCTGGCTGCTTTGCAACGTTGCGAGGCGGCCTGCTTGCTGCCGTCGACCCTGCACCTGTTCTGGGACCTGTTCGGCATGCTGGCTGCCGAGCGCCTGGTGATCCTCGTCGATGGCGGCAGCTACGCCATCGCGCGCTGGGGCGCCGAGCGGGCGCAGGCGCTGGGCGTGCCGCTACGATTGTTTCCCAGCGGCGAGATGGCGGCGCTGCGGCAGTTGGTGGCGGCCTGGGGCAGGCAAGGGCGGCGGCCATTGATCCTGGCCGATGGCTATGTGCCGGGCAGCGAACAGGCCTTGCCGCTGGCCGGCTACGCGGCCCTGGCGCACCAGGGCGGCGGTTATCTGCTGCTGGACGACACCCAGGTGCTGGGCGTGACGGGTACACAGGGCGGCGGCTCGGCGCGGCTGCCTGGCTTGCATGGGGAATCGCTGATCGTCGGCGCCTCGCTGGCCAAGGGATTCGGCGTGCCGCTGGCCGTGCTGGCCGGCAGCCGCAAGCTGCTGCGGCGCTTCGCGGCGCACAGCCAGACGCGCGTGCATGCCAGTCCTCCCTCAGCCGCCGTGCTGGCGGCGGCGCGGCGGGCGCTGGCGCTCAATGCGCGCCATGGCGACGCCTTGCGGTCCAGGCTGGCGGACAGGGTGGCGCAATGGCGGACGGGAATGGCGGCGGCCGGCATCGCTTGCCAGGGCGGCAGCTTTCCCGTGCAGCGCCTGCCAGGACGCGCCCATTTGCAGCCAGCCTTGCGCGCCGCGGGCGTGCTGGCGCTGGCGCAAGCGGGGGACGGTCCCGGCGCGCTGACGTTTCTGCTGCGGGCCGACCAGACGCCCCGGCAACTGGAACAGGCGATGAACTTGCTTGAACATCATACGAGGAGGCGATATGAACGAAGCGTTTGAAATGCTGCCCTTTGCGGGGCAGGCGGGAGCGGCCGGCGAGCAGGAGTGGCTGGGGGAATGGTCGCAGGAGTGGTCGCAAGAAGGGACGCAAGAGGGGGAGGACGAGGGAGAGTGGGAAGGTGAATGGGAGAGCGAATGGGAAGGCGAGCGTGCGCGCCCTGGAGGTGGACGCGGCGCCATGCGCGGTGGCGGCCTGCGTGCGAGGCCGCCGCTGCGGGGCCCGCGCCGTCCCGCGCCGCCACGCTACCAGGGCCAGGGCCAGGGGCGCCGGCCACCCCGATACCCGCCGCCGCCCTTGCCGTATCCGCCGCGCTACCGGGGCTGGGGCGGCTATGGTGCCATCTACCCCACCATTTATCCGGCGCCGTATCCCGTGTTCGGCGGCCAGCAGGAGCCGGCGCCATATCAGGACACGGATCAGGACCAGGGGCAGGATCAACGACAGGATCAAGGACAGGATCAAGGGCTGGGGCAAGATCCGGACCAGGATGGCGGCCAGATGCAGGGCGAAGTGCCGCCCATCCTGGCGTCCACCCTGGGCCGCGTACCAGGCGCGGCCGCCTTGCGCTACCAGGCGGTGGGCGCGATTCCGCAGGCCGTCAACGATGCGAACGCCACGGGGCCGGGCCTGTATGTGATCGAGTTCAACACCAAGGATGGCCGGCGCGCCTACAGCGGCCAGACCGATGATTTGCGGCGGCGCCTGAAACAGCACCACCTGTGCGGCAAGATGATGGGCATGGACATGAGCGGGCATGACGTCTATGTGGCGCCGCTCTCCTCGGCCGCACAGCGGCGCAGCCTGGAAAAGGGTATCCACAGCGACATGTTTACCCACCGGCGCGGCGTGCTGACGAACCAGCGGCGCGAACTGGAAATGGCCGTGCTGGGCGAAATGTGGGGCTGACGCCAGCACCTTGACGACTGCGAAGGAGACCATCATGCACCAACTCGAATGTGAATGCGGGCAATGCCGGCAGCGGGCCGGCGCCGCCTTTGAAGTGCTGGAATTCGGTCGGGACTGGCCCGGCAAGGGCCGCGCGCCGGCCGTCTTCAGCGAAGAGGAAGAACTGCAACTGGCCATGGAGTTGCTGGAAGTGGCCAGCGAGGAGGAACTGGAGCAGTTTCTCGGCAATGTCTTCAAGAGCGTGTGGAAGGGCGTCAAGAAAGTGGGTTCTACCATCGCCAAGGTGGCCAAGCCCCTGGGCGGCGCCTTGAAGGCCGTGGCCAAGACGGCCTTGCCCTTTGTCGGCGGCGCCCTCGGTTCGATGATCCCGATACCAGGCGTGGGCACGGCGCTCGGCTCGGCCCTGGGACGCGCGGCCAGCAATGCGCTGGAGATGGAGATGGAAGGCGAAGCGGAGGGCGAAGCGCCGGCCGACCGCGAACTGGCGCTGGCGCGCCGCTTCGTGCGTATCGCGGGACAGGCGGCGCGCCTGGCCGGCGACAGCGATGGCAGCCCGCGCGCCGTGGAAAGCGCGCTGACGCGGGCCCTGCACCAGCAATTGCCGCACTTTCGCTCGCCTGCGCCGCAGCAGGAAGATGAAAGCGGGCGTTGGCGCCGGCGCGGCAACCGTATCGTTGTCATGGGCGACTGGCAATAGCGCGGCATGATGATCATCGATTGCCACTGCCATGCGGGACCCGGCGACGGCTTGAGCGGGCCGTGGGACAGCGATGCGCCGCTGCAGGCCTACTTGCGCCGCGCCCAGGCGGCCGGCATCGCCCGCAGCGTGCTGTTCGCCGCCTTCCACTCCGATTACGCCATCGCCAACCATGGCGTGGCGCGCCTGGTCGCCGCCGATCCGCAGCATTTTTATGGCTTTGCCTTCGTGCATGCGCGGCGCGACCGGGGCCGCATCATGGACCTGGTGCGCACAGCCGTCGAGCGCTACGGCTTTGTCGGCATCAAGGCGCACCGGCTTGACGCGCGCATCAGCGGCGAACTGTGCGAGGCGGCGCGCTTCTTCGGCTTGCCCGTGCTGTACGACCCGGCCGGCGAGGTGGCCGTGGCCGAACTGCTGGCGCAGCAGTATCCCGACGTCGATTTTATCCTGCCCCACCTGGGCAGCTTCGGCGACGACTGGGCGGCGCAGCTGGCGCTGATCGACCACCTTGTGCGCCATCCGAATATCCATACGGACAGCTCGGGCGTGCGCCGCTTCGACTTGCTGCAGCAGGCCGTGCGCCGCGCGGGACCGCACAAGGTCTTGTTCGGCTCGGATGGCCCCTGGCTGCATCCGGGGCTGGAATTGCACAAGATTGAGTTGCTGGGATTGCCGCCAGCCGATGCCGGGCTCATCCTGGGGGGAAATTTCCTGCGGCTGGCAAGGCAGGGCTAGACACTACAGCAGGCGCCGCAGCAGTCGCAG
The DNA here is from genome assembly GCF_000988085.1 of Janthinobacterium sp. KBS0711. Classification (NCBI taxonomy): domain Bacteria; kingdom Pseudomonadati; phylum Pseudomonadota; class Betaproteobacteria; order Burkholderiales; family Oxalobacteraceae; genus Janthinobacterium; species Janthinobacterium sp. KBS0711. The sequence goes on along the minus strand of NZ_LBCO01000011.1, from coordinate 359,311 downwards.
GGGCGGGCGCCTGCAATGGCGACAGGGACAGCGGCCGTTCGACAAGTAGGAACAGCGTCATTGCCGGTGGTAGGCTGAGCAGCAGCATGAACGGCATCAGCAGTAAAAAGAAGGCCAGGCCCTGCGCTTGCGGCGGGTGGAGCAGCGCCAGCGCCAGGCCGTGGATCAGATAGTAGGAATAGCTGATATTGCCCAGCCAGCGCAAGGGCGTCCAGCAAAACAGGCGCGCCAGCCAGTTGGCGCGGGCCTGGAAGCAGCACAGGCACAGCAGGAAAAAGGCACAGGCCAGCAGCGCCAGTTTCAGCAGCAGCGCCAGCGGCAGCGGCAAACAGCCCAGCGCGCACAGCACGGCGCAGGCGGCCAGTGCGGGCGGCGGTGCGCGCCAGGCGGGCGCCGCCAGCGCTTCATGGACGAGGATGCCGGCAACGAACAGCAGCAAACGAGCCGGACCGCCGAAGATGGCGAAGAGGCCGCCCGCCAGCAAGGTGAGCACGGCGAAGAAGCGCCCGCGCCAGCTGCGGCTGCGCTGGCGCAAACGGAAGACCAGGATGAGCAGGGGGATCAGCAGGTAGTACAGCATTTCATAGCTGAGCGACCAGGCCACGCTGATGAAGGGGGGCGCCGACGTGAAGCCACTGAGCAACAGAAAATTGCTGGCCAGGTAAGCGAAGGCCTGCGGCCACGCCGCCGGTATCCTGCTTTCGGACGGCAGGGCCCACGACAGCAGCAGGTACAGGGCGAAGACACAGCTGTAGACGGGATAGATGCGGCGTGCGCGGCGGCGCAGATAGGGTAGCAGCGCTTGTTGGCGGGACATCAGCGAGCCATAGATCAGATAGCCGCTGAGCACAAAAAACAGGTCGACTCCCGCATTGCCCATGCTGTGCAGGGCTGCAGCCAAGGGCGTGACGGCGCCGCCGCGCCACGGCGCTTCCAGGCTGACATAGTGGACGAGAAACACCAGCAGCACGGCCAGGCCGCGCAAGCCTTCCATGGCGCGCAGCTGCGGTGCCGCGCCGGGGCGCGAGAGCTCGAAACAGGCGGACAGGCGGTGGCAGGCTGGGCTGTACATGCGCCGACTATAGCCGTCTGGCTATTGCCGGTCTTATGGCGGCACAACATCAGGCTGCGCCAGCTGAGCCGCGCAGGCGGCAGCCTTGCGGCGGATTTGCAGGGCGCGGTCGCTTACGCCAAGGCGGGCTGCGGCGCGCTGGTTGTTGCCGTGTTCTTCCGCCAGCACGAGGCGGATGGCCATGTCGGTGGCGCAGCGCGTGATGTGCGACAGCTTGCAGCCCTGGGCCAGCGCCCGCCGTACGGCCGCTTCGAAGTGCTGGTCGGGCCAGAGCGGCGCCAGCAGCCGTTCGTCGGGCGGCAGGGCGCCGATGGTGATGGGGCCGGGGCCGCAATGGCGGTGCCAGATGCGCGTGACGGTCTGGCGCAGTTCGCGCACATTGCCCGGATACTCGCGCAGCAGCAGGTATTCGCGCACGGCAGCGTCCAGTGCGGGCGGCGGCTGTTGCGCCAGCTCGGCAAGGAAATGCCGGGCCAGCGGCAGGATGTCGTCCTGGCGTTCGCGCAGGGGCGGGGTCTGGCAACGCCAGCCGGCGATGCGGTAATACAGGTCGGCGCGGAAGGCGCCGCGCGCCACTTCATGTTCCAGTTCGCGGTTGGTGGCGCAGACGAGCCGAAATTGCGTCGGCTGCCAGGTATTGCCGCCCACGCGCTTGTATTTGCGCTCCTGGATGGCGCGCAGCAGCTGCGCCTGCAGCGGCAGCGGCAGCTCTCCCACTTCATCGAGGAAGAGCACGCCGCCGTCGGCCAGGGCGAAAGCGCCGTCGCGCGCGGCCGCCGCGCCCGTAAAGGCGCCCCGTTCATGGCCGAACAGTTCGCTGCCCGCCAGTTCCGGCGACAGGGTGGTGCAGTCGAGAATGGTGAAGTCGCCGCTGCAGTTGCCGAGGCGGTGGATCAGTTGCGCCAGTAAATCCTTGCCCGTGCCCGTCTCGCCCGTGATCAGCATCGACGCCTGGCTGAAGGCCGCCATTTCCACCACCTGGTGCAGCAAGGCGGTCCAGGCCGCGCTGTCGCCCACCAGCTGCTGGCGCACGGCGCTGGACGCCAGCAGTTGCGCCACGGCTTGCCAGCGTTGCAGGCGGGCCAGTACCTGTCCCGCATCGACGGCACCGCTGGGCCACAGCAGCACATCGAGCGCGCCAGCTGCCAGCAGGGCGCGCTTTTGCGCGCAGCTGGGGGGCTGGCCGCAGGCGGCAATGGCCAGCACGGAAGCATGGTGGCACAGCGCCGGCAGCGCTTGCAGCAGCGCGGCATTGGCCTCGGCAAACAGCACGATGCCCGCCCCATCCTCGTCGCCATCGTGCCGCCGGGCTACAGTTACCTGAGCCTGCTTCAAGGCCGTCATCAGCAAGGCGCCACTGCCAGCCGCCGCCTGCTGCACGATTTCCAGCCACACCTTGAGCGTCATATGCCAGCCATCACGAGGGCACGAGTGGCCCATCTTAGAAGCCCGACACCCCAGCCGTTTGATCTGGCGCAAGCGTGCGCGGTAGTTCATGAAATGAAAAACGCCGCCTGATTCGCATCAGGCGGCGCTATTTAATGAAGCTCAACGGAGGTCGACGTTTTTAGACGTTCTCGTCCAATTTCACGCAGTCGACAAAATAACCGCGCTTGCCATCGACTTCGCGTTTCACGAGACCGTGCACATCCGTCTCGAAGCCAGGGAAGCGCTCGTTGAAGTCGCGCGCGAAGCGCAGGTAGTCGACGATGGTCTTGTTGAAGCGTTCGCCCGGGATCAGGAGCGGGATGCCCGGTGGATACGGCGTCAGCAGGATGGACGTGATGCGGCCTTCCAGTTCGTCGATGGCCACGCGCTCGATTTCGCGGTGCGCCATCTTGGCGAAGGCGTCCGATGGCTTCATGGCCGGGATCATGTCCGACAGATACATTTCCGTCGTCAGACGCGCCACGTCGTAGGCCTTGTAGAAATCGTGGATTTGCTGGCACAGGTCGCGCAAGCCCATTTTTTCGTAGCGCGGGTTGGCCGCCGCAAATTCCGGCAGGATGCGCCACATCGGCTGGTTCTTGTCGTAGTCGTCCTTGAACTGCTGCAGCGCGGTCAGCAGGGTATTCCAGCGGCCCTTGGTGATGCCGATGGTAAACATGATGAAGAACGAGTACAGGCCGCATTTTTCAATGATGACGCCGTGCTCGGCCAGGTACTTGGTGACGATGGACGCGGGGATGCCCGTGTCGCCGAACTGGCCGTCCAGCGACAGGCCCGGGTTGACGATGGTCGCCTTGATCGGGTCGAGCATGTTGAATCCGGGAGCCAGGTCGCCGAAGCCGTGCCAGTCATCCTCGGCGCGTATCATCCAGTCTTCCTGCTGGCCCATGCCTTCGTCGTTGAAGCTGGACGGACCCCAGACCTGGAACCACCAGTCCTGGCCCCATTCCTGGTCGATCTTCTTCATGGCGCGGCGGAAATCGAGCGCTTCCATGATCGATTCTTCCACCAGGGCCGTGCCGCCCGGCGCTTCCATCATGGCCGCCGCCACGTCGCACGAGGCGATGATGGAATACTGCGGCGACGTCGAGGTATGCATCAGGTAAGCCTCGTTGAAGGCGTCCTGGTCCAGCTTGACCGTGTCCGATTCGCGCACGAGGATTTGCGAGGCTTGCGACAGGCCGGCGAGCAATTTGTGCGTGGATTGGGTCGAGAAGATCATCGATTCCTTGGCGCGCGGACGGTCCTTGCCGATGGCGTGCATATTCTTGTAGAAATCGTGGAAGGTGGCGTGCGGCAGCCATGCTTCATCGAAGTGCAGGGTGTCGATCTTGCCGTCCAGCATTTCGCGCAGGGTTTCCACGTTGTAGATCACGCCATCGTAGGTCGATTGCGTGATGGTCAGGATGCGCGGCTTCTTGTTCTTCGCTTCGCGTGCGAACGGATTGGCCTCGATCTTGCGGGCAATGCTTTCCGGCGTGAATTCATGCAGCGGGATAGGACCGATGATGCCCAGGTGATTACGCGTCGGCATCAGGAACACGGGGATGGCGCCGCACATGATGATCGAATGCAGGATCGACTTGTGGCAGTTGCGGTCGACGACGACGATGTCGCCTGGCGCCACGGTCGAGTGCCACACCATCTTGTTCGAAGTCGAGGTGCCGTTGGTGACGAAATAGCAATGGTCGGCATTGAAGATGCGCGCCGCATTGCGCTCGGACGCGGCCACAGGACCCGTATGGTCGAGCAACTGGCCCAGTTCCTCGACGGCGTTGCAGACGTCGGCGCGCAGCATGTTTTCACCGAAGAACTGGTGGAACATCTGGCCGATCGGGGATTTGAGGAACGCCACGCCGCCCGAATGTCCGGGGCAGTGCCACGAGTAGGAACCGTCGTTGGCGTAGTGCACCAGCGCGCGGAAAAACGGCGGCGACAGGCCGTCCAGGTAGGACTTCGCTTCGCGGATGATGTGGCGCGCGACGAATTCCGGCGTATCTTCGAACATGTGGATGAAACCGTGCAGTTCGCGCAGGATATCGTTGGGGATATGGCGCGAAGTGCGCGTTTCGCCGTACAGATAAATAGGGATGTCGGCGTTCTTGTAGCGGATTTCCTCGACGAAGGCGCGCAGCGATTTCAAGGCGTGGTCGGTTTCCTCGATGGAACCGCCGCCGAATTCTTCATCGTCGATCGACAGCACGAAGGCCGACGCGCGCGATTGTTGCTGGGCAAATTGCGACAAATCGCCGTAGCTGGTCACGCCCAGCACTTCCATGCCTTCTTTTTCCATTGCGGCGGCAAGGGCGCGAATGCCCAGGCCGGACGTATTTTCAGAACGGAAATCCTCGTCAATGATGACGATAGGGAAACGAAATTTCATGCATGTCTCCAAAAAAGCAAGCCGCCCCTGACAGATGTGAAGGGGCGGACTAGGGCGCGACGGTCAGGCGGTAGTGCAACCCGGCAGCCGCAGAAAAAAAATAAGAACGGGATTCTCGCAGAAATGCGGCCTCTGCGGGAAAAAAATATCGTAGCAAAGCGTCACAAGCGTACGCTAGCGTGACGCATGGGTGTGACAGGGGTATTACAGCAACATTCTGCTCATCATTCTCAACCTTATCAGGCTTTGCGTTCCAGCGTGACAAAGGCGTACGGCAGGCCGGATTTCTCCGAAACATGGGCTACACGCGCGGTTTCTTGCCACACAGCATGGTCAACGGCGGGGAAAAAGGCGTCGCAGTCGAAGGTCTGGCCGATTTCCGTGATGATCAAACGCTGTGTCAGGGGCAGTGACTGCTGGTAGATTTCCGCGCCGCCGATGACATAGCCTTCGGCGCCGGCCAGCAGGGCGATGGCCGCTTCCACCGACGACACGGCTTCCACGCCCTCATGGCGCCAGTCCGGATTGCGCGTGATGACGATGTTGCGGCGGTTCGGCAGCGGACGGCCGATGGAGTCGAAGGTCTTGCGGCCCATGAGGATGGGGTGGCCCGTCGTCAAACGCTTGAAATGCGCGAGGTCTTCCGGCAATTTCCACGGCAGGGTGTTGTCGATGCCGATGCCGCCTTGCTGGTCGGTGGCGACGATGATGGTCAAATGGTTCATTGGTTCTTTGAAAGTGGTGGGGGCGATGCCCGATGCCCGTCATTATCGTTGAAATTGACCGCTGCCTCCAAATGCGCACGCATGGCGTCGGCCAGCGGGCCCGGCGCTTCCAGCGGAATCATGTGGCCGGTGTTCTCTTTCAGCAGATGCAGGGTGGCCTGCGGCAGGCGGGCGGCCATGGCGCGCAAATCGTCGGGATTGACGAGCTTGTCGTCTTCCGCGCCCACGATCAGCACGGGAAAATCGAGTTCCGGCAAGCGCGCCATCAAGTCAGGGCGGGCGATGGTGGTGATGAATTGCGCCAGCAGCACGTCCTTGCCCAGGTCCAGCCCCATCTGCTGGATCAGGCCCGTGATCGATGCATCGTCCAAGTGCGACGGATGCAGCAGTTCGCGCAGGCGCTGGCGCGTGATGCCCGCATAGGCATTGCGATCGAGCATGGCGACGATGCGTTGGCGCGCGCTTATTTCCGCAGGCAGCAAACCTTTGGCCGAATTGGCGATCAAAGTGAGGGACTTGATGCGTTGCGGGTGCGCCAGCGCGTGTTCGAGCGCCAGATAGGCGCCCAGCGAAAAGCCCACCAGATGGGCCTGTTGGGCGCTGTGGCTGGCAATCAGTGCCTGCATCTGCGGGCGCGTGCGCGCCTCATGCAGGGGCACGTGCTGCAGATCAAAGGCGCCGCCCAGGGCAGGCGCCAGGCGCGACCACATGCGCTCGTCGCACAGGGTGCCAGGAATGCAATCGAGCCGTATCTGGGTATTCTTCAAGGACAAGCCTGGGGTCAAGAGATGGTGAAAATTTTTGTCGAGCGGCATTATCCGTCATTTTGCGCATTCGGGCAGCGGCGTGGTATTTTCCTTATGGCATTATTTTCAATAGTGCGCGGCTGGCAAGCAGGAACTTTATGGTAGGCTCATGGCTCATCAAGCCGGGGTACCGGCGACGTGACCTGAAACACCGAATGCAACCCATTAATTAAATAAAGAGGAAACACCATGGCGATCAGTTTGCAAAAAGGCGGCAATGTCAACCTGAGCAAGGAAGCTCCTGGCTTGAAGAAAATCGTGATTGGCCTGGGCTGGGACCCGCGCGCCACCGATGGCGCCGCATTTGACCTGGACGGCAGCGCCTTCCTGCTGAAAACGGATGGCAAGGCCCGCTCCGATGCCGATTTCATTTTTTACAACAACCTGAAGTCGGCTGACGGCTCCATCGTCCACGCGGGCGACAACACGACGGGCGGCGGCGATGGCGATGACGAGAAAGTTGCCGTCGACCTGGCCAACGTACCTGCCGACATCGACAAGATCGCCGTGGCCGTCACCATCCACGACGCGGAAAACCGCAAGCAGAACTTCGGCATGGTCGGCAAGGCCTACATCCGCTGCCTGAACGGCGACAACGGCGCGGAAATCGCCCGCTACGACCTGTCGGAAGACGGCTCGACGGAAGCGGCCATGATCTTCGGCGAAATCTACCGCGCCGGCAGCGAATGGAAATTCAAGGCCATCGGCCAGGGTTTCAAAGGCGGCCTGGGCCCTCTGGCCCGCTCGTTCGGTATTAATGCTTAAAAACCAGTTGTTTGTGTAAATGTACCGGGTGGCGCCGCTGCCCGGTTCTGTCTTCCCTTTCTTTCTCCCTGACTCCATGGAAAACCTGATCAAGGGGCAGCGCCTGGCGCTGTCCGGCCTCGTCACGGGTAACGTCGTGCAACTGGGTCTTGCCAGCGCCGGCGTGCCGCTGGATTTTGCCTGTTTCGGTCTCGATGCCGCCGGTAAGTTGTCCGACGACCGCTACATGACTTTCTTCAACCAGCCGCGCACGCCGTGCGGCGGCGTGGAAACCTCTGCGCCGTCCGGCGATGCGGCCGGTTTCAGCTACCAGCTGGACCGCTTGCCTGCCTCCATCGAGCGCCTGGTCGTCACGGCCGCCATCGATGGCGACGCCACGATGGCACGGCTGGGCAGCGGCCATCTGCGCCTGCTCGACGGCGGGCGGGAATTGGCCCGCTACACGTATGCGGGCTCCGATTTTGCGCAAGAAAAAGCCGTCATGCTGGGCGAGTTCTACCGCAAGGACGGGGGCTGGCGCTTCATGGCCGTGGGCCAAGGCTTTAATGGCGGCCTCGATGCGCTGGTCGCCCATTTCGGCGGCGAGGTGGCGCAGGCGGCAGCGGAACCTGCGCCGTCAGCCAAGATTTCCCTGTCCAAAATCTCGCTGACCAAGGCGGGCCAGACGCACAAGGTATCGCTGGAAAAGGGCGCGGGCGCGCCGAGCAAACTCACCGTCAAGGCCAGCTGGGTCGATAACGGCGATGGCGACGACGATAATGACGACCTCGATTTAAGAGTCGGCATCCTCTTGCCGAACGGCCAGATGCGCTTCATCCAGGCGCCGGACACGGCAGGCAGCTTCGACGTCATGCCCTACGTGCGCCACCTGGGCGACGTGGCGGGCGCGGCGGGCAAGGAGCCGGCCACGGAAACGGTGGAAGTCAATCCTGCGCTGGCGCAGCATTACGGCGGCACGGTGGGCCTCGTCTTCAGCGTGTATTCGGCGGTGGCCAACGGCGCCGTCTCGGTGGCGTCCATGCGGCCGAAGATGGTCATGCAATATGGCGAGCAGATCGTCGAGTGCGCGTTCGATTTTCGTTTGTCCAAGGCGGCCGACGACGACACCGTCTACACCTATGTGATCGGCATGGCGCGCATCACGCCCGACAGCATCATCCTCGAGCCGTCCGGCAAGACGTCGGAACCGGGCAGCGAAGCGACGCCTTGGCTGAGCTGGCAGGGCGAGAACCTGCAGCTGGCTTTCAACGGTCCCGTCGTCTTCAAGGGCGAGGACAAGGAAGATGAAGAGGATTGCAATGCGGACAATCCGCGCCGCTACATCGCTTAGGAGACACTGATGGAAACCTTATCCAAGGGACAGCGCTTGCCGCTGGCCAATCTCGTTCCCGACGGCGTGCTGCAGGTCGGCGTGGCCGCGCAGGGGCTGGCGCTCGACGTGGCCTGTTTCGGCCTCGATGCCGGCGGCAAATTGTCGGATGAGCGCTACATGACTTTCTTCAACCAGCCGCGCACGCCGTGCGGCGGCGTAGAGGCGCGTGCCGGCAGCGGGGGCGATGCGGCCGAGTTTGCCTTGCAACTGGCGCGCTTGCCGGCCGGCATAGACCGCCTCGTCGTCACGGCGTCCATCGATGGCGGCGGCGTGATGTCGCAGCTGCAGTCTGGCCACGTGCGCCTGCAGGCGGGCGGACGCGAATTGGCCCGCTTTGCCTTCGCCGGTACGGATTTCGCACAGGAAAAAGCCGTCATGCTGCTTGAAATCTACCGCAAGGACGGCGGCTGGCGCTGCATGGCCGTGGGACAAGGTTTTAATGGCGGACTCGATGCGCTGGTGCGCCACTTCGGCGGCGAAGTCGACCAGGCCGCGCCTGCCGCGGCGTCGGCAATCCAGCAGGCGAAGATCAACCTGGAAAAGCGCGTTGAACGGGAAGCGCCGCAACTGGTCAGCCTCGTCAAGCAGGCGGGCGTGTCCCTGCAAAAAGTGGGGCTATCGGACCACCGCGCCAAGGTCTGCTTGTGCCTCGATATTTCCGGCTCCATGGGACGGCTGTATAAAGAGGGGCTGGTGCAGCGTTTTGCCGAGCGCATCCTGGCCCTGGGCTGCAAGTTCGACGATGATGGCGAGATCGACGTTTTCCTGTTCGGCAAGAACGTCCACCATCCGGCGCCCATGGCCTTGAACAACTGCAATACCTATGTGGGGCAGGCCATACAGCGCCATCCGCTGGAAGGCGATACGCGCTATGGCGCCGCCATGCAGGCGATCCGTGCGTTTTATTTCCCCGACAAGGCCGGCGGCGAGCGCACGCGGCCCGTCGCGGCCGAGCTGCCCGTGTACGTCATGTTCGTGACGGATGGCGGCACGAGCGACCAGGCAACGACGGAGAAACAATTGCGCTGGGCCAGCAATGAACCTATCTTCTGGCAATTCATGGGCATCGGCAAGGGACGCAAGTCGAAAAGCAAGTTTCTTTCCGCTTTTGCCGACTCCGACTTCCCGTTCCTGGAAAAGCTCGACGAATTGCAGGGACGCCTGGTCGACAATGCCAATTACTTTTCCGTCAGCTCGCCCGACGAGCACAGCGATGCAGAACTGTATGATTTATTGATGACGGAGTATCCAGGCTGGCTGAAATTGGCGCGCGGCAACGGCTTGCTGAGGTAGTGGTCATTGGATGAGGCTGTATGACCACAAGTGCAAGAGATTTGTAAATTGAAGTAAATAACAATGGTTCGCATTTGCTTTGCGCAATGGAGTCGTGGCATGCTTTCACCGTGCCCTTACGCTGCGGCGTAGCGCCTCATCCGTAGCGTCTCCATTATTTTTTAAGCAAATGCATAAAATCCTCTTTCACTGTCTGGCGGGCAGCAGCCTGCTCGTCTCCGGCGCCGCTGTTCAGGCCCAAACCACGACTACCAGCGGCGACACCGTCGTCAAGCCCGCGCCAGCATCAGCCAAGGCGTCCGTCGCCGAGTCTACGCCTTCCGTCAGCGTGACGGCGGAACGTCCCACGGGCCGCATCGACCGGCAGGTCTACGACGTCAAGTCCGACGTGGGCAGCAGCAACGGCACGGCGGCCGATGCCTTGAATAACGTGCCGTCGGTGGCCGTCGATCCCGACGGTTCCGTGTCCCTGCGCGGCAGCAGCAATGTGCAGATATTGATCGATGGCAAGCCGTCCGCCATGCTGCAGGGCGATTCGCGCGGCGCCACCCTGAACGCCATGGCAGCCGACGATATCGAATCCGTGGAAGTGATCAATAATCCCGGCGCCCAGTTCGGCAACGAAGCCGGTGGCGGCCCCATCCTGAACCTGGTGATGCGGCGCAACCGCAAGCCGGGCGGCTTTGCCACCGTCAACGCGAATGCGGGCATCGCGGGGCGCTACAACAGCGCCGTGTCCGGCACCTACAATGAAGGACCGTGGGGCTACCAGGGCGGCATCAATGTGCGCCATGACGGCCGCAATTCCGTGGGCGAGGTCAGCCGCGAACGCCTGGAGCGCGGCACAGGAGCTTTCGCCCCCAGCAGCCAGCAGTCCAGCAACAATGGCTTGAACGACTCGCTGGGCTTGCACGGCACCGTCAATTACAACCTGAACGCCAACGACACCCTGGCCGCCAGCGTGTCGTATAACGGGCGCAGCAACGACCAGCGTTCGCTCGACCGCTACATCAATGGCGACAGCACGGGCAGCACCATCGGCGACTATGTGCGCAGTACCGTGCGCAATGGCGACAGCCGCAACTACAGCTGGGGGGCGCGCTACGACCACAAGGGCGAGTTGCCCGGTGAAACCCTCAAAATCGACTTGCGCGTGTCCTCGTCGACCAACGAGAGCGACAGCGATTATGCCAATACCTACGCGGTGGCGCCCGTCAATGCCTTCGACAGCCGCGCGCGCCAGCACAGCGAAACGGGCAACCGCATCGTCGACTTCAGCGGCGACTACGAGCGTCCGCTGGCGGGCGGCACGGCCAAGCTCGGCTACAAGGTGGCCGACAACAAGAGCAGTTTCGACACTTTATATACGGACATCAACCCGGGCAGCCTGGCGGAAATCGTCAACCCCCTGCGCAGCAACCGTTTCGAGCTCGACGAGCGCACCGTCGCGCTGTACGGCTCCTACCAGATGCGCCTGACCGAGCGCTGGAGCGCGCTGGCCGGCTTGCGCGCCGAATACACGGACTTGAACGTGCGCCAGATTACGAGCGGCGTCGAGGCCAGCAACAACTACGTCAACTACATTCCCAGCCTGTTCGCTACCTATAAAGTCAGCGACGAGAGCAATCTGCGTTTCAGCTATGCGCACCGCATTCGCCGTCCGAACGCGGGCGACCTGAATCCGTACGTGGTCTACCGCGACGAATTCAATGTGTCGGCCGGCAATCCGAAGCTGAAACCCACGCAGACGGATTCGTTCGAGATCGGCTATGAAACGAAGATCTCGGGCCTGGAAAGCAGCTTGCGCGCCTACCACCGCCGCGACACGGACGCCATCGTCGATTATCGCTACTTTATCAGCGACAATGTGCTCTTGACCACGCGGGAAAACGGCGAAGGCAGCCATTCAAGCGGTCTGGAGTTCAGCGTCAGCGGCAAGCTGACGCCATCGTTGACATTGAACACGAGCGGCAATCTGGCGCGCAGCCAGCAGACGAGTTCCGACGACCTGGGCAACCGCAGCACGCGCACGGCCAACGCCCTGAGCGGCCGCGCGCGTCTCAATTACCAGTTCGATGCGGCCAACCAACTGCAGCTGGCCCTGCAAATGCAGGGCAAGATGCTGTCCGGACAGGGCTACCGCTCGCCGAACAATACCCTGAATGTGAGCTGGCGCCACACGGTGACACCGCAGCTGAGCCTGGTCATGAACGTGACCGACGTGTTCAGCAGCAACAAAATGGAAACCGTCATCAACAGCGCGTCCCTGCGCGAGACGAGCACGCGGCGCTTCGATGGACGCATGATTTATGTGGGGCTGTCGTACCGCTTGGGCGGGGCCACGTCGGCGGCGAAAGAGGGCGACCGCGAACCGCGCTTCGGGCCGCCGGGCGGACGCGGGCCAGGCGGGCCAGGCGGTCCCGGACAGGGCGGTCCCGGTGGCGAACCGGGCTAAGCAGCTTTGGCGATTTCCTTGAGGAAGTCGACAAAGCTGTCCGCGTGGCGTTCAAAATGCCATGCGCCTGCGCCGTGCTCGGCCGTGTAGACGGGCGCGTCGCCATTTTCAATGGCAGATAGATCCAGGCAATACGGATCGGCGCCCGCATCGGCAATCACCACGTAGTGGGCCGGCCAACCGGCGATGACTTCCTGGTCAACCGGATTGTACGAGTAGCCGTGCTGTGCCTTGAGCAGCTCTGCCGCGCCGTACAGGTTCAAGCCCTGGAAGTAGCGCTTGCTGTCGATATACACGCGCAGCGGAGAGTAGCGGGCCAGGAAGCGTCGGTACTGTTCCGGCAAAGCCCAGCGCTGGTCGATGGCGGCCAGGTCGGCATTATCCGCAATGACCAGCCAGTTCGATGGGCGCGCCAGGTCCTGGTCCTTCTTGCGTTCGGCCGCCAGTTTTTTTTCCAGTTTCGCTGCCGCTTTTTCCAGTGGGGAGCGAGGGTCTTCCAAAGACGCATGCGTGGCCGGTGGCGCAAACCCCGCACCGTCCGGATAGCCATCGCGCTGCCAGGCCAGCACATCGTCGAGGGGCAGGCTCTCGGCTTTCCAGTAGTCGGGAACGGCCGACAAGCCGGCGTCAAATGGCTGGCGGCTCAGCACGGCCAGGCTTTTCACGGCCTTGGCCCTGACTTGTAGCGGTTGCGAGTCCGAGAGAGCCAGCGCCACCACGGTCTCGTAAGCATCCTTGCCCTGGCTTTTCAGCAAGCCGTCGATGCCCCAGTAGGCCAGTTGCGGCATGGTCACGGCCCAGCTGAAAAATTCCTGCAATTCCTGCGCTTGTATCAGGTCCGCCATGGTGTGTACCAATGAGGTGCGCCAGTGCAGCAGCTGGCCGTCGCGCGCGTAAGCGCTCAATATGTCAAGCACGGCCAGCCGGTCGGTCTCACCGTGCTTCTTGATCAGTCTATCCTTGAGCTTGGAAAACTTGACGCCGTCGGTTTCGTCGAACAGTTTGCGGTGCAGTGCTGCCAGTGGTGTGATCGCCATCGTCTTCCTGATTAATTTGTCTGCTGACTTCGGTTGAATGGATACTGTTCCTGACGGCCGCCAGTAGAATTCTGGACAATGCCGGACAGGTCAAATAATATTTTTATTGTAATATGTTGCCTGCTTCTATGATGGCAGGTTCGGTCAAATGATGAAATTGTATTTCAAGACCAGTGTATTTTTATGTTGTCTGCTGGCTATCGTCTATTTGTTCTTGATGCGCAAGACCTTCCCCATGGCCAGTGATGGCAGTGGGCCCAATGGCGATGCGTTAATTGCCTTTTTCATCTTCGTTATCGCATGCATACTGCATGTCCATACTTTCATTCTGGCAATTTTTCTATACAGGAATAATAAGAATGGCACCAGGATCGCATTGGGCATTATGGCTGCAAGTACGCTTTTATTGTCATCGCATGAAATCAGATCCATCGCCAAAAAGCAGCTGTCCGATTATCGATACAATTCCAGTGCGACCACCAAAACTTTCAAAGCGATCAGTTCAGGGATGCCTGCCGAGTTTTTCAGCTATTTCGATCAGATCCCGGACCGGGAAAAAACGTGGCGCTATGTGCGTGACCTGATGGCAGACTTGGCCAAGGCAGGCAGGGTCGATCTGCTTGAAGCACTGGAGATAAAAGGTTTTGCTGTAGCGGAGGCCGGTCATGAGCAGGACTGGACTGACGTGGTGTACGCGGCTGTTTACAGCGAAACACTGTCACCGGAACAACGTCTGAAGGTGCTGGAATGGCTGTTTTCCAAGGCAGAATCTTTTGAATTCTCCCTGAAACAGTCCAGGCATGCGTTCTTCTCGATTGAGAATTTTTCAAATGCGTTCAAGGATATCAATAATCCGAGCACCAGGAAGGTCTTTGATCTCCTGGTACGCCACGACGCCGACTTCAGGGGCAGCAATACCGGATATGTGCTCTGGTATTCGGCCCGCTTCGGGAATCTCGATCACGTCAAGTTTTTAGTTGCCCAAAAAGTCGACCCCAATTACGTTGACGGGAACTGGCATACAACCGCCCTGGACGAAGCCATCGATAAAAAGGACCAGGCTATTGTTCAGGAACTTTTGAAGGCCGGCGCAAAGAAGGCGAGTGAGTTGAAAAGCGCGGTTCAATAATATGAACTGATCCGCGCGTTACGCTACCCGGCTCAGACGGCCATCGCGGCCTTGATGGGCGCGTGATGCTCATAGCCTTCCAGCGAGAAATCGGACGGCTCGATCTTTTCCAGCCATTCCGGCTCGTACTTGCCCGTCTTGGCGTAATCGGGCACGCGGTCGGAAATGACAAACTTGGGCGCCGGGAACGGCGTGCGCTTCAATTGTTCTTCCACCATGTCGAGGTGGTTTTCATAGATGTGCGCGTCGCCGATGAAATAGGTGAACCAGCGCGGCGTGTAGCCCGTCAGGCGCGCCACCAGGTGCAGCAGGGCCGCGCCTTCGGCGATGTTGAACGGCGTGCCCAGGCCGATATCGTTGCTGCGCACATATAAGCACAGCGAGATTTCGCGCGTGCTGGCGTTCGGGATGAACTGGTACAGCAAGTGGCAGGCGGGCAGGGCGACGGCGTCCAGCACGGCCGGGTTCCAGCCGTGGAACAGGATGCGCCGGCTGCCCGGGTTGGTCATGATGGTGTCCAGGCATTCGCGCAACTGGTCGACGGCCTTGTACAGCAGCACTTTTTGCACGCCATCCTCGACGATGGGGGCGACCAAGGTAAAACCGTTGGCTTGCGCATCGGCGATTTGATCCGGTTTGGCGGCGTCCAGCAGTTTATAGGCGGGCCATTGGCGCCATTGCACGCCGTACACGGGACCGAGGTCATCCTCGCCTTCGCGGTAGGGGTTGGCCAGCCATTGCGCATTTTCATTGGCGTTTTGGTCCCACACCTTGCAGCCCAGCGCGCGGAACTCGGCCGCGTTGCGCGAGGCGCGCAGGAAGGCGCACAGTTCGCCGATCACGGATTTGAAAGCCAGTTTCTTGGTTGTCACGGCAGGGAAATTGCCGTTGGCCAAGTCGAAACGCATCATGGCGCCCGGCACGCTCAGGGTGCGGATGCCCGTGCGGTTGTCTTGCCAGCTGCCCGTTTCGAGCACGGTCTTGATCAAATCTTGATATTGCTGCATGTATTTCTCCAACGGTAAGGATGGTGATTGTAACGCAGGCGCGACAGGCGGGATGCGGGCCGCCGACTACCGCACACTAATTACACTGCTGTCTTACCTGTAAACATGACTCTGTGGTAATTTGTGTGTCCTTAAAGAAATGCACAGAAACGGCAGACGCTGCACCATGTTCTTGCGACAATTTGTAAATAATAATAACGGCGCCGTGGTGGAGATGAGCAGGGCCGATTTCCTCAAGGCCAACTTGCGCCTGATCCTGGCCTGGCCCTTGCTGGGTCTCGTCCTGTGCGCGGTGCTGTGGACGGCCACCTTGCTGCAACTGGAGGCGGAAAAGAAGGTGACGCAGCAGCAGGCGCTCGACAGCGTGTCCTCGTTGTCGAAAGCGTATGGTCAGTATCTGTTGCGCACCCTGGAGCAGATGGACCAGCTGACCTTGCAGCTCAAGTATGAATGGGAAAATTCGCGCGGCCAGTTGCGGCTCGATCAATTGAGGACGCAGGGCATGTATGCCTTGCCGCAATTTGCCATCGTCGCCATCCTCGACCGCAAGGGCCACCCCGTGACGGCCACGGCGCCGCTGCAGCGCCTGCGGGTCAACGAGCGCAGCGATTTCCTGTTGCGCCACTGGCGCAGCAATTCCAGCGCGCTGCGCATCGCGCTGGGGCGGGCCAATGCGGCCAATGCGGCCAGCGAGGCGCCCGGCGCCGACGAAAGCCTCGTGCATTTCACGCGCCGGCTGGAAGACGAAGATGGCAATTTCGACGGCGTGCTGTTGATCTCCATTCATTCCAGCTATTTTTCCGAATTCTACAACAGCGTCAATTTCGGCAAGTTCGGCATGTCCGCCATGGTAGGCGAGGAGGGCGAGCTGTTCAGCACGCGCCTCGGCGCGCGCGTGCTGCCGACACGGAGCGGTGAAGGCACGCCATTTCTCGACACCAGCTTCCTGGAAACGGAGAGCGGCGCCCTGCATTCGAGCGGCCGGATCGCCTTTTCCGACAAGCAAAGCCGCTACGTGGGATGGCAAGCGCTGAAAGCCTATCCGTTTACGGCCGTGGTCGGACTGTCGGATGGCGAAATGCTGCACCCCTACGAGGAGACGCGCACGATTTATATCGGCATCGCCCTGGCCGTCACTTTGCTGCTGCTGGCCTTTACCGCCATCGCCACCGTGCTGTCGCTGCGCCTGGCGTGGCGCCACCACCAGTCCGAAGGCGTGCGCAATGCCTACCGCATGGCAACCGAAGGCACGAGCGACGGCTTTTATATCATTGCCGCCCTGCGCGGTGCGGATGGCAGCATCCTCGATTTCGAGATGGTCGACTGCAACGAGCCGGGCGCCGGCTATTTCGGCGTGCGGCGCGAACAATTGCTGGGCATGCGATTGCAGTCGCGCGCCCATGAACCGTATTTCCGCGACCTGATCCATAATTACCGGGCCGCCATGGTTTCCGGCTTTTCCGAGGAAGAGATCGAGCTGCCGGAAGGCAACCCCTTCAAGCTGCGCTGGATACGCCGGCGCCTGGTGCGCAGCGGCGACCGCCTGGCCGTCACCCTGCAAGACATCAGCACGGCCAAGGAGCACGAGCGCGACTTGCGCCGCCTGGCCACCGAAGACGGCTTGACGGGCTTGCCCAACCGCTACTGGCTGCAGCAATTCCTGCCCGGTGCGCTTGGCCGCGCCGCTGTCGCGCGGCGCATGCTGGCGTTGCTGTTCATCGACCTCGACGGCTTCAAGGATATCAACGACACGCAGGGCCACGCCGAGGGAGATAAAGTGTTGCGTGCCGCCTCCTTGCGTCTGAAGGCCGTGCTGCGGCCGGGCGACCACGTGGTGCGCCTGGGCGGCGACGAATTCGTCGTCGTGCTCGACCCGGTGGAAGACGACAGCCGTGCCGAGCAGGTGGCGCAGCGCATCGCCATCGCCTTCGACGAACCGTTTTACCTGGGTAGCGAACGCCACAAGATGGGCGCTTCGATCGGCATCAGCCTGTATCCGCGCGATGGCGCCGAGACGGATGTGCTGCTGAAGAACGCCGACATCGCCATGTATGCCGTGAAAGTGGCGGGCAAGGGCCATCACCGCTTCTTCCAGCCGGAACTGTTCGAAACTATCCGCAGCCGCCGCGAACTCGAGCAAAGCCTGGTGGCGGCGCTGGAGCAGGACCAGTTTCTCGTCGTCTACCAGCCGCGCGTCGACGCCATGAGCGGGCAGCTGTGCAGCATGGAGGCGCTCGTGCGCTGGCACCATCCGCAGCACGGTATGGTGCCGCCGCTGGAATTCATTCCCGTGGCCGAGAGCAGCGGCCTGATTTCACAGCTGGGCGAAGTCGTCATCGAAAAAGTATGCCTGCAGATGGCGCGCTGGCAGGCCAGCGGACTGGAACTGGTGCCCGTGTCGATCAACGTCTCGGCGCGCCAGTTCGGGCGTGGCGACGTGCACCAGGTGCTGGCGTCCGCGCTGACGCGCCACCGCATCGATGCGCGCCTGATCGAGGTGGAAATCACGGAATCGGCCATGATGGATGAACAGAACCGCGCCGTGGAGCAGCTGTCGGCCATCCGCGCGCTGGGCGTACGCCTGCTGGTCGACGATTTCGGCACCGGATACTCTTCGCTGTCGCAGTTGCAGAAGTTCGCCATGGATGGCTTGAAGATCGACCGCGCCTTCACCATGGAGCTGGGCCGCTCGGAGCAGGGCGAGGTCTTCGTGCGCGCCATCCTGTCGATGGCGCATGCGCTGGGCATGAGCGTGGTGGCCGAGGGCGTGGAGACGCGCGAGCAGCTCGACATCCTGCGCGTGCTGCAATGCAATGAAGTGCAGGGCTATTTCATCTCGCGCCCCGTGCCGGCCGAACAGATGCTGGCGCTGATGCATCAGCGCTTTCTGATACCGCTTCCAGCCCCGGCGCTGACCCTGTAGAACGCCGTGATTGGCGAGGAAAACAACGCTGTTTCATAAAAAGAGCGAACGTTCGCTTTTTTCTAAAAAATATTATATGCTTCGCTCATGCCGTCAGTGAATTGGAGTTCACGGCGGCAAGAAAAGCGCAAGACGGGGCAGTTGAGATGCCCGCGATAGTGTGCCGAAGACACTTCATATAATAAAGAGAGACTAACTTGAAACATAAATATCTGCCCCTCCTGATCGTTGCCGCGTTCGCCGGCATCTCTTCCACCGCACAAGCATCGGGCTACCGTTTTGGTTCGCAAAGCGTATCGGGCCAGGGTTCGGCCGACGCCAACGGCGCAGAAGCGGCCGACGCGTCGACCATTTTCTACAACCCGGCCGGCATGTCGCGCCTGGAAGGCACGCAACTCGTTGGCGGCGGCACCCTGGTGGTACCGCATTCGACTTACCAGGACACGGGTTCGAAGACCTTCACCGGCCGCACGCCGGGCGGCACGACCAAGGATTACGCGCCGGACGCCGTCTTTGCGCCAGCCCTGTATGCGAGCAAGAAGGTCAATGATCAATGGACCGTCGGCATGGGCCTGTTCGTGCCTTACGGCGCCAAGCTCGATTACGGCAATGACTGGAGCGGCCGCTATGCGATCACCAACATCAAGCTCGAAGCCATCGCCCTGAATCCTTCCGTTTCCTTCAAGGTCAATGAACACCATTCCTTCGGTTTCGGCGTTACCGCCGAACACATGAAGGCGGAACTGGGCCAGGCGGTCGACGTGCCGGGTTCCGTGGCCTTCCTGGCCCAGCACGCGCCAGCCGCGTCGCAAGCCTTCCTGGCCAATATCGCCAAGACGCAGGGCCTGGCCGCCGCGCAGGCAGCCGGCGCCGCACTGAAGGGCGCCAAGGATGGCCACGCCTCTATGGATGGCGACGACTGGGGCTTTGGCTTCAACCTGGGCTATCTGTATCAGATGAATGAAGGCACGCGTTTCGGTATTTCCTACCGTTCGTCGATTTCGCACAAGCTGAAAGGCGACACGATCTGGGACTTCTCGCAAGTGTCGGACAACGCCGCCGTGAACGCCTTCATCGCCAAGGCATCGAACAAGGTCAACTCCAAGGCGCTGGTGGAAGTGCGCACGCCGGAAACCCTGTCGATCAACGCCTTCCATCAGATGGATGACCGTTGGGCCTTGATGGGCGACGTCACCTGGACCCGCACTTCGCGCCTGCAGAACCTGGACATCCAGTTCCCGCCGACGGCCGAAGGCGCCGAGCGCATCCGCCAGCAGTGGAAGAACACCTACCGCGTATCGCTGGGCACCAACTACAAATACAGCGAAAACCTGCTGCTGCGCGCCGGTATCGCGCATGACCAGGCGCCAGTGCGCAGCGCCGAGCTGCGTCATCCAGCCTTGCCGGACAGCGACCGCATGCAGTACTCGATCGGCGCGAACTGGAAGCTGAACGCCAATTCCTCGCTCGACCTGGCTTACAGCTTCATCGACTTCAAGGATGCTGACGTCAACTACAAGAATGACTGCTCGCCGGTGACCCCTGGCTGCACCGGCAACGGTGAAACCACCAAGGGCCTGTTCAAGACCCGCATGCAGTTGATCGGTCTCGCTTACAACTACAAGTTCTAAGCAGGTAGTGGCGGCCGACCCGGCCGCCATGAAATGAAAAAAGCGCCTTCGGGCGCTTTTTTTTTGGTGACGACTGTAGTGTTGTCGGCTTACGCGCTGCGCGCTAACCCGACCTACCCGACCTGCGCCGACCTGCGTTGCTCAGGCTTTCATGCGCATGGTCTGATCCAGCAGGGTCAATGCCAGCCGCACGGTGTCATCGGGCAGGTCCAGCAAATTATCTCCCACATACCATTCCACCACGCTGTGCCCGGGCAGGGCGGCGTGGCTGGCGCGGCCGAACAGCCAGATGCCATGGTCTTCCGCCAGCTGGTTGCGGATGGCGATGGCCCGCTCGCGCGAGACGGGCAGGTGCAGGTGCAGCATGTTGGCCTGCGGGGAGGCGGGGTTGACGGCAATCGATGGAAAGTCGCGCAGCTGCGCGTACAGCCACTGCGTGCGTGCGAAATAGCGGGGCATGGCGGCCAGGCGCGCGTCGAACTGCATGGCGGCGGCCACCACGTACGGCGTGCGGTGGACGATGTTGCCGCCCTGGCGGCGGAACCATTCGCGCGCCCGTTCGACAAAGGGGCGGCTGCCGGCCAGCATGGCGCCGCCGAGGCCGCCGATACCCTTGTACAGCGACACGTAGACGGAATCGAAGCCGCCGCAGATGGCGGGCAGGGATTGGTTGAAACCTGCTTGCGCTTCCCACAGGCGCGCGCCATCCATGTGCAAATGGATATTGTGGTCGCGGCAGTGCCGCTTGATGTCGTTCAACGCCTCCCATGACGGGCACTGGCCGCCGATTTCGCGCATTGGCAACTCGACCTGCGCGGCGCCCAGCGCATCGGGCACGGCGCGCAAATCGTCGACCGTCCAAGGACGGTGCGGGTCGCCGAGTATCAAACCCTTGAAGTGATCGAGCAATTCATGGTTGCCCCGCTCGTGGCGCAGGATATGCGAAGTGGGATGCAGCGCGACCAGGCGCGAGCCCCGGTCCTGGCACGCCAGGCGCAGGGCCGTGACCTGCGTCATGGTGCCCGTGATGCAGAATACGGCCGCTTCGAAACCGAGCAGGCTGGCGACCTTGTTCTCGAACTGTTCGATCAGCGCGCCTTCGCCATAGGTGTCGTGCGCGATGTCGTTGGCGTCGCACCAGGCGGCCATGGCGGCGAAGGTGGCGCTTGGGGTGGGCTGGCGGTGGCCGGGCAGGACGGTGTGGCAGCGCTGGCGCAGCTCAAGTTCGTTCACGGTGTTTTCCTTACAAGGTGGCCGTAGCCAGTTTCGCGCCGAAGCCGATGAACATGGCGCCCACGCCGCCGCCCATGCCGGCCGACAGGCGGCGACGACGGCGGAAGGTGTCGGCCAGGCGGGCGCCGACAAAGATGATGGCCGTCAGATAGGTAAAGCTGATCACCTGGCAAATCAGGCCCAGGCCGACGAAAGACAGTACCGGGTTCGGGAAGGCCGGGTCGACGAACTGGATGAAGAACGAGATGAAGAACAGGATGGCTTTCGGGTTCATCAGGCTGATGATCAGCGCCTTGCGGAATGGATCGCTTTCCTTGACGGGCGCTGGCGCGGCAGGCGCTTCACCGTCGGCCGGCGCGGGCGCGCGCAGCTTGCACCAGCAGCCGATCAGCATTTGCAGGCCGATCCAGCCCAGGTAGGCCGCGCCGATGTATTTCACCACATAGAACAGGGCCGGGCTGGCTTTCAGCAGGGAGGCCACGCCGCAGGCCGACAGGACCATCAATATCAGGTCGCCGGCGAAGATGCCGAAGGCGCCCTGGTAGGCGGTGCGCACGCCGCGCTGGGCCGCGACCGACAGCACATACATGGAATTGGGGCCTGGCAGGATGACGATGAAGATCGTTCCCAGTAAAAAGGTCCAGAAGTCGGTGATGCCCAGGTTGGCGTGGAAAAGTGCGTTCATGATGGTTCTGTTTAATTGAGTTGTACGTGATGGAATTGCAGGGCCGCCAGATTCGCATAGATGCCACCAAGGGCGACCAGTGACGCGTGCGTGCCCGTCTCGACGATCTTGCCGTCTTCCATGACGATGATGCGGTCGGCCCGCTGGACGGTGGCCAGGCGGTGCGCGATGATGACCGTGGTGCGTCCCACCATGGCTGCTTCCAGCGCCTTTTGCACCAGGCGTTCCGATTCCGCGTCCAGCGCGCTCGTCGCTTCGTCGAGCAGCAGCAGGGGTGGATTTTTCAGCAGGGCGCGGGCGATGGCGATACGCTGGCGCTGGCCGCCGGACAGGCGCACGCCCCGTTCGCCGAGGAAGGATTTGTAGCCGTTCGGCAGGCGCTCGATGAATTCGTGGGCGGCCGCCATCTTCGCGGCCGCGATGACTTCCGCGTCGCTGGCGCCGGCGCGGCCGTAGCGGATGTTTTCCATCGCGTCGGCCGAGAAGATCACGGTATCTTGCGGCACGATGCCGATGGCGTCGCGCAGGGTGTGCAGGTCAAGTTGCTTGATATCGACGCCATCGAGGCGGATGCTGCCGCTTTGCGGGTCATAGAAGCGCAGGAACAGCTGGAACAGCGTGGTCTTGCCGGCGCCCGACGGACCGACGACGGCCACCGTTTCGCCGGCGCGGATGTCGAGGCTGACGTGATCGAGTGCTGCAGTATCTGGGCGCGACGGGTACGAGAACATGACGTCGTCCAGCGACAGCGCGGCGCCGGTGGCGGCGCGCGCGGGCAGCGGCAGCGGCGTGGCCGGCGATTCGATTTCCGATTTGACGGCCATCAGTTCCAGCAGGCGCTCGGTGGCGCCGGCCGCGCGCTGCGCTTCGCCCATCACTTCGGACAGGGCGCCGATGGCGCCGGCCACGATGGAGGCGTACAGGATGAACTGGCCCAGGTCTCCACCCGTCATCGAGCCTTCCAGCACGGCGCGCGCCCCCAGCCACAAGACAAACACGATGGTGCCGAAGACCAGCAGGATGGCGATCATGGTGAGCAGGGCGCGGGCGCGGATGCGGCGCATGGCCGTCATGAAGGCGCCTTCGACGGAGTCGCCGAAGCGTTTCGATTCGATCTTTTCGTGTGTAAAAGCCTGCACGGTGGGCATGGCGTTGAGGATTTCCCCGGCCATGGCCGACGCGTCGGCGATGCGGTCCTGCGAATCGCGCGACAGCTTGCGCACACGGCGGCCAAACACGATGATGGGCACGACGACGAGGATCAGCAAGCCGATGATGATGCCGGCCAGCTTGGCGCTGGTGACGAACAGCATCACCAGGCCGCCCAGGAACAGCAGCACATTGCGTAGCGCCATCGAGATGCTGGTGCCGACGACAGCCTGGATCAAGGTCGTGTCGGTGGTGATGCGCGACAGGACTTCGCCCGTCTGCGTCGTTTCAAAGAAGGCGGGGCTTTGCGTGACCACGTGGCGGTACACGGCGCTGCGGATGTCGGCCGTGACGCGCTCGCCCAGCCACGACACAGTATAGAAGCGGGCCGCCGTGGCCAGCGCCAGGATGGACGCCACGCCGAACAGGGCGAGGAACACCAGGTCGACGTGCTGGATGCTGCTTGAACCGGCCGCGCCGCCGAAACCGAGGTCGATCATCTGCTTGAAGGCGGCAGGAATGGCCAGGGTCGAGGCGGCGGCCACCACCAGCGCGATACCGGCCAGGAAGAACTGCTTGCGGTACGGCGTCAGAAAGGGCATCAAGCCCTTGAAGGCGGCCAGGCTGCCTTTTTTCAGTTCGCGGCTGGTGCCGGTGTCGGGCGTGGGTGCGGTGCTTGCGGCGGTTGCTGTGCTCGTATTGCCTGTTTCTGTGCTGGTTGTCATTGTTTTTCGCTTTGATTTACATATACGGTACTGCTTATAACTTCATCGGCTGGACGTAGCCCGTCATTTCCAGGTAGGCGCGGCCCACCGGCTGGCCGTCGCGCTCCACCGTCACGGCGCCTTCCCAGTACACGGCCCCCGTCGAGCGGCGCGAATCGAGTTCCTGGTCCGCTTGCAGCGGCTTGATGTGCCAGCGCGTGGCACCCGTGCGGATTTCGGTGGCGACCGGGTATTCGGCTTGCGTGCGGGGCGAACGCCACAGCTGCGTGGGCGTGAAATCGACGTCGCCGGGCGCGAACTGCGTCATCTTACCGGACGCATCGCGCCATGTCGCGTGCGCCCATAGTTTAGCACCTGTCTTGCTGCGGATCTGGAAGGCCATCAGGGCGCCGCCGTCATCGAGGTTGGCGCCTATCCAGTTCCAGCCGCTGGCATCTTCATCGAGCACCTGGCTCGACCACTCGTGATCGAGCCAGGTGGCGCCCGTCACGGCTTCCGGCTTGCCGCCCGCGCGCGCGATCGTGCCCGTTGTGCGCAGCTGCGGCTTGCTGTAGTAGTAACTCGATTGCGCGGGCCGCGCGCCCTTGCGCGAGTAGCCGTTCTCGCCTTGCAGCAGCACGGGCTGGGTCGGGGCGAGGGTCAGCTGCAAGTTGAATTCCCGCGCGGCGAGGCTGACCCGGTAGCTGCCGTCCGCTTGCCGCTGCATGCGCCAGCCGTCGAGTTTGACGTCCGTGTCGCCCACCTTGGCGTAGGCCAGGCCGAAACCCTCGCGCGCGCTTTTCTCGTCGTGCAGCAGCTTGCCCACCTTCGGGTCGGACAGGGCCGCATGGCCGATGATCAGCTGCTTGGGCGCAAACGCGCTGGGGTTGTCCGCGTCCGTGGCCGTGGCGCTGCGAAAGAAGGTCACCTGGTAGCCCAGTTGCTCGCCGCCGGCGGTTTTTACCCAGCCCGTGGCGTACCACCATTCCGTTTTATACGCGGGATGGGCGCCGAAGTCGTGCGGCAGGCGCAGGGTCTGGCCGGCTGGCAGCGGCGTGACGGGGGCGAAGGCGGGCGGCGCGGCCAGGGCAGGCAAGGCCAGCGCAAGCAGCAAGATGGCGATATGGCGCATTACCAGTCCTCCCTGACGGCGCGGATGGGGCCAGCGGACAGCGCCTGGCGGCCTGCGATCAGCGCCGTGGCGGCGGCCGCCGTCAACAGGGCGCCGGCCACGGTGGCGATCAAGGGCCACGGCAGGTGCAGTTGCATGGTCCAGTGGAACGATTGGGGATTGACGATGAAGACCAGCACAAAGCTGATCAACAAGCCCAGGACAAAACCGGTGGCGATGCCCAGCGCCGTCAGCGCGCCGCCTTCCAGCGCCAGGATGGATAAAATCTGACCGCGTGTCACGCCCACGTGGCGCAGCATGCCGAATTCGCGCGCGCGCGCCAGGGTCTGCGCGGAGAACGTGGCGGCCACGCCAAACAGGCCGATGACGATGGCGATGGCTTCCAGCAGATACGTGACGGCGAAGCTGCGGTCGAAGATTTGCAGGCTCAGGGCGCGGATGGCCGACGGGTTTGATACTTCCAGGCTGGCGCCAAACGGCAGGCTTTTCAGACGCTGCTGCAGCTCGTCGCCCGTGGCGTCCTTGGCCAGCCACAGGGCCGCATCGCTGACATCGAGGTCGCCGGTCAGGGCGCGGTAATCGTCCAGCGGCATCTGGATGGCGCCGGAAGAGCGCGCATAGTCGCGCCAGATGCCGGCGACAAAGAACTGGTGCAAGCCGCCGGCCAGCGGCAAGGCTATCTGCTGGCCCGGTTTGACGTTATACAGGTCGGCCGCCGCCTCGGACAGCCACACGGACCGTCTGCCAGTCGGCACAGGCAAGGTGTCGCCCACCAGCACCATGCTCTTGCCCGGGTCCTGCAAATTGATGGGGCGCGCCAGCAAGATCACGTTGGGGCGGTCGGGCGCCAGCGACAGCGAGCGCACGCGCTG
The DNA here is from genome assembly GCF_000988085.1 of Janthinobacterium sp. KBS0711. Classification (NCBI taxonomy): domain Bacteria; kingdom Pseudomonadati; phylum Pseudomonadota; class Betaproteobacteria; order Burkholderiales; family Oxalobacteraceae; genus Janthinobacterium; species Janthinobacterium sp. KBS0711. Next base: position 333,489 of record NZ_LBCO01000011.1, on the reverse strand, counting down.
GAAATCCACCCTGGCCACCTCGGGCAGGGCCGTGATGCTGGCCTGTTCGCGCGGGTTCAAGCCTGCCGTGCCGCCGCTGGCGGCCGTGCGCGCATACACGTCGGCGGGCAAGATCTGCAGCAGCCAGTCGTCGACGGAGACGCGGAAACTCGACACCATGATGGCCATCGCCACCATCAGGCTAAAGCTCGACAGCACGCCGCCCAGGGCGATGCCTGCCTGGCCCGAGGCGTTCGCCAGACGCGCCAGGGTCAGGCTGCGCACGGGCGCATGTTTGCTCGTGTCCGTGCGCAGCCAGGCGCGCTGCAGGAAACGGAAGACGACGGCGGCCAGTTGCGGCATCAGGGCGATGGCGCCGATCAGCAGCAGGGCGATGGACAGGTAGCCGAACAGGGGCAGCTCGAACACGGGTGGCAGGAAGGTCAAAGCGCCAGCCAGCAGCAAACAAGCCAGCGCCGGCCAGGTCTTGGCCAGGCGCGTCGTCACGACTTCCTCGCTGCCCGATTTCAGGGCGATGGCGGGGGCCGCGCGGGCCGCTTTCAGCGCGGGCGCAGCGCAGCCCAGCAAGGCGACGCCGAGGCCCAACGTAAAATAGACGAAGGCGGCGACGGGCGTGAACTGCACCTGCGGCTGCACGCCCGCGAAATAGCCGGCGCCCAGGTCGCCGCCAAAAAAGCGCAGGGCCACGGCCGCCATGGCGTAGCCGCCGACGATGCCCAGCGCGGCGCCGACGACACCGAGGCTGGCGCCTTCCAGCAGCACCTGGCGCAGCAACTGGCCCCGTTCCATGCCCAGCACGCGCAGCAGCGCGAACTGGCCCCGGCGGCGGATGACGGACAGGGCCTGCGTGGAAAAGACCAAAAAGGCGCCCGTAAACAGGGCGACGAGGGCCAGTACCGTCAGGTTGACCCGGTAGGCGCGGCTCAGGTTATTGTTGCGGCTATTCTGGTTTTCGTCATTCGGCTGGCCCACCTGGAAGCGCCCCGGGTACTGCGCTTCCAGCGCGCGGGAAAGATCCTCCTGGAAGGCGTCGCGGTTGACGCCCTGGCGCAGTTTCAGGTCGATGCGCGACAGTTTGCCCAGCTTGTTGAAGCGCCATTGCGCCGCGCCGATATCCATCACGGCGATGCGCTGGCCTGCGCGCGTCCGCTGCAGCGAACCGGCCACGCGCAGCCTGACCGTGCCCGTACCCGATTGCAGGGCGACCTGGCCGCCTTCGGCCACGGCCAGCCAGCGCAAGGCGGCCGGCGACAGAAATAAGGCGTCGTCGGCCAGGGTGTCGAAAGGCTGGCCATCGGCGGGCGCGCCGATCAGGTCGGGCGAGATGAAGCCCGCGCGGAAGACGTCGAGCGCCAGGATGTGCAGCGGGCCGCCATCCTTTTTGCCGGCCACGCCCGCTTGCAGTTCCAGCACGGGCGAAGCCACGGCCACGCCGTCGCGCTGCGCCAGCTGCGGGTAGATGCTTTCATCGAACAGCGCTTCGCGCCCGGCCACCTGCACGTCGGCCTGGCCGGACAGGCTTTTGACGGCCGTGGAAAATTCATTGAAGGCCGCCGCGTTGATCAAATGGATGGCAAAGCCCAGCGACACGCCGATGGCGATGGCGAGGATGGCGACGAGGGCGCGCACGGGATGCGCGCGCCATTCGCCCAGCAGCAGCCAGCGCGACAGCAGGCGCGTCGTCGCCGGGCTTTCCACCTGCGCACTCAATTCAGGCATTCGACGGCCAGGCGTTCACCGGCGCGCCGCGCTTTCAATTGCGCCGTGTCGCGGGTTTTATCACCCGCGCCGACGGCGTCCTGCGCCGCCCATTTCTGCTCCAGGCGCAGCTGGGCGCAATGCTTGTCGCGCGCCTCGCGCTGTTTTGCGGCCCGTTCACGGGCCTGGTCTTCCAGTTTTTCTTGCTGCTTGCGCGCCGCTTCCATCTGGCTGGCCACCCGTTCCTGGCGCGTGGCCGCACCCTTGTCGACGGCAGGCGGTGGCGAGGGGACTTCCAGGATCTGCAACTGCCCGCCCGTGCACGGCGTGGCGCTATAGCTGGTGTGGCCATCCTGTACGCATTTGTAGACGTCCTGCGCACTGGCGGAGCCGGCCAGCAAGACCATGGCACAGAGCAGGAGGGACGGCGATTTCACAATATCTTCCCCGGATTCATGATGTTCTGCGGGTCCAGCGCCTGTTTGACAGCGCGCATCAGCTGCAGTTCCAGCGGCGACTTGTAGCGGGCCAGGTCGTCTTTCTTCAGCGCGCCGATGCCGTGTTCGGCCGATATCGAGCCGCCAAAGCCATGGACCTGGTCGTGCACAATGCGGTTGATGGCATCCTGGTTGGCGAGGAAATCACGGTCCGTCATGCCGGTGGGCGGCGCCACGTTGTAGTGCAGGTTGCCGTCGCCCAGGTGGCCGAAGCACACGAGCTGGCAGCCGGGGAAGGCCGTTGCCAGGGCCGCATCCGTGACGGCGATGAAATCGGCGATGCAGGAAATGGGCAGCGAGATATCGTGCTTGATGTTCTTGCCCGCCTGCGCCTGCGCCAGCGGAATATGTTCGCGCAGCTGCCATAATCCCTCGGACTGCGCCACGGAACTGGCGACGACGGCGTCGGCTATCAACTCGTCTTCCAGCGCCGCGCCGATGCTCGCTTCCAGCAATTCCACTGCGTGGGCCTCGGACTGGCTGCTCGATAATTCCAGTAAGACGTACTGGCCGTGGGCTTCGGCGAATGGACGCGGCAGCTGCGGGAACTGTTCCGCCACCAGTTGCAGACAATACTGCGACATCAATTCAAAACCCGTCAGGCTGGCGCCGCAATGGTCCTGCATCAGGCTTAATAAACGCAGCGCGTGGGCGGGCGAGGGCATGGCAGCCAGCGCCGTGATGCAGGCCTTCGGCTGCGGATACAGTTTCATGACGGCGCCCGTGATGACGCCCAGGGTGCCTTCCGCGCCGATGTACAGGTCGCGCAAGTCGTAGCCCGTGTTGTCTTTGCGCAGGCCGCGCAAGCCGCTCCAGATTTCGCCTTGCGGCGTGACCACTTCCAGGCCCAGGCACAGCTCGCGCGTGTTCCCGTAGCGCAGCACGGCCGTGCCGCCCGCGTTCGTCGCCAAATTTCCGCCGATGGTGCAACTACCCTCGGCCGCCAGCGACAGGGGGAACAGGCAGCCGGCGGCGCTGGCCGCTTCCTGGATGGTTTGCAAAATGCAGCCCGCATCGACCGTGATGGTGCGGTTGACGGGATCGAGCGCGCGGATGCTGTTCAGGCGCGCCAGCGACAGCACGACGGCCGTGCCGGCGGCGTCCGGAATGCTGCCCAGCACCAGGCCCGTATTGCCGCCTTGCGGCACGACGGGCACCTGCCATTGCGCGCAGGTGCGCAGCACGCCCGCCACTTGTTCCACAGTGGCGGGGCGCAGCACGGCCAGGGCCTTGCCCGTAAACCTGTCGCGCCAGTCGGTGAGGAAGGGCGCCGTGTCGGCGTCGCTGGTGAGTACATAAGTGTCACCCAGCAGGTCGCGGCAGGCGGCGAGGAAGTCGGTTTGGACAGTCATTTCTTGATGCTCACTTTATTCACTTTTTCCAGCAGTTCCCGGGCCATGCGCTTGGCCGCCTTTTTATACGGGCGCAGGTACAGCACGGCGCAGACAAAATAGATGCAGACGATGACCGCTTCGCCCCAGGCCATCAGGGCCGAGGTGGCGTTCGTGTCGCTGTAGCCGCGCACGACGCCTTCCGTGAAATACAGCAGGATGACCATCGACGACCATTGCAGGGTGTAGACGTCGCGCTTGACGACGCCGTACAGGGGGATGAGCAGGGGCGCGGCCTTCAGGACGACCCAGGAGCCGCCCGGCTGCAGCGGGGCGACGATGGTTTCCCACAGCACGCACCAGACGATCAGCGTGACGAGGCTGGCGATGGCGCCCCAGTGAAAATACTTGTGCAGTACGCCGTGCATCATGCGCCTGCCAGTTTCGCGGCGTTTTCCGCCAGGCGCCGGCCCAGGGCGATGGCCAATCGCTTTTCATCGTCGCTCAGGGCCTTGTCGCCGTCGATGCCGGACCAGTGCGTGGCGCCATACGGCGAGCCGCCCGTGGACGTCGTCATCAGTTCGGGATGCGTGTAGGGCAGGCCCATGACCAGCATGCCGTGGTGGAAGAGGGGGATCATCATCGACAGCAGGGTCGATTCCTGGCCGCCGTGCAGGCTGCCCGTGGACGTAAACACGCAGGCGGGCTTGCCGGCCAGGCTGCCGGCCAGCCAGTCGCTGGCCGTGCCATCCCAGAAGTACTTCATGGCGGCGGCCATGTTGCCGAAGCGCGTGGGCGACCCCAGGGCCAGGCCCGCGCATTCCTGCAGATCGTCCAGTTCCACATAAGGAGCGCCGTCAAGCGGCACCTCGGGCGCTGTTGCTTCGGCCACCGTGGAGACGGCGGGCACGGTGCGCAGGCGCGCATCGCAGCCAGGCACGCTTTCCACTCCCTGGGCTATCAGCTCGGCCAACTGGCGCGTGGCGCCATGGCGTGAATAAAACAATACGAGAATAATCAGATTGGTTGGCTTCATCATTGGTATTATAGGGCGCTTTACAGCCTGATACGACTGCTGTCATGGCGCCGTTCTGATTTTGCACATGTTTTCAAAATATATAATCCCGTTCTTCCAATACCTGTGGCGCACCCTGCACGTCGGTGCCGACATCGTGCGTGGCCTGACATGGTCCGAAACGCGTGATCTGCTGCAGTTCGCGCGCCGCCGCGTGCGCGAGGAAAGCCTGCCGCAAGTGGCGGGCAGCCTGACGTTCGCCACCGTGTTCGCGCTGGTGCCGCTGCTCACCCTGGCCCTGGCGATCTTCACCACCTTCCCGCTATTCAATACCTTCCGCCACGCGCTGGAAGATTATTTCGTGCAAAGCGTGATGCCCAAGGGGATATCGAACACCATCCTCGATTATCTGACCACGTTTGCATCGAAGGCCACGCGCCTGTCGGCCATCGGCGCGGGCGCCCTGATCGTCACGTCGGTGGGCATGATGGGCTTGATCGAGCGCGTCTTCAACCGCATCTGGCGCGTACGCCAGGAGCGCCGCTGGACCAAGCGTCTGCTGGTTTACTGGGCCATCGTCACCCTGGGACCGTTGCTGGTGGGCGTGTCGCTGACGGTGACGTCGCGCCTCTTCATGGCCACCAGCGGCGTGGTGGGCGCCGTGCCTTTCATCGGCGCCGTGTTTTATACGCTGGTGTCGATCGGCCTGACCATGCTGGCGTTTACCCTGCTCTACATCGCCGTGCCGAACCGCGACGTGGACTGGCGCGACGCGGCCTGGGGCGGCTTGCTGGCCGCGCTGGCGTTCGAGGTGGCCAAGCGCGGCTTCGGCGAATTCATCCAGGAATTCCCCACGTATTCGCGCATCTACGGCGCGCTGGCCGCCTTGCCGCTGTTCCTCGTGTGGATTTATCTGAGCTGGATGATCACTCTGGTGGGCGCCTTGCTGGTGGCCGCCTTGCCCGTCGTGAAATATGAACGCTGGTGGTACGAAGCGGCGCCGGGCAGCGAGTTCGTCGACGCCGTCGCCATCCTGAAAGTGCTGCACCAGGCTTGCCACTGCGCCGATTCGGCCCTGGTGGGCGCGGCCGAGATCCGCCGCAGCACGCGCCTGGGCTTCGAAGAGATGGAAACCCTGCTCGACAAGATGGTGCAGCAGGGCTGGGTGGGACGAGTCAACGTGGATGGCGCCGTGCGCGTGCAATGGGGCAAGCGCGTGGCCGACAGTTCCGACCACTGGGTCTTGCTGGGCAACGTCAACCGCATCAGCCTGGCCGACGTCTACCGTTTATTCGTCTTCGGCGGCATGCGCGTGAACTCCGGTTACCCGGCCGGTTCCACGAATGAACGCGACATCAAGGCGGCCGAGGAAGCGGCCGCGCTGGCGGCGCAGGTGGAAAACGCCGTGGAGCAGGGACTGGGCTTGAGTCTGGCGCAGCATTTTGGGGTAGTGCGCTGCGCGTGACGGGCCCCGGCCGCGCGCTTCCTTGCCGGCCTATGCCCCGCACGATAAGGCGAGCATGTCATAAACTGGTCACCGAAGGCCGGTAAGCTTTCCTCTTCATTCATCTTGTTGAGGAAGCAAATATGCGTTGTCATTTGAGCGGTTTGAATGTGTGCCGCGGCCTGGCCATCGTGGTGGTCAGCGGCGTGCTCGCTGCCTGCGGCGGCAGTTCCTCTGCCGCTCCTGAGGCTGCGCCCAAGGACGGGGAAGGCTTGCCGCACCAGCTTGCCGGATGGGCAGCGTTGCCTGACACGGCGCGCTGGCCAGGGCCGGTTACGGGACAGTTCACAGCCGCAGTGCTGGGCGTCACCCCGCCGTTTGCCAGTGGCGTGCCGATTCCCGGCTTTTCCGCGCTGCTCAGGAATGACGACGGCAGCTGGACTGCCATGGCCGACAATGGCTATGGCGCCAAGGGCAATTCGGCCGATTTCTTGCTCGGCCTGTATAACGCCAGCATCAACTTCCGCACGGCCGCTGACGCCAGCAAGACGCCTGGCAGCATCAAGCTCAACAGCTTCCTGGCCTTCAACGACGCCAAGGGTTTCTTAAACGATGGCAAGGGCGTTGACCTGAAAATCACGGCCGACTACGTCAACTACCCCAGCAACACCACCGGCGGCCTGGTCTTTGCCGACAGCGGTATCGCCGTGGATGTGCGCATTCGCGCTGGCCGCTTGCTGACCGGTTTTGATTTCGACATCGAGTCGCTCGCGCGCGCTGCCGACGGTACTTACTTCGTGGGCGAGGAATTCGGCCCCTATATCCTGCACTTCGACAAAAACGGCACGCTGATGGGCGACCCGGTTCCCCATCCTTTCCTGCGCAGCCCGGCAAATCCGGAAGTGCTGGGCAAGGGCGCCAGCATTACCTTGTCAGGCAGCCGCGGCTTCGAGAGCCTGGCCTACAACGCCGACCGCAGCCTGCTCTACGCGGTGCCGGAAGCGGCGCCAAGCGACCCGTCGCTGCGGCCCGCCGCAGCCGATGAGCGCTACCTGAACATTTTTGAGTTCGACCCCGGCGCCATGCGCTACACGGGCAAGAACCTCGTGTACCGCAAGGATGGCGCGGCCAAGGACAATGGCGTCGTGATCGGCGACATGACCAATGTCGGCGGCAGCAAGTTCGTGCTGATCGAACGCGATGGCTTCTGGGGCGCCAAGGCCGTGATCAAGCGCCTGTACCTGGTCGACTTGAAAGAAAAAGACGCTGACGGCGCGCTCAAGAAAACGTTGTTGGTGGACTTGCTAAACATCTCCGACCCCAACGGCATAGGCGGGCAGGCGAGCAATATGCCCGTGGGTAAGTTCAGCATGCCTTTCGACTCGGTGGAGAGCGTTGAAGTACTCGATGCCCAGACGCTGGTCGTGGCAATCGACACGAACTACCCGGGTGAAGACGGCCGCAAGCCGGGCAAGCCGGACGACACCGAAGTCATTACCCTGCGTTTTGACAAGGCGATGTTTGATCGTTCCGCCAAATAAAGACGACGTGCCGGCAACCCGCTCATAGCAGGACCGGCCGCAAGGCCGCCTGCAGCGCCACTACCTTGAACGCTTCCGCATCCTGCGCCCGCACCACGCCCAGATAATACGTATCCTCGCCGTCCTGCATGTTCACGAGGCGCAGCTGGTGCGGCGCCAGGTGCGCGGCGATGGCGGCCAGTCCCTCGGCCATGGCGTCGCCGTCTTGCTGGTCCGCCCAGCGGAAGTCCCGCAGCGCGGGCAGGCCGATATGCCGGCCGATGAGGGCGATCTGCTCCACCGATTTCCAGTCCAAGGTGGTGCCGTGGCCCAGCGCATCGGCGGCTGTCGACCACAGCAGGAAGAAGCACGCCGCTTCGGGCGTCTCGCCTTCGTATTCCTCTTCCGGGTCGTCCTCCGCCAGTGCTTCCAGGGTGATGTCCACGCAGCGCGCGGCCAGGTCCGCATCGCCCAGCACGAGCAGGGCGGCCATGCTGCGCAATTGCTCGCGGTCGGCCTTTGCCAGGATTTGTGCGGGCGTGAAGCTGCGGCGTCTGGCGGGTTTCTTTTTGCCCAGTCCCATGGCCTCGCTCAGTTGCGCCGTGATGGCCGCCTTGAAGTTTTCCACGGTGTCGAACTGCTCCAGCAACTGGCCCGTGAAATCCATGCTCCAGGCCATGCCATCCTTGACGACATATAAAAAGTCGCTTTGCACGGCCACGCCACGCAAATGGTGGGCGGGTGGATACAGGGGCGTGAAAGCCTGTTTTCCATCGAGGGTCAGCATGCACGCGAGACCTTGCGCGTCGATGGCGAAGATCAGGTTCTTGCGCAATTTGGGCGGCGACGAGGTCGTGGCGCAATCGATGGCTTCGTACTGGCATGGCGCCAGCAGCTCGCCCTGGCTATTGACCAGGCCAAACAGGAAGCGCCCGTCGATGCGCTGGCTGACGATGGCGATCTTTTTCTTCGTGCCGAAATCCTGCACGGAGCTGTAGGCTGGCGGCACCACGACTTTGCCCATCTTGTCGACCACGCCATACACATTGCGTTTGTTGTCATCGTCAGCCTGGTCTGTCTGGCGCTTGATGTCGATCAAGCCATCTTCGCGCAGGCATATGTTATCCACCCTGTCGATGAGCAGCGCGCCATCGGGCAGGCGCAACAAGCGGCTGGCGCCGTCGGGATCGATTCTCTGCAGCAAGTGGGGGCTGATCACGTACAGGGCGCCGGGGGCGGGCGGCAGCACCATCGTGCCGTTCAAGTCCATGACGCCGTGCGCATCGGGCGCGTCCGCCGTGGCAAAGGTGATCCAGCCATCGTCCGCATAGTAAACACCCAGGTCCACATAGCGTTGCGACAGTGGCACGATCCAGCGGCCATACGGCGTGACCAGGCCGGTGACGTCCGGTTCGCCGGCGGCGCTCACTTCATAGCACAGCGCGTCCTCCTCCCAGCCCACCACTTCCAGTCCTTGCAGGAAAGGCAGTTCGTCTGCGTCCAGTTCCTCGACATCGGCCAGCTGCGCGCTGGCGGTGGCCGACCAGTAGCCGGTGGCCGGCGACGCGGCACCGATGGTCAGCAACGGCGCCAGCGCATCCCGGTCGCCGCGCAGCAGGGCGGCGTGCAAGCTGGCTGCCTCTTCGCGCAGTGCTAGCAGCGCGGCCGCGTATTCCGGCGTATCGATATCGAGGGGAATCAGCTGCACGCAGTCGAGCACCAGCCAGGGCTGAGCGCCTGCCAGCAAGCTGCTGATGGCGCCGCGCGCGACGATGGCGGCCGCGTCGCGCGGCCTGTCCATCAGCGTTGACAGGGCTTGCCAGCTGGCTTGCGCCTGCGCCATCGGCGCGGCCAGCACGCAGGGGCAGTCTTCGCCATCGCCGTAGATGGGCCAGGCGACAGCTTGCGTGCCGGCGCCGATGAGCAGCTTGAACAGCGGAGGTACATCCAGCCGCCATTCGGCCAGGCCCGTGATTGCGTCGGTGTCGAAACCGGCTTGGCCGGGTAAAAAGGCGGTGCTGAACAGGGCTGCGGTATTGATCATGTCTCTTCGTTAAATGTTGGGGGATCAGGGCGACGGCGGCATAAGCCAGTGCGCTAGCGCGCTGCGCTCGAGGCCCAGCTGCTTGGCCGCGGCAGCCGCTTCGAAACCCCACAGGCCGTAATAGCCGCCCAGCCCCTGCGCGCGCAAATGGCCGTTGAACCAGTCTTCGTGCACCAGGGCCCCGTGCCAGCTGGCCAGGTAGTGGCGCAGGTGCTCGAGCTGCTGCGCAGGGTCGTCCGCGTCCAGGCAGTCGTACAGGGCGGTATAGGGCTCGGCGAAATACCATTCGTCGACGGCAGGACGCTGCGGATCGATGGCGGACAACAGCGCTTCGTACACGCCGTCTTCGCCATCGAAGGCCGTTTGCAGGGCAGCCAGGCGCATGGCTAGGTCGTGGCGGCCGAACAGCAGGGCCGCGCCCAGCAGCTGCAGGGTGCGCGCGTAATCCGTCAACTGTTCGAAATCGAAGGCGGGCAAGGCATCGTCATCGTAGGCCGCAGCCAGGGCCGCGCGCGCCGTTTCGCAAGCGGCGACGGCCGCTTCCAGCGCCGTTTCCACTGCCGACAAGGGCAAGCCTGCCGTGTAGCGCAGCGAGAAGACCTGGTAAGCTGTGCTGGCGGCCGCGCATGCCCAGTAGGCCGCGTCGCCGCCGTCGTTTTCCGCCTGCGCCTGCGCGCGTGCGTAGGCGGCCAGCAAGGCGTCGAGGTAGGCGAGGTTGCGGGCGAAGTCAAACGGGGCAGGCGGCGTCTGGCGCGGCGCGTGTGGCCAGGGTTCGGACGATGGCGCGCAGGCATCGGCGCAGTCGCGCTGGATGGCCCAGTCGGCGAAGACCTGCTGCAAATATTGCGCCGTCTCGTCGTCGTGCGCGATGGCGCCCGCGCCCACCAGGGTCGTGCCCAGCAGGGTGTAGCCGGGAAAGCGGCTGCTTTCGTAAGCGATGGTGGTCACGCTCTGGATGGCCTTGCCGTCACTGAGGTCGCGCACGCGGAAGTACACGTCGTCCCAGCCAGCCAGCGGTGGAGCCGGTTGGCCTGCCGGCAGGGTGGTCCAGCTGCCGTCGGCCTGTTCTTCATAGGCGTCGAGCAATTCATCGAGGCCGCCGGGGCGGTCGATGCGGTTGTTGGCGTCGTATTGCAGGCCCAGTTCGGCCGCGAATGCCGCCGCGTGGCGGCCTGGGAAGACCAGATATTGCGCATTCATTGTGCCGACCAGCAGGTCTGTCTGCTGGCCCGCCACGACCAGCGCCTGCGGCAGCCGGTACCAGTGGTGACCGGGGATGCCTGCCATGGGGCCGCCTTCGTCCGCCTGCGGGTTGGCGCAGCGCAGCTGTTCCAGCCAGTTGTAGCGCTCGTGCCGCGCCGCTTCCGTGCCGCTGCCGCGGCCAGTCAATTCATCGAACAGGGTATTCAACAACATGTGCATCTATCCTAAAAAAGCGCTCATGCCGCTGCCGTTTGCGCAAACGCAAACAGCGCGTCGAGCACGGCGTCGGGCTGCTCGGCCATCAATTCGTGCCCGCTGTCGACTTGCACCACCGTGCCATGCGCGATGGCAGACGTGAGCAAACGGGTCGATTTGGGCGGCGTCATCATGTCGCGCGCGCCGAAAATAAATAAAGTCGGACAGTGTACCGAAGCGGCGGCGATTCCGCCGTTCGCGTAGGCATTGCAGGCAAAAAAATCCGTGTGAAACACATGATCGGGGTTGAGGGTGGCGATGCGCTGTTTCAAGCGCCGCGCGCCGCCCATGGCGTAAAAGCCGGGGCCGGGGAACGACGGTTTTTGCGCGATCGACGAGTGCGACCAGATATTGACCATGTCGATGGCCGCCTGTTCATCGTTGAGTGACGTTTCCAGCAGGGCCGGCGAGACTTTCATCGGGTAGGTGGAACCGAGCATGGCCAGGTGGCTGATCCTTTCGGGCGCCAGGAATGCCGCTTCCAGCGCGATCAAGGAACCCATGCTGTGGCCGACTAGCATGGCCCTGGCCGCGCCGGCAGCGTCCAGCACGGCCAGTATCCAGCGCGCCAGCTCTTCCACCGTGGTTTTCGCCGCGCCCAGGCTGCGCCCGTGGCCCGGCAAATCGACGGCCAGCACGTTCCAGCCGTGGTGGGCAAAATAGCGCGTTTGCAGGGCCCACACGGAGTGGTCGTTTTGCGCGCCGTGGATGAAGACGGCCGTCGGCTGGTTCGGGTGGAATGGCTTGCCACCCGTGTAGCAGTAGGCGGCGGTATGGTCGATGGTGAGCAGCATCTCAGGCGCCTTTCTGCGACAGTTTCAGGCCACGGGCCAGGTCTTCGATCAAATCATCCGCGTCTTCCAGGCCGACGGACAGACGCATGGTGCCCTGCGTGATGCCCGCCTGTTCGAGTTGATCGTCGGGCACGCGGAAATGCGTGGTGGAGGCGGGGTGGATGACGAGCGACTTGGCGTCGCCCACATTGGCCAGGTGCGAGAAGATTTTCAGGCTGTCGACAAAGCGCTGGCCCGCCGCACGGTCGCCCCGCAGGCGGAAGGTAAACACGCCGCCCGCGCCTTTCGGCAGCAGGGTCTTGGCCAGCTCGTAATCGGGGTGCGACGGCAGTTCCGGGTAGGACACGGATTCCACGGCCGGATTGGCCAGCAGGAAATCGATCACCTTGCGCGTATTGGCCACGTGGCGGTCCATGCGCAGGCCCAGGGTTTCTATGCCCTGTAGCACGGCGAAGGCATTGTGCGGGCTCATGACGGCGCCGAAATCGCGCAAGCCTTCGCGCCGCGCGCGCAGGGCGAATGGCGCCACGGTCGATTCCTCGGCGAAGACCATGCCATGGAAGCCGTCGTACGGCTCGCACAGTTCGGCGAAACGGCCCGTCTTGTCGTACGCGGCTTGCCAATCAAAAGTGCCGCCATCGACGAGCAAGCCGCCGATGGCCGTGCCATGGCCGCACAAAAACTTGGTGGCTGAGTGGAATACCAGGTCTGCGCCATGCTCGAAAGGGCGCAGCAGATACGGCGTGGTAAACGTCGAATCGAGCATCAGCGGCAAGTGGTGCTCGTGCGCGAGGGCGGCAATCCGTGGGATGTCCAGCACGTCGAGACCCGGATTGCCCAGGGTTTCGGCAAACAGCACTTTTGTATTTGGGCGGATGGCGGCGCGCCAAGAGTCCACGTCGCGCGGGTCGACAAAGGTGGTCTCGATGCCGAAGCGTTTCAAGGTGTAGGCCAGCAGGTTGTGCGAGCCGCCGTACAGGGCGCGCGAGGCAACGATGTGCGAACCGGCGCCCGCGATGGTGGACAGGCCCAGGTGCATGGCGGCCTGGCCGCTGGCCGTGGCGATGCCGGCCACGCCGCCTTCGAGCGCGGCGATGCGCTCTTCCAGCACGGCGTTGGTGGGATTCGAGATGCGCGAATACACGTGGCCGGCCCGCTCCATATTGAACAGCGAAGCCGCATGTTCCGAACTCTTGAAGGCAAACGAGGACGTGAAGTGGATGGGCGTGGCGCGTGCGCCCGTGGCCGGATCGGGCGCGGCGCCCGCATGCAGGGATAAAGTATCGAAACCGGGGTATTTCGGGCCGCTCATGGTGTCTCCGCCAAGTTTTATAGTGGCAAGATCGTAACCTGATTTACCGCTGAGCAAAAGGGCTCCTGTGCAGGGCGCATGGCGCCGTGGCCTCAAGCAGGGCGTGTAACCAGCAGTGTAAAAAAAGTGACCGGCGCGGTGCGGCGGTGGTAGGATACCGGATCAGCGATATTCGGGCTGTTTTACCTGTGCGCGTGCGCCGCGCCGCAGGGAGGGCTGCTACGTGCCAGCGAAATCCTGGGCTTCAGGCGAACTCTCATCGCAAGTCCACCAGGAAAGATTTTATGCCCGCAATATCGTTCGACGGCTCCCTTGCCGTTCCCGGACTCTCTATCGTCGACGGCCTGTGCCAGGCAGGCTGGCTCATGCAAGAGCATTTCATCTCCCCTGAACTGAGCCGCCAGCTGGCCGCCGAATGCGTGCAATCCATGCTCAGCGGCAAGATGAAGGGCGCCGGCGTGGGCAGCGGCCATGCGCCGCTGCTGCAGCCGGACATCCGCGGCGACCATATCGAATGGCTGGAAACGGGCCGTTCAGAGGCGTGCGACCGCTACCTGGAACACATGGAAACGCTGCGCTGCCTGCTCAACCGCGAACTGTTCCTGGGCCTGGAAGAATACGAAAGCCATTTCGCCCTGTACGCGCCGGGCGCCTTTTACCGGGCCCATCTGGACCGTTTCCGCGACGACGACAAGCGCACCGTGTCCGTCGTGCTGTACCTGAACGACGACTGGCTGCCCGAGCACGGCGGTGAACTGCGACTGCACCCGCAAGGCGCGCCCGTGGTGGACATAGCGCCACAAGCGGGCCGCATGGCCATGTTCATGTCGGGCGAGATGCTGCATGAAGTGCTGCCGACGGCGCGCGAGCGCTTGTCCATCGCAGGTTGGTTCCGCCGCCGCGCGTGATGCAAAGTGCTGCGCAATCCCCCACGATTTGATTGCGCGCAAGGCTGGATTTTTCCGCAGGCATAGGCTACAGTCGCAGTAAGGGCTAGAATAACTAAAATACCAATCACGCGGACAGGACGGCCAATATGAAAGTATCTGAAATTCTCCAAGTCAAGGGCAATATTCTCTACACGGTCACGCCTGACCAGCCCCTGCTTGACGCGGCCAATACCATGGCTGAAAAAGACATCGGTTCGCTGGTGGTCATGGAATTTGGCGACCTGGTCGGCATGCTGACCTTCCGCGAAGTGCTGAACGCGCTGCATGAAAACGCGGGCCAGATCGGCGGCGGCACCGTGCGCAAGCACATGGATGACCACCCGATCACCGTCACCCCGGATACGGAAGTGAACGAAGTGCGCCGCATCATGCTGGAAAAACATGCGCGCTACCTGCCCGTTATGAACGCCAAGACCTTGCTGGGCGTCATTTCCTTCTACGACGTGGCGCGCGCCGTGCTCGAAGCGCAAAGCTTTGAAAACCAGATGCTCAAAGCGTACATCCGCGACTGGCCGGCCGAAACTACCGATTAAGCGATCACTATGCAGTAAAAACAACGCCGGCAGATGCCGGCGTTTTGCATGGTCGATTCAAAGTGATGCCTAGGCAGCGCCCTGCAGCGCCTCGTTGTTCAGCCAGGTGCCCAGCGCCGTCGCTGTCATCGGGCGGGCGAACAGAAAGCCTTGCGCCATCGGGCAGCCCAGCGCCTGCAAAATTTGCGCTTGCCGTTCGTCTTCCACGCCTTCGGCGATCACGGCCAGGCCCAGGTTGCGGCCCAGCTGGATGACCATTTCGGCGATGCTGCTGCCGCGCGCGGAACCCGTGATTTCCGTCACAAACGCGCGGTCGATTTTCAGGCGGTCCACTTGCAGGCGCTGCAAATAGGATAGCGAGGAAAACCCCGTGCCGAAGTCGTCGATGGCGATGCTGACACCCGTCTGCTTGATCTGCCACAGCATCTTGATCAGCAGATCCGGCTCTTCCATGGCCATCGATTCCGTGATTTCCAGTTCAATGAACTCGGGCGGCGCCTGCGTTTCTTCCAGTGCCGCGCGCAGCATTTCCAGGAACAGCGGATGGCGGAACTGTACTTGCGACACGTTGACGGACATGACGAAGTTGCGGTGGCCCTGTTCGCGCAGCAGCACCAGTTCGCGGCAGGCCGTGCGCAGCACCCATTCACCGAGGTCGATGATGATGCCCGAGTATTCGGCGATCGGGATGAAGCGGTCGGGCGAGATGAATTTGCCATCCGGCGTCTGCCAGCGCAGCAGCGCTTCCGCGCCCACGGGGCGGCGCGTCGTCAGGTCGATCTGCGGTTGATACACGACAAACAGCTGGTCCTGGCTGAAAGCCGTGCGCAGCGCGTGCATCATGCGCACCCGTTCGCGGATTTCGATGCCCATGCTGCGCGAGAAATAGAAGTGGCCGGCGCGCTGCTGGCTTTTTGCCCGCTTCAGGGCGATATCGGCATCCTTCAGCGCATCGGCGCCCGTGCCCGCATGTTCACCGAGCCGCACGAGGCCCAGGGTGGCGGACAGCTGCACGTCTTGGCCATCGATGCAGAACGGCGGCTGGAACAGGGCCAGGATCTTGTTCGGGTTGACTTGCGACGAGTCGCCGAGCACGCAAAAGATGTCGCCGCCCAGGCGCGCCACCGTCAGCTG
This sequence comes from Janthinobacterium sp. KBS0711, assembly GCF_000988085.1. Lineage (NCBI taxonomy): Bacteria > Pseudomonadati > Pseudomonadota > Betaproteobacteria > Burkholderiales > Oxalobacteraceae > Janthinobacterium > Janthinobacterium sp. KBS0711. Next base: position 317,759 of record NZ_LBCO01000011.1, on the reverse strand, counting down.
GGGACCCAGCTGGGTTTGCAAGCGGCCCGCCACGGCGATCAGCAGGGTGTCGCCGAACTGGTGCCCCAGCGCGTCGTTGGTCTCGGCAAAGTGGTCGAGGTCGACCAGCGACAATGTGGCGTCGTCGCGCGCGGGGCCGGACAAGGTGGCGTCGAGGATTTCCACCAGGCGCGTGCGGTTGGGCAGCTTCGACAACTGGTCGTAGAAGGCGGCGTTGTGCAGGTGCGACACCAGCTCGACGTTGTCCAGGCCCACGGCGACGTTGCTGCAGAATACTTCCAGCAGGCTTTCATCGATGGCGGACAGGGGGCGCGGCAGGACCAGGTAGGCGGCAGCGTCGCGGCTGGCCTTGCCCGCGAAGTACAGGGTGGCGTAGTCGTGCGCGTACACATTGCGCCGCTGCGCCAGGGTGTGCTCGATGGCGGCCATTACGCGGGGGTTTTGCAGGCCGCACAGGGCGCTGTGCGGCAAGCTGGAAAAGCTGCCCGTGCAGGCCGAGACGAGCAGCTCCTTGCTGCCGTTGTCCTGCAAGTCCTGCACGCACAGCACGCCGTCGGCGCGGATGCCCAGCAGGTCGGCGATCTGCGCCAGCACGCCGGCCGAGAAATTCTGCACGCCGTGCAGCGCCATCAGCTGCGTGCTGGCGTGGACGATACGGTCCAGGCCGCGCCGGCTGCTGTTGATCGAACGGATCTGCTCGTACGAGCGGATGGCCGCCGTCACCGTCGTAAACAGCTTGATGCGCGTCAGTTCGGACTTGGTCTTGTAATCGTTGATGTCGAAATCGCGGATGGCGTCGATTTCCGGCGCATAGCCGGGCTGGCCCGTGCGCAGGATGATGCGCACGTCCGTCATTTTCAGGGTTTCGCGGATGTAGCGCACCAGGTGCAGGCCCGCATCATCCTGTTCCATCACCACGTCGAGCAGGATGACGGCGATGTCGTCTTCATGCTTGAGCAGTTCGCGCGCCTGGCCGGCCGAATACGCATGCACGAATTCCAGCGGGCGGTGCTGCATTTCCAGGTTGCCGAGGGCGAAAGTGGTGGTGGAGTGAACGTCTTCATCGTCGTCGATGATCATCACCCGCCAGACGCTGCGCGGTGCGGCCGTCAGCGGCGCAGCCGGTTGCTCATCGAGGAATACCAGGTCGTCGTGATCGTCCTTGTTGGCGTCAAGGGGGATGATCGGTGCGGGCATGTATAGCTTCTCCAGGATGACTCGATGTTTATACGAGCGCGTCGCAAAAGCCCATGGCGTTGTTGCGTTGCCTCGCCGTACTTGCGTACTGTCTTCGGCAACGCGCCTAGCCCTGGGCATTTGTGATGTGCTCTCGGCGCAGTCCAAATCGGTTTGATAGCCAGTATTGTGTGGCGCGCTTTGATCCAAGTATATAGCTATTTAATAAGCAAAATGTTTTTTTAAATCTATTCTGTGGGGCAATATTTCTTGATTTGCATGATTGCAACTCATATCTGGTGTTTTTTGCATGAAAAAATACACGGGATTAAAAAATGGCGATTTGGGTGGGGCAATATCGGGCTTGGTCGTGGCATTAGCGGCATGGCATGCCCCGCAGGCTGGTAGAATTGAGTTTTCCAGTCCCCACACTTCCTACTATGTCCGGCAATTCTTTTGGCAAGCTGTTTACTGTTACCACTTTCGGCGAATCGCATGGTCCGGCCATCGGCTGCGTGATCGATGGCTGTCCTCCAGGATTGATCCTGTCGGAAGCCGATATCCAGCCCGAGCTGGACCGCCGCAAGCCGGGCACGTCGCGCCACGTGACGCAGCGCCAGGAATCCGATACGGTCGAGATTCTCTCCGGCGTATACCAGGGCGTGACGACGGGTACGCCCATCGCGCTGCTGATCCGCAATGAAGACCAGCGCAGCAAGGATTACGGCAATATCGCGGAAAGCTTCCGCCCCGGCCACGCCGACTACACGTACTGGCATAAATACGGCGTGCGCGATCCGCGCGGCGGCGGGCGCTCGTCGGCGCGACTGACGGCGCCCGTGGTGGGCGCGGCGGCGATTGCCAAGAAATGGCTGCTGCAGCAATACGGCACCACCTTCAAGGGGTGCATGAGCCAGCTGGGCGACATCCCCGTGCCATTCCAGTCGTGGGAACACGTGCATGCGAATCCGTTCTTTGCCGCCAGCGGCGACGCGGACCTGATCGCGCGCATGGAAGAGGCCATGGACCAATTGCGCCGCGATGGCGATTCCATCGGCGCGCGCATCGACGTGATCGCGCAAAACGTGCCGGTCGGCCTGGGCCAGCCCATCTACGACAAGCTCGACGCCGACATCGCCTACGCCATGATGGGCATCAATGCGGTGAAAGGCGTGGAAATCGGCGCCGGTTTCGATTCCGTGGCACAAAAGGGTTCCGAGCACGGCGACGAACTGACGCCGGAAGGCTTTATCGGCAATAACGCCGGCGGCGTACTGGGCGGCATCTCGACGGGGCAGGATATCAGTGTCTCGATCGCCATCAAGCCGACCTCGTCGATCCGCACGCCGCGCCGCTCGATCGATAAAGAAGGCAACCCCGTGATGGTGGAAACGTTCGGCCGCCACGACCCGTGCGTGGGCATCCGCGCCACGCCGATCGCCGAAGCCATGCTGGCGCTGGTGCTGATCGACCACGCCCTGATGCACCGCGCGCAATGCGGCGATGTGTCGGTTTCGACGCCGAAGTTGAAGTAAATTGAAATGTTGTCGGATGACGGGCCTGCGTTGCGGTGATGTCGGGTTACGCCATTCTGGCTAACCCGACCTACGGCCCACGGCATGCGTGCGTGTAGGTCGGATTAGCGGGGCATCGCCCCGCGTAATCCGACAACATCGTTGGCGCTTCCTGTCACGCCACCTTGTTCGCCACCAGCTCCAGCTGGTGCCGCATCTCCACCGACTGCACCAGCAAAGCCCGGATATCGTTGATCAGGTTGAATTCCGTCTGGTTCAATTGGATCGGCGGGAAGCTGTCGTCCCAGTCGCCGTACAAAAATCCCGTGGGGTGGCCGTTGGCCGACAGGGGCAGCACGACGAAGCTGCGCGCTTCGGACAACGTCGCCTTCCACCATTGCGGCAGCTTGGCGGCAAATTTCGGGTCGCGCGCATTGTCGATGAAGATCACGCGGTCGCTATTGAGGGCCGCGTGGAAGACATTCGGCTCATACGCATCGCCAAACACCATCAAATCCTGCAAGTCGGCCATGCCTTCGCCCATGCTGATGCGCGCCGAATACAGATGATCCCTGTGGTTGCGCACGAATGCCACCGAGCGCGAAAAATCGAAGCCCTGGTGCAGCGTTTCGAGCGCCATCGAGACCATCTGTCCCGGGCTGGCGCTGCCGATGGCGCCGCGCAGGTCGGCCAGGCCGCCGATCAATACGCGGTTGCCTTCGGCGCGCATGCGCGTCGACGCCAGCTGGCGCGCGCGCCGTTCGGCCGGTTTCGACAGGGGCGCGATCGACAGGTCGGCCGCCGCCATCGCCTTGGCCTTGTCCACCGCCACCACCAGGTCGGTCGCGGTGATGCCCAGGGTGCCCGCATAATCGTCGATCAGCGCGTGGACCTGCGCCGCGCCGGCCGCATCGTCGTGCCACAGCGAGTCGGCGCAGCGCGCCGCCATCGTCGACAGGCCCGCCATCCAGTCGGCGCCGCTGACGGGAGCGTTGTCGGGCGACGGGTCCATCGGACGCATGCCGTTGATCAGGTGCTGCGGCAAGCCCCAGTGGGCGGCCGTGGCATAGCCCACTTCCGGCAGCGACAGGCCGAGGATTTCGCGCGCGGCGGCAGCTTCGTTGCCGGGACCCGCATGCGCCTGCATGCGCGCCCAGAAGTCCGTCATGTAGAACGTCACCATCATGCGGCCCAGGGTGTGCAGCATTGAGCAGACGACGGCCTGCTCCGCCTGCAGGCTGCCGGCGCTGGTGGCCACCTGCTGCGCCACCATCCCGGCCAGCACGGCCTTTTCCATTTCCACGTGGGCGCTGACGGAATCGGGCGAGGCCTGCGACAATTCCTCGATCAATTTCAGGCCCAGCGCCAGGTGGCCGATGGCGTCGATGCCCAGCACCAGCACGGCCTTCGAGACCGTGTTGACGCGCTGGCCGAAGGCAGAATACATGCCGCTGTTGGCCAGCCGCAGCACCTTGTGCGTGAGGACAGGGTCGGACAGCACCGTTTGCGTGATGTCGAATTCGTGGTCGTCCTCGCCGCGCATGGCACCGAGGATGGCGCTGATGGCTTTCGCGAAGCCGGGCATGTCGCCCTGCTGGCGCGTGCGCGCCCACAGCAGGTCGAGGGTGTTTTTGCCCAGCTGTGTCGGTACCGTGAAATGACCTGGATTCATTGCACCCCTCCGCGCGGTTCATTGGCAGACGGCACAGGCACCAGCGCCGCATAGGTTTTCTCGCTCAGGGCCGCTAGCGCGGCATGGGCCGGCATCGGTTTACCCGTCAGGTAGCCTTGCACGTACTGGCAGCCGCGCGATTCGATGAAGTGCATCTGCTCTTCGGTCTCCACGCCTTCGGCCACCACGGACAGGTTCAAATGCTTGGCCAGATCGAGAATGGTGTTGCAGATGGCCGCATCCTTGCTCGATGCGGGCAAGTCCTTGATGAAGGTGCGGTCGATCTTCAGCACGGAAATGGGGAAGCGCTTCAGATACGCGAGCGAAGAATAACCGGTGCCGAAATCGTCGATGGCGATGCGCGCGCGGCGCTCCGTCATCTTGACGAGGATGGTTTCCGCATGCACGGGGTCGATCATCAAGGTGCCTTCCGTAATTTCCAGCACCAGGTGTTCGCCGGAGAGTCCGGAAAACGCGATGGCGTCATCGAGCACGTCGAGGAATTTGTCGTTGCGGAACTGGCGCGGGCTGATGTTGACGGAGATGTACAACGGCCGCTTGGCCACTTCCTGAAACTGCTTGAGCTGTACGCAGGCCGCCTTCAGCGCCCAGGCGCCCAGCAGGTTGATCAGGCCATTGGCTTCGGCAATCGGGATGAAGCGCACGGGCGGCACTAGGCCCAGGGTCGGGTGCTTCCAGCGCATCAGGGTTTCGAAGCCCTGGATTTGCCGCGTGTGCGCATCGACGATGGGCTGGTAAAAGAGCAGGAATTCGCCTTCGCGCACGGCCTGGAACATGGCCGCTTCCAGCGAAATATCGTGTTCCGACGGGCCATTCAGGCGCGGGCTATAGACCAGGCAGCGGGCCTTGCCCGTTTCCTTGGCGCGCGACATGGCCGCATCGGCCAGCGCCACCAGGCGCACTTCATCTTCCGCGTGCAGGGGATATATCGAGACGCCCACTGACGCCCCCACGTAGATCGTGTGGCCGTCCACTTCGAACGGCGCCTGCAGGGTCGCCAGCAAGCGGCCCGTCACCAGCTTGATCTGCGCGTCCGTGGCGCTGCCCGGCAGCACGGCGACGAATTCATCGCCGCCCACGCGTGCCAGGGTGTCGCTGTCGCGCAGGGTCTTGCGCAGGCGCGCGGCGGCCAGGCGCAGCACGGCGTCGCCGACGGGGTGGCCCAGGCCATCGTTGACCTTTTTAAAACCATCGAGGCCGATGGTGGCGACGGAAAAGCCCTGGCCCGAACGGGCGGCCTGGGCAATCACCATGCGGATGCGGTCCGACAGCAGCAAGCGGTTCGGCAAGCCCGTGAGCGCATCGTGCGTGGCCATGTGGCGCAGCCGTTCTTCCGTATTGTGCTGGGCCGACGTGTCGCGCCCGACCACCAGCAATTCGGCCACGCCGGCCGCGTTCATATAAGAAGACAGGCGCAGCTCGAACCAGATTTCCTGGTCCGGCGTTTGCAGGCGCACTTCCAGGCGGCCCGGTTCGGCCAGGGCGTCTTCCAGCGCTGCCTGCAGCGCCGCGCGCGACGCTTCCGTGGCCAGCGGCAGCAGCAAGTGGCCGGTCAGGCCCGATGGTGCGCCGAACAGGGTGGCCGCGCGCTTGCTGGCGAACAGGATCAGGCCGTCCATATCGAGCCGGAACACGACGTCGCCTGCCTCTTCCATGAGGTTGTCCAACTCGTGGCGAGCCTCGCGGTGGGCGGCGGATGGGGTACTGGAAAACATCGTGCTGGCTTTTACCTTTTTATTATCAGTGCCGGCGCTCGCTGCAGGGCAGGGCGCCAACGGAAAGAGTGCGTCGTGCATGACGCGCGCCATAGGGGCCGAAGGGCGGCTATCGGAACGCGATCCACACGAAATGTATCATTGAAAAGCACCCGATTACATGAAATAGAGCAACATTGCTTCAGGTTTTGCAAATATTCCTGCCTTCCATGAAAAAAATCATGCCGCGCGACGCACGCAGGCATTTTCATTCCACATGGAAACATTTATCTGCGCTCGCTTCCACTGGCGCGCTTGCCCCGTCATGCGCTTTACGCTAGTCTGGCTGGCAGACGGTGTTGACGGTGCGTCCACGGCAGGCAAGGGCGCCATGATAACAAATCGCGGGGGACCCCCATGAATGCTTTTGACACGCATGAAGTTTTCAACCAGGCCACGCCGTTTGAAAACGTCAATCTGTTCGCCTGCGATCCGGCGCTGATCGAAGCGCTGCTGCGCGAGGGCGGCGGGGCGGCGCTGCAGGAACTCGACGCGCTGGGCGAAAGGCTGGGCTGCGCCGAGACCTATGCGCTGGCGCGCCAGGCCAATATCCACACGCCCGAGCTGCAGCAGTTCGACCGGGCCGGGCGCCGCATCGACGAGGTGCTGTTCCATCCGGCCTGGCATGAACTGATGGCCATCCTCGTGGGCGCCGGGGCGCATGCTTCGCCCTGGGCTGCGCCCGGTCCTGGCGCCCAGGTGGCGCGCGCGGCCGCCTATCTATTAGTGGGGCAGGTGGAAAACGGCACGCAATGTCCCGTGACGATGACGTATGCCTCGGTGCCGGCCTTGCGCCAGGCGCTGGATCTGCCGCACATCGCCGCGCGCTGGCTGCCGAAAATCCTGTCGCGCGAATACGATCCCCGCTCCTTGCCCGTCGAGCAGAAGCGGGGCGCGCTGGTCGGCATGGGCATGACGGAAAAGCAGGGCGGCTCGGACGTGCGCAGCAATACCACGCGCGCCGTGCCCGTGCCGCCGGACGAAGCGCAAGCCCTGTTCGGCGGCGAGGCCGGCGGCGCCTGGCGCATCGTCGGCCACAAATGGTTTTTTTCGGCGCCCCAGTGCGACGCCCATCTGATCCTGGCCCAGGCGGAAGAGGGGGGATTGTCGTGTTTCTTTTTGCCCCGCTACCTGCCCGACGGCAGCCGCAACGCCATCCGCGTGCAGCGCCTGAAGGATAAATTGGGCAACCGCTCGAATGCCTCGTCGGAAGTGGAATTCACGAATGCCTACGGCTGGCTCGTGGGGCAGCCGGGGCGGGGCATACCCACGATTCTGGAAATGGCCAGCCATACGCGCCTCGATTGCGTGCTGGGCAGCACCGGCATCATGCGCGCCGCCTTGACGCAGGCGCTGCACCATGCGCGCCAGCGGGCCGTCTTCGGCAAGCCGCTGGCCGAGCAGCCCCTGATGCAAAACGTGCTGGCCGACCTGGCGCTCGAATCGGAAGCGGCCACGGCCTTCGCGCTGCGCCTGGCCCGCTGCTTCGATGAAAAGGACGATCCGCGGCAAGCGATGCTGGCGCGCGTGCTGACGCCGGCCGGCAAGTACTGGATCTGCAAGCGCGGTCCCGGCTTCGGCTTCGAGGCCATGGAGGTGCTGGGCGGCACCGGTTATGTGGAAGACGCGCCGCTGGCGCGCCTGTACCGCGAACTGCCCGTCAATTCGATCTGGGAAGGTTCAGGCAACGTCATGTGCCTCGATGTCTTGCGCGCGTTCGGAAAATCGCCGGCCGCGCGCGACGCCCTGGCGGCCGAGCTGGCGCTGGCCGGCGATGGCGATGCCATCTTTGCTGGCTATCGCGCGCGTCTGCTGGCTGACCTGGACGGGCCGCAAACCGATGAATTTGGTGCCAGGCAATTGTCCGAACGCATCGTGCTGGCCGTGCAAGCGGCCTTGCTGTTGCGCCATGCGCCGCCCTTCATCGCGCAAGCATTCCTGCAGTCGCGCCTGATGCAGGCGCCGGGCGGGGCGTATGGCCGCTTGCCGGCCGGCACCGATTGCGCGGCCATCCTGGCGCGCGCGCTACGCGAGTATTGATTTCAATAAATCCGATTATTTCGAAAATTCCGGCCACAGGCGGGCTGCGGGCTGGGATAATGCTGCAATCCATCATTTTATCGATACACGGCGCTTGCGGCCCAGGCTTGCCGCCGCGCCAGACAGTAGAGAAAGAAAAACAATATGAAACAAGACCCACGCTTCCCGAATTTGTTCATTACCGATCACCCATTGATCCAGCACAAGCTGAGCCACATGCGCGAGCACGATACGTCGACGCGCACCTTCCGCGAATTGCTCAAGGAAATCACCCTGCTGATGGGCTATGAAATCACGCGCGACCTGCCGCTGACCACGCGTGAAATCAAGACGCCGCTCGTCACGATCGACGCGCCTGTTATCGCCGGCAAGAAACTGGCCATCGTGCCCATCCTGCGCGCCGGCATCGGCATGAGCGATGGCTTGCTGAACTTGGTGCCATCGGCCCGCGTGGGCCACATCGGCGTGTACCGCGACCCGGCCACCCACATGCCCGTGGAATACCTGGTGCGCCTGCCGGACCTGAATGAGCGCACCTTTATCCTGTGCGATCCGATGGTGGCGACCGGCAATTCGGCCGTGTATGCCGTCGACGTGCTGAAAAAGCGCGGCGTGACGGACGAGCAGATCATCTTCCTGGCCCTGGTTGCCGCTCCGGAAGGCGTGACCGTGTTCCAGAACGCGCATCCGAACGTCAAGATGTTCTGCGCCGCGCTCGATTCGCACCTGGATGACCACGCCTACATCGTGCCAGGCCTGGGCGACGCCGGCGACCGCATCTTCGGCACCAAGTAAACCGCATCAAGCGAGTATTGCTATGGCAACCTTGATCGATCCGGACTTTCGCGCGCGTTTGCGCGCCTTGAATGAAAAATATGCGGCTGGCGTGCCGGCCCTGTTGCAGGCGATCGCGCAGGCAAGCAGCCGCTGCGACAGCGAAGGCCCCCGCCTGGAACCGTTGACGGAGCTGCACCGCGCACTGCATGCGGTGGCCGGCTCGGCCGCTACCTTCGGCTTTGCCGCACTGGGCCAGGAATGCCGGCGCATCGAACAACTGGTGCGCGCCATGCTCAATGCCCCCGAGCTAGCGGTGGCGGAATGGCCCGCCGTGCGGGCGCAGGTGGCGGCGCTACTGGACTGGGCGGGACGCGATGCGGCCGCCACCCATTTCACCGCGTGAGCGACAGTACTATAGAGATGTGGTTGCAATGATTCATTTGATACAACGCAAAGCACCCGCGTCGCAGATTAGGATATAGTGTCTCCATGCCGCTGCTACAGGGCGCCGCAAGACGGGGATTTGGCTATTAAAGTAGTGTTCGTAAGTTTATTTTGCGAAAGAATGGTTTTTCTCAGTTTTGTTGGTATAATTGGGCATCGTTGGATTCGAGGTAGTAGTGCAGTTTGTCTGTCATTTCTTTCTTGCTTCAAACGATATAACGGGCGCAAGCCCAACTTAACTGAAATAGGAAATTGTAATGGCAACTGGCATCGTAAAATGGTTCAATGATTCGAAGGGTTTCGGCTTTATTACCCCTGACGAAGGCGGCGAAGATCTGTTCGCTCACTTCTCGGCTATCCAGTCGAACGGCTTCAAGTCCCTGCAAGAGAACCAACGCGTTTCTTTTGAAGTGACCGCTGGCCCTAAAGGCAAGCAAGCTTCGAACATTCAGCCAATCTAATACGCTGGATCAAACGAAATAAAGAAATCCTCGGTCTCCGAGGATTTTTTTTCGCCTGAATTTCCGTGAAGCATGGGTTTTTCGAGTGCTTTATGGGCTACGCGGCTCTTTTTGGCATGCATTGCATCATCAGGTAGGTCGGCTTAGCGCTTGCGCGTAAGCCGACAAGAGTGGCGTTGGCAAGATGTGTGAGCTGGTGTCGGCTTACGCTGCGCTAAGCCGACCTACGCCGACCTACACCACTCTGCGTCAAACGACGCTCTACCAGTCCGGCCGGCAGTAGCTAGATTGCTCGTTCACGCCAGTAGTCGGGTTGCGAATAACTGTGCCTTAAAAAATCCACGAACGCCCGTATGCGCAGCGGCAAGTGGCGGCGTTGGGCGAACACGGCATAAATATCATTGCCCGGGGCGGCGAACTGGTCCAGCACCGTCACCAGTTGGCCCGAGGCGATCTCGGCGCCCACTTCCCACATCGAGCGCCATGCCAGGCCCTTGCCGGCCAGCGCCCAGTCGTGCAGCACTTCGCCATCGTTGCAGACCATATTGCCGGCCACTTTTAAGATCACATTCTTGCCGTTTTCGCGGAAAGTCCAGCCACGCTGGCTACCTTCGCTGCTGATCGCCAGGCAATTGTGCTTGGCCAGATCGGCCGGGATGCGGGGCGTGCCCGCCCGTTTCAGGTAGGCGGGTGAACCGACGAGCACGCGCTGGTTGTCGGCCAGCTTGGTGCTTACGAGCGAGGAATCGGACAGGCTGGCGATGCGGATGGCCACATCGATACCTTCGCCGATCAGGTCGACGAGGCGGTCGTTCAGGTTCAGCGACACCGTCACGTCGCGGTGCTCGGCGACAAAAGAGGGAATTAAAGGTGCCACGTGCTGCCGCCCGAAGCCAGCTGGCGCGGAAATGAGCAAATGGCCGCTGGCTTTCACGCTGCGTACTGCCACGGCCGCTTCCGCTTCCTCCAGTTCGCCCAGGATGCGCTGGCAATCTTCCAGGAAGGCGGCGCCTTCATTCGTCAACGCCAGCTTGCGCGTCGTACGCTGCAGCAATTTGACGCCCAGGCGCTGCTCCAGCGCATCGAGGCGCCGGCCTATCATGGCCGGTGCGATCCCTTCCGCGCGCGCGGCGGCCGACAGGCTGCCCTTGGCGACCACTTCCACGAACGTCGATATTTGTCTGAACTGGCCCATTACGGCTCCTGCTATGTCTTCACTTGTGATAAAAACGCATAGATGAAGTGATTTTTAATCTCGTTTCCATGCCTTATAGTGCAATACTATAGAACAAACGCGCCGCCTTGCAGAGTGTTTTTGCGCCTCTGTCCAGCTTGTCCCCGCAGTCGTTCAGCTTATACTTGGATCACCAGATTACCTTTGCTTATATTTATTAAAAACCGGAGAACTTCATGACGCAGAACACGATCGCACTTCCAGAAGGCATGCAAATCACGGGTGACATCCAGCCCGGCTATGAACAGATCTTGACGCCGGCCGCGCTGGCGCTGGTGGCCAAGCTGACGCGTGCTTTCGAGCCGCGCCGTCAGGAATTGCTGGCCGTGCGCGTGGAACGCGCCAAGCGCCTCGATGCGGGCGAGCGTCCCGATTTCTTGCCAGAAACCGCGCACATCCGCGACGGCGACTGGAAGATCGCGCCGATTCCGAAGGCGCTGGAATGCCGCCGCGTGGAAATCACGGGTCCCGTCGAGCGCAAGATGGTCATCAACGCCTTCAATTCTGGCGCGGACAGCTATATGACGGACTTCGAGGATTCGAACACGCCGAACTGGGATAACCAGCTGACAGGCCAGATCAATATGTTCGACGCCGTGCGCAAGACGATTTCGCTGGAGCAAAATGGCAAGTCGTACAAGCTGAACGACAAAATCGCGACACTCGTCGTGCGTCCGCGCGGCTGGCACCTCGATGAAAAGCACGTGCTGGTCGATGGCAAGCGCATTTCCGGCGGCATTTTCGATTTCGCCCTGTTCATGTTCCATAATGCCAAGGAGCAATTGGCACGCGGCGCCGGCCCGTATTTCTATCTGCCGAAGATGGAATCGCACCTGGAAGCGCGTCTGTGGAACGATATCTTCGTCATGACGCAAAACGAATTGGGCTTGCCGCAAGGCACGATCAAGGCGACGGTGCTGATCGAAACCATTCTGGCGGCCTTCGAAATGGATGAAATCCTGTACGAGCTGAAAGAACACAGCTCGGGCCTGAACGCGGGCCGCTGGGATTACATCTTCTCGTGCATCAAGAAATTCAAGCTGGACAAGGATTTCTGCCTGGCCGACCGCGCGAAAGTGACCATGACGGCGCCATTCATGCGCGCCTATGCCTTGCTGTTGCTGAAAACCTGCCACAAGCGCGGTGCACCAGCGATCGGCGGCATGGCAGCCTTGATCCCGATCAAGAACGATCCGGAAAAGAACGACATCGCCATGGGTGGCGTGCGCAACGACAAGGCGCGCGACGCTACCGACGGCTACGACGGCGGCTGGGTTGCCCATCCGGGCCTGGTGGAACTGGCCATGGGCGAGTTCACGAAAGTGCTCGGTGACAAGCCGAACCAGATCGAGAAGCAGCGTCCCGACATCGACGTGAAAGCATCGGATCTGCTGAACTTCCAGCCGGAAGCGCCGATCACGGAAGCGGGCTTGCGCTACAACATCAACGTGGGCATCCATTACCTGGGCAGCTGGCTGGCCGGCAATGGTTGCGTGCCTATTCACAACCTGATGGAAGACGCGGCCACGGCCGAGATCAGCCGCTCGCAAGTGTGGCAGTGGATTCGTTCCAGCAAAGGCGTGCTGGAAGACGGCCGCAAGGTCACGGCCGAGATGGTGCGCGCCATGATTCCCGAAGAGCTGGCCAAGGTGCAGCGCGATGCGCCAGGCGGCAACGGCCCGACCTATGTGCGCGCCGGCCAGATTTTCGAGGAAATGTCGACGTCGGAATCGTTCGCCGAATTCCTGACCTTGCCGCTGTACGAGGAAATCTGATCCTGATCAAATAGCAGCATAAAAAATCCCGGCGATGCCTTAAGCATCTGCCGGGATTTTTTATTGTGGAAGAGTTCGCTTAAAAATTATTCTTCCACATCCGTAGCGCGGCAAACGCTTCCACGGGTGAGGCATCTGCCGCCAGCTTGCCTTCCACTTTCAGGCTGGTCAGGATCGCCGGTTCGCGGTAGCGCAGGAAGGGATTCGTGGCCTTTTCCAGGGCGATGGTCGACGGCACGGTCGACAAACCCTGCTGGCGCTTTTCCGTATCGATGGCGATGCGTTCCTGCAAGGCTGCATTGCCCGGCTCGACGGCGTTGGCAAAGCGTAAATTGGACAAGGTGTACTCATGCGCGCAGAATACCTCGGTATCGTCGGGCAGGGCGGCCAGCTTGCCCAGCGAATCGGCCATCTGGCCCGGCGTGCCTTCGAACAGTCGGCCGCAGCCGCCCGCAAACAGGGTGTCGCCGGAAAACAGCCACGGCGCGCCGCTGCGCTCGTCGCGCTGGCGCACGTAGGCGATATGGCCCTTGGTATGGCCGGGCACGTCGATGACGCTCATCTGCAAGCCCAGCTCGGGCACGTGGGCGACATCGCCTTCGGCAAGCGGTTCCGTGATGGCTGTGATAGCCTCATTGCGCGGGCCGAAGACGGGGACGGCGAAATGCTGCAACAATTCAGGCACGCCACCCGTGTGGTCGGCGTGGTGATGCGTGAGTAAAATGGCGCACAAGGTCAATTGATGGGCTTGCAGCGCATCGAGGATGGGCGTCGCGTCGCCGGGGTCGACCACGGCGGCGTGGCGGCCGTCATGGATCAGCCACAGGTAATTGTCGGCAAAGGCGGGCACGGCAAGTACCGATAAAGCGTGTTCAGGGGAGTGTGTCATGAGCAAAAGAGAAAACTGAATGGACAGTGCGGCATCCGAAAAATCCATTATAGCGCTTGACGGCTGGCTGCAGACGCCGGCCGGTCTGTACGTGCGCGCCTGGGAGCAGCAATGCCTCGACAGCCTGACCGTCGACATCTTCGGTTTTAATGCCGTGCAGATCGGCTTGCCCCAGCTCGACGCGCTGGCCGCCAACCGCATGCCCAACAAATGGCTGCTCGATGCGCGCCTGCCTTTGCAGTCGCCGCAGGGTCGTCGCCCGACCCTCGTGTCGGCCTTCGACGAGCTGCCGTTTGACTCGCAAAGCCTGGACCTGGTGGTCTTGCCGCACGTACTCGAATTTGCCGCCGAGCCTCACCAGGTCTTGCGCGAAGTCGAGCGCGTGCTGATCCCGGAAGGGCGGGTGATCGTCTGCGGCTTCAATCCGGCCAGCCTGTGGGGCATGCGCCAGGGCCTGGGACGGGTCACGGGACGCCATTACCTGCCGCAGGCAGGCGAGCTGATCTCTATGCCGCGCATGAAAGACTGGTTAAAATTGCTGAACATGGGCGTCAGCCAAAGCTACTTCGGCTGCTACGCACCTGCCTGCAGGACAGAAAAATGGCTGCGCCGCAACGCTTTCATGGACAGGGCCGGTGCGCGCTGGTGGCCATATCTGGGCGCAGTGTATATAGTGCAGGCGATCAAGCGCGTCAAAGGGATGCGTTTGATCGGTCCGGCGTGGACCAAAAAACCGGCGACGGCGCCCGCAGGCGCACCGGTCACGAATAAAAGGCGGGAACAGCAAGATGGCTAAGTTTGAAGACAAGGTAGAGATTTACGCCGATGGCGCATGCAAGGGCAACCCCGGCACAGGCGGTTGGGGTGCACTGATGGTGGCCGATGGCGCCAAGAAAGAAATTTATGGCGGGGAACTGAATACGACGAATAACCGCATGGAATTGAAGGCCGTGATCGAAGCCTTGACGGCGCTCAAACGTCCGTGCCAGGTGGTGTTGTATACCGATAGCCAGTACGTCCAGAAGGGCATCAGCGAATGGATCCACGGCTGGAAAGCGCGCGGCTGGAAAACGGCGGCCAAGGCGCCCGTGAAAAACGTCGACCTGTGGCAAGCGCTCGATACGGCCCAGGCCGTCCATGAAGTGGAATGGCGCTGGGTGCGCGGCCACAACGGCCATCCGGGCAATGAGCGGGCTGATCAGCTGGCCAACCTGGGCGTGGAAACCGTGCGCGCCTGATGTTAAAAATTCCTGCCGCGAAACAGCGAGCAGGGCGTAATCGAAGGGTGCAGGTTTGCTATACTGTGCCCTTCGCTTTTTGCTTTTACGACTGAATCCGCCATGCGTCAAATTGTTCTCGATACTGAAACCACCGGCCTGAACCCGCGCACGGGAGACCGCATCCTGGAGATCGGGGCGGTCGAGCTGAGCAACCGCATGTTGACGGGGAATAATTTCCACCATTACATCAATCCGGAGCGCGATTCGGAAGAGGGCGCGTTGGCCGTCCACGGATTGACGACGGAATTCCTCAGCGACAAACCGAAATTCGCGGAAATCGCCGACGAGTTCCGTGCCTACATCGCCGGCGCAGAACTGATCATCCACAACGCCCCGTTCGACATCGGCTTCCTGAACGCGGAATTCAAGCGCCTGAACCTGCCACCAGTCCACGAGCAAGTGGTTGGCGTGATCGACACCTTGGTACAGGCGAAGGAAATGCATCCGGGCAAGCGCAACTCGCTGGACGCCCTGTGCGACCGCTACGGCGTCTCGAACGCCCACCGCAAGCTGCACGGCGCGCTGCTCGACTCGGAATTGCTGGCCGACGTCTACCTGGCCATGACGCGCGGGCAAAACAGCCTGAGCATGGAAGAAGAAGTGGAAGTGGCCGCGGACGGCGCCGTGCTGGAAATCGTGCCCCTGGCCGAAGTCATCTTCCAGAGCGCCACGGCCGACGAACTGGCCGCCCACGAAGCCACCATCGCCGGCCTCGACAAGGCCGCCAAAGGCCAGTGCATCTGGACCGCCGTCACGGCGCCGCCAGCGGCCGTCTGAGAAAAAAGCGGCGCATGGCAAATTTCCTCTTGCCAGCCCTTGCAGATGCCGCAACACCTATGCGATAATTCGCCTCGCTTCGGGAGGTTAGCTCAGGGGTAGAGCACTGCATTCACACTGCAGGGGTCGCAAGTTCGAAACTTGCACTTCCCACCAAGAATTCGCAAGACATATTAAAGCCGACACATTATGTGGTCGGCTTTTTTATTGCGTGTGACCCATCCTGGAATGAGTTGACACTTTTTCACGATAGAAAGGAGTGTCCGGTGGAACAAGGGTTTCGACGCAGTCAGCGAGATGACAGCCTGGTTTTGAAACTGAGCGTTGTGGAGCAGGTGGAAAAAGGCACGCTGACGGCATGCCAATTCCTGTGTCCTTCCCAGGGACTCGAGTTGCCTGGATCGCCGTTGGGGAGATCGTCCTGGTTCAGATCGAGCCATCATGACGCAAGATCGGCAGCGCTTGGCTGATGACCGATGGCGATATTGTCACAGGTCCGACGTTGCGTTCCCATCGGGAATGACCAGTACAAAATCGTAGCCCTGAATCATGCCTTGGACACTGCTGTCTCCATTCGCCAGGGATTTAGCCGATCCCAACAAGGGGCGCACGTCGAACAATGACCATTCCTTATGCTCTTTCGCTGCGGCAAAGAAGGGCAATACGCCAGCCATGGCGGATTTGGTATCGACTTTTCCGATTTCTGTTGTAGCCGACGCGCGCCCAATGCCAGCAAATTGCGCCTGCTGGCCTTTGGAAGCCAGCACCAACACATGCAGCGATTTTTGTCCGCGGCCTTCCGCATATTCAGCCAAATAATTGCCGATCTCCCGGCTGCCGGCACCAAGCGGGTTATAAC
This sequence comes from Janthinobacterium sp. KBS0711, assembly GCF_000988085.1. Taxonomy (NCBI): domain Bacteria; kingdom Pseudomonadati; phylum Pseudomonadota; class Betaproteobacteria; order Burkholderiales; family Oxalobacteraceae; genus Janthinobacterium; species Janthinobacterium sp. KBS0711. The sequence goes on along the minus strand of NZ_LBCO01000011.1, from coordinate 301,086 downwards.
CTCGGAATACATGAATTGCGCCGGCTTTCAGCAGCATTCGCTGTGCGGGCGCAAGCGTCAAATGGCTGGTCACATACTGCTTCATCAGCCTGGCACGCTGTGTATTCGACGAATACCCTTGTCCCGGAGTCATGTTTTTAATATAAATGCTGCGGCTTTCAATCAAGGAATTTAACATCGCCAGGGCGGGCATTTCCTTGGGTGTTGTGAGCAGCTTCTGTAACGCGAATAATTCTTCTTCTTTGATTTTGACCATGAAAAGCTCTCTTGGGTCTCCGCTTTCCGACGCTCGGCGATAGTCGTCGCTTTCAAGCTTGCGAAAGGCCTCGACTTTTGATTTCGCCAAAGGACCAAGCGGTTGCGCCGCCATTTGGTCGAGCAAATATTTCGAAGCGCCCATGAGTTCCTGATCCATTCCCACTAATTGGAACGATGGTCCGGCGGCTTTAGCGATACGGGCCAGGAATTGCGCTTCATCCTGCCACTTGTAAAAAGCAGTAGCGACGGGATATGCCTGATTAAATGCTGCTATGCCAGCGACGCCAGTATTGGACTTCAATGTTTTTTCCAAAGCATCGGCAACAGCCGGCCCATTTTCGACAATAAGCGTCGTAAATCCTTGACTTGCCAATTCTTCAAAATATGCCGCCGAAAAATGCGCAATTTCTGCAATGCCATGGTCCTCACCGATGAGTACGAATTGGCTTTCCAGACCCGCGTCCATCAATGTTGCCGCGCCTGGACCAACCATCTTTCCATGATCGACTGCGATAGTCGTGCGAAGGGCGGCCAAGCGGTCTGGCAAAGATAGCGGCTTATCGGCCGAGAATACAGGCATGGCCAAGCTGGCCAACATGGTAAAAATAATTATGGAACGAGGTTTTCGCATTGTTTTTCTTGAAAGTGTGTTCTGGTCGGCGATTTCAATCGCGGTGTATTTGGACGCAGGATGTAAAGCCGCCAGTGCAGGATGTGCTGCTTGTCTGGTAAGCAATCGCGATCGCGTTCAATAAGTATGCTATTTGGCAATCCTACGGTAAATCAGGCGACGCGACAACGATCCCGACACAGAGGGGGTGAATAATTTTGTGTCAACGGTCATTTGACGGGACATTGCCGCCAGCGTGCCGTAGCGAGCGGCGAGGGCGAAGCTGTTCATGCCGATAATTGCCGCGACAAGATGACTGTTCGGGGAGGCGGCCTGAATCGTCAGGATGCGCCTCCCGGCATCAATCCGGGAGGCGGCAATTGCTTGCGTATGCTAATTGCCCACCGCCCGATCCGGGATGATCCATTGGAAATCCGTGAGGGTGAAGGGCGCCAGGCAGGAGCTCTTGGGGTTGAGCGAGGCGCGCAGGTTCGGGCACTTTGGATTTTGATAGCTGGCCACGCCTGGTGTCATCGCTTGCGAACTGGCTGGCCAGCCTGCGTTGGCGTGGCAGGTGTAGCAACTGGTGCCGACCGGGTGCGTCACCAGTTCGATGTACGGGTTGGTGGCGACGGGGAGCAGTTCCGGATTGCCTTTTTCCGGGATGCCGTAGGCTTCCGTCAGCAAATAGTGTTTCCACGGTCCCCGGGCCTGGAGGCCGGCGGGACGGTTGGCGGCATACGGCATGCTGTCAGGACGATCCGACCACCACACGCTCTGCAGTCCCCAGCTGGGAATTTCCTTGGTATTGATGTGCATGGCGACGGTGACCAGATAGTCGCCGGCGCCGAATGGCTGGCCGTTCAGCCAGTAGCTGGCGGCGTTGATGATGGCCTTGTCGGCTTCGTCGAAACTGGCCCAGTCGGCTTCGCTCACCTTGTGGTGGTAGAAGTCTTGCAAGCCATATACTTTGGCGGCTTTGGTGATGAGGGGCCATGGCGTGGTGGTGTCGTGCTTGTACACGCCATGGAGGTAGCTGACCTTGGCCATCTGGCCGACCTGCTTGCCGTCCGGGTCGATGGCAACGGCCGTATGCCACTGTTCGTAGCCCGCATAACCGGTATATTTGGCGCTGAAGTCGTCGTGCCACACGGGCAAGGCGGTCAGTCCCCTGGCTTTCACGGGCCAATACATGTGCTTGGTCACGACATAGCTGGCTGGCGCATTCAGGTTATGCACGCGCTTGGCCGGATCGTCCTTGCTGTACAGGGCGTTGAGCGTGCTTTGCTTGTAGACGGGCTGTTTCGGGTCGCGGATGAATGCGAGCGCCTCCTTGCTCAACGATTCCGTCGCGATCATGATATCGCCGTTGAAGGCGAAGTGGATGCCGTCGCGGATGCTGATTTTGACTTTCCCTCGTTCCGTCGTGCGGACTATGGCGCCAGGATACGCCGCGATGACCTGTTCCGGGATGCGGTAAAACGGTGTGTTTTCCAGGTTGACGGGAGTCAATGTGCTCGCCCCCAGGCGACCCATGCGGCGTTTGGCTGGCTTCACGTCCGCCGTGGCGGTTGCCGCAGTGCCGGTCACTGCCGCCGTGTCGGCGAACGCGTCAGTGCCGTTGGGCCAGGTGTACCAGACTGGCCAGTCCAGGCCGGCGGCCGGCTGCATGATGCCGGCCCACAACCGCCAGCCGTGTGCGCGCACGACGGCGTTGTCGCCTGTCTTGATCGCCGTTTGCAGCGCGCGGGTTTCTGCCGGTTCCAGATAGCCATAGCCCTTGGGGAAGGGCTGGTAGGCGGGCGTGCCGGCGGCCGCGGTGGCGCAGAACAGGACGGCGAGGCTGGCGGACACTAACTTGGGAGCGGACATGAATGCACCTGTTTTAAGTTTAGTTATTGAAAGACATAGTATCCGCAAATAATTGATGAAATCTCAATAATTGTCACTGCAGATTGCCCTGGCGAACGACACCGTGTATGGTCTCGCAAGCCCGGCGCCTGGCGGGTATCGCCGAGCGCCTGATTGCCTCACCTGAATGATATAAACATGAAAAACACCAACAAGGCCACCTTGACCGGGCTGGGCGCCATTCTGCTGTGGAGCGCCATTATCGGGCTCATCCGCAGTGTCAGCGACCTGCTGGGCCCCACGGGCGGGGCGGCGATGATGTACAGCGTAGCGTCGGTGTTCCTGCTGTTGTCCGTCGGCTATACGAGGCTGAGCGAGTTTCCGCGGCGCTACCTACTCTGGGGCAGCGTGCTGTTCGTCACCTATGAGCTGTGCCTGGCGCTGTCGATCGGCTATGCCAGCACGGCGCGCCAAGCCATCGAGGTGGGCATGGTCAATTACCTGTGGCCGACCTTCACCATTGTCGCGGCCATCCTGTTCAACGGGCAAAAGAGCAATTTATTGATCGTGCCGGGCTTCCTGCTGTCCGTCGCCGGCATCTGCTGGGTGCTGGGCGGCGAGCAGGGCGTTGACCTGGCCGGCACCGTGGCCAATGTGTGCGGCAATCCGCTCAGCTATGGCCTGGCCTTTGCGGGCGCGTTGATCTGGGCCGCGTATTGCACGGTGACGGCGCGCCTCGCGCAGGGCAAGAACGGCGTGACCCTGTTCTTCATCCTCGTTTCCCTCAGCTTGTGGATCAAATACTGGCTGCAAGGGGGCGGGCACATGGCGTTTACTGCCGAGGCCATCATCTACCTGGTCCTGGCCGCCGGCGCCATGGCCTTTGGCTATGCCGCGTGGAACGTGGGCATTTTGCACGGCAATGTCACGATTCTGGCTGGCGCCTCGTATTTCATCCCCGTGCTGTCTGCCGCGCTGTCGTCACTGCTGCTGCGCACGCCGCTGTCGCTGGCTTTCTGGCAAGGCGCGGCGATGGTGTGCGGCGGCGCCATCCTGTGCTGGCTGGCGACGTGCGCCAGACGCATCAAACCGGTCAGCAACTAAGAGCGCGCCGCCAGCCGCTAATGCGACAGTACCGAATCGCGCGGCCTGTGCCCGAGGTAAGGCAGCAAGCTGATGAGGCCAAGTATGGCCAGCGCGACACCGACCCACAGCGGCGAGCGCAAGCCGTAGCCGCCGGCGATGCCGAGGCCGCCGAGCCATGAGCCGGCGCCCAGGCCGATGTTGATGACAGAGGTATGGACGGTGTTGACCAGCGGCCCCGGATGGGCGGTCTTCATCACACGGGCGATGATGGCGGGATTCATCGACATGCCGACCAGGCCCGTGACGACCAGCAGGGCAACGCTGATGGTCTTGTCGTGCGCAAAGACGGCGAACAGCGCCAGGCTGATGCTCAGAATGACCATGCCCCAGGCCATGATGACGGTGGTGTAGCGGTCCGCATAACGGCCGACCACGCCATTGCCCACTACATTGGCGACGCCGTAGACGCCCAGCAGCCAGGGGATAGCGGACGTCGGAAAACCGGTAACTTCCGTCAGGATGGCCGCGAAGTAGCTGAATGCCGCGAAAATCGCTCCGATGATGAGGCCGCTGCTGGCGTACGCCGCCCACAGGTGGCGGTTGCGGAATTCCCTCAGCTCCTTGCCGAGGCTGACGACTTCGGATGGTTTTGAGGGCGGCACCAGTGCGCTGATGAGCGCCAGGCACATCAGCGCGAGCAGCACCACCAGCCAGAAGCTGGCGCGCCATCCCAGGTGCTGGTCGATGAGCGTGGCGACCGGCACGCCCACCACAGAAGCGAGCATGAGGCCGCCGATCACGACGGCGGCGGCGCGTCCGCGCGCGTTGGGGCTGACGATATCGGCGCAGATCGCCAGGGACAGGCCAAAGCAGGTGGCGGCGGCCACGCCCGTGACCACCCGCGCGGCGGCCAGGATGTCATAGCTGGTGGCGGAGGCGGCGACGGATTGGGCCAGGACATAAAAGCCCAGCAGCCACAGCAGCCCCTGCTTGTTCGGCACGCGCAGCTTGAGCAGGACGATGGTGCTCAGCGGCCCGCCGATGACCATGCCCATGGCGTAGAGGGAGATCAGATAGCCGATCCGTGTCACCGGTTCGTCCATGGCCAGGGCCAGTGACGGCATCATGCCCGCCACCATGAATTCGGAGGTGGTTAACGAAAAGATCGTCAACCCCAGAATGTAAACAACCAGCGGCATAGCAATATCCTTCGAGAGTAATAATAAAAACACTAGCTAGGCGTGGCGCGCTCCCGCCTCATGCGGCCGGAGCGCGCCACGTGCTGGTCAGGTGTTGCAAGACGTAAAGACGCTGTCCGGAATGTCGCTGACAGACAGGTTGGGAAAGTCGCGTACCGAACGGTGCTGCGGGTCATTGCCGGTGACCATGCGCAGCAGGCGGTTGCCATCGGCCTCCAGGTAAAACACCGATGGCGGCTTGCCCGCTGGCTCGACTACCCAGGCATCCGCCTCGCGGCCCAGCACGCTGTGGCGGCCGTCGTGACGGGCGCCGCCGTCCAGCAGCACCGCTTGCGGCAGGAACAGCGCCTGAAACGGCGTCACCTCGTCGGCCAGCGCCGTTCCCTGCAGCTGTTCGCCAGTTGCCTGCGCCTGCCGTGCATAAGCCACTTTTTGCTTGCGGCTTTGTTCACGCCTGGCGTCGCCGATTTCCGACATCCACAGCAGGTGTCCATGTTCCTTTTCCGGCCAGGGGTTGAACAGGCCATCAATGCGGCAGATGTTGCGTGCATAGTCGAACCAGCAATAGCCGGACGTGACCTGGTCGTCCTCCTGCATCGGCGTCCAGTAGGAAACATAGGCGCTGCTCCATTGCATCGGCAGCAGCGGCGGGGAGAGGTGTGTCGGCATGGTATCTCCCTAGCGGCCCAGCGCGTAGCCTAGGCTGGCCATCAGCGCTTCCTGCAGCGATGGCAAGTCCTTGCGGCGGGCGTCGAAGCTGTCGGTCAGCTCTGCATTGCTCAGGTCGATACGCTCGCCTACGGTTTCAAACCACAGGCGGCTGGCGTTGGCGTGGTCCTTGAACAATTGCATCAGAGGCACGGCGCGGGCATTGAAGCTGTCCAGGGCGGCGGCCGCGCCAGCTTCGGTATTGAGGATTTTGACCAGCAGCAGGGCCGCCACCACCGCCATGGTGGTGCCATGGCCGATGGAAAAATGCCCCGATTGCAGCGCATCGCCGAGCAGGACGAACTTGCCGTCGCAGGCCCGGTCGCGGCTGAGGGTCATGAAGTTGCGCCAGCCCTGGCCCGGTTGGCTCTGCAGCCCATGTTCGCCGAGCTCGGCTTTGAACGTCTTGGCGATATATGCGGCGGCGTCGCGCTCGGACAGCGCTTCCAGCCCGGCCCTGGCGTACGTTTCTTCGCTGCATTCGACGATAAAGGTGCTCATCGTGTCCGAGTATTTGTAGGCATGGCCGATGAAAATGCCTTGCTCATTGCTGCGGAACACCAGGTTCATCTGGTCGAACAGCTGGGTGGTGCCGTACCAGATGTATTTGTTGCGGCCGAAATCGATGTGCGGCACCAACGCTGGCGGCAACTCCAGCGATTTGTAATTGACGCCATTCGCTACCACCACCAGGTCGTACTCGGCTTCCAGCTGCGCCCGGGGCGCCGGCGGCGTTTCGTAACTGATCGCGATGCCGGCCGCCACGCACTTGGCGCGCAGTGCTTGCACCAGGGCCTGGCGTCCCACGCCGCACAGGGTCACGCCGGTGCTCATCAGGTTGGGCTGGTCGTGGTGCACGAGCTTGAATTCTTCCAGGAACTGCGGATTGAGCCGTTCCGGCTGCTCCAGGTAAGAGAGCGGATTGGCCGGATGGCGCGGCGGGCGTCCCGGCAGCACCACGCCCCAGCCCAGCACTTCTTCCGGGGTGTTTTTTTCCGTGATGCTGATATTCCAGCCGGGCTGGGCTTGTTTCATCTGACTGGCGAAGAGCAGTCCTGCGGGGCCTGCGCCGATAACGAGAATGTTCATTAATTTACCCTTCCAAGTTTGTACCAAACGTTTTGTTTCTTCTGGATTTGCTGCAATTCATCGTAAGGAACCGATGTGAAGTACAGTTTCTCCGCCATGTCTGGCGGATAAACACGGGGGAATTTCTTGTGCATGTAGCGCGTGTAGCGCGTCTGCAGGAAGAAAATCAGATTCGGATTGCTCAGCGCTTCATAGTTGGCGATCGCCATGTCCTGCATGGCGTCCGCCTGCACCTTGCGCTGTTGCGTGAACTCGGACAGGGCAGGGCCCAGGGCATTGCCATGCTTTTCCAGCAGGGAAACGAAGACATGGACGTCTTCCAGCGCCATGTTCATGCCTTGTCCGAGGAATGGGGCGGTGGCATGCGCCGCATCGCCGATCAGCAGGATATTGGCCTTGTAGTGGAAGGTGCTGGAACGGACATTGATGAGGTCGTTGCTAGGCAGCGCCATGAACTGGTCGAGCATTTCCTTGCGGCGGTCCGGCGGCAGGTTGCCGAAGTAGCGGCTGAAGAAGTCGGCCATGGCTTCGCGGTTGAGCGTGCCCAGGCTGGGCGTGCCCATGTAGGGCAGGCACAGGGCGAAGCTGATGCTGCCGTCCGGAATGGTGGCCGCGCGGCCGGCAAACAGGCCCTTGGAATCCATGCCGAAGAAGTACAGCAAATCCTTCCGGAAACCCAGATCCGCCGCGTTCGGCAAGACCAGCGTCTTGTAGCCGTGGCGGAAGTAACTTTGTTTGAACTCGAAACGGCGCACGCCGCTTTGCATGGCGCGCCGCACGGCCGAGTGGGCGCCGTCGGCGCCGATGACCAGGTCGCCATGCAGCTGCTGCAAGGCGCCGTCCGGGCCCTGGATCAGCACGATCTTTCTTTCCAGGTCGACATCCAGGCATTTATGCTCAAAGTAATACTTCACTTCGTGCAGGGCGGCATGCCGGTTCAGCAGGCGCTGGAAGGCGGTGCGGTCCAGCGACAGGGGAAACAGGCCTTCGAGCGGGGTCAGCTCGCGTATGCGGTGCCGGCCGCCCACGCAAAATGCCATGCCGACGATGGGTTCGCCGCACTGGTCGAGCTCCTGCTTGCCGATGCCCGCTGCCAGGACGGCCTTGATGCCGCGTACCGTTATGCTCACGCCGATGGCGCGCGAGTTGACCGGGTCGGCGTTTGCGGCATTCTCCAGCAGCGGATCGCCGCGTTTTTCGATAACGTGGACATCGTGTCCCCGTTGCGCCAGATAAATGGCGCTGAGGCTACCTGCCAGGCCTCCGCCGACGATAATGATTTTATGCATTTCAAGCCTCTCTTGACATCTTTCCCCGAGATAAATCGGTAAGTTGCTGATTAAAAAACTCCAACATCTCTATCGGCGCCATGCCGATGACATCGCTCTCAAGGCCGCGCGCGCATTGCGCCAGCGCCTGGCATTTCTGCGCCAGCATGTTGCAGCCAAGGCTGTAGTCGCTGCTGATCAGGCTGCTGACGGGCTCTGGCACGGGCGGTCCCGCATGGCGGCCGGGCACGCCGGACGGCATGTTCATCAGGGCGGCCGACAGGGGACGCAACAGACCGGTCATGATGTCGATCGAGGCATTCATCAGGCGCGAGCGGCGCAGGCTGCCTAGCGGCCGCTGCGCGAAATGGTGCGCCATCATCAAAAAGGTCAGTTCGTAGCAGCCTTGATACAGCTGCATCAGCGCGCGCGCCTTCCGGTCGGTCACCACGGTGCAGTCCGCACGCGCTTCCAGCACGGGATTCTTCAGCGCCGGCAGCGCCGGCTCAAACGGTTTGCCGCAGGCTGAAAACTTGCCGGCCACGGCGCGCAGGCGCTGGAAGTGCGACGAGGCGAAATGCGGCGAATCGACGGCCACGCCTTCCCCCTGTTCGGTGACGAAGTCGATGGCAAACAGCGCGCTGTCGCGGTCCGACACTTCCAGCTGGTAGCCGGGATAGGCGCGGTTGGTCAGTTCTTTCAGGAACAAATGATGTTCGCCGCCGCGCTTGCCGCCGCCGCTCTCGAACAGGCCGGGCAAGTCGGCAACGGCCTGGCGGATCGCGATATAGAAGGTGGCGATGGATTTGCCCGGCGTGGGAATGTAGTCGGGCCATTCGAAACGCACGAAACGGGCCAGCACGTGTTCGGAAAATGGCTCGAACGCAAATTCCGTGTCCAGGCCGAAACGCTTGCGCGCCAACTGGCCCAGCACCGGGGTGCCGCTATAGAACGGTTCGCCAAGCGCCATCAGCACATTGTTGACCAATAAATAGTGAATCATTTCTTCATGGGCGATCTCCAGCAGCGCGCCGCGCGTGCCGCTGTTGCGGCGCCGGTCTTCGGCGCCGCACGCCAACTCCAGCTCAGCCGGCAGCCAGCGGCCAGCCTGCACCAGCGCCGCCCCCTGCGCATAATTGGGAATCGAATACGCGGCATACAGGTACTGCAGCATCAGCGACAGTTCCAGGTCGATGGCCTTTTTCAGTTCCTCGATCAGCTCGGCCTTGCTGCCGATGACAGGCGGTACCCCCGTTTCCGGCACCGCCGCCTTGGCCTTTGCCTCGACCTGCGTCAGGTATTTCAGGAACAGGCGCGACTTTGGCAGCGACAGTTCGCGGGTGCTGGGCATGTAGTAGCTCTTGTCGCGGTTCTGCGGATCGCACATCTGCCACATCAGGCGAGAATAGGTTTCGCACTTGCACTGGTCCGCCAGGCTGAAGACCTTGTCCGACATGAATGGATACACGAGCTCGTAGTAGCTCATCACATGCCGGTAGAGGAAGGCGTAGTCGACCTGTTCGGCCGGTACGTCGTCGAGGTCCCAGTCGTCGGGCAGCACGCGCACGCCGAGGTATTGCTTATCCTTGCCTGCCCCCAGCACGATCCTGGTCGCGCCCGGCTGGCGCCCCGTCAGGGTCAGCGCCGTGTAGCCATGTCCGAGCGGCGATGGCTGCTGCTCCACGGCCAGCAGCGCGCCGTCCTCGGCCTGCGCCGGCAGGGACACAGGCGCCGCCAGCTCGCCGCGGAAGCGGCTTTGCACGGTGATCGTCTGCGGAAATTGCTCATGCTTGTTGCGGTTCGGCGCTTCCAGGTACAACTGGTTGCTGTCCGATTGCAGTACCCAGTCGGCTTCGTCCCACTGCGCCTGCGCGCTGCCCAGGCTGAGCGAACCCGTGGCCGCGCCAGCGTGCTGCAGCGGCACGTCGAAGACGCCGTGATGGCGCCAGTAGTCGCGGTACAACTGCTCGGGTATCCGCGCCAGCAAGGTGCCGGCGCCGTCCTGCAGCAGCAGGTCGCCGAGCGCCTGCTTGTCGCCCAAGGCATGCGTGGGATGCTGTTCCGAGACGGCGCGCGGGTCGCGCGTGGTGAAGGGAATGGCCGTCGGCATGTTGAAAGTGACGCGGTCCGCATGCATTTTCACCAGCACCGGCCCCAGGCTGCCCTGGCGCGGCTGCAGCAGGCGGCCGGCCGGATAGCTTGCCAGCTCGTCGCGCCGCCACAGGCCGATGCTGCCGGCCAAGTCGTAGAACACGGGTGAATCGGGTTTTAGCGGCGTCGACATATTGAACAGCGCATATTGCACCGTCAGGCCCAGCACCGCGTCGTCGTCCAGGGCTTGCCGCAAGGCCTGCATGCTGGCCGGCAGCGGCAGATCCCCATTGAACAGGAAATGCGGATCTTGCTTGGCCACCGAAAACTGGAACAGCCTGGAGCGGGCGAATTCCTCGTCCAGGAAATGCCCGCTGCGTTCCGTGACATGGCCGCTGCCGAGCCAGCGTACCGAGTGCGCCTGCGCGATATCGGCTGTGAACAAGGTGGGCGTGTTGGGCGTGGCCAGCTTGTCGCTCAAGGTGAACTGACCGGCGTAGATCAGCGTGGTGTCCGGCTGCGATGGATTGTTGTCGATCCACCTGGCGCGGTTGAACGTCGTGCGCAGATACTCGTTGTAGTGCCCCCACAGGGCCAGCTTGGCGCCCACGAGCGCGTCCTGCGTATCGACCTCGCCAGTGCCAAGTTGGACGCCCGTGATCCGCGCGTTTTCCCACGAGAAATGGTTGTTGCCGCAAAAATTGTAGCCTGCCGCCTGGCTGAAGATGCCGTCCGGATCGGGCTTGCCCTCTGCATTGAAGCGGGGGGCAAGCTGTTTCAGGTGCGCATGGAATTCGGACGGTGGCCGGCTCAGGTCGACGGCCTCGCCCGCCATCGATACCGCATTCGTGGCGATATCGATGTTGCCGTGCGTATTGCGATTCCCCGTCGGCACATTGGCGCGGGCAAATCCCCGAAAATGCAGGCGGGGGAAGTCAAGTAGGCTCATGCGCGCTCGGTCGAGGAAGTGATGAAGGTATCATTGGCGGCCGCGACCTCGTCCAGTTGATCTAGCCGTTGCAGCAACAGGCCGCTGGCGTGCTGGGCGCTGATCAGGCTGCCTTCCATCCAGCCGCAATGCGCGGTATAGGCATCCGAGCAGGAAATGATGCCATCCCGGTGCAGCAGGACGGCCGGGTGTTCGGCTTCCGGTTCCACGCAAAACTCGACGCCATGCGGCCAGAACTTGTGGAAGTGCGCCTTGATCCGCGGCAGCGGCTGGCCATCGAGCGGCAGGACTTCTTCCAGGTGGCTGCGGACACGCTCCAGGTACACGTCTTCACCGAGTTCCAGGCTGTCGCGCCAGTAGCTGGCGCTTTTGCTGTCGGTGTAGAACAGCACATATTTGTCGCTCTTGAAGTAGATCTTGCGCAGGGGATTTGCCGCCATCAGCACCTTGTCGGTCAGCCCAAGCGCATCCCACCAGGCCGTGTCGAAAGTGAAGAAACCCTTGAACAGAGGCAACGAGTCGTACTGGAACGGGCTCCATGCGGCCGGGAAATCCAGGTTCAGGCGCGGCATGGCGGACGGCGGGATGGCCATCACCAGATGACGTGTGCGGTGCATCTGCGTGTCGCCATGGTGGCTGAAGGCGAGCACATGGTCGGTGCCCGATTTTTCAACAGACAGCAAGCGATGTTCGAGCTGGAATTCCACGCCGGCGACCTGGGCCTGGTGCTGCAACTGGCACAGCAGCGCGTGGTAGCCATCGGTGGCATAGTGCCACTGGTTGGTGGCGTTTTCCGTGAAGTGCTGCGTTTCCGGGTGTTTCTTGATGATGTCGTAGGCCATGGCCGCCGACACCATCGGCAGCAGCAAGGCGTCATAGCCGGTCGCCTTGATGATGTTGCTGGCCTTGGCGGCGCCCAGGTAATGGCTGACGAAATCGAGGAAGGAGAGGTTAGGATGCTCTGTCAGCCTCGGGCTCAGCTCATCCAGCGTCGCCTTCAGCTCGTCCAGCACGCTATCGTGGGAGATGACCTCGGTGAACGGGTAGACCGCATGCGGCAGACCGCTGCCCTGCATCAGTTGCTGGAAATGCGGATGCAGCTGCGGCGAATAGCGGGCGGCGCCCAGTTCGGCGATTTCCTCATCGTCTATCTTCCGCGACTGGATGCGGCCGCCCACAGTGGCATTCAGGTCGAATACCCGGATGCGCAGTTTCCTGCCGGCGGCGGCGCCGATCAGGCGGTTGGCGCAAGTCAAGCCGCCTATGCCGGCGCCAACGATGCAAATGTCAGAATACGTGCTCATACGAAATTCCTTTTTAACGTTCATTAATCAAAAGGCTGCAAAATCGCCAGCAAAAGTTGCCCCTGCACGTGTACGCAAGGGACAGGGACGCTGCGTGTTACGGCACTTGGCGAGCGTTATCAGCTGGGGAATGAAGAGCCTGGCGAAAACTGGCGTTGTGTCTGGAATGGTTGAGTCTTGGCAGCAGAGTTTCTGTTTCAAATCAAAGATGGCACCGACATTAGCCCAGGCATCGGGATGTCAATTTGATAAATATCAATGTAGTTGCCGTCTGCCAAGCGTGCGCTGATATCGCGGAAATGTTGCTACGCTCCTCGCAAACGGGAGGCGCCATGTCCGACTTCATCGAACTGTTGCAATGGCCCGCCATGGCCGCTTCGCTGCTGGCAGCCTGGCTGGTGGGGTCGCGCGCGGCCGCGCGGCGCTTTGCCGGCTTCTGGGTTTTCCTGTTCAGCAATGTGCTGTGGGTCTGCTGGGGCTGGCATGACGGGGCCTGGGCCCTGATCGTCCTGAATGTCTGCCTGGCGTTGACGAACGTGCGAGGGATCGTCAAAAACGAGTGAGCGGGACAGGATTTGCTCAAATATATTTCTATTTACATATTTGTTTCCATTGGTGCATACATGGCTTGCCGGCCCGCTTGCACCGATTTCCCGTCTGAAACCGTCATATTTCCCCGTCTGCCTCAGATATTTGCTGTCTTATATAAGATTCGACGCCATCGGATACACAAACAGCGGCAGGACAGTCTAAAATACGTGGTGGGCAAGCACGGCGTCACCGCCGGCACACTAGCCGTCCAAAGCAAGGCTAACCGTCCTGTGTTTGGAATGAAGAAAGTTAACCACCAGGCATCACCGCATACAAGGGAATGAACATGGCAACACAAAAATCCAAAATCATCTACACGCTGACTGACGAGGCGCCGCTGCTCGCGACGTATTCCCTGCTGCCAATCATCAAAAAATTCACCGCGCCGGCCGGCGTGGACGTGGTGTCCAGCGATATTTCGGTGGCGGCACGTGTACTGGCTGAATTCCCCGAATTCCTGACGGACGCGCAAAAAGTCCCGAACACCCTGGCTGAACTGGGCAAATTGACCCAGAATCCGGACACCAACATCATCAAACTGCCGAACATCAGCGCTTCCCAAGGTCAGCTGATCGCTTGCGTACGCGAATTGCAAGGCCGTGGCTACAAGCTGCCGGACTATCCGGAAGACGCGAAGACGGAAGAAGAAAAAGCCTTGAAGGCCCGCTACGGCAAGTGCATCGGCAGCTCGGTCAACCCGGTCCTGCGTGAAGGCAATTCCGACCGCCGCGCACCGAAGGCCGTCAAAGAGTATGCGCGCAAGCACCCGCACTCGATGGGCGAGTGGAGCCAATCGTCGCAAACCCACGTGTCGCACATGCACCATGGCGACTTCTACCATGGCGAAAAATCGCTGACCCTGGAAAAGGCGCGCGACGTCAAGATGGAACTGGTCACGGCCTCGGGCAAGACCATCGTGCTGAAACCGAAGGTTTCCCTGCAAGCGGGCGAAATCATCGACAGCATGTTCATGAGCAAGAAAGCGCTGCTGGAGTTCTACGAGAAGGAAATCGACGACGCGTTCAAGACGGGCGTGATGTTCTCGCTGCACGTCAAGGCCACCATGATGAAGGTGTCGCACCCGATCGTCTTCGGCCACTGCGTGCGCATCTTCTACAAGGACGCGTTCGCCAAGCACGCCGAGCTGTTCGACAAACTGGGCGTGAATGTCAACAATGGCATGAGCAACCTGTACGACAAGATCGACACGCTGCCAGCGTCGCAAAAGGATGAAATCCTCAAGGACCTGCACGCCTGCCACGCGCACCGTCCGGAACTGGCCATGGTCGATTCGGCCAAGGGCATCACCAACTTCCATTCGCCGAACGACATCATCGTCGACGCGTCGATGCCAGCCATGATCCGTATCGGCGGCAAGATGTGGGGCGCCGATGGCCGTCCGAAAGACGTCAAGGCAGTCATGCCGGAATCGACTTTCGCGCGCATCTACCAGGAAATGATCGGCTTCTGCAAATGGCATGGCAACTTCGATCCGAAGACCATGGGCACCGTGCCGAACGTGGGCCTGATGGCGCAGCAAGCGGAAGAATACGGTTCGCACGACAAGACGTTTGAAGTGCCCGAAGGCGGCATCGCCAACATCACCGACCTGGAAACTGGCGAAGTGCTGCTGACGCAAACGGTGGAGGAGGGCGATATCTGGCGCATGTGCCAGGTCAAGGACGCGCCGATCCGCGACTGGGTCAAGCTGGCCGTCACGCGCGCGCGCAACTCGGGCATGCCTGCCGTGTTCTGGCTCGATTCCTACCGTCCGCACGAGAACGAAGTCATCAAGAAGGTACAGGTTTACCTGAAGGATCACGACACCAAGGGCCTGGACATCCAGATCATGTCGCAGACGCGCGCCATGCGCTACACCCTGGAACGCGCCTTCCGCGGCCTGGACACCATCTCGGTGACCGGCAACATCCTGCGCGATTACCTGACCGATTTGTTCCCGATCCTGGAACTGGGCACGTCCGCCAAGATGCTGTCGATCGTGCCTTTGATGGCCGGTGGCGGCATGTACGAAACGGGCGCCGGCGGTTCGGCTCCTAAGCACGTCAAGCAGCTGGTGGAAGAAAACCATCTGCGCTGGGATTCGCTGGGCGAGTTCCTGGCCCTGGCCGTGTCGCTGGAAGACATGGGCATCAAGACGGGCAATGCGAAGGCCAAAATCCTCGCGAAAACCCTCGATGAAGCCACCGGCAAGCTGCTGGACAACAACAAATCGCCATCGCCACGCACCGGCGAACTGGACAACCGCGGCAGCCACTTCTACCTGGCCATGTACTGGGCGCAAGCTCTGGCAGCGCAGAAGGACGACGCGGAACTGGCAGCGCATTTTGCGCCAGTGGCCAAAGCCCTGGCCGACAACGAAGAAAAGATCGTTGCCGAGCTGAAAGCAGTACAAGGCAAGGAAACGGATATCGGCGGCTACTACCTGCCAGATCCGGCGAAGACGGAAGCGGTCATGCGTCCTAGCGCCAGCCTGAATGCCGTGCTGGACAGCATCTGATGCAGTACTGACAGGCGGTAGGTTCTTTACTGCTGCCTGATAAAAAAACGCCGCCGGAAGCGATTCCGGCGGCGTTTTTCATTTCTCCTCAGTGCCTATTTGTAGTGCTTGTAGACCTCGGTGCTGCCATTGCTTTTGACCAGCAAGACGTCATACGCATCCTTGCGCGGTCCTTCCATGCCTGGCGAGCCCATCGGCATTGCCGGCACGGCCAGGCCTTTGGCCCTGGGTTTTTCGCGCAGCAATTGCTTGATCTCGCTGGCCGGTACATGGCCTTCGATGGCGTAGCCGTTGACGAGGCCCGTGTGGCACGAACCGAGCGCGTCAGGAATGCCGGCCAGCTTGCGGTATTGCGCCGGCATCTCGACATTTTTCGCGCGCACCGTAAAACCGTTCGTTTCCAGGTGCTTGATCCATGCGGAACAGCAGCCGCACGAGGCGCTCTTGTAGACTTCAATGACGGGCAGGGCCGCCATGGCGAACGTGGGCAGGCCCAGCATGGCGGCGAAGGCGCCGCGCACTAATAAATGGTTGATCATGTGTTGCTTTCAGACGAAGTAGGTCTATCGTGGCCACCTGGGTGGCTTGCTTGGAACGTGCTTGAAATTTATGCGGAAAGCGGCCGCGGCGGCCGGCGCGGGCCGTCAGGGATGAATCCCGTCAGCAAGGTGGCCGTTGCGGTGGTGACTTGTTGCGCGCCGTTGACGACGACGGCGGGAAGGGCGAGGCCGGGCGGCATCAGCGCGCCGAGGCAAAAGCTGGAGCAGGCGCCGCACGCGGGGTGCTTGGCAGGGGACTTGCTGTTTTCCGGCGAACTGGCGCTGTGCGGGACGGTGGATGACTGCGCATCGTGATGCTGGCAGGCCGCCATCATTTCGGCTGCAGCTGGTGCTGCGCACGTCCGCATGGCGCCCGCAGCGGCCGCTTGCAGCGGCACCGCCGTGATCAACATCAGGATCAGCCATGTTTTGAAGAGTCTCAGCATCGCGGGAAAGTATAGCATGGGGCACTGCCGTCAGGAGCAGGCGCCCCCTAGCGCGAGGCGGCGGCCAGCAGCTTCGATGCGTACATGGCCCGGTCGGCATGGCGCAGCAGCAGTTGCATGGTATCGCCGTCTTCCGGATAGTGGGCCACGCCGATGCTGACGGCGATCTGCAATTGCTGTCCGTTGCCCAGGTGCAGCGGCGCGGCCAGGGCCGCGTGGATCTTTTGCTCGATCAGGCTGACATCGGCCGGCGTGACATTGCTTTCCAGAAGCACGACGAATTCATCGCCGCCCATCCTGGCCAGGGTATCGGTTTCGCGCATGCAATCGCGCAGCCGGTTCGCCACCGTTTGCAGCAGCAGGTCGCCACAGGCATGGCCGTGCTCGTCGTTGACGCGCTTGAAGTTGTTCAAGTCCAGGAACAGCAGCGACAGCCGGCCTTCCTGGCGGTGCGCGCGCGCGAATGCCGTGTGCAGGCGGTCGTGGAACAGGCGGCGGTTCGGCAGGCGGGTCAACTCGTCGTGCATGGCCATGAACTGCATTTGCGTCTGCAACTGCCGGCGCTCGATGGCGGTGGCAAGTTGCTTGGCGACAAATTGCAGCAAATCCTGGTCTTGCTCCGTGCCGATGACGGCGTCCTGGCCGCCTTGCAAGGCCAGCACGCCGATGCTGCCCAGAGAGGAATACAGCGGCACGGCAAGCCAGCACGAGGACAGGGCATCGGCCGCCATTTGCAGCGCAGGCGGCAGGCCGGCCAGTTGTCCCGCCTGCAGCAGCAGGGGACGGCCACTGCGCAGCACTTCATTGCACAGCAGGCTGGCCAGCGATGACGTCGGCTGCGGTGCGCTGTCGTCGGCATGGCAGGTCATCGGAGGCTGGGCGCCGTGTTCGTCATGCAGCAGCAAGGTCAGACTGCGTGCGGGCAAGTGTTCGCCGACGATGTGCTGGATGCGGTGCAGCAGGGCGGGCAAGTCCTGTGTCGCCTGCATGGCTTCGGAAATGGCGTACAGCGCGGCTTGCTTTGCCTGCGCCTGTTTCAGCAGGGTAATGTCGCGCGCCACCGCCACGCGCAGTTGGTCGGCGGCCGACCAGCGGGCTGTCCACATGATGTGCGCCAGGCTGCCATCCTTGCGCAGGTAGCGGTTTTCAAAATGCGTCTGCGCATGACCATCCATGATGGCGCGCGCGGCGGCCAGGGTGCGGGCGCGGTCGGCGGGAGCGACGAGATCGATCATGAGCTTGCCGATCATTTCCTGCTGCGTGTAACCGAAGATGCGTTCGCACGCGGCGCTGACGAACACGAAGCGCCCGTCCACGTCGACCATGCACACGGCGTCGAGCAACAAGTCGGTAAAGCTGGCCAGCGGCGCGCGCAGAATCTTGTGTTCCATACGGTACATTTTGAGACATTCCCGGCAGTGAATCAACTTGTTGCGGGGAGGCTGGGCCATCTGTATGAAAATGTTTCATTTCCCCGACACTCATGCTTTGCTGTTTCTTGCCGTTAATGCAGTATTGCCATGCAGTACTTGCCACCACGCCAGATAACGTGACGCAAGGCTTGCCTGGCGCCAGGTAATTGCAAAAAAACTAACCATATCGAACTTTTATGATGCATCTTCTCGCCACTTGCAAGGTTACAGCGCCATGACCTCCATTTCTCCACTTTCAAGCTGGAATAGCGCCCCGTCGCGGGCCTCGGCCACTCCGCCTAACCGAGCGGAGTCGGCGTCATCATCGCCCGCATCCACGTCGTCTTCCATCGTTGCTCTCAGCCCGGAGAGCGTGAACGGAAGTATCCCGGCAGCGTTAGTGAAACCGCCGATGGTGTGGGAAAGCGCGACGCGCGACAAGGTCAGCGAAGCGATGACGAAGAGTTTTTCTGCGTATGCGTTTGGCGGCCGCTTCAGCGGTCTGGGCGCGGCCATGCTGGGACAGGCCAAGCTCGGTAACTACAATTTCTCGCAGGCGATGCGGCAGCCGCCACCCAGCACCACGCCGAATATCTATGGCGCATCCGGCATCGCGCCCGGCAGCCTGCATGGCAATGGCGAAGACAGGGTGTCCCTGAGCATCACGACCAAGAGCGGCGTGGAAGTCAAGCTGTCACTCGACAGTCAGGGCGACGGCCTGGCCGTGAACATGACGACCAGCGGCGACCTCAGCGACGCAGAGGCCAGCGCGCTGGGCGATCTGGCGAAGGGTTTCCAGGAAGCCATTGACGGCATGGGACAAAGTACGCCGAAAATCAAGCTGGAAGGCTTGATGCAGTTCGACCAGCAAGTGCTCGAGTCGGTGAAGCTGCATGCGGAAGTCAAGGTACGCGGCGAGCCGGAAAGTATTCAAACCCTGGATTTCCAGGCCGATGGCGCGCAGCGCAAGGTCAGCTTCAGCGGCGAGGCCGGCAGCCTGGACCTGAAGGTCGATGCCAGTCAGCTCAACACCCTGGGCAGCAAGGAGCGGCAAGCCAAGGCGCTGGGCAGCTATATGCAGCAGTTCGACCAGGCGGCGTCGCGCGGCCATGGCGACGCGGGCCTGGTGGCCATGCTCAAGGATAGCTTCACGGCCTTGCACAGCAATACCGCCGCGCCGCAGGTGGTCGCAGAGAGTCCCGAGACGGGCAAGTGGCGCCTGGCGGCCGAGGACAAGTCCATCCTGACGGGGCTGGCCGATTTCAGCGCCTCCGTGTCTCAAGCCGTGAAATTCAGCAATCCCATGCGCAGTGCGGAAAAGGATGGCTTCAATTATGACGTGTCGCAAAAGACGCTGCAGGCCGGCGCCAGCCAGGATGAGCGTTCGGTCAGGCAGCAGCAGCAATCGAAGCTGAGCGCCAGTTTCCATGAGACGCTCGTCCCCGGCGTGCCGCTGCGCTTGCTGGACAATACGGAATCGCAGAACTATACCTACCACCAGATCGAAGATACGGCCAGCAGCGACGCGCAGGTGGCCTACAAGGATGGCAAGATGGTCAAGGCGAGCTTGCGGCAGGAGGGCAACCAGTCCGAGCATGTCATGAAGTATTTCCTGGGCAAGCTGGAATCGGACAAGACCACGCCAGGTAACTATTCCGTGCTGCGTGACCTGCTGCCTGTGCTGGGTCCGTACAAGACGGGCGAACTGGGCATGACTCCCGAGAAAAAGGCGGAGCAGCGCCAGCAGGCGATGCTGACTTTGAGCGACGAGGTACTGCTGCAATCGTATGCGGGC
>NZ_LBCO01000011.1:169752-281327 GCF_000988085.1 Janthinobacterium sp. KBS0711 | reverse complement strand
GGCTTGTGGCGAGCCGATGTGCAACCGGATGCAGGCGAGGCCGCCGCCGCTTAAAAACGGCAGCGCTTGATGCAAAAAGCCCGTCTGCGAAGACGGGCTTTTTGTTTGCTGATTGCAGAATACAGCGCAAGCCTATGCCTTGGCCTTGTTTTGCTTGATCCAGTAGCCGATGCCCAGCGCGGCGAGCCACACGGGGATCAGGTAGACGGAGATGCGCAGGCCCGGCGTCAAATACATGATCACCAGGATGCCGGCCAGGAAGACCAGGCACAGGTAGTTGGTGAACGGGTAGCCCAGGCTCTGGAACAGGGTCGTCTTGCCCTCGGCCTTCTTCTGCGCGCGGAAGCGCAAATGGATCCAGCTGATCATGGCCCAGTTGATGATTAGGGCCGAAACAACGAGGCCCATCAGCACTTCGAACGCTTCGCCCGGCATGAAGTAATTGACCACCACGCAGGCGCCCGTCGCCAGCGCGGACACGCCCAGCGCCGCCAGCGGCACGCCGCGGCGGTTCAGGCGCAGCAGCGCGCGCGGCGCATTGCCTTGCTTGGCCAGGCCGAACAGCATGCGTGTGTTGCAGTACACGCCGCTGTTGTACACGGACAGGGCGGCCGTCAGCACCACCACGTTCAGGGCCGTGGCCACCAGGTTGCTGTCGAGCGCATGGAAGATCAGCACGAACGGGCTGCCGCCAGTGACGACGTTTTGCCACGGGTACAGCGACAGCAAAATGCCCAGCGCGCCGATATAGAAAATCAGGATGCGGTAGATGGCCTGGTTGGTGGCGCGCGGGATCGTCGTGCTCGGGTCATCCGCCTCGGCCGCCGTGATACCGACCAGTTCCAGACCGCCGAACGAGAACATGATGACGGCCATGGCCATCACCAGGCCTTGCCAGCCATTCGGGAAGAAGCCGCCGTGCTGCCACAGGTTGGCCACCGACGCTTGCGGGCCCGCGTCGCCGGAAGCGAGCAGGTACGAGCCGAAGACGATCATGCCGATGATGGCGACCACCTTGATGATGGCGAACCAGAATTCCATCTCGCCGAAGGCCTTCACATTGAGCAGGCTGACGGCGTTGATGGCGCAAAAGAAGACCAGGGCCGAAACCCAGGTGGGCACGCCCGGCCACCAGTACTGCACGTAGATGCCGACGGCCGTCAGTTCGGCCATGCTGACGAGCACATACAGCACCCAGTAATTCCAGCCCGACAAAAAGCCGGGCAGGTGGCCGCAGTATTTGTCGGCGAAATAGCTGAAGGAGCCGGCGACGGGTTCGTCGACCACCATCTCGCCCAGCTGGCGCATGATCAAAAAGGCGATGACGCCGGCGATGCCGTAGCCCAGCAGCACGGAAGGTCCTGCCATCTTGATGGTTTGCGCGATGCCCAGAAACAGGCCGGTGCCGATGGCGCCGCCCAGGGCGATGAGCTGGATGTGGCGGCTTTTCAGGCCGCGTTTGAGCTCTTGTGGTTCTGTAATCCCGACTGCCGTCATATCTTTTATCCTGTTTTTACGGGGCTGAGGTCGCTGATTCTAAAGCATGGACGGGCAAAGCAGGAGCGAAATGCATGTTGCACTGCGGGGGCGCAAGAAAAGCCTCGCATCTTCGCCGAACGGCGCGCAAACGGCGGTCTAGGCCTCTGTGTCCTGCGCACCGGTCGCGACGATGGCCGGTTCGTACACGGCCAAAAACTCGGGCGGCAAGCGGCGCGCGCGGCCGCTGCTCAGTTCGATGCAGATCAAGTCCCAGCGTCCGCGCACGACGGTGGCGCCGTCGCTGTCGCGGACCAGCTGAAAGCGCCGTTCCATGCTGGAGCGGCCATCGCTGGCGCACAGCCAGGTGGCCAGGGTCAGCGCTTCGCCGGCCCGCGTCGGCAGCAGGTAATCGTATTCGCCGCGGCGTATCGCCATGGCCCGGTCCAGGCGCCGGTAATCGTCGAGGTCCAGCCCCAGCATGGCCGAGTGGTGCCAGGCGATATGTTCGCACCAGCGCACGTAGACGGCGTTGTTGGTGTGCTGCAAGCCGTCGATGTCGCCCGGTTCCGGCGTGACGGGCAGGGTGTGGGCGTGCGAATAATCCCAGTTCAAGTGCGTTCCTTTCGATACGGTGGCGGCTGATTGTACGTGCTTGCGCTGCATCGTGTCTGCGGTGCACGTATGGAAAAACACTGTTTTATCCATTGATGTATGATGCATCATAATTTACTGAGCGTGAAAATACCTATGAACCAACCCCTGGACAGCCTGGTGCACGTCAATCTGGGCAAGTCCGTGTATGCGATGCTGCGGGAGGCGCTGGCGGCCGGGCGCTTCCAGCCGAATGACCGGCTGCGCATCCGCGAACTGGCGCTGCAGCTGGGCACGAGCGTGACGCCCGTGCGCGACGCCATGCTGCAGCTGGTGCAGGAAGAGGCGCTGGTGCTGCGCTCGCCGCGCGACTTCCGCGTGCCCGTGCTGAGCGTGTCGCGCTACCTGGAAATCCGCGCGCTGCGCCTGGAACTGGAAGGCTTGGGCGCGTTCGAGGCGGCGCAGCGCATCGACGACGCCACCCTGGCCGACCTCGAGCGCCTGCTGCAGGCGAACGAAGAAGCCATCGCGCGCCACGACTTGGCGGCGGCACTGCAATGCAATCAGGCGTTCCACCTGGGCCTGGCACAGGCGGCCGGCATGCCGACATTGAAACGCTTCGTCGACCATCTGTGGATGCAGACGGCGCCGCTGATCGCCGCCGGCTATGCCAGCTTTTCGCCCGACATGCGGGTGGGCCACCATCACGCCATCATCGGCGCGCTGCGCCAGCGCGACGGCGCGGCCGCGCGGCGCGCCATCGAACAGGACATCCTCGACGGCGGCGCGCAAATGCTCGCCTATGTCATGCGCCAGGAGCGCATGCACGCCGGTGCAACACAGAAAGAAAAGGACGAGAAAGAACATGAAGCACAAGACTGAACAGAAAACCGCCATCGTCACGGGCGCCAGCCGCGGCATCGGCCATGCGGTGGCCGAACGCTTCCGCAGCCTGGGCTGGCGGGTCATCACCGTCTCGCGCAGCCCGATTCCCGGCGGCTGTCCGCGCAGCCAGGAGCACAACACGCATGTGTGCATGGATTTGTCGGACCTGAGCCAGATCGGTCAGATGGTCGACACCCTGCGCCCCATGCTGGGTGACTCGAAATTGCACGCGCTGGTGAACAATGCGGGCGTGTCGCCGAAGGGGCCGGGCGGCTCGCGCGTCAATTCGCTGACCACCGACATGCAGACGTGGCAGGAAATGTACAACACGAATTTCTTCGCGCCGCTGGCGCTCACGCGCGGCTTTGCGCAGGAATTGTCGAACGCGCATGGCTCCGTCGTGAACCTGTGCTCGATCGCCGGCTACCGCGTGCACCCGTTTGCCGGTTCCGCCTACGCCAGTTCGAAGGCGGCGCTGGCGTCGCTGACGCGCGAAATGGCGAATGACATGGCGCCGCTGAACGTGCGCGTCAACGCCATCGCACCGGGCGAGATCGACACGGCCATCCTGTCGCCGGGCACTTCGCACATCGTCGACACGCAAATCCCCTTGCGCCGCCTGGGCACGACGGCCGAAGTAGCGGATCTGGTGGAGTTCCTGTGCAGCGAGCGCGCCTCGTACATCACGGGCGCGGAAATTCCCATCGACGGCGGCCAGCGCATTTAAGGAGGAAGAAGAGCATGAGCAAACATATCGGCATCGTCGGCTGTTCGGCCGAAGGGGCGGCCCTGTGCTACCGCACGATCTGCGAAGAGGGCGCGCATGCGCTGGGGGCGTATGAGCACCCGGAAGTAACGGTGCACACGCCGCCGCTGGCGCGTTACGTGGAGTGCCTGAACGGGGGCGATCTGGCCGGCGTGGCCGAGCTGATGCTGGCGTCGGCGCGCAAGCTGCACGCGGCTGGCGCCGAATTCCTGATCTGCCCCGACAACACCATCCACCAGGCATTCGAGCTGATGGCGCCCCGTTCGCCGTTGCCATGGTTGCATATCGCCGACGTGGTGGCCACCGAAGCGGCCGCGCGTGGTTTCAAGAAGGTGGGCTTGACGGGCACGCGCTGGCTGGTCGACAGCGCCGTGTATCCGGGCAAGCTGGCCGCGCGCGCCATCGCTTGCGTGCGGCCCGGCGAGGACGAACGCAGCGAGATCAACCGCATCATCATGGAAGAACTGGTGCCGGGCGTGGTCAAGCAAGACAGCGTGGCGCGCTTTCAGGCCATCATCGGCGGCTTGCGCGAGCAGGGTTGCGACGCCGTCATCCTCGGCTGCACGGAAATCCCGCTGATCATCAGCGACGCCAATTCGCCGCTGCCGACTCTGGACTCCACGCGGCTGCTGGCGCGCGCCGCCTTGCGCAGGGCGCTGGAAAGCTAGCGTTCCAGTTGCGCCTGCAGCGCGGCCACCACGAGCGCGTGGTCGTCGGCCTGCGCCAGGCCGGACACGGTTACCGTGCCCACCAGTCCCACGCCGCGTATCAGCAGGGGAAAGGCGCCGCCGTGGCCCGCGTACTCGATGTCATCGAGGTATTTCACGTCTTCAAAGGTGCTGCCGCGGCTTTTATACGAGATGCCCATGTAATAGGAGCTGCGGCAAAAGCGCTGCACCGTGTTGTTCTTGCGGCGTATCCAGTCCGCCTGGTCGGCCGTGGCGCCCGTCATGGCGTGGTGGAACAGCACTTGGCCATTGCGCGTGATGTTGACGGTGACGGCCTTGCCCCGCTTGCGCACTTCTTCGACGATCCACAGGCCCACGGCCAGCGCGGCATCGTTGTCGAAGCGTTCGAATTGCAGGGATTCTTCCTGTTGCGCCAGGGTTTGCAGCAAATCGGCGTAATGATCCATCGTGAAAGAGGGCGGTAGTGGCTGGAAGCGCTACTGTAGCGCACCATGGGACAGCCGCGCGCGCTTTTTGTGTGGCGCGGCTAAAATAGGCAACATGAACCTGTCCCTGTTCGCCGATGAAGAGCAAGTCCCGGCCGGCCCCGCGCCGCTGGTGCCGGGCTCGTCCGCGTCCGTCCTGCTGCGCGGTTTTGCGCTGCCTTACCTGGATGAGGTGCTGCCGGCGCTGGACGCCATCGTGCTGGCGGCGCCCCTGCGCCACATGGCCACGCCGGGCGGCTTGCGCATGTCGGTTGCCATGAGCAATTGCGGCCCTCTTGGCTGGGTCACGGATGGACGCGGCTACCGCTACGCGCGCCTCGATCCGGCCAGCGGTTTGCCTTGGCCTCCCATGCCGCTCGTGTTCCTGCGCCTGGCGCAGGCGGCGGCGCTGGCCGCCGGCTATCCGGGCTTTGTTCCCGACGCCTGCCTGGTCAACCGCTATGCGCCCGGAGCACGCATGGCCCTGCACCAGGACCGCGATGAATGCGATTTCAACGCGCCCATCGTTTCCGTCTCGCTGGGCTTGCCCGCCACCTTCCTGTTCGGCGGCGCCGAGCGGGCCGACAAGGCGGCCCGCATCGGCCTGCTGCATGGCGACGTCGTGGTGTGGGGCGGCGTAGATCGCCTGCGCTTCCACGGCGTGGCGCCGCTGAAGGAAGGCGAACACGTGGTGCTGGGCGCGCAGCGCATCAATTTGACGTTTCGCAAGGCTGCCTGAGCTGGCGCCATGGCGTACCTGGCTTGCGTACGTACTGGGTATGTACGTAGCGCCACGGAATGGCCAGGTAGACGAGCACGACGAACGAAATCTCGAACACGTATTGCGCGGTGGCGGGATCCAGGCCGCCGTGCAGCCATTGCGGCAGCGCCACGAGCAGCAGCCACAGGGTCTTCCACAGCGCTTCCCACAGCAGCACGGGCAGCATCTGCAGCGGATAGCGCAAGCCCAGCAAACACAGCAATGAAAACGCGGCCAGCATGCAGTTCACGGTGCCGCGCATCAGTTCCCACGGCGCGTGCGGGGTGACGATGCCGGGCCACAGCACGCTGCCGAGGCCCACGACGACCAGCAGATACATGGCGCGCAGCGCATACAGACGGGCGGTCGATACGGTATTCATGGTGCGGTCTCCTGCTCACGTTAGGGGAAAGGGTTTATTCGACTTCCTTGAGGATGGTTTCCAGGCTGCCCAGGCGCGCCTGGATTTGCGCCACGGACGCGCTCAATGCGGCCAGCGACGCTGCCGTTTCCACCTGCGCGGCGGCCATCGATTTGGCCAGCTCCTGGTAGGCGCCGTCCTGCGCCAGCCTGGCGCGCGCCTGCACGATGCCGGACGTGTATTTGAGGGCGAAGATGATGACGGCGGCCGTGCAGGGGAAGAAGAAGGCGGCAAAAAAGATATTTTCAGACATGATGGCCTCTACAGTTCAGGATTGATCCGGGTTGGGGGTGAGCGAGGACGCCGCCGCGGCGATGCTGGCCGGCGTCAGCCGCAATTCAAATGGGCTGGCCTCGAAGTAATTGAGGGCCTTGCCGTCGTGCGACAGCTCCAGCTGGCTGGTGACGAGTCCCGCGTGTTCCAGTTTTTGCAGGTGCAAATGCAGCAGGGGCCGGCTGATGCCCAGGTCGCGCGCCAGCTGGCTGATGTAATTGCGCCCGCCGCTGGCCAGCGCCGCGATGATGCGCAGCCGGTGCGGGTTGTCGAGCGCCGCCAGCATGAGCAGCAAGCGCTCGCCGGTCGGTGGTGTGTTGATGTCTGTCATATGTCAACATTATCTGACATGTGTTAGCGCGTCAAGAAAAATATCGCATCACTTTAATGCAATATACTTGCAAATATGGCGGCTTTTCTCCATTATATGCAACTTGTTTGCATATGGGGCCATGACCATGAAGCGCGATTCGATTTCCTCTCCCTTGCCCGACGTGGCGGCCGGCCCCCATCTGGGCAGTCCCTTGCCGCTCGAGTGGGTGGGCATGCAGGGCATCGCCTTGCCCTTGTGGCTGGAAGAGGGCGGGCAAGCGCAGCAAGTCCATGCCTGGGCCGACGTGCAGGTCGATCTGCCCGATCCGGCAGTCAAGGGCATCCACATGTCGCGTTTGTATCTGCTGCTCGATGCGTTTGCCGCCGCGCAGCCGCTCGATGCCAGCGCGCTGGCCGCCTTGCTGCGGCGCATGGTGGACAGCCACGCCGATTGCGGCAGCACGCAGGCGCGCCTGGCGCTGGCGTTTCCCGTGCTGCGGCGCCAGCCGGCGCTGCTGACGGCGGGGCTGGCGGGCTGGAAATCGTATCCCGTGCGCCTGCAGGCCAGCTGGTCGCCGCAGGGCTTTGCCCTGTCCCTGACGGTGGAGATCGGCTACTCGTCGACCTGCCCGTGTTCGGCGGCGCTGGCGCGGCAACTGCTGGTCGACGCCTTTGCGGCGAGGTTCGGCGCGGGCGGCATCGACGGTGCGGCCGTGCGCGCATGGCTGCAGGAGCACGGGAGCCTGGCCACGCCGCACAGCCAGCGCAGCACGGCGACGGTCACCGTGCCATTGATGGAACAGGCGGAGCTGGACCTGTTTCCCCTCATCGACCTGGTGGAAGCGGCGCTGGCGACGCCGCTGCAGACGGCAGTGAAACGGGCCGACGAGCAGGCGTTCGCGCGCTTGAATGGTGCTAACCTCATGTATGTGGAAGACGCGGCCCGCCGCGTGCAGGCGGCGCTGCAGCCGCGTTATGCGCAAGCGCGTGTTACCGTACGGCACATGGAAAGCCTGCATCCGCACGATGCCATGGCGCAGGCGGGCAAGCTTGCCTGAGCTTTTCACTCAACCACCGTGGAGGAAGACAGCATGCCGGAGAAAAACGAGCGGGAAGTGGACGACGACAGCCTGGAAGAAGAACTGGAACGCGAACGGCGCGAGCATGCACTGATCGACGAGGAAAAGCTGGGCATGGATGAGCTGGAAGAGGAGAGGCTGAGGCGGGAGCGCCAGCCGGGCGGTCACTAACGTCAAGGTGACGCATCCGCGCTGGCATCGCGCCGCGCCGCCCGGTACAATTTCGCCTACTCCCCCAACCCCTACTCCCCCAACCCCGGAGGCCCATGAAATATCGCGCATTCTTCCAGTTTGTCCTCGGTCTGACAGGCGCCGTTCTGGCCGCCTCGCAAGCCCATTCCGCCACCATCTGCACGGCCATGGCCGACGCCAAGACAGGCACGGTCTTGCTGCAGGAGGGCAATTGTCTCGACCGCGTCACGCCCGCATCCACATTCAAGATCGCGCTCAGCCTGATGGGCTATGACGCCGGTTTCCTCAAGGACGAGCACAAGCCCAGCCTGCCATACCGCCAGGGCTATGTGGACTGGGGCGGCGAAGCCTGGCGCCAGGACACGGACCCGTCGCGCTGGATGCAGTATTCCGTCGTCTGGTATTCGCAGCAGATCACGCAGGCGCTGGGCGCCGAGCGTTTCCAGAAATACGCGAAGGCTTTGCGCTATGGCAATGCGGACGTGTCGGGCGACAAGGGCAAGGACAACAGCCTGGAGCGCTCGTGGATCAGCTCCTCGCTGAAAATTTCGCCGCTCGAGCAGTTGGGCTTCCTGCGCAAGCTGGTCAACGATCAATTGCCCGTCTCCAAGCAGGCCATGGAACAGACGCGGCGCCTGACGCGCCTGGCCGATGTGGACGGCTGGCAAGTGCACGGCAAGACGGGCGCGGCTTTCCCGCGCAAGGCCGACGGCAGCTTCGACGAAGCGCATGGCTATGGCTGGTTCGTGGGCTGGGCCAGCAAGGGCGAGCGCAGCATCGTGTTCGCGCGTCTGGTGCAGGACGAGCAGAAGGGCCAGCAGTCGGCAGGCCTGCGCACGCGCGAAGCGATGCTGAAAGAATTGCCGGCCCTGCTGGAGCAGGCGCAGAAGTGACGGCCAGCATCGTTGCCGCCACTTTCATCGCCTCCGATGGCGAGTACCTGGAAGCCGTCATCGAAGTGGGCGGCCAGCGCCTGCATGTGATGGACGAGTTCGGCGGCGGGCGGATGGCCGCTGGCACGCAAGTCCAGCTCGAACTGTGGCCCATGCCCGGCGAGATGGACGACTGGGACGCCATCTTCCGCGCCAACCCCGATCGGGAAAAGGGACTGCGCCGGCTTGACGGCTGGCGCTACCTGGCGCTGGGCGTCGTGACCCAGGTCGATCCCGTCATCTGCGATTGCGGCCTGCTGCAACTGGAAAACCCGTTTACGACGCATGACGGGCGCTGCGTGGGCGCGTATGTCGGCGTCACTGTGGCCCGCCTCGATGCTTGCCTGGCGTAAATTCCGGCCCGCTTTGTTGCCCGCCCTATATACTTGCTGAAACGGATTTTCCGGCATCAGACAAGGTTACAAGCATGGCATCAGGCATGGAGCAGTTTCAGGAAAAAGCAACACAGGCATGGACATGGACGCGCGCGCAGGCCTTGCGCGTGGCGGGCGTGGCGTGGGTGAGAGCAGTGGCGCTCTACCGGCGCGGCCACGCGCACCTGATGACCTTGCCGCCCGTGCGGCGCGCGCTGGTGCTGGGCTTATGGTCATTCCTGGCCGTGCTGGCGCTGCTGACCTTCTACATGCTGCTGCTGATCCCTCTGACGCCGAGCATCCACGACTTGCGCCAGGCGCGCGCGGCCGCGCCGAGCACCATGGTCAGCGCCGACGGCAAGGAATTGGCCCGCTTCGACCAGGGCTTGCAGGAACGGGTCACGTTAAAGCAGATTTCGCCGAACGTGATCAGCGCGCTGATCTCGACGGAGGACCACCGCTTCTACGACCACCACGGCGTCGATTTCACGCGCACGGCAGGCGCCATCCTGCACACGGCGAGCGGCAACCCGCAGGGCGGTTCCACCATCACGCAGCAGCTGGCGCGCAATATGTTCCCTGAGGAAATCGGCCGTTCGCGCAACCTGAACCGCAAGCTGAAGGAGCTGATCACGGCCCTGAAGATCGAGGCCACCTACAGCAAGACGGAAATCCTGGAAGCGTATTTGAATACGGTGCCTTTCCTGTACAACACCTACGGCATCGAGATGGCGGCCCGCACGTATTTCGACAAGCCCGCGTCGCGCCTCGATATCCTGGAAAGTGCCACCCTGGTTGGCATGCTCAAGGGAACGAATTACTATAATCCCGTCGGCAATCCCGAGCGCTCCCTGCAGCGCCGCAACGTGGTGCTGGGGCAGATGCGCAAGCACGACGTCATCGACGAGGCGCGCTACAAACAGTTGATCAAACGCCCGCTGCGCCTGCATTTCGAGCGCCAGAGCGAGCGGGCGCAGTCGGACAGCCACTTCACGGCCTATGTGCGCAAGTGGCTGATTGAGTGGGCTGATGAAAACGACTACAACCTGGAGCTGGACGCCCTTGTGGTGCACACCACGCTCGATTACGACTTGCAGCAGGCGGCCGAGCGCGCCGTCGAGCGCCAGGCGAATGCCTTGCAGGCGATCGCCGATGTGGAATGGAGCCGCGCGGGCGTGCCGTCGTCCACCTCGACGGGCATGTACGCGGGCATGCAGGGCGGCAGCGTGGCCTTCGATTATTTCTGGAAGTCGCATCCGGCCTTGCTCGACGCCTTCGTGCGCGAATCGGCCGACTACCGCAAGCTGACGGCGGCCGGCGGCACGCCCGAGGCGGCGCTGGCGCAGCTGAAGGGCGACCGCGCCTTCATGGGGGCCCTGCGCAAATCGAAGACGCGCCTGGAAGCGGGCTTTGCTGCCATGGACCCGGCCACGGGCGCCGTGCGCGCCTGGGTAGGCAGCCGCGACTTTGCGCGCGAACAGTTCGATCACGTATCGCAGGCGGCGCGCCAACCCGGCTCCACCTTCAAACCCATCGTGTATGGCGCGGCGCTGGAAAAGGGGCTCAGTCCTGAACACGTCTACCGCGATGCCGTGATGGATATCAAGGCGGCCGACGGCACGAAATGGCGCCCGACGGACATGAGCGGCACGACGGGACGCGACATGACCATGCGCGACGGTCTCGTCTACTCGAAAAACACGATCACGGCGCAAGTGATGCAGGATGTCGGCTTGCCGCCGATCATCAAGCTGGCGCGCGCGCTCGGCATCCGCGACAGCAAGCTGGAAAAAGTGCCGTCGCTGGCGCTGGGCACCAGTCCCGTCACCTTGCTGGAAATGGTCAACGCCTACGCCAGCATCGCGGCACAGGGCGAAGCGCGCCTGCCGTTTGTCGTCACGCATATTACCGACCGCGAAGGCAAGGTCATCGCCCGTTTCGGCGAAGACAAGCCCAAGCGCGCCATGCAGGCCGAATCGGCCGCCACGCTGACGGACATGATGCGCGGCGTCATCGACCGCGGCACGGGCACGGCCATCCGCAGCCGCTTCGGCATCCGTTCCGACGTGGCCGGCAAGAGCGGCACGACGCAAAACAATGCGGACGGCTGGTTCATCCTCATGCATCCGGAACTGGTGGGCGGCGCCTGGGTAGGCTTCAATGACGCGCGCGTCACCATGCGCAGCAATTATTGGGGCCAGGGCGGCCACAACGCCGTGCTGGTGGTGGGCGACTTTTTCAAGACGGCGCTCGACACGGGCAAGCTGTCGCGTGACGCCATCTTCCCCGGCGGTAAGCCGCCACCGCCGCTGCGCCACGTGGAACCGGTCGAGGAACCGCAGGACGAACCGGTGGAAGAGCCGGGAGATTTGCTGCAAGAGGGTGCGCCGCCAGCGCCGCTGGCCATGCCGGCCGAGGGCGATGGCGGACAGGAGTCGCATGGCAAGGCGGTGCCGGAGGCGGCGCCTGCGCCCGCTCCCGTACCGCAGCCGGTGCCGGCGCCGCAGGGATAAGCGCCGCCGCCACGGCGAATTTAACCATCGCACATATTAATCATGACCTCGCCGAAGCCTACGCTGCGCCTGATACTCGGTGACCAGCTCAATGCGCAGCACCGCTGGTTCACCGAAGTCGATGACGCCACCATCTATGTCTAGATGGAGGTGCGGCAGGAAACCGACTATGTGCTGCACCATGCGCAGAAAATCCTGGCGATCTTCGCCGCCATGCGCGAGCTGGCGCGCCAGCTGCGCCAGCGCGGCCACACCGTGCATTACATCGCCATCGACGACGTGGCAAGTACGCGCTCGATACCGGAGAATATCGAGACGCTGATTCTTCGCTATGACGCCGCCGGCTTCGAATATCAGGCGCCCGACGAGTGGCGCCTCGACCAGCAGTTGTACCAGGCCGGGCGCCGCTCGCGCATTCCATGGCTGATGGTCGACAGCGACCATTTCTACACGGCCCGCCACGAGGCAGCCGATATTTTCGCCGGGCGCAAGCAATGGCTGATGGAGTTTTTCTACCGCCAGATGCGCAGCACGCACCAAGTGCTGATGGAAGACGCGAAAAAACCCGTCGGCGGGCAGTGGAACTTCGATCACGACAACCGCAAGCCCTGGCGCGGCACGCCCGCCGAGCCACAGGATCCACGCAGCGTGCATGACCATTCTTCGCTATGGCAAAGCATTATCGATGCGGGCGTGAAGAGCTTTGGCGCGCCGCGTGCGGACCGGCTGGCGTGGGCGCTGAACCGGGAGGAGGCGCTGCAGCAGCTCGACGCCTTCATCGAGCGGGCCTTGCCGCATTTTGGCGACTTTCAGGATGCGATGAGCGTCAAGGCGTGGCGCTTGTTTCATTCCCTGCTGTCGTTCGCTCTGAACGTGAAAATGCTCAATCCCCGCGAAGTCGTCGCCAGGGCGCAAGCGGCTTATCACGCCGGCCATGCCCCCTTGGCTGCGGTGGAGGGCTTTATACGCGAGGTCCTGGGATGGCGCGAATATGTGCGCGGCGTCTACTGGGCCCAGATGCCAGGGTATGCCGAAAAGAATTTCTTTGGCCATGCGCGCCCGCTGCCGTCATGGTTCTGGGATGGCAAGACTAAGATGCATTGCATGTCGCAGGCGATTACCCAGTCGCTGGAACAGGCCCATGCGCATCATATCCAGCGCCTGATGGTGATCGGCAATTTCGCGCTGCTGGCCGGCATCGATCCGGCCAAGGTGCATGGCTGGTACCTTGGCATTTATATCGACGCCTTCGAGTGGGTGGAGCTGCCCAACACAGTCGGCATGAGCCAGTTCGCCGATGGGGGGCAGCTGGCCACCAAGCCGTATGTCTCCAGTGCCGCGTATA
The DNA here is from genome assembly GCF_000988085.1 of Janthinobacterium sp. KBS0711. Lineage (NCBI taxonomy): Bacteria > Pseudomonadati > Pseudomonadota > Betaproteobacteria > Burkholderiales > Oxalobacteraceae > Janthinobacterium > Janthinobacterium sp. KBS0711. The sequence continues at coordinate 268,252 of NZ_LBCO01000011.1, read as the reverse complement.
TCGACCGCATGAGCGACTATTGCAAAGGCTGCCATTACGATAAAAAGGCGCGCATCGGCGAGCTCGCCTGTCCCTTCAATGCCCTGTACTGGGATTTTTTCCATCGCAACGCGGACACCTTGGAACGCCATCCCCGCATAGGCATGGCGTACCGCCAGCTGGAGAAGATGGACGAGGCGGCGATCACCGATTTCAAGGAACAGGCGCGCAAGATACTGGCAAACCTCGATTCCTTGTAACGCCGGCAGCCTGGCTACCATTTAGGTTCACGTGACCAGCGTAGCACCGTGGCAAGCCTGATTTTCACCGTATAGTCCTCTCCCGTTTCGTGCTCCAGCCACAGGATGCCGTCTTCGATGCTGACCCAGGCATCGACTATACGCGTGTCGAACGGCATCGCCGTGTCTTTGATATCAATCTTCATTCGTCCAGACTCAGCATTGAGCGACTTTAAGACCCGCGTCGTTCGTTGCGTAAACTCGATGACGTATGAAGTGCTTGTTTTTTTATCATTGGAAATGCTCACCCAGAATGCTTTGAATATTTTTTAAATATTACTACATAAAAATTTGCCCTAGCGCACGAAGGTGAACACATCAACAATCTTTCACTGGTAAGAATTTCAAATGGGAAATATTTATTTATTTTAATAAATTAGAATTCCCTAAATGGACCATTTTTCCCTGTTCTTGTGTTGGAAAAATGTTCCATGTAAATTATTTCTCGAAAGAACATGCATTTAACTTTTCATAACATTTATCCTATTGCATTATCCTATTGATATAAATCAATGTTTTTTGTGTATTGGATTGAAGATATATTCTTGCTGCTAGGATATAGGATCAACTGTGGCTTCAGTGAGTGGTGCATGCCCATGGGGAATGAAAATTACTTAATGGAAATTACTTGTGCGGATACTGCAGAGGTATTTCATGTGCTGTATATCAGATATCGTGGCCAGATAAGAAATATGGTAAGTCATGATATTCATCGCGAGGAAGATATTGATGACATGGTTCAGATTATATTTCTCAATGTCTTTCGATGGTTTGAAAAATGTTGTGGATGTTCGATGTTTTATTCGAAGTTATATTCAATGGCATCGAATAGTATAAAAAATTATTGCTGCCATACGGGAGGCGTTAAGTCGGGCTTGCTTGATGTAATTGATGATGCAGATTATTCCATTGATGCATTGAGCATGTTTCATGAGGATAGTCCGGAAGAGATATGTAGTGCAATGGAAACTGGAATGGAAATTATTCGACGAATCGCCAATTTGCCGCCTCCCTTGAAAAAGGCATTATTGTTGCGCGAGGATGAAGGGATGAGCTATGAAGAGATTGCAATAAAGATGGGATGCCCGATGGGAGCAGTGCGAAGCCGTATTCACAGAGTAAGAGCGGAGATGCGCAAGATACTGAAAAAGGATCAATGAATGCGGCCTGCCGAATTGCGGTAGTCCGAAGCGGAAGCATACGGTGCTTGTCCCATACTTGATATGAATTTACATGGTAAATAAAAACTACATCGGTAGCCTCGCGCAGGTTGCGCTTGATTATCCCAGGCGGATCGATGCATTGACAGCACAAAAAATAGATGTGGCGATTATTTTCCAGGAAATGCTTGGCACCGCTGTTGCCGCCAAATATTTGCACACCAATGGCGTGCCGCTATCTGTCGCATTGCGCGTATTGGTCTGCGAGCGCAGAAAAGACCCGTCGTCGCCAAAAATGATTGGCATTGAAAAAGGGTAGGTCCATTGCGCCCATACAGGCTGCTTGCGTATCAGACCGTATTGCGCCGCAACCCGGCTTCCCGCACGAACACTTGCAGCGCCGGCATGGTTTGCTGGTGCAGCACTTTCAGTTCGTCTCTCAGCGCGGGCGTGATGGACAAGCTGCCGTTCGCTTGCTGGCGCACGGGCAAGTCCAGTGCCTGCGCCATTTCCACCGGGTAGTTCGTGAATTCGCCGTATGGCCGCTTGCCGTCGACGGACGGGGTCGGCCAATAGCCTTCGGCCAGGTAGTCTTCCGCACCCATGCCCAGCATCTCCACCGACATCCACGACTGCTGGCGCAGCAGTATCAGATGCCGGGCCGTCAAGGTGAACGGCGTCTTGCCGTTGGCATAGCTGCCCGCTTTCAGGTCGGCCATCTGCACGAAGTGGGGCAGCAGCAGGGCCGCTTCCATCAGGCGCTGGGCGGCCAGCGCCGCATCCTTGCCGGCGATCGCCTGCATGGCCAGCGCCAGGGTATCGCCTTTGCCCAGCGGGTACGCCGGGTTCAGCATGGGCGCGCCGCTTTCCACGGGCGACCAGCCGATGTTGAAACGCCGTATCAGCGCCAGATGGTGCACATTGAGCACCTTGGGCGGCGGTGCGTCGAGGGTGGCCACGATGCGCTGGCGCACGGCGCGGGGCAGGTCGTTGTCTGCCGCGCGCGCCAGCAGGGGCGAGCACAGCAGGACACCGGCGAGGCGCAGCAACTGGCGCCGCAGGGGCTGGAGCAGGTGCGCCATTACGGTGTCGTCAAGTCCTGGCGCTGGAATTCGATGCGGTTTTCCTGGTAGTCCCACTTGGTGTAGGGCCCGAACACGCGCCGGTTCTCCTTGCTGTCGGCATTCGACAGCTCGCGCTTCATGCGCCGCACGAGGGCGGGGTCCGTGAGTGGCGCGGTGGTGGTGGCGAACACGTCATGCCGTACGCTCTGTTTTGCGTCGGCGCCGCGCGAAATGATGGTGAGTTTGCGCGAGGCGGGATCGAAGTACAGGCGCATGGCGAAGGTATTCATGTCCTGCAAATACAGGCCGTCGTCGCGTTGCTGGGCATAGAAATAATCGCCGCAGACGGCCTTCGGTTCGCGTTTCCACTCGCAGGACAGGACGATCATCAGATGCCGGTCATCGAGCTGCTTGACCAAAATGCGTCCCTTGGAATAGCCCCAGGTACTGGCCGGCACGGTCGCCGACGAGGCCAGATTGTATTCGCCCACCAGCTTGGTCAGAGGAAGAGGAGCTTGCGCCGAAGCGCTGATGCAGAGGGTCAAGGCGGCGGCCGCAAGGGCGCTTTGTATCTTGGAAAATGGAGTCATGATGGCCATAAAGAAAAGTTGCCATATTATAGATGGCAACTTGCCAAGATGGTCGCGCGCTTGCGCGACCCGCTGGCCGTTACTTCAGCTTGCTCAATTCCGCGATGTCGATCTTGACGACCTTGTCGCCCACGGCGGAGACCAGCGTCTTGAAGTGCGGTGTCGCTTCATGCGCCGTGTGGCCAGCCTTGTCGGTCCACTCTTCCAGCATGATGAAGCGCGTGGGAATCTTGTTGTCGAGGTGCAGTTCGTAGCGCAGGCAGGCGCTTTCCGCGCGGCTCGGCGGTACGACGGCTTCCAGGGCGGCGCGCACGGCGTCGATATGTTGGGCTTGGGCATCGATGGTGGCGACGATGATCAGGGTCATGTTGGTCCTTGTGGTTGGGGTTCCGGCAGCTTAGCGCATCTGGCGCTTCCTTGCCGGCCGGCCACCATGGGCTGCGCCGCAACGGTTCGCGGCGCAGCCGGCGATCCCTTACGCGGCTTGCAGCGCGCCGATCTGCTCGAAAGCGCCCGTCAATGCTTGCGCCCTGGCTGCGTCGCTGACCTTGACGCCTTCGGCGCGCACGATCTCGATCTGCGTGACGCCGAGGAAACCGAGGAAGGCGCGCAGATGGCTTTCCTGGTGTTCCAGGCTGGCCATCGGCGTGTCGGCGCCATAGTAGCCGCCGCGCGTCGAGGCGATGATCACGCGCTTGCTGCCGAGCAAACCTTCGGGGCCATTGGCGCCGTACTGGAAAGTTTTGCCGGGCACAGCCAGCGCGTCGAGCCACGATTTCAGCTGGCTGGGGATGGCGAAGTTGTACATGGGCGCGCCGATGACGATGACGTCGGCGGCCAGCACTTGCTCGAGCGCGCCGGCCAGCGTTGCGCCGTCGGCGTCGCTGGGGGCGGCTGTAAATTGCGGCAGCGGTTGCGCCGCCAGGTCGCGGTACTGGACGGTGGCGCCAGGCGCGGCCGCTTGCAGGCGGGTGGCGATGGCGGCGGACAACTGGCGGCTGATGGAATGCTCGCCGAGGATGCTCGAATCGATGTGCAGGATGTTCATGTAAGCCTTCTTGGGTGGTATGATCGGGTGGTATGTTTTTGTAACCGAGTTAAATATAGTGACTATCAAATGAACGCACAAGAAGGCACTTTTTCCACACTGGGGCACATGGATGTGACTATTGGCGACGCCGCCGCGCAAGGGGCGGAGCTGGAACGGCGCATGCGCGACGAAGGCGGCCATGCGGGCGTGGCCGCTTCCTGCCGCCCGATCACGGATATCCTCACGCGGGTGGGCGACAAATGGAGCGTGATGGTGGTGATCTTGCTGGGCAATGGCACCAAGCGATTCAACGAGATGCGCCGCCTGATCGGCGGTATTTCGCAGCGCATGCTGACCCTGACCTTGCGCGGGCTCGAGCGCGACGGCCTCGTGACGCGCACCGTGTTTCCCACCGTGCCGCCGCGCGTCGATTACGCCTTGACGGACCTGGGCCGTTCGCTGTTGATTCCCATCAGCGCGCTGGGCGCCTGGGCCCATGGCCACCGCGACGCCATTGATGCGGCGCGGCTGGCGTTCGATGCCAGGACATCGGACCAGCTAGCCGCCGGCGATTAAGCCAGATCGATGACGGCCAGCATGTCGTTGCCATCGGCATCCATGCCTTTTTCCACGAATCCCATGCTGGCATAAAACTGTTTCGCGTTGGCATTGCCGGGCTTGTAGCAAATTTCAATGCTGCGCGCATCCGGGCGGGCGCGGATTTCCGCCAGCGCCAAGGCGAGCGCGGCTCGTCCATGGCCTTGCCCCTGGCGCCGGTGGTCGACCATGAAGCGCCAGATCTGGTAATAGCCGGGCGGGTCGTCGGCATCGGGCGAGACAAACATCAGGAAGCCGATCACCTCCTCATCGCAATACACGGCGCGCGTATGCATGGTGGCGGGGTAGAAGCTGGCCTGCGCAATCGAATAGTCATTGCTGGCCAGATAGTCGCGCTGCTGCGGTAGCAGGGGCAGTTCGCTGATGATGTCGAAATTGTCGGCGGTAACGGGACGCAGGCTGATGGTCATGTTCAAAGATGGGATGCAAGGGCAAGGCCTGGCAGTATGGGGAAAAATTACTCAATTGGCAATGCTGTTCCACCGTCCGCGCCAGACAGCGGTGGAACAATGAGGGCATGACTGCCATCCGCATTTACCTGCTGGCCACCGCCTGCGTTTCGTCTTGCGGCGCCTGCCAGCCGCCGCCCAGCGCCCGGTAAGTGGCGACGGCCGCGCGCGCTGATGCCGTTTGCGCCTGCGCACGCGCGTCCGCTGCGCGCAACAGCCTGGTGTCGGCCTGCAGTACGTCAAGCCGGCTGACCGCGCCTTTTTCGTAGGCGGCCAGCGAGGCGGCGCGGGCGCGCGCTAGCGATTCCACGCTTTGCGCCAGCAACGCGGCCTGTTCTTCGTGGCGCAGCAGGGCCGAGCCGGCGTTTTCCACGTCTTCGGCGGCGTGCAGCGCTGCGAGCCGGTAAGCCGCCAGCAGCTCGGCTTCCTGGCCGCGGGAAGCTTCGATCTGCGCGTCGATGCGGCCGAAATCGAACAGGCGCCAGCGCAGGCCCAGCATGCCGGCGGCCTGGCCGGAGCCGCTGCCGAACAGGGCACCACCGGCCGTGGCGCTGCCAAACAGCGCGCCCAGGCTCAGTTTCGGGTAGTACTCGGCGACGGCCGCTCCGGTGCGCGCGCTGGCGGCGGCCAGGCGCCGTTCGGCGGCGATCAGATCGGGCCGCCTCCGAAGCAGTTCGCCCGGCGAGCCGCCGGCCGTGATGCGCGGCGCGCGCGCCATCACGCCGGCGGCGGCCATGTCATCGCCATAGGTGCCTGGCGCCGCGCCCAGCATCACGTCGAGCGCATGCAGCGCCACTTCGTGGGCCGCGTCCAGGCCGGGCACGACGGCGCGCGCCTGCGCCAGCGACGCTTCGGCCTGCCGCAGCACCGGCTCGTTCGCCAATCCCTTGCCATATAACAGCGTGGCCAGTTCCAGCAACGCCGCGTCGGTGTCGACCTGGCGGCGCGCCAGCTCCAGCCGCGCCTGCAAACCCTGGATCGTCAGGTACAGGTCGGCCGTTTGCGCCGCCACGGCCAGGCGCGTCGCGGCCCATCCCGCTTCGCTGGCTGCGTAATCGGCCTGCGCCGCTTCGCGTTCGCGGCGCAGGCCGCCGAACAGGTCGAGTTCCCACGACGCCTGCAGGTTCAATTCGCGCGCGCTGCCTGCGCGGTCATGGCCTGGCGTGGCATTCAAGACCTGGCCCAGCGGCGTTTGCACGGACTGGTAGGCGCGCGCCGCCTGGCCGCCAAGGCTGGCCAACGGCAGCAGCGTGGCGTCGGCCGCACCGATGGCCGCCCGCGCCTGGCTGACCCTGGCCTGCGCTTGCGCCAGGTCGAGGTTTTGCGCCAGCGCCACCGTTACCAGGCGGGTCAGGCGCGGGTCGCCGAAGGCCGTCCACCACTGCCGCAGTTCGGCAACGTTGGCGGCATTGGTACCCTCGCGCGCGCCGAGCGCCGCCTGGTGCAGGTACTGCGCCGCTTGCGGCAGCTCGGGCCGGCGGTAATCGCCACCGACGGTGCAGCCGGTGGCGGCCAGGCCGGCGGCGATCAGCAGAAAGGGGAGGCGCAGGCGTGGCAGTGGCATGGTGGTCTTCCAGTTCAAAAGAGAATAATGTGTGACTATAATACATTTCGGTCACTTATTGTGTATTCCAGCGCGGCGCGTTAAGCTGTCGCCATGAATTCCACCACACCCGACACCCCCAGCCCAGCACGCGGCCCCGCCGGCCACGACGTGCGCGACCAGATCGTTGCCGCCGCCACCGATTACTTCAGCCGCTACGGCTATGAAAAGACGACCGTCTCCGACCTGGCCAGGGCGATCGGCTTTTCCAAGGCCTATATCTACAAGTTCTTCGAATCGAAGCAAGCCATCGGCGAGCATATCTGCGGCAACTGCCTGCACCAGATCGAGACGGAGGTGAAGGCGGCCGTCGCGGCGGCCGGGCGGCCGCCAGAGCAGCTGCGGCGCATGTTCAGGGCCAGCGTCGAGGCCAGCTTGCGATTGTTTTTCCAGGACCGCAAGCTGTACGACATCGCCGCCTCGGCCGCCACCGAGCGCTGGCCGGCCGTGCAGGCCTACGAGCTGGCGATGGGCGCCTTGCTGCAGGATATCTTGCAGCAGGGGCGCAAGACGGGCGACTTTGAACGCAAGACGCCGCTCGACGAAACGGCCAGCGCCATCTACCTGGTGATGCGCCCCTACGTCAATCCCTTGCTGCTGCAACACAGCGTCGACAGCAGCGAAACGGCCGTGGTGCAGCTGTCCAGTCTGGTGTTGCGCAGTTTGTCGCCGTAAGCGCTTCAATGATAAGTGACGGTTGACTTAATTGGTCACTAGTACCAGAATGAGGGCTCTGATCACTCATTCATGGAATTCCTATGCGCTGGCGCCGCCTCGCTTCATCTGTTGTCATTTCCACTTTACCCCTGGCCTTGAGCGCCTGCGCCGACAAGGCGCAGGCCGATCCGCGCGCGGCCACGCCGCTGGTGCGCGCCGTCGCGGTGCAGGGCGCCGAGGCGGGCATGCGCAGCTTCACGGGCGTGGTCGCGCCGCGCGTGCAGAGCGATCTCGGTTTTCGCGTGGCCGGCAAGGTGCGCGAACGGCTGGTCGACGCCGGCCAGGCCGTGCGCCGTGGCCAGCCATTGATGCGCCTCGACGCCGACGACCTTCAGCTGCTGGCGCAGGCGCGCCACGAAACAGTCATCGCCGACCGCGCCCGCGCGCGCCAGGCGGTGGACGAGGAAGCGCGCTACCGCGACTTGCGCGGCACGGGCGCCATCTCGGCATCCAGCTACGACCAGGTGAAGGCGGCGGCTGACGCGGCCGGCGCCCAGCTCAAGGCGTCCGAAGCCCAGGCCGGGGTGGCGCGCAATGCGCTGCAGTACGCGGTGCTGCTGGCCGACGCCGACGGCGTTGTCATGGACACCCTGGCCGAACCGGGCCAGGTGGTCGCGGCCGGGCAGGTGGTGGTGCGCCTGGCCCATGACGGCCGGCGCGAAGCGGCGATCCAGCTGCCTGAAACCTTGCGTCCCGCGCTCGGCTCCACCGGCCAGGCCACCTTGTTCGGCAGGCCGGGCGCCGGCGTGCCGGCCACCTTGCGCCAGCTGTCGCAGACGGCGGACCGGCAAACGCGCACCTTCGAGGCGCGCTATGTGCTCGATGCGGCGTTGTCGAAGGCGCCGCTGGGGGCCACCGTCACCTTGCGCCTGCCCGGTGCGCAAGCGGCCGGCGGCACCGTGCAAGTGCCGCTGGCGGCCCTGCATGACGCAGGCAAGGGGCAGGGCGTGTGGGTGATCGGCGGCACGCCGGCCCAAGTGACCTGGCGGCCCGTGAAGGTGCAAGGTCTGCACGATGACGGCGCCGACGTGGATGGCCTGAAGGCGGGCGAACGCATCGTTGCGCTGGGCGCCCATCTGCTGCGCCAGGGCCAGCAGGTCAGGGTCGAACAGGCGCCAGCGGCAGCCGCCGCGGGAGCGCGTCCATGAGCGCGGCCCGCTTCAACCTGTCGGCGCTGGCCGTGCGCGAGCGTTCCGTCACCCTGTTCCTGATCTGCCTCATTTCGCTGGCCGGCCTGCTGTCGTTCTTCAAGCTGGGGCGCGCGGAAGACCCGGCCTTCACGGTCAAGGTGATGACCATCGTCACCGCCTGGCCAGGCGCCAGCGCGCGCGAAATGCAGGACCAGGTGGCCGAGAAGATCGAAAAGCGCCTGCAGGAGCTGCGCTGGTATGAACGGGCCGAGACCTATACGACGCCCGGTCTGGCCTTCACGACACTGACCCTGCTCGACGGCACGCCGCCCGAGCAGGTGCAGGCCGAGTTTTACCAGGCGCGCAAGAAGGCGGGCGACGAGGCGGCCAATTTGCCCGCCGGCGTGATCGGTCCCATGATCAATGACGAATACGCCGACGTCACCTTTGCCTTGTATGCGCTGAAAGCCAAGGGCGAGCCGCAGCGCCTGCTGGTGCGCGAGGCGGAAACCCTGCGCCAGCGGCTGCTGCATGTGCCGGGCGTAAAAAAGGTCAATATCATCGGCGAGCAGGCCGAACGCATCTACGTGGAGTTTTCGCAGGAGCGTCTGGCCACACTGGGCGTGCGGGCACAGGACGTGTTCGCGGCGCTGAACGGCCAGAACGCCTTGAGCCCGGCCGGCTCGGTCGAGACGCGCGGACCGCAAGTATTCATCCGCCTCGACGGCGCGCTCGATGCGCTGCAAAAGATCCGCGATACGCCCGTGGTGGCGCAGGGGCGCACCTTGACCCTGTCCGATATCGCCACCGTGCGCCGTGGCCAGGAAGACCCGGCCAGTTTCATGGTGCGCAATGGCGGCGAGCCGGCGCTGCTCTTGGGCGTGGTCATGCGCGACGGCTGGAACGGGCTGGATCTGGGCAAGGCGCTGGACGGGGAAGTGACGGCCATCGGCGCCGCCATGCCGCTGGGCATGAGCCTGGCCAAGGTCACCGACCAGGCAGTCAATATCGGCGCGGCCGTCGACGAATTCATGCTCAAGTTCCTCGCCGCGCTGCTGGTGGTGATGCTGGTGTGCTTTGTCAGCATGGGCTGGCGCGTTGGCATCGTGGTGGCCGCCGCCGTGCCATTGACGTTGGCCGTGGTATTCATCGTGATGGCGGCCACCGGCAAGAACTTCGACCGCATCACCCTCGGTTCCCTGATTTTGGGCCTGGGGCTGCTGGTGGACGACGCCATCATCGCCATCGAAATGATGGTGGTGAAAATGGAAGAGGGCTACAGCCGCATCGCCGCCTCCGCCTATGCCTGGAGCCACACGGCCGCGCCCATGCTGGCCGGTACCCTGGTCACGGCCGTCGGTTTCATGCCGAACGGTTTTGCCCGTTCCAGCGCCGGTGAATACACGAGCAATATGTTCTGGATCGTCGGCATCGCGCTGATCGCCTCGTGGGTGGTTGCGGTGGTGTTCACTCCCTACCTGGGCGTGAAGCTGCTGCCTGAACTCAAGCACGTCGCCGGCGGCCATGACGCGCTGTACGACACGCCGCGCTACCACCGTTTTCGCCGGTTGCTGGGAAGCGTGATCGCCCGCAAATGGTTGGTGTTCTGTACCGTGATCGGCCTGTTCGTGCTGGCGGTGCTGGGCATGGCCATCGTCAAGAAGCAGTTTTTCCCGATTTCAGACCGTCCTGAAGTGCTGATCGAAGTGCAACTGCCGTACGGCAGCGCGATCGGACAGACCAGCGGCGCGGCGGCCAAGGTGGAAGCGTGGCTGGCGCGCCAGAGCGAGGCGAAGATCGTCACGGCCTATGTGGGCCAGGGCGCGCCGCGCTTTTACCTGGCGATGGGACCGGAATTGCCCGATCCGTCGTTTGCCAAGATCGTCGTGCGCACCGACAGCCAGCAGGCGCGCGACGCCCTGAAGCAGCGCTTGCGCGAGGCAGTCGCCGCCGGTCTGGCGCCCGAAGCACGCGTGCGCGTCACGCAACTGGTGTTCGGCCCGTATTCGCCGTTCCCCGTCGCCTACCGGGTCAGCGGCCCCGATCCCGAGGTATTGCGCGGCATCGCCGGCCAGGTGCAAGCCGTGATGCAGGCCAGCCCGATGATGCGGACCGTGAACACCGACTGGGGCACGCGCACGCCGACCCTGCATTTCAGCCTGCAGCAGGAGCGCTTGCAGGCGATGGGATTGACGTCGTCCGCGGTGGCGCAGCAGCTGCAGTTTTTGCTTAGCGGCGTGCCTGTCACGGCCGTGCGCGAAGATATTCGCACGGTGCAGGTGGTGGCGCGCGCGGCCGGCGACGTGCGGCTGGACCCGGCGCGCATCGCCGACCTGACCCTGGCCGGCGCGAATGGCGAACGCATCGCGCTGTCGCAGGTGGGCAGCGTGGAGGTGCGCTCGGAAGAACCCGTGATGCGCCGGCGCGACCGCCAGCCGACGATTACCGTGCGCGGCGACATCGCCGACGGCATGCAGCCGCCCGACGTCTCGGGCGCCATCACGGCGCAGCTGCAAACGGTCATCGACAAGCTGCCAGCCGGCTACCGCATCGAGCAGGCCGGCTCCATCGAGGAATCGGCCAAGGCCACGCAAGCGATGCTGCCGCTGTTCCCCATCATGCTGGCATTGACCTTGTTGATGATTATCCTGCAGGTGCGTTCGATTTCGGCGATGGTGATGGTGTTCCTCACCAGCCCCCTGGGCTTGATCGGCGTGGTGCCTACCTTGCTGCTGTTCCAGCAGCCGTTCGGCATCAATGCGCTCGTTGGCCTGATCGCGCTGTCGGGCATTTTGATGCGCAATACCCTGATCCTGATCGGCCAGATCCACCAGAACGAGGCGGCCGGCCTGGCGCCGTTCGACGCCGTGGTCGAAGCGACCGTGCAGCGCGCGCGACCCGTGATCCTCACGGCGCTGGCGGCCATCCTGGCATTTATTCCGCTGACACATTCGGTTTTCTGGGGTACCTTGGCCTATACCCTGATCGGCGGCACGTTTGCCGGTACGGTGCTGACTTTGGTCTTCCTGCCCGCCATGTATGCGATCTGGTTTCGGATACGGGGGCAGGCAGGGGTGGTGGCAGACTAGCGCTTTAAACAGCGGGCCGGAGACGCGGGCCTGAGAAAATGCCGATGGCGGCGTTGCAGCTTCCTTGCCGTACTTGCGTACTGTCTGCGTCGCTGCGCCTTGCTCTCGACATTTTTCAGGCTCGCTTGGCCCGGGGGGGCCTGTCTCCTTGACTTGGGCCGTTTCGTGGGTTGCCGGTTTGCTTGTTTCTTGTTTCTTGTTGTTTGTTGTTTGTCTCTTCTCTAGGCGCCTGTGGCATCCTGCCGGTAGCGCGCCGGCGGCAGTTCGAACTGGTTCTTGAAGAAGCGGGTGAACGCGCTTTGCGAGGAAAAGCCCAGGCGGTCGCCTATTTCCGCCACGCTCAGGCTCGTTTCACGCAGCAGGCGGCGCGATTCGCGGCTCTTGGCGCGCAGTTCCAGCGCGCGGAACGAGGTCTGTTCCTGCTGCAGCTGGCGTTGCAGGGTCCAGCGGTTCATCGCCAGGCCGTCGCACAGGGCCGGCAGCAGCGAGGCGCTATCGGCGTCGCCCGAGCCTTGCTGGCCCAGCAGATCGATGATGGCTTGCTCCACGCGGGCCGAAAACAGCTGCGCTCCCTGCAGCTGCTGCAATTGCCCCTGCGCGTGCCGCAGCGCGTGCGGCGCCAGCATGGCGTTGAACTGGGCGAAGGGCCGGTCCAGCGCCGGCGCGTCGAAGGTCAATGTATTGCGCGCCTGACCGAATGTGGCGGCTGCGCCGAAACACTCGGAAATGGCCGGCGCGAACCATGGCGCCTTGCCCTGGAAGCCGGCATGGAAGGCGGTGGGCGCGCCATCGTCGTAGGCGCGCGCCACCAGCGACAGCATGCGGAAATTGGCCAGCGCCTGCATGGCGCCGCCCGAGGGGCAGAACTCGGACAGGTATTCGATCTCGATGCGCGTGCCATTTTCACTCATCAGCATGAAATCGAATTCGCCGATCAATCCCCGCAAGTGCAGCAGCTCGTGCAGGGCGCTGCGCAGGGTGGGGCGGTTGAAGCAGACGTGGGCGATGCCCGAGTAATGCGCGAACCAGTGCGTCACGTCGAGGTCGAGCAAGCCGCGGTGCTGCGGCAGTTGCTGGGCGTAGGCCGTCATGCGGCGGTGCCGCTCGGCGTTGATGCGGCCGCCCGGTTCGTCCAGCTGCGCCGGCGTGATGCCCGTGCGCTGAAAAAACTCGGCGGGGTCGTGGCCATCGGCCTGCATGGCGCGCGCGCATTGCTGCGCGATCCGGTTCGAAACCGTGCGCGTGTCGGGTTTGTGCAAGGCTGCCTCCTGCTTATTCTGCTTATTCTGCTTGTTGTAGTAATTTTTCACAAATATTAGCACTTTGTAGGAGATTGTTGGTTGTTGTGCCATCTAACCAAAAATTGTTCTCGCGGGTATAAAACGCGTGCTGCGCGGTCAAGAAACTCACGCATTCTCACGCTATATTGTTTTCGGCCGGCCTTGCTGCCGCGCCTTGATACCTACAAAAACAGTCTTGGAGATAATGATGAATTGCACTTTGAAACCGATGGCCCGCCTGGTCGCCGGCTGCGTCGCCACGCTTGCCCTGGCCGCCTGCGGCAACGACACCGTCAGCGAGGAATACAAGCAGCCCGTGTTCGGCGCCACCACCTATGCCCAGCTCAGGCTCGACGCCTATACTTTCAAGGACATGAACCGCAACGGCAAGATCGATCCGTATGAGGATTGGCGCCTGTCGGCCGAGGCGCGCGCGGACGACCTGTTGTCGCGCATGAGCCTCGATGAAAAAGCGGGCCTGATGATGCACGGAACGGCGCCCACCGTGGCCGACCCCACCGGCATCGGCCAGGGCGGCGCCTACGACTTGACGGCCCTGCAAGACCTGATCGTCAAGCAGTACGTCAACACCTTCATCACGCGCATGGCGGGCGACACGGCCAATATGGCGACCCAGTACAACAAGGTGCAAGCCCTGAGCGAAACGTCGCGCCACGGCATCCCCGTCTCCATCAGCACGGATCCGCGCCACCATTTCCAGTACACGGTGGGCGCCAGCGCCGGCACCAAGGGCTTTTCGCAGTGGCCTGAAACCCTGGGCCTGGCCGCCATCGGCGACGATGCGCTGGTACGCCGCTTCGGCGACATCGCGCGCCAGGAATACCTGGCCGTCGGCATCACGCAAGCGCTGTCGCCGCAGGCCGACCTGGCCACCGAGCCGCGCTGGTCGCGCATCAACGGCACCTTTGGCGAAGACGCGGACCTGGCCAAGCGCATGGTGCAGCACTATATCGAAGGTTTCCAGGACGGGAACACGGGTCTGCATGACGGCAGCGTGGTGGCTGTCGTCAAGCACTGGGTCGGCTACGGCGCCACGAAAGAGGGCTACGACGGCCACAATTACTATGGCCGCTACATGACTTACCCGGGCAACAACTTCGCCTACCACGTGAAACCGTTCGAAGGCGCCTTCACGGCCAAGGCGGCTTCCGTCATGCCGACCTACGCTCTGCCGGACGGCAATATCACCATCGACGGCATCACCCTGGAACAGGTGGCGGCCGGCTTCAGCAAGACCATGCTGACGGATCTGCTGCGCGGAAAATACGGTTTCGAGGGGGTGATCCTGTCCGACTGGGGCATCACCTCCGACTGCGACGCCAACTGCCGCAACGGCACGGCGCCAGGCGTCGCGCCTTCCTTCATGGGCTTCGGCACGCCGTGGGGCATGGAAAACGCCACCAAGGCCGAGCGCTATGTGAAAGCCGTCACGGCAGGGATGGACCAGTTTGGCGGCGTGACGGAAGCGCCGTACCTGACGCAAGCCGTGCAGCGTGGCCAGCTGACGGAGGAGCGCATCAACGCGTCGGCGCGCCGTATCCTGATCCAGAAATTCAAGCAGGGCCTGTTCGAGCATCCTTTCGTCGATGCGGCCAAGGCGGCCACCACCGTGGGCAAGGCGGACTTCATCGAGGCGGGCCTGGATGCGCAACGCCGTTCGCTGGTCCTGCTGGAAAACAAGGACAAGGTCTTGCCGCTGGCGGCCACCGTCAAGAAGGTCTACCTGTACGGCATCGATGCGGCCGTGGCGAAGCAGTATGGCTACACGGTGGTCGCCACGCCGCAGGAAGCGGACGTGGCCCTGCTGCGCGTGGCCGCGCCGTATGAAATCCTGCACCCGAATTACATCTTCGGCAGCATGCAGCATGAGGGAAGGTTGAACTACGCCGATGGCGACGCCGACTACGAGGCGATCAAGAACGCGGCGAAATTCGCGCCGAAGACGGTGGTCACCGTGTACCTGGACCGCCCGGCCATCCTCGGCAACGTGCAGGACAAGGCCAGCGCCATCCTCGCCAACTTCGGCGTGAGCGACGGCGCGCTGTTCGATGTCCTGACAGGCAAGGCCAAGCCGCAAGGCAAGCTGCCGTTCGAATTGCCATCGTCGATGGCCGAAGTGCAGGTGCAGAAATCGGACGTGCCGTATGACACAGCCCATCCGCTGTACAAGTTCGGTTACGGACTGGCCTACTAAAGCCGTTCAACGTACGGTAATCCAGCTGCGCTCCTGCACAGAGCGCAGCGCCGCGGCTATCAGCCGGTCCACCTCGTAGCCGTCGCGGAAGGTGGGCCAGACCGGCTGGCCGCCGGCGATCGCTTGCAGAAAATCGCGCGCTTCGATGACGATCTGCTCGTTGTAGCCGGTGCCGTGCCCGGCGCCCTGGCTGAACGCCAGGTAGTCGGGGTGGGCGGGTCCCATCAGCAGGCGCTGGAAACCCTGGCGCTGCGCGGGGCGGCCGGCGTCGTACAGCCAGAGTTCATTCTGGTTTTCCTGGTCGAAGGCGATCGCGCCTTTCGTCCCCGTGATGCGGTAGGTGTACCCCATCTTGCGCCCGGCCGCCACGCGGCTGAAGGTCAGGGCGCCTAGCGCGCCGCTGGCAAAGCGCAGCATCACATTCCCCTGGTCGTCATTCTCCACTGCCTCCATGCCAGCTGGCCCTTGGCGCTGCGCGTGCACGGTATTCATGTCGGCCACGAGCGAGTCGACGGGGCCGCCCAGGCGCAGGGCCAGGTTGAGCAGGTGCGAGCCCACGTCGGCCAGCGCGCCGGCACGCGTCGCTGTCGCTTCGCGCGTGCGCCACGAGGCAGGCGCGCCCGGGTCGTGCAGATAGTCTTCCACGTGTTCGGCGGCGACGTGGATGATCTCGCCGATTTCGCCCGATTCGATGATCTGCCGCGCCAGCTGGCTGGCCGGCGTGCGGATGTAGTTGTAGCCCACCATGTTGGCCACGCCCGCTATTTCCGCCGCCTGCGCCAGCAGCAGGGATTCGGCGGCCGTCATGCCCAGCGGCTTTTCGCAGAACACGGGCTTGCCCAAGGCCAGTGCGGCCAGCACGATGTCCTTGTGCGTGGCCGGCGGCGTGGCGACGACGATGGCGTCGATGGCGCGATCATTGACCAGCGCGCGCCAGTCGCCCGTGGAGCGGTTCCAGCCCAGTTCCTGGGCGCTGCGGGCGGCGCCTGCTTCGCTGCTGGTGCTGATGCATTCGCACACGGGGTTCAAGGCCGTGGGGAAAATGCTGCGCACGGCCTTGTAGGCGATGGTGTGGGCCTTGCCCATGTAGCCGGCGCCGATCAGGCCGATGTTGATGTCTTGCATAGGGAGTCTCCGAGGGTGTCGCGATAGGGGATCAAGCTTGCTGGCGCCAGGCGTGGCTGTCCAGCGCGTCGAGGAAGCGGGCGGCGGGCCAGTCCTGCGCCAGCGCTTCGTGCATGATCTGCTGCTGCGTGGGCGGCGCCATGCCGTCTATAGGCTGGTCGCGATCGAGGTTGCTGGGGAAGGCGTAGCCTTCGGCGCAGGCGGCTATCGCGTGAACAATGCCGGCGGCGGACAGGACTCCCTGCGCGCGCAAGGTCTGCAGCGCCGGATACAGCGCGGCGCTCATGGCGCGGCGGTCCAGCGCTTCCATCGCGCGCCCGAACGGCGACGACACTTGCAGCAGATTGGCCATGCGGCGGATGTCGGATGAACGGTTATGGCCCGCCGCATGGAACAGGGCGGGGTTGAAGAAGACGGCGTCGCCTTGTGACAGCGGCAATTGCACGCAATGCCGGGCGAAATAATCGTGGAAGGGCGGTTGCTGCCAGGCGAGGAAACCGGCCCCGTAGCGCTGCGAATACGGCAGGTACAGGGTGGGACCGGACTCGACCGGCATGTCGCAGTGGGCGACGGCGCCCTGCAAGGTCAATAGGGCCGACATCTGGTGCACGGGCGCCGGGTAGGAGGTGCAGGCGGCGGCGCTCTGGAAGCCCAGGTGATAGTCGCGGTGCGGCGCCTGGGCCGCGCCGCCCGGGTTGACGACGTTGACTTGCGCCGTCATCTGGTAGGCGGGGCCCAGCCACGCCTGGGCTATCCACGCAAACACGGGATTGGCGTAGTAGCGCGCGAACGCCTCGGGCGCGCGGATGCACAGTTTTTGCTGGGCGTTCCAGATGCGGTCGTTCGCGCCTGGCTTGGCGAAATGGTCGCCGCCCGCCTGGCCGCTCGCATGCTGTTCGGCGATCAGCGCGCGAAACACGCTGCTCACCTGTTCCAGCGTCCCCGTGTCGTCGACGGCGCGCTGGAGCACGACGACGCCGGGGCCATCCATTAGCGCCTTGCCCCATTCTGCCTGCAGCGCGAGTAGCGACGCGGTACTGGCGGCCAGCGCACGCACCTTGTCGCAATCGTAGACGAGGATATTGTCTTCCACCGCAACGGCGTGGGGATAGTCGGCCAGCGCCGTGCGTTGGCTGACGGTGCGGATGAAATCATCGAGCCGGCAATCCTGCTGCGACAGCCAGAAGGGGGCGGGCGGCGCGGCGTCTTGGGTGATCATGCGGTGTCTCCTGATGTTTTAAGTTGTAGAATCAGTATAGGGATGAAAATCCGCATTTTTCATCAGGAAATCCATCAAAAAACCATCAATTACAATGGACATCGCATGACGCATCCGTTTCCCGTCAAGGTCGTGGCGCTGCAGGCCGGCGTCAGCGTGGCGACCGTCGACCGCGTGATCAAGCAGCGCGGGGGCGTGCACGCCAATACGGTGCGCCGCGTGATGCAGGCACTCGATGAACTGGCGCGGCAAAGCACGCAGGTGGGCCTGGCGGGCAGAAAATTCATGCTCGACGTGCTGATGGTGGCGCCGCGCCGCTTTACCGATGCCGCGCGCACCGCACTCGAATCGGAGCTGCCGTCCCTGCATCCGGCCGTGCTGCGCTCGCGCTTTCACCTGCATGAAACGCTGGACGCGGACGGCATCGTCGACCAGCTGGAACGCATCCGCAAGAATGGCAGCCACGGCGTGCTGCTGAAAGCGCCGGACTTGCCTCCGGTGGCCGAGGCGGTGAACCGGCTGGCGGCGGCCGGCATTCCCGTGGTGACGCTGGTGACGGATTTACCGTCCTCCGCGCGCCGCAGCTATGTCGGCATGGATAACCGCGCGGCGGGCGAGACGGCCGCCTGCCTGATCGGCCAGTGGCTGGGCGCGGGCCAGCGGCCCAGAAAACAGCAGGTACTGGTGACTTTGAGCAGCAACCGTTTTCATGGTGAGGAAGAGCGCGAGATCGGTTTTCGCCGCGCGCTGCGCGAACGGCACCGCCATTTATCCATCGTCGAAGTGAGCGAGGGCCACGGCATCGACGGCGCCACGGGTGCGCTGGTGCGCCAGGCCCTGGCCGGACATCCAGGCATCGCCGCCGTGTATTCCATCGGCGGCGGCAATGCCGCCATCGTGCAGGCATTCGCGCAGGCGGGCCGGCCTTGCCGGGTCTTCATTGGCCACGACCTCGATGCGGACAACGTGGCGCTGCTCAAGTCGGGCGCCATCCACGCCGTGCTGCACCATGACCTGGGCCAGGACATGCGCCGCGCCTGCCAAGAGATACTGCGGGCGCAGGGCGCGCTGCCGGCCCTGGCGCAGGTGCCGCCCTTGTCCGCCATCCAGATCGTCACGCCATGGAACCTGCCCGCGCTGAACGGGGTGAATTGACAGTTACCCGGGGCTGGCCGATACTCGCCGCTTCGCTCATCGTTCACCTCAGGAAGGAATCCCCCGATGTCCGTCACTCCGCAATTGTGCAAGACCGTGCTGGTAGCCGCACTCTCCATCGCGTTTACCATGCCCGCCATGGCCGCCGTCCCTGCAACTGTCGGCGCTTCATCGGCCTGGGTTGAAGCGAGCAACCGCAATGCGGCCATCGTGCTGGCGGCGCAGGCGCAGTTTTCGCCCGAAGACGCCTCCGATACGGGCCTGGCCCAGTACGACGGCCTGGCCGCCGACCTGGGGCCGAACATCACCGAGCGCCATGTGGCGGCCATGCAGAAGGCGCGCGCGCAATTGCAGCAAAAGCTGGAACTGGAACGCGACGAGCGCATACGCCAGGACCTGGAAATCCTGATCGGCGCCGTCGACCAGGAAATCATGGGCACCCAGCTGGAAGCCAAATACACCCTGCCGTGGGTCGATGTGCCGCAATTGGTCTTTGGCAGCATGCAAAGCCTGCTGCAGGAGCAGCGTCCGGCCGCGCGCCGCGCCAAGGCGCTCGAACGCCTGCAACGTTACGTGGGCCAGTTCCCGGGCAGCACGCCGATCACGCAGCAGGCCAAGGCGCGCTTCACGGAAAAAATCGGCCAGCCTGGCCTGGCGGGACCCGTGCGCCTGCAGGTGCAGCAGTCGCTGGAAAACGTGCCGACGTATATCGCCGGCATCCGCAAGCTGTTCGCCGACATGAGGATCAAGGGTGCGGAAAGCGCGCTGGCGGCCATGGAGCAGCAGCTGAACGAATACGCGACGTGGGAAAAGCAAGTGGTGCTGCCGTTGGCGCGCACGGATTTCCGCATGGCGCCCGAGCTGTATGCGTTTCGCCTGAAACAGGTGGGCATCGACATCGAGCCGCGCGCCCTGGTCGAACAGGCGCAGGTGGCTTACCTGGAAACGCGCGCGGCCATGCAGGCGCTGGCGCCCGTGGTGGCGGCCAAGCTGGCATTGAAGGGCGTCGACGGCACGGACTACCGCCAGGTGCTGCGCGCGCTGAAAAGCGATTCGATTCCCAACGAACAGCTTGAGGCGCACTACAAGGGCGTCAATACGCAACTGGAACAGCGCATCGCACAGCGGCGCGTGGTCGATATTCCGGCGCGCGCCATGACCATGCGCCTGGCGTCCGCCGCGGAATCGGCGGCACAGCCGGCGCCGCACATGCGTCCGCCTCCGCTGATCGGCAATACGGGAGAACACGGCCAGTTCGTTCTGCCCGTCAGCAATCCGGCCGCCAGCGGCAAGGGCGAGGCGTATGACGATTTCAATTTCGCGGGCGCCGCCTGGACCCTGAGCGCGCATGAAGGCCGTCCAGGCCACGAGCTGCAGTTCAGCGCCATGGTGGAGCGGGGCGTGTCGCAGGCGCGCAGCCTGTATGCGTTCAACAGCGTCAACGTGGAAGGCTGGGCCCTGTACGCGGAAGCGGAGATGATCCCGTACGAGCCGGCCGAAGGCCAGTTTATCGCGCTGCAGTTCCGCATGCTGCGCGCGGCGCGCGCCATGCTCGACCCGATGCTGAACCTGGGGCAGGTCACGCGCGAGGAAGCGGGGCGCATCCTGACGGATGAAGTGATGCTGTCGAAACCGATGGCGCGCCAGGAACTGGACCGCTACACCTTCAACATGCCGGGCCAGGCGGGCAGTTATTTCTATGGCTATACGCGCATCCTGCAGCTGCGCGCGGAAACGGAGCTGGCGCTGGGCGAGAAATTTGACCGCCTGGCCTTCAATAACTTCCTGCTGGGGCAGGGCTTGCTGCCGCCGGACTTGCTGGCCAAGGCCGTGCGTGAACACTTCATCCCGGAGCAGAGAAAAACCAAAAGCTGACGCCATGGCACGGGAGCGGCAGGGATGGGGAATTTTGCCGCTATTGTCCCCGGGCCAGTCGTATAATGACGCTCATTGTGCTGGCCCACCCAGGAGTTCCACTTGCAGCTACCGATCCGTTATCCGAACATGCCGCAACTGCTGCTGAAGGCCCGCGACAGCCTGCTCCAGCATTTTCGTCCCATCCTCAATCACTTCGGCGTGACGGAGCAGCAGTGGCGCATCATGCGCGCGCTGAATGAAAGCCCGACCCTGGAGCCGCGCGAGCTGTGCGAGATCTGCCAGATTTCCAGTCCCAGCATGAGCGGCATCCTCGCGCGCATGGAAGAAATCGGCTTGATCGGGCGCAGCAAGTTCGAAGGCGACCAGCGCCGCCGCAAGGTGCATCTGTCGGAAGCGGGCGCCAGTTTGCTGATGCAGATGGGGAAGCTGATCGATCTGCAATATGCCCATCTGGAAGCGGCTTACGGCAAGCAAGTGTTCGAGGACATGCGCCGCGCCTTGGAAGCGTTTATTGCTCTTGAAACCCTGCCGGTGGCGCCCGCCATTCTGCGCTGATTTTCCCAGCCTCTCCCGTTTTTCTGCCTGCCTGACTATTCATCGGGCGCGTGTTTTTCGACACGCGCCGCCGCTGCTTTCCCCATGCCTGTCCCCGTGATTTCCCCGTGCTGCCGGGCGTGCGCCCGCACGCCTGCCAGATTTGCTATAAGACTAAGCCCTACAGTCAATCACTTACATGTGAGTAAATAAGCGTATAATTTGCCGCACTTGATCCAAATCAAGAAGAGCAGCGGACGCCCGTATCGATGGATGGGGCGGCAACGTGGCGCCACGCCCGTATTTCGCCAGATAAAACAGGAAAGTCAGGAAAAAAATGAACACACCATGCATGCGCGCTGCGGCGCTGGCCGTCTCCACGCTCATCGGCGCAAACGTTTGCGCACAAAGCAATGTCACCATTTACGGCGTGGTCGACGCGGCCACCGCGTACGCGAGCAACCAGGGCGGCAAGTCGATTACCTATATGCGCAGCGGCAGCTTGTCCGCCAGCAAGATCGGTTTCCAGGGCGTGGAAGACCTGGGCGGCGACCTGAAGGCGCTGTTCCTGCTGGAAAACGGTTTTGAAAGCGATACAGGCGCGCAAAGTTCGGCCAGCGCCCTGTTCAACCGCCAGGCCTACGTAGGCTTGCAATCGGCAGCCTACGGCAGCGTGACGGCCGGGCGCCAGTACACGCCGTACTACCTGCTCGTGGGTTCCCTGGCGTCGAGCAATGTCTTGACGGGTGCCACCGGCGCTCATCCTGGCGACATCGACGGCCTCGATACGACCGTGCGCATCAGCAATTCCGTCACCTACAGCATGCCGGCATGGCGTGGCTTGCAGGCCAGCGCGCAATACGGCTTTGGCGAGGCGGCCGACGGCAAGGCCGTGGGCAGCAGCTTCAGCGCCGCCGTCAAGTACAGCACGTCGCCAGCCGAATTCGCGCTTGGCTATTTGAAACTGAAAAATGGGCAGAGCGGCGCCGGCTGGAGCGACAACGCATCGGGCAGCTTCGGCATCTCGGCCCTCAACCAGGGCTACGCCTCGGCGGAAAGCATAGCATTCATCGCCGCCAGCGCGCGCTACACCATGGGCAAGTGGATGGTGGGCGCCAATGCCAGCAACGTGCAATATCAGGCCGGCAGCCGTTCGGCATTCCGCGACACGGCCATCTTCAACACAGCCGGCCTGATCTCGAGCTACCAGCTGACGCCGCAGTGGTTCCTGTCCGCCGGCTACAGCGACACCTTCGCCAGCCACGCCAACGGCATCGCCGACCGCGCGCGCTACCGCCAGTTGTCGTTCGAACAGACTTACGCGCTGTCGAAGCGCACGGCGATCTACCTGATCGAAGCGCGCCAGCTGGCGCGCGGCCAGACCCTGGGCCAGGACGGCAGCATCGTCAACGCCGTCGCCTCGGTTGGCGATTCGCAAAACGGCACGCCGTCGTCGAACGGCGGCCAGACGGTGGTGATGGTCGGTCTCAAGCATTCTTTCTGAACGGTTGCTGAACTCACGGGAGCTTCAATTGGACGCTACACACAATAAGGAGGGCCGCGGCCCCCTGAATCCCGGCCGCCGCATGGTGCTGGCCGGCTTGCTGTCGGCGTCGGCCGCGGCGCTGATTCCCTGGGCGCTGGCCGAACCGGTCGCCAGCGCGGAGCAGGGCGCCTTCCTCGGCGTGTCGGCCATGCTGGTCGGGCGCCAGGTGCTCGACCCCGTGCTGGCCAAGCGCCTGTATGACGCGCTGGTGGCGCAGGACGCTGGCTTCCCGACGAAGGTGCGCGCGCTGCTGGCCCTGATCAATGCGCAGGGCTTGCAGGCGGCCGGCCTGCAGGAAGCGCTCGACGGACTCGATCCCGCGCAGTCGCCGCTGGCGGCCTTGCCGCGCCAGATCGCCAGCGCCTGGTACCTGGGCATCGTCGGCACGGGCGAGGCGGCCGTCTGCGTCGCCTACGAGCAGGCGCTGAACGCGGCCGTCGTGGCCGATGTGCTCAAGCCTCCCACGTATTCCTACGGCGCCTACGGCAGCTGGGCCAGAAAACCAATTTAAGGAGCCATCATGGCTGCAGAACTCTCCGCCGATTACCTGGTGATCGGCTCCGGCATCATCGGTTCCCTGGCCGCGCGCAAGCTCGCGCTGGCGGGTGCCTCGGTGCTGATCCTGGAAGCGGGCCCGCGCGTCTCGCGCGGCGAAATCGTTGCCCGTTTCCGCAACACGACGCGCCGCAGCGACTGGATGTCGCCGTATCCCTCGGTGGCCACGGCGCCGCACCCGATCTACCAGCCGAAGGATAACGGCTACCTGGTGCAGGCCGGCCCGTATCCGTACCCCGCCGAATACATCCGCCAGTTCGGCGGCACTTCGTGGCACTGGGCCGCCCAGGCGTGGCGCAACGTGCCGAACGACTTCCGCATCCATACCCTGTATGGCGTGGGCGTCGACTGGCCGATCAGCTATGCAGACCTGGAGCCGTTCTACCAGGAAGCGGAAGAGATCATGGGCGTCTCCGGTGCCGACAATACGGGTTCGCCGCGCAAGCAGGCATTCCCGATGGACTCCGTGACGGAGCCGTACGCCATGCGCCGTATCCGCGAGCGCCTCGACCCCTCGTTCAAGGTCGTCGGCAACACGGTGGCGCGCAACAGCGTCAGCTACGATGGCCGCCCGGCCTGCTGCGGCAACAACAGCTGCCAGCCGATCTGCCCCATCGACGCGCAATACCATGGCGGCATCGCCGCAGTGCAGGCGGAAGAAGCTGGCGTCAAGATCGTCTGCAATGCCAACGTCTACAAGCTGGAACATGACTCGCAGGGCCGCATCACGGCTGCCCTGTACTACGACGTGGACAAGAAGAGCCACCGGGTCACGGCCAAGACGTTTATTCTGGCGGCCAACGGCATCGAAAGCCCCCGTTTGCTGCTCGTTTCCGCCTCGGATAAATACCCGAACGGCCTGGCCAACAGCAGCGACATGGTGGGCCGCAACCTGATGGATCACCCGAGCACCTCGATCACCTTCGACGCCGATGAAGACCTGTGGCTGGGCCGGGGCCCGCAAAGCCCCAATTCCATCAACACCATGCGCGACGGCGATTTCCGCAGCCAGCATTCGCCGTACCGCCTGGATTTCACGAACATCTCGAGAGTGGACGGCGCATCGAAGGAACTGATCGGCAAGGGTGTCTTCGGCGAAGCATTTGAACAGCAGCTGCGTTTCCGCTCGGCCCGTGAAATGAGCTTGAAAAACGTGCTGGAAGTGCTGCCGAACCGGGAAAACCGCATTACCCTCAGCAGC
Organism: Janthinobacterium sp. KBS0711; assembly: GCF_000988085.1. NCBI lineage: Bacteria > Pseudomonadati > Pseudomonadota > Betaproteobacteria > Burkholderiales > Oxalobacteraceae > Janthinobacterium > Janthinobacterium sp. KBS0711. The sequence continues at coordinate 243,816 of NZ_LBCO01000011.1, read as the reverse complement.
GAAAAGGATGCCATGGGCATTCCCAAGCCGCAGGCGCATTATGCGATCGACGAGTACACGAAGCGGGGCCACGAGCGCTCGAAGCAGGATTTCGAGCGCATCGCCAAGCTGATGGGCGGCACCAATCTGCGCCACAGCAAGGAAGGCGTGTTCGCCAACAACCAACACATCTGCGGCACCCTGTCGATGGGTTCCGATCCGGCCAAGGCCGTGTGCGACCAGTGGGGCCGCACCTTCGACCACACCAACCTGTTCCTGTGCAGCACGGGTGTGCTGCCCACGTCCGGTACCTGCAATTCGACGGAAAACGGCCTGGCCGTGGCGCTGCGCACCGTCAAGCATATTCTCGACGAACAACAGGGAGGAACGGCATGATGACGGTCTTCAGACTGGCGGCCGGCGCCGCCTTGTTGTCCCTGGCCTTGCCCGTGCTGGCGGCGCCAGCGCCGGGCGCGGACGTGCGGGCAATCGAACGTGGCCGCTACCTGGCCACGGCCGGCGACTGCATCGCCTGCCACAGCGTGCCTGGCGGCAAGCCGATGGCGGGCGGCCTGGCCCTGGCCACGCCATTGGGCGCCATCGTCGCCACCAACATCACGCCCTCGAAAACGCATGGCATCGGCAACTACACGCTGGCGCAGTTTTCCGCCGCCGTGCGCCATGGAGTGCGGGCCGACGGCGCCAATCTGTACCCGGCCATGCCCTACACGGCCTACGCCAAGGTGACGGATGACGACACGGCCGCCCTGTACGCCTACTTCATGCATGGTGTGGCGGCCGTGGACACGGCGCCGGCGCACAAGACGGATTTGCCGTTCCCGTTCAACATCCGCCTGTCGATGGCGGGCTGGAATCTGCTCTTCCTCGATAAAAAACCGTTCGTGGCCGATAGGTCGAAAAGCATGGAGTGGAACCGCGGCGCCTACCTGGCGCAAGGCCTGGCCCACTGCACCACGTGCCACACGCCGCGCAATGCGCTGATGGCCGAGCAGCTGTCGAAGGAGTTGGGAGGGGCCGACCTGGGCACCTGGTACGCGCCGAACATCACGTCGGACGTCAACAGCGGCATCGGCAGCTGGAGCCAGCAAGACCTGGCCGGCTACCTGCGCACGGGCCGCGCCGCGCACCGTGGGCAGGCGGCAGGCCCGATGGCCGAAGCCATCGACCATAGCCTGAAGCACCTGAGCGACGCGGACTTGAACGCCATCGCGCACTACATCAAGAGCGTGCCCGCCATCCGCGACAAGGCCGACGTGAAACCGGTGACGCAATGGGGCCAGGCGGGCGACGAGTTGAGCAGCATCCGTGGCGTGCCGCTGCCGCAAAACCTGAACAGGATGTCGGGTGCGCAGCTGTACGATGCGCAGTGCGCCAGCTGCCACCAGGCCAGGGGCGAGGGCAGTTTCGACGGCAGCTTGCCGCCGCTGTTCCACAATTCGGCGACGGGGCGCGGCAACAGCAACAACCTGGTGATGGCGATCCTCGATGGGGTCGAACGGCGGGACGGCAAGGGTAGCCATGCCGGCCACCTGATGCCCGCCTTCCGCCAGACCCTGTCGGACGAGCAGATCGTCACCCTCGGCAATTACGTGCAGCGGATGTACGGCAATCCCGCCATCAAGGTGACGGCGGAACAGGTGACGACTTTGCGCAACGGCGGGGCACCGTCGAACCTGATCGGCCTGGCCCGCGCGGGCGTCATCGTCGGCGCTCTGGTGCTGCTGGCCTTGCTGCTGTGGTGGCGCGGACGGCGCCAAAAGGAAGCATCGGCAGCGTAAAAATACACCCTGAAGCAAGGGCTGGGGTCAGATCCGACAGGGTCTGACCCTTTTTTACACAGATTTTTGCAACTCGTTTGCATTCGTGAAAATTATGTACTATCATTAGTTACATGAGACGCGACAGCAAACTATCATCGATCCTCCATGTGCTGCTGCACATGGCCCATGCGGGACGCCCGATGACGTCCGAGGAACTTTCCGGCTACCTGGACACCAATCCCGTGCTGGTGCGGCGCGTGATGGCCGGCTTGCGCGAGCGTGGCTACGTGGCGTCGGACAAGGGCCACGGCGGCGGCTGGCGCATCATCTGCGACATGCACAAGGTGACCTTGCAAGACATCTACGTGGCCGTGGGGTCGCCCACCATCTTCGCCATGGGCAACCGCGTCGATCAGCCGGGCTGCCTGGTCGAGCAGGTGGTCAACCAGTCGCTGGCCGGCGCCTTCGACGAAGCCGAGGCGCTGCTGATCCGGCGTTTTGGCGCCGTCACCCTGGCCGACCTGGCCGACCGTTTCAGCCAACAATACGCCACCCACAAAGGAGCACCGCATGCACATTCCTGAATCGCCTGGCGTCCCGTTCGACGCCATCATCGTCGGCGGCAGCTACGCGGGCCTGTCCGCCGCCACGCAACTGGCGCGCGCCCGCCGCCGCGTGCTGGTGATCGACGGCGGCCAGCGCCGCAACCGCTATGCCAGCCATTCCCACGGTTTCCTGACCCGGGACGGCAGCGGCACGGCAGCCATCGCAGCCGAAGGCAAGGCGCAGTTGATGGCGTATGCCACCGTCACCTGCCTGGATGGCACGGCCGCGCGGGCAGTGGCCAGCGGCGATGGCGATGGTTTTGATGTGACCCTGGCGGACGGCCGTGTCGTCCATGGCCGCCGCCTGCTGCTGGCCACCGGCGTGATCGATGAACTGCCGCCCGTAGACGGCCTGGCCGAGCGCTGGGGCGGCAGCGTCTTTCATTGCCCGTACTGTCACGGCTATGAACTGGAGCAGGGCGCCATCGGCGTGCTGGCCACCGGCCCCCTGTCCATGCACCATGCGCTGATGCTGCCCGACTGGGGCACGGTGACTTTTTTCCTGAATGGCGCGTTCGAGCCCGATGCGGCGCAGCTGGCGCAACTGGAGGCACGCGGCGTCAAGCTGGTGCGCACGCCCGTGGCGCGGATCGACGGCGTGGCCGACGTGGTCATGGCGGACGGCAGCCGCCACGCGATGGCCGGCCTGTTCGTGGCGACCCGTACCCGCCTGGCCAGTTCCCTGGCCAGTGAGTTGGGCTGCTTGCTGGAAGAGGGACCCATGGGACCGTTCGTGCGCACCGACGAGCAAAAGGCCAGCAGCGTGCCCGGCGTCTTTTGCTGCGGCGACGCGGGCCGCATGGCGGGCAGCGTGGCGTTCGCGGTGGCCGATGGCGCCATGGCAGGCGTGGCGGCGCACCGCTCGCTGATGTTCGGACTCGATCAGGCGGCAAAACCGCCATCGATCTTCAATCCCGCGCCCGTGACGAAGGCCGCTTCCGCGCTGGCCAGGTAAGCCACCATGCCGGCGATTTCATCGGCCGTGCCGTGGCGGGGCAGGGCCATCAGGCCGTGCATCAGGTCGGCGAAGTCGCCCGTCGGTGGATTCATGTCCGTGGCGACCGGGCCCGGTTCCACGTTGTTGATGGTGATGCCGCGCGGGCCCAGGTCGCGCGACAGGCCTTGCGTCAGGCCGCTCAGCGCCGATTTGCTCATGGCGTAGGCGGCCGCCCCGCCGAAGGGCATGCGGTGCGCATTCGTGCTGCCGATGTTGATGATGCGCCCGCCCGTTGGCATGTGCGCCACGGCCGCCTTGATGGCCACGAACACGGCGCGCACGTTGACGTTCAAGGTCTTGTCGAAGTCTTCCAGCGAAAAGTCGTCGATGGCGCCGGGCAGGAACACGCCCGCATTGTTGACGAGGATGTCGATCCTGCCAAACTGCGCCGCCACCTTGGCGATGGCCGCCGTCAGGGCGGAGGCGTCGGCCGCATCGGCCTGCACGCCCAGGGCCTTGCCGCCGGCCGCCTCCACTTTGGCGGCCAGCGCCTGCGCTTCGGCGGCGGAACTTTGATAGGTGAAGACGACGTTGGCGCCCTGGCTGGCAAGGCGGCGTACGATGGCGGCGCCGATGCCGCGCGAGCCGCCCGTCACAAACGCGATCTTGTCTTGCAGTGGCAGGGAGGTGCTGATGGTGGCTTGGGTTTGCATGATGTACTTTCGTGTGAGGAGTCGAGGAATTCAGTATCTGCCTTTCATTCCTGTCGCGCTAGCCATGAATCGCTACAATCACTTTCAACCTTGAGTATCAAATGAGCGGGTAGAATAGGCGCATGGAAGCCCTCAATCACTTGCAATCGTTCGTGCTGTCTGCCGAGCTGGGCAGCTTTTCGGCGGCCGCGCGCCGCCTGGGGCTGACGCCGGCGGCCGTCAGCAAGAACGTGGCGCGGCTGGAAGCGAGCCTGGGGCTGCGCCTGTTCCAGCGCAGCACGCGCCGCCTGACCCTGACGGAAGGGGGAGAGCGTTTCCTGCAGCAGATCGGCGGCGCCCTGTCCACCTTGCGCGAGGCGATCGCCGGCGTGGCGGAAGAGGGCGGCCAGCCAGCCGGCATACTGAAAATCAGCATGGCGCCGTCGTTCGGGCGCAGCTATGTGGTGCCCTTGCTGGGCGACTTCATCGCGCGCTACCCTGGCGTCATCCCCGACTGCCATTTCGACAACCGGCAAGTGGACCTGGTCGGCGAAGGGTTCGATGTCGCCATCGGCGGCGGCATCGAACTGACGCCGGGCGTGGTGGCGCGCGAACTGGGCCACGCCCACATCGTCGCCACGGCGTCACCCGCCTTCATGCAGGGGAAAACCATGCCCACGCATCCGTCGGACCTGGCCCAATTCGACGGCGTAACGCGCCGCTCGGCCGGCAGCGGCCGATTGCGCAGCTGGATACTGCGCGATGGCGCGGGCGGCGAAGGCGTGGCCGAATGCCGGCCGCGCGCCATCTTCGACGACCCGGAAGCGATGGCGCAGGCGGCCATCCTCGGTGTCGGCGTGGCGCTGCTGCCCATGCCGCACGCGCTGGCCCACTTGCGCAGCGGCGCCCTGGTCCGGCTGCTGCCCGGCTGGCATGCCGATTCCGGCCCCCTGTCCGTGTACTATCCCAGCAAGAAACTGCTGCCCGCGAAGACGCGCGTGTTCGTCGATTTTTTGCTGGAACAGTTCCGCCAGCGCGATTTCGCCGCGCAGATACGGCCCGATTAATCAATGAAAAATCTTATGCCTGACAACTACAGCCTGTTTTACACCTTTGACCATGACCAGCCGGCCCGCTTCCAGGAAGCGCGCGTGTTCGGCACCACCGTGTGGACGGCCAGCGGCGCGGCCATGACCTGGGGCGAGGAGACGCGCACGCAGTACGCGAGCGTAGCCGAAGCGCAGGCCGCCTATCTGGCCCACTGCGATGCGGCTGTTGCCGATGGCTATACCCTGGCGCGCGCCATGCTCATCGACCCGGCCGTCTTTGATTTCGTGCTGCTGCACACCCTGGTGGCGGACGCCGCGCGCAGTGCTTTCGCTGCCGTGCGCCGTGCCCATTCCGATCAACACATCAACGCTTTCGCGCTGGTCAGCGACGACAGCGCCATGACCATCGGCCCGGCGGCCAACAGCCACGAAGCGCTGGCCGCGTCGGAATACGGCGAAGAGATGTTGTGGAATCCGGCCGAATGGGCGTTTGAGGACGGGGTCGCCTATTTCGACAGCGCCTACCGATTACTGCTGCAGGCGCACCGCGGCTTGCCGTTCGACGTCGATTTCGATACCTTCCGCACTGGCGTGTTCGACGCCTGCATTGCCGCGCTGGCGCAGCTTGACGCCGAAGGCTGTTTTGGTGGGAGCACGCAGCGCGACGATTTCGTGCTGCTGTTCGAGGTCAGCGACAGCGAAGCGGTGGAAGGCGCGATGGAACGATTGAATCCGCCGGCCGTGGCGGCGCGTTTCGCGGCGTGGATGGCCAGCTGCGCGGAGTAACGCTTACGCCGCCACCAGCCTCAGTCTCGTAATCTCCGCCGGCGCGCCGATGCGTTTCGGCGGGCCCCAGTAACCGGTGCCGCGGCTGACATAAATCCACAAGCGGCCTTGCCGGTGCAGGCCGGCCACGTACGGCTGTTGCAGCGGCACGAACAGATTCCAGGGCCAGAATTGTCCGCCGTGCGTGTGGCCCGACAGTTGCAGGTCGTAACCTGCCGCTTCGGCCTCGGGCGCGCTGCGCGGCTGGTGCGCCAGCAGGATGCGGGGGATATCGGCGGGCGCGCCGGCGATGGCCGCTTGCGGGTCGCTTTTCTGGGCAGGGTCGAAACTGGCCGCATTGAAATCGGTGACGCCGGCCAGCGCCAGGCGCGCGCCGTCGTGTTCAAGGAGTGTGTGTTCGTTCATCAGCACACGCAGGCCCAGGCGGCGGAACTCCGCCACCCACGGCGCGGCGCCCGAATAGTATTCGTGGTTGCCCGTCACGAGGAAGACGCCATGGCGCGCGCGCAGCTCGCCCAGCGGCGCCGTATGGCTGGCCAGTTGCGCCACCGTGCCGTCGACCACGTCGCCCGTGATGGCGACGATGTCGGCCCGCAGGCCGTTGGCGCGCGCGACGATGGCTTCCACATAGGTGCGCTTGATGGTGGCGCCCACGTGGATGTCGCTCAGTTGCACGATGGTCAAGCCCTGCAAGGCGGCCGGCAGGCCGGCGATGGGCACGTCGACCTCGCGCACGCGCGCCACCCTGCGGGCGTTGAGGTAGCCGACGGCGGTGGCCAGCAGTGCCAGAACGAGGACGGCCACGGCGGACGCCTGTGCGTGCGGGCGGGTGGCGGGAATCAGCATCAGCAACTCGCGCAGCACGGTGAGCACGAACAGCGAGGAAAAAAAGCCCATGCACAGCGAGCCGGCCCAGCTCAAGCGGTCGGCCAGGCGCCCATCGTTGGTGACGGCGCGCGCGAAGATGGTCATCGGCATGAGCATGGTCGAGGCGAGCAAGACGGCGCCGCCCAGCAGCCAGCCTGCCAGGCCGACGGGCAGGGCAGGCAGCAGCAGCCAGCCCAGCAGGGCGTGCAGGGCGCCCAGTATCATGGTGATGCGCAGCAGCGGCGTGCGGGTTTTCATGTCATGGTTCCAGAGGTGAGGCGGCCGCCGATTATAGCGGACGCCCCGGCAACACGCAGCCGCCACCCCCGCTCATGGCGCGATATGCAATCCCAGCATGGCCAGCTTGCCGAAATCGACGGGCTTGGCGAAGTGCTCATTGAAACCCGACGCCAGGGCCGCCTGGCGGTCGTGTTCCTGGCCATAGCCGGTCAGCGCGACGAGCAGGAATTGCTGCGGTATCGGCAGCTGGCGCATTTTGATTGCCACGTCGTAGCCGCTCATGTCGGGCAGGCCGATGTCGAGAAAGACGATGTCGGGCTTGAATTCCAAGGTGCGCTCGGTCGCTTGCGTGCCCGTGTAGGCCGTGCGCACCGTGTGGCCGTACATTTCCAGCAATTCGGCCAGGGTATCGGCCGCATCGCAGTTGTCGTCGACGACGAGGATGCGCTGGCTGCCGCCGGTGGCCGCTTCCGGCACTGGCGCGGCCGGTTGCGGCACGTTGGCGTCGAGCGGCAGGATGACTTCGAAGGTGCTGCCCAGCCCCACGCCCGGGCTGTGCACGCTGACCTGGCCGCCATGCAAGGTCACCAGGTTGCGCACCAGCGACAGGCCGATGCCCAGGCCGTCCTGCACCCGGTCGGGCGAGTGGCCGCTTTGCTCGAACAGGCCGAAGATGCTGTCGATGCTGGCGGCGGCGATGCCGATGCCGTTGTCGCTCAGGCGGATGCGCACGTTGTCGCCGTCGCGCACGGCGGTGATGGCGATGCGCCCGCCCGGCGCCGTGAACTTGGCCGCGTTGAGCAGCAGGTTGGCGACGATCTGCGACAGGCGCACGGCGTCGCCGCAGACCCACAGTTCTTCCTTGGGCAGGTTCACGTCCAGCGCATGGCCGCGCGCCTCGACGCTGTGCGAACTCGTCTCCAGCGCGCTGCGGATGACGCTGGCCAGGCTCACGCTTTCCCATTGCAGCGAGATTTTACCCTGCGAGATGCGCGACACGTCGAGCAGGTCGTCCACCAGGCGCACCAGGTGGTCCGTGTGGCGGCCGATGGTGCGGCGCGCATTGTCCTGCACGGCCGGCACGACGGGGTCGAGCTTGCACAGCAGGGCCAGCGCCGTGCGGATGGGACCCAGCGGGTTGCGCAATTCGTGCGCCAGGGTGGCCAGGAATTCGTCCTTGCGGCGGTCCACGTCGCGCAGCGCACGCTCGACCCGTCCCAGTCGCAGCAGCGCCCTGACGTTGGCGATCAGTTCATCGGCCTCGATCGGCTCGACCAGGTAATTGTCGGCGCCGCCGTCGAGGGCGCGGATCTTGTCGGCCGAGCCGATGCAGGAAGCGGACGTTTGCAGCACGAGGATGGTGTTCGTTTCGTCGCCGCCCTTCAGTTGGCGGCACACTTCCAGGCCGTTGATGTCCGGCAGCTTGACGTCGAGGAGGATCAGGTTGGGGCGGTCCTGGCGGGCGCGCAGCAGCGCGTCGCCCCCGTTCGAGGCTTCGATGACCTTGAAACCGGCGCGTTTGAGGATGCGCGATTTGGCGTAGCGTGCGCCGTCGCTGTCATCGACGTTCAGGATCAGAGCATCGCTGTTGTTATCCGGTAGCATGCGCATTGTCCCAGGTGGTTGTGCCTTGCGGCGGAACCGGCTCTTGCCGGTGGTGTGTATTGCCGATCAGCGCGCGCAGGGTCGCCAGCAATTGCTGGCGCGACAGCGGCTTGACGTAGTAGGCGTCGGCGCCCAGGGCCAGGCCCTTGCGCACGTCGTCGATCTCGGTGGCGACGATGACGGGTACCTGGCGCCGCAGCGGGTCGTTTTTCAGCTCGGCCAGCCAGTGCCAGGCCGTTTCGCCGTGCAGCAGGATGTCGAGGATGACGGCGGCGGGGCGCTGCTGTTCCCAGCGCTCCTGCGCTTCGCGCACGCTGCGCGCGGGGACCACGCGAAATTCGCTGCCGGCCAAAAATTTTTCATACAGCAGGCGCACGGGCGGATTGTCTTCCACCACCAGCACGCCGATGCGCTGGTCGTTGCCATTGTCGTTGGCCGGCGCGCTGGGCGGCAGGCTGCCTTCGGGCGCATGGTAGCTGGTGGGCAGGACGACGGAAAACAGCGAACCGTGGCCCGGCGTGCTTTCCACGCTCACCGTGCCATTGAGCAAGGTGGCCAGGTTGCGGCACAGGGGCAGGCCCAGGCCCGTGCCCTTGACCTTGCGCTGCATGTGGTTTTCCACCTGGCTGAATTCCTCGAAAATCAGCTGCACGTCTTCGGCATCGATGCCCAGGCCCGTATCGGAGACGGAAAAGCGGATGGCGTCCTGCTCCGGCAAGGGTGTGGCGCTGACGACGATGGCTCCGGCCTCGGTGAACTTGAGGGCGTTGGAAATGAAGTTGCGCAGGATTTGCGACAGCTTGCCTTCATCCGTGTGGATGTGCAGCGCCGGGTCGGGGTCAATGAAGGTCAGGGTGAGCGTATCGGACACCAGCAGCGGGCGCAGCATGCCGCGCAGGGCGCTGAACAGGTCGGCCACCTGGAAGCTGTTGGCGTGCACGTCGACCTTGCCCGCCTCGATCTTGGCCAGGTCCAGCAAGTCGTTGACCAGGTCGCTCAGGCTGACGGCGCTTTGCAGGATGAACAGCACCTGCTTTTCCTGTTCCTCGGACAGCTCGCCGTCGATGCGGTCGAGCAGCAGCTTGGACAGGGCGCGGATGGAGCTGAGCGGGGTGCGGAATTCATGGCTCATGTTCGACAGGAAGCGCGATTTCATCTGGTCGGCGCGGCGCAGGTGGTCGGCTTTTTCGTCGAGTTCCGCGAACAGCGCCACCACGCCGCGGTTGGTGTCTTCCAGTTCGCGCGTCAGCTGCAGCAGGTCGTCCTGGCGCGTCTTGAGTTCGGCCAGGGTGGTCAATAGTTCGCGGTTCTGCTGCTGCACTTCGGACAGCGTGATATCCGAGGGCAGCGCCTGCAGGCTGCCGGACAGCGTGCCGATCATGCTGCCGTCGAGCAGGGGCGCGTCGCGCGGGAACAGCTTGTGCAGCGTGATGTGCGTGCCTTCGCCCGGCGTGCTGTGGATATGGCAGCGGTCCATCAGGCGCTGCGCGCCCAGGATGCCCAGGCCCATGCCCGTCGGCGAGCGGTAGGTGCCGGCCAGTATCTTGTCGAGCTGCGCGATGCCGGGGCCCTGGTCTTCGATGCGGATGCTGAGTACCTGCGGCGCCGTCTGGCCATCGATGGCGAAGTGCACCTTGCCGCTGCCGGCGTAGTTGTAGACGTTGCGCGCCAGTTCCGACACGGCCGTGGCGATGCGCACCTGGTCCTGCACGCCGAAGCCGCACAGGGCAGCGATCTGCCGCGCGCGCTGGCGTGCGCCCACCACATCGAGTTCGCTGCCGATATGGGCCGTCAATATGCGTTGCGTCATGTTGTTTCGCTCCTTTCTTCGGCGACGGCCTGGCATTCCTCATGTTCGCGCAGCACCACCACCGTGACGTCGTCGCGTCCGCGCGCAAAATCGCGGTACAGCACGGAGGCGACGAGGCTGGGGTGGCATTGCGCCAGGCCCGGATACTGTTCCAGGTCCCAGCGTGTGTGCAAGCCGTCCGAGTGCATGATCAAGGTCGCGCCCAGCTGCCACGGATAGCAGAATTCCTGCACCTTGCGCAGGTTGCTGCCGACGATGCCGTTATGCGACAGCAGGTGCCGGCGCTGCTGCGCATCGAAGGCGCAGGCGGCGATATTGCCCACGCCCGCATAGCGCAATTCGCGGCGCGCGCTGTCGATATGCGCCACGGCCATGGCCGCGCCGCGCGTCGTGCGCAGAGCGCCGTGGGCCAGTTCGATGAAGGGGGCGGGCAGGGGCGGCAGGCCGGGCGTGTCGGTTTCCAGCAGGGCGCTGGCGCGTTCCGAGGCGCGCGCCGCCAGCGGGCCGTGGCCCAGGCCATCGGCCACCATCAGGCTCAGTTCATGGCCTTCGCAGACCACGTTCCAGGCGTCGCCGCACACTTGTTCCGAGGCAAGCGGCAGGCACACGGCGCCGATGCGCCAGTTCGGATGGGCGGGAATGGCGCTGCTGGCGTGCTGGCCCCAGACCACCACCATCAGCACCGTGCCCTTGCCGGGCGCCGTGTACAGGTCGAATTCCTGGCCCAGGCGGCGTATCGCGCCCAGCCCCACGCCGTAGGTGCCCGTGGTGGAATGGCCATCCTGCATGTGCTGGCGCACATTGGCCATGCCGGGGCCGTTGTCGATGGCCAGTACTTCGATGCCGCTGGTGCCGCCGCGCAGCACCTTGCGCAGCAGGATTTCGCCGCGCTGCGCGTGCTTGACGATGTTGGTTGCCGCTTCGCTGATGATGATGGCCAGCTGGCCCGTGCGCACGTCGTCGAAACCGATGCGGCGCGCCAGTTCGTTGCCGGCGCGGCGGGCCGCGGCGATCTCGCTCGGTTCGCCGATGGGAAAACTTCTTTGCCTGAGAATGTCAGGCTGTGGTTCCTGGTGGTTCAAAACAGCTTCCATTTCGCGATGGTGACGGTGGTGCCCGCGCCGGGCGCCGTGTCGATGTGAAATGCGTCGGCCAGGCGCTTGGCGCCGCCCAGCCCCAGTCCCAGCCCGCCGCCGCTGGTATAGCCATCGGTCAGCGCCAGGGGGATATCTTCGATGCCCGGTCCCGCATCGACAAAGCGCAGCTCCAGTCCCTGCCGCGCGCCATCGCAGACGCGCGCGATGCGCGCTTCGCCGCCGCCGCCGTAGCGCAAGGTATTGCGCGCCAGCTCGCTGGCTGCCGTGATGATCTTGGTCTGTTCGATCAGGCTAAACCCCATGGCGACCATGCTGTCGCGCACCTGCTTGCGCAAGCGCACGACGTCTTCATCGCTGTGCAGGGGCAGGATCTGCTGCATCTGCTGTCCCCCCGCCTGCGCCCGTTCCTGAGCCTGCGCGCCTAGCATGGCGCCCCCGTCATGCGCATGCGCCGCCCCGTTCCAGCATCTTGATGCCCAGCTCCACGTTGAGCGCCGTGCTCACGCCTTCCAGGGTCAGCCCCAGTTCCACCAGGGTGATGGCGACGGCTGGCTGCATGCCGACGACGACGGTGCGCGCGTCGAGGATTTTCGCCATCGCCGCCGTGTTGCTGATCATGCGGCCGATGAAGGAGTCGACGATGTCGAGCGCTGAAATGTCGATCAGCACGCCCGTGGCGCGGTCAGTCACGATGCGGTTGGTCAGGTCGTCCTGCAAAGTCATCGCCAGGCGGTCATGCATGTCCACCTGGATCGTCACCAGCAGCAGCCGGCCCATGCGTAAAATGGGGATTCTTTCCATAGGCGCCTCAGTGTGGTTGCTGCTGGTAGGTGATGCTGGAGCCCGTGCGTTTCAGGGCCACGACGAAGGCGTCGGCCAGGGTGGCCTTGGTCATCACGTCTTCCAGGTTGACGCCCAGGTGCACGATGGTTTGCGCGATCTGCGGGCGGATGCCGCTGATGATGCAGTCGGCGCCCATCAGGCGCGCGGCGGCGATGGTTTTCAGCAGGTGCTGCGCCACCAGGGTGTCGACGGTCGGCACGCCCGTGATGTCGATGATGGCGATCAGGGCGCCCGTGTCGACGATCTTTTGCAGCAGGCTTTCCATCACCACCTGCGTGCGGGCGCTGTCGAGCGTGCCGATAAGGGGCAGGGCCAGCACGTTTTGCCACAGCTGCACCACGGGCGTGGACAGCTCCAGCAATTCCTGCTGCTGGCGCAGGATCACCTGTTCGCGCGCCTTCTGGTAGATGGCGATGGTCAGCAAGCCCAGTTCGTCGAACAGCTTGCTGGTGCTGACGATGGCGTCGCCCAGCAGCTCCGGCTGCGCCGTGATTGCCTTGCGCAGGTAGCCGAACAGCGGCTCTTTCAAGGCGAACATGAAGCTGGCCGTGTCGATCGGCGAATAGCCCTGGCGCACGCGCGACTGCGATATTTCCGCGATCAGCTGGCGCGTATCGTCCCAGGCGCCGCCTTCGATGTCGAACGAGTCGCCGCTTTCCAGCGCGCCCGCCAGCAGGGGCAGGAATTGCGATGCCTGCTGGCGCAGCTCGTTTTCGGCGATCTTGTCGCGCCGCACGAGGCGGGCGATCAGGCCGGCCATCCAGCCGTCCAGCAGTTCCGTGTGGTGCTCGTTGATGATGCTGGCCAGTTGCTGCGAATGGCCCGTGCCCGTCTTGTTTTTCATGCTCATCCTTGGATGGAGTGGAGGGTGCGGCACGGCCGCAATCGGGCCCGCGCTGTGATGAATAAATTATAGGCAGGCATCGTGGAAGCTTGTGTTCTGTGCCGCACATAGTGGCGCATGTCGACGTACATTCCTGGTGGCAACATTTGCGAATTAAAGATGTATATGATTTGCATGTTTAGGCAAATCCCGCTACACTGGGAACACTCAACAAGAGAAAAACGCCATGAATATCGACAAATTCAAACAGCAGCACCTGGCCATCCTGGCCGCCATCGACGACTTGCGCCAGCTGGCGCGCGGCGGTGTGGCCGCGCAGGCGCAGGCCATCGCGGAACAGATCGTCGCCATGAGCGGCTTGATCAAGCTGCACCTGGCCGTCGAGCAGCGCTACCTGTATCCGGCCGCGCAAGCGTCCGGCGTGGCCAAGGTGGCCCGGCAGGGGCGCCAGTACGAAAACGAAATGCACGGCATCGCCGGCGCCTACCTGGATTTCGCCGGCCGCTGGAATACGCCCGTGCGCCTGGAAGCCGAGCCGGATGCCTTCCGCAGCGAAGCCAATACCGTCCTGCACGCGCTGTTCCAGCGCATGCGCCGCGAAGACCATGATTTGTACCCGGCCATCGAATCTCTGGCCTGAGATCGCTTACCCATATCCCCACAGGAGTTTTACATGCTGACCCAAGAACAACGCGCCATCATCACCGCGACCGTCCCCATCCTCGAGCAGGGTGGCGAAGCGCTGACGCGCCACTTCTACAAGAATCTGTTCCGCGACCATCCCGAAGTGCTGCCGTACTTTAACCAGGCGCACCAGCACAGCGGCGACCAGCAGCGCGCGCTGGCCAATGGCGTGCTGATGTATGCCAAACATATCGATCAACTGGATGCGCTGGGCGACCTGGTGGCCACCATCGTCAACAAGCACGTGGCCTTGCAGATCCGCGCCGAGCACTATCCGCTGGTGGGCGCCAGCCTGCTGCAGGCGATCCGCGAAGTGCTGGGCGAAGAGGTCGCCAGCGACGCCGTCATCGACGCCTGGGGCGCCGCCTACGGCCAGCTGGCCGACATCCTGGCCGGCGAGGAAGGACGCATCTACAAGGCGCAGGCGGCCGCACCGGGCGGCTGGAGCGGCGCGCGCGATTTTCTGGTGCGCAGCAAGACGGTGGAAAGCGGCGAGATCACGTCCTTCCTGCTGGCGCCCGCCGATGGCCAGCCCGTGCTGGACTTTGCGCCCGGCCAGTATATCGGCGTGCTGGCCAACGTCGATGGCGTGCCCATGCGCCGCCAGTACTCCTTGTCGGCCGCCAGCAATGGCCAGACCTACCGCATCAGCGTCAAGCGCGAAGCGGGCGGCAAGGTGTCGAATTTCTTCCACGACCACGTGCAGGCGGGCGACACCGTGCAGCTGACGCCGCCATCGGGCGACTTCGTGCTGAGGGATGGCGACAAGCCGCTCGTGCTGATCAGCGGCGGCGTGGGCATCACGCCGACCCTGGCCATGCTGACGGCGGCCCTGCGCGGCAAGCGTCCCGTGCATTTCATCCATGCGGCGCGCAACCACGGCGTGCATGCGTTCCGCGCGCAGATCGACGAACTGGCCGCGCAACATCCGCAGCTGCAGCGCTATTACTGCTATGCGGAGCATGGCGGTGAACAGGACGCGCCGGACGCCGTCGGCTTGCTGAATAAAGAGCAGCTGAAAAACTGGTTGCCGGCCTCGCGCGACGTCGACGCCTATTTCCTGGGACCGCAGCCATTCATGCGGGCCGTCAAGCAATACCTGCGCGAACTGGGCGTGCCGGAGCAGCAGACGCACCATGAATTCTTCGGACCGGCTGCCGCATTGAACTGATTTTTCTGTCTGCCTTGTGTTGCCGCCGCGAGAAAAAACGCTGCCGTAAGGGGCGGGTAAGCCTCGCGCTGTACTGTGAATCCAAGCTCACACAAAAGAGCACGCTTTTACATAACAGGAGGCAACACAATGCATGACGATCTAGTTCAAAAAATCAAGAGCGACCCCAGTTACCATCAGCTGGTCAAGGTGCGTTCCCGCTTCGGCTGGGCGCTGACGGGCCTGATGATGCTCGTGTACTACGGCTACATCCTGCTCATCGCCTTCAACAAGGAATTCCTGGCCACGAAAACGGGCGCCGGCGTGATGACCTGGGGCATGCCGATCGGCCTGTTCGTCATCGTATTTACCGTGCTCGTCACCGGCATCTATGTGCGCCGCGCCAACAAGCAATTCGACGACCTGACCAGCGCCATCCAGGCACGGGTGCAGGCATGAGCGCCGCCAAGCATGCGCTGCGCGGCATGTCTTGCCTGAGTGTCCTGGCATTGCTGGGTGCCAGCAATGCCGCATTCGCGGCCGGCGCCGACCTGGGCCAGGCAGTCAAGCAACCGACCAACTGGACGGCGATCATCATGTTCGCCGCCTTCGTCATCTTCACCCTGTTCGTCACCAAGTGGGCGGCCAAGAAGACCAAATCGGCCTCCGATTTCTACACGGCCGGCGGCGGCATCACGGGCTTCCAGAACGGCCTGGCCATCGCGGGCGACTATATGTCGGCCGCATCGTTTCTCGGCATTTCCGCCGCCGTCTTTTTGAACGGCTACGATGGCCTGATCTACGCCATCGGCTTTCTCGTCGGCTGGCCCGTCATCACCTTCCTCATGGCCGAGCGCCTGCGCAACCTGGGCCGCTTCACCTTTGCCGACGTGGCCGCCTACCGTTTCAAGCAGGCGCCGATCCGCATTTTCTCGGCTTCCGGCACCCTCGTCGTCGTGGCCTTTTACCTGATCGCGCAGATGGTGGGCGCGGGCCAGCTGATCAAGCTGCTGTTCGGCCTCGAATACTGGATCGCTGTTGTCCTGGTCGGTACATTGATGATGATTTACGTGCTGTTCGGCGGCATGACGGCCACCACCTGGGTGCAGATCATCAAGGCCGTGATGCTGCTGGGCGGCGCCACCTTCATGGCAGTGGCCGTGTTGGCGCAATTCAACTTCAGCCCGGAAGCGCTGTTCGCCAAGTCGGTGGACGTGCACGCCACCAAGGAAGCCATCATGGGCCCGGGTTCCTTCATCAAGGACCCGATTTCGGCCATCTCGTTCGGCATGGCGCTGATGTTCGGCACGGCCGGCCTGCCGCACATTTTGATGCGTTTCTTCACGGTGCCGAGCGCCAAGGAAGCGCGCAAATCCGTGTTTTGGGCCACCACCTGGATCGCCTATTTCTACATTCTGACCTTCATCATCGGCTTTGGCGCCATCGTGCTGGTGAGCACCAATCCCGAGTTCAAGGATGCGGCCGGCAAGCTGCTGGGTGGTAACAACATGGCGGCCGTGCATCTGGCCAAGGCCGTGGGCGGCAACGTCTTCCTCGGCTTCATGTCGGCGGTCGCGTTTGCCACCATCCTGGCCGTCGTGGCAGGCTTGACCCTGTCGGGCGCGTCGGCCGTGTCGCACGATCTGTACGCCACCGTCATCAAGAAGGGCAAGGCCACGGGCGCCAACGAATTGAAGGTGTCGCGCGTGACGACGATCGTGCTGGGCATTATCGCCGTGGTGCTCGGTATCGCCTTTGAAAAGCAGAACATCGCCTTCATGGTGTCGCTGGCGTTCGCGATTGCCGCCTCGGCCAACTTCCCCGTGCTGTTCATGTCGGTGCTGTGGAAGGATTGCACCACGCGGGGCGCCAGCATCGGCGGCTTCCTCGGTTTGATCACGGCCGTCGCGCTGACGGTGGTGTCGAAGTCCGTGTGGGTCGACGTGCTCGGTCATGGCGAAGCGCTGTTCCCTTATGCCTCGCCGGCGCTGTTCTCGATGACGGCCGGCTTTGTCGGCATCTGGCTGTTCTCGGTGCTCGACAAGAGCCCCCGCGCGCGCATCGACCGCGCCGGCTACGAAGCGCAGCAAATGCGTTCGGAAACGGGTATCGGCGCGGCAGGCGCCAGCGCGCATTGATATAAGTAGGAGTCGCTGAAAGAAACAATGCCCGGTTCGCCGGGCATTGTTGTTTTTGGCGCGCTTACTTTGCCATGCGCAGGGGAATCACGCCGGCCGCCAGCGCCGGCGCGCCTGGCGTCGCTTCGAGTATCGATGCCAGGGTCACCGTGTCGAGCACGGCCAGGAAGGCGGCCGTGGCCTGGCCCAGCTTGGCCTTCAGCAGGCAATCGGGTGTCAGCGGGCAGGTATTGTTTTCCTTGTTAAAACACTCGGCCATGAAAAAATCGCTTTCCGTCTCGCGCACGACAGTGCCGATATTGATCTCGGCCGGGTCGCGCGCCAGGCGCAGGCCGCCATTCCTGCCACGCACCGTTTCCACGATGCCGGACAGGCCCAGCTGGTGCACCACCTTCATCAAATGATTCTTCGAGATGGCATGTAGGTCGGCAATGTCCTGGATGGTCACGAGGTGGTCGCGGTGCACGCCCAGGTACATCAGGGTGCGCAGGGTGTAGTCGGTGTAGGCAGTCAGTCGCATGGGCTTCGTTCATAAGATGTGGATTACATCCTTGTTTCAGCCGCAGCATACAGGAGAGAGCCGGCCATGTGTGTCGCGCCGTCACTTTTCCGCCTCGAAAGACAAAAGTTGATTGCCTTTCGCTTAAATGCGTAGTAAATTTTCATATTGTTGCCCTGGCAAACAGCTCGCAAGCCCTTGTCGTCCCTTTGGGTAGGATTTTTGTTGATGGAAATCAAGAGGATGGTGAAGCAATAAGGTAAATTTACTACAAATTCGACGATGGGCGTTTCCCGGGCCGGGAAGCGCGTACTACGCAATCTGTGCGGTGCCGCCGTGGCCGCCCCAGGAAATGAATACCATGCAAATGAATGAAGTGAAAGACGAGCTGCTGAGCAGCGATATCCGCCAGCTGGGCCGTCTGCTGGGCGACGCCATCCGCAACCACCTGGGCGACCCCGCCTTCGAGCGCATCGAACACGTGCGCCAGCTGGCCATCCGTTTCCGCCGCGACAATGATGAAGCGGCGCGCGTGCAGCTGTCGGACGCGCTGCAAGCGCTGTCGCAGGAAGAAACCACGCAGTTGACACGCGCTTTCAGCTATTTCTCGCTGCTGGCCAATATAGCGGAAGACCAGCATCACATCCGCCGCACGCGCGCTCACTTGATCGCCGGCTCGCCGCCGCGCCAGGGTAGCCTCAGCTACGCCGTCGGCAATGTGTTTGACGCGGGCAAGGCCGATGCGCTGGAAACTTTCTTTGAAGATGCGTTCGTCAGCCCCGTCTTCACGGCGCACCCGACGGAAGTGCAGCGCAAGAGTATCCAGAATTGCCAGATGGCCATCGCGCGCCTGTTGAGCGAGCGCGACCGCGTGCAGATGACGCCGGAAGAAGCCGAGCAAAACGAAGAAGCGCTGGGCCGCGGCATCGTTACCCTGTGGCAGACGCGTTTGCTGCGCACGAGCAAGCTGTCCGTCATGGATGAAGTGGCCAATGGCCTGTCGTTCTACGACCACACGATTCTGCGCGAATTGCCGAAACTGTATTCTTCGCTGGAAACCATGCTGGCCCAGCGCGATGCCCGCTGGGAAGATGCGGAATTACCGAATTTCATGAAAGTCGGCAGCTGGATAGGCGGCGACCGCGACGGCAACCCGTTTGTCACGGCCGACATCCTGCGCAGCACCCTGCAAACGCAGGCCGACAAGGTGCTCGACTTTTACCTGGGTGAATTGCGCAAGCTCGCTTCGCAACTGTCGCTGGCGCAAATCCTGAACGCATGCAGCGAGCCGCTGCGCGCGCTGGCCGAACGCTCGGCCGATGCGTCGCCGCACCGCGTCGATGAGCCATACCGCCGCGCCCTGCATGGCATCCATGCCCGGCTGGAAAACACACGCGTGGTGCTTTCCGGCAAGGGCAAGCAAGCCGACGGCGTGCAGCCTTATGCTGCGGCAGCCGAACTGCTGGCCGACCTGGACGTGGTCCAGCATTCGCTCGTCAGCAATGGCTTGCGCGCGCTGGCCCGTGGCCGCTTGCGCCAGCTGCGCCGCGCCGTCAAGGTGTTCGGTTTTTCGCTGGCCCCGCTCGACTTGCGCCAGAATTCCGACGTGCATGAGCGCGTCGTGGACGAATTGTTCGCGGGCGCCCAGCCGGGCCTCGTCTACCTGGACCTCGATGAAGAGCAGCGCATCAGCTTGCTGCTGGCCGAGCTGGAGTCGCCACGCCTGCTGACGTCGCCGTATGCGCAATATTCGGAAGAAACCACGTCCGAACTCGACATCTTCCGCGCCGTGCGCGAAGCCCACGTCAAATACGGCAAAGAATCTGTGCCGAACTGCATCATCTCGAAGGCGGCCAGCGTGTCGGACTTGCTGGAAGTGGCCTTGCTGCTGAAAGAAGTGGGCTTGCTGCGCCAGGACAGCCGCGAAGTGGACGTCAACATCATCCCCCTGTTTGAAACCATCGACGACTTGCGCGCCGGCCCCGCCATCATGGCGCGCGCGTTCGGCTTGCCGTTCTACCGTGGCTTGCTCAAGTCGCGCGCGGACCAGCAGGAAGTCATGCTCGGCTACTCGGACAGCAACAAGGACGGCGGCTTCCTGACGTCCGGCTGGGAGCTCTACAAGGCTGAGATCGAGCTGGTGACAGTCTTCAAGGAATATCACATCAAGCTGCGTTTGTTCCACGGCCGCGGCGGTTCCGTGGGACGCGGCGGCGGACCCAGCTACGAAGCCATCCTGGCCCAGCCGGCAGGCGCCGTGCAGGGGCAGATCCGTTTGACGGAGCAGGGCGAAGTCATCACGGCCAAGTATGCGAACCCGGAAGTAGGGCGCCGCAACCTGGAAGTGCTGGTGGCCGCCACCATCCAGTCGACTTTATTGCCGCAAGCGCAGCTGCAACCGAAGGCGTCTGCCGGCGCGGGCCACCTTGCCGCGATGGAAGAGCTGTCCGGCACGGCCCTGAACGCCTACCGCGACCTGGTCTACGGCACGGATGGCTTTGAGCAGTATTTCTGGGAATCGACGGTGATCGCGGAGATTGCGGCGCTGAACATCGGCAGCCGTCCCGCTTCGCGCAAGAAATCCACGTCCATCGAGGATTTGCGCGCCATTCCCTGGGTCTTGAGCTGGGCGCAATGCCGCTTGATGCTGCCGGGCTGGTTCGGTTTCGGTTCCGCCGTGCAAGCCTACCTGGCCGCCCATCCCGCCGATGGCGCGGACGTGCTGCGCGGCATGTACACGGACTGGCCATTCTTTACGTCCTTGCTGTCGAACATGGATATGGTCCTGGCCAAGAGCGACATTGCCATTGCCGGCAAATATGCGGAACTCGTCAAGGATAAAGTATTGCGCGACGCCATCTTCACGCGCATCCACGCCGAATACGTGGCCACCCTGGACGCCTTGAAACTGATCACGGGCCAGGAAGAGTTGCAGCAAGCCAATCCGCTGATGCAGCGGTCCATACGCAACCGTTTCCCGTATATCGACCCGCTCAATCACGTGCAGGTGGAGCTGTTGAAGCGTTTCCGCGAAGGCAAGCAGGATGCGGCGGCGCGCACGGGGATACATTTGTCGATCAATGGGATTGCGGCGGGCTTGAGAAATAGTGGTTGATTCTTTTTAACCCAACGGCAAATGCTGGGGTCAGACCTTAAGGTCTGCCCCCGGATTGTGCACTTGGGTTGGTTTTAAATAAAACATCAAGGAGACAGCATGACCATCAAAGTTGCCATCAATGGCTATGGCCGCATCGGCCGCAACGTCTTGCGCGCGTTTTATGAAGGCGGCAAGCAGCAGGATATCGAGATCGTCGCCATCAATGACCTGGGCGATGCCAAGTCGAATGCGCATTTGACGCGCTACGACACGGTGCACGGCAAGTTTCCCGGCGTCGTCACCATCGACGGCGACAACATGATCGTCAACGGCGACCGCATCCGCGTCTTCGCGCAGCGCGACCCGGCACTGATCCCGTGGGGCGAGCTCGGCGTCGACGTGGTGCTCGAATGCACGGGTTTCTTCACGACCAAGGAAAAAGCGTCCGCCCACCTGAAGGGCGGGGCGAAAAAAGTCATCATTTCCGCGCCGGGCGGCAAGGACGTGGACGCCACCATCGTATTCGGCGTCAACCAGCAGGTGTTGAAAGCCACGGACACCGTGATTTCCAACGCGTCGTGCACGACGAATTGCCTGGCGCCGCTGGTCAAACCTCTCAACGACGCCATCGGCATCGAATCGGGACTGATGACCACCGTGCACGCCTACACGAACGACCAGGTGCTGTCCGACGTGATGCATGAAGACTTGCGCCGTGCCCGCTCGGCCACGCATTCGATGATTCCCACCAAGACGGGCGCGGCTGCCGCTGTCGGCCTGGTCTTGCCGGAACTCAATGGCAAGCTCGATGGTTTCGCCATCCGCGTGCCGACCATCAACGTATCGCTGGTCGACCTGTCCTTTATCGCCAAGCGAGATACGACGGTGGAAGAGGTGAATGCCTTGCTGAAAACGGCGTCGGAAGGCGCGCTGAAGGGCATCCTGACGTACCAGACGGAACCGCTTGTTTCCATCGATTTCAATCACAACCCGGCCTCGTCGAATTTCGATTCGACCCTGACCAAGGTTTCGGGCCGCCTCGTGAAAGTGTCGTCGTGGTACGACAACGAGTGGGGCTTCTCGAACCGCATGCTCGACACGACGGTCGCCCTGATGGCGGCCAAGTAAGAACGTAGTACCGCTGATCCAGCGCACCAGGACGGCCGGCCCACAAGGCTGGCCCTTGTAGCAACTTATTTTAGAAAGCAGCAACCATGACCATGCAAGTACAGCAACGCGCCACCAAGATCGTTTCCACCATCGGCCCCGCTTCGAACGATATCGATACCCTCGTCCGCATGTTCAAGGCCGGCGTCGACGTCGTGCGCCTGAACTTTTCGCATGGCAAGGCGCAAGACCATATCGACCGCGCCCGCATGGTGCGTGAGGCGGCTGCCCTGTGCGGCCGCGAAGTGGCCATCATGGCCGATTTGCAAGGCCCGAAAATTCGCGTCGGCAAGTTTGAAGAAGGCAAGATTTTCTTGGAAAACGGCGCCAAGTTCATCCTCGACGCGAAATGGGGTGAGAACGGCGAACTGGGCAATATCGAGCGCTGCGGCCTCGACTACAAGGAATTGCCGCGCGACTTGCGCGCTGCCGACGTATTACTGCTCAACGACGGCCTGATCGTGCTGACGGTCGACAAAGTCATCGGCAGCGAAATCCACACCACCGTCAAGATCGGCGGCGAATTGTCGAACAACAAGGGCATCAACCGCCAGGGCGGCGGCTTGTCGGCGCCAGCGCTGACGGCGAAAGACATGGAAGACGTGAAAACGGCGATGAGCTTCCAGGCCGATTACGTGGCCGTCTCGTTCCCGAAAAACGCCACCGACATGGTCATGGCGCGCCAGCTGGCCAACATCGCCGGCGAAGCGTGGGACCACAAGCCGATGATGATCGCCAAGATCGAGCGCGCGGAAGCCATTCCTGCCTTGCAAGAAATTCTCGACGCCTCCGACGGCATCATGGTGGCCCGTGGCGACCTGGCCGTGGAAGTGGGCAATGCGGCCGTGCCTGCCTTGCAAAAGCGCATGATCAAGATGGCGCGCGCGTCGAACAAGCTGGCGATTACGGCCACGCAGATGATGGAATCGATGATCGTCAACGCCGTGCCGACCCGCGCGGAAGTGTCCGACGTGGCCAATGCCGTGCTCGACGGCACGGACGCCGTCATGACGTCGGCGGAAACGGCGTCGGGCCGCTACCCGATCGAAACGGTGGAAGCGATGGCCGCCATCTGTCTGGACGCTGAAAAATGGGATACCTGCAAGCTCGATGCCGATTTCCTCAACGCCACGTTCTCGCGCATCGACCAGTCGATCGCCTACGGCGCCCTGTTTACGGCCCACCATTTGCGCGTGAAAGCCATCGCCACTCTGACGGAATCGGGTTCCACGGCACTGTGGATGAGCCGCTGCAACATCGATATCCCCATCGTCGCGCTGACCCCGAGCGTGGGTACGCGCCGCAAGCTGGCCCTGTACCGCAACGTCAGCACCCTGGAACTGACGTCCGGCACGGACCGCGACAAGGTCTTGCAGCAGGCGGAAGATTTGCTGGTGGAACATAAAGTCGTGGCCAAGGGCGACACCGTCGTGCTGACCTGGGGCGAGCCGATGGGCAAGGTCGGCGGCACGAATGCGCTGAAAATCATGAAGATCGGCCAGCACTGATCGTATTGGACCCGTATCCACCGCAATGGCAGATACCCAATCTGCCATTGCGGTGGTCACATTTTCATGTCAGCATGGTTTCCTGCCTTCCAGGGCGCATCCGGAGTTCATGATGACCGCATACCTGCCTGCCTTGATCTGGTCGCTGTCGGCCTTCGCTTGCCTCTTCATTGCCAAACGCCGCTCCTTACGAATAACGGCGATCCGTGCCATCCTGGTGACTTTCCTGGGGCCGTTTGCCATTCCCTTCGTGTTGGTCGCAAGGCCCGGGATGCCGGGCTAAGCGTGCGGCCTGCGCGCGTTCCTCTTTGCTATATTTAAACTTTTAGCTAAAAGGAATGCTCATGAAGCGCAGCACGACCTGGATTCTGATGACTGTTTTCCCCCTGTGCGCGGCCACGTTCGCTTCGGCGGCCGAGCCGGCGCAGCGCTTGCAGCGCGCCACGGGGTTGTGGAAAGTGACGCCCGCCACCTCGCCATTTTCCTGGGAAATCTGCGTCGACCATGCGCGCGACCGCCTGATCGACGACGACCTGTGGTCCGGCTTCGAGCAGGAATGCAAGATCGAGTCGCACAGCCGCCAGGGCGACAGCTACCAATTCGCGTCCAGCTGTCCGGACGCCGGGCTGACCGGCACCTTCAAGGGCGATCTGGCCAAGGCATATACCCTGAGCGCCGATACCACCGTGCAAGTCAATGGCAAGAGCGAGGTGCAGCATACGGAACTGGCGGCCGTGTTCCAGGGAGCCTGTCCGGCTGGGCTGGCGCCGGGCGCAAAGAAAATGCGCGGCGGCATGGTGATGAAGAGCTTGTATACCGACCGCTAGAAGATTGCAGCCACACTGAAACAACAGTTTCCAGGGATAGGCAGGCGCCGGCATTGACGCCGGAGGCCATGATTTGTGATAATGAGAATTATTATCAATTAGCCGCGCCTTGCCTTGCGCGCATCGGAGTCCCCAGTGAACATTGCGCAGTCCAGCGAGTCGATAGCCTGCATCTACAGCAGCCACCACGGCTGGCTGATGCGCTGGCTGCGCGCCAAGCTGCAGTGCGCCGACCATGCGGCCGACCTGGCGCAGGATACCTTCGTGCGCCTGTTGACGGCGCCGCCGGAAGGCCGGCAAACCTTGCGCGAGCCGCGCGCCTACCTGACCACCGTGGCGCAGCGCCTGCTGATCGACCACTACCGGCGCCTGTCGTTGGAGCAGGCATGGCTGGAAACCCTGGCGCAGCAGCCTGAATTGCTGATGCAGTCGCCGGAAGAGCGGCTGCTCGTGCGCGAAGCCTTGCAGCGCATCGACGCCATGCTCGACGGCTTGCCGCCGCTCGTGCGCAGCGCCTTCCTGCTGGCCCATGTCGATGGCCTCGGCTATGGGGAAATCGCCCGGCGCCTGGCCGTGAGCGAGCGCAGCATCAAGCGCTACATGGTGCAGGCGTTCGAGCGCTGCATCCTGCTGATCCTGTGAGCGGGGCCATCGATCCCAGCGCGGCACGGGCGGCGGCGCAATGGCTGGTGCGCCTGCATGGGGGCGCCTTGACTCCGGATGAACAGCAAGCATTCCAGGCCTGGCGCGCCAGCGATCCCGCGCATGAAGCGGCGTGGCAGCGGGCCGAGCTGGTGTGCAGCACCCTGGCCAGCGTGCCGCCCGCATTGCGCCAGACGGCGGACGCGGCGCCGCAGTCGCCGCAGCGGCGCGCCGTGCTCTACGGCCTGGCCGGGCTGATCGCGGCCGGCCCGGCGCTGTGGCTGGCCAGCCAGTCGGCGCCATGGCAAGCGTGGCGCGCCGGCATCCGCACGGCCAGGGGTGAAATCCGCCACATGGCATTACCCGACGGTACGCAACTGGTGCTCAATACGGACACGGCCATCGACGTGCGCTTTGACGACACGGCGCGGCAAGTCTTGTTGCATGCAGGGGAAATTCACGTCGCCACGGCGCATGACAGGTCCATGCCGGCGCGGCCTTTCCTCGTGCGCAGCAGCAATGGCGCCGTGCGCGCGCTGGGCACGCACTTCAGCGTGCGCCACCTTGGCACCGTGCTGGCGCCGCGCACGCAGGTGAGCGTCAGCGAGGGCGCCGTCGAGATTGCGCCATCGCAAGCGCCCGACGCCTCGCGCAGGATCGGTGCGGGCCGGCAGGGCAGTTTCGATGACCGTGCCGTTTCTGCCTTGACGCCGCTGGCGCCACACGCTGCCGGCTGGCTGCAGGGCGTGCTGATCGCCGAGCGCATGCCGCTGGGCGAGCTGCTGGAACAGGTGGCGCGTTACCGGTACGGCGTGCTGCGCTGCGATCCCGCACTGGCGGCCATGCCCGTGGACGGCATCTTCCAGCTGAACGATCCGGACAACATCCTGCTCCTGCTGCAGCGATCCTTGCCGATCCGGCTGACGCGCCGCACGCGCTACTGGATCAGTGTCGAGGCGGCATGAGCTAGTCGTCTTACGCATGCCGGGTCTTGTAGGTCAGCTTAGCCCGCAGGGCGTAAGCCGACAGGCGATGCGGGCTGGCCTTGTCGGCTTACGCGTGGCTGCGCCCCGCCAAGCTGGCAAGCGCCACTATTTGCATTTCCCCTGTCCCTTTTTCCGGATTGCTTCGTCATACAAGGTAGAGAACGAACAATCCGAACCATCGAAAGGGCTTTACATGGCTTTGCAGCACCGTAACTTTACAGCAGCACGCATGACGCTCCATCCCACCACCGGCGCCGTGCGCGCCGCGCTGGTCTTGCTCCTCGCCGTAGGTGCCACGGGCGCCGGCTTGCCGCAAACGGCGCTGGCCGCCGAGGCCAGCCCGGCCGCCACCGTGCGCGAGTACAGCATTCCCGCCGGCAGCTTGCGCGATGCGCTGGCCTCGTTTGCCATCGCCGCCGGGATCAACCTGTCCACCCAGGGCGTGGCGCTCGACGGCTTGGCGACGCCGGGCTTGCAGGGGCGTCATGGCGTCACGGCCGGCCTGCAAAAGCTGCTGCAGGGCAGCGGCCTGGAAGTGGCGGACGGCGGCAATGGCAATTACCTGTTGCGCAAAATGAATACCGGCACGGTCGACGGCGGCCTGGCCAGCATGCCCGCCGTCGTCGTCAGCGCCGAGGCCGACCGCGCCACGGAAGGCACGGGTTTATACACGTCGAGGAATATGTCGACGGCGACGGGCTTGAACCTGTCGCAGCGCCACACGCCGCAAACGGTCAGCGTCATTTCGCGCCAGCAGATGGAAGATTTCGATTTGACCACCTTGCAGGACGTGGCGCGCGCCACGCCTGGCATCTATGGCAAGACGCAGGGCGTGTCCGACCAGGAAACCACGTATTTCGCACGCGGCTTCGCCTTGAGCCACGTCAACGTCGATGGCTTGCCGCTGGACGTCACGGGTTTCAATGAGCGCAACGTCTCGGCCGACATGCTGATGTACGACAGGGTGGAAGTGGTGCGCGGCGCCACGGGCCTGATGGAAGGGGCGGGCGCGCCGTCGGGCAGCATCAACATGATACGCAAGCGCCCCACGGCCACGCCCTTGCTGAACGCCTCGGCCCACCTGGGCAACTGGAAGGACAAGCAATTGACGGTGGACGCCAGCAATGCGCTGAATGCGTCGGGCAGCGTGCGGGGGCGTGTGGCGGCCAGCTGGCGCGACAGCGACAGTTTTGTCGACGTGGTCAACAACAGGAACAGCACCGTGTATGCGATCGTCGAGGCGGACCTGACGCCATCGACCACGGCCGGCATCGGTTTTTCGCGCCAGCACAGCCGCACCGATGGCGTGTTCGTCGGCTTGCCGACCTTGCTTGACGGCCGTCACATGGACTTGCCCCGCTCGACCTTCCTGAACAATGCCGCCTCGTTCCAGAAGCGCGACAACAACGTCGTCTTCGCCGACCTGGAAACGCAGCTGGAGCAGGGCTGGCGCAGCCGCTTCGCCATCACGCGTATCGACGCCTCTTCCAGCACGCGCAATACCACCAACAGCCGCATCGATGGCGAAATATACAAGCTGAACCAGTCGGAAACGGGCTGGAAGTACAACACGGAGCAAGTGGTGGCCGACTGGCGCCTGAGCGGCCCCGTCACCTGGTTCGGCCGCCAGCACGACGTGATCGTCGGCGCCAGCTACCGCCATGACGACTCGGACGCGGGCCAGAGCTGGGAAGGCGCTGCCACGCGCGTGATCGATATCCGCCAGTGGAATCCGTATGCCTACCCGATGCGCGGCGCGCCGTTCGAGCCCTACAACTGGGGCCGCAAGACGGACGAGAAGGGGATTTATGCGGCTGGCAACTTCAGCCTGGCCGATCCACTGCGCCTGGTGCTGGGTGGGCGCTTCGGCTGGTATGCGCAGGATGTGACGGGCTGGTATGCCACCAACCCCGCCTGGCGCCGCGGCCTGACGGAAAATGCGAAATTCACGCCGTACGCGGGCCTCGTCTACGATGTGGACCGGCATCACTCCGTGTATGCGAGCGGTACGCAGATCTTCGAGCCGCAAAGTTCGCTCGATGTACGCGGCAATACCTTGCCGCCGTTGAGCGGCACCAACCTGGAGGTGGGCGTCAAGGGCGAGTATTTCGGCGGCCGGCTCAACGCCAGCGGCGCGCTGTTCCGCATCAAGCAGAATAATCGCGCCATGGCCGACGAGCTCAATTGTCCCACGGGCGGCGCCATCTATTGCGCCCGCGCGGCCGGGCAGGTGCAAAGTGAAGGCGTCGACTTGCAGGTGTCCGGTTCGCCATTGCCGGGCTGGCAGATCGCGGGCGGCTACACCTATGTACTGGCCAAGTATACGAAGGACAGCGTGGCCGCCAACATCGGCCAGCGCATCGCCACGGACGAGCCGAAGCAATTGTTCAAGCTGATGACGAACGTACAGCTGAGCGGCAGCCTGGCGCAGTGGAATGTGGGCGCTTCCGTCTACGCCCAAGACAAGATATACCGCCGCGACACGGCTTACCTGACGCGCCAGGGCGGCTACGCCATCGTGGGGTTGACGGCCGGCTACCGCATCAGCGAGCAGCTGCAGCTGCGCGTGAATATCGACAACGTGCTGGACCGCCGCTATTACCAAGGCCTCGGCTACGCGTGGTCGGGCGGGCTGGAACGCTACGGTGCGCCGCGCAGCGTGCTGCTGTCCTTGCACTACAAGATGTAGCCGTTGCGCCAGCAGAGCGCGCCAGGCCAGGCGGCTCTGCTACACTGCCGCCGTCTTTATCTTTTCACTTTGCCATGATCGCTACTCCTGTCCTCACGCCCCTGAAAAGCGCTTTCCAGCAATCGCGCACCGAGAATAACATCGAGCTGATCCTGCCCGAACTGCTGGCCGCCCAATTGCACGTCGTTATCGGCGGGCAGAGCGAGCAGATCGACCTGTTCCTCGTGCCGTCGCCCAATCCCGAGCGCCAGTGCGTGACGGTGGCGGAAGACCTGGCCTTCCTGGCCGGCATCGCCTTTCCGAAAATTCCCGTGACGGGCGCGCAATTGGTCGCGTCGATTCCGGCCGAGATCGAAATCGTCATCCTGCACGGCGATGGCGCCAATTACCTGACGCGCGAGCAACTGGCATGGTTCCGCGGCATGCTGGCGCAGCATACTTGAGCGGCATTCCCGCCAGGCGCTTGAACCCGGCGCGCGCGGAATGGATACGCTTTGCGGCGGCCGACGATGCAAGCTCGCATGCGGCGATGATGGCCAATCTGCGTCCCGTGCTGTCGCGCAGCGTGCTGCTAGGGGGCTGCGCCCTGATCTTCGCCTTTGTCGGACAAGCCGTCTGGCGCGACGTGGCGTACGCGGGCGAGGCAGTGCTGCTGCTCCTGCCGGCGCTGGCCGCATGGATCGTCGGACTGATCCTGTTGCCGGGCCCCAATCTGTTTTTTCATGTCGAGATCAACGACGCTGGCCTGTTGCTGCGCCGGGTGGCGCGGCGCCTGCCCGGCCATGACAAGGTGCTGCAACTGGAGCTGCGGCAGATCCGCGCGCTGGAAGTGGTCAGTTACGCGGGCGCGGTGAATGTCTACCGCGGAGGGCCGCCGATGGCACGCGTGGAGCTGCTGCTGCACACGACCCTCGACGATTACCCGCTGATCCGCGTGGTAGGCATGGATCTGCCCGTGCCGCAGCGTTTATCGTTGCGGCAGATCAAGGACGAGCTGAGCCGCCGCTGTGCGCTGGCCGGTATCCCTGTGGCCGTGCGTGCCGGTCCGACCTATCAGGAATCTGCCGCGATACGCGCGCAGTGGCCGCCAGCATGAGGAAGGGCGTGAGCATCAACGCGGTCTTGACCCTGCGTCCCGTCTGCGCGGCCAACGCCGACGCCGTCATCGGGCTGCCGCTGCATGCGGCGCAACGCGATTTTATTGCCAGCAATGCCGAGTCGCTGGCGCTGGCCGCCAGCCACGCCAACATGCACCCGCGCGCCATCTATGCCGGCGACGAACTGATCGGCTTTGCCATGTACGCGCTGCCGGGCAGTGCGGGGCGGCAGGATACGCACGTGTTGTACCGCCTGATGATCGCGGCGCCGTGGCAGGGCCAGGGATTGGCCCGCGCGGCGCTGGCCCTGCTGCTGGACGAGATGCGCTCGCGCGGGGCGGGCAGGGTGGTGCTCTATTACGTGCCTGCCAATGCGCGCGCCCGGCAACTGTACGCGCAGGCCGGTTTCGTTGAAACAGGACTCGATGGGGATGGCGAGATGATGGCCGAGCGCCTGCTTCCCTGAACTTGTGGCATCGTGGCCGCAAAATGGTTTTCTTTTGGCAACTATATTGCTGAAGTCCTATGAATATTTTCGCAAAGCAACTATACTCATGGCTCTTTAAAAAATCATCGTCACGCTGGCGGCCAGACATCCGCGCCAGAGTTCGTACGCATTCCGCTTTTTCCCTCTGAAAAAGCACCTTTCCCCCGCGCGGCAGGCGCGGGCGTGATGACCGAGCCTTGCCCTGGTCGACTGCTACCGTTGTCATTTCCGCTGTGTTGCCGCTTTAGTAAAAAGCCTGGCGCCGGCGCGCGGTGCGCCGTCATGTTTTGCGACGTTAGGTTTCACTCTCTTATGCCACGACAGTATGCTTAGTTCCATCTTTGCCGTATCGACCGATACCATGCAGTACATCTATGGCACGCACAATGCCTGGCTGGTGCTGTTTTCCATCGGTATCGCCATCTTTGCCTCGTTCATGGCCCTGCAGATCGCCGGCATGGCGCGCAGCAGCGAGCGCGGCTTCCAGCGCCAGACGGCCATCATCACGGGCGCCATCGCGCTAGGCGGCGGCATCTGGTCGATGCATTTCATCGGCATGCTGGCCTTCGACATCTGCACGCGCGTGTCCTTCGACCCCGGCCTGACCTTGCTCTCCATGCTGCCCGGCATGGCCGCTTCGTGGGTGGCGCTGCACATGCTGGCGCGTCCGAGCATCAACTGGCGCCAGCTGGTGGTGGGCGGCATGCTCGTCGGCGTGGGCATCGGCTCCATGCATTACAGCGGCATGGCCGCCATGCAAACGTCGCTGGCCCTGCGCTACGAACCCTGGCTGTTCGCCCTGTCGCTGCTGGTGGCAGTCACCATGGCCATGCTGGCGCTGTGGGTGCGCTTCGGCTTGAGCGCCATGCGCCAGCGCCTGAGCCCCCTGGCGTCCTTGCTGCTCAGCAGTGTGGTGATGGGCCTGGCCATTTCCGGCATGCATTACACAGGCATGCTGGCGGCGCGCTTTTCCGGCACGCCCACGGCGGGCGAGAACACGATCACGGTGCAGGCCTCGTTCGTGGCCCTGGCCGTGGCCCTGATCACCGTCACCTTGACCGTCTTCGTGGCCGCCGCGAACGGCTTGCTGCGCTACCGCCAGCTGCTGCGCCACGCCAGCGTCAGCGAATCGCGCCTGCGCGCCATCGTCGACACGGCGGCCGATGGCCTGATCACCATCGATGGCCAGGGCAAGGTGCGCTCCTTCAATCCCGCCGCGGAAAGCCTGTTCGGCTGGCGCGAAGCGCAGATCGTGGGGCGCGACGCCAGCGTGCTGCTGCAGCCGGCCGACGCGGCCGAATATGAGGGCTATCTGCGCGATTACCTGGAAACGGGCGCCTCGCGCATCCTCGACAGCGGACGCGAACTCGATGGCCGCCACAAGGATGGCGCCGTGCTGCCCATGCGCGTGGCGATCGGCAAGATCGATGCGCCGGGCCAGCCCTTGTTCGTGGCG
Source organism: Janthinobacterium sp. KBS0711 (assembly GCF_000988085.1). NCBI lineage: Bacteria > Pseudomonadati > Pseudomonadota > Betaproteobacteria > Burkholderiales > Oxalobacteraceae > Janthinobacterium > Janthinobacterium sp. KBS0711. The sequence goes on along the minus strand of NZ_LBCO01000011.1, from coordinate 212,254 downwards.
TTTGTCACGGACATGCGCTCTTCACGCAGCATGGAGCAGGCGCTGAAAGACAGCGAACGCCAGTACCGCACCCTGATCCGCAATATCCCCGGCGTGTCCTTCCACTGCAGCTTCGCGCCCGAATGGAAGATGATCTTCATCAGCGACGCCGTCTTCAATCTGACGGGCTGGCTGCCGCAGGACTTCGCCGAAGGGCGGGTCAGGCTGTTCGACCTCGTGCACCCGGACGACCGCCAGCGCGTCAACGACACCTGCGTGCAGGCGGCCGGCGAACGGCGCGATTTCGAGAACGTCTACCGCATGATCCACCGCGACGGGCGCGAGCGCTGGGTGCGCGAAAGCAGCGGCCCCGTGCTCGATAACGACGGCGTGGTGCGCTGGATCGACGGCGTCATCCTCGACATCACGGAAAGCGAATTGCGCAACGCCGAATACGAAGGCAAGGTGACGGCCATCTCGCGCGCGACGGCCGTCGCCGAGTTCGACCTGCAGGGACGCATCCTGGCGGCCAACCAGAACTTCCTCGACCTGACCGGCTACCAGCTCGAGGACGTGCTGGGCCTGCACCACAGCGTGTTCTGCGAGCCGGGCTACGTGACCTCGCCCGACTACGTCGCGTTCTGGCAGCACCTGGCGCAGGGCGAATTCAATACGGGCGAGTACAAGCGCATCGGCAAGCATGGCAAGGAAGTGTGGATACAGGCCTCGTACAACCCGATCTTCAACACGGATGGCAAGCCGTTCAAGGTGGTCAAGCTGGCCACCGACGTCAGCGAGCGGCGCGCCATGCAGGAAAACCTGCGCGCGGCGAAAGACCGCGCCGAACTGGCCGCCGAATCGAAGACCAGCTTCCTGGCCAACATGAGCCATGAAATCCGCACGCCGATGAATGCCATCATCGGCTTTACGGAAGTGCTGCTGGGGACTGCCCTGGACAGCCTGCAGCGCCGCCATCTGGGCACGGTACGCCAGTCGGCACGTTCGCTGCTCGAGCTGCTGAACGACATCCTCGACATGGCCAAGCTGGAAAAAGGCGCCACCGAGCTGGAACTGGTGGACTTTTCGCTGCCGGACCTGGTCGACCACGTGGCCGCGTCCCTGCGCATCACGGCGCATGCGCGCGACTTGGTGCTGCATGTCGATGTCGACCCCGGCATGGGCCAGTTCTTCCTGGGCGACGCGCGCCGGGTGCAGCAAGTGCTGACGAATTTGATCGGCAACGCCGTCAAGTTCACGGAAGTGGGCCATGTGCGCGTGGCCGTCGGCATGCAGGGCGAGCAGGTGCATATCGCCGTGCACGACACGGGCATCGGCATTCCCGCCGACCGCCTGGACAAGATCTTCGCGCCGTTCACGCAAGCCGATTCCTCGATGAGCCGACGTTTTGGCGGCACGGGTCTGGGCACGACGATTTCGCTGCAATTGGTCGAACTGATGGGTGGCACCATCACCGTGGAAAGCACCCTGGGCGTGGGCAGCGTGTTCCACGTGCTGCTGCCGCTGGCGCCGGGCAAGGCCGTGTCGCGCCGCAGCGAGCAGCCTGTGGTGGCCTTGCCGCCGCTGCGCATCCTGGCGGCCGACGACGTGCCGCAGAACGTGGAGCTGCTCCTGATCAGCCTGGGCGCGGCCGGTCACCAGGTGATCGCCGCCAGCGATGGCGAGAGCGCTGTGCGCGAGTTCAGCAAGGGCAGCTTCGACGTCGTCCTGATGGACGTGCAGATGCCGCGCATGGATGGCCTGGAAGCGACGCGCCTGATCCGCGTGTACGAGCGCGAGCAGGGCCTGACGGCGACGCCCATCATCGCCCTGACGGCCAGCGTGCTGGAGCAGGACCGGCGCGCCGCGCAGACGGCCGGCATGAATGGTTTTGCCTCGAAGCCGCTGGAAATGCACAAGCTGACGGCGGAAATCGCCCGCCTGCTCGATATCGCCGTGTCCATGCCGCCGACGGCGGCCGGCGCGGCGGCGCGTGCGGCCACCGGCCAGGTGGACTGGCAGCGCGGCATCGCCCTGTGGGGCGGCCGCGAAGCCTTGCAACGGGCGATTGGCCGCTTCGTGCAAGCCAATGGCGACTGCGCCGCCATGCTGGCGGCAGAACTGGAGCGCGGCGGCAGCAGCGTGGCGGGCCACCTGCTGCACCGTATCAAGGGCGCGGCGGGCAACCTGTGCCTGGTGCAGATCGAAAGCCTGCTGGGACGCATCGAGCAAGCCATCTCGCGCCAGTTGCCGGCGACCGAATTGCTGGTGCAATTGGCCGCCGCCTTCATGGCGCTGGCCGGCGAGCTGGAAGAATCGGGTATGCCGGCCGTGGCCGTGGGTACGCCGGCTGCCGGCGCGCCACTCGATGCCGACGCCGCCGGTGCCTTGCTGCGGCAAGCCATCGCCAGCCTGGAAGGCGGACAGCTCGACGACGCCCTGATGGCGCAGATCGCGGCCATGCTGGCGCCGCACGGCCAGCAGCCGCGATTGCAGGCGCTGGCCAGCGCCATCGACGACTTTGAATTTGCGCGCGCCGCAGGCGTGCTGCGCCAGCTGCTGGCGTGGCTGGAAGCGCCTATGCCTGCCGACCTTTCCTGATATTGGGCTTACGATGACCTTACACGAAGATAAACCGATCCTGCTGCTGGTCGACGACGAAGCGACGAATCTGCAGGTGCTGCGCCAGATTCTGCAGGACGATTACCGCCTGCTGTATGCCAAGGATGGCGAAAAGGCGCTGGAACTGGCGCAGAACAATCCCGTCGAACTGATCCTGCTCGATATCATGATGCCCGCCATGACGGGCTATGAAGTGTGCCGTCAACTGAAGGCGATGCCGGCGACCGCCTCCATCCCCGTCATTTTCGTCACCGCCCTGTGCGACGTGAAGGACGAGGCGGACGGCTTTGACGCGGGCGCCGTCGACTACATCACGAAACCGGTCAGTCCGCCCATCGTGCGCGCCCGCGTGCGCACGCATCTGTCGCTGGTGGACGCCGAGGAATTGCGTCGTTCGCGCCTGCAGGTGATCCAGACCCTGGGGCAGGCGGCCGAATACAAGGATAACGAGACGGGCATGCACGTCATCCGCATGAGCTACTACGCGCGCCAGCTGGCGCTGGCGGCCGGCTACAGCGCGGGCAGGGCGGAAGACCTGCTCAACGCGGCGCCCATGCACGACGTGGGCAAGATCGGCATCCCCGACGCCATCCTGCAAAAGCCGGGCAAGCTCGATGCGGACGAATGGCAAGTCATGCGCCGCCACGCGGAAATTGGCGCGGCCATCATCGGCGAGCACGCAAGCGGCTTGTTGAAAATGGCGCGCACCATCGCCCTCACGCACCACGAGAAATGGGACGGCAGCGGCTATCCGCAAGGCTTGAAAGGCGAGGAAATCCCGCATGAAGGCCGCATCGTCGCCATCGCCGACGTCTTCGACGCCCTCACCAGCGAACGTCCGTACAAGCGCGCCTGGACGATCGACGAAGCCATCGCCACCATGCAGCGCGACAGCGGCACGCACTTCGATCCTGAGCTGCTGGCGCTGTTCGTCGAGCAGCTACCGGCCATGCTGGAGATCAAGGACAAGTGGCGCGAGCCGGTGTGATGCTGGCGCTGCCCAAAGTGAAGCTAACAATGTTGTCGGATTACGGCTCCGCCTAATCCAACCTACGGTTGCCAGCCCATCCATTGGCACCAGTCGGGTAGGTCGGCTTAGCGCGGAGCGCGTAAGCCGACATCACCATGGGCGTGGCCAATAATGTTGTCGGATTACCGCCTGCGGCCTCGGCGGCCCCGCCTGATCCGGCCTGCGCTGCTATCGCCTTGGCGACTTAATCCGGCATGCGTAGTATGCGCCGTATCTCCAGGATCGCCTGCGGGCTTTCCTGCACGCTGTGCCACGACGGGATGACTTTTTCCGACAGGGCGCCATCGAGGTGGGCGCTGGCGTAGGGCACCACGCCGTCGCTCGATTCCGCCAGCGGCAGGTCCGGCGTGTCGTTGCCCATGATGGAGTAGTAGCGCACGTTCGGGCTGATGGGCAGGTCGGCCACCAGGCGCACGAACGGGTCCTTGTCGCTGAGGTTATCGATGCTGTTGGGGATGCGCAGCGGTTCGCTGCTGCCCGTGTCGAGCTGCGCCAGGCTGCCGGCCGCGTCCGACAACTGGTCGAGCATGGTGATGGGCAGCGTGACGAGGTTGGCGATCCAGCGCGCCACCTTGTGGTTGGCGAACGAGGTGCCGCGGTGCGGCGCGGCGATGAAGATGGCGCGGTTCACCTGCGGCATGGCCGTGAAATTCAGGTAGGGCGCCAGGCCGGCGCGCACTTTTTCCGCTTTCTTGCCCTTCAAATTGTATTCTTCCGTGATGGCGTCGAGCAGGGTGTTGCTGGCGTCGGAGACCATCAGGCGCGCCAGTACGCCGCCCATGCTGTGGCCGATCAAGACCATGTCGTTCGCCGCGTCGGCCTTGGCCGAAGGGTCGAACTGCGCCAGGGTTGCGTTCAGCGCCTTGCGGATGGCGGCGTTGTTGGCCGCCAGCGGCGCATTGCTCGGGTAGTACACCTGCCAGATCTGGTAGCGGCGGCGCAGCTGTTCGTCGCCCATCAGTTCATTTGCCACGTTGATCCACGCTTCCGGGCTGCTGGCCAGGCCGTGCAGCATGACGATGGTGCGCTTGTTCGGGTCGTAGGGCTGCATCAGGTGCACCTGCGGGCGCGAAATGCCGTCGGCGCTGCCGAACAGGGTGCGCAACGCCTGCACGCCGAAGCCGGAACGGGCCAGCCACAGGCCATAGCCGGCCGTGAAGTTGGCTGCCACGGGCAGTTCCTGGCCCGCCATGCGCGTCGATTCGCTGCGCGTCGGGTCGACCAGCATCACCAGCAGCTGCTGCGTGGCCAATACCTCCTGCAGGCTGTTGCCATCGAAGCGGATCAGCGCCGTGACGACGGGGAAGCGGCTTTCCTGGAAGGCCGCGTCCCTGGCTCCGGCGGGCTTGGGCATGACGGCCACCAGGTCGGCGCCGAAGCCGTCGCGCCGGTACACATTGCGCAGGCCGGAAAACGTCAGCGAGGTGGCCGGCAGCAGTTCGTCGGGCAGGGTGCCGTCGTCGGGCAGGCGCAGGGCCGACAGTTCGCTGTCGATCTGCCAGCCGGCGACGCGGATCACATGGCCGTCCGGGCGATATTCGCCGCGGTGGCGAAACAGGTTGCCGACGGCCTTTTGCACGGCATAGTTATAGTAGTCGCGGATTTGCGTCTGGCGTTCCTCGAAGGCGCGCTGGCCCGGCGTGCGCGTCGTGTAGAACAGGTAGGCATACGCGTAGCGGGCCGATTCGAGCCAGGCGGCCAGGCGTTCGGCGCTGGGGTGGCCACCCTGCTTTTCTTCCGCCAGGGCGCTTTCCAGCCACAATTCGGACAGGGTGGCCAGGCGCTGTTCGTCGCTGAGCAGCTCGGAGCGGGCCAGGTCGGCGCGGCAGCTGCCCGTATTGGCTTCGCAGGCGGCGATGTCGCTGCCGATGATGCGCAGCACCTCGCTGGCCGAGGCGCTCAGTTTGCCCGTCGTGAGGATGTCGCCGCGCCGCTGCTGCAGGTAGTCGGCCGGCGAAATCGCGCTGACGGTGACGGCGGCGCAGCCGCTCAGCAGCGCCGCCGCGCACAGGAGGGCGCATACGCGCAGACGCCGCATCAGCATGGGGGCGCGTCCTAGAACGAGTAGACCAGGGTCAGCGAGGTTTGCGTATCCGTGTTCTTCTTGTCGTCCGGTACGCGCGTGTCGTTGCGGGCGCTGAAGGCGGCCTTCATCTGCATGGTGCCGTTGATTTTTGTGCTGAGGGCCGTTTCGGCGATCGAGTGGGTGTTCGAGGTGCCTCGTTCCACGCTGACCGTCTGGGTGAACATGGCCGACTGGCTGATCTTCCACTTCATGGCGGCCGCGCCGCGCACCGTCAGGCCGTGTTCCGATTCGCCTGCGTCGTTGGTGCCGCTGAAATAGCCAGGACCGAATTCCACGTCGACGCTTTTGTCTGTCGACTGGTACCAGCGCGAGCCATGACCGACGGCCAGGGTCGAGTACTTGGTGTAGGCGCCGAACTTGTCGTTCACGTGCGAGGCCAGGACGAAGAGTTTTTCATGGTCGGCCATCAGTTTGTAGGCGGCCTTGGCGGAAGCGGAAAAGCGTTCGGCCGAGCGTTCGCGGATCTTTTGTCCATCGTCGTTCGTCGTTTCGTCTTCCTTGAAGTAGCCGCTGAAAATGTACTGGTTGCTCCAGTCATCGAGTTCCTGGCGCGCGTCGATCTTGCCCGTGACGGAGGTGCCGACCGTGTTGCCGGAAGTGGTGATGGCGCCCAGTTCGGCGGAAGTGCTCCAGCTGCCGATGGGGATTTCATCGAACAGCATGCTTTGTTTGGTATCTGCGGCGGTGGCGCTGCCGCAGCTGATGGCCATGGCCAGCGCCAGTGCGAGAGAGTGGGTCGATTTCATGGCTGTATTGGTCTGTGGCGCGCGCCTGGCGCGCCGGATGTTCGTTAGTGGCAGTGATGGCTATAGAGGCCGCGGCAAGCCGGGAGGCGCCGATAAAACAGGGGCGCAGGCGCGCGGCCAAACAATGTCGAGGTCGTATTGTACCCGACCCTGTCATCGCGCGCCGCACGCGGCGGGACTGGCAAGTGGCGCGCGCCTGGCGTATGCTGCGCCTATTTGCTGCCTGATCTTTACAAGGAAATCCCGTGCGCTGCCTGGTCATCGAAGACGAAGCCGAAACTTCCCGCTATATCTGTGCCGGCCTGCGCGAGGCCGGCCACGACGTTACCGCTTGCGACAATGGCATCGACGGCATGCGCCTGGCCTGCGGCGAAGACTGGGATGCGCTGGTGCTCGACCGCCTGCTGCCCGGCGAGATCGACGGCCTGGCGATCGTCGCGCGCCTGCGCGGCATGGGCAGCAACACGCCCGTGCTGGTGCTATCGGCTCTTTCCAGCGTCGACGAGCGTGTGCGCGGCCTGCGCAGCGGCGGCGACGATTACCTGTCGAAACCGTTCGCCATCGCCGAGCTGCTGGCGCGCATCGAGGCGCTGCTGCGGCGCGCCGCGCCCGTGCCCGAATCGACGCAGCTGCAGGTGGCCGACCTCGTGCTCGACATGCGCACCATGCGCGTGACGCGCGCAAACCGGCAAATCGCCCTGCAGCCGCGCGAATTTCGCCTGCTCGAATACCTGATGCGCCACCAGGGCCAGTCCGTCACGCGCGCCATGCTGCTCGAAGCCGTGTGGGACTACCATTTCGACCCGCAGACGAACGTCATCGACGTGCAGGTGAGCCGCTTGCGCACCAAGGTGGACAAGGAATTTTCGCCGCCGCTGATCCACACGGTGCGCGGCGTCGGCTACACGCTGGGCGTGATCGACAGTGCGTAACTGGCACCGCTCGATCGCGGCCCGCCTGGCGCTCGGCTATGGCGTGCTGGTGGTCGTGTCGATCAGCATCGTCTGCGCCGTGTTCTATTTCGGCACCATCGGCGTGCTCGATCGCAGCGTGGACCGCAAGCTGACCCTGCTCTCGGAGCGCCTCGCCGCGCTGTACCAGCAGGGCGGCAGCAGCCGCACGACGGCGGAAATCGCCCATTTGCTGACCGACCGCACCGACAGCGACACGGAGATTTTTTTGCTGGTGGACGCCGATGGCCGCCGCGTGGCAGGCAATCTGTCGTCCTGGCCCGACGTGGGCAGCCCAGTGGGCCGCCTGCTGCACCGCGACGTCACGCGCGAAGGGCGCAGGGTGCCCGCGCGCATGCTGATCCGCGACCTCGATGGCGGAGCGCGCCTGTTCGTCGGGCGCGACATGGAAGAGGGCAGGTCGATCCGCGCCTTGGTGCTGCGCTCGCTGGCCTATGGCGGCGGGGTAGCCATCCTGCTGGTGGTGGCGGGTGCGTGGCTGTTTCGCCGCCAGCTCGAGGCGCGCATCGGGCAGATTCGCCGCACGGCGGGGGAAATCGAGGCCGGCGACCTGAGCCGGCGCATTCCCGTTTCCAGCGAAGACGAATTCGGCTTGCTGAGTCGCGACATCAACCGCATGCTCGACCGCATCGAACACTTGATGGAAGGCGTGCGCCATGTGTCGAACGCCATTGCGCACGACCTGCGCACGCCGCTGGGGCGCATTCGCAACAAGCTCGATGGCGCCTTGCGCCAGCAGCAGGGCGTGGCAGGCTACGAAAGCGCGGCGCAGGCGGCCATCGACGACATCGACGACCTCACGCGCGTGTTCGACAAGCTGCTGCAGATCGCGGCGGCCGAATCGGGCATGCGTCCCGAGAATTTCGACGATATCGACTTGCAGCAGATCGGCGCCGACATCGTGGAAATGTATGAAGCGACGGCCGACGAGCAGGGCGTGCTGCTGGTGCAGATGTATGGCGAGGGCGTGCCGGCGCGCGGCGACCGCAACCTGCTGGGCAGTGCCCTGGCCAGCCTGGTCGACAACGCCATCAAATATGCGGGGCGGGGCGCCACGGTGGAAGTATCGGCCGGCAGCGATGAACACGGCAGCTGGCTGGCCGTACGGGACAACGGCCCCGGCGTGCCGGCTGAAGAACTGCCGAAACTGACGCAGCGCTTTTACCGGCTCGACAAGAGCCGCCATTTGCCCGGCAATGGCCTGGGCCTGTCCATCGTGGCAGCCATCGCGGCCCTGCATGGCGGCAGCCTGGAGATCGAGGATGCGGCGCCGGGCTTGCGGCTGCGTTTTAGGCTGTCAGGTTTTGTTGTCCGCTAAGCCGTTCTTGTTGTCCGCCCCGCCGCGTTTTTTTTTGCAGCATAAACGTTGCCATATTTGCTTTTAAATAAAGTATTGTGATATAATTTTGTTACTTTTTTTCGACCTCGCCATTTGACCGTAGATCACGGCCTTCGTCGTGCGGCCGCATCGAGTGATCGCCAAATCTGCCTGGTTCTCGTTGTTGGCGTGCTGCGCCAATTCGACAGGTGGATAGATATGGAGCAAACATGACTGGTGCTGGCATGAAGGCTGGCCATTTCGGCGGCCGTATCGTTTCTCTCGATGGCTTGCGTGGATTGGCGGCGATGCTGGTCGCCGTGCATCATCTGCCGGGCATATTTGGTTTCACGATCACGCACGCCTACCTGGCAGTCGACTTCTTTTTCATCCTCTCCGGCTGGGTCATGGCACATAGCTATGAAGAGCGCATCCACCTCGGCATGCCCTTCAGAGACTTTCTGCGCAACCGCTTTGCCAGGCTTTATCCGCTATACGCTGTCGCGCTACTGGCGGCCCTTGCCGTCATCCTGATCAAGAGCCACATCGGCACCACGTCGGCCAACATCGTATGCTTCGCGCCCAATGCGCTGATGCTGCCCTGTCTGCAGGCTGACAGACCTAGTTTTCCCTTGAACGGACCCAGCTGGTCGATTTTCGTCGAGGTGTTCATCAATCTGATCTGGTTCTTTGCCGTGCGCATGGGTATGCATACTTTGCGCTGGAAACTCGCGCTACACTTTTGCTCGGCGCTGCTGCTATGGGGATGCGCCGTCTGGATGAACCGCTATCTGAGCGGCTATAGGTCGGATGACGTACATGAAGGCTTGCTGCGCGGCCTGCTGGGCTTTTCAGGGGGCTTGCTGTTGTTCCAGTGTCGGATGCATGCCCGGATACTGGCCTATTTTGCGGCCCTGGCGCTCGGCGTGTTTGCCGCCTTTCATGCGTTGGGTGATAGCGCCGGTGTCATACCGCTGGGCCTCGTCGTGATGGGGGCATTGCCCGCGACGGTGTGGCTCGCCGCCAGGTTGCGGCCGGCCATACTTGAGGGCCGGGCGGCAGCCTTCCTGGGCGATTGCTCGTATGCCATCTACTTGCTGCATCTGCCGCTCGCCATGATGCTGCAGAAACTGCTGCGCCTGATGTTTCCGGGCACGGGTATATCGGCTTATATCATGAAGGCGGCGATCTTCACCGGCATCCTGCTCTTTGTCAGCAGCATCAGCTATCGCTTGCTGGAAGTGCCGGCACGGCGTTGGCTGCTGCAGCGGCTCAAGCGCGGCGTCAGGGAACCTGCAACCGGCTCGCTGCCATAATGTGCTTGTGCGCCACAGGCCAGGTCGACATTACCAAACTGTAACCCCCTTCATTTTCACCTCGCCCTATCATCCGCTCTACCCGGCGTAGAGCGGCTGCGTGCGCGCAGCCGCCTGTTCCGGGCTGCCTGCGGCCGTCGCCGCGTCCCGCTTATCCCGACACGTCGTAGAGCCGTTCGCATGCATACTTTTACCGCCACCGGCGACAACGCCGCGCCGCAGCAGGCGCCACTGCGCCAGCATGGCCACCGTATCAAGGCCGCGCTGGGCGTCATCGTCTTTCCCCTGCAGCGCGCGCGCTGGCAAGCGTTCATTGCCGCGACGCCGGGAATGGCGGCGCTGGCGCAAGCCCATCCCAGCCTGCTGTACAAGATCTATCGTCCTTACGCCAGCGGCCAGTTCGGCGGCGCGGCGCGGGTGGACCTGCTGTGCGGGCACTACCGCTTCCTGTGGCAGGCGGGCGCGCGGCCGCTGGTGGAATACGCGGCGCGGCGCGCGCTGGAGCTGGCCGCCATCGAAGGCAAGGATGGCGCCACCTACCGCTTGCAGCTGACGGCCATCCACGACAGCCACCGCGAAGGGGAGTTGTGCCTGCGCCTGACGCGCGACGGCGTGCCGCTCTACCTGGCCAGTTTCCTGTTCCGTCCCCAGCCTGGCGGCGCCGTCATCCAGCTGGGCGCCTTGCAGGGCTTGCGTTCGTCCGCCGGCGCGCAGGCGGTGAAAGAGGCCACGCGGGCGCTGCATGGCTGTCGGCCGAAAAACCTGATGGTGGCCGCCTTGCGCGACCTGGGCGATTTTTTCTGCTGCGTCCACCTGGACCTGGTCAGCAACGCCAACCGCATCGCGCTGAATTGGCGCCGGCGCCGGCATATCTCGTGCGATTACGACCTGGCCTGGCGCGAGCTGCATGCGCAGCCCACCAGCGACGGCAATTTCCGCCTGCCATGCGGCCCTTGCCGGATGCCGGAGCTGGAACTGGTGCCGTCGAAAAAACGGTCGGACGCGCGCCGCCGCGGCGCCATGCTGGTGCAATTGGCGGCGGACATGCGCTGGCAAGTGGCGGCCCTGCTGCACGCGCAATGACGGCGCAGGGGACCATTTCTTGACTTGCGCGGCTTTTTTGCCGGGCGGTCCGGCGCAACTGGCGCGATCGGCGTATACTTATCGGCGTTGTTAACCTGAAGCCAGTCACCCCATGCCAGCACAATTCCCCACTTCGCGCATGCGCCGCCTGCGCGCGACCCCGCAACTGCGCGAGCTGTTCCGCGAAACCGAGATCAATCCGCGCGACCTGGTCCTGCCGATCTTCGTCGACGAAGGCAGCAGCGATTTCATCGACATCAAGTCCATGCCCGGCGTGCGCCGCATTCCGGAAGCGAAGCTGGCGCAGGAAATGGAGCGCTACGCGCGCGCGGGCCTGCGCTCCGTCATGACCTTCGGCATTTCGCACCACAAGGACAGCCATGGCACGGACACCCTGAACCCGGACGGCCTGGTGGCGCGCATGTCGCGCATCATCAAGGACGCCGTGCCGGAAATGGTGGTGATGTCCGACACCTGCTTCTGCGAATATACGGACCACGGCCATTGCGGCATCCTGCATGGCGACACGGTCGACAATGACAGCACGGTGCTGAACCTGGGCAAGCAGGCCGTCATCGCCGCGCAGGCGGGCGCCGACATCATTGCCCCGTCGGCGGCCATGGATGGCCAGGTGGCGGCCATCCGCAGCGCGCTCGACGCAGCCGGTTTCCACGACACGCCCGTGATGGCGTACTCGACCAAGTTCGCATCAGGCCTGTACGGCCCGTTCCGCGACGCGGCCGGCAGCACCCTCAAAGGCGACCGCAAGACCTACCAGATGGACCCGATGAACCGCCGCGAAGCCGTGCGCGAGTCCTTGATCGACGAAGCCGAAGGCGCCGACGCGCTGATGGTGAAACCGGCCGGCGCCTACCTGGACATCATCCGCGACCTGCGCGAAGTGACGCGCCTGCCGATTGGCGCCTACCAGGTCAGCGGAGAATACGCGATGATCAAGTTCGCCGCGCAAGCCGGCGCCATCGACGAGCGCCGCGTGGTGCAGGAAACCCTGGGCGCCATCAAGCGCGCGGGCGCGGACATGATCTTTACGTATTTTGCGATGGATGTGCTGAATAATCCGTATTAAGGTTTGTCTCTGGCGCGCCGTTAGCGGCCTTTTTCACCCCAGAAGCAAGAGCTGGGGTCAGACCCGCCGGGTCTGACCCCGGAATTTGCCTTTGGGTTTATTCAGCTTTCCCATGCCCCTGAAAATCTCCCGTATCCTGCACGCCGGCTATGTCTTCGAATGCGAAGGCACGGCCATCGCCTTCGACCCCATCGTCGAAAATCCGTTCAGCCGCAACTGCCATGCGTTTCCGCCCGTGCGCTTCGACCTTGGCGCCGTGCGCCAGTTGCGCTGGGATGCCGTCTTCATCTCGCACTTCCACGACGACCACTGCTCGCTCGACAGCCTCGATGTCCTCGACCGCGCCACGCCCATCTATTTGTACTGCGTCTTCGACGAACTGTTCGCCATGATCCGTGCGCTGGGGTTTACGCAGGTGCAGCGGCTGCACGTCGACGTACCCGTGCAGGTGGGCAGCATCGAGGTGATCCCGCGCCGTGCGCTTGATGACGATGTCGACTCGCTGTTCCAGGTGCGCGCCGCCGGCATGAACGTGCTCAACGTCGTCGATTCCTGGATCGGCCCGGAGACGCTAGAACAGCTGGCCGCCTTTGCGCCGTGGGACATGGTGCTGTGGCCATTCCAGACCATGCGCGAGATCGCCGTCATCGCGCCGTCGCTGGCAACGCGCGGCCCGGTGGAATTGCCGGATGACTGGGTGCCGCATCTGCGCGCGCTGGCGCCCCGGTACATCGTGCCCAGTTCCTGCCAGTTCGTGCAGGAAGACTGGTCCTGGTACAACCATGCGATGTTCCCGATCAGCTACCGGCGCTTTGCCGAGGAAATCGGCAAGGCCCTGCCCGAGGCGCACATCTTCCGTCTCGATCCTGGCACGGCCGTGCTGCTCGATGCGCACGGCATCACACCGGCCGCGCCGCTGCCATGGGTCATTCCCGTGGGGCCGCAGGATGTCGATTTCGACTACCGCCCCGAGGCGCCGCCGCCCGCCACGGCGGACATTGCCCGCCGTTTCGCGCCCTTGAACGATGCCGATGCGGCGCTGGTGCTCGACTTCTGCCGTAACGGCTTGCTTGAACGCTACCGCGACATGGAGCTGTCCGAGGACAGCTACTTCCAGCCACCGCGCCTGTGGCGCTTGTCCTTGTACGGACATGACGGCGCGGCCACGGTCCTGCATTACCGCACGCACGGCGACTTGATCGATCTCGTGCCGGAGACGGGCGAGGCGCCGGGCTGGACCACCGAAGTGCCGCTGGTGAAGTGCCATGCGGCGCTGGTACTGGGTGAATCGCTGACGTCGATGTACATGCGCATCAACGATGGCCCTTTCGATGCCGAAGCGCGGGCGGAGCTGGCGGAAGCCGACATCGTCGACGACCCGCTGATCCGCTGCCTGTTCAACGACGCCATCGGCGCCTACCAGGCGGCGCAGCTCAAACGCTTGCTGGCCCGCTGAAGAAAGTCGCGCGACAGGGTAAGATAGCTGCTTCTGACTAGAACGGGAAAGACACCATGGCACAAGACAATGCGCAAGGCAATGAAACGGCAATCCTGGCCGGCGGCTGCTTCTGGGGCGTGCAAGAATTGCTGCGCCGCTATCCGGGCGTGATTGCCACGCGCGTGGGCTACAGCGGCGGCGACGTGGCCAACGCCACCTACCGCAACCATGGCACGCATGCGGAAGCGATCGAGATCATTTTCGACCCGAATACCATCAGCTACCGCAAGATCCTGGAATTCTTTTTCCAGATCCACGATCCCAGCACGGAAAACCGCCAGGGCAACGACCGCGGCACCAGCTACCGCTCGGCCATCTATTACACGAGCGACGAGCAAAAAAAGGTGGCCGAAGACACCATCCGCGACGTCGATGCCTCCGGCCTGTGGCCCGGCAAGGTGGTGACGGAAGTGGCGCCGGCCGGTCCGTTCTGGGAAGCAGAACCCGAGCACCAGGATTATCTGCAGCGCTTGCCGCACGGCTACACTTGCCACTACATCCGGCCGGACTGGGTGTTGCCGCAGCGCGCGCAATAAGGAGCAGGCATGCGTTACTGGCGCGTCGAGCGGCGGCAGGCGGAAGGGCAGCTGGACTTCGGGCGTACCCTGGAGCTGATGGCCGCCATCGGCCATGCCGACGTGAATGCCGTCGCCGGGGCCATCCTGAAAACGGTCAGTACGGTCGCACCGATTGCCCAGTGCACGATCTTTGCCTATGAATTCGGCAACCGGCCCAGGACTGTCGCCGTGGCCGACCGGCGCGGCGGACGTTTTTTGCAGGATATCGCCGAGAGCTACGCGCGCCATTACTATGCGCTCGATGGCAACCAGCGCGTGATCGCGCCGGCGCCGGGGCGGAAAATGGATCCCGCCATCGTGCTGCACCAGCAAGCCAGCGACGAGATTGACCATCCCGGCTACCGCGCCGCCTGCTATCAAAAACCGAATGTCTCGGACCGCTTGTCCCTGCTGGTGCAGCCGGCCGGCGATATCTGGCTGTCCGTCAATTTCTACCGCGACAGCAGCCAGGGCAAGTTCCTGCCCGGCGAAGTGGCGGGCATCGAAACCCTGTCGCCGCTGTTTGCCCATGCCGTCAAGCACCATTACAGCCTGAACGGCCAGAATACGCAGGGCGTCGCGCCGATGATGCTGGCAAGGCTGCGCCAGCATTGCCCCGCCCTGAGCAAGCGCGAACTGGACGTATTGCGCTGCGTGCTTGAAGGCCTCACGGCCGTGGAAATCGCCGAGATCATGGGTGTGCAACCGTCCAGCGTGACGACTTACCAGAAGCGCGCCTATAAACGCCTGGGTATTTCCAGCCAGCGCCAGTTGTTCGCGCTGTGCATGGCGCCAGCGCCTTAGTACTTTTGGCGTAGCAATGGCTCCGCCTTTCTGACTGTTTTAGCCGCAAAACGTCCCCAAAATGGGGACAGCCGCCGGCATCGCCGTCTGCATACTGTGTTTCAAGCCGGGATCACCCGGCCGCTCTCACCCAAGAACAATAACAAGGGGAGGGCGACACCTTATGGAGACACGCATGACCATCGCCACCCCCGCCGCCACCGCGCCCGTTCCCGACGTGGCCGCCAACCAACTGGAACAGCAGGTGATGCGCAAGGTATCGCGCCACCTGCTGGGATTTCTGTTCCTGCTGTTCGTGTTTTCCTTTCTGGACCGCATCAATATCGGCTTTGCCGGCCTGACCATGATGCAAGACCTGGGCTTGAGCGGTACCCAGTTCGGCTTTGCCACCACCCTGTTTTATATCGCCTACATCGCGTGCAGCATCCCCAGCAACATCGTGCTGGCCCGCATCGGCGCGCGTAAATGGATAGGCAGCATGATGATCGCCTGGGGCCTGGCCTCGACGGCGACCCTGTTCGCCAGCGGTCCGGCCAGCCTGTATGCGCTGCGCTTTCTCGTCGGCGTGACGGAGGCGGGCTTTCTGCCCGGCATGCTGCTGTATCTCACCTACTGGTTTCCCAGCGCCTACAGGGCGCGGGCCAATGCCCTGTTCATGATCGCCATGCCCGTGACGGCCGCCATCGGTTCGGCCTTGTCGGGCCTGATCCTGGGCCTCGATGGCCACTGTGGCTTGAAGGGCTGGCAATGGCTGTTCTTGCTCGAAGGCATGCCATCCGTGCTGCTGGGCCTGGCCGTGTATGGCTACCTCGATGATGCACCTGGCAAGGCGAACTGGCTGAGCACGCTGGAACAGCAGGTGCTGGCGCGCATGCTGGCGGCCGAGCACAAGCCGGTGGCGTCCCAGCAGAAGACTTCGGTTCTGACCGAAATGCTGTCGCCCACGGTATTGAAATTCGGCGTCGCTTATTTTTGCTTGGTGAATACTTTGGCCATGGTGGCCGTGTGGACGCCCTTGATCGTGAAAAGTTTTAATAGCAATGCCAGCAACACGCAAATCGGTCTGCTGGCCGCCATCCCGCAAGTGTGCACCGTCATCGGCATGATTGCCTGGGGCCGCCGCTCGGACCGCTTGCAGGAACGCCGCTGGCACATCGTCTGGCCCATGCTGCTGTCGGCCGCCGGCTGGATGTTCACGGCCTACTCGGCCAACCCCATCGTGCAACTGCTGGGCGTCTGCATGGCTTCGACGGGCGCTTACACGGCCATGTCCGTCTTCTGGACCACGCCGGACCGGGCATTGAGCCTGGGTGCGCGCGCCATCGGCATCGCCGTCATCAATGCGACGGGCAATATCGGTTCGGCCCTGAACCCCGTCGTCGTGGGCTGGCTGAAGGATTTCACGCACAGCTTTGCCACGGGCTTGCTGTATGCCAGCGTGCTGCTGGTGGCGGGCGCGGCCATCGTGCTGACCCTGCCCATCGCGCGCGGCGGTAAAGAACAATCTTGATTGAAGAGGACACATCATGAGCGACACGTTCCACCCTTATCCCCATGTGCCGAAGGTGTATCCGCCCGGCAAACCGGCGGGCGCCGCCACGCAGCACGTGCCCGTGCTGATTGTCGGCGGCGGCCCCGTGGGCCTGGCCACGGCCCTGGGTCTGGCCCGCCACGGCGTGCGCTCGGTGCTGATCGAAGCGGACGATGGCGTCTGCACGGGCAGCCGCGCTATCTGCATCTCGCGGCGCAGCCTGGAAATCATCGAACGCCTGGGTGCGCTTGACGGTTTCCTGGCCAAGGGCTTGCCGTGGGTCGGTGGACGCAGCTTTTACCGCGACGAGGAAGTGCTGCATTTCACGATGCCGCAAGACGCGAACCAGAAGCTGCCGCCCATGGTCAACCTGGCGCAATACCATATCGAGCAATTCCTGCTCGACGCGGCCGAACGCCAGCCCGAACTGATCGATATCCGCTGGCAAACGCGGGTGACTGGCGTGGACCAGCGCGCCGATGGCGCCACCGTCAGCGTGGCCACGCCCGATGCAACCTACCAGATCGAGACGGACTGGCTGGTGGCGGCCGATGGCGGGCGCAGCGTCGTGCGCGAGGCACTGGGCTTGAAATTGCAGGGCACCAGCTATGAAGGGCGTTATGTCATCGTTGACATTCACCTGAAGAGCGACCGTCCGACGGAGCGCCTCGCGTATTTCGATCCGCCGTCGAATCCCGGCTCGACCGTGCTGGTGCACAAGCAGCCCGACGATATCTGGCGCATCGACTACCAGTTGCGCGACGACGAGGATGCGCAGGCGGCCGTGCTGCTGGAAAACGTGGCTCCCCGTGTCGACAACCTGCTGGCCATGATGGGGGAGGCACAGCCGTGGCATCCCGTGTGGATCACCATCTATAAAGCCAACGCGCTGACCCTGGAGAAATACCGGCATGGCCCAGTGCTGTTCGCGGGCGATGCGGCCCACCTGGTGCCCATCTTCGGCGTGCGCGGAGCCAATTCCGGCATCGACGACGCGGACAACCTGGCCTGGAAGCTGGCCTACGTCGTCAAGGGCCGGGCGCCGGACAGTTTGCTCGACAGCTATTCGGACGAGCGCGTGTACGCCGCCCATGAAAACCTGCGCCACGGCACCAAAAGCACGGAATTCATGGCGCCGCCCACGTTCGCTTTCGAGCTGATGCGCACGGCCGTGCTGGGCCTGGCGGGCAAGCATGCGCACGTGCGCTCCTTGATCAACCCGCGCCAGACGAGCGCCATCGCGTATGCGCAGTCGCCGTTGAATGTGTTCGATTCGGATGTGTTTGCCGCCGGCCCAGCACCAGGCACGGTCTTGCCCGAGTGTCCGCTGGCGCTGCGGCACAACGGCGGGCAAAAAGCGGGGTATATTACCGATTTGGTGAAGCGCACTGATGGCAATTTCACGGGACTGTACTTCAGCGACGATGGCCGCCTGCCTGCGGAATTGCTGGCGCTGGGCGATACATTGCCGTTGACGACCGTGGCGATCGCCCGCAGCGGGGCGCAAGGGGACGCCTGGGACCACACGGCGCAGGTATTCCCGCTGTTCGATGCGCAGCCTGGCAGCTATTACCTCGTGCGTCCGGACGGGCACGTGCTGGGGCGCTGGCGGCAGGTGCAGGCGGGGCAGGTGGCGGCAGCGCTGGCTAAATCCGGGGTCAGTCCCTTCGGGAGCGGTACGCGCCCCATTGGGGCGTGCACCCCCGCCGGGTCTGACCCCGGCGCTTTGCGCAGCGGATTAATAAAAGTTATTTAGGAGGCAGCATGACCGACATCGAACTCGATAATTTATACACCGAGCTGTGCCACACCATGGGCGGCCTGGGCGAACAGCGTTCGCCCCTGTTCCTGGCCCGCTTCGCCTTGCTGGCCATGGGCGCCATCGGCAGGGCCGACGTGGTGCAAGGCTTGCTGCGCGACGCGGCCGACGGCCTGGCGGAACAGGCATGATAGGCGCCGGCTACCAAAGCGGCTTCGGCAACGAATTTGCCACGGAAGCCGTACCCGGCGCCTTGCCGCAAGGGCAGAATTCGCCGCAGCAGGCGCCGCTGGGGCTGTATGCTGAGCAACTTTCGGGCACGGCCTTCACGGCGCCGCGCGCACAGAACCGGCGCTCGTGGCTGTACCGCATCCGTCCCGCCAGCCAGCATCCGCCATTCACCTTGGTGGAAAATACCCGCATCGTCAGCGATTTTCACGCCATGCCGCCGACGCCGCCGAACCAGCTGCGCTGGGACCCGCTGCCGCTGCCCGACAGCGCGACGCCAACAGACTTCATCGATGGCTGGCAGACGATGGCTGGCAATGGCAGCGCCGAAGCGATGAGCGGCTGTGCCATCCACGTGTACGCGGCCAATCGTTCCATGCAGCGTTTCTTTTATTCGGCCGATGGCGAATTGCTGATCGTGCCGCAGGAAGGCCGGCTGGCGCTTGCCACGGAACTGGGCTTGATCGAGCTGGAACCGCAGGAAATCGCCGTGATTCCCCGCGGCGTGCGCTTCCGCGTGACCCTGCCCGACGGCGCGGCGCGCGGCTATGTCTGCGAAAACTTTGGTACGGCCTTCCGCCTGCCGGACATGGGCCCCATCGGATCGAACGGCCTGGCCAACAGCCGCGACTTCCTCACGCCGCACGCGGCCTACGAGGATATCGACGGCGAGTGCGAACTGGTGGCCAAGTTCGGCGGCCATGTTTGGCGCACCACGCTCGATCATTCACCGCTGGACGTGGTGGCCTGGCATGGCAATTACGCGCCCTATAAATACGATTTGCGCCGCTTTAACACCATCGGCTCGATCAGCTACGACCATCCGGATCCGTCGATCTTCCTCGTGCTGCAAGCGCCCAGCGAAAATCCGCTGTTCGGCGCCATCGATTTCGCCATCTTCCCGCCGCGCTGGCTGGCCGCCGAGCACACTTTCCGCCCGCCGTGGTTCCACCGCAACGTGGCCAGCGAATTCATGGGACTGATCCACGGCGTGTACGACGCCAAGGCGGCCGGCTTCGTGCCGGGCGGCGCCAGCCTGCACAACTGCATGTCAGGCCACGGCCCCGACGCGCAGACGTTCGAGAAGGCCTCGCACAGCGACACGTCCGCGCCCGTGAAGGTGGCCGACACCATGGCCTTCATGTTCGAGACGCGCATCATCCTCAAGCCCACGCCGTTCGCCTTGAACAGCGAACTGCTGCAAAACGACTACTTCGAGTGCTGGCAAGGTTTGTGCAAGCATTTCGATCCCGACCAGGCATAGTCAAATGGCGGTCAAGCGGCACGCGCCAGCGTGTGCGGGGTGCTGGGCAGGCTGCATTGCCTGCTTGCTTGCCGCAGCAAGGTTCGGGCCCACGCCCCGCATATGCAAAATCCGGATAAGCTAGCGCGGCACCATTCGTTCACGCCTGCGGATGGAGCGCGGTATAGTCGGCCCATGGAACTTTTAGCCCACAACTTCAGCAGCGATTTCGCGCGCAGCGCCCACCTTGCCCGTGGCGCCGGCGATGACGGCGACAGCGAGGCGCTGGTCGCCTTCCGCGACCCGCAGCAAATGAGCTTGCTGGTGCGCGCCACGGCCTTTGTCTTTGCCGATCCCCGTTCGCGCCAGCTGCACGAACTGATCGAACGTATCGCCCCCAGCGAAGCGACGGTGCTGATCACCGGCGAAACGGGGACGGGAAAAGAACTGATTGCGCGCCACGTGCACGGCTTGAGCGGGCGCGCCGAACAGACCTTTGTGGCGATCAACTGCGGCGCGTTTTCCGAAACCCTCGTCGAGAGCGAGCTGTTTGGTTATGAAAAAGGCGCGTTTACGGGCGCGCAGCAGGGCAAGCCGGGTTGGTTCGAGACGGCCAGCGGCGGTACCCTGTTCCTCGATGAAATCGGCGACCTGCCGCTGGCGATGCAGGTCAAGCTGCTGCGCGTGCTGCAGGAGCGCGAAGTGGTGCGCCTGGGCGCGCGGCGCGCCATCCCCATCGACGTGCGCCTGATCGCGGCCACCAACGTGGACCTGGCCGAAGCCGTGCGGGCGGGGCGCTTCCGCGAAGACCTGTATTACCGGCTGCAGGTGATCGGTCTGCCGCTGCGCCCCTTGCGCGAGCGTCCGGGCGACATCATGCCGTTGACGCGCCACTTCATGGCCATCTATGCGCAGCGCTTGCACCTGGGCGAGGTGGAACTGGGCCCCGATGCGCAGCAGGCCTTGCTCGCTTATCCATGGCCGGGCAATATCCGCGAACTGGAAAACGTCATCCACCGTGCGCTGCTCGTCTGCCGCAGCGGCGTCGTGCGGGACGAGGACTTGAGTTTGTCGGGCTGGCACCGCGCGCCTGCCGCCGCACCTGTCTCTGCGCCTGTTCCAGATGCGTGGGCCGGCGGCGCCGACATCGCGTATGCGGCCCATGGCGCGGCTGGCCAGGACGACTTGTTGGCCGCCGAGCGCTTTGCCCGCGCCTGGCAAGCCTTGCTCGACTCGGGCGAAGCCGTGGAGTTCGAAGCCATGCAGCAGGAACTGGTGCGCGCCGCGTGGGAGCGCAACGAGCGCAACCAGGTACGCACGGCCAGGCATTTGAACCTGAGCCGCAACATCTTGCGCACGTTTTTGAAAAAGGCGGGCGCCATCGACTAGGCGCTCGATGGACTTCCCGGAGCCGGACCCGCAGCGATGCGGCTCCGGCTTTTTTCATGGCTGCTGCGCGCGCAACACATTGCTGCCGTGGCTGCAGCCGGTTGCTGCCTAAGCAGCAGCTTCGGGCGCCGATGGGGAGCCAGCGCATGGCATGTTTTCTGCGAGGAGGGAAGGGCAGATCGCTACGCACGATGCGCCGCGACCTTTTCTTCGACCCACGACAGGAGTCCATGCATGACCATCGAATTTATCTGGCAATTGCCCACCAGCGGCGACGGCCGTTACGTGGCGCCCGGCATCACGCGCCGGGGCGAACGTGCGGCTGGCGCGCCCAGTCCCTTGCAGGCGGGCGTGAGCGACCCGCGCGGCGCGCGGCCGCCCTTCAATTATTTCGACTACCTGCACCAGATCGCCCGCGCGGCCGATCTTTCCGGCTTCGACGGCATCCAGATACGCCACGATACGCAGGGCGATGAAAGCTGGATCGTCGCCGGCTACCTTGCCCGCAGCACGCGCCACCTGAAACTGATCGCCGAATTCGACGCGGCCTGGGGTTCGGCCGTGTACGCGGCAAAGAACGCCGTCAGCTTCCAGCGCTTTACGGGCGGGCGCTTTGCCTGGCAGATCGGTCACGGCGGCGATGCGGCAGTGCGCCGGCGTCAGGGCGATGCCGTGCCGGACGCCGATATTCTCCCCCGCATCGATGAATTCATCACGGTGGCGCGCGGCGTGCAGAACACTTCGCCGTTCAGTTTCAAGGGCAAGTTCTTCGAGGTGCAGGACGGCGGCTTCAAGGGGCCGCTGGCGAACCATCCCGTTAACACCATCTATTTGACCGGTGAGTCGTCGGAGGCGCTGGCCCTGTCGGCGCGCCAGGCCGACGTGCATGTGTTCGATGCGGCGCCGCTCGCGGATTTGCAGCCGGCCATCGCCGGCTTGCAAGCGCAGGCGCGCCAGCTGGGCCGCACGGTGGCGGCCGGTGTGCGCATCGACGTGCTGGCCCGTGAAACGTTCGACGAAGCACTGCGCGACGCGCGCCGCTACCGCAGCGGGGCGGGATTGCCCGGCGATGGACCATTCGATGACGGCACTGCCGCCTTCTGGCCCGGCTTTGCGCAAGCGCAGACGGGCGCCCGTGGCGCCCTGGTCGGCAGCTACGAGCAGGTCAGCGCCGCGCTCGAGGCCTACGCGCAGGCGGGAGTCTCCAGCTTCGTGCTGGCGGCCATCCCCCATTTCGAGGAAGCCTACCGCATCGGCGAACACGTGCTGCCGCTTGTGCGGGCAGCTTTGTACACGCAACGGCAAGCCGCCTGAATCCCCTTATTTGAAGGAGTACCACTACATGGCAATCGATTTTTTCTGGCGCATCCCCACGCATGGCGAACCGAGTTCGCACCGCGCCCGTACGCCGTTTCGCGGCGACTGGTTTCCCGGCAATGACAACCTGCGCCAGGCCGGCCTCGGTGGCGGCGGCGCCGAGGGTTTTACGTATATCGACTACCTGGCGGAAATCGCCCGCGCCGCTGAACTGTCGGGTTTCCAGGGCGGCCTGATTCCGTCCTTCCCGATGACGGACGAACCGTGGGCCATTTCCGCGTTGCTGGCGCGCGAGACGAGCACCTTCCGCTTCATGATCCCGTTCCAGCCCGGCTTCCTGAACCCCGTGGTGGCCGCGCGCATGACGGCCAGCCTGCAACGGGCCACGGGCGGCCGTGCCCTGTACAACGTGATCACGGGCGGCGGCGGTCCGGCGCAGCTGTGGTGGGGCGATTCGGCCGGCCACGACGACCGCTACACGCGCACGACGGAATTTCTCGACGTGGTGCGCGGCGTGTGGCGCGGCGGGCCATTTTCCTACCAGGGCAAGTTCTACCAGGTGGAAGACGCGGGCCTGGCCACGCCGCTGTCGGAGCAGGATTTCCCCGAGATTTATTTTTCCGGCTCGTCCGACGCGGCCCTCGGCTCCGCTTCCAAGCACGCCGATTACTACCTGACGTGGCTGGAACCGTTCGAGCAGCTGCGCGAGAAATTCGCCCGCGTGCATGAAAAGACGGCGCTGCTGGGCCGCAAGATCAAGTGCGCCGTGCGCGTCGACATCGTGGCCCGCGCCACGGAAGAAGAAGCGTGGGACGAAGTGCGCAAGGGCTTTGACGCCGTGGACCCCGCTACCTTGCGCCAGTTCCTCGGCGCCGATGGCGGCGATTCCGTGGGCGCGGCGCGCCAGCGGGGCAACCGCCCGACCACCCTGAACAGCTACAAGGACTTGATCACGGCGCCGAATATCTGGTCCGGCTTCAATCTGCTGCGCGGCGGGCAGACGCAGGGCATTGTCGGCAGCTACCAACAGGTGGCCGAACGTCTGGATGAACTGGTGCAGCTGGGCGCCGACGCCTTCATCCTGGCCAGCACGCCGCACCTGGAAGAAGCGTACAGGGTGGGCGAGGAAGTGCTGCCGCTCGTGCGCGGCCACACGGCGGCACTGTTGCGCGCCGCCTGATCCTTTC
Organism: Janthinobacterium sp. KBS0711; assembly: GCF_000988085.1. NCBI lineage: Bacteria > Pseudomonadati > Pseudomonadota > Betaproteobacteria > Burkholderiales > Oxalobacteraceae > Janthinobacterium > Janthinobacterium sp. KBS0711. Next base: position 188,506 of record NZ_LBCO01000011.1, on the reverse strand, counting down.
CCCTGTTGCCGCGACAGCAGCGTCACCGCCTGCTGTCGCGCAGGCAGCACGCGGCGGCGGCGCTGCTGCCAAATCAACAGCACTATCATGATGATAGTCTTCCTTTGAAATCAAGCACTTAACTTCCATTCTGCTGCGCTGCGGCAGCGGGCATGCCCCTTGCAATACAGGTCATCACCATCTCGCGTTTTGACTTTACTCAAGGATAATCACCCATGCGCCGTTCGACTGCCCCCGCCGCCGTTTCTTCTTTCCCCTTCCATTTGACGCCAGTGCGCCGCGCGCTGCGCTCGGCCTTCGCCATCGGCGGCCTGATGCTCGCATCGAGCATGGCCCATGCCGAAACGACGGGCGCCGACGCCATTGCCGCCGTCGACGCGAACGGTGGTGGCGAGGGCGCCTCCCTGCAATCGGTGACGGTGACGGCGCAAAAGCGCGAGGAATCGGCGCAAAAGGTGCCGAGCGCGATCACGGTATTGGGCGGCAAGGAGCTGCTCGACACGGGCATCGGCCGCTCGGCCAGCGAAATCCTCAATTACGTGCCGAACGCTTCGGCCGGCACGCAGCAGCATGGCCGTCCTCGCTGGTGGATACGCGGCGTGGGCGCGGGCCAGCAGCAGGTGGATTTCCCGAACCCCGTCGGCTTTTACCTCGACGACGTCTACATCAGCAATTCCAGCGCTACGGGCTTTCCCCTGTTCGACCTGGACCGGGTGGAAGTGCTGCGCGGCCCGCAAGGCACCTTGTGGGGCAAGAACACAACGGGCGGCGCCATCAACGTCATTTCGCGCAAGCCTTCGTTCAAGTCCAGCGGCTACGCCAAGCTTGACTACAGCAGCTACGACACCAAGCTGGCCGAAGGCGCCATTGGCGGCGCACTGGTCGACGAGGTGCTGGCGGGGCGCTTGTCTTTCCATACGGAGCAGCAGGACAAGGGCCGCTTCCACAACCAGTTTACGGGCGAGCGCGATGGAAAGCTCAAGGACAGCGCCATCCGCGGCCAGCTCAAGGCCCTGATCGGGCGCGACCTGACGGCCAACTTGAACCTGCATTACCGCGACTACACGACCAAGGGCGCCACGACGACGGTGGCCAGCTATGGCGCCAATGGCGTCTACCGCAATGGCTACATCCCCAGCACCAATCCCGATGACGTGAGCACGAACGCGCCGGCCGACAGCGACGTGACGCAGGGCGGCGCGCAGCTGAACCTGGAATATGCGCTGGGCGAGCTGACCCTGACATCGATCACGGGCTATGAAAATTTTCGGAACGAGGCGACGGGCGACAGCGACAACACGCCGCTGGAAGTGGGCCGCAGCCGTTCAAAAGCCAGCAGTCGGCAAGTGTCGCAGGAGTTGCGCCTGACGTCGCCGCAAAACGGCGCCGTGAGCTGGGTGGCGGGCCTGTTCTATTTCAATGAAAAGATCGATTCCGATTCGGCCGGCGCGCGCCTGCCCAACGGCACGGTGTCGGCGCTGGCGGGCAGCACGCAGCCTGTCGGCTACAACCGCACCATCTACCAGCACAAGGCGCGCAGCGCGGCCATCTTCGGCAGCACGACCGTCAACTTCAGCGAGCAGTTCCTCTCCACCTTCGGCCTGCGCTGGACGACGGAAACCAAGGACCTGGACTTGCAGCGCGTGCAGGCCGCATCGAATACGGTGACGTTTGGCGACGCGGCCAGCTGGTGGAACACGGTCCGGGGCGGCAATTACGCTGCCGCCTCGGTCGCCAACAACAACTTCACGTCGAACCCATCGACCACGTGGAACGCGCTGACCTACGACGTGACACCGGAATACCGCTTCAGCCGCACCCTGCGCGGCTATTTGAAATACGCGCACGGCATCAAGTCGGGCGGCTACAACACGAGCGCCACGGACGTGCGGGCGCTCAATACGGTGAAACCGGAAACCCTGAACTCGTTCGAGGCGGGCATCAAGTCCGAATGGCTGGATGGACGCCTGAATTTCAACGCCAACGTTTTTCACTATGACTACAAGAACGTGCAGGTGAATATCACGGGCGTGTACAACGGCGACCCCACGCAAAGCGTCAATTACCTGCAGAACGTGCGCAAGGCCCACGTGAATGGCGCGGAATTCGAGATCGAGGCGCAGCCGACGGACAACCTGCACTTCAACGCCAACGTGGGCTTGTTGCGCACGGAATTCGACGATTTCGCCATCCAGAACAATGGCGGCGACCGTTCCGGCAACGAATTCGTGCGCTCGCCCCATGTGACGGCCTTGCTGGCGGCCGATTACCGCTACCCGCTGGGCAATGGCGCGCAACTGGTCTTCAGCGGCGACGTGCGCTATACATCGAAGCAGTACTATTATGTCGACCCGCAAAACGCCGCGCGCGACTTGCTGAACCAGGGCGGCTTCGCGCTGGCCAATGCGCGCCTGTCGTACGTGCTCCCGGGCGGCAAGCACCGCATCACGGCATATGCGAACAACCTGGCCGACAAGGTCTACCGCAACCACACCCTGACCAGCTTCGTGCCGGGCGCCGTCAACGGCGACACCGTCATCATCGGCCAGGGCCGCACAGTGGGGGCGTCCTACACGATCCAGTTCTGACCTTGACTGCCTGATGTAGAAAGGCCGGCAAATTCGCCGGCCTTTGCGTTTTCCCGTAGGTCGGCTTAACGCAGCGTAAGCCGACAACACCAAACTAGGCCGCCACCCGCAACAACGCCTCCAGCCGCCGCTGCGCTTCCTCCAGAGGCCTGCGGTCGATCCAGCTTTCGATATCCACGTCACGATCGAGAAAACCGTGCTGCAGCTGAAAATCCTTCTGCTGGCGGAACAGCGCCACCTTGTCATCGGACAGGTCAGGCGCCAGGGTCAGATGAAAACCGTCCCGATAAGCTTCCGCCACGGCGTCGGCGCCGGCCCGCGTCTCGCCCTGCAGGATGGCCAGCACGTCGGCCTGGTGGCTGCGGGCCCAGTGCGCGGCGCGCAGGGTTTGCGTCAAAAAGCGCACGACCAGCTCGAAATGCTGTTCCAGCATCGTTTCATGCACGGTGATCGGGCGCGGCGTGCCATTGTTCACGCGGAAGCGCCGGTCGGGCAGGGCGTCGATGTCGATGCCCACTTCCAGTCCCGCCGCGCGGGCCGCTTCGGCCGCCGCCGCGCCTTTCACATAGACGGCATCGACTTCGCCGCGCAGCAGCGGCGCGATGCCTTGCCACAGTCCCGCGCCCAGATTGGCTGGTGCCTGGGCGTCGGCTCCTACTTCTACCAATTGCACGTCGTCCAGGGTGAGGCCGGCCGACGCCAGCACACCCTTGTAGCCGGCCAGGCTCATGCCGCGCGCGATGCTGCGCCCGCGCCGGTTTTCGCGCAAGTCCTCGGCGCGGAACACGGGCAGTGCCAGACGCTTGCCATGCAGCTGCGCCGGTGTCGTGATGCCGGAACCGGGGCGCACGAGGATGGCTTGCCATTCATCGATCCACGTCAGGCCGATCAGGCGCGTGGGCGCCCCTTGCGCGCGCGCGGGCAGGGCCAGCAGGTTGCCGCCTTCGCGCACGAGCGTGGACAGGCCGTGGTCGTAATGGTGGCGCGCCAGTTCGCCGCCCACTTCCTGCAGGGTTTTCAAGGCGATGCCGTCGCGGGCGAATTCCTCGTCCAGCCAGCCCAGTTTATAGGCCAGGCCCGTCGCCGTGGGCACGGGGCAGCGGGTGAACCAGACGGTATCGACAGCGGGAGATGTTGCGGTAGTCATGGGATTCCTTGGTGGTGGGTGGAGCCTGGAACCGTGCAGGAAACGTGCCCGCGCCGCTTGCTGGCTTGCCGACAGCGCGCGTGCAGACTCCTGCTGCCACGCCAGCAGCCGCTGTTGCGCAGGCAGCAGCACTTCCCCATTTCCCTGGCCTTGGCGCTGGCACGCGTCTTGCGAAAGTACAGGCATGACTGACCCGTATTCCAACCCAAGCAAATGGAGCATGACATGACGGACGTGGCACAAGCGGAAGCACAACAAGTACAGGCGCAGGATCTGACGGCGGCCGAACTGGCCTTCGTCGAGCAGGTGCGGCGCGACGCGCAGATCGCCTTCGATGGTCTGCGCGAGACGGGCAGCCTGACGGCCAACGGCACGGTGGGCTTTGTCGAGCGCACCCCTGGCGGCGACAAGGTCGTGGTGGTCAACGATCCGGGCCCGTTCCGCCGCGGCCAGGCATTGAAGGCGGCCGTGCTGGCGCTCGATGGCACGGTGATCGTGGGCGACGCGAACAACGGCGGTGCGCGCTATCTGAAACTGTTCCGCGAAAGGCCCGAGGTCACGTCGATCTCGCACGTGCATTCGCCGTCCCTGGGCGCGTGGGCGCAGACGCACCGCACGCTGCCGATCCGCTACGTGCCCGTGCAGCGCTTCCAGCTGATCCGCGAAATTCCCATCTATATCGACCGCCGCCAGCCGGAAGTCGATTTCATCCTCGGCGAAATCGCCCGCAATACGCACGCCACCGCCATCCTGGAGGCGAACGGCGGCGCCACCGTGTGGGGCAAGCAGGGCTTGCTGAAGCTGGCCGAATTCATCCTGCTGCTGGAAGAGGGCGCGCAGATACAGATCGCGGCCGAAGCCATCGGCGGTTCGCGCGATTTCGGTCCCGGCGTGCTGCTGCAGCAATGGAAGATGAGCAAGCTGATCGACACGGCGCGCGCCTTGTCGTTATTGCCCGCCACCGACCTGGTGTAACCCTTTCAAGAACAGGCCCACGATGTCATTGAAATTCTTACGTTTGAACTGGCGCAAAGTACTTGTTACCGCCGTGGCGGCCAGCCTGCTGGCGCCTATGATTGCGGTGGCGGACGAGCCGCTGCCGCCAGCCGTGCGTATCGCCGTCGTGGCCCGTACGGCGCCGTCCGGCAAGACCGTGTTTGCCGGCTCGGCCGCCCAGGTGGCGTCCCAAGGCTGGCTGGCGGCCGAACTGGGCAAGCTGGGCGTGAAGCTGGAATGGGTGCCCGTCACGACCAATTCCGTGGCGACGCAAGTCAACGAGGCGTTTGCCAACCACTCGATCGACCTGGCCCAGTATGGCGATCTGCCATCGATTATCGCCAATGCCTCGGGCTTGCAGACGCGGCTGATCTTGCCCGGCGGCAGCGCCAACAACACCTATCTGGTGGTGCCGAACGGCTCGAAGGCCAAGTCGATCAAGGATTTGAAGGGCAAGAAGATCGCGCTGCACCGGGGCCGGCCGTGGGAATACCCGTTTGCGCGCCTGCTGGAAGCGAACGGCATGAGCTTGCGCGACGTGAAAATCCTCAATCTCAATCCTCAGGCGGGCGCGGCGGCCGTGGCGACCGGAGGCGCGGACGCCTTCTTTACCCTCAGCGACGCTTTCCTGCTCGAAGATAAGAAGGTGGGCAAGATCATCTGGTCCAGCAAGGCGCCGCCGCAGGACTGGAAGATGCGCGCCGAACTGTGGGCCGACAGCGGCTTTCTGAAAAGCTATCCGCAGCTGGCCCAGCTGGTGGTGACAGCCTATGTGCGCGAGCACCACCGGGCCGCCGGCGCCGGTGGCGAAGATGAGTATGTGCGCACCGAGGCGGCCGCGGGCCAGGTGGAAAGCGTGGTGCGGCGCGAACTGGCGGGCGACCATACGCCGTGGCAGGCGCGCTGGTCGCCGTTGTTTACGGCCAGCCTGCGCCAGCATTACGTGGGCGAGGCGGCGTATGCGAAGAGCGCGGGCCTGATCGGGCGGCCCCTGCAAGTGGACAGCCTGTTCGCGCCCCAGTTCGTCAACCAGGCGCTGGCGCAGCTGAAATTGCAAACTTACTGGGCGCCATGACTTCCTTGACTATCGCCTTGCCGCGCGCCACTGCGCCAGCGCGTGCGGCCTCTGTTCCTTTGCTGCAGCGCTTCGTGCGCTCGCCCTGGTCCGTGTGGGCCTCGCCGCTGGCCTTGCTGCTGCTGTGGACGGCGGCCACCACCTTCGAATGGATGCCTGCGCACATTTTGATGTCGCCATGGCAGGTGCTGCTGACGGCGCGCGACCTGGCCGAGAGCGGCGAACTGGGCCAGCACCTGGGCATCAGCCTGTTCCGCCTGCTGGCCGGCTTCGGCCTGGGCGCCAGCGTGGGCCTGGCGTTCGGCGTCGTGCTGGGCCTGTCGCCTGGCTTGCGCAGCTATGTCGACCCCACGTTCAATGTCTTGCGCCAGTTGCCCACGGTGGCCCTGATCCCCCTGTTTATCTTGCTGTTCGGCATAGGCGAGAGCTTCAAGGTGTTTATCGTCGCCAAGGCCAGTTTCTTTATCGTCGCGCTGGCCGTGCATGACGCCATCCGCAACCTGTCTGCGCGCTATTTTGAAGTGGCGCAAGTGTATTGCTTTTCGCGCTGGCAGCGCATCCGCCTGATCGTCTTGCCCGCCATTGTGCCGGCCGCGCTGACGGGCATGCGCATCGCCCTGTCGCGCTCGTGGATGGTGCTGGTGGGGGCGGAATTGCTGGCCGCCGACAGCGGCCTGGGCCAGATGATGGAAATGGGCCGGCAAATGTTCCGCCTCGACGTGGTGATGGTGGGCGTGGTGCTGACGGGCGTGATCGGCTTTGGCCTGGACCGGCTCTGCCACGCGCTGGAAGCGCGGCTGATGCGCTGGAAGCGTAGCGGGGAGTTCAAATGAAGCAACGGATAATACTCATTATCAAGGGCGCGCTGCTGCCGCTGGCCTTGCTGGGCGCCTGGCAATGGGCTTCCGGCCAGGGCGCGGCGGCCGCCTACATCTTCGTATCGCTGGGCGACCTGGCGCACAGCCTGCGCGACCTGGTCTTGACGGGCGAACTGTGGGTGCATCTGCGCGCCAGCCTGGGCAGGACATTGGCCGGCTTGCTGCTGGGCGGTAGCGCCGGCGTCGTCACGTGTGCGCTGATGGCGCAGTCGCCGCTGGCGGACAGATTGATCGGCCCACTGTTCCACAGCATCCGCCAAGTGCCGCTGCTGGGCCTGATTCCCTTGCTGGGCTTGTGGGTGGGCAATGGCGACGGCGCCAAGCTGCTGGTGATCGCCATCGCCGCCTTTTATCCGACCGTGCTCAACACCTATGCGGGCATGCGCCAGGTGGAGGGGCGCTTGCGCGAAGTGGGGCAGGTGCTGACCCTGACGCGCACGCAGACCCTGCGCCAGATTCTGTTGCCGGGCGCCATGCCGGCCATCGTCACCGGCGTCACGCATGCGCTGGCTTTCGCCTGGCTCGCTTGCCTGGGCGGCGAACTGCTGTTTTCGGCTGGCCCCGGCATGGGTTCATTGCTGCTCAATGGCGAAGTGTCGGGCCGCATGGACGTCGTCTTGCTGGCCGTGCTCGTGATCGCCTTGCTGGCGCAAGCGATGAACGTGGCGTTTGCGCGTCTCGCGCGTTTGCTGGTGAAGGGGCGCAGCAGTGAGTGAATCGTTGCCATTGACCGTAGACGTGGCCATCAGCGCCCGCGAAGGCGAGCTGCGCGCCTTTCTGCTGCGCTTTATCGGCTTGACCCTGCTGTCGGGCGTGACCATCGGCATGAACAAGGTGCTGGCCACCTTGCTGGGCTTGCACCTGCACGTGAGCAATTTTCAGCTGGCCGCGATCAGCAGCGCGGAAACCCTGGCCATGGCGCTCGGCACTATTCCGGCCGGATACATTCTTTCGCGCGGCAACCCCAAGCATTTGTATGCGGGAGTGAGCCTGAGCCTGGCGCTGGCCTTTTGCGTGTTGCCGTGGCTGCCCGGCTGGCAATGGGTGGCCCTGCTGATGTTTCTCGTCGGCCTGTGCATCTCGCTGCGCATCGTTGCCATGAGCACCGTGTTTCTCGTGCGCTTGCCGGAACTGGGCCAGGGCAAGGCGGGCTGGTACAAGGGAACCTTGATCCTGGGCATGCAGTTCCTGGGACCCTTGTGCGGCAATTACCTGATCGCGCAGCTGGGGTTGAAGGCAGGCTTTTTGATTTCCGCCCTGATGTTCGCCATCCTGGCCGTGCTGGGCTGGCAAGTGTTGCCCAGCAATACGGCGCCGCGCAAGCAGCAAGGCCAGGCTTTGTTGCCCGGCGCGGCCAGCCTGCGCGAACTGCTGCGCCTGCCTGTCGTGCGCAGTACGTATCTGTTCGAGATCCTCGCCAGTTTCACGGCCTCCAGCGTGGGCGTGTTTTCCATCTTGCTGGCCATCCGCGTGCTGCACTGGCCTGCGCATCATTCCGTCTGGCTGATGGCCGTGCAGGGACTCAGCTGCGTGCTGGTACTGCTGTTCCTGGGGCGCTTCGTGCTGGCCAGCCGCTACCGCGAGCAACTGTATGGCGGCGCCCATCTGGCCATCATGGCCGCCTTGCTGATCCTAGGCCTGTGGCCTTCCAGCATCGCCTACCTGGCTGCCTCCGTGCTGCTGGGCCTGGGACTGGGCGTGAATAACCTCGTCAACACGGACAATATCGCCCGCGCGCCCGTCGACAAGGCCAGGGTCTCCGCCCATCTGACCCTGTTCGGCATGGTGGGCGGCACGGCTGGCGCGCTGGCGGCGGGGCGCCTGGCCGACCTGACGGGGCTGCGCAATGTGTTCCTGATCTGGCTGGCTCCGTGGCTGGCCGCCTGGCTGGTTTTCCACGGCAGCCGCTGGCTGCGCCGGGCGCGGCCCGCCGCCATTCCTTCCCTAGCCCCCACCGCAGAGAGTGCGCCATGAATGATTTTGTTTCCCCTTCGGCCTTGTCGCCGCAAAAGCTGCACCTGAGCGGCGGCTTGCAAGTGCAGCACGTGAGCAAGTCGTTTTCGCTGAAAGGCGCGCCGTTGCCCGTGCTCGACGATATTTCGCTCACCATCGCGCCGGGCGAGTTCGTCGCCATCGTGGGTGCGTCCGGCTGCGGCAAGTCCACCTTGCTGCGCCTGCTGGCAGGCCTGGACACGGATTACACGGGCTTGCTGCTGCACGATGGCGTGCCGATTCGCGGCACGGATCTGCATCGGGGCCTCGTGTTCCAGGACCACCGCCTGTTCCCCTGGCTGACGGTGCAGCAGAACGTGGCCGTGGCCTTCAGCAATACCAAGGTGCCGCTGGCCGAGCGCGCATCGCGCGTGGCGGCGGAAATCACGCGCGTGGGCCTCGATGGCTATGCGGATGCCTATCCGCATCAGTTATCGGGCGGCATGTCGCAACGGGCAGCCATCGCCCGCGCCCTCGTGGGGCGGCCCGACGTGCTGCTGCTGGACGAGCCGCTCGGTGCGCTCGACGCGCTGACACGCCTGCGCTTGCAGCAGGAACTGCGCCGGCTGTGGCAGGACGAAGGCATCACCATGGTGATGGTCACGCATGACATTGATGAAGCCGTCTACCTGGCCGACCGCATCGTCGTGCTCGACGCCCGCCCGGGCAAGGTGCGCCGGGTGCAAGAGGTGCCGCTGGCCCACCCGCGCCAGCGCGGCTCTGCCGGTTTTGTGTCCATCCGCGACGGCTTGCATGCGGATTTCAGCGACCTCGACGAATCGCATGCGTCCGTGGCGCAGGAAGAACACCCCAGCAGCTTGTGGGATGGCAATGAATGGGCGCGCAGGATGGCGCTGTAGTTTCCTTTTTGACTGGTCCACCCACTCTGGAGATACAAGATGAGCAATGAAAATCAAGTAGAAAAGCAAGCACTCGACACCCTGTGGTACACGCGCTGCCCCGTCCCCACAGGCCTGGGGATCGCCTTGCAGCAAGGCTGGCTGGAAGAAGCCTTGCGCGCCGACGGCACCAGCTTGCGCTCCTTGCGTGAATCGGACCAGGAAGCCGTGCGCGAATCGCATTTCGACCATACCTTGCAAAATTCCGTGCGTCACGGCGGCAATATTCCCGCCCTGTGGGCACGCGCGGCGGGGCGCGAGACGCGCGTCATCGGCCTGTCGTGGTCGGACGAGACGCAGCTGATCTTGACCCTGCCCGGCAGCGGCATCAAGACCGTGCGCGACTTGAAGGGGCGGCGCTTCGGCTTGCCTTTGTGGGCCAAGGCGCAGATCGACTTTGCGCGCGCGCAAGCCTTGCGCGGGCTGGAAAATGCGCTGAGCCTGGAAGGCTTGAGCGTTGCCGACGTGGAACTGGTCGATTATGTGGTCAACACGGGCCAGAGCGAAACGGCGCCGGAGCAGGGCGCGGCGACAAATCTGTTCAGCGGCGCACGGCGCGGCGGGCAAAGTCCAGAATTGCTGGGACTGCTGCGGGGCGAGGTGGACGCCATCTTCCTGAAAGGCGCCTCGGCCGCGCAGCTGGCGCAGCAATTCGGCTTGCATACGGTGATCGATACGGGCATCCATCCGGAACCCTTGATCCGCGCCAACAATGGCACGCCGCGCACCCTGAGCGTCGATGCGCACCTGCTCGACAAGCATTTCAATTCCGCCGTGACCCTGGTGGACCAGGTGCTGCGGGCCGAAGCGTGGGCGCGCGGCCATGCGGACGAGACGCGGCGTTTTCTGGCGCGCGAATCGAATGCCAGCGAGCACTGGGTGCAAGTGGCTTACGGCAAGGATGCGCATCTGCGGCTGGACACGGACCTGGCGGAAACGTCGGTCGCGGGTTTGCAGGATTTCAGCGACTTTTTGTTCCGCTGGAATTTCTTGCCCAGCAAGGTCGACGTGCGCGCCTGGATCGATCCCCGTCCTTTCGAGGCGGCGCTGGCGCAGACGCGCCGGGCGGCTTGAGCGGGAAGCACGTCAACAGTGGCCATGTTCGATGATGAGGAGAATGCGATGCGGCGACGCACGATGATGGGCGGGCTGGCCTTGCTGCCCCTGGCGGGACAGGCGGTGTCGGCAGTGTCGGTAGCGAAAGGGGCGGGGGCGCCGTCGGCGGCCCTGCGCATCGCCTCGACGGGTTTTGCGGAAAACGGCAAGGCGGAACTGGGCGGCATCGCTTACCGGGTGCAGCAGGAAGGCTGGCTGGCGCGCGAACTGAAGCAGCGGGGCGTGCGGCTGGAATGGCTGCCCGTCACGGGAGACACGGGCGCCACCATGAACGAAGCGTTCGCCAGCGGGCGCATCGACATGGCCGCGTACGGCGACTTGCCGTCCGTCATCCTCAACGCGGGCGGCGTGCGCACGCAGGTGATCGTGCCGGCAGGGCGAGGCACGGACCAGTTCCTGCTGGTGCCCACCGGTTCGCGCGCCATGTCCCTGGCTGACCTGAAGGGCAAGCGCATCAGCGTGCACCGGGGCCGGCCATGGGAACTGGGATTGCGCCAGCTGATCGCCGACCAGCGCATGTCGCCCACGGATTTTCGTCTGATTAATATGGACTTGAAACCGGGCACGGCCGCGCTGGCCACGGGCGCCGTCGATGCCTTGTTCATGATCAATGGCTATCCGCTGGAAGACAAGGGCATCGGCCGCATCATCTGGTCCAGCAAGGGGCTGCCGGAACGCAAGATGCGGGCGGAACTGTGGGCGCGGCGCGACTTTACGCAAACCCATCCCGACATCGCCGAACTGGTGGCCACGGCCTGGCTGCGGGCCCAGCACTGGGCTGCGCTCGATGGCAACCGCGAAGCGATCATCAAGGATGGCACGCGCAACGGCACGCCCGACAGTGTGGTGCGGCGCAGCTATGACGATCCGGGCTTGCAGTGGAAAGAGCGCTGGTCGCCCCTGTACGACGACGCCGTCTACCGCCATTACCGCCGGGTGCTGGCGTTTGCGCAGGAACAAAAGTTGATCCGCCAGCCCTTGACGGCGGAAGAATTGCTGGAACCGCGTTTCGTGGCGGCAGGCTTGAAAAAGCTGGGACTGGCCAATTACTGGGAGCCGGCCAAGGTGTAGTGTGGCCGTGGGGCGTGGCTTAACTTAATGCGGCAGGCAAACGCGTCCCGCTACATTGATGACATCGTCGCCCGCATGCGCGCGCAGTTGCAGCAGCATCAGGGCCACGCCCAGCATCAGCGCCGCGGCGCAGAGTTTCTTGTGCATCGTCTTTCCTGTTCGTACGTTCGATGGAGGTTTGCCAGCATATTATTGCCCAAATTCAGCGTGCGGATGAGTAAATTGCCAAGTGTGCTCTACAATTATGCATCTGCGCATCCGCGCCATCTGAATTCTATGCATAGTATGTGAAGGGAATGACAAGCCTGTGACTTCCAAGCCGATCAAGATCGCCGCCACCGTTGTCGTGGCTCTCGCCGCTGGGGCCGGCATTTATACGTACACCCGCCCGGCCGTCACGGCCACGCCCGGCGCACCCGCATCGGGCAGCCCAGCCGCCGCACCGCAATCGACCGTCGATACGGCTGCCGTGACCAGCCAGTTCCGCGACTTGCTGGGCAATTTCCGCAAGATCATCGTGCTGCTGGCCGACGAGCAAAGCTTGCCCGAAGGCGCGCGCGACGAAGCCCGCAAAGTGGGGCAGGCGCTGTTCCATGAAAACCAGGAACGCATCGCCAAGCTCGATCTTGCGCTTGACCAATTGATTGCGCCCACCAATCCTGGCCGCTTCGAGGCGCTCGACAGCCTGTTGACGTATATCGAATCCGATCCCGGCCTGTACGACGCGGACCGCCTGGCTTTCCGCGAACTGCTGCAAAGCATGCTGGCCGACGTCGCCAAGGATTCGTCCTTGCCGGCGATCAAGCTGCACAAGCGCATTTCCGAAGACCTCGACGCGCTGGGCGAGATCGAGCGCAATTACGAGAAGGAAATCCGGCAGATCTTCGGCAACCTGGGCCAACGCGCCATCGAACTCAAGCGCGAGCGGTGGGATGATTACGTGGCGCAGCTGAAAAAACTCTACAGCCGCGAACAGATTTTGAAGGAAAACGGCATCGTCGTGCCTTATGCCGTGCCGCCGGCAGGTTCTGTACCTGAAGCCAAGCCCGTGCCGAAGAAAGACGAAGCGGAAATCTTCGGCCTGGGCTTGCCGAAGAAGACCATCGTGCTGACCTTCGACGATGGCCCGCACCGTCGCTACACGGAAGAAATCAGCGCCATCCTGAAACAATATGGCGTGCCGGCCGTGTTCTTCAACGTGGGCCGCAACCTCGGTTCGCTCGATGCGGAAGGCCATGCCAAGCTGAACGCAGGCGCGGAAGTGAGCCGCAAGCTGATGAAAGAGGGCTATGCCGTGGGCAACCACAGTTTCAGCCATGCACAGCTGTCGAAACAGACGGGCGACAAGCTGAAAGGCGAAATCCTCGGCACCGACACTTTATTAAAGGCCATCAGCCCCGAACGGGCCGCGCTGTTCCGCTTCCCGTATGGCGCGCGCAACAGCGAAGGCATGGCCGCGCTGGCCGATGCGCATCTGAAATCCGTGATGTGGAATATCGATTCGCTGGACTGGGCCGACCCCGTGCCCAGTTCCATCACGAACCGGGTGCTGGCGTCCGTCGACAAGGCGGGGCGCGGCATCATTTTGTTCCATGACATCCACGAACGCACGGTGAAAGCCTTGCCAGCTGTGCTCGACAAGCTGATCGCCGAAGGCTATCAATTCGCGGGCTGGGATGGCACGAGTTTCCAGGTAGCGAAAAGCTCGGCGCCCGCCCCGGAAAAAGTGCCTGTGACCACCGGTTACGCCAATTCCTGGGCCGTGGTGATCGGCATCGACGATTATGCCAAGTGGCCGAAATTGCAATATGCGGTGCGCGACGCGCAAGGCATCCGCGAAACCCTGATTGAAAAGTTTGCGTTTGCCCCCGAGCGTGTCGTGACCCTGAAAAACGGCGAAGCGACGCGCAACAATATCCTGGCCGCCTTCCACGACAAGCTGGCCCATGGCGGCGTGCAAAAGAATGACCGCATCTTCGTCTTCTTCGCCGGCCACGGCGCCACGCGCAAGCTCAGTTCCGGACGCGACCTCGGCTACATCGTGCCCGTCGATTCCGATCCGGCGCAGTTCGCCACGGATGCGATTCCGATGACGGAAATCCAGAATATCGCGGAATCCCTGACGGCCAAGCACGCGTTCTTCGTCATGGACGCGTGCTACAGCGGCCTGGGCCTGACGCGCGGCGCCGGTTCCAGCTCCTTCCTGCGCGACAACGCCAAGCGCATCGGCCGGCAAATGCTGACGGCCGGCGGCGGCGACCAACTGGTGGCCGATGGCGGGCCGAACGGCCACTCCGTGTTCACGTGGACCCTGCTGCAAGGCTTGGCGGGCAAGGGCGACCTGAACGGCGATGGCTTGATCACGGCGACGGAACTGGCGGCCTATGTGGCGCCGGCCGTGTCCAGCGTGTCGAACCAGACGCCCGCGTTTGGCAGCTTGCCCGGTTCGGAAGGGGGCGATTTCGTCTTTGAATTGCCGGGCGAGACGGAATTCCTCAGCCCGAACACGACGCAGCTGTCGACGGAAGCCATTGCCCTGAATAGCAAGCTCGACGCCAAGCCGGCGGCGGCCAGCGTGACGGTCAAGGATTTGCAGGGCGGCGAACAGAAGATCGTCACGCCGGGCGCCGTGCCGACCTCGACGCGCCAACTGGCGCAGCGGGCCAACGACCGTGGCTTGCAGCTGTACAAGGAGAAACAGTATGCGGCGGCGGAAGCGCAATTTACGGAAGCGCTGAAACTGCGTCCCGATTTCGCACTGGCCGCCAACAACCTGGGTTTTGTGTTCTACAAGCAGGAAAAATACCGCGAAGCGGCCCGCTGGTTTGAAAACACGGTCAGGATGGACCCGTCGCGCGCCATCGCCTATCTGAACCTGGGCGACGCCTATGCCAAGGCCGGCGATGCGGCCAGGGCGAAAGCCGCCTATAAAACCTATCTGGAACTGGCGCCGACGGCCTCGACGGCCCCGGCCGTGCGACAAAAGATGGAGAAGCTGTAGTTGGCCAATACTTTGCCCATCGTCCACGTGTTTGCCTGCAGCGGCCGCTTCCCCAGCTGGGAAGCGCTGCAGGCCTACCTGTCGCCCACGTACACGGAAGATGGCGATGCCGTGCCGTCGTCATTCTTCCTGGAAACGGGCCTCACGTGCTACGAGCCGGCCTGTTTCGAAAGCGCCATGCTGGCGTCGCCCGCGCCGCTGGCGCAGTTGCTCGATGGCGTGTCGTACCCCGACAGCTGGCTGGCGCAGGCATGCGCGGACGCGGATGGGCAGCACCTGCTGGCCGATACGGCCGTCTGCGTGTTTGCGCCGAACCAGCTGGCGCACCCGCAGCGCAGTTCCTTGCATTACGTGGGCAGCTATGCCTAC
The DNA here is from genome assembly GCF_000988085.1 of Janthinobacterium sp. KBS0711. Classification (NCBI taxonomy): domain Bacteria; kingdom Pseudomonadati; phylum Pseudomonadota; class Betaproteobacteria; order Burkholderiales; family Oxalobacteraceae; genus Janthinobacterium; species Janthinobacterium sp. KBS0711. The sequence continues at coordinate 173,374 of NZ_LBCO01000011.1, read as the reverse complement.
GTTGGTGGCTGAGCACCATCCTCGCGTTGCTCATGCAGTAACTTGTTGATTGCCGCCAGCAGGCTGGTGCCCGACGTGGTGATGAAACGGGCACCTGCCGCCTGCGCTTCCGTGCCGTAGCTGGCGACCGTATCCTTGCTGCAATACACGACGATGGGCAGTTCCGGCAAGGTCTGGCGCACTTCGCGCACCGTGCGCACGCCCGCATCCTTGATGCGCCGGCGGTTTTCCACCCGTGCCATGTCCGTGATCAGCAGCGCATACGGTTTCTGTTGCAGCATGGCCAGTGCCTGCCGCGTCGACACGGCCTGGTCCACCTTGATGTTTTCCCGTTCCAGCTGTTCCACCAGCAAGGTATTGTTGCGCGGATGGTCGTCCAGCCACAGCACGAGGCTGGCCGGCTTTTGCGCCGTCGGCACGCCAGCCAGGGCCGTGACGGCCGCGCCGCCATCGGGCGGATGGGCCAGCAGCAGCTGCGTGACGGCTTCCTGCATGTCATCGAGCGATTTTTGCTGCAGACGGCTCAGTTCCGTCACTTCGATTTCCTTGCCGCTCTCCAGGCGCACGGACTCGTTCTTGACCATGCTGTCGGCCCGCTTGATCATGATGGACAGGTAAATGCGCGTGAGCAGGTAGCCGATCAGGAAACCGTGCACGGAAAAGAACAGCATGATGCCGCCGACCACCGCCATCGCCGTGGCCGTATCGGTGGCCAGGCTGGGCGCGATGAAGGCGGCCATGCTGCGCGCGCTGCCGGGCAGGCTTTTGAGTTCGATCAAGCCCACGCCGACGATGATTTTCGTCAGCCAGTCCGACACTTCCACCAGATTCGAATTGATTTCCATGGGCGTGGGCGTGCCCAGGAACAGGGTATTGCTGGTGTTGCCGGCCGCCGTATCGGCCCCGGCGGCTGGCGGCTCGTCCGTGGGGCGGGCCTTGCCATTGGCCCGCTCATCGGGTGGGGCCATGTTGACCGTGCCCGAAGGCAAGGTGCGCGGGATGCCAAACAAAAAGCCCAGCAGCATGCCGCTGACGCAAAAGCCCAGGCTCCACAGCAGGGCCGGCACGGCGTGGTAATAGGGAGGCAGCAGGGCGCCCGCCAGTACGGCCAGCAAGCCCGCCAGCAGAATGAACAGCAGGATGTAAGGCAATACGTCGCGCTTGCGCACGGCCGCGGCGGAGGTTTTGCTTGCCTTGCCGGCACTGTCGCTCAAGTCCACGGTCGCTCCTTGAAAATTGCTGAATCCAGGCAGCCAGCCTGCCGCGTATATATCCCATGGGAGCCTGTACTGACATCATAAAAAGGGAAGACGCGATGCGATTGATAAAAAGCAAACGGATGGCAGCTTGTGCATTGGCATTGTTGAGCGTGGGACGTCAGGCGCTGGCGCAGGACGGGGCCGCAACAGTCGCCGATGAGACGCGCACCGTACGCGTGACAGGCCATTACGACAACGCCGTCGGCACGTCGGACGCGGCCAGCCAGGGCGTCATCACGACTGAATTGATTGTCAACCGGCCCGCCTTGCGTACGGGCGAATTGCTGGAATTCGTGCCGGGGCTGATCGTCACCCAGCACAGCGGCGACGGCAAGGCCAACCAGTATTTCCTGCGCGGATTCAATCTCGACCATGGCACGGATTTCGCCACTTACGTCGACGGCATGCCCGTCAACATGCGCACGCATGCGCATGGGCAAGGCTATTCCGACCTCAATTTCCTCATTCCCGAACTGGTGCAGCGCATCGATTACAAGAAGGGGCCGTATTTTGCCGGCGAAGGCGATTTCGCCTCGGCAGGTAGCGCCCGTATCCGTCTGGCCGACAAATTGCCGCAGGGCCAGGCCAGCGTGTCCGTGGGCCAGCACGGCTATGTGCGCGGCGTCGTCGCCGACTCGTTCGGGGCCGGGCCTGGTACCTTGCTGGTCGGCCTGGAAGTGAATCGCAACAACGGTCCCTGGGATGTGCCGGAGCGCGTGCGCAAATACAGCGGCGTGCTGCGCTACAGCCAGGGCACGCCGGACGACGGCTTCAGCGTGACGGGCATGGCCTATAAAAACAGCTGGAACGCCACTGACCAGGTGCCGCTGCGCGCCGTGGAATCGGGCCTGATCGGCCGCTTTGGCAGCCTGGCGCCCAGCGACGGCGGCGACACCTCGCGCTACAGCCTGTCGTACGCGATGCGCAAGCGCACGGACAACCGCCTGTTTGAATTCGATGCCTACGTGATCCGCTCGCAGCTGGAACTCAACAGCGACTTCACGTATTTCCTTGCCGATCCGCAGCAGGGCGACCAGTTCCAGCAAAGCGAGCGGCGCACGGTGGCCGGCGTGAACGCCAGCGAAAGCTGGACCATGGAGCTGTTCGGTCTTCCCCTGCGCAACAAGCTGGGCGTGCAGACGCGTTTTGACCGGCTCTCGCCCGTGGGTTTGTACAACACGGTGGAGCGCGTGCGGCAAAGCACGGTGCGCGAAGACCGGGTGCGCGAAAGCAGCATCGGTTTCTATGGCGAAAATACGGTGCAATGGCTACCGTGGCTGCGTTCCGTGGCGGGCGTGCGCTATGACGCCTACCGTTTCAATGTGGACAGCAGCATAGCCGGCAACAGCGGCGCGGCGAACGACCACGTGGTGTCGCCGAAACTGTCCTTGATCCTTGGTCCATGGAGCAAGACGGAATTTTTTGTCAACTACGGAAAGGGCTTCCACAGCAACGATGCGCGCGGCACGACGCAGACGCGCTTGCCCGACGGCACGCCATCCACGCCCGTCACGCCGCTGGTGCCGACGAAAGGCATGGAACTGGGCGCGCGCACGGAATGGCTGCCGGGCCTGCAAAGCTCGCTGGCCCTGTGGCGCCTCGATATCGCGTCGGAATTGCTGTTCGTGGGCGACGCGGGCGAGACGGAAGCGAGCCGCGCCAGCCGCCGCCACGGCATCGAGTGGAACAACCATTATATTGCCGCACCCTGGCTGCTGTTCGATCTGGACCTGGCTGCTTCGCGCTCGCGCTATACGGAAAACGACCCCGCCGGCAACTATATACCCGGTTCCATCGACAAGGTGGCGTCGTTCGGCGTGACCGTGACGGACCAGGGGCCGTGGTCGGGCGCCTTCCAGCTGCGCTATTTCGGCCCCCGTCCCCTGATCGAGGACAACAGCGTGCGCTCGGCCTCGACCACCCTGGCCTATGCAAGAGTGGCTTACCAGCTCAACCGCAAGACGCGCGTCTCGCTGGACGTGTTCAACCTGTTCGACAAGCGCGCCAGCGACATCGATTATTACTATGCGTCGCGTTTGCCCGGCGAAGCGGCTGATGGGGTGAATGACCGGCATTTCCATCCGGTGGAGCCGCGTTCCGCGCGCCTGACCTTGTCATACGCGTTCTGATAAAGGTAGACTGCGGCATGACAGATCATTTGGTAAATACCAGTAAATTCCTTTCCCTCATACTGCGCCACGCCCCCGAAAAAATCGGCCTGACGCTCGATCCCCAAGGCTGGGCAGACATCGGCCAGCTGCTGGCGCTGGCGGCCCAGCATGGCCGCCGCCTTTCCCTGGAACAATTGGACGATGTGGTGGCGCGCGACAGCAAGACGCGCTATGCCATCAGTGCCGACGGCT
>NZ_LBCO01000011.1:0-169647 GCF_000988085.1 Janthinobacterium sp. KBS0711 | reverse complement strand
CCCAGCCGCTTTGTCGACGCGATCCGCGCCGGCGGTTTGCTGGCGGGCGCGCGCAAGCACGTGCACCTGTCCAGCAATCAGGAAACGGCCGTGGCCGTCGGCGCGCGCCATGGCAGGCCCGTCGTGCTGACGGTGGATGCTGCCGCCATGCAGGCGCAGGGCCACGTGTTTTACGTATCGGACAATGGCGTGTGGCTGACGGACGCCGTGCCGGCGGCCTTCATCGGTTTTTCCTGACTAATTAATGACTTAGCGCCCTGGCCTTGGCTTGCCCCTGGCGCTTGCGGCGCCAGATCAGCACGCCTGTCACGCTCAGGCCCGCCACCAGCACGCCCATGGCGCAGATGAACAGTTTGAAGGGCCAGCCCCACATCGAGGCCATGTGCAGGGCGCTGATCCAGCTGCGGATGGTGTCGCCGCTGGCCGCGCCCGTGGGCAGCCAGGTGGCCAGTTGCCGGCCGCTGGCCGCGTCGAAAAAGACGGTGGTGAGGCCCTTGTGGGCGCGCACGTCGCGGCTGCTGCGCACGTTGTAGCTGTACACGCCCAGTGCGCGTTCATAGGCCAGCGCATTTTCCTCGATGATGGTGAAAGAGTGCTGGTGCGCCAGCGCGTCCATCAACTGGCGGCCCTGCGCGCGCGCGGCGGGCCAGTCCAGCTGCGGCCCAGGTGACGGCGTGTGCCGCGCCACCACTTCCTCGGCCAGCTGGTGCGCAAACAGCGGATGCATGACGGCCGCATAAGCGCCGTACAGGTTGAAGGCGACGCCGCTCCAGGCAAACACCAGCAGCATGGCCCACAGCCACAGGCCGCCCGCGCGGTGCAGGTCGAACACGAGTTTATAGTTGCCGCTGTGGCGGCGCAGCAGCCATGACGGGCGCCAGCGCAGCAGCCATGGTTTGCTGCCCGGCGAGCGTTTTTTCAGGCGCGCGGGGAAGGTCAGGGCGGCGCCGATGAAGCAGTCGACCGTCCATACGATGGCGATCAGGCCGAACATCAGCAAGCCCGTATCGCCCAGCGCCAATGCGTAATGCAGGCGCTCGATGAAGGGCAACAGGTTGATGGCGCCCTCGCTGATCTGGCCCCAGCGACGCTGGCCCAGCACGGCCCCCGTGTAGGGATCGACGAATACTTCGTCGCTGGCCAGCGGTGATTCGTCGCCCGGGCGCAGGTAGAACACCATGCTGTGGCCGGGTGGCGCCGACAGCGGCGCGTAGCTGAGCTGCGCCTGGGGAAAGCGCGCAGCGACGGACTCTCGCAGCAGCAGGGCGTCGAGCGGCGCAGCGCCCGGCGTGGGCGGCGCCACGCGGAAGACGGCGGGCAGCATGGCCGCCTCCAGTTCATCCTTCCACGCCAGTGCGCTGCCCGTGACGCCGGTCACGATGAGGAAGCCGGCCATCAGCAGGCCGGCATAGCGGTGCATGGCCGCCAATACAGGGCGCATCAGAACCTGTACATGGCGCTGACGTTGGCCGTGCGTTCCGCATTGCGGTAGCACAGGTTGGGCAGGTAGCCGCAGTCATACAGGGTCTGCTTGTTCAGCACATTGTTGACGTTGAGGGCGAATTGCCACGGCCCGCGCGACACGCCCAGCGCCGCATCCCACTGGGTGATGCCGCCATTGCGGATGTTCAGGTTTTCGCCGTCGGAATTCGAGCGCATGGCGCCGAGAAAACGCATGCCCAGCGCCGCATACGCGGGCAGGCTGCCGGCCAGCGTGAACGATTGGCGGGCCCAGGCCGAGGCGCTATGGCGCGGCGCGCCCGCCTGCTGCAAGCCCAGGTCGCCATTGTTGCTCTTTGTGACTTCCGTATCGAGGTAGGTGTATTGGGCGATCAGGCTCAGACGGCTGGCGAACTCCGTGCGCGCCTCCAGTTCGACGCCGCGCGACTTGACCTGGCCCGTCTGCAGCAGGAAACCCGGATTCCCGATGTCGGACGTGGAGACATTGTCGCGCACCAGGTCGAACACGGCTGCCGTATAGCTGGCGCGCTGGCCCACGGGTTCGTAGCGGACTCCGGCTTCGAACTGCTTGCCGCGCGACGGTTTCAAGGCGCCGCCGCCCATCGTCGTGCCCAGTTCGGGCGAGAACGAGGTGGTATAGCTGACATACGGCGCCCAGCCGTTATCGAACAGGTAGACGGCGCCCAGGCGGCCCGTGGTGGCCGATGGCGACTGGTGGTAGTCCGGTTTGACGGCGCCGCTATGGAGGTCCGTGACGTCGCGCGACTGCGTCGCCTTGTCGCGGCGCAGGCCCGCCGTGACGACCCAGCGGTCCCATTTCAATTGATCCTGCGCGTACAGGCCCAGCTGGCGCGAAGGGGCATCGGCGCGCGTGGGCGCCTTGGACGGGACCAGGGGCTGCTTGCCGTACACGGGCTGGTACAGGTCGATCAGCTCGATGAAGCCCCGCTGGTGGCGGTAGTCGTCCGTGTTGCGGATGTTCGCGTAGTCGATGCCCAGCAGCACCTGATGCGTCAGGCCGCCCGTGGCAAACTTCGCCTGCAGCTGCGTGTCGGCGAACAGGCTTTTCGACGCCGTATCGACAGGCATGAAATAGCGCTCCACCGTGCCGTCGTCATTCAGGCCCAGGGGAAACATGTCCGTGCGGTCGTTTTTCAGGCGCGTGTAGCGCAGGTTCTGGCGCAGCGACCAGGTATCGTTGAATGTGTGCTCGAACTCGTAGCCCAGCATGGTATTGCGGCGCTTGAAGCGGTTATCGTCGCCCATCAGGTTGACATTTGGGTCGACCTGGCCGCGCGGGCCGGGCACCAGCAGCTGGTTCGGGAACGCGTACTGCTGGTTGTCCTGCTCGTAGCGGGCCAGCAAAGTCAAACGCGTGGCGGGGCCTGCCTGCCAGGTGAGCGAGGGGGCGAAGTACAGGCGGTTGTCGCGGTCGCGGTCCAGCCGCGTATGGGCTTCGCGGCCCAGCATGACGGCCCGGTAGGTCCAGGCGCCTGGCGCATCGAGCGCACCGCCGACGTCGGCTTTCAGCTGGTGGCGCTGGTAGCTGCCGTACTCAATTCCCACTTCGCGCACGGCGTCCGCGCTGGGACGCTTGCTGACGGCGTTGACCATGCCGCCCGGCGGAATTTGCCCGTACAGCACGGACGCTGGGCCGCGCAGCACTTCCAGGCGTTCCAGGCCGTACGGCTCGATCGAGGCGCCAAAGGTGCGGCCCGAATTGCGCAAGCCATCTTGCAGGATGCCGTTCGTTTCGATGGTGAAGCCGCGCAGCAGCGAGGAATCGTCGCTGCCCAGCGGGCGCTGGTTCGGCGTCACGCCGGCCGTGTAGCGCAGGGTTTCGTCGAGCGATTCGGCATTGCGGTCGCTGATTTCATCGGCCGTGACCACCGACACGGATTGCGGGTTTTCATTCAACGCCGTATCCGTCTTGGTGGCCGAGCCGGCGCGCCGCGCCACGTAGCCGCGCACGGGACCCGTCGCCGTTTCGCGTTCGCTGCTGGCATTGATGGTGATGGCGGGCAGGGTGGCGCTGGCTTGCGCCGGCGTGGCTGCCGGTGCCGGTGCAGTCTCCGCCCGCAGCGCATACGCGCCGTCGGCGCCCGCCACCACGCGCACGCCCTGGCCGCGCAGCAGTTCCTCGAAACCCTGGCGCACCGTGTAGCTGCCCGCCAGGCCGCCGCTGCGCTTGCCCTGTAGCAGGGCCGCATCGGCCGACAGTTCCACGCCGGCCGCGCTGGCGAACGTGGTCAAGGCCCGCTCCAGCGGTCCGGCGGGTACCGCGTACTGGCGCTTCGCTTGCGTATTTTCTAACGTCTGGGCGTGGGCGGCAGGGGCCGTGACGGCGCTGGCGCCCACGGCGGCGCCAGCGAGGAACAGGGCCTGGATGGCGGCGGCGAGGGGGAACGGACGCAGCTTGTGCGCGGGGGCGGTCAGGCGAGGGGGCATGGTGCAAATCCTTGGAAAGTGGCAGGGAAAAAATCGGTTCTTCCCGTATTCCGAACGAAAAGCCAAAACCCTCAAGGTTTTTTTACTTATTTTTTCAGGCGGCCCGGCGCGGCCCCACGCTGACCCAGTAGCGCGTGCGATAAACCAGCTGCACAGGCAGGCTGGCGGCCAGGTTGGCCAGCGAGCGGTCCGTGTCGCGCAGCGAATACACGCCCGTCACGCGCAGGCCGGCAATGGATTCGTCGCAGCGCAATACGCCGTGACGATAGCGCTCCAGCTCGGCCAGCAGCTCGTCCAGGCGCATGCGCTCGGCCACCAGGCTGCCATCGGCCCAGGCGGCGGCACTGTTTTCGACGTTCGTCACGTCTTGCACATCCAGGCGCGTGTAGCCAGCCTGCTGGCCCGCCTGCAGGTGCAGCGAGGGGGCGCCCTCCTGCAGCGGCTGCAGGGCCACGGCGCCCTGGAACACGGCGACACGGCTCTCGCCGTCATCGAGGCGCACACTGAAACGCGTGCCCAGCGCCGTGGCCGTGCCCTGCGGCGTTTCCACCAGCAGCGGACGGTAGACGGGCGTCGTTTCATGCGCGCTGGTGACGAGGATGGCGCCCGCGCGCAGCACGATGCGCCGTTCATTGGCGCCGTAGCACACGTCGATGGCGCTGGCTGTATCGAGCACCACGTGCGTGCCATCGGCCAGCACGATGGCGCGCGTCTCTCCGACAGCCGTGCGGTAGTCGCTGGCGGCGCGCTGCCACAGGCCCGTTTCGTGCGCCAGCAGGGCCGTGCCGCCACCCGCCGCGATCAGGCCCAGCAGCTGCAAGGCGCGCCGGCGTCCGGTCACACGGCGCTGAACCGGCGCCAGGGCGCCGCGCGCCACCTCACGCGGCAGTGCGTCGAATTGGCGGGCAAAACGCTGTAGCCGGGCCCAGGCCCGTTCGTGCTCGGGGTGGGCGGCGCGCCAGGCGGCGCAGGCGTCGGCATCGGCCGCGCTGGCGTCTTCCGCCCACAGCCGTGCCATCCACTCGGCGGCGCGCTGCAGCACGGCGGGGGCGATGGGGGCGCTATCGAGCTGGGAACTCATGCGAATTGCGCCGCGCAGCAGGCCAGCAAGGCGCGGGCGATGTATTTTTCCACCGACGAGACGGACACCTCCAGGCGCGCGGCGATGTCGGCGTAGGCCATGCCTTCCAGTTTGCACAGCAAGAAGGCGTCGCGCACTTTAGCGGGCAGGCTGGCCAGGATGGCGTCGATTTCCATCAGTGCCTCGACGATCAGCGCGCGCATTTCCGGCGTGGGTGCGGCCGCTTCCGGCTGCGCGGCGACGGCGTCCGCGTAGGCTGCTTCGATATGCCGGCGGCGGAACAGGTCGACCACGAGGCCGTTGGCGATCTGCGCCAGGTGCTGGCGCGATTCGTCGCGCCCGGGCGCGCGGCCCCGCGCGAGGATGCGCAAATACGTGTCGTGCGCCAGGTCGGCCGCATCGAAGGCGTTGCCCAGCTTGCGGCGCAGCCAGCCCTGCAACCAGCCGTGGTGGTCGCTGTAGAGCACTTCGATTTGCCGGTGCAGTTCCAGTTCGGGGCGTAGCATGCAACCTTTCCATGCCATGGTCCGCGGACAAACAGGCCTTGATGCGATTGAGAATTGTTCGTATTGTAGCCCGGTTGTGTGCGCTTGTGGCTGACTAGTGGTTCGCTAGTGGCGGGCCAGCAACGTCATTAAGCTGAAATCAGCTTGATATCGGCAATCCGCTCCACCAGCCAGACGGCTGCCACCAGGGCGATGGCCAGCGAACCGACGGTCAGCACCTGCCGGTACAACCACGTCTTGCGCAGCAGCCAGGCGGCGGGCAGGAAGGCGGCGACGATGGCCAATTGGCCCAATTCCACGCCCACGTTGAAGCCCAGCAGGCTGGCCAGCAATGAACCCTGCGGCAAGCCCAGGTCGCGCAGCACGCTGGCAAAGCCGAAACCGTGGATCAACCCAAACGCGAAGGCGGCCACGGGGCGCTTGCCGCGGAACAGCGGCAGCAAGTTGTTCAGCGCGGCCAGGATCACGGAAGCGGCGATGGCCGATTCGACCCAGCGCGATGGCAGCGAGACGAGCGACAGGCTGGCCAGGCTCAGGGTGATGGAATGGGCCAAAGTAAACGCCGTGACGACTTTCAGCACGTCATAGAACGCTGCTTTCAAACCTTGCTGCTGCTCGCGCAAGCCAGGCAGCAGCACGGCCGGCAGCAGCAAAGACAGCAAGAACAAAATATGGTCGTAGCCGATCCAGATATGCCAGACGCCGTGTTTCACATAGGCGCCGAACTGCGCCAGGCGGTCGGGCGCTGCCAGGGAAATCGTCTGGCGCGGGCTGTCCGGGTCGAAGATGGCCGTTTGCGTGGCGCCGCCGCTATCAATCTTGAGCAAACCCTTGTGCTGCGGATCGAGGTCGGCGAACAGGGTGTAGCCGATGGTCAGACTGGCCGGCGCGGCGCTGGGACAGCTGGCCTGGAAGCGCAGCACGCTGTAGGCGCCGTCCGTGTGGTGGTCGATCAACTGCTCGACGGCTTTCAAGGGGCAGACGCCCTGGTCGCTGGCCACTTGCAGGCGCTGCAAGGCGTAGGCGGCGATGGCGTCGTGGCGCGCACGGATTTCATCCCAGGTCAGGGCGCCGTCGCCGTTGCCATCGAGGCCGATGGCGAAATCGAGGTCGCGCAGGGCGATATCCCATTGCCCCTCGATCTGCTGGCCATGCACGGCCAGGCTCAGGTAACTGTCGCTGGGCTTGTGGGCTTGCGCGGGCGCGAGCCAGGCGCACAGCAGCAGGATGAACAGGCATCGCTTCACAGTACACCTGCCTTCTTCGCGGCACTGATTTTTGCGCCATCCTGCGGCCCCAGCTGCCTGACGAGGCGCTGCAAGGCCACGTCTTCCACGCCATTGGCCGCTATCCAGGCCAGCACGGGCTGTGCCGCCGTATAGTTGCGTGCGGCCAGCGATGCTTCCAGCAAGATGCGCATGTCGGGCACTTCCTTCTGGATGGCCCAGTTTTTCTGCGCCAGTTGCAGGGCTGCGGGGATATCCTGCTGCAAAAACAGGGCGAAGCGGGCCTGTTCGCGCTGGTGCACGGTGTCGCCCCGCTGCATGGCGGCGTTGAAGCGGGCCGCCAGTTCCGCTTTCGCCGCCAGGAAGGCCGGCTGCTGGCCAGGCTGCGCCTGCAGGGCCAGCGCGTAGCGCAGCAGCAGGGCGTCGATGCGCTGCTGCTCTTTCAGCAGCTTGACGACTTCCTGCGGGCGCTGCCGGTCGAGCAGGAAATCCGCGTAGGCGCCCAGCAGATAGCTGTCGCGCGGCTGCTGCGCCAGCGCCTTGGTGTAGCGCGCCTCCGCCAACGCCCACTCTCCGCGCCGCGTGGCCATTTCCGCCAGCAGGGTTGCTGCCCAGCTTTCCAGTTCGGGCGCCGCGCCGGCGCTACGCTGCAAGGTCAGGTCCAGCAAACGCTCGCTGGCGGCGGCGCGGCCCGTGACGCTGGCGATGTTGGCAAGGCAGGTGACGGTGACCAGCTGCGTGCTCAGGGCCGACAGCCGGGCGCAGCTGGCCGTCGCTTGCGCGTAGTCGCCTTGCACGGTGAGCACGGTGGCGCGCGTCAGCCAGGCCTGGCCGTTGCCCGGTTCCTGGGCGATGACGGCGTCGAGGTCTTGCAGGGCGGCGCTGAAATGGTGGGTGCTTTGCAAGATGGTGGCGCGCAGCAGGCGCACGGGGACGGGCGGCGCAGCTTGCCGCCACCAGGGCGCCAGCGCCGCCTGCGCATAACCGAGGTAGCGCGGATCCGTGTCGCTGCGCGCCAGGGCGATGTAGCGCTGCGCCAGGCCGCTGGCCAGGGACAGGTCTTGCGGCGCGGCGTCGAGTTGCTGGCGCAGGCCGCGCAGGGCCAGTTGCGTGGCGTCGGCGCGGCGCGGCAGCTGTTCGATGACGGCGCCGCCGTCTTTCGGCGTGTAGGGCGCGGCCCATGCCAGCAAGGGCAGGCAGGCGCACAGCAGGGAAATCGGTGTTTTCATCGTGGTCGCCGTTGACGGGAATTGACAAGGGCGCCGGGGAGCTGACTCCCCGGCGCCCGCGGTGGTTTACAACGGTACCGGCTCCGTATTGTCCGGAGACGTCGCCATGATGGCGTCGATGCCCACGCCATCCTTGTCATCGCTGGTGGTCAAGATGACGTTGCTGACGGCCACATAAAAAGAGTCGAGCAGCACGACGGGCGGGGGATTGACGCCACCGTTATCGCCGGAGTGGCTGCTGCTACCGCCGCCACCGCAGCCGGCCAGCAGGGCCGTGAGCGCCAGGGTGCCGATTACATAGAGCTTTTTCATCGCGTTCTCCTCGTTACAGTTGCGGCGAACCGGCCACGGGGTTTTTCAGGTAGGGGAAACCTGCCGTGAACGACGTTTCGTCGAGGAAGGCGCCATCCGTGAAATGCAGGCCGCCGGCGGGAGCGTCGGCCGGGGCGCAGCCGATGTTCAGGGTGCACAGCTTGCCCATGGCCACGCGCAGGACCACGTCGACCACGTCGTCGCCGGGGCGGCGGCCGTTCGGGAAGCCCGCGTTATCGCCGCCGATGACGCCGAGGCGGTTTTGCGCACCGACGTTGGTGGCCGCGATCGAGGTGTTCAGGCGCAGCATTTCGGACGCCGTCACGGTGACGGGCTGGTTCACGCCCTTGATGCCCGTCAAAAAGGTGGCGACCAGGTCGTTGCGGGGGAAGTTGGTGGGCGCCTTGGCGCCGGCCGAGCCGTACAGCACTTCCACGAGGGCTGGCGCCGTGGGGTTGGTGACGTAGTCGGCAAATTGCGCGTCGCCCGACGGCTTGCTGGCGTTGAAGCGGTCCTTGTCCTTCAGGCCGATGACCAGTTCATTTACCAACGGCATGCCCAGGCGCGACACTTGCACCCACGCGCCGCCTTCCTTCGAGGCCGCTGTGGCCGTGCCCGGCGCCGGGTTCAGCAAACGCCCCTGGCGCAGGCTGGCCGTGGTCCAGCCGCCGATGACGGGATCGCTGCCCGCTGTCAGGCAGGCGGTCGGCACTTCCATCTCGATGGCCGTGACGTTTTTCTTGGCCAGGTCATCCTTGGCTGCCGATTCCGCATTCGCGGCAAATTCCGTGGCGGGCGCCTTGATGTTGATCAAGTCGAACGTTTCACCCAGGTTCACCACGAACGGGTCCTTGCGCTGGCCGACGAACATGCGCGCCGGCGTGGCGCAGCCGGGAATGTTGACGGCGTACACATGCTGCGCGGCATACGCGGCGTAGTTGGGGATGGCCTTGTTGCCGATATTGTCGACCGGCTTGTCGAAGGTCGTGCCGCCGCCCGTGGCATTCGTGACGCTGCTGCGCGTGCCCGTGCGGCGGTCGCCCCGCACCACGGTGACGCTGTAGGTTTCGCGTACGTTCAGGCCGGCCGGGTTGACCGTGTCGATGGCGCCGCCGTTGATGACGAGCGGAATCGAGACTTTCTTGCCACCCACGGTGAACTGGCCATCCTTGATGGTGTTGGTGAAGCGAAACTGGAAGGTGAGGTCTTCCTTGCCGTCGCCGTTGTTGTCGATGTGGATTTCGTACAGGGCGTTCGGGTCCATGGCGAAGTAATTCGGCCCGCCGTAAGCATCCTGCAGGGGAATATAGTCGGCCACCAGCGTGGTGTAGGCACCGCGCCCCGTTTCATAGCTGCGGAACATATAGAAGTCGGTGGCGTCGACCTTGGGGTTTTGCGTGATGAACGGCGCTTCGCGGTGGCTGGACGCGTAGGCGGATGGCGCGATGGCCAAGGCCAGCAGGTTGCCCAGGAGGGCGGCGCCCAGTGCGGTTTTCGAGTGTAACAATGACATGTCGATTCTCCCTGATTGTTATGTGCATACGTAGGACTAGCGGGAATTACGGGGCTGCATCAGTTGTACGGGGCGCCAGCACGATCGGATTCATTTCTTGCAAATTATTTTTAGGCAGCGGAATGAACGGCCGTCGATCGTCAGGGGGCTGGCGCACGAGGTCGAATCTACGTGGATATTGCACGTCGGCAAGAAAAAATATTTTGTGGACACGAAGAGACGCCGCCATCAGTGATGGCGATAGCCTGTTGCGCTATGTCGCAGTGTCTGCGAAGGCGTGCACGGGGCGCGTGGGAATGCGTGAGTATGCGGATATGGAGACGATAGACGCTCGAAATCCGCTTGACCGGCGAACCGCTTGCGGGGAGAGTGCGCTTACCAGGCCAGCACTTTGGGGCCGATGGCCGCGCCGATGGCAGTCGGCGCCAGCATGCCCAGCACGTACCAGAAACCGACGAAGCTGGCGGCCAGCTCGGGGCAGTGCAGGCAGTACACGAGGGCCGCCATGGCGCCGGCGGCAAATCCCGCGGCCGCGCCAGCCAGGCGCAGGCGCGTGGGCGCCAGCTGGCGCATCAGGCGCAGCACGGCGGCAAGGATGGGCAGCGACAGCAGGGCGATGAGCAAGGGGCAGCTGCGCCAGGTGGCACCCCAGAACAGCTCGGCGCGTTGTCCGGGCAGGGCTTCCTGCAGGATGATGGCGCCCAGCGCCCACATCAGCAGCAGGGGCATGGCGAGCAACAGGGGCAGGGCGCGGGTGGCGGCGCCCGGCATGCACAGGCGGCGGCTGACATGCCAGGCCGCCAGGGAGAGGCAGATGACGAAACCGACCTTGATCCAGAAGTCGGGCAGCAGGGCCAGCTGTTCCAAATTGGGCCGCACGCCCAGCAGCATGGCCATCAGCGCCACGCTGGCCAGCAGCCCGGCGCCCAACGTGCCCGCGGCGCGCCAGCGCATGCCCGGAGGCGGCGCTGCGGCCACGTCGGGTCCGCTGGCCAGCATGGCGATCAAGTCATCGGTTTTCATGGTGCTATCCCTTCATTGCCGGTTCTTAAATTGGCCGCCAGTGCCTTCAAGCCGCGATGCACGGCCACTTTGACGCTGGCTTCCGAAATGTCCATGGCGGCCGCCGTGTCGCGCACGGACCAGCCGTCGAGCTTGGTATGCACGATGGCGTCGCGCTGCTGCGCCGGCAAAGTGGCCAGCAGCTTGCCCAGGTCGCGGCTGGCCTCGGCCGCCTCGGCATCGGCGCTGGAAAACAGTTCCTGCGCGCCATCTTCTTCGTCGTACGGCAAGTGCTGCGCCTCGCGTCGCGCATGGCGGCGCAGCCAGTCGATCAATTTATACCGTGCGATCGCATGAATCCACGACGTCAGCGGCACACCCGTATCGTAGGTCAGGCGCTGGTTGTGGATGGCCAGCAGGCACTCCTGCACCAGGTCTTCCACCTCGTCCGGCCAGCGCTGCAGGCGCTTGCGCAGGAACGCGCGCAAATGGCCGCTGGTGGCCTGCAAGAAACTGCGGTAGGCCGCCGCATCGCCATCGAGCCCGCGCAGCATCAGGCCATGCAGCCGCAATTCCGTGCCATGCAGGTGTTCGCTTACAGGTATTCGTTGCATGCAGGCCTTTGGTGACAGGCGTTGGAAAAAATAAATTGAAAAATAATGGAGGGCGGCTGTAACCAATCCGCAGCATGCGGCGAATTGACAGGCAAGCACGTTTCTTAATTCACGCTTCTTATTTCAATATACCGGGTAAAGACCATGGACATCAAGCACCGCCTTGCAACACTGCTTTTACCCGTCCTGAGCGCGGCTGTGGCAGCCCCTGCCATGGCGCAAATGGCGGCTGGCCAGCGCTGCGCCGTGCAAAGCGGGCCGCAGACGGCGGCGCTGGTGGAGCTCTACAGCAGCGAAGGCTGCTCCAGCTGTCCGCCCGCCGACCAGCGCCTGAGCGCCTTGCGCAAGGAAGCGGGAGCGGCCAGCCTGATCGTGCCGCTGGCCTTGCACGTCACCTACTGGGACCAGATCGGCTGGACGGACCCGCTGGCGCAGGCGCAATTCGATGCGCGCCAGGCCGAGCTGTTGCGCCACCAGCCGCGCCACGTGGCCTATACGCCCCAGTTTTTTGTGGGCGGCACGGAATTGCGCAGCTGGGATACGCAGCTGCCGGCTGCCATCCGCCGCATCAACGCGACCGCCGCGCCCGTCAAGATTGACCTGTCCGCCACGCCGGGGCCGGGTAGCAAGCTGCTGCTGGAAGCTGATGCCAGCGCGCCGGACGCGCGGACGGGCGGCCAGCTATATGTGGCCATCAGCGAAAGCGCCATCGTCTCGAAAGTACTGCGCGGCGAAAACCGCGGCGCCACCTTGCGGCACGATGCGGCCGTGCGCCTGTGGCTGGGACCGGTTGCGCTGGCGCAAGGCCGCGCCCAGCTGCGCCGCGAAGTCAAGCTGCCCGCCAGCTGGCGTCCGGAACAGCTGCAAGTGGTGGCCTTCGTGCAGCGCAGCGACAGCAGCGCCATCCTGCAAGCCGTCAGCACGGCATCCTGCGCGAAGGGAGCGATGTGATGAACGGGCAAGCAAACGTGATCCACCCCGCCTGGCTGCGCATCACGCACTGGCTCAATGCCGTGGCCGTCGTGGTGCTGGCCACCAGCGGCTGGCGCATCTATAACGCGGCGCCGTTTTTCCCGTTCGAACTGCCGCGCGCCCTGACCCTTGGCGGCTGGCTGGGCGGCGCCCTGCAGTGGCATTTTGCCGCCATGTGGCTGCTGGTGGCCAATGGCTTGCTGTATCTGGTGATTAACATCGTCTCGGGACGGCTGCGGCGCCAGTTCTTCCCCCTGTCGCCACGACTGCTGCTGGCCGATTTTGCGGCCGCGCTGAAGGGCAAGCTGGCCCATGCGGACCCGCGCCACTACAACATGGTGCAGCGCGCCGCCTACCTGTTCGTCATGCTGGACTGCATCGTGCTGGTGCTGTCCGGCCTGGTGCTGTGGAAATCCGTGCAATTCCCCCTGCTGCGCGAGCTGATGGGCGGCTACGAGAGTGCGCGCCGCGTGCATTTCATTGCCATGGCGCTGCTGACGGGTTTTGTCGGCGTGCACCTGCTGATGGTGGCGCTGGTGCCGCGCACCCTGGTCGCCATGCTGCGCGGCCGCTAAGGAGACGGTCATGAAAAAATCCATCATCGTGCAAGAAGAGGGCCAGGCCATGCTGGCCGACGCCTTGCGCCAGATCAAGCAGCCGTCGCGGCGACTGTTCCTGCAGCGCAGCTTGACCCTGGGCGGCCTGTCCCTGCTGACGGGCTGCAATGCCAGCGATCCGGCCGGCATCGAAACGGCCCTGACGGCGGTGTCGCGCTTCAATGACAAGGTGCAAGGCTGGCTGTTTGACCCGAGCAAGCTCGCGCCGACCTATCCCGATTCCATGATCACGCGGCCGTTTCCGTTCAACGCGTATTACGGCGAGGATGAAGTGGAAGAGGTCGACGGCGACGCCTGGCGCCTGGAATTGATCGGCTTGATCGCCGACAAGAAGCCCTGGACCCTGCCGCAGCTGCGCGCCTTGCCGCAGGAAACGCAGGTGACGCGCCACATCTGCGTGGAAGGCTGGAGCGCCATCGGCAAGTGGGGCGGCGTGCCGTTCTCCCATTTCCTCAGGCGGGTGGGCGCCGATACAACGGCGAAATACATCGGCTTCAAGTGCGCCGACGATTACTTCACGAGCATCGACATGGCTACGGCCCTGCATCCGCAAACCATCATGGCCCTGACCTACGACGGCCAGGAATTGCCGCCGAAATATGGCTACCCGATGAAACTGCGCATGCCGACCAAGCTGGGCTACAAGAATCCAAAACACATCCAGGCCATTTTCGTGACGAATACCTACCCGGGAGGGTATTGGGAGAATCAGGGATACAACTGGTTCGGCGGCTCTTGATCACTTTTAGTAACACCTGTAGCACAGCAACAGCTTTACCACCGGGCAATCTTGCCCATCCCACACTGAGACAAGGACATATCATGAAAACCACCATCACCGCCATCATCGCTTCCGCCATCCTCATGTCGGGCGCCGCTTTCGCCCAGGACGCCATGAAAAAAGATCCGATGGCCAAGGACGCTTCGGCCGACGCCATGCACAAGGATGCGATGGGCAAGGACGGCATGAAGAAGCCGATGGCCAAGAAGCACATGAAAAAAGATCACATGGCCAAGGATGGCATGGCGAAAGACGGCATGAAAAAGGATGAAATGAAGAAAGATGGCATGGCCAAGGATGCGATGGCGAAGTAAGGTGGAAGCCCGGCGCCGTCAACGTGACGGCGCCGGGCCTGGTTTGCGCTCCCCCTGCGTTTGCGTTAGACCAATCTTGCAATAACATTATTCTTGCTACGCTTCAAGATGCGAAGTTGCCAATTGGTGTAAGCTGGCTGTCTCGCGTTTTCCCCGCTTGCAGAATCATGAACGAACCATCGCTTGCCGCGCTGTCCCCCGAAGTACCTCCCTCCGACAAACCGATACGCCGCCGCTCGCTGTTCGCCGCCTGCAGTGCACATGCCGTGCATGACGGCTTGACGGACGTGATCTATGTGCTCCTGCCCATCTGGCAGGCGCAGTTTGCCATCAGCTATGCCATGGTGGGCCTGCTGCGGGGCTCGTACTCGGGCATGATGGCCGGTTTCCAGCTGCTGGCCAGCCGCATGGCCAGGCGCTGGGGACGCGAGCGCCTGCTGGTGGGCGGCACGGCGCTGGCCGGCGTCGCCTACCTGGTCGCGGGGCAGGCGGGCGGCCTGGCTGTGCTGCTGTTTGCCTTGCTGCTGGGCGGCCTGGGCGCCAGCACCCAGCATCCGCTGGCCTCGTCCATCGTCACCGACACGTACGAGGCGGGCGGCGGCGTGAAGGAGGCGCTGTCGCACTACAACTTTGCCGGCGATATCGGCAAGACCCTGATTCCCGCGCTGGTGGGCTTGTTGTTGCTCGTGTGCAGCTGGCAAGCGAGCGTCTCGCTGCTGGGCTTGCTGGGCCTGGCAGCGGCTGGCTTGCTGTGGTGGCTGCTGCCGAAACCGGGTGAGCTGCAAGCCGGCGCAAAGAAGGCGGGCAAGACCATCGCCGGCAGCGGCTCGAAAGGCAGCTTTCGTGCGCTGCTGGCGACGGGCACCCTGGACAGCGCCGTGCGCATGGGTTTTCTCACTTTCCTGCCATTCCTGCTGAAAAGCAAGGGGGCGGGCACGGCCGGCATCGGCGTGGCTTTGTCCTTGCTGTTCGTGGGCGGCGCCTTCGGCAAGCTGCTGTGCGGCTATCTGGGCGCGCGCATCGGCATGATGAAAACCGTATGGCTGACGGAATCGATGACCTCGCTGCTGATCGTGCTGGCCCTGTGGCTGCCGCTGGCCGGCGTCATGGCCATGCTGCCCCTGCTGGGGCTGGCGCTGAACGGTACCTCGTCCGTGCTGTATGGCGCCGTGCCGGAGTTGGCCGAGCCCGGCAAGCGTGAACACGCATTTGCCCTGTTCTACACGGGCAGCATCGGCGGCGGGGCGCTGTCGCCCGTGCTGTTCGGCGCGCTGGGCGACCATACGAGCGTTCCCACGGCCTTGCTGGCGCTGGCGGCCGTATTACTGCTGACTTTGCCATTGGCGTGGAAAGTGCAGCGGGGCTTGGCGCACGGCGGCGCCACATGACACCACAAGAGGGCGTGGCGGAGGTGGCCCGGGCCATTTTGGGGATATCCAAGGATTTTGAATGAATTGTTCAGATAATTTATCGACGGCCACGGCGGACGCGGCCAGCCTGATCGCCTGCATTGAACGCGAGTTCGCTGGTACGCAGCGCGCGGAAACATCTTTGCGCCAATTTCTCTTGACGGATAAATACGGTATGTCGGAGGACATCAGCGAGAGGGAATGGGCTGCAAGTGGCAAGGATCGAGTCGATTCGATCTGGCAAGAGATTCCCGATGCTGAAATCGAGGAGTGCGAAGGTTTGCTCGCCCATATGGAGGCTGAGGAATTTCTGTATTACTTGCCGGCATACATGCGTTACGCCGTGGCATATCAGCATCGGACAAGCTGGGAAACAGATGTGCTTGGAATGACGGTGCATGCGCTTTCTCCGTTTGAACGGAACCGGGATTTGCGCACGCATGCTATCGCGAAATACGCCGGCTTCAATGCGGCGCAAAGACAGACCGTCGTGCTATTCCTGACGTTTGTCGCACAGGTGGATGAGAGCCTGTCCGGACAGTATGCCCTGGACGCCCTGGCAAATTACTGGCAAGCCGATACGGCATGACTTGCCCGCCAGCACTGCCATCGTCTACACTCGCCGCATGAAAAATTTTGAAAAGCGGCGCGACCGCTACGACTTGTTCCGCGCGTTTGACAATCCCCTCGTCAACATCAACTTCCAGCTCGACGTGCCGGATTTCCGTCCCTGGTGCAAGGAACGGAAAATCCCCGTATTCCACTTTTTCCTGTTTTGCCTGCTCAATACGGTCAGGGAAATCGATAACTTCATGTACCGCATCTACCAGGGCGAAGTGATCAAGATCGACGATTTTCCCGCTTCCTACACCGTCATCAACGGCGACGAGAATCTCAACTACACGCGTTTCACGATGACGGACCAGCTTGATGTATTCATCGCGCGCAGCCTGGAAGCGAAACGCCTGGCCGAAGCGAGCTGCGCGCTGATCAACACGGGCGAGGGAGAGACCGAGCGCGAGCAGCGCAACAATATCTTCATCACCTGCCTGCCTTGGCTGGAACTGGCGGCCATCGAGCATCCTGTCTACCGCCACGGCGCCGCCGATATCCCGACCTTTACTTGGGGCAAGTTCGGTCCCGCGCAGGACGATGGCCGCATGCGGGTGCCGTTTTCCGCGCAAGCCCACCATGGCTTTGTCGACGGCTACCATGTGCAGAAACTGGTGCAGGCGCTGGCGCAGCGCATCGCCGCCATCATTTCCTAGGTTAAATAGTCGCTGGGCGCCTGGCCCAGCACGCGGCGGAAGGCGGCCGTGAAGGCGCTGGGGCTGGCATAGCCGAGGTCGAGCGCCACGCGGGTGACGGCTTGCCCCTCGGCCAGACGCGTGATGGCCGCCAGCAGGCATGCTTGCTGGCGCCATTGGGCAAAGCCCAGCCCCGTCTGGGCGCGAAACTGCCGCGTAAAGGTACGCCGGCTCATGCCGGCCTGCGCCGCCATGGCATCGAGGTTGCTGTCCACGCTCGGTCGCTGGAGCATCTCCATGCATAGCCGCGCCAGCCGCGGTTCCTGCGGCAGGGGCGCGCTCAGGGGCAGGGGCCGGGCGGCGGCAATCTCATCGAGCAGCAAGGCCATCAATCGTCCGGCCCGCGATTGTTCCGCATACAAGGCGTCGACAGTCACGGCCTCGGCCAGCAACTGGCGCATCAGCGGCTGGGCGTCCAGCACTTGGCAGTGGGGCGGCAAGCCGGCCCCGGCGATGGCGGGCGCGTCGATAAAGACATTGTGCATGGTCACGGCGCCATGCATGCGCATGCAGTGGACGAGCTGGGCCGGTACCCAGCAGGCGCGTTGCGGCGGCACCAGCCAGTTGCCTTGCGGCGTGTGCACGCTGATGACGCCGCGCGCCGCATACGCAAATTGCCCGCGCGCATGGCTGTGGCTGGGAAACATTGCGCCTGCCACATAGTCGCGCGCCGTGGCGATCAAAGGGCGCGGCACTTCCGTATAAAAATCATCCATGGCCCATACTCTACAGTATTTGACCTGCTAGTGAAAGCGGGCCGCTTGCCGGCCGCTTACCATCACGCTCTTTTTCAGGAGTGAACATGCACAATACCTGTCATCGCGTGGGCCACGGTCCCCACGCCGTCATCGTTCTGCACGGCTGGTTTGGCGACGCGCACGCGTTCGCGCCGATGGAAGCGGCCCTCGATGGCGGCGCTTTCAGCTATGTCTTCATGGACAATCGCGGCTATGGCGGCATGCGTGGCGCGGCAGGAGAATACTCAATGGAAGAGGTGGCCCGCGATGCGCTGGCCTTGGCCGATGCGCTGGGCTTGGCCACCTTCAGCGTGGTGGGACACTCGATGGGCGGCATGGCGCTGGAACGGCTGGCCTTGCTGGCGCCCTTGCGCCTGCGCAAACTCGTGGCCGTGGCGCCCGTGCCCAGCTGCGGCGTGGCGTTCGATGGGGCGGCGCGGCAGCTGTTCCTCGACGCCAGCGGGCACGTCGATGCGCGGCGCGCCATCATCAACCGCAGCACGGGCGAACGCTTGCCAGCCGCCTGGCTGGACTGGAAGGCGCAATATTCGTGGGAAAGTGCGGATCCGGCCGCGTTTGCGGCTTATTTCCTCGCGTGGAGCGGGACGGATTTCAGTGAGGAAATCAAGGCGGCGCGCGTGGCACTGCCCTTGCTGGCGCTGGTGGGGGAGCACGACCCGCGTTTTGATGCGCCCCTGATGCGCCGCACCTATCTGGCGTGGTACCCGCAAGCCAGGCTGGAGGTGCTGGGCAATGCGGGACACTATCCGATGAATGAAACGCCGCTGGCCCTGGCGGCCAGCATCGAGGCGTTTTTACTACAGTAGTTACGCTGCCTTGCTGCGCAGGCGCAGCAGGCTCAGGCCCAGCAAGACGAAGGCGCCGCCCGTGATGCGGTTGAACAACTTGGCGCGGCCCGGCGTGGCCAACTGGGTTTTCAGCAGGCGCGCCAGGTTGGCGTAGAACAAGTGGGCCAGCATGGCGCAGGCGACAAACGAGGTCGTCAGCACGGTGAACTGGATGGCCACGGGTTCGCCTGGCGTGATGAATTGCGGGAACAGTGCCGAGAAGAACAGGATGGCTTTCGGATTGGTCAGCGCCACCGTCAAGCCCTGGCGGAACAATTTCCAGAACGAATTCGGATTCGCCGCGCCGGCTACCACGGGCGCATCGGCCACGACACTGGTCTTGCTGCGCCATTGCTTGATGCCCAGGTACACAAGGTACAGGGCGCCAGCCAGTTTCAGCAGCATGAAGGCCGTGGCCGAGGTGGCCAGCACGACGCCCATGCCGGCCATGGCCACGCCGGAAATGATGAACAGGCCAAAACCATTGCCCATGCTGCTGATCATCGCGCGGCGCGGGCCGACGGCGATGGCATTCGAGATGGCCAGCAAGACGGCCGGGCCGGGAGAAAACGTGACGAGCAGAGCGACGCTGCAGAAAAGCAGCCAGTTCGAGAGGTGCATGGATGTTCCTGGATGGGGCCGAAGCCGGTTTGAGAGTCAAAACACTTGTATTGTACGAAGTTTTCGGCTCTCGCGTCAGTGGCCCCGGCTTGAATCAGGCTCGTGGTCAGGCAAACAGGCTTGCGACGACATGGTTGATGGCGGCGCCACCGGCGATCAGCCAGCAGAAGAGAATGCCTGCCAGCAGCAGGGGCTTGATGCCGGCGCGGCGGATGGCCGACATGTGCGTCGTCAAGCCCAGGGCCGCCATGGCCATGGCCAGCAAGGCCGTGTCGAGATCGGTGATGGTGGCCACGGCGCCCGCTGGCAGCAGGCCCAGCGAATTGAATGCCACCACGGCAATAAAGATGAAGGCAAACCAGGGGATGGCCAGCTTGGTCGCCTTTTCCTTGCCACCGGCCTTGACTTTGCCGCGCGCCAGCACGGCCGACAGGATGACGAGAAACGGCGCCAGCATCATCACGCGCACCATCTTGGCGATCACGGCCGCATTCGCCGCTTCCTGTCCGATCGACTTCCCGGCTGCCACCACTTGCGCTACTTCATGCACGGTCGAGCCGATATACACGCCAAAGGCGGCAGGCGTGGCGCCCAGCACATGCCAGCCTTGATTCAGCTGGTACAGCAATGGGTACAAAAAGATGGCGATGGTGCCGAACACAACAACGGTGGAGACGGCAACGGTCACATCCTCGCTGCGTCCCTTGACGACGGGTTCCGTCGCCATCACGGCCGCCGCGCCGCAGATCGAACTGCCCGCGCCGATCAAGATGGCGCTGTTGCGTTCCAGCTTGAAGACCTTGGTACCGAGGAACATGGCCAGGCCAAACGTGGACGCCAGCACCAGCGCGTCGATGGCGATGCCGGCCAGGCCGACCTGGCCGATATCCTGGAAGGTCAAACGGAAGCCGTACAGGATGATGCCAAGTCGCAATAAAGTCTGTTTGGAAAAGGCCACGCCCGCGCCGCAAGTGGGCGCCAGGCGGCCATACACGCTGTTGCCCAGCATGATGCCCAGCATGATGGCCAGGGTCAGGGCGCTCATGCCGTGGCTTTGCATCCATTCCTGCTTGCCCAACTGAATGGCGCCCCAGGCGATCAGGCCGCTCAGCAGCAGGCCCGGCAGAAGGCGGCCATAGCGGTCGCTGAAACTTGTTGTGTTCGTTGTTGAGAGGGATGACATGCCGTACTCCATGGTTCTTGGTTCGTATGGCATGACTGTACAGTTCGCTGATTAAATGGTAAAACGGATTGTTTTTGTATGTTTAACCTAAAAAATAGGTAAATTGGATGGCGTTGACCTTGCGGCAGTTGCAGATTTTCCTCGCCGTGGCGGACACGGGCAGCACCAGCGCGGCCGGTGAATTGATTGCACTGTCGCAATCGGCCACCAGCGCGTCCCTGAACGAGTTGGAAACCTTGCTGGGCGCGCAACTGTTCGACCGTGTGGGCAAGCGATTGCTGCTCAACGACAATGGCCGCCTGCTGTTGCCGCAAGCGCGGCAGATGCGCGACGGGGCCGCCAGCATCGAACGCCAGTTCGCGGGCGCCGACCCGTCCGTGCCCGTCAGCCTGCAGATCGGCGCCAGCACCACCATCGGCATCTATCTGTTGCCGCAGATCCTCGCGCAAGCGACGCAGCAATACGGGCGCAGCATTCCGCAGGTGACGATTGCCAACACGGCCGACATCGCGGCCGCCGTGGCGGAGTTCCGTGTCGATATCGGCCTGATCGAAGGGCCGTGCCACGAAGCGGGCTTGCTGGTGGAACCGTGGCTGACGGACCAGATGCTGATCGTGGCCGCGCCCACGCATCCGCTGGCGCAGCTGCGCCATCTGCTCAGCTTTACGGAACTGAACCAGGCGGGCTGGCTGCTGCGTGAAGCGGGCTCGGGCACGCGCGAAGCCGTCGAGCAGGCGCTGGTGCCGTATCTGCACTACCTGCGCGCCGCAGGCGAATTCAGCAATTCGGAAGCCATCAAATATGGCGCGGCGGCGGGGCTGGGCATCGCCTGCCTGTCGCGCGTCGTCGTGGCCGATCTGCTGGCCAGCGGACAACTGGTGGAACTGGAGACCATGCTGCCACCGCTGGAGCGCAACTTTTATCTGATCCGCCAGTCCAAGAAGATACTCTCGCCGCGCCTGGCCGGTTTCCTGGAGCTGTGTCGCCACGCCTCGCGTATGGCGGGGTAGTAGTGCCGGGTTTCATTTTGGCCGGGGAGGCTGGAGTTCCGCATCCGGTGGCGTCAGCGTGCCTGCGCGCAGCCGTTGGACGGCGACGGCCACGGCGCGCGCCACGTTGCGCACTTCTTCCTGCAGATTAGCGTCATGGTCGAGGGCATCGTGGCTTTGCGCGTAACTGTCGTAATAGCCGATGTAGCGGTCCAGCCGCGCCTTGGCGCCTGCGTCAACCAGGCCCATCCAGTCCAGCCAGTCGGACAGGCCCCGCCGCACGCCTTCGATGCCGGCCACGTCGCCATGCACGACGAGGCCATAGGCGCGCCCGGCCAGGTGTTTCGGGTAATTCCAGCCTTGCAGTTCGAGCGCCTTTGCTTCCGCGGCTTTCTTGCCGTGCGTGGACGTGGGATCGGGATTGCCTCCATCGGCGCAGACGAGCCGGTCTATCATCAGCTTGAGTACGCTGGGCGTCTGGTGCCAGTACACGGGCGTGAGGAGGATGACGGCGTGCGCGGCCGTCCAGCGCTCGTAAATCTCCGCCATCCAGTCATTCGTCTGCCGTTCGCCATGGTTCGGGTAGCAACTGCATGGCCAGTGGCACAGGGGCATGGCCGTCGAGACACAGCCCTTGCACGGATGAATGTGCAAATCATACGAGGAGGTCAGCAGGCTCAGGTCCAGCACGTCCGTTTCGATATTGTCGGCCTGCAGCACTTCCTTGGCCCATTGCGTCATGCGCCACGTTTTCGACATTTCGCCAGGGCAAGAACCGTCATTGCGCGCCGCACCGCAGATCAGCAGCACGCGCGACGCCGTGGCGGGGTCTTTCTGGCGCGCTTCGGCGGCCAGCAGACGGTCGCGCGTGGCTTTCCACTCCACGGACAAGTCGTAGTCGGGGTCCAGAAAACCGGGCCCAGCCTTCTGTGTCACGGGCGCCTTGCGGCCATCCTGGTAATTCTTCCACGCTACTTCCTCCACCTGCACCAGGGCGCCGCGCACGGCGTCGAATGTGGGATCGGCATACGAGCGAATGAACTGCAAATGGAATTCGACCCTGCCCAGCGGTGCGGGCGCCTGGCCCAGGCGCGGCTTGGGAGTGGCGGGAGTGGAGGCCATGGCTTTTCCTTGAAGTGATGGCGTATCGTGC
Organism: Janthinobacterium sp. KBS0711; assembly: GCF_000988085.1. Taxonomy (NCBI): domain Bacteria; kingdom Pseudomonadati; phylum Pseudomonadota; class Betaproteobacteria; order Burkholderiales; family Oxalobacteraceae; genus Janthinobacterium; species Janthinobacterium sp. KBS0711. Next base: position 147,324 of record NZ_LBCO01000011.1, on the reverse strand, counting down.
CTGGGGAGGGCTTGCTGGTCTGTGCGCTGAACAACTGTGCAGCAAGTGCTTGCAAAATTCTCTTTTGTGGGATAAATTCCCATATATGGAAAATACAATAGTGACTGCTAACGAGACGGAACAGCGGCTGGCGGCGCGTTTGAAACAGTTGCGCGTGGAGCAGGGCTGGTCGCTGGACCAGCTGGCCAGTGCCAGCCAGGTCAGCCGCGCCACCCTGTCACGCCTGGAAAATGGCGAAGTCAGCCCGACGACTAGCGTGCTGGGCAAGCTGTGCGCCGCGTATGGCCTGGCCATGTCGCGCCTGCTGCGCATGGTGGAAGACGATTTCCCGCCGCTGTTGCGGCGGGCACAGCAAAGCGTGTGGACGGACCCGGACACGGGTTTCCGGCGCCGCTCCGTCTCGCCCCCGTCACGCGCACTGGCCGGCGAAGCGCTCGAATGCGAACTCGATGCGGACGTGACGATCAGTTATGCCGCCTCGCCCCGGCCCGGCATGGAACACCATCTGTTGCTGCAGGAAGGCAAGCTGAACGTGACCGTCGACGGCCGCGCGCACGATTTGCTGGCCGGCGACTGCCTGCGCTATCAGCTACATGGCGCCAGCGCGTTCGTGACGCCGCCAGACAGCGGCGCCCGCTATTTTCTCTTTCTTGTCTGAGGTCGCCATGCCCGCATTGCTACGCCATTTTTCAGCCACCGATATTCGTGAACGCTTGCCGGAACTGGGCGCCTTGCTGCAAGACTGCGTGCACGACGGCGCCAGCATCGGCTTTATCTTGCCCTTCGACACGGCGGCCAGCCAGGCGTTCTGGATGGATAACGTCTTGCCGGCCGTCACGCGCGGGGTGCGCCTGCTGCTGGTGGCCGAAGTCGATGGCTGCGTGGCCGGCGCCGTGCAGCTGGACTGGGACACCAATCCCAACCAGGCGCACCGGGCCGAAGTGCGCAAGCTGCTGGTCGCGCCCGCTTTCCGCCGGCACGGCATCGCCCGCCAGCTGATGCAGGCGCTGGAAGCACAGGCGCGCCTCTTGCCACGCAGCCTGCTGACCCTGGACACGCGCAGCGGCGACCATGCGGAACCGTTGTATTTGTCGCTCGGCTACGTGGTGGCGGGCAGCATCCCCGCCTATGCGCTGGCGCCGGACGGCGACTGCCTGGACGCCACCACCATCATGTACAAGCAGCTGCGGCAATGAGCTGCAGTTACCCGATGCGCGCAGCCGCCTGGCGTGTTGCCAGATAAAATCACCCGCTTGATTACAGAGTCTTCCTACTTCAATGCCCGGCATCGTCCGACTGGCGCATGCCGGCGCCGCGCCTACACTGTTCCTTGATAGACCCGGCGGCGGGTTCTTTCTTACAGGAGGCTGATATGGCGAATATCCAGGCAGGATCGGATGGTGCGGCAAAACAGGAAATGTCGGCAAAGCGCTTGAACGTGGTCGACTGGATCTCCATGATCCTGTTGATCGTGGGCGGCTTGAACTGGGCGCTGGTGGGCTTGTTCGATATCGATATCGTGGCCAGCATCCTCGGCGCCATGACGGCCGCTTCGCGCGGCGTGTATGTACTGGTGGGGCTGGCGGCGCTGTATTCCATTTATTTGTGCCTGCGCAAGTTGCCGGCCAAACCCTAGACGGGAGGACACATGCCTGTTGGTGCAAGCCCCAAGCGTGAACGCGAATTCAAGAAGCTGGAGCGGGATTTCAAGCAGGAAGGACGCTATCCGGGCCGCGAGGAGGAAGTCGCGGCGCGCATCGTGAACAAGCAAAGGGCGCAATCGGGTGAAACGAAGGAAGCTCAGGGGCGGAAAAAAGCCGGCGGCGCTGCTTCGGATGCGTCACCGCCGGACTTGCCTATCGAAGGCTACCAGCAATTGACGGTGGCGCAGATCCGCGACAAGCTCGATGGCCTGTCCGCCGCCCAGCGCAAGCGGCTGCGTGCCTATGAAGCAGCGCACAAGAAGCGCAAGGGCGTGCTGCAAGCGCTGGAGGCTTGATCTGGCGTCATGGACTGGATGCGGTGCGAGTGCACATCGGTAGCGGCGTGTTGTCTGCGCGGATGGCATGCGCAACCTAGGGCGCGTTTACTGCGTGCGCAGGTAAGCCAGCAAATCGGCCACCTGCTGCGCATTGCCGATGCCCCAGAAACGCATGTTGTTTCCAGGAATGAAATCGCTCGGTGCTTTCAGGAAGCTGGCCAGGTTTTGCTCGCTCCAGACGATATTCGCGTTTTTCATGGCCGCCGAATACTTGTAGTCGGTGGTGGCGCCGGCTTTGCGGCCGATTACGCCCGTCAGCTTGGGGCCGAAGCCGCCGCGCGCCGATGGCCCCACCTGATGGCAGGAAGCGCACTTGCGAAACGCTGCCTTGCCCGCTTCGGCATTGCCCTTGAGGGCGGCCGGAGCGGCAGCCTGCGCGACGGCGGCTGGCGCCAGCAGCACGGCTGCGGTAGCGAAAGGGGAGAGCAGGCGAAAAAGAAGTGTGGATGTCATCGGTGAGGCAGAATGCATGATATGGCAAGCGATGACGCATTTTACAGGCGGGCATCAAAACCTGCCCGCCAGTTGGGCAGCGATGCCAGGCAGTTGTGCAGGAGTCGCTGCAGAATGCACTGAATACCGCTAGCGCTTGCCGCCCTGTGCGCCCAGCGCCGCCATGGCCGACGCGAACACGATGCAGGCGATGGCCAGCCACTGGGTCAGGCTCAGCATTTCTTTCAGCACCACCATGGCGGCCAGCGCGCTGACGGCCGGTGCCGCGCTGCTGAACATGCCGAACACGCCTTGCGGCAAGCGGCGCAGGGCAAAGATTTCCAGCGAGTATGGCAGGGCGCTGGACAGCATGGCGATGGCCAGGCCCATCAAGGCAATCGATGGCGCCAGCAGCGCCGCGCCCGAATACGCGACGCCGATGGGCACCGTTACCATGGCCGCCACCGTCATGCCCCAGGCCACGGCTTGGCCGCCCTGCAGGGTCGAGGCGCGCTTGCCGAAGATGATGTACAGCGCCCAGCACAGCGCCGCCCCCAGCGCGTACGCCACGCCGACAGGATCCAGGCTGCCCGGACTGCCTTGCAGCGGCAGCAGCAAATACAAGCCGAACACGGCGCACGCCACGGCCAGCAAATCGCGCGGCCGGCGCGACGACAGCATGGCCACGGCCAGCGGCCCCGTTACTTCGATGGCGACCGCAATGCCGATCGGTATCAGTGCAAACGCCCGGTAAATCAGCAAGTTCATCAATCCCAGCACGGAACCGTAGACCAGCAAGTTCAGCACATCCTTGCGCGTGAGGCGGTAGCGCCACGGCCGGAAGATGGCCAGCAGGATGAGCGCTGAAAACCCCACCCGGTACGCCGTAATGCCTTCCACGCCAATGACGGGAAACAGATTCTTCGCAATCGCCGCCCCCAGGTTGACGGAAATCTGCCCTCCCAATACGGCCAGGGAAGGGAGCAAGATGCTGTCGGGGAGGGAAGAGGTCGAGGCGGGGGAGGTCATGGGACGGTATTTTAATACGCCACAGGCCGCCAGTCGCTGGCAGATCAGCAAGCGACGGTAACTTATCCGTCTGCACGGGCATCGAATGCGAAGCGGATACAGTTGAGGCAGTGCAAGTATTTTCTGATAATGCTATTCTGCCTGCACACCCGGAACCGCCGGGTGCCACCCGATTCTTCGTCTCGATGGAGCCGTCCCATGAATTGCAGAAGCATGGCAGTGACAGTCGCTTTGGTGTTCGCCACCGGCATGGCTGGTGCGCAAGCCTTGCCGTCGCAGGCGCAATTGCCGGCCTGGGCGACGCAACAGCTCGATAGCCTGGCCAAACGCGAAGGCATTGAAGTCAGCGCCCGCCTCAATCCCTTCGTCTTGCGCGGCGACTTCGATGGCGACGGCAAGGGCGACCTTGCTGTGCTCGTCAAAAACAAGGACAGCAAAAAAGAGGGTATCGTCTTCCTGTTCAGACAGAAGACGGCGCCTCTGATCGTCGGTGCGGGACATGCCTTGTCCAACGGCGGTGATGATTTTGCCTGGCTGGAAATCTGGCAAGTGGAAGACAAGGGCTCGCTCCAGCACAGTTATCATGAAAAGTCGCTCAAGCTGAAAACGGACGGGATCGTGGTGGCGAAAGAGGGCTCTGCCAGTGCCTTGATCTATATCAAGGGTGGCAAGGCGGTTTGGCAACAGCAGGGCGATTGAGGCGTGCCCGCGCAGGTCTGCTGGCTGACGCCAGCGGTCTGTCGGGCAGCAGATTCATGCGTCAGTCAGGAGTAACAGCGTAATGCATGTATTCAGTATCGGCGACACCAATTTCGAAGTGGATGTCGCGAAATCCCGGGTCAGCCTGGAGGCACGCGCCGATGGGATGCGGGAAATCAATATCAAGGTCGAAGCCGACGACGATGTGTTCATGCGGCTGACGGAAGACGACGATGCGCCCTGGTCGTGGGCGCTGTATCCGCCGTCCTTCTCTTTGCAGGGCTTGCTCGTTGCGGGACCGGATGCCGCGCCCGTGCAGATGCTTGCCATCGATGCCGACAATCCGCAGTGTGAATCCGCGCTCTACATGATGGAATACCGTGATGTCGCGGATCTGCGCCTGGTGGAATTGTCGGCGCAACGCCTGGCCGTCACAGGCAAGGTGGACTTTTTTGGCAAAAGCCTGCCTTTTGCCATCGATATGCCGCTTACAAGATAGCGGCAATTTTTAATATCGCTATCGGACACGGGGCAGCCTTGACTGGCCGCCCCATGCTCATTACTCCAGCTTCAAGGCCTTCGCCACATCCCCCCACGCCACATACTTGAAGTTCTGCGGCCCATCTGGCAGGCGCTTGTAGCCGTCCTGTATCACCAGCATGCCTTGCGCATACGCGCCGCCCAGGTTGGCGGCCGTGACGTCCAGGCCATCCGTTTCCGAGGTGCCGTCAATGCCGGCCGCCAAGTTGAAGCCGACCTTGAAGCGCCCGCGCACCTTGTACGGCGCTTGCGCGTCGAGCACCACGTAGCTGTTGTCGCCCTGGCTGGAGACGACCAGGTAGCCAGAATCAGCCTTGCCGCCCGGTTTGCGGTAGATGGCCATGCCTTCCACGTCGGCCGTCAACTGTGCGCCCACGGGCAAGACCATGGCGAGGGCATCGGGCTTGGCGGCATCGGCCGAGGTGGTCCAGATGCCGCGCGTTTCCTCGCCGAGGAACAATCTGGCGTTGGCGTCGTCCGCCACGCAGCCTTCCGGTTGCGTGGCGACCTTGAAGCTGCGCAAGAGGGTGGCACTGAACTTGTTGCCGCTCAAGCCGATGCTGTATTGCTGGAAGGTGCCATCTTTATCGTTGATGAACGCTTCCACGCCGCCGCTGGCTGGCTGGTACAAGCACATGCCGTAGATGCTTTTCAGGCCCGTCGGGAAACGGCCCGCTTCCACCACGACGCCATCGGCATTGATGGTGAACAGCATCATGCTGTTGTCGTCGCGCTGGGTGGCGACGGCCAAGTCGACCTTGCCGCTACCAAGGCTGATGTTTTGCCGCACGTCGACGTTGTTCAGGCGGCCCACTTCCAGCAACTGGGTCTGCTTGCCCTGCAGGTCGTAGACGAGCAGTCCCTGCTTTTTGTTGGTGCCCAGGATGCGCGCGTCGGCAGGGTTGCTGGACAGCCAGATGGCCGGGTCGTCGGCCGCGTCGCCCTGGCGCGCCATCGGTTCCGTCTGGGCTTGCGGGGCGATGATGGCCACCGCTGGCGATGTTTCCGCCTTGCCATTCCACTTCAATGGCCGCGCTTGCCAACCTTTCTTGCCGCGCAGCATCAAGGAATGTCCATCGAGCGCCAGCTGGCTGTCGCCCTTGCGCACGTTCAAGGCCACGGCTTGCGGCGGCTGGGCCGTCCACTTGCCCGCCTGATGGGCGAGCAGGTGCAGCTTTTCCGCCTTGCCGTCGAGCACGGCCACGCCGCCAGGCAGCACGGCCAGCGCACCGGCGCCGCCGTCCAGCTGGCCATACGGCTTGCGCAGGGCCACTACTTCGCGCTTGCCCATGCCTTCCGAATCGGCCTCATACGCCCACACGCCCATGTTTGACTCGCTCACCAGCAGGCGCTGGGCGCCATCGTCGACTCTGCAATGTTTTGCATGGGGCGGCAAGGCGAGTTTGCGTACCAGGCTGCGCTGTTCACCCTGCATCACCCACTGTTCCGCCTGCCCATCCTTGCCGATCAAGAACAGATGATCGAGCTGCTGGGCGTCGCGGTAGAGGCAGGACGCTTCCACGGAAAACGTGGGGACGGGAAATGGCGTAAGGCGATTGAGCTTGCCGGCCTGCACGTCGACGGACACGGGCAGCGGACGCTGCGTGTCCGCTTCCAGGAAAACGGCCAAGACCTTGCCGCCATCGATGCGCGTGTCGAGCTGCTTGGCGCGCACGGTGATACGGTCCCGTTCCTGGCCGCTGGCGTCGAACAGGCGCAAGCCATGCTTGTCGAGAAGCAGCCAGCCGCCGCCGGGCAGGCGCGCCAGTTCTTCCGCTTCCTGCGTGAAGGAAGGGACAGCCTGGACAGGCGCGGCTTGCGCCGTGCCCGCGAGGCAAAAGGCAGCCAGCAAGGCGCTGCAAAGTACGGTTTTTTTTATGTTCATTGAAATCATCATCAGAAGGCGCTGGCTTTCAGGCTCACTTTGAAAGTGCGGCCGTATTGTTCGTTCTGCACGTTGTATTGCTTCGTGCCTTGATAGACATAGTATTTCTCGTTGTTCAGGTTGGCAGCTTCGAACAGTACCTGGAACTGCTTGTTGATCTGGTAGGACAGCGAGAAATCGAGCTGCTTCTGGCTGGCGACGATATGGTCCTGGCTTGGGTCGAGGATATCGCCGCCCATTTCCAGCAGATACGGCGACTTGTAGTTGAGGGCCAGGCGGGCGCTGACCGGTCCCGTTTCATAGCCCAGCATCAAGTTCATCACCTGGTTTGACTGGCCCGGCAGGCGGATGTCGCGGTTCATCTGCTTGTTGCTGGCTTTGTCGAAACGGCCGATTTGCGCGCTCGAGGTGCTCAGGGTGCCGTTCACGCCGACGAGGAATTTATTGAATGGCGCCGGCAGCATGCGCAGCGGCTGCATGTAGGCCAGTTCGATGCCTTTGACTTTGGCCGCGTCGCCGTTCGCATACGACGTTGCCGTCGTGTAGCCCGTCCATTGACCCGTGCCGGCCAGGTTGGTCGTGTACGTGAAATTCTTGATGTCCTTGTAGAAGCCGTACGCCGACATCACGCCGTCGTTGCCCAAGACCCGCTCGATGCCGAGGTCCAGGTTGTTCGCCTTCAGCGGTTTCAAGTCCGGGTTGCCGATCACGGCTTCCGTATTGCTGGCCAGGCTGATGCCTGGCGCCAGCTGGCTGAAGTTGGCGCGCACGACGGCTTGCGTCCACGCGGCCCGCACACTGGTCTTTTGATCGACGTCATAACGGATTTGCAGGTTCGGCAGCCAGTTGGTGTACGAACGTTCGCGCGTCAATGCCGTGGCGACGCCGGCGCTGTCCACTTGCGAGCCGGCCGCCTCGAAGCTGGTACGTTCGGCGCGCACGCCGCCCAGGATGTGCCAGGCGTCGAAGTCATAGCTGTTTTGCACATACATGGCGTTGATGTCTTCATGCATGCGGTAATCGTTGATGATCGATTCCGTGGCCAGGCGCGCCTTGGCGCGGTCGAGTCCCGCCACGCGGGCGCGTATCAGGGCCGGGTCCAGCGCCACGCCAATGTTGCCCAGGTCGTAGTCGAGGTTATGGCCTTGCACGAAATTGCTCATCGACGTGGAGCCGGCGCCCCAGTAATTGCCGCTGGTGGCCTTGTTGCTGTTATACGCCCATTGATCCGTGTCATTGCTCTTTTCGCGGCGGCTGACTTTGGCGCCGAATTTCAGGGTGGCGATGTCGAACTTGCGCGCCAGGTCGATGCGCGCATGGTGTTCATTGTCCTTCGAGTAGCGCTTTTGCAGGGTGATGGCGTTGAGCGCGTAGCTGGCCGGATCGTACAGCGAAGCGGGGCCGCTCAGTTTCGGCTCCTGCGTATCCGTAAAGCTGATGCCGGCGAAATTGCTGGTGCCGCGGAAACGGCCATCGTTCAGGGATTCCGGCGTGTCTTCCGTGGCGCGGCTCAGGCCGCCTTTCACGTCCAGGGTCCAGTCGCCCGATTTCTGCTGCGTGCCCAGCACGAGCGAGCGCACTTGCTGCGTGTACTTGCGCTGGCGAATGCGGCGCTCGGCGCGCGCGCTGGCCGTCTGGTCTTCGGCCAGGCTGCCGCCTGCGATATTGCTGATGGTCAGGCGGTCGCGCACTTCATTGTCGGAAAACTCGCTGACGAACGAGCGCAAGAACCAGCTGTTGCCCGCTTCGGGACGGTAATCGAGGTTGACGGCCAGGGCGCCGCGCTTGCGCACGGGCAAGTAGTCGCGCAATTCCAGTCCCGACAATTTACCCTTGCTCCAGGCGCCGCCCGTTTCCACGTCGTCCGAGCCGAACGAGCGCTTTTCCGCGCTCAGGCCCGCTGCCACGCCCAGCTTGCCGTCGAGGAAGCGCTGGGCCCACAGGGCGCCGCCGCTGGGGCTGGTCTTGCCCGTCTTTTCATCGTAGCTGGCGCCCACGTTGGCCGACAGCAGCTTGCCCGGCAAGTCGAAGGCGGACAGCGATTTGACTTCGACCGTGGCGCCCAGCGAGTTGGCGTCCATTTCCGGCAACAAGGTCTTCGAGACTTCCAGCGTGCGGATCAGGCCGGCAGGCAGGATGTCGAGCGCCACGGCGCGGCGGCCTGCTTCCGGCGACGGCACGAGCGCGCCGTTGATGGTGACGGCGTTCAAGTCCGGACCCAGGCCGCGCACCGTGATGTAGCGGCCTTCGCCCTGGTCGCGCTGCACGGACACGCCCGGCAAGCGGGCCAGCGCCTCGGCCGCGTTTTTGTCGGGCAAGCCGCCGATATCGTCGCTGCTGATGACGCTGATGATGTTGTCGGCTTTCTCTTGCGCGGCAATGGCGTTGCGCAGGCTGGCGCGCTGACCGCTGACGACCACGGTGGCGGCCGGCTGGCCGTCCGCATCTTGCGCTTGCGCATGGCTTTGACCGCTGAAGCCGGCCATGATGCCGAGGGCCAGGGCCGTCAGGCGCAGCGGGGAGGGGAACGAAGTGTGCATGGTTTTCATGAAGAGCTCGGTTAGGGGAAGGAACCGGGCGGATTCTAGGCAGCAAATATGACGGTTGCGTGACAGGCAAGGGCTTGCCACCCTGAAAACAACGGCCCGTGAACGCTTTCCGGCCGGAAATGAACCCTGGTGAGCTGAAATGACCTGCCACGGCAGGGCGCATGGGCAATGGCTAGCCGGATTTGCATGGGAGGCCATGGTAATGCTGAGCCGTTTGCACCTGCCGCACGGGCGTGGGGCATGTCATCGTGCCGTCATGGGCGGGCGCTATCGTGGCGACAGCACCACTTTTAAAGGTTTTCCCACATGCTGCCATTGCACCGTAACAGCCTGATTGCCGCCGCACTGGCCTTGCCCCTGTTCTTGTTCCTGTACGCCACGTTAGGGCACCCTAAACCGATTGCCATCTGGAAGTGGATGGATATCGTCTGCGAAGGCGGCACGGCCGTCATGGCGGGCATCTGGTTTTTGTTTACCCTCAGCAGCCGCCCGCGCGGGCTGGTGACGAGCCTGATCGCCGGCGGCCTGTGCGCCATCATGCTGGGCTCCTGGGCTGATTGCCTCGATGAATTTTTCGCCGTCGACAAGAGCGCCGTGTGGGATAACTGGCTCGAAGGCTTGATTCCGTTTGGCATGCTGCTGGTGACGATCGGCATGTATTACTGGCGCCAGGAACAGTTTCGCCTGAACGAGCACTTGCAAAAGCGCGAACGCCTGTTCCGCGACCACCGCGCCTTCGACCGCATCACGCAGCTGGCCGACGCCAGCTATTTGCGCACGCAGATGCGCCTGGAACAGGAACGTCGGCCCGGCCTCGATTGCGCGCTCGTCTTGCTCGATATCGACAGCTTTCACTTGATTAACCGCGAATACGGCCACCGCGAAGGCGACCGCGTGCTGCAAGCCGTGGGCCACATGCTGCTCTTGAACTTGCGCAATGACGATTTGCTGTGCCGCTATGCGGGCGACCGCTTCGCCGTGCTGATGCCGGGCGTGTCGCGCGAGGATGCGGCCGTGAAGGCGCGCCACCTGTGCGCCATGGTGGGGCAGATGCGCCACTACGCCAACGACAACCGCGAAATCCGCTTGAGCTTGCGGCATGCGTGCTCGCTCACCGATGGCGTGCCGGAAGTGGTGTTGGCCGAGCTGAGCCGGGCCGTGGAGACGCCACGCTCCGGTGCCGGGATCAGTTCCGCCGCGCCTGCCTGATGCCGCTGAACCAGCAAGGCGACCCCAGCATCGCGGCCCATCACCAGCCGGCGCTGGTGCTCGATTACGCGCGCAGCCGGGAGCTGGCTGTGGCGCCGCTGCTCAAGGGCACGGGCCTCGATGGGGGCGCGCTGCCATCCGCGGAAAGCCAGGTCAGCGCCGCGCAATACCTGCAATTGCTGGCCAACGTGGCGCGCGGCCTGGACAGTGCCGACACGAGTTTCATGCTGGGCCAGCAAATGCTGCCCGGCCATTACGGCGCGGCCAGCCATGCCTTGCTGCAGGCGCAGAATCTGCGCCAGGCCTTGACCATGCTGTGCGACTTTCATACCTTGCTGTGTCCGCTGCTGCAACCGCGCTTGCGCGAAGCGGGCGACATGCACGTGCTGTACTGGGTCGATGCGTTCGGCGCGCCCAGCCAGTTGCCATTTCTGGTGGAAATGCACATGACGGCGCTGGCGGCCATGTGCCGCTGGCTGGCCGGAGAGTCCTTGCCGTGGCGCTTCTGCTTCAACCGCGCGCGGCCCCGCCACGTGGAGCAGCATGAGGTGCACCTGGGCCAGGCTCTGCGTTTCGATTGCCAGGTCGACGCCATGCTCATCGATTCCAGCTGGCTGGATAAACCCTGGCCGCGCGGCAATGCCACGGCGGCCGCGCTGGCCTTGCGCGCAGCGGCACTGGCGCCCGTGCCGGCGGCCAGCCTGCTCGGTGCGCTGTACGACTACCTGCTGGCCAATATCCGTTGCGCACCGACCCTGGAGCGCACGGCGCAGGAATTCGGCGTCAGTCCCGCTACCCTGAAACGCCATCTGGCGCGTCATGGCACGCATTTCCAGGCCGAGCTGGACCAGGTGCGCGCGCACAAGGCGATTTACCTGTTCCAGGCGCATGGCTACGACAACGACGCCGTGGCCGCTTACCTCGGCTTTCATGATGCCACCAACTTCCGCCGTTCGTTCAAGCGCTGGACGGGGCAAACGCCACAGTTGCTGCGTCATGCGCTGGCCTTGTTCGTCGCTGGATGAGAACGCCGATCAAAACCTACTGCGCGTCGTGACTTACGGCCTGCGATGCTCACTGTGCTAGAGCACAGTTGCGCTTCTCGGCCGCAATTCACTTCCGCTCGCTACGGTTTTGATGGGCGTCGCCCATTCCATGTGGGGCGCGCGGGTTTTGTCGGACGTTGCGCGCCAGCGCCACGGGCAGTTGTTCCTGAGGGAACAATTGCCCGTTCTGCTACATCCATAGTACACTCGATCAGAGAGCGAACAGACGCGCTTTGAGGCGCTCCGGCACGGCGTCGCGCGACGCCGCAATACCGCCATTGCGATGGCGGCGCCGGCGGCAAACGACTGGTGTGCCGTGCCTTAACCCAGCCTGGAATCGGGTGTCACCAGTGTGGTGCGCCGGAAACCGGGCAACTTGATAATGCTCAATCGTGTATTCACAATCGCAGATCGATCCAGTCGTCAGTTTCCGCAACACCCAAGGTGAGGCGGTGCGCGGCACGATTTTCAACTTGCAGCGCAATTCGCTCGTCATGGAAATCTACAATCCATACTCGATTGTGCAGGTCAGCGAGGTGCTCAATGACGTGACGGTGCGCATGGGGGCGAAGAACGCCTACGTGGGCAAGGCCGTCGTCATCAGCAGCGTCAACACGGGCCTGACCGCCATCGTTTCCGTGACCCTGATCGACGAGTGGCGCGAGCTGAGCGACGTGGTCGTCGTCAAGGGCGCCGTACTGAAAGAGTCCAGCGCCTTTGTCGCCGGCTGGGGCGAACGCTTCCGCATCCGCCGCGATTACCAGATCGTCGTCAACGAAATGCGCGCCTTCCTGTCGGAAGTGGCGCGCTGGGTCGAGCAGGTCGACTTGTCCGACTCGCTGCCCAAGGAAAACGGCCGGTTGCGCCCCGATATCTTCGACGAGCTGGCCTTGCCGCTGATGGAGCAGACCCAGCTTTACTTGCGCCAGCTCGAGGTGGAAGCCTCGCTCGTCGAGGAAGAGCGGGCGCCGGCCCACCGCGCGTTCGCCCAGGCGGCGCTGCATCCTTTGATCCTGCGCGCACCGTTCGTCTTTCGCACGTTTACCAAGCCGCTCGGCTATGCAGGCGACTACCAGATGGTCAACCAGCTGCTCGACGATCCGCGCCAGGGGCCGAGCACGTATTTTCAGATCGTCAATGCGGCTTTCCTGCAGGCGGCCGTCGCCACGGCGCACCGCAACCGCATCGATATCCTGACGGAATTCCTGTCGCAAAAGGCCGCCGCGGCGCGTGCTGCCGGGCGCGTGTATAAAGTGCTCAACGTGGGCTGCGGTCCCGCCATCGAGGTGCAGCGTTTCCTCGAGACGTGCCCCGACGCGCAGTGGCTGGCCTTCGAGCTGGTCGACTTCAGCAGCGAGACCCTGGACTGGACGCGCGCGCGCCTGACGACCATCATGCAGCGCACGGGACGAGTGGTCGAGATCGATTATGTGCACGATTCCGTGCATAACCTGCTCAAGCGCCGCCATGGCTCGGGCATCACGGGCTTGCCCGGCAGTTTCGACGCCGTGTATTGCGCCGGCCTGTTCGACTACCTGTCCGACAAGGTGTGCGCGCGCCTGCTGATGCACTTTGCCTCGCGCGTGGGGCCGGGTGGACGTTTGCTCGTCACCAATGTGCATGCGAATAACCCGGGCAAGTTCGGCATGGAGCATTTGCTCGAGTGGCATCTGATCTATCGCAATGAAGAGGGCCTGTCGGCCTTGCTGCCCGAGCATGCGACGAATCCGCTGATCTATGTCGACGCGACGGGCGTGAATGTGTTCGCGGAAGTGAGCATTCCTTGATGGATACTCCAGGCCTGCACGCCGGCTACACGGCCGTTTTGCGCGACTTCCGCCTGGAATTCAGCCGCGGCGGGGCGTACACGGGCATCGTGCTGATCCTGCTGGGCATGGGCCTCGATTCAGCCCTGTACCCGGACAAGCAGTCGGCGTTTACCAGCGCGCGCATTGTCGTGTCCGTGCTGATTTTTTGCGTCGTGCTGGCCATGCGCACGCGCTGGGCGCAAGACCGCATCCAGGGGCTGACTTTTGTCTGGCTGATCCTGCCGCAAATCATGATCGCCTGGATGATCGCCGTCACGGAAGGCGCCACCTCGATCTATTACGTGGGCATGACCCTGGCCATTTATTCGTCGGGCATCGTGCTGGCGTTCGGCTTGTGGCAAAACATGGTCTTCGGCGCCATCTCCTGCCTGCTGTACGTGGTCGCCTGCGCCTGGCATGCGGGCGGCTTCGACTTGCCGGGCACCTTTGTCGTCAACTGTCTGTTCCTCATCATGTCGGCCAGCATAAGCGCCGTGTTTACCTATTTCAACGAGCGCGCCCGCTTCATGCTGTTCCAGCTGAAGGCGGAAGTGGCGCAAAAGAACACGCAGCTGGAAGAAACCAACAAAAGCCTGGCCGATATCAAGGGGCAGATGCTGCAGCAAGAGAAAATGGCCGCCATCGGCACCCTGGCCGCCGGCATGCTGCATGAAGTGAACAACCCCGTAAATTTCTGCATGATGGCCATCGAAGTGGCCATCGAAGACCCGGCGGCCCAGCAAAGCGCGCTCGTCAGCGAATGCCTGGCCGACGCCAAGCAGGGCATGCTGCGCGTGCAGCACATCGTGTCCGACTTGAAGACGTTTGCCTACCGCAAGAGCGGCAACCAGCTGGAAACGGGACACTTCCAGTTCCGCAGCGCGCTCGACGCGGCCATCCGCCTGGTGGGCCATGAAACGAAGAATGTCAGCATCAGCCACGACTTGCCGGTCGACACCCTGGTGCGCGGCGACGAGGCGGCCATCGTGGGCGTGCTGATCAACTTGCTGGGCAATGCCGTGCTGTCCATGCGCAAGGGCAACGCGCCGCCGTTCGAGATCCGCATCACGGCCCACTGGGACGACAACCGCCTGCGCATCAGCGTGCGCGACAACGGTCCCGGCATCGCCCCGGAAAACCTGGCGCGCGTGTTCGAGCCGTTCTTCACCACGCGCGAAGTGGGGCAGGGGCTGGGACTGGGCCTGAGCATCAGCTATGGCGTGATCGAGCGCCACGGCGGAACATTGAGCGCCGAAAGCGAGCTGGGCGAATGGGCCAGCATGAATTTCGACTTGCAGCGCTCCGATTGGGAGGGCCGCTAGCATGGACAGCGATAGCCGCGCCAGCGTGCTGTACGTGGACGACGAAGCGCTCGCCTGCAAGTATTTCGAGCGCGCCGTCGGTCCCCGTTACCGCGTATTGACGGCGCAGAGCGTCGATGCGGCGCTCGCTCTGCTGGAAGACGAGGCCGGCCAGATCGACGTGCTCGTCACCGATTACCGCATGCCGGACCGCCTGGGCAGCGAGCTGCTGCAGGAAGTGGCGCAGCGCTATCCGCACATCGTCTGCATGCTGGTGACCGCGTATGCGGACAAGGACGTGCTGCTAGAGCTGATCAATGGCGGCACCTTGTTCCGCCTGCTGGAAAAGCCGCTCGACCTGGCCGCCATGCAAACGGCGCTGCAGCTGGCCGTGCAGACGGGCCGCGAACGGGCCGCGCGCCGCCAGGGCCTGGTGGCGATGGAAGAGTCGCTGGCTTTCCTCGCACATGAATTGAATACGCCGCTGGCGGCCATCGCCAATTTTGCGCGCGGCATTGCGCGGCGCGCGCAGGCGGACGCCGCACCGCAGGCCGAGATCGGCGAAGCGGCCGCTCTGATGCACGACAATGCGCGCTATTGCCTGTCCGTGCTGGCCAGCTTTATCGACACGGTGCGCCTGGCCAGCGCCGGGCCCGGCATGCAGGGCGGACGCCGCGCCGGCAGCGCGCGCCAGTTGCTGGACGCCTTGCTCGACAGCTATCCCTTGAGCACGGCCCAGCGCGCCGCCATCACGGTCGAAGTGGGCGAAGATTTCTCCATTGCCGAGTCGCCCAATTGCGTTGCGCTGATATTATCGTCCGTGCTGGCAAATGCCTTGCGTTCGGCCGGTGAGCAAGCCCATCCTGCAATCGGCATCCGCATCGATGCCGGCCGCATCACGGTGCGCGACAATGGCGCCGGCATCGCCCCCGAGATTGTCGAGCAGCTGTTGATCGACCCCGTCAGTGCCAGCGGCGGCGAAGGCAAGGGCTGGGGCATGGTGTTTTGCCACCGCATGATGCAGTCGTTCGGCGGCAACCTCGATATCGCCACCGAGTTTGGCGCCTCCACCACGGTAACCCTGAATTTTCCAGTACATATAAGGAACGAGCATGATTGACGCCAATCTGCGTTTACCGGCTCAGCGTGAGCCGGCGCAAGGCTTGCCGACGATACTCTATGTCGATGACGAGGCCAACGCCCTCAAATACTTCCAGCGCGCCATCGCGCCGCTGGCCGACGTGCTGACGGCGACCTCGGTCGAGGAGGGCAAGCGCATCCTCGACGAGCAGGCCGACCGCATCGCCGTGCTGGTGTCGGACCAGCGTATGCCTGGCGCTTACGGCAACGAGTTGCTGTCGTACGCCTGGGACCGCCATCCGCACATCGTGCGCATTTTGACCACCGCGTACTCCGAACTCGAGCACACGGTGGAAGCCGTCAACCAGGGGCAGATCCACCGCTACATCCAGAAGCCATGGGATATCGCGGCGCTGCGCATGGAACTCAAACAGGCGCTGGAACTGGCGCGCTTGCGCAACGAACACGCCCAGTTGCTGCGCGAAAAGCTGATGGTGCGCCAGCGGCAAGCCGTCGCCAACCGTATCGGCACCCTGTACGCCTTGTGCGCCAGCCTGGCCGGTCCGGAGCAGCAGCTGCCCGTGGAAGCGTATTTGTCGGCGGCCCTGACGGCCGGCGTCACGCCGCCCGAGCCGAACTGGCTGCTGATGGATTATGCCGACCTGGTCAGTTCGGAAGCCTTCCGCGGCACGGCCTTTGCCGCCGCCGTGCGCCAGCAGCTCGACACGCTCGAGCGCGAGCATCCGGGGCGTGGCGTGGAGCAGGCGATCGACATGCTGCTGCCCGTGTTCGGCGCGGCGCTGCAAAACCAGGGCGGCACGGCGCTGTTCCTCGATGGGCGGCTGCTGACGGAATTCCTGGAAACGCCGACCACGTCGCCCGTCTCGGCCATCCACTCGTTCTGGCTGGCCAGCTTGCTGTGGCTGGCGCGGCGCGGCTGGTCTCTGCAGTTGAGCAAGACGGAACTGGGCTTGCAGGGCAAGGTGGTGCAGGCTGAGCCGGCGCTCACGCCAGACCACCTGGCGGCCTGGATCGAGCAGTTCTGATCAGTCCGGCCCGCAAGGGGCCGGCGCCAAAGAAAACAGGGCCGCGCGGGCCCTGTTTGCATTTGCTGCGAGCGGGCTTAGCGTTCCGCGGCCGCCTTCAGGTTGTTCAAGCCTTTTTCAAAATCCTTGCCGATCATTCTGTCCATGCTGACGAAGACCGTCATGACCTTGCTGACGTAAGGGCTGGGGCCCGTCATGGTCCAGTTCACCTTGGTGCCGTCGCCCTCCGGCGTCATGGTAAAGGTGGTGGTATTGTGGCTTTCGAACGGCTTGAGGAAGTCCAGCTTGATGACGGTGCGTTCGGGCTGGGCCGCTTCCGTGATTTCCATGCGGCCGGCGCCCACCTTGTCATTGCCTTGCCATGCATATTGCGCGCCCAGGCCATTGGCCGGACCCGCAAACGTGCGGCGCATGGCGGGATCGAGCTTTTCCCACGGCGACCAGGCGGCCCAGTAATGGAAGTCCGTGATCAGGGCGGCGATTTTCTCGGGCGGGGCCTTGATGGTGATTTCGCGCTGGACACTGAAAGTATCGGGCTTGGTGGTGGCATAGCCGAGGATGGCGGCGACGACGACAACGATCAGCAGCAGGGTTTTTTTGATCATATGCTCTCCAAATCTTGAATGGTCGATGCGAACGAATCTAGGCAATCTTAGCAGATATGAATGGCTGTGCGCGGCCTGTTGGCCTTTATTTGCGCCAGCTCTGCGCAGGCCCGCCTGCCTGCCCGTTTCCAGGCGCGCACGCCAGGCTGGTGCGGGTTTGTGGTGATGGCCCGCGTCCGCTAGAATGCTGGCCTGCAAAGATTTCACTTAGGGAAATATGATTCAACGATCGATCGCCAGGCTGACCCTGGCGTGCGGCTTGCTGGCTTCCGCCTTTGCCGCGAACCTGGCGCATGCCGATGTCTGTCCCGCCCATTACGTCGATGGCCGCAAGCCGGAAATCACCAACCCCAAGCTGGACGTGGCGACCAAGGAGCTGTGCTACAACGTGTTTGGCGTGATGCATTCGGGTATCACCCGCACGCCGCTGTGGTCGGCCGAGCACTTGACGGCGAACAATCTGGACGCGGCGCAGGATTTGTCGCGCGAAAACTCCTTCCACGCCGAACGCAAGCTGCCCGCCGCCCAGCGCGCGGAATTGGCCGACTATGCGCGCAGCGGCTTCGACCGTGGCCACATGGCGCCCAACGGCGACATGCCGGACCGCCAGAGCCAGCGCGACAGTTTTACCCTGGCCAACATGGTGCCGCAAGACTCACGCAACAACCGCTATGTGTGGGCCGGCATCGAAGGCGCCGTGCGCAAGATGGCCAAGAAAGAGGGCGACCTGTACGTGATCACGGGGCCGGCTTTTATTGGCGGCAACTTGCGCAAGGTGGGCCGGGTGATCGTGCCCAGCCATCTGTACAAGGCCGTGTACAGTCCGCGCCAGCGCGCCGGCGCTGCCTACTTCATTGAAAACGTCGACACCAAGACGTATGAAGTGTTGAGCATTGCACAACTGGAAGACAGGATCGGCATCGATCTGTTACCGTCGCTGACGCGCCAGCAAAAGCTGCGCATGCTGAGTTTGCCCAAGGTGAAGAGCAAGTCCAAAAAATAAGACCGTCAAAAAGGAAATCCCATGTGCGCAAAGAAATTCGTCCCGTATGCCAATGAAAGCGATGTGCTGGAAATCGGCAGCCTGACCATCGAAAACCGGATCGACCGCATCAGCATCAGCGGCGACATCGACCTGACCCTGGACAAGCCGGGCCTGGCCCTGGCCAAACAGCTGCAAAAACTGCTGGCCGACGTAGTGGCGCAGCTGGAAAAGCAGGAACTGCCGGACCAGCTGCCGCCGCCCGAGGTGACCTCCATAGCCAATCCCTTCGAGTAGTGGTCAAAAAAAAACGCCTCCCGGAGGAGGCGTTTGCCTTTGCATGGCGTTAATTAAAACGTGTAGCGCGCATTGAAGGTGAAGTAGCGGCCATAGGCGTTATGCAAGCCTTCGTTGTAGCCGACGGCTGGGTAGTCGGGATCATACGGTGCGGCGCGGTCGAACAGATTCTGGATGTTGATGCCCAGGCTCAGGTTCTTGAAGCCGGTGTACGTATAACCGAGGCCCACCGTGGTCCAGCTGGCGACCTTGCAGTCCGGGAAGGCCGTTTCGTAGCCAGGGATCGTGGTATTGCGATCCGGCGCCGCATCGGTAGGCTTCTTCGTGCCAAAGGAACAGAAAGGCTGGTCGTAGATCTCGGCGCCGTCGCGGCTACGTTTGAGCGATACGCTGCCAACGAAGTTCAGCGAAGCGTTGACGCTATGGTCGCCACGCGTCCAGTTGGTGGTCAGCGAAGCCTTGACCTTCGGCATGTCGGTGCCGGTGGACAATTGCCAGTCGTACAGGTTAGGACGGGTACCCGCGACGTTGTTGACGGTGTCGCCTTCGTGCTGCTCCAGCTTGTAGCTGTACACATACGTGCCGCGCAAGGCGGTGCTGAGCGAACCCCATTCACCGAGCTTGTTACGCAGACGACCTTCGAAATCGACGCCGCGCAGTTCGGTCGAACCCTGGTTGGACCAAGGCGTCTTGACCGACAACAAGGTGCCCGTGCCGGGAATCGGATTGCCGTTTGCGTCCGTGATGAAGTTGGCCGGGTTCTGGTCGCGCAGGACGTTTTCCGGCGAGCGGTCTTCGTTCTTCAGTGCTTCGCTGGCCGTACCGAGCGCCACTTCTTTTTCCTTGCGCACGCGGTACACGTCGACGACCACGTCGATGTTGGAGGTTGGCGAGTAGATCAGGCCCAGCGAGTAGCTTTTCGACGTTTCCGGCTTCAGGTCCGGATTGGCGCCACCGACGCCAGAGATCGACTTGCTGCAGTCGGCCGTCACGCCGCCGGGACGCGGGGTGCTTTCATCTTCCTGGCAGCGTTTCGGATCCCACACGCCTTGCAGGAAGAATTGCGCGCCGCCTGGCGTCACTTGCGACAGTGCGGGAGCGCGGAAACCTTCGGCATACGTGCCGCGGAAGGCCAGCGTATCCGTGGCGGTCCACTTGGCGCCCACTTTCGGCACGAAGTTGGTTTTAATGCCAGGATATTTGTCTACCCGGCCGGCAAAGTCCATCTCGAAGCTCTTGGTGAATGGCGTGCGCAGTTCGACGAAGGCCGACTTGACGTTGCGCTGGCCGTCGATGATGGTATTGGACTGTCCGTAGATTTCGCCGTTGGCAACCTTGCTGTCCGGATCGATGCGGATTTTCTCCTGGCGCAGTTCGAAGCCGATAGCCAGGCCCATGGCCCCGCCGCCCAGCTTGCCGAATTCCGTGCTGGCCTTGCCGTCCAGCTGGACGATTTCCGCTACGCCTTCGCTTTTCGGATCGTAGCCGATGGTCGGATCGGCCGCCAGCTGCGCCAGCGAGGTGCCGGTATTGAGTTTGCGCAAGGTTGGCAGGTACAGGCGGCCATATTGCGTTTCATCGCGTTCCGAGCGGTTCCACAGCAGGCCGGTGTCCCAGCTCCAGCCGAAGTGATCGCCTTGCAGGCCCGTCAGCAGGCGCATGTTCTGGTTGACCGTTTCCGATCCGCCACGCAGGTTTTCAAAGCGGTAGGCAACCGATGCGCGGGCATTCGTCAGCGGGTTGTCCGGATGGCCAATCGGCAGGATGGCCTGGAATGGATCGGCCAGGCCCGTCGCCATGTAATTGGTGACGGAGGTCGTGCCGAGGGAGATCGGCGCGCCCGTGTACGAGCGTGAGGAGCGCGTGTAAGCCGCTTCCGCGTAGCCGGTGACGCTGCTGCTGAGCTTCAAGGTGCCGCGGCTTAACACGCTGGCATCGCGGCCGTCGCCCTGGCTTTCGAGGAATTGATCGAGGTCATAGTTACAGAAGGTGCGGCCAATGAGGATGCTCGTTGGCAGCAGGCCATCCTTGGTGCCGCCCGTAATGCGTTCCGACGGGTCGCAGCCCAGGTTGAAGGTTACGCGCGCAGGCGCAGTCGCTTGCGTCACGCCGAAGTTGCGCGAGCCTGGCGATGATTCGCGGTACACGGTCGCGTATTTCGAGACGGAACTCGAGTAGTTGGAGCGGAAGCGGCCGTTCAAATCCTGATAGGTCGAGTAGGCGACATCCTTGGCGTCGCGGCGGGCAACGCGGTCGCGTTGCGAGAAGTCGGCTGCGACGAAGACGTTGTAGCCATCGACGTCCAGGTCGCCCGTGCCGAAGAAGCCATTTACGTTCTTGCGGCGGAACAAGCCATCGTCGTTGGCGCCCGCGTTGCCGGCGATTTGCGCACCGCGATAGTTCGATTTGGTGATGAAGTTGATGACCCCGCCGATGGCGTCCGAGCCGTAGACGGCCGATGCGCCGTCTTTCAGGATTTCGACGCGGTCCAGGGCGGACAGCGGGATGCTGTTCAAGTCATACAGGGTGGAGTTGCCGTTGTTCGGGTCGGCGTAGGCCGAAGGCGTCATGCGCCGTCCGTTCAGCAGGATCAGGGTGGAGCTTGAGCCCAGTCCACGCAGCGAAGCCGTGGCGACGCCCTTGGCAAAACCGCTGCCGCTGGCCTGGTCCTGGTTGGTGTCGGAGCCCATGGATGGCACCAGTTTCATCAGTTCGGCAACGGTCGATACGCCGCTGTCCTTGATATCCTTGGCGGTAATCACGTCGACAGGAGAGGTGCCTTCCTTGTCGGCCCGCTTCAAGTTCGAACCTGTAATGAGAATTTTTTGCAGCGCCGGCTCCTGTGGTGCCAGTTGCGCGTAGACCAGCTGCGAGGAAGACAAGGTCAGGGCGACTGCGATCACGCTTTGTTTCAAGACTATTTTTTTAAGCAAAATATTCTCCATCGAATTTCAACTGCTGAACACATGGCCGACCATCGTTGTGCGATGTGCGGCTTTCCCGGTCTAGTGGATCGCTTCAGCGATTTTTGTTGCAGAACCGTATAAACAGTTTTGCCTAGACCTTTATAAAAACATCTTCGGAAAAGTTGCGCCATGCTTTTTTTTAATATTGTCACGTTGACACAACAGTTTATCCAGAATATTTTTATGCTTACATATTCGGTAAAAAATTGATGGCAGGAAAAAGATTCTATGCTAAGAAATGTTTGAAAATTAGTAAATAAGCAATGAAAAAAATACACCGTAAATATGGTAAGATATTGTTTTGTAAGGAATAATTTATAATTATTCTCGTTTTAAATGGCATTTTTATATTCTGCGGAAGTCCACTTAAGTTGCAAACTTTTACATTTGTAATATGTTGTGGATGCACCGTTCTGGTGCGGCGAAAGCGCCTCTATGGAGTCTCCGGTAAGGCGAGATAATATCGGCAGATAATCGCCAATGGATGCTGCGCTGCGCCATTTTCGTGCATAAAAAAAGCCGCCAGCTTTATGCTGGCGGCCTTGATTGCATTTAATTGGTGCGTTATTTTTTCTGCTGCGCTTACCTGGCGAATGCCTGCGCCGCCGGCGTCACCGTCACTGCTGCCGGTTCGATGCCCAGCTTCATCGCGCCGATGACCTTGTCTTCATCGAGCAGGGCCTGCGGCTTGTTGCCGTCGTACTTGATGGGAGAAAACGCGTCGCTGACGAGCTTTTCCTTCAAGCCGGCCGCATCCTTGGCGACGATCACCACGAACAGGTTCTTGGCCGACAGGTGCTGCTTGATGGCGCGGTTGACGTCTTGTACCGTCAGTTTCGACAAGCCATCACGCATCAGCTTGGTGAACTCGGGCGTGCCATACCATTGCGAGTCGAGCGCGTAGCCCAGTTGCTGGTCCTGCGTCGACGTCATGACGAAGACGTTCTTCATCAGATAGTCGCGCGTGGTGGCGAAGTCGTCCTGCGTCAGGCCGTTGTCGACGAGCTTGCCCAATTCCGTCAGGGCCACACGCAGCGCGAAGTGGGCGTTGTCCGGCGCCACGGGGCGGATCCAGATTTCGAACAGCTGCGCCTTGCGGCCCAGGTTCGGGTTCGGGAAGAATTGGTACATGCCGCGCGGGAAGGCTTCGATGTACGCATAATCGCCATAGTTCATGCCGCGGATTTCACGGATGCGCTGGTACAGGTAGGAATTCGAGGCGCGGTGTTCGCCCAGCCATGTTTTCGCCAGCCACAGGGCGGGGAAGTCCGGGTGCGTGCGCGTCACCTCCAAAGGCAGGCCGAAGGAAATGGCCGTGGCGCGCGTGTTTTTCTCGATGATTTCCACTTGCAGGCCATTCGCCTTGCGGCCTGCGGGTTTCACGGTGGCTGGCAAGCCTGGGCCTACCGGCAAGCTTGCCAGCGCCTGCGTCAGGGAAGCCGTCATGGCGTCCGATACATCGCCGGAAATGCCCACCTTGACGGCGCCTTGCGCGTACGCGCTCTTCCAGAACTGTTTCACGTCGTCGAGGGTGATGGCGTCGATGCCGGCGACCGTGCCCAGCACGGGGTGGCCGTACGGCGTACCCGCATACACATTCGTTTGCAGGCGTTCCTTGGCGAATTCCTCTTCGTTATTGTCCTTCAGGTCCTGCAGCAGCGCGTTCTTTTGCGCGTCCTTCAGGCGGCGGAAGTCGTCTTCGCGGAAACCGGGCGACAGCAGCAGCGGCAGGGCAATGGCGTTGAACTGGGTCCAGTTATCCTTGTGGATGGAGCCCGTAAACGTCGTCATTTCCTTGTCCGTCTGCTGGGAAAAACTGCCGGCCAGCGGGAACAGGGCCTGGTTGACTTCGTCGATCTTGCGCTCGGACGAGCCGCCCGACGCCACCATCGCGGCCGTCAGCGCGGCCAGGCCTTCCTTGCCTTGCGGGTCTTGCGCGGAACCTGCCATAAACAGCAGCTTGTAGCGGATTTGCGGCAGCGCGGACTTTTGCACCAGCACGTCGAACTTCGCGTTCGAGGCGGCCGGCAGCAGGCTGGCCAGTTTTGGCGTGGTGGCGATGGCGGCCGCCATCGGCTGGTGCGACAGGGTCGTCACCACCAGGCCCTCGTCCGTCAGGTATTTGCGCGCGGCCGCCTGCAGGTCGGCCGGCGTGAGCGTGTCGATCAGGCGGTAGTACTGGTTGATGGTGGCGTAGGAACGGTCGAAATGCACGAAGGACGCCAGGGTGCCGGCGATCTGCTCCGTGTTGTCGAGCGAGCGGATCAGGCCGTATTTTTCAGCCGACTTGGCGTCCGCCAGGTCTTTTTCGCTCACTGGCGTGTCGCGCAGCTGCGCCACGGTAGCCAGGATGGCATCGCGCACGTAGACGGCGTCATCGATGTTTTTCACGCGCGCACCCAGCACGGCCAGGGTCGGGTCGACCCGCTCCGGCGTCATGTCGAACAATTGATCGACCTTTTGCTCGTTCTGCACCAGGCGTTTATACAGCGGCGAGGTACGGCCGAACGACAGCGACAGCAACGTTGCCAGCGCGGCCTGGTCCTTGTCCTTCACGGAAAACGCCGGCGCGTGGAAGCCGACGGCCACCCAGGGCAGGGTCGGCGTGGGCCAGGCCACGTGCTTGTAGACGGGGCCGCGCGGGGCCGGTTCCACGGGCACGGCCGCCTGCTGCTTGCCGCGCTGCCAGCCGCTCCAGTATTTTTCCACCAGCGCGATGGCTTGCTGCGGTTCCACGTCGCCGGCGATGATGATGGTGGTGCGCTCGGGACGGTACCAGCGGTCGAAGAAGATCTTCGAATACGCGTACTGGTTCGGCATGTCTTCGATGTCCTGGATGAAACCCATCGTCGTGTGCTTGTAGGTATGCGTCGTGTAGGCGCTGTCGCGCATCACTTCGAACAGTTTCGAGACGGGATTGGCGCTGTTCTTGTTGTACTCGCCCAGCACGGCCCGCGACTCCGTCTTGAACGCGTCATCCGCATAGTCGAGGTGCTGGAAGCGGTCCGCTTCCACCTTCAGCACGGTTTCCAGGTCCTGCTTGGCAAACGTCGTGTGGTAATTGGTCAGGTCGTCGCTCGTATACGCGTTCTGGCGCGCGCCGGCGCGGGTGATGACTTCCTGGTATTTTTCGGGCGGGTACGCCTTGGTGCCGCGGAACATCATGTGCTCGAAGAAATGGGCGAAGCCGGACTTGCCCGGCTCGACTTCATTGCGCGAACCCGTCTGCACGGGAATCTGCAAGGAGACGAGGTTCGGGAAACCGGTCGGCACGATGATGATCTTCAAGCCATTGGGCAGGGTCTTTTCCGTTGCCTTGAATGGCAGCAGATCGGCCTTGCTGGCGGCGGCGCTGTGGGTAGCAGCCGGTTTGACGGGCGCGGCGCCCAGGTTCGACGAGGCCATGGCCGACAGGGCCAGGGCGAAAGCGGGTAATAAAACGGGCATGATTCTTGACACGGGGGGGCTCCTTCTTTTTTTGGGCATGTGGAAAGTGCAACGCCGCAGCATAGAAGATTCGTGCCGCCCTGCATAGGGGCAAGGCGTTTTGGCAGGAAGGGGCGGCCCCGTCAGGACGAGCATGGCGTGCCGCAGCGGCGGGTGGTCAGGTCAGCGTCGTTTCCGGCAAGCTGATGCGGTTGCGGCCCAGGTGCTTGGCGCGGTACAGGGCGCAGTCGGCCGTATGGATCAATTGCCCCAGTTCCGTGCCGGGGCCGGGCAGGGCGGTGGCGGCGCCGATGCTGACGGTGACGCAGGCGCCGTCGGCACGCTTGCGCGGCAGTTGCAGCCGCTCGACGCGCTGGCGGATGCGCTCGGCCACGATGGCCGCGCCCTTGAGCGACTGGTTCGGCAGGATGACGGCAAACTCTTCGCCGCCGTAGCGCGCCACCAGGTCGTTGGCGCGCATTTCGCTGGCCACGGCGCCGGCCACCTTGCGCAGGCACAGGTCGCCGCCCTGGTGGCCGTGGTTGTCGTTGTATTCCTTGAAGTTGTCGACGTCGACCATCAGCAGCGACAACGGCTGCTCCTGCCGCTGGGCGCGCTGCCACTCGGCCAGGATGGTGTCGTCGAAGCAGCGCCGGTTGGCCAGCCCCGTCAGGCCATCGCGCGTGGCCAGGCGTTCGAGCTCCACGTGCGCGCGCTTTTCGTCCGTCATGTCGCGCAGGGTTTCGACGACGGCGATCAGCTCGCCGTGATTGCCGTAGATGGGGCTGGCATCGACGGCCAGGTAGCGCCGCCGTCCCGTGCGCGGCATGTCGCACCAGTTTTCCGCGCACAGATTGCTGCCCGTGCTGCTGCGGTATTGCTGCTGCGTATGCAGGACGCGCATGTCGCCGCCGCGTCCGGCCAGCAGCAGGTCGGCCAGGGTGGGGCGCTCGTCGTTGTAAAAGCAGCGGCCCGGCTCGCTCGCGCCCAGTACTTCGGCCGCCGGCACCCCCGTCAACTGCTCGCAGGCGCGGTTCCAGATCATCACCCTGCCATGCACGTCGAGTACAAAAGTGGGCACGACCAGCAATTCCATCATCTTGACGGCGAAACCCTGGGCTTCACCATACGGCGATGCGCTGGCATGTGCGTGGCTATCCGGCATGAAAGCATCCTTCTTGGGCGTGAATGGGGCTGGCTCGTTGGCCATGATGCAGCGTGGGGTAGCGATGGTGTTGATATTGAGCAATATTTTCAGTGATGGACCATTGCTTCGTCGTGGCAGACCGGCAGGGGAAGCGATACGCGCAAGGTGGTGCCGGCGCCGCTGCGGCTGTCGATGTGCAGGCTGCCGCCGGCGGCAGCCACGCGCTCATGCATGCCGGACAGGCCGCAACCGAGGCGCGGCGGCGAACCCGACAGCCCGATGCCATCGTCGCTGATGCTGCAAGCGACGGTGGCGCCCGTTTGCTGCAGGCACAGCTGGACATGCGTGGCGCGTGCATGGCGGGCGATGTTTGCCAGCGCTTCCTGCACCACGTGGTACAGCAAGGTGCCATGCGCGCGGCTGGCGTCGGCGTCGAGCCGGTAGTCGCAGCCGCAGCCGATGCCGGTGGTGCGCGCAAAGTCGGCCAGCAGTACTTCGCAGGCTGCTTGCAGGCCGGCGTCGAGGGCCGGCGGGCGCAGGTCATGGATGACGCAGCGCAGCGCCGCGATGGTCAGGTCGACATTGCGCGCGATCACGGCCAGCTGTTGCGCCAGCTGGGGGGCCGCGCCATGCGTGCTGGTTTGCAGCATGGACAGGTCGATTTTCAGGGTCAGCAGATGCTGGCCCAGGTCATCGTGGATGTCGCGCCCGATGCGCAGGCGTTCCTGTTCGCGCGCCTGTTGTTGGCCGCTGCTCAGGCGCACCTGCTCTGCCTCTTCTCGCAGCTGTTCCAACGCCTCCAGGCGCAGCGCCAGACGGTGCTGGCGCCACAGCAGCAGCGCCAGCGCGCCGAGCAGGATGGCGCAAACCAGCATCAAGGGGGAGGGTGCGCCGGCTGGCAGCATCGGCCCGGCCGCGTATCCGACGTGCAGGGAAGCGAGTGCAGCGGCCGCCAGGCAGGCCAGAATGCTCAGGCGGTACGGCAGGCGTAGCCAGCGTTGCATCATTTCCTCGCTCCCTAAATGTTTTCCAACAGGCAATGTTATTACGGAAAATATATTAACTCGAGGCTATTTATATTGTCTAAACGCAAAAGCCGCGCAGTTACGTCTTTCTCTGTGGCTTTCCGGTCCTTTACCGCCGCATGGCCAGGTGGCGGGCACGGCATTTGCACGGGAAGTGTCATGGCGGCATATAATAGAGGGTTGTCAATCGGCTTTTGCGGTGACGGCGCTGTGCGCCGGCACCGGTGCGTACGCCCTGCGCGATGACGCCAGCCAGCTCTTAGGAAATACAGTGACTTATAGCATCAAAGAGATTTTTTACACCCTGCAGGGCGAAGGTGCGCACGCGGGCCGTCCGGCCGTGTTTTGCCGCTTTTCCGGCTGCAATCTGTGGACGGGCCGCGAAAGCGACCGCGCCACGGCCGTGTGCCAGTTCTGCGACACGGATTTCGTCGGCACGGACGGCGAACTGGGCGGCAAGTTCAAGACGCCGCAGGAACTGGCCGCGCTGATCGACAGCCTGTGGCCAGCCAGCTACGCGCCGAGCAAATACGTGGTGTTTACGGGCGGCGAGCCGCTGCTGCAGCTGGACACGGCCCTGATCGACGCCATGCACGCGGTCGGCTTTACCATCGCCATCGAAACCAACGGTACCTTGCCCGTGCCGGCCGGCGTGGACTGGATCTGCGTCAGCCCGAAGATGGGCTCGACACTGGTCGTCCACAAAGGCAATGAAATCAAGGTGGTGATTCCCCAGTTCCAGCAAGACCTTGCCGCCTACGAACAACTGGACTTCGAGAACTTCTTCGTGCAGGCGATGGATGGCCCCCTGGCCGCGCACAACATGAAGCTGGCCATCGAAACGTGCAAAAGCAACCCGAAGTGGAAGCTGAGCCTGCAAACCCATAAACTCCTGCAAATACCTTAACAAAACAATATGCTGACTATCACACGCAAGCTCGAATTCGACGCGGGCCACCGCATTCCCGACCACAAAAGCCAGTGCCGCAACCTGCACGGCCACCGCTACACGGTGGAAATCACCCTGGTCGGCAAGGTCATCGAAGCGGAAGGTAATTCCGACAATGGCATGATCATGGACTTTTCCGACGTGAAAACCCTGGCCAAGCAGCACCTGGTCGACGTCTGGGACCACGCCTTCCTCGTCTATGAAAAAGACACGGCCGTGCGCGACTTCCTGGCCAGCCTGCCCGACCATAAGACCGTCGTCATCGACCGCATCCCGACCGTGGAAAACCTGGCGCGCATCGCCTTCGACATCCTCAAGGCCGCGTTTACCGACCATTTCGGCACGGGCTTGCACCTGCATAAACTGGTGCTGCATGAAACGCCAAATTGCTGGGCAGAAGTGACCGATGACTGAAACGCACGCTGGCGCGCAGGACGCGCGCTACATGCGGCTGGCCCTGGAGCAGGCCCAGCACGCGTGGGACCTGGGTGAAGTGCCCGTTGGCGCCGTCGTCGTCAAGGATGGCGAAGTCATCGCCGTCGGCTACAACCAGCCCATCGGCCGCCACGACCCCACGGCGCACGCGGAAGTGATGGCGCTGCGCGCGGCCGCCGAAAAGCTGGGCAACTACCGCTTGCCCGGCTGCGAGCTGTACGTGACCCTGGAGCCGTGCGTGATGTGTTCGGGCGCCATGCTGCATGCGCGCCTGACGCGCGTCGTGTACGGCGCGGGTGATCCGAAGACGGGCGCCTGCGGTTCCGTGCTGAACCTGTTCGAACAGCCGGCGCTGAACCACCAGACGGCCATCGTCGGCGGCGTGCTGGCCGATGAGTGCGGCGCTTTTCTCAAGCGGTTCTTTGCCGAGCGCCGCCGCGCCCAGGCGGAAGCGCGCAAGCTGGCCAATCCGCCAGCCTGACATCAACCCAAGATGTCAGCCATGCCAGCCATCCTGGCTGGCATTTTTTATAATTGTTGCGAAATAACATCTGTCTAGACCATTTGTCATTCTCAAATGAGAATGATTCGTGTTACAGTATTGTTTTCGCCAGCAAACTTCCCTTGCGCATCGTTATCGATCCGGGTTCAAGAGCCAGCCTTTACTCTTAGACCGGATCATCATGACTACTGTGCTTCCGCAGCGCACCGCTGCAACTGTCGTATCCCCAGCTCATTTGCCTGGCCGCCGCCATAACCTGGTGCTGCGTGCGGCCTTGCTGGGCTTGTTCGCGGCGCCCTTGCTGCCTGCTGCCGCACAAACTGCCGCCATCAATGCGGGCGTGGCGGCGCAAGAGCCGGCCAAGCTGCCAGTCTTCCCGGAAATCGTCGTCAACGCCCAGCAGGATTATGCGCGCCGCGCCGGCACCAGGACGGTTGTGACGGCGGAAGATCTGGAACGCCGCAATGTCACCGAGATGGGCGGCATCGTGCGCTATTTGCCCTTGATCAGCGCGCCAGCGGCGGCCTCGGGCAGCGGCAGCGTGTGGGATGGCTCTGGCAATACGGGCTACAACATCCGCGGCCTGGAAGGCAACCGGGTCAGCCTCGATGTCGATGGCATTTCCCTGCCCGACGCGGCGCCCAAGCCCGATGCCAATACCCTCAACGCCTTCGGCACGGGGCGTGACTATTTCGATCCTGAAACCTTCCGCGAAGTGCGCATCGATTCGGGCACGACAGCCGTCAGCGGCGCCAGCCCTGGCCTGGGCGGCGGCGTGGCCTTCGTCACCAAGTCGCCCGAGGATTACCTGGGCGAGGGGCAAGACCATTACGTGGCCTACAAATACGGCCGCGCCACGGCCGACCGCAGCAATGCGCACACCTTGACGGGCGCCGCCAGGATCGGCGCCAGCTTGCAAGGCCTGGCCGTGTACGTGCACCGCGATGGCGAGCAGATGGACAGCCGCGGCACCACGCCGCCCAATCCTGACGACTGGCGTTCGAACGCCTTGCTGTCCAAGCTGGTGTGGACCTTGCCTGGCGAGCAGAAGCTGGACTTGACGGTCGACATGTTCGAGCGCAAGAACAAGCGCGATCTGCGCAGCAAGGTCAGCACGTATTATCCGACCGGCGTGCAGCAAGATTCCACCACCAAGCGCACGCGCGTCAGCCTGGGCCACGACGTGGTGCTCAAGGATTTCGCCCTGTTCGACCGCCTGACGTCGAAAGTGTATCTGCAGAATGCGAAAACCGAAGACCAGACGCAAGGCCTCTACACGTTTGGCAGCCCGGCACAGCGTACCATCGACACCAGCTTCAAGAACGACAGCATCGGCTTGAGCTCGGAAGCGTTCAAGCAGCTCAATGCGGACAACGCGCTGCTGTACGGCGTGCAACTGGAACAGCTGAAAACGCGCCGTCCGTGGCGTGAAGACCGTGTCATCGTTGCCACGGGCCAGCATCAAATCACCAACAAGAACCGCATGGCCGACATGGACACGACCAAGCTGGCCCTGTACGTGCGCGACGATCTCAGTTTCAATTTGGCCGGCAAGAAAGCCGTGCTGACACCGGGCTTGCGTGCCGATTACCGCAAGAACGAGCCGAAAAACCTGCAAACCTATGCGATCGCCGTGCCGAACGCGGCCAGGGAAGTGCGCAAAGAAAGCGACACGTATTTCACGCCGAGCCTGAGCCTGTCCGTGGAAGTGCTGCCGCAGATGAACGCCTACGCCACCTTCACGCGCGGCACGCGCCTGCCGACGGCGGCCGAGCGCACCGGCACCTACGACTCCTTCAGCTATACGGGCACGGGGCAGGGCTATGCCGTACTTGGCAATGCCAACCTGCGCAAGGAAACCAGCAAGGCGTATGAGCTGGGCCTGAAAGGCGACGTCGTCAAGGGCTTGAGCATGCACGCCTCCGTGTACCAGACGGAATATACGGACATGGTCGACTATGTGATGCAAAAAGATGATCCGGTGAACTACCCGACCATCACGCGTGGTTTGTTCCGCCCGGAAAACATCGGCAATGCCCGCACCTGGGGCGCCGAGCTGACCCTGCGCGCGGAACTGGGCGCCTGGGCGCCGGCCATGCAGGGCTACCACGTGGACCTGGCGACCGGCGTGGCCAAGGGCCGTTCCTTCAATACGCAGACGGGCGAGAGCGGCGGCCTGAACTCGGTGGCGCCGGCCAAGTCGGCCTTGACCTTCGGCTACGATCATGCGAACCAGCTGTTCGGCCTGGCGCTGACGGCCGTGCATGCGGGCGCCAAACAGGCGCCGGAAAACCTGCTGATCGGCGATGCCGGGCCTTTGTTTAGCGTGCCGTCGTACACCATCTTCGACTTGTCGACCTATTGGAACGTGCACAAGAACGCGAAGATCGTCGTGGGCGTTTATAACTTGACGGATCGCAAGTACTGGGATTACGCCGCCTCGCGCAGCCTGGCCGCCGGCACCACGGCCGCCAGCCGCGCCGAGATCGAGCGTTACGCCAAGCCGGGCCGTAATGTGGCCGCCAGCCTCAGCGTCAATTTCTAGGTTTTACCGGGGAGGGGTGCTTGCCCCTCTTTTTTTCCATGTTTGATTGAATGGTCTCTCTATGAAGTTATCCAAACTCGTTCTATCCCTGCTAGGCAGCCTGCTGATCGCAAACGCAAGCGCGGCCCCAGCCACTTTGGCGGAACGCTGGTCCACCTTGCGCACGGAACAGCCGAAGCTGCAGATCCGCGACGCGGCGCGCGCGCTGGGTGTGTCCGAAGCGCAATTGCTGGCAACCAATATCGGCAAGGGCGTCACGCGCCTGCAGGCCGACGGCAACCAGCCGCGCGAAATCATGCGCGCCGCGCTGGACCTGGGCATCGTGCAAGCGATCACGCGCAATGAAAACGGCGTCATCGAAACGACGGGCGTCGCCAGCAAGTTCAAGCAGGCGGGCGACAAGTCGGAACAGGCCGACGCCAAGCAGGATCCGGAAACGCAAGCGCGCCAGCGCAATATCGCGGGCGGCTACCTGGGCGGCCAGATCGACCTGCGTTTCCACTTTGAAAACTGGAAATACGCGTTTGCCGTGGAACAGGCGGGCCGCGATGGCAAGCCGACGCGCAGCCTGCAATTTTTTGACGCCAACGGCACGGCCGTGCACAAGATCTACCTGCGCAACGAGCCGGGCGTGGCCGTCTACGACAAGCTGGTGGCGACGTTCCGCATGCCCCAGCAAAGCGCGGATTTGAACGTGCTGGCCGTGGCGCCCAAGGCCGCTGAAAAGCCGGACGCCGAGATCGACGTCAAGGAATTCCAGCTGGCCTGGAAAGACATGACGGACGTGCACCAGTTTGCGCAAATCATGCGTGAATTCCATCTGTCGCGCGAACAGGCCTTGCGCCTTGCGCCGGCCGGCGTGGTCGAGCGCGTGACGCCTGAAGCGCTGCGCACCCTGCTGGAAAACGCGGCCAAGGACAAGGTCGCCATCATGGTGTTCCTGGGCAATGACGGCTTGACGCAGATCTACAGCGGCAAGATCGAGAAAACCATGGCCGCAGGCGGCTTCTTCAACGTGCTGGACCCGGACTTCAACCTGCACATCCGCGACACGGCCCTGCGCAGCGGCTGGGTCGTCAAGCGTGGCGGTGTGACTTCCGTTGAATTCTTCGACAAGGACGGCACGCAAGTGGTCTCCTTCTTCGGCGTGCGCGAGCGCGGTAAACCGCAGCCGCAAGCGTGGGTGGATTTGGCCGATTCCTTGCCTAAGGCCAAGTAAGTTGCAGCACAGTTGCCGCGCGCCGTACCGGCGCGGCAACACTTCAGTGTGAGTGCCGCGTGCCGGTCTCATGTCTGAAGCACAATAGTGGTATGCTGGTTGCAAGGCCGCAGCGATCGTGCCTGCGTGCTGGTTCCTGGAAAAGAGGCAATCATGGCAACCATCATGGCGAACGGCCTCAACATAGCTTATGAAAGCCACGGCGACCCCAACGATCCGTGCGTGCTGCTCGTCATGGGCCTGGGCATGCAACTGATTGCCTGGCCGGCGGACTTTGTCGAAGGCATCGTCGAACAAGGGTTTCGGGTGCTACGTTTCGACAACCGCGACAGCGGCCTGTCAAGCAAGATGGCGCAGGCGGGCAAACCGTATCTGCCGCTGGCCTACGTGAAAAACCTGCTGGGCTGGCCCCTGAAAACTTCCTACACCCTCAATGACATGGCTGACGACGCGCTCGGCTTGCTGGCGGCCCTGCGCATTGCCCAGGCGCACGTGATCGGCGTGTCGATGGGCGGCATGATCGCGCAAGTGATGGCGGCGCGCGCGCCGCAACAGGTGCTCAGCTTGACGTCCATCATGTCGAGCAGCGGCCGGCGCGGCTTGCCCGGCCCCACGCGGGCCGCGCGCAACGCCTTGTTGCAACGCCCGAAACGCAACGCCAGCCGCGCCGAATTGATGGCGCACATGGCGGCCACCGTGCGCGTCATCGGCAGTCCCGCCTATCCCGTGTCGGAAAAACTGCTGTACCAGCGCATCGAAGCGGCGTTGCAGCGGGGCAGTTGCCCGGAAGGCGTGGCGCGGCAGATGGTGGCCATCGCCGCCTCGGGCGAGCGCACAACCTTGTTGCCGAGCATCAGTTGCCCGGCGCTGGTGATCCATGGCGCGGCCGATCCCCTGATCCCCGTCGCCTGCGGCATCGATACGGCGGCGCTGATCCCGGGCGCCCGGCTCGAGGTGATCGAAGGCATGGGGCACGACATGCCGCCCCAGCTGATCGAGCGCCTGCTTGCCTTGATCGATGTGCATCTGCAAGGTAAGATGGCGCCCCAGATGCGCTCCCAGCCAGCCTAGGCGCGCCCACAACTTTTGAAGGCACGGGCATTTTGAAGACACCTGAGATTGGCATCGCCATCGTTGCGCCGGGCGGTTATGCGCCCGACGCGGCGGCTTTGGAGCGCGGCATCGCCCGCTTGCAGGCGCAAGGCGCCACCGTCCACAATTACTACGACCCGGAACACACATTCCAGCGCTTCGGCGGCACGGATGCGGGCCGCCTGGCGCAGCTGAACGCGGCCGCTGCCGATCCGGACGTGCAGGTGGTGATCGCCTTGCGCGGCAGCTACGGCATCAGCCGCATCCTGCCCGAGATCGACTTTACTGCCATGGCGGACAGCGGCAAACTGTTTGTCGGCTACAGCGACTTCACGGCCTTCCACATGGGCTTGCTGGCGAAAACGGGCCGCGCCAGCTTTGCCGGCCCCATGATCTGCGACGATTTCATCCGCGATGAGCCCGAGCAGTTTACGCTCGATCAGCTGTGGTCGTGCCTGGCCGGCCCCACGCACACGGTCACGGGCACGGCGGCGGGCAACCCGCAGGTCGAGATGCAAGGCAAGCTGTGGGGCGGCAACCTGGCCATGCTGGTCCACCTGCTCGGTACGCCGTATTTCCCCCAGATCGATGGCGGCATTTTGTTCCTGGAAGACGTCAACGAACACCCGTACCGGGTCGAACGCATGCTGCTGCAATTGCTGCATGCGGGCGTGTTTCAGCGTCAGCAAGCCGTGGTGCTTGGCGATTTTTCCGCCTATAAATTGAGTCCCATGGATAACGGCTACGATTTCGATGCCATGCTGGCCTACGTGCGTGAACGCCTGCCCGTGCCCGTGCTGACGGGCTTGGAATTCGGCCATATCCGCCGCCGTGTCACCTTGCCGTTCGGCGGCCATGCGCGGTTGCAATCGGATGCGTCCGGCTTCAGCCTGCAGGTAACCGATTACCCGACCCTGGCGCGCCCCTGAACGCCATTAGCGCCAAGCCCGGCAGGCTGCTGCAGCTCGACGTGCTGCGCGGCATCGCCGTGTTTGGCATTTTGCTGGTGAATATCTGGGGCTTTGCCTGGGGCACCTTGTCCCTGCGCTACGGCACCTTGCCGGCCCAGCCGCCCGTGCTGGACCAGCTCGTCATTTTTGGTGTGGCGGCGCTGGCGCAATTCAAGTTCTATCCCATCTTCGCCTTTTTGTTCGGCGCCGGCTTTGCCCTGCAGACACGTTCCCTGAAGCGCCAGCTGGGCAGCTGGGAGCAGGCGCAAGCGGCATATCGACGCCGGCTGCGCTGGCTGCTCGTGTTTGGACTGCTGCATGGTTTCCTCATCTGGAGCGGCGACGTGCTGACCTCGTATGCGCTGGCCGGCATGCTGATCCTGCCGCTGGCAGCGGCCAAACTGAGCCGCATACGCAACCGCGCCTGGCTGGTGGCGGCCGGTTTCCTGCTGTTCATGTGCTTGCTCATTCCCGTGGGCCAGCAGGGCGGTGCGCCGGACATTGCGCGCGACCTGCAAGGCTTTGCGGAGCGTTACGCCATCTACACGCAAGGCAATGTATTGACCGTGGCCAGACTGCGAGCCAACGATTTCCTCGTCTCCTTGCTGTACGCCATCGTCATGCTGCCGCACATCATCGTGCTGTTCCTGCTGGGCATCCTGTCCGTGCGCTTGGGCTGGCTGACGCAGCCGCAGCGCCATCAGCGTCTGTGGCGCCGCGTGCGTGCCGTAGGGCTGGGCGTGGGCTTGCCGTTCAACCTGCTGGCGGCGGGCGCCGTCGCCTGGCAGGTGGCCGATCCATATCAGACGGTATTCGATACGGCCCTGTTCGAAGTGGGCCTGTTCGCCGGCGGGCCCGTGCTGGCAGCCGGCTATGTGGCGGCGCTGATGCTGGCCGGTCCTTTCATGCTGCGCTGGCTAGGCGCATGGCTGGCGCCCGTGGGACGCATGGCGCTGAGCAATTATCTGCTGCAATCGGTGATCGGTACCTGGCTGCTGCAGGGGCCTGGCCTGGGTTGGGGCGCAAGCCTGCATCCGGCCGAGATGCTGGGCCTGGCGGTAGTGATCATGGCGGGGCAGGTGCTGCTGAGCCGTTACTGGCTGCGGCACTTTCGCCAGGGGCCGATGGAAACGCTGTGGCGCCGGCTGGCGCGGTTGCCTTAATCCGTACCCCAGTCAAACGCGCCTTGCGCTGCGGCCGGTGGCGGCGGCTTGGGTTTGGCGGACGGTACCAGTGGATTATCGACGGCATGCCACTCGAACAGGTCCACATCGAGCATGCAGGTGCGTGCCAGGTGCAGCGCTTGCTCGGGTGTCAAGGCGGGGTCGATCCAGCGGTGCGCGTCTTCCAGGCTGACGGCCACGGGGCGGCGGTCGTGGATATCGACCATGCCGCCCAGGCTGTCGGCCGTTACCAGCACAAAACCTGCCTCTTCGCGGTTGTGCTTGTATGGCCCGAATTGTGCCAGCGCCAGCAGGAACAGGCGCGCGCGATCCTTGCGGTGGATATGCCACGGCTGCTTGCTGCCTTTCTCTCCCGTCCATTCATACCAGCCGGAAACGCTGACGATGCCGCGCCCCGCGCGCAACAAGGGTTTCCAGTAGGCGCCGGCGAGTTTTTCCAGGCGGGCATTGATGGCGATGGGGATTTTTTTCTTGCCGGGAGCGGGCACGGCTTGGGCGGCCCAGGCGGGGCGGTAGCCCCAGAAGACATCATCGACCCTGCGTACGCCATCCTGGATATGCAGCACGGGCCGGTAAGTGCCCGGCGACACGTTCAGGTGCGGCTCGGCCTCGCTGTCGAACACCGCGTCGGTCCAGCCAAACGATGACGCCAGCTCGGGCGCCGTGTCATTTTGATCGAGTCGTCCACACATGGCCAAATCATACCTGATCGCCGGGCGCCGCGAGGCAGGCGCGTGCGTGCTTTCTGTGTGTGATCAAACGTACAGACTGCTTACGCGCGCGGGCGCACAGTGAAGTCAGTCAGATCCCTGACGCTCTCGCCTCGGAGGAAATATGTCTTTTGAAAATCCCACCATCCACAAAGGTTTTATTATCAGCGCCACGGCCAGCCAGCGCCGCGATGGCCGCTGGGTCGGCTCGTACGTCAGCCAGAACCAGGCATGCGGCGCGTATGCGGATACCTGCGACTATGACGATTGCAGCAATGAAAAAGAAGCGCAGCAACTGGCCTTGTCGGTCGGCTGGCGCCTGGCCGATGGCGTGCCGGCACGCTGAAACGGCCTTAGCGCTTGCCCCGCAGGGCCAGCAGCAGGCCTGCAAATGGAAACAGCAGGGCGGCGCCCAGCCGTACGGAGGTCAGGGAAGCGGTCTCCACGCCCAGCACATGGGGCAAGGCCAGCAGTAACAAGGGCGCGGGCACGGCAACCGCGAAGAAAAACAAATACCACGAGTAGCCATTTTTCTTCGCCAGCAAGGCGATCAGTGCGCAGCCGACGAGGAAGACCAGCGGTAAATTCACAAATTCCATGGTGTTGAGTTTTCATCCGGGAAAGCGCGTCATTATACGCGCCACCCCGGGTGACCGGATGGGCTTGCCGGCTTCAGTTACCGACGAAATCCGGCGGCTGCGAGGCCTGTTTCCCGGCCAGCTGGCCATCGGCTGGCAGCAGCGCCTTGATGGCGCCGTTATAGATGAGTTCCTGGGCATACGCCGACGCCTCGATCAAGGCCGCATGCACGGACTTGAAACTGCTCGGCGTTTCAATCAAGACGGGCTTGGCATACACCTGCTGCGTATCGCCGCGCCTGCTGATCAAAATCATGCCCCGGTAGCGCCCATCCTTCTCCAGCGCCCCCGCCACATGAAATTCATACCCCCTGATCTGGTGCTTTTGTCCCTGATCCATGTCTCCCGCCTCCAGACCTGATTGTCATGGCTTTGGACTATCAATTCGATTGGAATAGCTGAGTGTTTGATCTGAATCAATACGTTCATAGAAAAGCTTTAACGAACGTATCGACGCTTGTCGCAAGCGTAGCGAGCGGAGTTGATTTGTGGTTGAGAAGCGCAACCGCACTTTGGTGCGGTGCGCATCGCCAGCCGCAAGGCGCCCCGCGCAGTAGCTTGCGACAGCCGTCATCACCCAGCGCGAATGGCGCGGATCTGCTGGGCCGTTTCCTCGATCTCCCGATACGCTTCCTGGATATAACCATTGATCGGGTGTCCATCCATCCACTCGAAATAGGCGCGCTCGTCGTGTTTGATGGCAAAGGGAATGTGGTGGTCGCGTATCGATTCGGCCGTTTCGCGCACCAGCGAGGCAAAAAGCAGCTCAATAGTTTCCATGATGGTCACCTTGCGAGACAGGAATGCAGAGCATTTAATGTAGCACAAAGCAGGCCGGCGGCGGCGATGCTTGTCTGCCGTGCGTGCCTAGGCCTCAGGCCGGATGGCCGATATGCTCGTACAGGATCACGCAGCCGATGATGATCAGCACGAGGCCGCCCACCAGTTCGGCGCGCCGGCCCGCCACCGTGCCCAGCACGCGGCCCAGCATCACGCCCAGGGTCACCATGACGAAGGTGGAAAAACCGATGGCGGCGGCAGTCACGACAATATTTGCGCCCAGCAAGGCCAGACCCGCGCCCACCACCATGGCGTCGATGCTGGTGGCCAGGCCCGTCACGGCCAGCACCCAGAACGAGTGCGACTGGGCCGGCGCTTCCTCCTCGTCGCTATCGCCGAGGGCATTGCGTATCATCAGCAAGCCGATGATGCCCAGCAGGCTGAAGGCGATCCAGTGGTCCCACGCTTCCACGTAGGGCGCTGCCACGCTGCCCAGGGCCCAGCCGATGATGGGCGTGATGGCTTCGATGACGCCAAAGATCAGCCCCGTGCGCAGCGCCTCGCGCCATTGCGGCTTGTGCAGGGCGGCGCCCTTGCCCACGGCGGCCGCGAAGGCATCGGTGGACATGGCAAGCGAGAGGGCGGCGGTGGCGGCGAAATTCATCGTTGGCTTTCAGTAAAACCTGGCTGGGATGGTAAGTTACAAACTATAAACCCGGCGATTTTACCCTAGGTACAGCACGACCATGGAAGCGGCCAGGCAATACGCGCCAAAGAGATGCCAGCGACCCTGTTCCAGCCAGCGCGACAGCCAGCGCAGGGCCAGCAAGCCGGCCAGGAACGAGAGCAGCATGCCCAGCAGACTGGGGCCGAGCAAGTGCAGCAGGCTGTTGCCGTGTTCCAGGTGGTCCAGGCTGCCGCTGGCCACGGCCTGGTAAAAGCGCCAGCCTTCCTTGACCAGCACGGCCGGCGTCAGCACGACGGCCAGGGCGAAGCTGAATTCCTCGGCGCGGCGCTGCGGCACGCCCATGGCGATGCCGGCGGAAATCGTGGCGCCCGAGCGGGAAAAGCCCCGGAAGGGCAGACACAGGCCTTGCACGGCGCCGATCACCATCGCCTTGCCGATGGACAAGGTGCCATGCTGGCGCGCTTGCTGGCGCGAGGACACAATGATCAGCACGCCGGCGGCGGCCAGCGCGGCGGCCATCAGCTTCGCGTTGCCGAACAGGTGTTCGATCTCGAATCCGGGCGCATCCTTGCTCATGAAATGGGTAATACCCTTCAGCAAGCCGAAGCCGACGATGCCCGTCAGGGCCGTGGCGGCCGCGAGCAGCAGGACATTGCTGCGGAAGGCGCTGGCCGAACTGAAATACGTGGCGCGCCAGGATTTCCAGAAATACACGATGACGGCAAACATGGTGCCCGTGTGCAGCATCACCAGCAGCATGGTCAGCTCCGGCGACGTGGGGTCCAGGCCCATCAGCTTTTCCGCCATGATGACGTGGGCGGAGCTGGACACGGGCAGCAGTTCGGCAAAGCCCTGGACGATGGAAAGAATAAATAGTTGCAAGAAGCTCATGGGTATCTGTACTCGGGCGGGAAAAGCAGGGCCGCCGATTTTACCCGCCAGATGTGGCGCGCCAGCCCCGCGCAAGATTACAGTTTGTCCATCTTGTTATTGGCCGGCCGCTCCTTGCGGCTTGAACACGGCGCGAAAAGCCCGCAGAGCTGCCGGGTGATAGATGGTGCCGTGGGTTTCTTCCGGCATCTTTTCCACATGCCATTGCAAGCCGGACGGCGCCTGTTTCGCCAGCACGTCGGCCAGGCGCTGCACTTCGATGGCGATGCCTGACTCGCTGCTGGACGCCAGATACAAGCTGTGTTTGCCTGGCTTGCCCCTGGCCATCAGCGCTGCCGCCTGGCGCGGCAGCGCGCCCCCATTCCACCACAGGCTGGGGTCGAACGCGAGGTAATGGTCGAACAGCTGCGGTTCCAGCAGATAGGTTTCCACAACGAACAGGCCGGCCAGCGATTCGCCGACGATGGCAGTCTCACCCGTCGTGCGGTAGCGGCGCTTGATTTCCGGCATCAGTTCGTCGCGGATGAAGGCCCGGTAGGCGGACGCGCCGCCCACGACGGGGGCGATCTTGCGGTCTTCGGCACTGTCCGTCGGCCCCGTCAAATCGCGCCGGCGCTGCGTGTTTTGCATGCCGACCAACATGAAGGGGCGCATCGTGCCATTCGCTACCGACACTTGCAGCAAACCGGCCACGTGCAGGAAATCTTCCGCCACGCCGCCGTCCGGCATGTACAGCACGGGCAGCGGTGCATCGGGCGGCGTATCCCAGGCGCGCGCCATGTACACATTGATGTGGCGCTTTTCTTTCAGCGCCAGCGAATCGATGCTGAAACTTTCGCCGATGACGAGCGGCGTGGCGGCGCTGGCGGCAGCGGTGGCGGCGAGGGGGAAGTAACTGGACAGCAGCAGGGCGGCGGTGAGGTGCAGTGCAAGGCAGGAGTGGCGCATGTGTTCCCGTAATAAATAGTGGATCGATGGCATGTACTCTTACAGACATGCCATCGGGTGATTCTATCTTATCTTTGAAGCAGCATTATTTGATCGTCAAGAGCTGACGCTCGCGCACGATACCGGCCTTGTCGACCGTGTAGGCGACCAGCAGCGCGCCATCCTCCGCGCAGGCGTGGCAGGTGATCAGGGGCGTGGAAAACAGCAGGCGCTGGCCGCCATCGCTGGTGGCCGTGCTGCCGACGAAATCGGCGGGCGCAAACGGGACGGAGTCTGGATGGGCGGCGGCAAACGCGCGCCAGGCCGGTGTGGCGCGGTCTTCCTCGCGCACGGAGCCTTCGTCGACGTCGATGGCCGCGCCATCGCTGCCGATCAGCAAGGTGCCTTCGTTCGTGTTGGCGCGGAATGGATAGGTGACGGTAGCCAGGGCCGCCTTGCCCAGCGGGCGCCAGGCGGAGATGAAGCCGGCCTTGTTTGCCTTCACCAGCATCCGGGCGGCGGCGATGGCTTGCGGATGCGCGCCGCTGCGCTGCATGGTGCGCAGCAGGCAGACGTCGGGCGCCGTGGGCGATTGTTCGCTGCGGCAAGCCGACAGCGAGCGCTCCTGCCAGACGGCACGCGCGTCGATGGGGCCGATGGGCGGGAGGCTGGCCGCCTGCGCGGCCGCCAAGTTGGATAAGGCCAGCATGGCGCAGCAAAATACGTGGCGGGAAAATCGTGTGAGCATGGACGTCTTTCAATAGCGGAAACAAGAGTTGCCGATTATAGAAGGGGGTTGGCGTGCAAGCGCGCACGGAACGTCCGGCTTGCGCCTCGATTAACGCTTTTTTGCCGCCGCCTGGCGCAAGGCCTTGGCTTCCTGCTTGTTGGGGATGTGCGGGCGCGTGGCCAGCTCGGCCTTGACGGCAGCGATGGCGGCGCCGAACAGTTGTTCGGCCTGCTCGACGCTGGCACCCGCATAGTGCTGCTGGTTGGATTGAGCGGCGCGCAGCCGGCGCAGCAGCGCCAGCAATTGCTTGCCGTGCAGCGCAGTTAAATCTTGCGCCAGCACTTGCACGCCCAGCGTGACCTCCACATGCTCGGGGGCAAGCATGCGCAGCAAGGCCAGGCCTGCGGGCTGGGCGACCGGGGTCAGTTTGGGCTTGTCCATCAGCAGTTTAGAACTCCGTAAAGGATTACAGGTATTCCCAGATTTCATCGAAGGTTTCGCGCGCGAAATCGTTGCGCCACGCTTCCGAGTTCTTTTCGCGGCTGACGGCAAACACGGCGCGCCACGTCTGCTTCGGCGAGCTCGTGTAGGTCGCGGCGATCTTTTCCAGGCCGGCCTTGCATTGCTCGACCTTGCAGCCGCTCTTCGCCAGTTGCTGGGCGGCGGTTGCCCATGCCACCGGGACCTTGACAACCTGGCATTCGAAGCTGACGGCGGCCGTCTGCATGCCGTTTTCCACCGTCACCGGGTCCGCCTTGGTGGCCTGGCAGGCGGCGCCATTCTTGGCAGCGATGACGTTCGCGGCCAGCAGTTCAGCGGTCGGCGTCACTGCCGCGCGCATGTCGGCGGGGAATAGGTCCGCGATCAGCTTGCCCGTTTGCGTTGGAAACTGGGCGTCTGCTTCCTTCAGGGCGCTGTACGACGCATACTCGGCGCTTTGCTGACCCGCCAGACGGGTAGGGCGCAGGTAGGCGTTGAGCTTGGCGACGCTGGCTTCATCCTGGTTGATGATGGTCTTGATGTACAGGTTGGTCACTTCGAGCGGCGCCAGCTCTGCGGCGTCGGCGGCGATGGCGGGCTGCATCAGCGCGGCGGCGAAGGTGGCAGCCAGCAGTCTGGCGGCAGGGAATTGCTTGTGCATGTATTTTCTCCACGATTCAATGTCAGGAGCCAAAAGATGCTCCGTAGCAACTCTGGCGCGCGCATTATAGATGGTGAAAGTCATAACGT
The DNA here is from genome assembly GCF_000988085.1 of Janthinobacterium sp. KBS0711. Lineage (NCBI taxonomy): Bacteria > Pseudomonadati > Pseudomonadota > Betaproteobacteria > Burkholderiales > Oxalobacteraceae > Janthinobacterium > Janthinobacterium sp. KBS0711. The sequence continues at coordinate 104,741 of NZ_LBCO01000011.1, read as the reverse complement.
TGCACACCTTAGGCGTCCCCCTTGCTGGCCGCTTCAAGCAAGGACAGCAGCAGCTCCTTGCGTCGTCCTTCCGCCTTGCGCGCCAGGGCAGCCAGTTTTTCCAGCTTGCCCCAGACGGGATACAGCATGTGTTCCACCAGATAGCCGTCCAGCCCTTGCAGTTGCTGGCAGAACAGCTCCAATTTTTCCACCTCCTCCAGTTCCGCCTGGATCTTGACCTTTGCGTTATCCGTGCATACGCGCAGGCACGCCGCCAGCACGGGAGCGGAGTCGCGCGTGACGCCGTGTTGCTCGGCAAAGGCCGCCGTGAACTGGTCCTGCACGGACTGGTGTTCCTCGTCGACGTTGGCCATGTAGTGCTGCACGAGCGGGAAATAGCGGGCATCGAGCAAGCCCAGCCCAAACACGGCGTAACTGCCAGGCATGCAATTCTTTTCGCCTTCCGTGTCGGCATAGAATTCGAATTGCTCGATGGCCGCGCGCGCATACGCTTCCAGCTGCGGTTGCAGGGACGCATGGGCGAGGGCGTTGGCAAAGAAGCGGTGCGTGTCGGATTTCGCCAGTCCCTTGATCGGCAAATAGGCCTTGGCCTTGGATTTGAGCTTGATCTGGTAGCTTTTCGGGAAACCGGCTTGCAGCAAATGCGTGATGAAGGCCAGCGCCTGCGCATACGCGCCTTCTTCTTCCTGCGTGATGGTGATGTTGATCGTGGCAAACACATCGTTGGCGCGGCATTCCAGCAGCGTATTTTTTACGTGGATGTCGGCATCGGGGAAGGTGCCGCTGCCTTCCTTGAGCATGCGCACGGCCCGTCCGCTGCCCAGCTCGCGCGCGATTTCCAGGAATGTGAGGCCGGTCGATTTGGCATAGCTCGGTTCGTGACGCAAGATCATCACAGCGCCATACAGCAGCAGGTCGATCGCTGGCAGCGCTTGCGCATCGGGCGCCGTGTCCGCTTTCAAGGTGTACTCCGCGCTGCGGTAGCTTGATTTCTGCACATCATAAAATCGCGGCAGGAACTGTTTTTCCGCCCACGCCGACACGGCCCGGATGATATCGCCGCGATGTTCGGTCAGTGCCTGCGGGCTTGACTTGTTCAGCTGCTCGATGCGTTCGAATTGCGCGATCGTCCAGGCGATATCGGGCTGCGGAAACAGCTGGGGATCGAGCAGGTGGCGCGTCAGGAAGAAGGTTTCCAGCTTTTTCGTCGGCCTGCTGCCATGCGTGAGCTTTTGTTCGATATACGCATGTATGTTTTTCAGCAAGGCCTGGCGCTTGCCGTCGTTGACGTGTTCCAGCAAGGTCAGGTGCAGCTTGCCCTGCGCCGTCTGGAACTTTCCGCGCAAGGTGAAGCGGTAGTCGATCATCGGCGTGTCCACCAGCGGCGCCAGGCGGGCTTGCACCAGCGCCACCAACTGTGGCGCGATCAAGTCACGCACTTGCGCATCATCAAGGCGTGCCGGCGTCCGGGGACGCACGTCGTCGTCGAAGCCCAGGTCGATTTCATCGGCAGCGGTGCGGCCCGGTTTGTAATCGAGCAATAAATCATTGAAGACACCCATCTGCAAGGTGGTCCGGTTCACAGCGTCTTCCAGGTCCGTGCGCTGCAGGCGCTCATCGAACCAGGCGTGGATGGCCGTCGTCATTTCTTGTGTTGCCTGCTCTAACAGTGTGCTCATTGACTTCCTTGCATTGCGCGTGACAGTGCCATGTTTAATATAAAGCACTATTTTAGGTGGATAGGGCCGGCTGCAACAAGGGCCACACACGAGCGACTACTGGTATGCGCTTATGTTCGGTGGCAGACGGTAGCTTGTGCGCCTTGTCGCTATTCTCGGCGTATTTCCAGCGGAAAATTGCGCCGAGCTTGCGCGCCATTGCCGCGACAACCTTGTCAGGAGCCACCCGGCCATGCCCTATGAAATTCTCCGCGACAGCATCGCGCTCGAGCAGGCGGGTGACGCCATCCGCTTCCATTTGTCCGTCTTCGGGGTGGAAAAGACTTGCCGCATCACCGTCACGGCATTGCGCAGCCTGGACCAGGGGCAGGGCGGCGACTTGTTGGTCATCTTTGACACCCATCGCCTGCGCATCGGCCAGCGCGCCTTCTCCTACCTGAGCCGCGATTTGCTGGTCAGCGGCGTGGTCTTGCGCGCCCTTGATTTCTAGTCACTTTTTCCTGCGCTGATGCGCGCGCCTTGGCCAGGTATGGTATTTCCGCACAGATCGTCAAGTAAATGCAGGTATGGCTGGACGGAAATGTTACATCTGGGTATTCTGCGCATCTGATACTTATTTCTATACAGAAAAAGTTAAGAGGGCGGTTCGGGCCGGCGGCAACGCGGCGCGCACTGCCAAGCAAGGTCAGGCATGCAAAGGTGAAGTCGTCCGCTTGCTGAGCGAAACGGTCGTGTTTCGGCTCGCGGCGGACAGGGAACAGTGCTGTCATCTTTAAAATAGTAGGAGAGGTTGCTCATGGATGCAGAAAAGGATGTTGTGTACGGTACAGAAGATTTGTTGATGAGTTTGTGCAACTCGGTGGTGCGGGTGCTCAACGTTGCAACGCAAAGCAAGGTCAATTACTCAGGCATGGTGCAGCGCATCACCAAGACGGGCCTGAAGCCGGACATCGGCTGCTTCGTGATGTTCGATGGCGGTTTCACGGGCCTGGTCGTGCTCAATTTTGCCGCCGATACGGCGATGGAAATCTACGAGCGCTACATGTTGCACATGGGTATGCCGAAGTCGGAGCTGGCCAGCTTCTACACGTCGGACGAAGTGTCGAACATCATGGGCGAGCTGATGAACCAGATCGTCGGCGACTTCACGGGCAAGGTACGGCGCGAGCTGCAAACGAACATCACCCAGAGCCAGCCGAAGATGCTGGTGCTGAACAAGCAGGTGATGCTCAGCGTCGACACGCCGCTGGACCGCCCGGAAATGCGCCGCGTCACTTTCTACACGGAAAAGAACAATATTTTCTATCTGGAACTGGCGATCGACCGTACCGAATTCATCAAGTTGCACGATTTCGATTCGCGCGAAGTCGACGCCGACTCGCTGATGGATGGCGAATTCGCGAACCGCGAACGGAACGCCGCCCCGGCGCCTGCGGCGGAACCGGAAGACGACGACAACGCCGACCTGCTCAAGTCGCTGGGCATGTAAGCAGAGCTTGTTGACAGTACTTGAGTGCTTGACAATGGCTGGCGGCAGGTTTGCCGCCGGCCATTGTCATTTACAGCCTACAAGGTCTTGCTCATGAATACCCGGCTCGTCCCTTCGGGACTGCAGGCAATGTTGCCGAAGCGGCGCCAGCCGCGGCGCTCGTAAAATTCGGGTGCCTGGAAACTGATGGTGTAAAGCACCGCCGAGGCACAGCCGCGCCGGCGTCCTTCCTCTTCGAACTGCGCCAGTATCTGGCTGCCCAGGCCCGAGCCCCGCATGGCAACGGGTAAATAAAACAAATCGAGAAACAGCAGGCCCAGCGAGGTCCGGCCCATTGCGCCGCCCAGCACCCGCTGGCTGTCGCGGTCGCGCACGACCACGCTCAATGCCTGTCTGTCCTGGTATCCCGTGATCGCATCGTTGTAGGCGTTCAAGCCCTCGAGGATGGTTTGCTCGACCTCCGCGTCGATCGTGGCGCTGACGCAGATAGTGTAGGGTAATGCAATGTGCGGGTGTGCGGGCATGCTGGGCAGGGCAATAGTGGATGACTGTATGAATATACAGTATTTTATCTATTCACGCCCGACTTGTTGCGGCAAAGTCAATGTGTCCATGCGGCGCTTGCCGACCATGCCGCTTTGCTGGCTGTCATCGAGCGACCAGTATTCGAGCGCATACGCATAGCTGCCATCGACGATGGTCAGCGTTTCCTTCTGGCGGCCGTTGGGCGCCTTGTAATACAGGCGCCGCGCGGGCCTGCCATCCACCGTCTGATTGAACGATTGCGCCGCCATGCGGGCGCGCTTGCCCGTCTTGCCTGCCATCGACATTGCCGTAATCGTCACGTAGGCCCGGTCCGGGCAGCGGGCCAGCAGGTGCGCGCCGCTGAGGATGGCGGGCTGCGTTTGGTCCAGCGGGAAGCCGAACGGCTGTATGCCGACGATATCCTGGCACCCCATCTGTCGCGCCAGGCCGGTCAGCGCGGCCGGATCGAGCGCGCTGCTATAGTGTTTTTCAGCGGCCTGCGCCTGGCCCAATGCCAGGCGGCGTTCCAGTTCGGCCAGCGAGATGTCGCTGGGCACGGGCAGCGGCGCGGGCGCATCGGGATCGGCGGCCTTCGACGTTTCCGCCTGCATGCGCGCGGCAACCGAGTGGCTGCTCCCGGTTGTGCCATCGAGGGCGTGGGCGAATGGCGCGGCGCCGGCAAGGGCCATGGCCAGCGATAAGGCCGTATGTTTCAGCATGAATGCTCCTGGGATGCTTGCGGTCAGGCGAGCTTGAACGCGTCTGGCCGCAGAGAAAAATGACACGCATTGTGTATCAGATTGCTGCTTTTGCGCTATTCCTGGCGTGCGCCATGTCTTGCAGTTCAACGCGGGCTTTGCATGAAGGGAAAAGTATTTATCGTTGGATTTTTGACAGAATAGTTCCCGTTTTTGAGTCAAAAAGCCATATCTGTTCAAGATTGATCACGATAATATCGCCACCTGACATCAGTTGAACGGGATCGATTATCGTTGCATCGGCATATCGGTGATACTCCCCCATGAAGGGCGTAGTGAGCTTTCCTATGTAGAGCGCGCGTAAATTGCCTTTGAGCTTCCTCGCAATTTCCGGCGCGACTTCGAAGGAGGAAGAGATATCTGAGCTCCCGGCAACATCCAAGTTTTCAAATGCTACAGCGCAAACATTATAAAGAATGCTTGTGGCATTGATGGTCTCGCCAAAGCTGGTTTTGGCAACATACGCTCTGCTGTATTCTTTTTTTGCATCCAGATCGATCGCTCTATTGTCAGGACCGCTGTCCCATATTTTTTGGCTAAATGAAATTGATATATTGACATTCATTTTTTTCGAATCAGGATCGTAAGAGCGCCAATCGATATTTATGGGATCTACAAATGCTAAAAGGCTGCTGGCGTTCACATTGCCATACAGTTTGTCCTGCCGAATTTTTTCTGCCCTCACTTCGTAAGCCGCTGAGGTTTCAAATGCATCTTTTTCTGGCTTGAGGGGGATTAATGCTTTGGCGATTGCACGGCAACTACTTCCCTTAAAATTTTCTGGAAGTGCGTCCTGAGAGGCATTGAAAGAAGTTTGCAAATAACTTGGTAAGGCAGCCTTTGTTTCGCGATCCAAAGTACTTTGAAATTTCTTTATGCGAACAACTTCTTCCTTTATAAATCCATCTGTGCTGGATTTGAAAGCGGGCTTTCTAACATAATCAGCTGCAATTGAGTGGTTTGCTATAAATAGTGCTGCAATAGAAGATGCGGAAATAAGTGCAATATTTTTCATGGGGCTTTTATCGTGGAATTTATGTGTTTTACTTTAAGCTTTATCGCTTTCGCGTTTAAATGCCAGTCGCATAATAATGCCGAATAATATCGACAACCTCACTCCTGGCGCCCAGTCATCGCCGACGCGATCTCGATCGAACTCAGTTTCCAGCCCCACACGCCATGGCGCTGCAGGACCAGCGCGCCTTCCTGTACATTACCGTCTTTCGCGCGCACGACGAAGGTGTTCACGCCGGCATAGCCTGCCGAATACTCGGCCTTTTTCTGCGCGCCATCGGCAGGTGTGTCTGTCGTGTCGCTTGCTTGCGGGCTGACGGCGCTCTTGTTGACCAGCGCGACGACGCCTGCTGGCGAGACCATGGTGTCGACCATCTTGCCCAGCATGGCGCTGGCGATCGACTGGCCCAGTGCGGCCAGCGGGTTGTCGCTGCCGGCGGTCGCCGCGATGCTGCGCGCCATGCTGACCTCCAGCTGTGTCTTGACGCTGGCGCGCAGGGCGGGAAAGTCCACGTGTTCGGCCAGGGCTTCGGCATTGCGTTCGGCCAGGGCGGTCTTGATCTGGTGCAAGGCATAGTAGGGCGAAGAATAGGCGGCGACGGCGACGGCAACGGCGGCCATGGCCGTGGCGATGGTAATTTTTTTCAAGTGATGCCTGTGAGATGAAAGTGATAGGAGTACCTGTCCCGCCATTGTACTGCGCGCCTGGCGGCGCCACGATGGCTGCGCTGCGCTGCGCTGCGGAGCCGGTCGTGCCGCAGGACGTTATCGGGTCGCAAAAGATGCGCTTGTCACGTCCCTGCCTGCGAAGACGGCGTGCCAGCGCAACGGTCTGATGCGTGCTGTGCCAAGACTATTGCTTGCATTAAATAGTCCCTGGAGACTGCCGGGCGTCGAGGAATTCGTTCGGTGCAACGTTCCTTGCCGCCGCGTCTGCGTCTTGCGGCCGTCGATCAACGCGCGCACCACCGGGCGCCGAACAAAATAGGGTGCTCTTTTCCTTTCCCTCCGAGTCAAGGGTCGGGATGCCGACTTCGATGCCCGTGACCTGGCCCTTGATCCAGTCGCGCGGTACGGCAAGGACGGCTTGAGCGACGCGGCTTCCGTCAATACAAAGAACTTTCGATTTTGCTCAAGGAAGGTGCAGTGCGCGATGCGAGGATGGTCGCTCGGTAGGCTAACATGAAGAATGACTTTACACATCATCCCTAAAGCCGAACCGCCGCAATCGAGGGGCGTGCGCCGCGTCTCAGCCAGAAAGCCCGCCGACGTGCCAATGCCAGCGCTGCGGCGGGCGTGAAGTCACGGAAGCGTGGATCGGCACGATGCTGAAGGCGGGAAATTCATAAGCGGGACACGGCAGATTATCTGCGTTGGCTGCCTGCTCAAGGGGGAAAGGGCTGTCGTTATACAAAAGTAAGCCAGTCCGCTTCTGCGGATTTTTTTACGATCATTTCATGTCTGAGCGAGCTGTACGCCGACGACCGGGGGCTGGGTGCCCGCGATCAACTGGCGGAACGCGGGCGTGAATTGAACGAACGCGACCAAAGCCTGATCGCTGAGATGGACTATGTCACCGAGCAGGCACGGGCCAACGAGTCCGAAGCGCATCGCCTGCGCGACGAAGCCGCGAGTCTTCAGACTGCCAAGGGCGCTGCTGCCGCACAGTCGCAAGTTGCACCGGCCACGGCCGAAAATCCAGTCAAGGCCGCCAGGCGTCATCCCTGGCCAGCGCCGCCCCGCGCACAGGGGCATTTCACAAACTGTACTCCGGAAAGCCAATATGCCAACCATTCCCGCCGGCGGCACGCCGCAAACCATCACGTTGCCCGAGGGCCAGGTTCTGAATGCCAGCGGCAGCCCCGGTGCGGCTGCTGTCATCTACCGGCTCGACCAAGTGCTGGATGAAACGAATTTGCCGCAGTCATGGCTGGTCGGCGCTGGCGCGCTGGCGTCCATTGGGCCATATGCTGGTCAGGAGCGTTTTGTGGTGACGTGCATGGCAGGCTCTGTGGATGTTGCGACCAGCAGCGCATCACTCAATGACGCGGCAGTGGCGCTGGATGCGTTTGGCCGTGTTATCGGGGTCGGTGCATGGGGTAGTGCCACGGCAATTGAGCGACGCCCAGAATGGAAAAAAGATAATTTTCGTAGAAAGCGCTTTGCTGTGATCGATGATATGTCAGCGGCAGTTTCCGGTGCGATGCGCTGGACGCGGTTTGGCGGGACTGCAGCAATCTCTAATTCTCAAGAATTCGTCAAGGACTCTCTGGGATGCTTCAGCGCGATGAAAATTTCTGGGCTGTCCAGTTTCGAGCGACTGCAAGGGCCGTTGCAAAAACCGATTGTTCCCAGTGCCGGCACGGTCACGGTTCACCTCTACATTACCGAGATGCCCACTGACTATTCAAATACCCCACCTACGCCTCCCACATACCGTGGGTGTGGCGTTCAGGTGGTTCTGAGCGCCGACAGCGGATTTTCCCACACTACGGCCGCATCGTTCACGATGACCAGCGCGCAGTTTTTGCGCAGTGGCTGGAATGCGCTACAAATGAATAGTGCAGATGATGGAAGTCTGAATACTACGGGCGTGCCGGCATGGACGTATGGGGGCACGACGCCTGGCGGCGCAGATACGAGCTACCCATACATGCGCCTAGTCGTCAGTGGCATGCAGCCAATGGCCACGACGACACCGGTACTGTACTTGGGTGGCGTTTTTCAGGGCGGGGAGGGCCAAGCGGCCGTGCTGGTGAATTTTGACGATTGCCACCAAGATAGCGTGGACCTGTGCAATTTGTACCGCTCCTACGAAATCCCAGTTTCGCTGGGCGTGGTGACAGGTACCATTGGCTTGGGTAGTCAAATGTCGGAATCGCAGTTGCGTACCGTGTACGATGCCGGGACGGATTTGTTTGCGCACACGACGGACCACGTCGTACTCGACACCATTCCATTGAGTGCTGCTATTACCGAAATGGCGGATTCGCGAAGCTGGCTCCTCGCCAAGGGTTTTTCGCGTACCGCGGATGTTTTTGCATTTCCACAGAACGTAGGAAACGACCGACTGCTGGCTGCAGCAAAAGCAGTTGGCTATCACGTTTCTCGCTGGAGCCGGCCGGGCTGGCTACCTACCGCGCAGGGCATCGATAACCCGTCGGCCGTCGGCAGTCGTGACCTGGGCGGAAAAACGTTGGCACAGGTTAAAAAATGCCTCGACTCGGCAGAGCTGTACAAGTGCATCCAGATACTCTATGGCCATCGAATCACCTCCAAATCTGTCACGGCGATGACGCACGCTGGTGGCGTGGTCACGGTAACGTCTGCGGGGCATGGCTACCCGAACGGCAGCCTCGTACATCATCGCGGGGCAAATCAGATGGAATTGAACGTACCTGGCATCGTTGAGAACGCCGCAGCGAATAGCTATACGTTCAGGGCCACGGGCGTTACGGCTGGTACCGCGACGACTGCCAATGGCATGTGGTCATTCTCACCTGACTATCCTGCGGCCGGCGGCGTGCCACCGGGAACGCTGTACTGGAATTATTCGGACCACATCGCATTGTGCCAGGAAATTGCCGACCGGATTACCGCCGGCACTCTGGTGGCGATCAATTTTTCCACACTGCTAGATCGCTGCCGCGTATAGCAGGCAAGCGCACCAGATTTTAGGTGGTGCGGAGCATGGCGGACCCGTCTTGCGCAGCGCGGCGCTCAGGACTTGGACGAGGCTGAGGTCAATCACTTGATGCGGATGAGCGGTCTGTAAAAGGAAAAGGCGGCCACGGCTGTCACGCCCGCTGTGCTCGACATCGGCTCCAGCGTCGCCAAGGCCAGGGAATTGCTCGACATCTTGACGGCCATCGACTCCGCCACGAAATCAGCCGCCGCTATCCGCCGTCATTTTGCGAATATTGCAAATGTCGTGCGAATGTCGGGTACCGCAGCTAAAGGTGGGTAAATCGACAGGTCAACGTTAAATCTTGCCTTGAAATCAATTTCCTATTTTTGGTGTGCTGGTGCTATCGATTGTTCACCGAAAATTGTTGAATATACAGTTGTAAGTCATTGTTTTAGGAGGTGTTATACAGTGGTTCATGGGGGTTGCTGTATAATGGAGGGAAAGTACTTAACTAGCTGTTTTAACTGAATAAAGACCCAATATCACATGCTATCTACAGCAAATATTACGATGCAGTTTGGCGCCAAGCCATTGTTTGAGAATATCTCCGTCAAGTTCGGCGACGGCAACCGCTATGGCTTGATCGGCGCCAACGGCTGCGGCAAGTCGACGTTCATGAAGATCCTGGGCGGCGACCTGGACCCGTCGGGCGGCAACGTCATGCTCGATACCAACGAACGCCTGGGCAAGCTGCGCCAGGACCAGTTCGCCTTTGAAGACATGCGCGTCCTCGACGTCGTCATGATGGGCCACACGGAAATGTGGGCCGCCATCCAGCAGCGCGACGCGATCTACGCGAACCCGGAAGCGACGGACGACGACTACATGCAGGCGGCCGAGCTGGAAGGCAAAGTGTCCGAATACGACGGCTACACGGCCGAATCGCGCGCCGGCGAACTGCTGCTGGGCGCTGGTGTCGCCATCGACCTGCATCAAGGTCCGATGAGCAATGTGTCGCCAGGCTGGAAGCTGCGCGTGCTGCTGGCGCAGGCGCTGTTCTCGAACCCGGACATCCTGCTGCTCGACGAACCGACGAATAACCTGGACATCAACACGATTCGCTGGCTGGAAGACGTGCTCAACGAGCGCAACTCCACCATGATCATCATTTCCCATGATCGCCACTTCCTGAACCAGGTGTGCACCCACGTGGCCGACATGGACTACGGCACGCTGAAGATTTATCCAGGCAACTACGACGAATACATGTTCGCCTCGACCCAGGCGCGCAACCAGCAGCTGGCCAACAACGCGAAAGCGAAAGACAAGGTTGCCGAGCTGCAGGAATTCGTGCGCCGCTTCGCCGCGAACAAGTCGAAGGCCCGCCAGGCGACGTCGCGCGCCAAGCAGATTGAAAAGATCAAGGTCGACGACATCAAGCCATCGTCGCGCGCCTATCCGTTCGTGCGTTTCGACGGCGAAAAGAAACTGCACCGCCTGGCCGTGGAAGTCGAGAATATCTCGAAAGGTTTCGACCGCCAGCTGTTCAAGAACTTTTCCATCATGGTGGAAGCGGGCGAACGCATCGCCATCATCGGCGCCAACGGCGCCGGCAAGACCACCATGCTGCGCTGCATCGCGGGCGACATCGCCGGCTTGCAGCCTGATCAAGGCCGCGTGAAGTGGGCGGAAAACGCCAACGTCGGCTACATGCCGCAAGATCCGACGGAAGATTTCGCCAAGGACACGAATCTGACCGACTGGATCGGCCAGTGGACGAAAGAGGGCGACGACGACCAGGCCGTGCGCTCCATCCTGGGCCGCCTGCTGTTCGGCGGCGACGATGTCAAGAAGGCTGTCAAGGTGCTGTCCGGTGGTGAAAAGGGCCGCATGATGTACGGCAAGCTGATGCTGGGCCGCCACAACGTGCTGATGCTCGATGAGCCGACCAACCACATGGACATGGAATCGATCGAATCCCTGAACATTGCGCTGGAAAAATACGCGGGCACCCTGATCTTCGTGTCGCATGACCGCGAATTCGTTTCGTCGCTGGCCAACCGCATCATCGAGATCAAGGAAGATGAAGTGGTTGATTACCGTGGCAACTATGAGGATTACCTCAAGAGCCAAGGTATTGATTAATTATGTAGGGTAACGTTGCGTCGGATTACGCGCTGTGCGCTAATCCGACCTACGTCAGGGTGAGTTGGTCGCGTAGGTCGCGTAGGTCGGATTAGCGGAGCGTAATCCGACAATCCAAGCCGGCGTTGCCAACCGCCAGCCACCCAGCACCACACCGACGCGCCGCGGTCCATTCGTTCCGGCGCACCTGCTTCATTGCAATCGTGCCGGTCTATCCCGTTTTTGTTTGACACAGCCATGCAAACTTTAGCCATCAAATCCGTCGAGTACGAACATCCACAAGACGGAGCCAGCTGCACTGCCCACGCCTGGGCACGCACGCCAGCGACGCCGTCCCCGGCTGAAAAAGCCGAACTGATCACGCGCATCAAGCGCCTGCTGATCGAGCGCGAAGCCGTGCTCGTTGCCCACTACTACGTTGATGCCGACCTGCAAGACCTGGCCGAAGCCACGGGCGGCTGCGTCTCCGATTCCCTGGAAATGGCCCGCTTCGGGCGCGACCATCCGGCCAAGACCCTCGTCGTGGCTGGCGTGCGTTTCATGGGCGAAACGGCAAAGATCCTCAGTCCTGAGAAAACCGTCTTGATGCCCGACCTCGACGCGACCTGTTCGCTCGACCTCGGCTGCCCGGTCGATGAATTCACGGCCTTCTGCGACGCCCATCCGGACCGCACGGTGGTGGTGTACGCCAACACCAGCGCGGCCGTCAAGGCGCGTGCGGACTGGATGGTGACCTCGTCCATCGGACTCGACATCGTTGCTCACCTGCATGCGCAGGGCAAGAAAATCCTGTGGGCGCCAGACAAGCACCTGGGTTCGTACATCCAGAAGCAGACGGGCGCCGACATGCTGCTGTGGCAGGGTAGCTGCCTCGTGCATGACGAATTCAAGGGCATCGAACTCGATCTGCTCAAGGAAGAGTATCCGCAAGCCAAGGTACTCGTGCACCCGGAGTCGCCCGCGAACGTGGTGGCGCTGGCCGACATGGTGGGTTCCACGTCGCAAATGATTGCGGCAGCGCAAACCATGGATACGGATACCTTTATTGTCGCCACCGACAACGGCATCCTGCACAAGATGCGCGCCGCCGCGCCAGGAAAACGCTTCATCGAAGCGCCCACGGCCGGCAACAGCGCCACGTGCAAAAGCTGCGCGCACTGCCCGTGGATGGCCATGAATGGCTTGCTGAATCTGGCGCAGACGCTGGAAAACATGCACAACGAAATCCACGTCGATCCCGCCGTCGGCCAGCTGGCCGTGCGTTCGATCAACCGCATGCTCGACTTCGCCGCCGCCAAGAAGGCGGGCCTCAAGCCGGGTGCTGACCTGGCAAAAGAAACCACATTGTTCCAAGGAATCGGTCCAGCATGAGTATCCTCGTCAATTCTTTCGCTCCTTTCGATCCGGCCCTGGCGCGCGCGTTCGAAGGCAATTTGCTGGCCGCCTTGTTGGAAGACGTGGGTCAGTGCGACCTGACGGGCGAGCTGGTGCCGCCCGACCATATAGTCACGGCCCGTGTGATCGTGCGCGAAGCGGCCGTGCTGTGCGGCGCGCCATGGTTCGAAGGCATCATGAAAAGCCTGGACCGCAGCATCGATATTGCCTGGCATTACGCTGAAGGCGACATGATGACGGCCGACAGCGTCGTCTGCACGATTCAAGCGCCGGCGCGCGCCTTGCTCACGGCCGAGCGCAGCGCCCTCAATTTCCTGCAGTTGCTGTCGGCGGTCGCCACGGCCACGCGCCAGTATGTTGACGTGATCGCTGGCACCAAAGCGTCCATTTTAGATACGCGCAAGACCTTGCCGGGTCTGCGCCTGGCGCAAAAGTATGCGGTGCGCGTCGGTGGCGGCAAGAACCAGCGCCTGGCCCTGTACGACGGTATCCTGATCAAGGAAAACCATATCGCGGCGGCGGGCGGCGTCAGCCAGGCCCTGGAAAACGCGCGCAACCTCGATGCGGGCGTGCCCGTGCAAATCGAAGTGGAAACCCTGGCGCAATTGCGCGAAGCGCTGGATGCGGGCGCCGTCTCCGTCCTGCTCGACAACTTTAGCAACGACATGATGCGCGAAGCTGTGGCAGTGACGAACGGCCGTGCCTTGCTCGAAGCGTCCGGTGGCATCAATTTCGATACCGTGCGCGCCATTGCGGAAACGGGCGTGGACCGCATTTCGATCGGCAGCCTGACCAAGGATGTGCGGGCCACCGATTACTCCTTGCGCATCGTCGGCTGATGGAAAAAGCAGGGCGGCGCCTGCTGGCCTTGGCGTTGCTGTGGCCGGCATTTGCCGCGCCCCTGCAGGCACGCGAGCTGCTGGCCGTCGGCGCGCAGTTCGAGCGCGTGTTCGAATACCAGGACAGTGGTGAATATGGCGGCCTGGGCGCGGAACTGCTGCGCCTGATGGCGGCGCGCACGGGTAACACCGTGCGTTTTCGCATGGTGCCGTGGGCGCGCGCGCAAGCCATGCTGGTGCAGGGCCAGGCCGATATCCTGATCGGTCCCTACAAGACGCCCGAGCGTATCGCCAGCATGGCGTTTTCCGACAAGCCGTTTTACCAGGATCAGATGGTGTTTTATACGCGCCAGGACGCCAGCTTCGGCTGGGATGGTGACTACGCGGTGCTGAAGAACCGCAGGGTGGTAATGCTCAATGGCTGGGCCTATGGCGCGGACTGGGAAAGAGTGCGGCCCGATTTGCAGGTCAGCGTGGCCAACAATGTGGAAAATGGCTTGAAGATGCTGGTGCACAATCACGTCGACGTGTTTGTCAGCAACCGCCGCAATACCGACCCCGTCATCGCCCGCCTGGGCTATGGCCGTCAGGTAAAACCCCTGTCCAGAATCATCGAACTGCAAAACGGCTATTTCGCCTTCCCCCGCTCGCCCACTTTCGACAAGCTGCGCCTGCAGTTCGACCAGGAACTGAATAATCTGATCGAGACGGGCGAGCTGAAAAGACTGGGCAAGCGCTACGACGTCAGCGTGCCGTAACCGCTACGCATGCCGCCCCGCAAGGCGGCATGCGCGGGTGTTCGTAGGTGCTACTACAACTGGCGTGCCTCGAACGTGTTGCACTGGGCAATCTGGCCGCTCTCGATGCCCTTGGTAAACCAGCGTACGCGCTGATCCGAGGTGCCATGCGTAAACGAGTCCGGCACGACATGGCCTTGCGACTGGCGCTGCAGCGCATCGTCGCCAATGGCCGTGGCCGCTTTCAAGGCCGCTTCCACGTCGCCCTGTTCGAGGATCTTGCGGTCCTGGTTCGCGTGATACGCCCATACGCCGGCAAAGCAGTCGGCCTGCAATTCCAGGCGCACGGACATGGCGTTGGCCTGGCGCTCCGAGGCCGTGCGGCGTGCATTGTCGACCTTCTCGGACAAGCCCATCAGGTTCTGCACGTGGTGGCCCACTTCATGCGCAATCACGTAGGCTTCGGCAAACTCGCCCGAGACCTTGAAGCGCTGCTGCATCAGGTTGAAGAAATCGAGGTCCAGATAGACTTTCTGGTCGCCGGGGCAGTAGAACGGCCCGCTGGCGCTCTGGCCCGTGCCGCACGCGGTCGGCGTGCTGCCCGAGAACAGCACCAGCTTGGGTTTCACATAGCTGCCGCCTTCGGCCTTGAACAGGGCGCTCCACGTGTCTTCCGTATCGGCCAGCACGGTTTTCACGAAGCGGGCCATCTCGTCCGATTCGGGTGGTTGGCGCGCCGGCGCCTGACTTTGCTGGGTGCTGACCTGGCCGCCACCGCCGCTGAGCAGGTTCAGCAGGGTCAGGGGATTGACGCCCAGCACATACGAGCCGACGAGGGCGATGACGATGGTGCCGATGCCGATCGAGCGCCCGCCAAAACCAAAGCCTCCACCGCCGCCTCCACCACCGTCTTCGCCACGGCGATCTTCCACATTGTCGCTTTCGCGATTGCCTTCCCATTTCATGATATTTACTCCTGCTGCGATTTGCGATTGATTGGTGACGCCTGAATATGTTTCTTGCGACGAATCTTGTTATTATCGCAGTAAACTGCGTCGCGAAAGAGGTGACAATGTTACCCTTTGCAACTTTCCACCCACTCCACAACAGGTACACGCATGGCGCTTGCCAACGATACACTCATTTCGCCAACGGCGGTGGTCCAGGCGCAACTGGACGCCTACAACGCGCACGACGTGCCGGCCTTGCTGGCCATCTATGCCGATGACGCACAGCAATTCCAGCACCCCGATACCTTGCTGGCCCAGGGCAGCGCGCAGATCGGTCCCCGTTTCACGGCCCGTTTTGCGGCAAGCCGGCCGCGGGCGCAGTTGCTCAATCGCATAGCCTGCGGCAAGCTGGTGATCGACCATGAAATCGTCCATGGCGATACGGACGATGGCGTGTCGGCCCAGGAACTGGTGGCGACGTACGAGGTGGAGCAGGGACGCATCAGCCGTGCCTGGTTCAGCTTTGGCGCGTTGACGCGCTTGCGCGTGGCGCTGCCGGCCGACGTGCCGGCCATGAATGCGCTGATCGCCCGTTCCGGCGTGGCGCTGAGTGCGGGGTTTTATACGCGGGAACAGGCCGAAGCCGTGACGCGCCACGTGTTCGGCGTCGATACGCAGCTCGTTGCCGACCGGACGTATTTCGTGATCGAACGCGACGGCGCCATGCTCGCTTGCGGCGGCTGGAGCCAGCGCGCCACCCTGTATGGCGCCGACCGCGCCAAGAGCTGGCCGGATCCGCTGCTCGATCCGGCCAGCCAGCCGGGCCGCATCCGCGCCTTCTTTGTCGAACCAGGCGCCGCCCGCCAGGGCCTGGGCAGCATGCTGATGCGCCATTGCGAACGCCAGGCGCTGGCCGCCGGTTTTACCGCCCTGGAACTGGCCGCCACTTTGCCCGGGGTGCCGCTGTATTTGGCCAGCGGCTTTGCCGTGACGGAAGAGTTTCACCTCGACTTGCCCGATGACATCAAGCTGCCGCTGGCGCGCATGCACAAGCAGTTGTAAAACCATGTTTCACCAGGGCAGCGGCGCCTTTTCCCCGTTGGCATGCTCGCCGTAATACAGCGACGGCAGGAAGCGCGACAGATAGGTAAATTCGCTGTAGCAATGGCGCAGCAAATTCAGGCCCAGCACATCGGGCACGTCGCGCACGGGATTCAGGCTATTGCGGCCCAGCAAGAAGCGACTGCGCAGCACGCAGCCCGTAGGCGTGTCGCGCGTCAAATGCAGCATTTCGCCATCGAGCGGATCGCCCAGTGGGTCCAGTTGCACGTGCTCGCCAAAGCCGATGCGCGCGCAGATGGCGGCCGAGAGGGCGCCGCTTTCCTTGGCCTGCCGCAGTTGCGCCGGATCAAATACTTCCTTCGGATTATGGAACTTCAGCTTGGCTTTCACGGGCGGAATGTCGCCCAGGGACTCCACGGCCTCAATCGAGGCGCCATAGTAACTCTCTCCCTTTTTCCACGCACTGTTCCAGCCGTGATGGGCCACGTGATCGTGCGGATGCCACCACTTGATGTGCTGCGTCGTTTCGAAAAACGTAAACCACCAGTCCAGCATGCGCCCGCTGCAGCCGTGCAGTTCCGTGCGCGCCGCCACCAGCAGGCAACCGTCTTCCAGGCGCGTGATGCCCGTTTCCAGGCGCAGCGGGAACGGGTCGAGCAAGTCGCCAGTGCTGGTGATGCTCCATGGGAATTGAATATGCTGCGTCATGTCGTTCTCCTTTGTTGGGGTGAGCTGATTATATATTAAAGAAACGAATTGCGTTTCCTAAATATGTTTCAGTGTAAAATTGCCCATCGATCAAGCTTGGAGTCGGCATGCAGGAAGAAGACAGCAAGGCTGTGCGTGGACGGGGCCGCCCGGCACGCCCGCCCGAGGAAGCGCGCGAGGCGGCAGTGCAGGCGGCCACCTGGCTGCTGTTGCACGAAGGCTATGCGGCCACGACCATGGAAGCGGTGGCGCGCCACGCGGGCATGGCCAAGAAGTCGCTGTATCAGTACGCGGCCAACCGCGAAGAGCTGGTCGCACTGGTGGTGCGCGGCTGGACGGACGCATTTTTACCGGCCATGGCGTACGATGCGGCCGGGCCAGGCGAGGTCTTGCCGCTATTAAAAGAGATCTTGCAGGCGATGACGGCGCGCGTGCTGACTGCCGACGCCGTGGGGTTGTTCCGCCTGCTGTGCACGGAGTTTCCCGCGCGCGCGGATTTGCTGGCCGTGTATCAGCGCAACGGCATCGAGCGGGGCACGGCTCTGCTGGCCGACTGGTTGGGACGCCAGGCCGCGCGCGGCCATCTGGCCTTGCAGGATGGGCACGATGGGCACGAACTGGCCGGCTTGCTGCTGGCCATGGTGATCGCCGAGCCGCTGCGGCAGATGGCGCTGGGCTTGCTGGCACCCGTGCCGGCCTGGGATGCCGCGCCCCGCATCGATGCGGCGCTGCGATTGCTGGGTGGCCAGTCGTTCAGCGTGGCTGGTGTTTCAGTGCTTCGCGGTAGCTGAGGGGAGAGAGCCGCTGGCGGTGCTCCGTGGCAAAAGCCAGCACGGCTGCCGGTGCGTGGCGCGCGTAATCGCGCAAGGCCCAGCCGATGGCCTTGCGGATGAAAAACTCGTCTTCGTGGGCCAGCATCAGCGCCGCGTCAAATAGCCAGCCGGCATCCGTGTCGGCGCGCCAGCCCAACTGGTGCAGCATGGCGATGCGGCGCAGCCAGAAGTCTGGGTGGCGCAGCGCGTCATCCATGTGCGCATGGCCGTCGCCGCCGCGCTGGCGCTCCGCCTGCAGCACGTCGCCGACGATGTCCGTCATGCCGTCGACGCTGTCCCACCATGCCCGCTGGCGCGCCAGGCCGAGCAGGGCGGGGATGTGCCCGATGTTCAACTGGCGCCGGTGCAGGGCCAGCATGTCGAGCGCCACGTGCTGGTATTCACGCTCCGGCTGCTGCCACAGCAGCTGCGCGTGTTCCAGCAAGGTCGCGGCATCGATGCCCTTCAGGCCCGCCAGCAAGCCCCTGGCGGCCAGCCGCCGCTGCGGCGCTGCCACGCCCAGGAAAACGAACTGGTCTCGCATATAGGCCTGCATGGGCGCCGCACGGCCCGGGTCGGCGGCCGCTTCCAGCGCGGCTTTCAGTTCTGCATGTAGATTCATGTCATCTCCAGGCGTAAAAAAAGCGCTCCGTGGAGCGCCTTTTCATCTTCATCCGATATTACTGGATTTTTGCTTTCTTCATCAACTCATCGCGGTAGGCGGCGAGTTTCTTCTGTTGCAGCGACTCGGCCACTTGACCCTTGACTTCTTCCAGTGCCGGCAGCTTCGTCGGGCGGGTTTCTTCCAGCTTGATCACGTGGAAGCCGAATTGCGACTGCACCGGCGTTTGCGTGACCTGGCCTGGTTTCAAAGCAACCATGGCGTCGGAGAATGGCTTCACGTACGAAGCTGGGCTAGCCCAGTCCAGGTCGCCGCCATTGGCTGCGGAACCGTCTTTCGATACTTTTGCCAGTTCTTCGAACTTGGCGCCGCCTTTCAGCTTGGCGATGATGTCTTTCGCTTCCGCTTCGGTGGCGACCAGGATGTGGCGTGCATGGTATTCCTTGTCGCCCGCTTGCGCCTTGAACTTGTCGTACTCGGCCTTGATTTCAGCGTCCTTGACGGGGTTCTTCTTGACGTAGTCGGCCAGCAGGGCGTTGATGATGATGCTTTGACGGGCATTGTCGATCTGCGACTTGACTTCCGGACGCGTGCCGTAGCCTTGCTTGTCGGCTTCCTGGATCAGCACTTCGCGGCCGATCAGGTCTTTCTTGATGGCTTCGCGCAATTGCGGCGAATCAGCTTGCTTGCCTTGGGCGACGACTTGCTTGACGACCTGGTCGACGCGCGACGATGGGATGGCCTTGCCATTCACGGTGGCGACGTTTTGCGCGAACGCAGGGATCGCTACGACGGCGACCAGGGCTAAGATCAGGCGGGCTGGCTTCAAAATCATGTTCATTCCTAATAAATATACTAAAAATCGATATACGCGACTGTCGCGCAGTGCGCATTCAGGCGCAGAATACACGACCGGCGCCGAAAAGGGCGCCGGGGAGGTCAGTTCTTACTGAACTTTCGCTTTTTTGATCATTTCTTCCTGATACGCTTGCAGTTTCTTTTGCTGCAGCGCTTCGGCGATCTGTGGCTTGACTTCTTCCAGGGTCGGCAGTTTTGCCGCGCGGGTGTCGTCCAGCTTGATCACGTGGAAACCATTAGGCGTTTGCACCGGGGTGTCGGTGACCTGGCCTTTTTGCAGTTTCACGAAAGCGTCCGAGAACACTTTCGGGAACGACGATGGGGCTGCCCAGTCCAGGTCGCCGCCATTGTCGGCCGAGCCGGTATCTTTCGATTGCTTGGCCAGATCTTCGAACTTGGCGCCGCCTTTCAGCTTGGCGATGATATCTTTCGCTTCCGCTTCGGTGCCGACCAGGATGTGGCGCACGTGGTATTCCTTGTCGCCGGTCTGGGCCACGAACTTGTCGTATTCGGCCTTGATTTCAGCGTCGTTGACGGGGTTCTTTTTCAGGTAGTCGCCGACCAGGGCGTTGATGACGATGGCCTGGCGTGCGTTCTCGATTTGCTGCTTGACTGCTGCATCTTTACCGAAACCTTTGTTTTCCGCTTCTTGCATCAGCACTTCACGGCCGATCAAGTCTTTCTTGATCATTTCGCGCAGTTGCGGCGAATCCGGTTGCTGGCCTTGGGCGACGACTTGCTTGACGACTGCATCAACGCGCGACGATGGGATAGGCTTGCCATTAACAACGGCAACATTTTGCGCAAAAACAGGTACCGCGACAACGGCGAGTAGTGCGATCAGCAAGCGGGCTGGCTTAAAAGTCATTATTAAATCCTGTTAGGGAAAGTTTCGTAAAAAACGCATGGAAAGAAATTGATAACATGGCTCGGGTACGCCAAAACGCCATCCTTACACTACTTCGGATGGCGCCAGGGCCACAATCGCCAATGCATGTATCTCATTATGCATCATATCGTGCACGGAATCATACACCAGTCGATGGCGCATGACGAGCCTGAGCCCCTCAAATTGACTAGAAATTATGCGTAGATTGTAATGGCCTCCGCCCGAGGCGGCGCCCGCATGGCCCCGGTGGCGCGCCGAGTCATCTTCCAGCACGCATTCCAGAGGGGACAGTGCCGTTTCCAGGCGGGCACGAATGCGCTCCATGCGCGTTGCCGTGTCGTTCGTCATCATGCGTCTTCCTTGATATGTTTGGCCAGGAACAGGGTTTGCGCCACGATAAAGGCAAAGAAGATGCCCGTCGCGCCAAACGCTTTAAAGCTGACCCAAGCGGCCATGTCGCCCTTGTACAGTACGAAGGCCACGAACAGGTTCAGTGCGCCGATGGCGCCAAAGAAGATGATCCATGCGGCCAGTAGCTGGTTCCACACAGCATCGGGCAATTGCACTTGCGCTTCCATGGTCTTGCGGATCAGGTTTTTCTTGAAGCCCACGTGGGCGATCAACAGGGCCAGGCCGGACAGCCAGTAGATCAGGGTCGGCTTCCATTTCAGGAAGAAATCGTCATGCAGGTAAATGCTGGCGCCGCCGAACACGACAAAGATGAACAGCGACAACCACAGCATGCCGTCCACCTTGCGTCCGCGCAGCAGCAGATAGCTGACCTGGCAGGCGGTGGCGACGATGCCGACGAGGGTGGCAAGTATCCACGGCGCCTGGTCGGCCTTGATCAGGCCGCCAGACACGAAGCCGGACAAATATTGCTGTACGAAGTCATGCGTGGCCGCTTCATACATGCCGCCCAGTTTGAAGGCGGCGAAGAAGGCGATCAGGGGGAATAGGTCGAATAGAAATTTCATGGCGAGACTTTACACGGGTCTTGTTACATTCATCTTAGGAATGGCTTAGGAGCAAGATGCCCGCCCGCCATTCCAGTGTCTCACGGTTGCGGATCGAAGCGCAGCGATGCCGAATTGATGCAATAGCGCAAGCCGGTCGGCGGCGGGCCATCCGGGAAGACGTGGCCCAGGTGGGCGTCGCAGACGGCGCAGACGATTTCCGTGCGCACCATGCCGTGGCTGCGGTCGACGATTTCCGTCACGTTGGCCGGGTCGAGGGCCTGGAAATAGCTGGGCCAGCCGCAGCCGGAATCGAACTTGGTGTCCGAAGCGAACAGGGGCGTGTTGCAGCAGACGCAGGTGTAGACGCCATGTTCATGGTGGTCCCAGAACTTGCCCGTGAAGGCCCGTTCCGTGGCCGCGTGGCGGGTGACTTCGTATTGCATCGAATCGAGCATGGCGCGCCATTCGGCGTCGGTTTTCTTGACTTTATTCGTGGTCATAATGACTCCTCAGGATGAGCAACTGACTTCAAGGTGGCTGGCCCAGTCGGGCGGCAGGGCCGCATAGTGCTGGTGTTCGGGCTGTTCGTCAAATGGCTTTTGCAAAACTTCCAGCAATCTCGCCACTTCCGTGTAGTCCTGCTGCTGGGCTTTTTCGATGGCCACTTGCGCCAGGTAGTTGCGCAGCACGTATTTCGGGTTGACCTGGTTCATCGCCGCTTGCCGTTCGGCATCGACGCTGTACTCCTGCCGCAGGCGCGCGCGGTATTGTGCCGCCCACGTATCGAACGCGGGGCGGTCGATGAACATGTCGCGCAGCACCGTGTCGTGCTCGGGGGCGTCTACTTGCAGTGTCGCCAGGGCGCGGAAGAAGTTGGTGAAATCCACGTGATTGGCTTGCATCAGCGCAAACATGCTGTCGAACAGCACCGTGTCTTCGTCTTGCACTTCGCGTAAGCCCAGCTTGGCGCGCAGCAAGGTATTCATCTTCTCCGCAAAGGCGCTCTGGTAGCTGTCCAGCGCCGCCTGCGCCAATTCCACTTCGCCGATCAACGGCAGCAGCGCCTGGCCCAGCGCGTAGCAGTTCCAGTGGCCCACCTGCGGCTGGTTGGCGTAGGAATAGCGTCCCTGCTGGTCCGTATGGTTGCAGATGTGCTCGGCATCAAACGCTTCCATGAAGCCGAAAGGGCCGTAATCGAGGGTCAGGCCCAGGATCGACATATTGTCCGTATTCATGACGCCATGCATGAAACCCACGGCTTGCCACTGCGCGATCATGTGCGCCGTGCGCACGCATACTTCGGCCAGCAAGGCTTGATATGGATTTGATGCAGCGCGCAAGTCGGGGTAGAAGCTGTCGATGACGTAATCGGCCAGGATTCTCAGCTCGTCCGGCTGCTTGCGGTAAAACCAGTGTTCGAACGAGCCGAAGCGCACGAAAGTGGGCGCCATGCGCGTCACGACGGCGGCCGTCTCGACGGTTTCGCGCATGATGCCTTGCTGCGAGCCCATGATGGACAGCGCGCGCGACGTGGGTATGCCCAGCGCCGCCATGGCTTCCGAGCACAGGAATTCGCGGATGGACGAGCGCAGCACGGCGCGTCCGTCGCCCATGCGCGAATATGGCGTGGCGCCCGCGCCTTTCAGCTGCAGCTCCATCGGACCATCGGCCGTGGCGATATTGCCCAGCAAGATGGCGCGGCCATCGCCCAGCTGGCCGGCCCAGACGCCGAACTGGTGGCCGGAATACACGGCCGACAGGGGCTGCGAACGCTCGGCCACGGCATTGCCGCTCAGCAGCGCTACATAATCGGGCTCGGCCAGGCGCGCCGCATCGAGGCCGATCAGGGCTGCGGCTGGCGCGCTGGCGGCCACGAAATACGGGGCGGGCAGGGGCGTGGGCATCAAGCGCGTATAGAACGCGGGCGGCAAGGCCGCAAAGGCGTTATCCAGTGGTAAGGTATGAGCGGTGATGGCAATTCCAGTCAGTAAGATGGACCGGCAAGGTGCGCCAGCCTGGAATGCGATTTTACCGCACAGCGCCAAGGCGCGTGGCGAGCGCTCTGGCAGGTGTTTGCATAGCAAGAAACGGAATCGAAAATTCCATGCTGCATCGCAATATCGAAATGCGTTGACGATTTCCGCACGACCGTACGAAACTAAGGAAAGTCTTTAAATTCCAACAATAACCGAGTATCCACTTTCAGGAGACACGATGTCGGCATTCCCCTTGAGTCCAGTGATGGGCCAGATGATGAGTCAGCCCCTGCTGATTTCCAGCATTATCGAGTTTGCAGCGCGTCATTATGGGGGCAGCGAAATCATTTCGCGGCGGGTGGAAGGCGATATGCACCGCTACACCTACCGCGATTGCCACCAGCGCGCGCGGCGCCTGGCGAACGCCTTGCATGGCCTAGGCGTCGGCATGGGCGACCGGGTCGCCACCCTGGCCTGGAATGGCTACCGCCACCTGGAAGCATACTATGCCGTGTCCGGCTCGGGCGCCGTGCTGCACACCATCAATCCGCGCCTGTTTCCCGACCAGATCGCTTACATCTCGAATCACGCTGAAGACCAGGTCTTGCTGTTTGATTTGACTTTCCTGCCCGTGGTGGAAAAGATCGCCGCCGATTGCACCTTCGTGCGTCACTTCGTGCTGATGTGCGACCGCGAGCGCATGCCCGCCAGCAGCACGATTCCCGACCTGCTGTGCTATGAAGACTTGATCGCCACGCATTCCGACGGTTACACGTGGCCCTTGTTCGACGAGAATTCGGCCGCCACCCTGTGCTATACCTCGGGCACGACGGGCAATCCCAAGGGCGCCCTGTATTCGCACCGTTCGACCGTGCTGCACGCGTACGCGTCGGCCATGCCCAGCGCCCTGAACGTGCGCGCCTCGGACACGGTCTTGCCCGTCGTGCCCATGTTCCACGTGAATGCCTGGGGCTTGCCGTATTCCGTGCCCCTGTCCGGCGCGCGCATGGTGTTTCCCGGCGCGGCGCTGGACGGCAAGTCGCTGTATGAATTGTTCGAGGCGGAAAAAGTGACGTTTTCGGCCGGCGTGCCCACCGTCTGGCTGGGTTTGCTCAACCATGCCTTGCAGAATAATCTGCAATTTTCCACTTTCCGCCGCACCGTGATCGGCGGCGCGGCGTGTCCTCCGGCCATGATGGATACCCTGATCGACAAGTTCGACGTGGAAGTCATCCACGCCTGGGGCATGACGGAAATGTCGCCGCTGGGCACGGCGGGCGGCTTGCAGACCAAGCACCTGGACTTGCCGAAGGACGAGCAGCGCAAGATACTGCAAAAGCAGGGCCATGCGATCTACGGCGTGGACATGAAGATCGTCGACGACGACGGCAAGGAATTGCCGTGGGACGGCGTGGCGTATGGCCATCTGCTGGTGAAGGGGCCGTGGATCATTTCGTCGTATTACAAGAACGAGGGCGGCGACGTGCTGCAGGATGGCTGGTTCCCCACGGGCGACGTGGCCACCATCGACACGGACGGCTACATGCAGATCACGGACCGCAGCAAGGATGTGATCAAGTCGGGCGGCGAGTGGATCGGCACCATCGACCTGGAAAACCTTGCCATGGCGCATCCGGCCGTGCTGCAGGCGGCCTGCATCGGCGTGTTCCACCCGAAATGGGACGAGCGCCCCGTGCTCGTCGTCGTGCTGCGTCCCGGCATGACCGTCACGCGCGAAGCGCTGTTGCAATTTTTTGAAGGCAAGATCGCCAAGTGGTGGACGCCGGACGACGTGCTGTTCATCGACGCCTTGCCCATGGGCGCCACGGGCAAGATCCAGAAGAACAAGCTGCGCGAGCAGTTCAAGGGGCACCAGCTGCCGGGGATGTAAAGCAGCCTAGGCAGCCTGCGGCAGCGCCGCCCCCAGTTTTTCCAGCAGATGGTCGCACTGGAAGACGGACAGGGTCTGGCGCTGCGCATCCGTGCCGATATCGATCATTTCATCCATTTCGCTGCGCAGGTCCTCATGTTCTCCCGTGCGGATGATTTGCGGCGCCGCGAAGCGCTGGCTGTCGGAAATGGTCATGATGTTGTCGACGTGGTCGACGAGAAAGCCGTAGCGCTCTGCGCCCCGTTCCACGATCAGAATCTTGCCGGCGCTGGCGTCCGGCAAGGCGGGCATGGCGTACAGCTGGCGCAAATCGATGATGCTGATCATTTGCTGGCGCAAGTTGAGCATGCCGCGCATGCAGGCCGGCATGCCCGGCGGCGTCGTGATGGCGCCGCTGAAATCGATGATTTCACGCACTTGCCCGATTTCCACGGCGAAGCGGGTTTCCACGGTAAACGTGATGTAGACGCGGCGCGGCGCCTTGCGGGTGGCGGCCGTGTTCGCGTCCGTGTCGGCCGGATACAGGCG
This sequence comes from Janthinobacterium sp. KBS0711, assembly GCF_000988085.1. Taxonomy (NCBI): domain Bacteria; kingdom Pseudomonadati; phylum Pseudomonadota; class Betaproteobacteria; order Burkholderiales; family Oxalobacteraceae; genus Janthinobacterium; species Janthinobacterium sp. KBS0711. Next base: position 79,277 of record NZ_LBCO01000011.1, on the reverse strand, counting down.
CGCGTGGCCGTCGCGCATCTCGACGATCTCGGCCTGTGACAGGATGCCCTTGTGGTCGAGGAAAATGACGTCGCCCAGGCCTTCTTTCGTGATGCAGCCGGCAAACATGGCGGCGCGCGCCTTGCTCAGCAGGGGAATCGGCAACACCTCGTCGCCAAAGAAATGCACGATGCTGTCGACGGAGTCGACGAGGAAGCCCACGGTTGTGTCATCGAGGCGCACGACGATGATGCGCTGGTCGCCAGTGGCCGCCGTGCCGGAGCCGGGCGCCTGCAGCAGGGCGCCGAAATCGACGACGGCCACCTGGCTGCCGCGAAAATGCATGCGGCCCAGACACAGTTCGCTGTTCAGCAGGGAACTGTGCAGTTCCGGCACCCGGATGATTTCCTGGATGGCCAGCATTTCAAAGGCAAACGTGGCGCCGGCCGCATGGAAGCTGACGCACTGGCGGCGTTCGCTTTGCGCATGGTAGCGGGCCGTGCTCAGCTTGGCGCCCGTCGCCTGCAGGGCCAGCACATGGGGCACGTTTTCAATACGCAGCAGGGCATGCGGGTCGAGCACTTGCAGCAGGCGCGCGCCGCCATCGAGCAAGATCGTGCCGGCGATGACGGCGTGGCTGTCGCCGGCCGCATATTGCAGGGCGCTGCGGGCGCTGGCGGGCACGCGCAGGATTTCGCCCGTATCCTGGAAGACGATGCCGATCAACACTTGCTGGAAGTCGAGAATGGCGATCTTGTCCGTGGCCACGGCGCGCGGCGCATCGGCGCGGAACAAGCGGCCCAGGTTGACCACCGGAATGACGCTGCCGCGCAAGGTAAACATGCCTTCCAGATACGCGGGCGACAGGGGCAGGGCCGTGACTTTCGCGGGATAGTTCACCACTTCGCGGATGCAGCTGGCGGGCAGGGCGAATTCATCGTCGCCCAGGTGGAAGGAACCAAACAGCTCGGTGGCCGTTTCTCCGCTGGCCTGCGCTTGCAAGCCCGTCGCTTCATGCATATCCATATACGCCTTCCTTGCGTGGAATCAATTCGGGTGGCGCCACGACATCGGTGACGGCGTAGCTGTGATTGGCGCAATCGATCAGCAACTGGCGTCCGTGGCGGCCGCCCAGCGCGCAAAAGCTGACGTGCAAGCCGCACTGGTCCAGGTACTTTTGCGCCGCTTCCGCGTTTTGCCGGCCCACTTGCAGGCGTCCGTTGCGCGGGCCAAACATGCTGGCGCCGCCCGCCAGCACCACTTCGATGTCGGCGTAGTCGGCTTGCCGCACGCCCATCAGGCGCAGCAACGAGGGCACGGCCTGGCTTACATAGCGAGCGCCAATGGCGCTGTCGGCGCCCGGCGCTTCCGGCAGCAAACAATGGGCCAGGCCGCAGCATGGGCCGTTCTTCCAGATGAAGCCGATGCCGATGCAGGAGCCGAGGAGCGCTTGCAGCTGCTCGCCATGCGTGCCCACGCTCAGTTGACCCATGCCGACATGGTGCAGCGGCAGGTGATGGTCGATGATGATGCTCATGCGGTACCCGCCTTGTAAATCATGGGAAACTCGAATTGATAGCCGGTGCCGAGGCGGGCGATGGTTTCCGATTCGCCCAGGATCAGCCGGCCTTCGTCCTTGAGGCTGAGCCTTGCCTGGCGCAGAACGGTTTCCTGGTGCTCGGCATCGAAATAGATGAGCACATTGCGCAGGAATACCAGGTCGAACTGCCGCGCCGGGCGCAGCGCTTCGAGCAGGTTATGCTGGGCAAAGCTGACGTGTTGCCGCAATTCCTCGTTGACCGTGACGCCATACGGTGCTGGCGTGAAATATTTGCGCAGCAAGTCCGGGTGCGACAAACGGATACGCTCGACGGAGCGGCCGCTGTACTGGCCGGCCCGCGCCGCACCCAGGATCTGCTGCGAAATGTCGCTGGCCAGGATCTGGTAGCGGAAAGACGGCACTTGCAGCTTGAATTGTTCGCACAGCATGGCGATCGAATACAGTTCCTCGCCGCTGGCGGCCGCCGCCGACCAGATGGCCAGGCAATCGCCCGGATGGGCGCGGGCCCAGGCGGGCAGGTAGCGGTCGCGGAAGTAATCCCAGATTTGCGGCGTGCGGAAGAACAGGGTGTCGTTGGTGGTCACCAGGTCGATGAAGTGGGCCACCTCGTCGCGGTCGCTGGCCACGCGCTCCAGGTAAGCCTGGTAGCTGTGCAGGGACAGCGCCTGCAGCCGTGGCTGCAAGCGCCGTTCCAGCAAGACGCTCTTGCGCGCCGTCATGGCGATCCCCGTATGCTGGCGCACCAGCGCGATCAGGGTCGTCAGCACCTCGGGCGTCAAGGTGGCCGCGTGGCTCATGGCTTACACCACGAAGCCGGAGACAGTCTGGTTCAGGCTGCCCGCACGCTCGTTCAGCCCATCCGTCGAGCGGGCGATGCTGTCGCAGTTGGCGGCCGACTTTTCCGTTTCCTCAGCGATGTACTGGATGGCCGTCGACACTTCGCGCGCCGTCAGCAGCTGTTCGTTGGCCGCCTTCGAGATATCGGAAATGGCCAGGGTGGTCTTCGCCACGCCCGAGACGATCTTGTCGAAGGCGTCGCTGGCCTGGCGCGAAATCTCGCTGCCGGTGGAAACGCGCTTGACGGATTCGTTGATCAGCTTGGAAATTTCCTTGGTCGCCTGCGACGAGCGCTCGGCCAGCTTGCGCACTTCGTCGGCAACGACGGAAAAGCCCAGGCCGTGCTCGCCCGCGCGCGCCGCCTCGATGGCCGCATTGAAGGCCAGCATATTCGTCTGGTTGGCGATCTCGCTGATGACCTTGACGATCTCGCCGATGTCTTCCGACGAGCGGTTGATCAAGTCCATCGCTTCGATCGACTTGGCGACGGCGCGCGCGCCCGCTTCCGCCTCCTGCTGCGTGGCTTTCGCCAGGGAATCGGCGTTCGAGGTGTTTTCCGCGATGGAATTGATGGAAAACGTCAGGCCGTCGATGGACGCGTTCATTTCTTCCACCGTGGCGCCCAGCGCCTGCGTGCCCACGGCCACGCCCGTGGCCCGTTCGGCGATGGCGTTCGAGGCGTCGGCAAAGCCGTTGGCCGCCGAGACCACGTTGCCGATCACGCCGCGCAAGTCGACGATCATCTTGCTGATGCCGCCGGCCAGCAAATCGATCGGCTCGCTGCCTTCGGGCACGATATTGCAAGTCAGGTCGCCTTGCGCCGCGCGCGCCACCGAGTCGAGCAGGGCATTGACCTTGCGGCTGTCGTTGGCGGCCTTGGCCTGGATGCTGTTTTCCAGGTTCACCTGGTCCGTGATGTCGATGGCGAACTTGACTACTTTATACGGCTTGCCGTTCAAGTCCAGGATGGGGTTGTAGGTGGCCTGTATCCACACCACCTTGCCATGGTTGCCCAGGCGCTTGTAGCGGCCCGCGTCGAATTCGCCCCGGTTGAGCTTTTGCCAGAATTTCTTGTACTCGGCGCTGCCGGCATACTCGGGCTCGCAGAACATGCGGTGGTGCTCACCCTGGATATCGCTCAAGTCGTAGTCCATGACGGTGAGGAAATTGTCGTTCGCGTCCAGCACCTTGCCCTGCATATCGAATTCGATCACGGCCTGCGCCTTGCCGATGGCGCTGACCTTGCCTTCGTATTCGGCGTTGCGCTTTTTCAGGGCCGTCACGTCGCTGGCGAACTTGACCACCTTGAAGGGCCGGCCTTCCGCGTCAAAGATGGGGTTGTACGAAGCGTTGAGCCAGATTTCGCGGCCGTCCTTGGTGACGCGCTTGTATTCGCCCGCATCGAACTGGCCTTGTCCCAGCTTGTGCCAGAATTGCGCGTATTCCTCGCTCTTGGCGTACTCGGGTTCGCAAAACATGCGGTGGTGCTTGCCTGCGATCTCGTCCAGAGTGTAGCCGACGGACTTGAGGAAGTTGTCGTTGGCGCGGATGACGGTGCCGTCAAGCTGGAACTCGATCACGGCCTGCGCCTTGCTGATGGCGTCGATCTTGCCTTCGTAATCGGCATTGCGGCGCTTGCTTGCCGTAATGTCGGTGGCGAACTTGATGACTTTATACGGTTTGCCGTCCGCGTCGAGGATGGGGTTGTAGGAAGCGTTGATCCACACTTCGCGGCCATCCCTGGCGCGGCGCTTGTATTCGCCCTGGTCGAATTCACCGCGTCCCAGCTTGGTCCAGAAGTTGGCGTATTCGGCTGTTTTGACGTAGTCGGGATCGCAAAAGATGGCATGGTGCTTGCCTTGCACCTCGGCCAGGCTATAGCCGACGACACGCAGGAAATTGTCATTCGCATGCAGGATGGTGCCGTCGAGTTCGAATTCGATGACGGCCTGGACACGGTTCAATGCAGTGTTTATCGCTTGTAAGTCCAGATCCTGGGAGTGGCTGACATGGCTGGCTGCGTCCATAGTATTTCCTTCGGGGGTGAGAAGAGGAATGGGAGCGATAAGGCTGCTTTTATTATTTTTTCTGCTATCCCTATAAGGCGGGAATGTTATTGCATGGGCCGGCATCTGGTGATAATCGGTGAGAATGTGCGCAATCAACGGCCGCCAGTGTTTGCCCTGCAGTTTGCCTTATCGTGGATAAATTGTAGAGTATTGATTTGAATCAACAATTTTATTATTCCCCAGCGTCTGGCGAAAAACAAGGGGCGGGAATAAATAATGTAAAAACTGTCGCAATTGCCCCATGCCGGCATATAACAAACGCATTCTTTTACATAATAAAACATCGTTATTATTATTGCTGTTTTATTATTTAAATGAATATCCAAGTGATAGCTTCTACAATAGCTTGCTGCTTGCAGCAGAATCTTTCCGCAAACGATGTTGTACCATGGCGTAGCATGCTGGCGCCGGGCGCGCCACGACAAAAATAATACGAGCGTTCTTTTATGCGGTATAGTGAAGCTTCATCCCTTGCAACCACCTCATCGCTGAGCAAAAATCAATAAGGAAGAGACATGAGTGCTGAATATCAAGTGAACGGCGCCGTTGCCGTCATTACCCTGGCCAACCCGCCCGTCAATGGCCTGGGCCTGGCGACGCGTACGGCCGCCGTGGCTGGCATCCGCCAGGCGCTGGCGGACGAGGCCGTCAAAGCCATCGTCATCACGGGCGCCGGCAAGGCCTTTTCGGGCGGCGCCGACATCAAGGAATTCAATTCGCCCAAGGCGCTCACGGAACCGACCCTGCACACCCTGATCAACGTCGTCGAACAGTCGACCAAGCCGGTCGTGGCGGCCATCCACAGCGTCTGCATGGGTGGCGGCCTGGAGCTGGCGCTCGGTTGCAACTACCGCGTGGCCGCACCGGGCGCGCAGATGGCCTTGCCGGAAGTCAAACTCGGCATCTTGCCGGGCGCGGGCGGCACGCAGCGTCTGCCGCGTGTGCTGGGCCTGGAGATGGCCCTGAACATGATCGTCTCGGGCACGCCCGTCGCATCCGAAAAACTGGCCGGCACGGCCCTGTTCGACGAAGTCATCGCGCCCGGCGCCGACTTGCTGGCCGCCGCCGTGGCCTTCGCCACGAAAGTGGCCGATGTGCGTCCGCTGCCGAAAGTGCGCGAGCGCAAGGTCGATTACCCGAACCACGAAGCTTTCCTGCAGTTTTCGCGCAATACCGTCAAAGCCATGTCCGGCCCGTTCCCCGCACCGCTCAAATGCGTCGATGCCGTGGCCGCCGCCGTGACGATGAAATTCGACGACGGCTTGAAGTACGAGCGCGAACTGTTCATGCAACTGGTGCAGTCGCCGGAATCGAAAGCCCTGCGCCACGCCTTCTTTGCCGAGCGCGTCGCCAGCAAGGTGCCCGACGTGCCGGCCGACACGCCCGTGCGCACGATCGCCAGCGCGGCCATTGTCGGCGCCGGCACCATGGGCGGCGGCATCGCCATGAACTTTGCCAACGCGGGCATTCCCGTGATGCTGCTGGAAACGAAGCAGGAAGCGCTGGACAAGGGCCTGGCCACGATCCGCAAGAATTATGAAAACACGGTGAAGAAGGGCAAGCTGACGCAAGAGAAGGCCGAGCAGCGCATCGCGCTGGTCAGCGGCACGTTAGTCTATGCGGACATTGCGCAGGCCGACATCGTCATCGAAGCCGTCTTCGAAGAGCTGGGCGTCAAGGAAGCCGTCTTCAAGCAGCTCGACGCCGTCATGAAGCCGGGCACCATCCTCGCCTCGAACACGTCCACTTTGGACCTGGACAAGATCGCCGCATTCACCCAGCGGCCGCAGGACGTGGTCGGCACGCACTTCTTCAGTCCGGCGAACGTCATGAAACTGCTGGAAATCGTGCGGGGCAAGGAAACGGGCAAGGACGTGCTGGCCACGGCGCTGGCCCTGTCGAAAAAGCTGAAGAAGACGGGCGTCGTCTCGGGCGTGTGCGACGGTTTCATCGGCAACCGCATGATCGAGCAATACAGCCGCCAAGCCGGTTTCCTGCTGGAAGAAGGCTGTCTGCCGGAACAGGTCGACAAGGCGGTCGAGAAATTCGGCTTCGCCATGGGCCCGTTCCGCATGGGCGACCTGGCCGGCAACGATATCGGCTGGGCCATCCGCAAGCGCCGCTACGTGGAAAAGCCGGACGTCACGTATTCGAAGACGGCCGATTTGCTGTGCGAACTGGGGCGGTTTGGCCAGAAGACGGGCGCCGGCTGGTACGACTACAAGCCGGGCGACCGCAAGGCCTATCCGTCGGAGCAGGTCAACGCCATGATTATCCAGCACTCCGCCGACATCGGCGTGGCGCGGCGCAAGATCAGCGACCAGGAAATCGTCGAACGCCTCGTGTATGCGCTCGTCAACGAGGGCGCGCGCATCCTGGAAGAGGGCATCGCCTTGCGCGCCTCGGACATCGACATGGTGTATTTGACGGGCTACGGCTTCCCGCTGTTCCGCGGCGGCCCCATGTTCTACGCGGACACGGTCGGCTTGCCTAACGTACTCGACACGATTGCCGGCTACGCGAAAGGCCGCCACGGCGAGGCGTGGACGCCGGCGCCGCTGCTGGTGAAACTGGCGGGCGAGGGCAAGGGTTTCAATAGCTGATCCGGCGCTGCCGTTGACGCCCGATATTGTCGGATTACGCGCGGCTTCGCCACGCTAATCCGACCTACGCGTCGACAAGGGGTTCAATCGCCGCGTAATCCGACACCACTACTTCTTCTTCGCCACCATCTTGATCGCCTCGTTGACGATGACGGGGTTGTCTTTCTGGATGTAGTAGCCAGCGCCCGTGATGCGCTCGATGGCCGGCGCACCGGACAGGCGCTGCCAATCCTTTTCCTGGGCCCGTACCACGTTCTCGAACGAGCCCATTTCCTCGATGCCGAACTTGTCGCGCACCAGCAGCATGGCGGGCACGCGCAGCGGACTGCTCATGTCGACGTGTTGCAAGCACTGCGTCTGGGCATCGAATTCGGCCGATTCCGTACTGTTGAACATGAGTTTACGCCGCGTTTTCACGAGCATGGCGTAGGTGGACGCGTCCTGTTGCAGGCGGTTCCACTGCTGCGGGTGGATGGGATCGAGCAGCACCAGGCCGGCCACGTCCTGCGGGTACAGTCTCGCATACACATACTGGTACAGCCCGCCCAAGCCATGGCCGACCAGCACATACGGCGGCTTCAGGCCCGCTTGCGCCAGCAGGGCGCGCTGCTGGGCGGCGATGGTGCAGGGGGCGCGTGGCGTGGTGGTTTTCTGGCTGTCGCCGTAACCGGGACGGTCGTACACGAGCACTCTGTGCTGCCGGGCTACTTCGGGCGCGACCTTGGCCCACACATCCTTGCCGTCGCCCATGGCCGACTGGAAGACCACGGGCAAGCCGCTCTGGCCGCTCAGGGTATAGGCGATGCTGGCGTCGGGCAGGGCGGCGGTGGCCGGCACGCCCGGCGTGACCGGCGTGGATGGCAACAGGGAGCAGCCGGTAAAACAGCCTGCCAGCAGCAGGCCGGCGCTGGAGAGGAGCATGGTGCGCGCGGGGCGGCCGACGAATAGATGATGCATGAATCTCCTTCTTGGTGCACGGACCGGGGACGGTATGGCTTGACAGCCATTATAGGCAAAACGTATCGAAGTGGAAATGCCGAACAGAGCCGGGTTTCCCGTCCTGTCAGCCGGCGTCGGCGCGATGGCAGACGGCTTCGATGCGGTTGCCGTCCGGATCAAACAAAAAGGCCGCGTAATAGCTGGCGTGATAGTGGCGCAGGCCCGGCGCGCCCAGGTCGATGCCGCCGTGCGCCAGTCCCGCCTGCCAGAACGCTTCCACGGCTGCGTGCGAGGAGGCCTTGAAGCAGCAATGGCGGCGCGGCGCGTCGTCTGGCTGCGGGCCCAGGCGCACGGAAAAATAGCTGCGTTCAGGATGCTCCGCATCGCTGCGTTCGCCGTAACCTATCCACGCATGGGCATGGTCGCTGCCCACCTTAGGCACGGCGAGGGCGGCAAAGATGGCGTCATAGAAGCGCTCGGCGCGTTCCAGATCGCTGACGGTGAGGGAAACGTGATCGAGCATGGACACTCCGCTGTAAAGACAAGGACGGCCATAGCATAGCCCGGATCAGGGCAGCCGTGGGCGGGAGTGACCGAGTGATACTGTTGCTGGCCGACTGCCGGTTAAGGGCGGCTGGCGCATGCGCATGGCGCATCTGCCGGGCAGGCGGGGCAGGCTGGCGCCGGACGCGCGAGCCTGGCCACGATGCTGCGGCTCATCAGCTGCACGCGGGGCGCGAACAGCATCACGGCGCAGAAGGCCACGGGCCAGGCGGCAAAGAAGGCATGGCGCCAGCGGGGCAGGAAGTCCGCCTGCAGGCCGATATTGAGCCATGTGACCCAGGCGCTCATCAGCAAGGTCATGAGCAGCGACATCAGGAAGGCAAATACGCAGCGCAAACGCAGGGCTTCGGACATGGGGCACTTTCAAAGTATCAAGATATGGCAGCGTAACAACTTGCAGCAATCTATACTAGAGCCATATTTTTAATTTCAAATTCCGAAAATGCAATCATGTTAGATGATTTAGCCCTGTTTGTCGCCATTGTCGAGGCTGGCAGCCTGCATGCGGCGGCCGTCAAGGAAGCCTTGCCCGCCGCGACCGTCACGCGCCGGCTGCAAAAACTGGAAAGCCAGCTCGGCTACCGCTTGCTTAATCGCAGCGCGCGCCGCCTGCAGCCGACGGCGGAAGGCTGGCAATACTACGAGCAGTGCCGGCCCCTCGTGCATGCCTTGCGGCAGGCGACGCAGCAGCTCGACGCCAGCCTGTCGGCCGTCTCGGGCAGCATCCGCGTGCTGGCGCCCGTCAACTTCGCCAGCGGCTTGCTGACGCCGGCCTGGGTCAGCTTCATGCAGAAGTACCCGGATATCCGCCTGGAGCTGGAGCTGTCGAACCTGCTGCAAGACCTCGTGGGCAGCGGCGCCGACCTGGCCATCCGCGTGGGCGCGCTCGACGATTCCTCGCTGATGCAGCGCCGGCTGGGCAGCGCTTCGCTGGTGATGGTGGCCGCGCCCGCCTATCTGGCGCGCGCCGGCGTGCCGCGCGACTTGCAGGAACTGGAACAGCACGAGCTGATCGTGGCCGAGCCGCTGCGCACCTGGCGCTTGCGGCGGCCCAGCGACGGCGCCGAAATGGTGATCGAACCGCAGGCGCGCCTGCGCGTCAATGAAATGCGCCTGGCTGTGGAGATGGCCGACGCGGGCATCGGCATCCTGCTGTGTCCGCTGCTGCAATGCCGCGACGAAGTGGCCAGTGGCAGCCTCGTGCGCGTCTTGCCCGACTGGATGCCGCAGCCGCGCCACGTATATGCCGTGTGGACGCAGCGGCGCTACCTGCCGGCCCGCGTGCGCGTCTTGCTCGAACACCTGGCGGCGTTTGCCGCTGGAAATCCGCTGTTGAACGAGGAGCTTGGCGTTTAGCTCGTTTGTTGCTGTACCAGCCACTGCGTAAACTGGCGCAACGCCGGGGTAAAGCCGCTGGCTGGTGCGGCGCCGGGCCTCGCCTGGGCAAGGAAATACGCCATCTGCGCCTGCATGGCGGGATAGCGGCGCAGCAAGTGCGCCGCATGCTCGTCCAGGCTGGCGGGCCAGCAAGGATCGCCATTCTGGCGCAGGATATTGCATGAGCGGATCAGCTTGCGCGACGCTTCGCGCTGCAGGCGGACGATGGCGGCAGGGTCGCGCTCGTCGTCGAGGCGCCGCGCATAGTCGTTTAGCACCCGGGCAAAGTCGCCATTCACGGCCATGGCAATGGCGCGCGAGGGCGCGAACGGCGCAAAGTGCGGCGCCAGGTCGTCGCCCCACAGGCAGCGGCACTGGTGCTTGATCCAGTAGCCCCAGCTGTACAGGTGCTCGGGCGCCAGCACCTGGGCCCGGTGGCCGATATCGAAATCGATTTTCAGTACTTCCGGGTGGCGTGCCTGCAAGGCCAGGCGCAGCGCTTCCAGCGCCTCCGCCTGCTGTGGCGTGGGCGGCTGGCGCAGCACCAGGGTCAGGTCGAGATCGGACATGCCCGGCGTGGCGTCGCCACGGGCGATGCTGCCATACAGGTAGATGCCATCGAGCCAGTGACCGGCGTGCCTAGCCAGGCTGGCGCAGACGTCTTGCAGCAAGGCGTCGAAATGGTGGTGCAGCGGCCCGCAGGGGGCGGGGGCGATGGTCGGCATACCTGGCACGAGTCCGGTGATAGAAACTTCCACCATAGCATGTGGCGTGCCGGGCACGCCGGGAATCCTTTCCATTTAGTAATACCGAGCGCTTGTACTTTCCGCCGGGATCGCGTTAAGATAAAGCTGCTTGCTTATCCAGCGGGCAATCTGGTGTTTTTTCGCGCAATCCCGTCCCTATCCATGAGAGTAGCAATGAAATATCTGATCGTTCCCTTCTTGCTGGCCATGACCGGCTGCGAAGTACTGTATGACGCGAACCGGGACAAGATCGGCGAGTACTGCAACAGCCTCAATAATTTCGACGACCGCAACGCTTGCCGCAAGCGCAACCAGACCAGTTACCAGGAATACGTGCAGCAGCGCGACCAGCTGAAAAAGAGCAAGAGCGACAAGTAAGCTTGCAACCACATAAAAAAACGCCGCTGACCAGTCAGCGGCGTTTTGCTTTGCGGCCCCGGCCTTGCGACCGGGGTTTGCCTCAGATTAATCGTCGGCGTAGATGTTGTTGTCCTTCGTTTCCTTGACGAACAGGGTGCCGATCACGACAGTCGCCAGGGCGACGACGATCGGATACCACAGGCCGTAATAGATATCGCCCTTGAAGGCCACCAGCGCGAAGGCCGTGGTCGGCAGCAAGCCGCCGAACCAGCCGTTACCGATATGGTAAGGCAGGGACATCGAAGTGTAACGGATACGCGTCGGGAACATTTCCACCAGCATGGCGGCGATCGGGCCATACACCATGGTCACGTACAGCACCAGGATGAACAGCAGCAACACGACCATCGGCTTGTTGATCTGGTCCGGATCGGCTTTTGCAGGGTAGCCCGCTTCCTTGATGCCGGCGCCCAGTTCTTTCTTCAGCGCCGCTTCGTGGGCCTTGCTTTCCGCATCGAAGTTCAAGCCATCGGCTGTCATGACGGCGTTAAACGACGTAAATTCCTTTGTGCCGATGCGCACCTTGGCGATGCTGCCGGCCGGTGCGTCTTCCTTCGTGTAGTTCACCGAGCTGTTCGACAGGAAACCCGTGGCGATGTCGCACGACGATGGGAATTTCTTCGTGCCCGTCATGTTGAACTGGAAGTGGCAGGAAGCAGGATCGGCCACCACCACCACTGGCGAGTTCTTCAGAGCCGCTTCCAGCTGCGGGTTGGCGAAGTGGGTCAGGCCGTTGAAGATCGGGAAGTAGGTCGCTGCGGCGATCAGGCAGCCGCCGAGGATGATGTACTTGCGGCCGATGCGGTCGGACAGGCTGCCGAAGAACAGGAAGAACGGCGTGGCCAGCAGCAGGGCGATGGCGACGAGCACGTTGGCCGTTGCCAGGTCCACTTTCAGGGTCTGGATCATGAAGAACAGGGCGTAGAACTGGCCCGTGTACCACACGACAGCCTGGCCGGCGGTCAGGCCGATCAGGGCCAGGATGACGATCTTCAGGTTTTTCCACTGGCCGAACGCTTCCGTCAGCGGGGCTTTCGAGGTCTTGCCCTCGGCTTTCATCTTGGAAAACGCCGGCGATTCATTCATGGCCAGGCGGATCCACACGGAAATACCCAGCAGGATGACGGAGACGAGGAAGGGAATGCGCCAACCCCATGCTTCGAAATCCTTCTCGCCGGTCGCCAGGCGGGTGCCCAGGATGACCATCAGCGACAGGAAGAAGCCCAGGGTTGCCGTCGTTTGTATCCACGCCGTGAACGCGCCGCGCTTGCCTTCAGGCGCGTGCTCGGCCACATAGGTGGCTGCGCCGCCATATTCACCGCCCAGCGCCAGGCCTTGCAGGATGCGCAGGATGACGAGGATGATCGGTGCGGCGATGCCGATGGACGCATGGCCCGGCAGCAAGCCGACGATGAAGGTGGAGCCGCCCATGATCAAAATGGTGATCAGGAAGGTGTACTTGCGGCCGATCATGTCGCCCAGGCGGCCGAAGACCAGCGCGCCGAATGGACGCACGATGAAGCCGGCGGCAAAGGCCAGCAGCGCGAAGATGAAGGTGGTGGTAGGGTCGCCGATGAAGAATTGCTTGGCGATGATGGAAGCGAGCGAGCCGTACAGATAAAAATCGTACCATTCAAAAACGGTGCCGAGCGAGGACGCAAAGATGACCTTGCGTTCCTCGGGCGTAATCGGCGTTCCCTTGGTAGAAGTCTTCCGTACGTCGGCCGAGCCGGATGGTGATGCCATGGTTTGTCTCCCTATGTTTTATAGTGAACTGGTGCCGCGGTCTTTTTTGACCATTCTTGCAACAGCTGGAGGCGAGTGTGTTCTCCGAACCTTACGTCATGCTTGCTTGAAACTTACACCAAGCTTACAAATCACTGTTCGGCAGAACTTTGCGAACGACCGTACTTAAATGTGCTATTCTCATTCCACAGATATCTCACCCCATAATATTTCCCACAAGGAGACACAGCATGAATGAAGCCGTCATCGTATCGACCGCCCGCACGGGCCTGGCCAAGTCCTGGAAGGGCGCGTTCAACATGACGCATGGCGCCACCCTGGGCGGCCACGTGCTGGCCGCCGCCGTCGAGCGCGCGCGCATCGAGGCGGAGGAAGTGGAAGACGTGCTGGTCGGCTGCGCCTTTCCGGAAGGCGCCACGGGCGGCAATATCGCGCGCCAGGTGGCCCTGCGCGGCGGTTGCCCCGTCACGACGGCCGGCATGACCGTCAACCGTTTCTGCTCATCGGGCTTGCAGGCCATCGCCCTGGCGGCGCAGCGCATCATCGCCGGCGAAGGCGATATCTATGCGGCCGGTGGCGTGGAATCGATTTCCTGCGTACAAAATGAAATGAATACGCATATGTACCGAGAGGTCTGGCTGCAGCAGCACAAGCCGGAAGTGTACTGGCCCATGCTGCAGACGGCTGAAACCGTCGCCAAGCGCTACCAGATTTCGCGCGAGCGCCAGGATGCCTACGGCGCGCAAAGCCAGCAGCGTGCCGCCGCGGCCCAGGCGGCCGGCCTGTTCGACGCGGAAATCGTGCCGATGACCACCATCATGGGCGTGGCCGACAAGGCCAGCGGCATGCTGGTCTCGCGCGAAGTGACGATTGTCGCCGATGAAGGTATCCGTGCCGACACGACGTATGACGGCGTGGCGAAGATCCGCCCGGCCATTCCTGGCGGCGTCATCAGCGCAGGCAACGCCAGCCAGTTTTCCGATGGCGCGTCCATGGCCATCGTCATGAATGCGAAAGTGGCCGAAGCGAAAGGCTTGCAGCCGTTGGGCATCTTCCGCGGCTTTGCCGTGGCCGGCTGCGAACCTGATGAAATGGGCATCGGCCCCGTCTACGCGATTCCGAAACTGCTGAAAAAGGCGGGCTTGACTGTTGCCGACATCGGCCTGTGGGAACTCAACGAAGCGTTCGCCGTGCAAGTGCTGTACTGCGCCGACACCCTGGGCATCCCCATGGACCGCCTGAACGTCAACGGCGGCGCGATTGCCGTCGGCCACCCGTATGGCGTGTCGGGCGCCCGCCTGACGGGCCACGCCTTGATCGAAGGCAAGCGCCGTGGCGTCAAATACGTGGTCGTGACCATGTGCATCGGCGGCGGGCAGGGCGCGGCTGGCCTGTTCGAAGTGCTGTGATTTAAATGAAACCCAGTCTGCGGGCGGCTTCCAGGGCCGCCCGTTTGCATTGCGCGCCTGCTTCCTGCAAGGCGCGCCGATAGCGGTTACAGTAATGCTTCATTAATAAACAAGCAGCCTGCCGCCATGATCAAGCACATCGTTTTCTGGAAACTGTTAGACCACGCCGAGGGCGCCGACCGCGCCACGAACGCATTGAAACTGAAAACCCTGCTCGACTCCTGTTCCGACCTGGTGCCCGGCATCCTGAAATTCGAAGCAGCCGTGGCCCAGCCGGGCCTGGAAGCGACCTACGACATCGTCCTGTACAGCGAGTTCGCCAGCCGCGAAGCGCTCGATGCCTACCAGAACCATCCCGAGCACGTGAAAATCAAGCCGTTTTTTGGGGCGGTACGGGAAGCACGGCAGTGTATGGATTATGAGATTTAGTCGTTACGCAACAGACATCCGGGGTCAGACCCGGCGGGTCTGACCCCAGCCTTTCGCTGACTCTACCTATCGACAAGGAGCATTCATGACCACCTACCAACGCATCGTCCTCGCCTCGCGCCCCGCTTCCAATGAGGAAGTGCAGCCGGCACATTTTCGTCTGGAAACTCAAGAGATTCCCGCCATCACGGATGGGCAGTTGCTGGTGCGTAACCAGTACCTGTCGCTCGATCCTTACATGCGCGGGCGCATGAGCGCGAATAAAAGCTATGCGGCGCCGCAGGCGATTGATGAAACCATGATAGGCGGCACGGTGGGCGTGGTGCTGGAATCGAAGCATCCGAAGTTTGCCGTGGGCGACACCGTCGTGGGGACGTTGGGCTGGACGGAGGTGGCCGTATCGGACGGCACGATGCTGCGCAAGGTCGACACGACGCACATTCCTGCTTCGGCTTACCTGGGTTCCGTCGGCATGCCGGGCATGACGGCCTGGTATGGCTTGAACCAGATCATGGCGCCGAAGTCGGGCGAAACCGTGGTCGTGTCGGCCGCCAGCGGCGCCGTGGGCAGCGTCGTGGGCCAGTTGGCGAAATTGAAAGGCTGCCGTGTCGTCGGCATCGCGGGCGGTGCGGAAAAATGCCGCTATGTTGTCGAGGAACTGGGTTTTGACGCCTGCGTCGACTACAAGGCGGGCAATCTTGAGGCCGATCTGGCGGCGGCCACGCCCGACGGCATCGACGCCATCTTTGAAAACGTGGGCGGCGCCATCTTCGATGCGGCGCTGGCGCGCACCAATGCGTTTGGCCGCGTGGCCGTGTGCGGCTGGATCGCCGGCTACAACGGCGAGCCGACGCCGCTCGACAATGCGCGCCTGATCCTCACCAACCGCCTGACCGTGCGCGGCTTTATCGTTTCCGAGCAGCCGGAATTCTGGCCGCAGGGACTGACGGAACTGGGCAGCCTGGTGGCGACGGGCAAGCTGAAATTCCGCGAATCCGTGGCCGATGGCCTGGCCAGCGCGCCCGAGGCCTTCATCGGCCTCTTAAAAGGGCGCAACTTCGGCAAGCAACTGGTGAAGTTGTAAGCGGGCTGTTTTGAAGTGACCGGGTGCGCCGCCAGTTCCTTGCCCGGCTGCGCCCGGTAGCACAGCAATGCTTTCAATAGATCGGGAGCGTGAAATCCTCGTCGATCCTGCGCGCCTTGGTCTTGGCGTTCGGTCGCAACAGCGACTGGATCAGGGCGCTGCCGACGCACCGTTGCAGTACATGCGCGATGGCTATGCCGAAGCGCGTCCGCACGTGCATGAGGCGGATGAGGCGAGGGCTCAGCTCCCGCTGTGTACGCTCGGCATACGGGCGCAGGATGCGTTCGTATGCCTCGAAAGCCTGGGTGTGGCTCGCGCATCTCTTGATTTCCCCCGCCAGCACGTAGGCTCCCACCAGCGCCAGAGCCGTGCCCTTGCCCGTGAATGGCGTGGGGCAGTGCGCCGCATCGCCCAGCAAGACCAGTCGGCTTTTTGACCAGGTGGAAGCTTGCACCTGGCTCATCGGTCCGAAGTAGAATTCCTGGACGTTATCAAGCTCGGCGATGATACGATCGGCCACCTTGCCCCGGCCCACCAGTGCCGCCCGCAGCGTCTCGCGCGGCGACGGCGCCGTCGGACTCCGCACGCCAGGCTCAGCGGCTGGAAAGGTCGTCAGCACGGTAGTTTCAGTCAAGCCACCTGGCCTGAGGTTGATCATCGTCCCGCCTATGCCGTTGACGGAGCAGGCCCAGAAGTCGTCTTCCGGTCGCCGGGGAATGTTGAAAAACGCCATGTAGGCGCCGAGGTAACGCATGCGCGTTTCAGCGGCCAGCGCCAGGTCTCTGGTCGGCGAGCTCACGCCGTCGGCGCAGATCACCAGTTCGAAGTCCTCTGCCGTGCCATCGGCAAAGGTTGCCCGCACGCCATTTTCAATCTCTTCAACGCCACTGACGGACGTGCCAAAACGGTATTCGCAAGTGCCGTGGGTAGCATCGAACAAAATACGGGCGAAATCGCCGCGCAGGATTTCAAAATCGCAGGTCAGTCCGCCGATACTACCTTTGGGGAAAACAGCCACCACCTTGCCGGCCGCGTCGAGCCACTTCTGTCCGCATTCCAGCGTGTTGTGCGCCTCGACCTGTTCCGTCAAACCCATGCGCTTGATGACCTGCTGCGCGGCATCCTTCACATCGACGTTCTGCCCGCCGACCCTGGGCGCGTCGGCCTTTTCGACGAGCACCACGGAATAGCCGTACCTGGTCAGCCACCAGGCACACGCAGGGCCGGCGATGCCGCCGCCGCAGATCAGGATTTTCTTCGTTTGTTCCATGTGACAGCTTTCGTGGTTGTGATGTCAGCGTCCATGTTAGGCGCGCCACGTGTTGGTCACAATGAGCCAACAGGTCATGTTATATTGAATTCTTGCCACTGATTCTGACCCTTGAAAGGTGCCCGATGCCTGTTTTCAGCGACGGTTCGTCCAGCGACTGGGAAGATCCCGACTGCGTGCCAAGGCCGGTGGTTACGCTTGGCGCCGTGGGCCGTGAGATGGATAGCCGCCAGGAGAAGGATTTTCATCAGCATCGAAAAGGCCAGTTCCTGCTCTGGATGCGGGGCGTGCTCACCTGCGAGGTCGACGGCGGCTTCTGGCTGGTGCCGCCGGGGAGCGCCATTTGGGTACCAGGCGGCACACAACATCGAATGGATGGGGCCGGCACGGTCGATTGTTACGTGGTGTATGTCGATCCTGCGGTGGGCGACGCGTTGCCGCGGGAGTGCTGCACCTTGTCGACCACGCCGCTGCTGCGTGAATTGGTGATCCGTTCAGCGGCATTGCCGATGCGCTACGAAGAGGGCGGCATGGCGTCACGGGTGATGACACTGCTTCTCGACGAAATGGCGTTGGCGCAGCCCGGTCAGGTTCATCTTCCCCTGACGCCAGACAAGCGGCTACGCAAACTGGTCGAGTGGATCATGGCGCGTCCATCCGATCCAGGCAACATCGAATCGTGGGCGCAGCGGATGGGCATCAGTGCGCGCACGCTGTCACGCCTGGTGTCCCGGGAAACCGGCATGAGTTTCGGACGCTGGCGCAGGCAACTGCATATCCTGCTCGCCTTGCAATGGATGGCCAGGGGCGCCACGGTCCAGCATGTCGCAGAGGGCCTGGGCTACGAGAACGCGAGCAATTTTGTCGTCATGTTTCGCAAAATACTCGGTGAAACACCTGGACGTTACTTGAAATCGAACGCTTGAGCCGCACCACCTGCCAAGGCGTGGCGGGCCGTGCGACAATGGCGGCCCCTCCCTTATTACCGCATGCCATGACCAAGCACACCATCCGCCTCGGCGACTGGGCCACACTGGGCCCTGACGCCACCGCCATCCGTTTTGAAGTTTTCGTCGATGAACAGAAAGTGCCGGCCGAGATCGAACTCGACGACATGGATGCCGTCTGCCTGCACGCCGTTGCCTATGACGCCGTCGGCAACGCCATCGGCACGGGCCGGTTATTGCCAGACGGCCACATCGGCCGCATGGCCGTGCACCAGCCGGGCCGCGGCACGGGCGTGGGTGGCGCCATTTTGACCTTGCTGATGGAGAAAGCCCGCGAGCGGGGCGATGCAGCGGTGGTGCTGAACGCACAAACCGTGGCCGCGCCATTCTATGCGCGCCACGGTTTCGTGCAGCAGGGGGAACAATTTGAAGAGGCGGGGATTGCGCATGTGGAGATGCGGCTGGTGTTCTAGGGTGTTGTCGGATTACGGCCTGCGGCCTAATCCGACCTACACCGACCTGTTACGTCAATGGTAGGTCGGGTTAGCGCAAAGCGCGTAACCCGACGCACCACGTCACAATCAGTTCTGCGCGTGCGACTGGCGCCATTTGTCCAGAATCACGGCCAGCACGATCACGACACCCTTGGCCACATACTGCCAGAACGACGACAGGCCCAAAATCGTCAAGCCATTGTTCATCACGCCGATGATCAGGGCGCCGATGACGGTGCCCCAGACGGAACCCACGCCGCCCATCAGGCTCGTGCCGCCCAGCACGACGGCCGCGATGGCGTCCAGCTCATAGCCCGTGCCCCAGTTGCCGTTGGCCGCATACAGACGGCTGGCCGACATGGCGCCGCCCAGGCCGGCGAACAGGCCGCTGATCGTGTAGACAAACATCAGCACGAGGCCGACTTTGATACCGGTCAAACGGGCCGCCTGGATATTGCCTCCGACAGCGTAGATATGCAGGCCCAGGGTGGTCTTGCGCAGGATGAACCACGTCAGCACGACGACGGCGGCCGCCAGCCAGATCAGCCAGGGCACGGCCAGGAAGCTGCCGTTACCCATCCATTCGAAGCTTGGGATTTCCGTGTTCAGCACGCTGGTGCCGTCAGCCAGCAGGTAGGCGGCGCCGCGCAGGGCCGTCATGGTGCCCAGGGTCACCACGAAGGGGTTCAGGCCGACGAGGGCGACCAGCACGCCATTGAGCGCGCCCAGCAGCAGGCCGACGATGATGAAAGTGGGGATCGAAAAGCCGGCGAACTGGGCCGACAGCGACATCAGCATGCCTGCCACGGCCGAGACGGCCAAGACGGAACCGACGGACAGGTCGATGCCGCTGGTCAGAATGACGAAGGTCATGCCGGATGCCAGCACGATGTTGATCGATACCTGGCGGAAGATGTTCATGGTGTTATTGCTGGTCATGAACGTCGACGTGCCGTCGGCCGAGAAGTACACGGTCAGGCCATACATGGCCAGGTACAGCACCACCAGCACGGGCAGCATGCCCAGGCGGCGCATCAGGTTCGAGGCATTGAAGGGTTCGCCGGCGCGTGCGGCGCCGCTGGTGGTACTCGTTGTCATGTTAATTCTCCTGAATAATTATGCTAATGCGTATTTTTATGCCGCTTCCAGATGGGTGGCATAAGCAAGGATGTTCTCCTGCGTGATATCGTCGCCCGTCACTTCGCCTGTCAGGCGTCCTTCGCACATCACCATCACGCGGTCGCAAATGCCGACCAGCTCGGCCAGTTCGCTGGAAATGCACAGCACGGCCGTGCCTGCGTCCGCCAGCTGGTGGATGATCTTGTAGATTTCGCTCTTCGCGCCCACGTCCACGCCGCGCGTCGGTTCGTCGAGGATGAGCACTTTCGGGGCGATGGCCAGCCAGCGCGCCAGCAAGACTTTCTGCTGGTTACCGCCGGACAGGCCGCCCACGATGCCGTCCGGTCCCGACACTTTCACGTTGAGGTTGGCTATCGCCTCGCGCGTCAGCTGGGTCAGGGCGCCACGGTTGACCACGCCCGCCGTCGCATGCTTGGACAGGATATTCATCGACATGTTTTCCATGGCCGACAATTGCATGAACAGGCCCAGGCTCTTGCGGTCTTCCGGCAGGTAGCCGATGCCGTGGCGGATGGCTGCCAGCGGCCGGTGGATGTGCACTTCCTGGCCATCAAGCCACACTTGCCCCGTTTGTTTCTTGTCGGCGCCAAAGATCAGGCGCGCCAGTTCCGTGCGGCCCGCACCGACGAGGCCGGCAAGACCCGTCACTTCGCCCGCATGCAGGGTGAACGAGGCCGGCTTGACCTTGCCGCCGCCGACGTCTTCCACGCGCAAGCGCTCGGCGCCCCGCGTGGTGCGCCGCTGGTGCGAATAAAAGTCGTCGGCGGGGCGGCCCACCATCATTTGCACGACTTTCTTTTGATCCAGTTCATCCTTGCCCAGCTCGCCCACATAGGCGCCGTCGCGCAGCACCGTGATGCGGCGCGCCAGGCGTTCCACTTCGGCCATGCGGTGGCTGATGTACAGTACGGCCAGGCCCTTGTCGCGCTGTTCTTCGATGATGCGGAATAATTGTTCTGTTTCCCGGTCGGACAGGGCGGCAGTGGGCTCGTCCATGATCAGGATGCGGCTTTCGTGCACGAGGGCGCGGGCGATTTCCACCTGCTGCTGCTCGGCGATCGACAGGGTCGAGACCATGGTGTCGGCGTCGAAACGGGAACCGAGGTCGGCCAGGATGGCGTTCGTGCGCGCACGCATTTCGCCGCCCTTGACGGTCCAGAACGGTCCTTTCGGCTCGCTGCCCATGAAGACGTTCTGCGCCACCGTCATGTTCTTGGCCACGCTCAATTCCTGGTAGATCAGGTTGATGCCCAGCGCGCGTGCCTCGCCCGGGTTGCGGATGCGGATCGGCTTGCCGTCGAGAATGATCTCGCCCGCGTCCGGCGTGTAGACGCCGGATAAAATCTTCATCAGGGTGCTCTTGCCGGCGCCATTTTCGCCCATCACGGCATGGATTTCGCCGCTGCGCACTGTCAGGTGCACGCCGCGCAGCGCGCGCGTGGCGCCAAAGCGCTTCTCGATGCCGCGCATTTCAAAAATAATATTGTCGCTCATGACTGTCCTTCCTTGCTTTTGAAACTGTTGCCCGCCCTTGGGCCGGGGCCGGGGCGGGCAACACGTGGTTCAGGTCAGGCAGATCAGTTCTTTACCCAGCCCGTATAGGTGGCGACGTTTTCCTTGGTGATGGCCGGGGTCGGCAACAGCACCATCGTCTGTTTCGGCGTGCGGCCGTTCATGATGTCGTAGCCCATCTGCACGGCGTCGGTCGCCATGCGGTACGGGTTTTGCGCCGAGGTGGCGGCAAACAGGCCAGCCTTGTTTTTCAGGGCGTTCTGGCCATCGGGCGCGCCATCGACGGCCGTGATCAGTTTGACGTCCGTGCGCTTCGATTGCTTGATCGCCAGTTCGGCGCCGATACCGGTAGGATCGTTGATGGCGAACACGCCGTCGATCTTCGGATAGGCCGTCAGCAGGTTCGACATCACGGTCATGCCGCCGTCGCGGCTGCCGCCGGCGTTCTGGTTGTCGGACAGGATCTTGATGTCCTTGAACGCGGCCAGGGTTTTCTTGCAGCCGTTGACGCGGTCGATCACGGAGGTGACCGGCGGGCCGTTGAGGATCACGACATTGCCCTTGCCGCCGATCTGCTTGGCCAGGTAGGCGCACGACACGTCGCCAGCCATGGTGTTGTCGGACATCACGGTGGCCGAAGCGCCTACGGCGCCCACGTCGACGGCGATCACGACCACGCCCGCATTGCGCGCTTTCTTGATGGCAGGGGCGATGCCCTTGGAATCAACGGCGTTCAGGATGATGATGTCGGTCTTGTTGGCAATAAAGTTTTCAATCTGGTCCACCTGGGTGTTCAGGTCATACTTGCTGGAAACAGTGGTGACTTTCACGCCAGGGCCGCCCAGCTTTTTCGCGCTTTCTTCCGCGCCGCGACCAATGGCGACAAAAAACGGGTTGGCCAGGTCGCCCACGCTCACGCCGATCGATTTCAGCGGTTTGTCAGCGGCGAAAGCGCCGCAGGCGGCGGACAACAGCAGGGAGGCGGTAATGACTTTTTTCATGTGGATCTCCAAGGGTTTTTATTGTGAAAAACAAACGGTGCTACGGGTGAAAAACTTATTGATTACGTAATTTCTCGATCATGGCGTCCAGCTTGCCCGCATCGACGGCAAAGCCGCGGATGCCTTCGGCCAGCTTTTCGGTGGCCATCGCGTCGTCGTTCAAGGCGTAGCGGAAAGCGGCCTCGTCATACGTGACGGCCGGCTGCGCCGCGCCCAGGTCGCCGCCCAGGGCGCGCTCGAACGGGGCGTCAAGCGCTTCCAGCTTGGCCAGCAGGTCGGGGCTGATGGTCAGCAAGTCGCAGCCGGACAGGGCCGTGATCTGGCCCACGTTGCGGAAGCTGGCGCCCATCACTTGCGTGGCGATGCCATGTTGTTTGTAGTAATTGAAGATGCGCGTCACCGACTGTACACCTGGATCATTGGACAGGCTGCGCGCCGCTTCGTCCCATGCCGCACCCATCGACTTCTTGTGCCAGTCGTAGATGCGGCCCACGAATGGCGAAATCAGGCGCACTTTCGCGTCGGCGCAGGCAACGGCCTGGCAAAACGCGAACAGCAGGGTCAGGTTGCAAAAGATGCCGTCTTTTTCCAGCTCGCGCGCCGCCTGGATGCCTTCCCAGGTGGCGGCGACCTTGATCAGCACGCGCTCGCGACGAATGCCGGCTTGCTCGTACAGGGCGATCAGGCGGCGCCCGCGGGCCACGGTGGCGTCGCGGTCAAAGCTCAAACGGGCATCGACTTCCGTCGATACGCGGCCCGGCACGACCTTCAAAATTTCCAGGCCGAAGCGCACCAGCACCTGGTCGACGATATCGTCCAGCGATGCATGCTTGTGCGCAGCGACCGTGCTTTCCAGCAAAGGCGCGTAATCGGGCTGCAGCACGGCTTTTAAAATCAGCGACGGATTGGTGGTGGCGTCCTGCGGCGCGAAGCGCGCCAGTTGCAGGAAGTCGCCCGTGTCGGCGACGACGGTGCTGTACTGTTTTAGTTGTTGCAGCTGATTCATTACTATTCCTTATCACTGAGTTGGTGCAAGGCTTGCACGGCGGGAAACAGGCTACGGTAGCGGCCGTAACGGATGCTCAAGGCTGCGCTGTGCGCGGCATCGGGCAGGAAAGTGTTTTTGATGGGCAAGCTGGTGGCCAGCAACTGGCGCTGGCCGATGGCAGCAAAGCCCAGCTTGGCCGCGCCCAGGCTGGCCGACAGTTCGCTGTTGTGCAGGGTGCGCATCTCGCGGCCCAGCACATTGGCCAGCAACTGCGCCCAGTACTGGCTGCGCGCGCCGCCGCCCACCAGCATGCAGTGGGGAACGACGGCGCCCGTCGACGTGACGGCGGCCATGGCGTCGCGCAAGGCGAAGGCCACGCCTTCGAGTACGGCGTAGCCGAGTTGCGCCGGTGTGCTGTCGTGGCCCAGTTGCAGGAAGGCGCCGCGCACTTGCGGGTCGTTATGCGGCGTGCGCTCGCCCGACAGGTAGGGCAGGAACAGGGGCGCGGAGGGCGCGATGGCGCTGTCGAGCGGCAGAGCGCTTTCCACCAGCGCCAGCAGGGCTGCCTCGTCGGGCTGGCCCAGTACGCCCGTGGCCCAGCGCAGGCAGCTGGCGCCGGACAGGATCGCGCCCATCGCATACCAGCGGCCGGGCAGGGCGTGGCAAAAACTGTGCACGCCGCCGGCCGGGTTGCCCAAAGGCGCTTCGGTGACGGAAACGATGGCGGCGCTGGTGCCCAGCGAAATGAAACTGTCGCCGCCGTTGACGGCGCCGATGCCCACGGCCGAGACGGGATTGTCGCCGCCGCCGGCCGCCACCACTACGTCCAATGGCAAGCCCAGCTTGTCTGCCACGGCGGCCAGCACCGTGCCCGTGGCGGCATCGCCTTCGGCCAAGGCCGGCATCTGTTCCGGCGCCAGGCCGCAGGCGGCCAGCATGGGGGCGAACCAGGCACGCTTGGCCTCGTCCAGCCACAGGGTGCCGGCCGCGTCGGACATGTCGGTGACCTTGTTGCCAGTCAGTTGCAGGCGCAGGTAATCCTTGGGCGACAGCAGGCAGGCGGTGGCATTGAAAGCGTCAGGCTCGTGCGTTTGCAGCCACAGCAGTTTCGGCGCCGTCAATCCCGCCATGGGCAGGCTGCCCGTCACGTCCGCATAGGCGGGATAGTCGCGCGCCATGGCAGCCGCTTCGGCTTCGGCGCGCGCATCGTTCCACAGGATGGCGGGACGAATTACATTGTCGTCGCTGTCGAGCAGCACGGCGCCATGCATCTGGCCCGACAGGCCGATGCAGGCGATCTGCGCATATTCCTGCGGCCAGCCGGCGCGCAGCTGGCCCAGCGCGTTGACGCAGGCGGCCCACCAGTCCTGCGGCGCTTGTTCGGACCAGCCCGGCTGCGGGCGGCTGGTATCGATGCGCACGGAAGCCTGGCCGCGCACGGTGCCAGTGCTGTCCATCAGCACGGTTTTCAGTTCGGAGGTACCGAGATCGATACCGAGGGAAATCGCTGGATGCATTATGGTTTGCTGTAAAAGGTCAGAGGCAGCCGCAGGAATTGCGTACGCGCAGGGTCGGCGACAAGCGCTGCACGTGCCGGGCGCGGCCCGGGTTGGCGATACGGTCGATCAGCAGGTCGACGGCCATGGCGCCCAGCTCTTCGAGCGGCTGCGCCATCACGGTCAAGCGGGGGCTGAAATAATCGGCCCAGTCGAAATCATCGAAGCCTGCCAGGGACACGTCTTGCGGTACCGCAATGTGCGCGTCGCGCAAGGCGTGCATGGTGCCGATGGTCATCAGGTTATTGCCGGCAACGATGGCCGTCGGGCGCTGCGGCAGGGCCAGCAATTCGCGCGTGGCCGCGCCGCTGCGCTCCAGATTGGAGTCGCCTGAGCGCAGCAGTGCGGGGTCGAAGACGATATTGGCGCGCTGCAAGGCCAGGCGATAGCCGTCGATACGCTCGTCCGTCGTGGACAGGCCGGGCGCGCCCGCGATGAAGCCGATGCGGCGGTGGCCGTGGACGGTGATCAGGTGGCCGACCAGTTCGGCCGTCGCCTCGATATTTTCCACGCCCACCTGGTCGAAAGGCTGCGCCGACATGCGGTCCACCAGCACGGAAGCGATCTTGTTGCTGGTCAAATAGTCGAGCGTGCGGTGATGCGTGTCGCCCGACGGCGCCAGCACGATGCCGTCGACTCGGCGCTGGTGCAAGTTCTGCACCACTTTCAATTCCTGCTCGGGATCGTCATGCGTATCGGAAAACAGCATCATCAGGCCATGGCGCGTGCAGGCGGCCTCGATGGCGCGCACGGTTTCGCTGAAGTAATGATTGGTGAAGGCGGAAATGGCCACGCCGATGGTGCCCGACGAGGAACCGGCCAGCGCGCGCGCCAGCATGTTGGGCACATAGCCGATCTGCTGCATGGCCGCATTGACGGCGGCGACGGTTTTCGGGCTGACCTTGCGGGTGCCGTTCAGTACGTGAGAGACGGTCGACAACGATACGTCCGCCGCCCGCGCTACATCTTCCATGGTGGCCATGGTGTCTCCTGATGGTTTTATTATTATTGTGTGCTGCGATTAAGTACGGCTGTGTCGCCGCGTTTGAATCTATCGTAAACAAAAGAAAGCGCTTGCGCAAGCGCTTTCTTTTTTGTGCGTGCCGATGTTGAGTGGGTTTTCGATGAAGAGAGGGGAGGCTTGCGTAGGTCGGATTAGCGCGCCGCAGGGGCGCGTAATCCGACATCGGGGACGGCGGTGATGCCGGTTGCGTGTGGTGGTGTTGTCGGGTTACGCGCTCGCGCGCTAACCCGACCTACCCGACCTACCCGACCTACTGTATCACCAGCTCATGCAGTTCGCCGGGAGAGTCCGGGAACAGTTTCACGACGGTGGACGTGCGCGTGCCGTAGCCCGGCGTTTCGATGCAGACGGCGGACAGCACGCGCTCGAGGTCGAGCGGCACGCCCGTGTCCGGCAAGCGGAAGTCGGGCGCGCGCGTGGTGTCGGCCAGCATGTCGAAATACGCTTCGTCCGGCGCGCCCTGGCACAGCAGGCTGGCGAACTGGGCCTTGGTCTTCAAGACCTTCGGCCACGGCGCGTCGAGCAGGGCGTTCGACAGGCCGTAGATGCCCGGTTCCAGCGGCTGGCCGTTGCGCGCATCGCCATCGCCCCGGTTGGAAAACCAGATCAGGGTGTCCGCATCGCCGAGCACCAGATTGAAACCGTTGTAGGCACCGCTGCCGGGGCGGATTTGCGCGATGTAGTCTTGCGGCGACATGTTGCCGGCCAAATAGTCGGCCACGAGGGCGCCGCGCGAGGGAGCGTCGGGGTTGCGGTCTTGCGGGCTGCGGATATTCGTGATGGCGGCAAAGCGCGAGCTGCCGCTGCCGGCCTGGGTGATGCCCATCCAGCTGCCGCCCGCCTGCAGGTCGCGGCCTGCATACACTTGCGGGTGTTCGGGCCAGGCGCCGGCGGGGGCGCTGGCGCGTTCATAGAATTCGTCGCGGTTGGCGGCGGCAATCAGCGGGATGTGCGGATTGACTTTCCAGGCAAAAACGATCAGGCACATGGAGGCAAATCCATGAACACTTCCGTATGGCGGGCACCAGCCGTCAACGACAGCAAGCCCGCTTCGTCGGATGCGCTGACCAGCAGCTCGGCAAAACCTTCGCCGACGACAGGATAAATTTCCATCCACGTCTGCAAGCCATCCTTGGCGTCAGGACGACGCTTCAGTTGCGGCGCCACGCCGGACGCGGCCGCCAGTTTCGCTTGCAAGGCGCGGACCCGGGCTTCCAGCGCCTGGGCGTGCTCTTCCTTGACTTGGTAATAAATGTACAAATCTTTCATGGCATTCTCACAAGTCGAGTGCGTCGAGCACGTAAGGCATGGGCAGGAACTGCACGGCAGCGCCCTGGGCCGAGCCGTAGCGCACGGCGCCGGCGGCGCTTGAACCTTCTTCGATTGCCCCCAGCTTCATTTCAACGAGGGCGTCGATGCCGCCCACGCCATTTGGCGCCGCGTTGACGACCATGCCGCACGGTTGCTCGGGATCGCTGACGGCGAACAGTTCGCCACCGGCGACGACGGTTGCATCAGCGATGCTGACGAGGGTGGTGCGGCGCTTGAGCTTGCCTAGGTACTGGCTGCGCGCGACGATTTCCTGGCCCGGGTAGCAGCCTTTCTTGAAATTGACGCCTCCCAGCAGCTCGAAGTTGACCATTTGCGGCACGAACTGCTCTTGCGTGGCGGCCGTGATCTGCGGGATGCCCGCGTGGATTTCCGACAATTGCCAGGCGTCATTGCCGCCCTGGGCCAGCTGCTCTGTCAATGGCGGCCACACGTCGCGCGCCGTGGCGGCCGACGTCAGCCATTCATAGCGGGCGCTGCCAAACGCATCGGCCACGCGCAGCAGGGTGCCCAGTGCATGCTCGACCTTGCTGAACGGCGTGGCGGGCAGCGCCGGGAACCAGGCGGACAGGGCCGCGCTGGCCTTTTGACCGCCGAGGCCCAGGACGACTTGATTGGCATCATCAGCGGACGCATCGTGCAGCTTGGCCTTGGCGCGCAGCACGAACATCTGCAGGCGCTTCTGGATGGCCGGCTGTATGGCGCGCGGCAATTGCAGATAAATGGTGGTGGCGTTGCGCCACATCAGGAAACTGGCCAGCAAGCGGCCCTTCGGCGTGCAGTAGCCGGCCAGGCGTACTTGCTCCTGGTTCAGGTGTTCCACATCGTTGGTCAGCTGGCCGTGCAGGAAACTGGCTACATCGTCGCCGTTCAAGCCGATCAAACCCTGGTCCGTGATGGCCGCGACAAAACCTTCTTGCAGCTGGGGCACTGTCAGGGACTGGCCGAAATCGGCGACAGGGGCGTTTGCGGTGCCGTCAGGCGCGCCATCGATGGCAACGGGGCGGGCGCCTTGGGCGGTTAAAAATTGATTCCAGTTATTCATAATTTCCATTAGATCAGCGATTAAGCATTATCATTACGGGTTCATTATAGTGATGTCGCGCAGATTGCGTCGGCAACGGCAAGATTGCCAGTGTTGGCGCCGCTTTGCGCGCACTTGCTTCACAAATGAACGATCATAACAAGCGCGCGCTGCCTGTCAGCGAGCGCATCACAAGAATCGGAACAATGGCTTTCTTTAAAAAACTTGTAGTCAGTTCAGTCATCGCCGCCATCGGCGTGGGCGGTACTTTTGTGTACTGGGCGCAGCAGCCCATCACCATCGACGGCGAAGCGATCCCGTTTACGATCAGCCCGGGCAGTGGCGCGCATGCGGCAGGCCAGCAGATCGCGGACGCGGGCGTGCCCATCGTGCCCATCCTGTTCAATATGCTGGCGCGCATCGAAGGCAAGACTTCGAAGATCAAGGCCGGTTCCTACGAATTGAAACCGGGCACCACGCCGCAGCGCTTGATCACGCAGCTGGCGCGCGGCGAGTTCGCGCAAGAGTCGCTGACCATCATCGAAGGCTGGACGTTCAAGCAGATGCGCCTGGCCATGGCCAACCACCCGGGCCTCAAGCACGATACCGTGGGCCTGTCCGACAAGGAACTGATGGCGAAGATCAGCCCCGAATATGTGCTGCCGGAAGGCTTGTTCTTCCCGGACACGTATCTGTTCGCCAAGGGCGCCAGCGAAATGCAGATTTTCAAGCAGGCGCACACGGCCATGATCGGCCGCCTGTCCGAAGCGTGGGACAAGCGCGATCCGGCCTTGCCATATAAAAACCCGTACGAGGCGCTGATCATGGCTTCCATCGTGGAAAAGGAAACGGGGCAAAAGTCCGAGCGCGCGATGATTGCCGGCGTGTTCGTCAACCGCCTGAAGACGGGCATGCTGCTGCAGACGGACCCGACCGTGATCTATGGCATGGGCGACAATTACCAGGGCAAGATCCGCAAACGCGACCTGGAAGCGGACACCCCGTACAATACCTACACGCGCGGCGGCTTGCCGCCCACGCCGATCGCCCTGGCTGGCGCGCAATCGCTGACGGCGGCGCTGGCGCCGGCCCGCACGCAAGCGCTGTATTTCGTGGCGCGCGGCGACGGCACCAGCCAGTTCTCGGCCAACTTGCCCGACCATAACCGCGCCGTGAACCAGTATCAGCGTTAATATCATCACAAGATTAAGAGTTTCATGACACAACAATATCAACCCCGTTTCATCACCTTCGAAGGCATCGATGGCGCGGGCAAGTCGACGCATATCGGCTTTGTCACCGACTACCTGCAGCAAAGGGGGGTGAGCCTCGTCTCGTCGCGCGAACCGGGCGGCACCAGCCTGGGCGAAAAGCTGCGCGAACTGCTGCTGCATGAAAAGATGCATCTGGAAACGGAAGCCTTGCTGATGTTCGCCAGCCGCCGCGAACACATCGCGCAAGTCATCGCGCCCGCCCTGGAACGGGGCGAGTGGGTCATTTCCGACCGTTTCACCGATGCCAGCTTCGCCTACCAGGGCGGTGGCCGCGGCATGGATCTGGGCAAGATGGAAGCGCTGGAAGCGTGGGTTCACCCGCACTTGCAGCCGGACTTGACGTTTTTGTTCGACGTGCCGCTGGCCGTGGCCCGCGCCCGCCTCGATGCGACGCGCGCACTGGATAAATTCGAGCAGGAACGATCGAACTTTTTTGCCGCCACGCGCAACGAATATCTGCGCCGCGCGGCCCAGTTCCCGGAACGCTTCCGCATCATCGACTCCACGCAAAGCATTGCCGACATCCAGGTGCAACTCGCGCAGTTACTTGATATTTTGCTCGAACAAAGCGTCGCAACACGCTGATTTACAAAGAATAAAATGACCAGTTCTCTCTATCCGTGGCAACAGGACGCCTGGCAGCAATTGCAAGCCTTGCGCCCGCGCATGCCGCACGCCATTTTGTTCCATGGCGCGCAGGGCATCGGCAAGGCCGACTTCATCGAGCATTTCGCGCAGGCGTTGCTGTGCGAAGACGTGCGCGCCGACGGCCATGCCTGCGGCACCTGCGCCTCGTGCGGCTGGTTTAGCCAGGGCAACCATCCCGATTACCGCCGCGTGCGTCCGGAAGCGCTGGAAGACGAGGTGGCCGACGACGGTGAAGAGGGCGAAGGCGCGAAGAAAAGCGCCAAGACCAAGACGCCGTCAAAAGACATCAAGATCGAGCAGATCCGCAACCTGGCCGACTTCATGAACATTTCCACGCACCGGCAAGGCTTGCGTGTGGTGGTGCTGTACCCGGCCGAAGCGCTGAACACGCCCGCCTCGAACGCCTTGCTGAAAACCCTGGAAGAACCGCCGCCGGGCACCTTGTTCCTGCTGGCCTCGAACAGCCTGGATCGCTTGCTGCCGACGATTCTGTCGCGCTGCAGGAAATTCGCCTTGCCCATGCCCAGCCACGAGCAGGCCTTGACGTGGCTCAAGGCCCAAGGCTTGAACGATGCGGACAGCTGGCTGCGCGAGCAGGGCGGCGCACCGCTGGCCGCGCTGGCCCAGTCCGAATCGGGCGGCCGGCAAGAGACGGAACAATTGTTGCAAGTGCTGGCCAATCCCGGCGTGGAAGCTGCCCTGAAGGCGGCCGATAAATTGCAGAAGGCGCCGCTGGCGCCGCTGGTGGCATCGCTGCAGCGCTGGCTGTACGACTTGTTTTCCGTCAAGCTGTCGGGCGCCATCCGCTACTACCCGCGCCACCGGCGCGAACTGGAAGCCTTGGCAGGACGCATCAACGTGAGTCGTTTGATGGCCGCCATCAAGGCGGCGAACGAGCGCCGGGCGATTGCCGAGCATCCCTTGTCGCCCAAGCTGTTCCTGGAAGATATGCTGCTCGATTACGCTTCAAGTTATCAATAAAATCAATCGCTTGCGGTATAAAGTTAATGTGAATTATACGATTCTTGAGCCGATTGAAATGACTTAACCGCAGGTGCGCGTGCAACTGCGGTATTGCACGTCACAGGCTTGCTGACGTTCGGCGCGCCGGGCACGAAAGGCCTGGGCTTGCGTCGGTTGCAACTGCTGCGACTGGGCTCCCGTTTCCCTGCTCGCGGCAGCGTAGGGATTGCTGCTTGGCTTCATCGACAGCATGGGGCTGGTATCGTCTTCCGTTGCTTGCTGCACTTGCGCGCGGCATTCCTGGCGTGCCGACGCACACACGGGCGCGCACAAGCTCGCCTCGGAGTTGGATTTTGGTGCGTCGCGTTTATCCTGTGCATGCGCAGGGGCTGTCAGGGCCAGGCAGGCCAGCAGTATCAAAGGGCCAACAACTTTCAGCATGAACGCTCTCCACGTATCCGCGCGCAACCCCATGGTTACGTACCGGCAAGCCACTATACATCTTGATAACGTTTTTGCCTACCGGCCATGCTCGTTTGCCATGCCCGCAAGCCGGTGTTACAGTCAACGCACTGGACAGCAACGGAGGCGGGCATGAAACGAGTTACTGGCATCGGCGGCATCTTTTTCCAGGCGCAAGACCCAGCCGCGCTGCGCGCTTGGTACCAGCGCCACCTGGGCCTGGACGTGCAGCCCTGGGGCGGCGCCGCCTTTACCTGGACGGATGCTGACGGCCAGCCCGCGGCCGGCACCACCATCTGGTCCGTGGCGGCCAGGGACAGCGAGCAATTCGCGCCTGGCAAGGCTGCCTTCATGATCAATTACCGGGTCGACGACCTCGATGCGCTGTTGCAAGCCTTGCGCGAGGAAGGCTGTGAGGTGCTGGACAAGGCGCCCGATTCGGAATACGGCCAGTTCGGCTGGGTCATCGACCCCGAGGGCAACAAGGTGGAGCTGTGGCAACCGCCACAGGGGCAGTAAGCGGGGCAGTAGGCAAGCCAGACGCCATTCAGCGATAATACCGGCTCAGATAACGATCCCTATTTATTATGCGCGACATTATTGCTGGATTCCTACGCTTCCAAAAAGAGGTTTTTCCTGAGCGCCGCGAGTTGTTCAAGACCCTGGCCACGGGGCAAACCCCGAAGGCCCTGTTCATTTCCTGCTCGGACAGCCGCATGGTGCCGGAACTGGTGACGCAGCGCGAGCCAGGCGAACTCTTCGTGATCCGCAACGCGGGCAACATCGTGCCCTCGTACGGCCCGGAACCAGGCGGCGTCAGCGCCACGGTTGAATTTGCCGTGTCCGCCTTGAACGTGACCGACATCGTCATTTGCGGCCATTCCGATTGCGGCGCGATGAAGGCGATTGCCACCTGCGCCTGCCTCGACCACATGCCGGCCGTGCGCAGCTGGCTGCACCATGCGGATGCGGCGCGCATGATCAACGAATCGGTCGAGCATCCGACGGAACAGTCGCGCATCGACGGCATGGTGCGCGCCAACGTGGTGGCGCAACTGAATAACCTGCGCACCCATCCTTCGGTGGCGCTGGCCATGGCGCAACACCGGCTGACCCTGCACGGCT
The DNA here is from genome assembly GCF_000988085.1 of Janthinobacterium sp. KBS0711. Taxonomy (NCBI): domain Bacteria; kingdom Pseudomonadati; phylum Pseudomonadota; class Betaproteobacteria; order Burkholderiales; family Oxalobacteraceae; genus Janthinobacterium; species Janthinobacterium sp. KBS0711. The sequence continues at coordinate 46,757 of NZ_LBCO01000011.1, read as the reverse complement.
GGGTGTACGACATCGAGAACGGTTCGCTCGACGCGCTCGACGAGTCGAGCGGCAACTTCGTGCCGCTCGCGGAACATCCTGCATCGCAGCTGTGAACATCAGGGCGCTTCGGCGCCCTTTCCCCTGCCAGTTTTCCTGTGCTCCGGTACAATCCCGCCTTATGTATATCGATTCCCATTGCCATATCAATTTCCCCGAGCTGGCTGCTCGCATGCCCGAGATCCTCGCCAAGATGGCCGAGAACAAGGTGACGCACGCGCTGTGCGTGTCCGTCGACTTGCCGGACTTTCCACAGGTGCTGGCCCTGGCTGAGCAGTATCCGCATATCTTTGCGTCCGTCGGCGTGCATCCCGACTACGAAGACACGCCTGAACCGTCCGTGGAAGACCTGGTGCGTCTGGCCGACCACCCGAAGATCATCGCCATCGGCGAGACGGGCCTCGATTATTTCCGCCTGACGGGCGACCTCGAGTGGCAGCGCGAGCGTTTCAGAACTCACATCAAAGCTTCAAGAATCACGCGCAAGCCCTTGATTATTCACACAAGAGCGGCCAGCGAAGACACCATACGCATCATGCGCGAAGAGGGCGCTGGCGTGGCCGACGGCGGCGTGGCCGGCGTCATGCACTGCTTTACGGAATCATTGGAAGTGGCGCGCGCCGCCATCGACATGGGTTTCTATATTTCATTTTCCGGCATCGTCACCTTCAAGAGCGCCAAGGATTTGCAAGCCGTGGCCCTGGAAGTGCCGCTCGAGCGCATCCTTATCGAGACGGATTCGCCGTACCTGGCGCCCGTGCCGTTCCGAGGCCGCATGAACGAGCCGGGCTACGTGGCCCACGTGGCGGAATACCTGTCGACCCTGAAAGGCATCCCGCTGGCCCAGGTGGCGCAGCAGACGACGGACAATTTCTTCAAATTATTCAATCAGTTGCCATAACTTCTTAAGGTCAGACATGATGAAAAAACTCGCCTTCGCGATGCTGCTGTGCTGCGCTGCCGCCAGCCAGGCGGCGCCGGAACCGGATGCCTTCTTCCGCGCCGTGTCCGTCAACAACGCCAGCGGCGTGCGCGACATGCTGCTTGACGGCATGAACCCGAACCAGCCGGACGCGCAGCGGGGCGACATCCCCCTCGTGCTGGCCTTGCGCGACGATGCGGACCGGGTTTTCAAGCTGCTGCTCGAGGCACCCGGCATCGACATCGAAGCCCGTTCGGCGAACGGCAACACGGCGCTGATGATGGCCGCCTATAAACACAAGCAGGATGCCGTGGAAGCCTTGCTGGCCAAAGGTGCGAAGGTCAACCAGAGCGGCTGGACGGCGCTGCACTATGCGGCCTCGGCGGGCGACTTGCCCATCATGAAGATTTTATTGGACCGCGATGCCGTGGTCGATGCGCGCGCGCCCGCCAACGTCACGCCGCTGATGTTTTCCGCCCGCGAAGGTCAGGAGGGCGCCGTCAAGCTGCTGCTGTCGTGGGGCGCGGACGCCAGCCTGAAAAGCGACCACGGCTGGACGGCCGCGCAGTTCGCCCAGGCCGGCGACAAGCCGGGCGTGGTCGCCATCATCGAAGCGGCGCAGAAGGCGCGCGCATCACGAAAGTAATCTTCTAGCAATATTTTCCATGCCAGCGCTGAAACTGGCATGGAATTGCCTCTCAGCTCAGCCCTTTGTTCTCCGTGCCGATTAACGATAATGATCGTGTCGCATTAATCAGGAGATACGTCGCATGGGCAATCACATCAACGTCAGGCGCCGGCTGTACTGTCGCCGCCCCTCGCGCAGCCCGTGCGATATCACTGCTTTCTGGAATGACAAAACCGATCGGCCATCGGAGCCAGACTCCAAGAGGACAGACATGCTGAATGAACGAGAAATCGAGAGTTGTTACCTGGGGCAATTTATCCCCGTCCATTACCACCACAATATGTTGATGGACCAGAACCGCATGCACGGGTTCAAGTCGGCGATCGATTACGCGGTAAAACCCGGCATGAAAGTGCTGGAGCTGGGCGGCGGCACGGGCGTGCTGTCGTGGTTTGCGGCCGCGCGCGCCGACAAGGTGTGGTGCGTGGAGTTCAATCCGGACATGGTCAAGGAAGCGCGCAAGATGCTGGCGCTCAATCCCAACGGTGAAAAAGTCGAGGTCGTCCATGCGGACGCGTTTGAATACCTGCCGCCCGAGCCCGTCGATGTCGTCATTTGCGAAATGATCCATGTTGGCATGCTGCGCGAAAAACAGGTGGAAGTGATCGAATCGTTCAAGCGCCGCTACCTGGCCCGCTTTGGCGGTCCGCTGCCGATCTTCCTGCCCGAAGCCGTCATCATGGCCGTGCAGCCGATGCAGCAGGAATACGATTTCGAAGGTTTTTATGCGCCCATCGTGCAATTCCAGGAAACCACGGCCATCCATCCTGGCGTGCAGGAACTGGCGCCGCCGTCCGTCTACAGCATCATCGACTTCAGCCAGCCGACGGACAGCGTGTTTGGCTTCGACGGCAAGTTCGTTGTCGAGCGCAGCGGCACCCTGAACGCCTTGCGTTTCGTCACCAAGAACATCCTGGCCGTCGTGCCCGAGCGCTCGACCACCATCGACTGGCTGAACCATTACATGTGCCTGCCGCTGGCCACGCCCATCGCCGTGAAGGCGGGCGACGTGCTGCAGGTGAGCTTCCAGTACCGCGCCGGCGGCTCGATTCCTTCGCTGGAAACGTCGATCCGCGCGCAGGTGATCTATGACGTGAATCTGCAGCCAGTCACGCAGAACGCCGTCTACGCATAAGCATCGTTGATCCAAAGGCAACGCCGCAGCGATTTCGTCCTGCGGCGTTTGTCCATTCAGGGTATATTTCGTCTTTTACCCACCGGACAGCTTTACTATCATGGAACAGATCGATCAGCGTTACCTCGTGCAACAGAACAAAATCAGCGATGGCGAGACCAAGCCGCCCGTGTTTGCCAAGGTAATGCGCAGCAAGGAAGGCGTGTTTGAAGGCGTGTCCTTCATCAAGTCGAAGGACAAGGCCTCGATCCTGACCATCGAAGATGCCAACCAGGCCATCAAATGGGCCACCAGCAAGAAGCCGAACGCGCACGAGTACATCACGAAAGTGATTTGCGTCGGTCAATAAAGGTTTCCACAAGCGCCGCTCATTCCCGTTTTTGCACCGTTCATCCCCCCAGCACGCAGTTCATCGCATGGCCGTTGCCGCCATGGCGGCGCTTTTATATAGTGCTGTCACGGTAGCGGGGCAAGCACGGCTTGCTCCGCACATTTCATTCTAGGGGGACGCGATGCTGGGATTTGTGCTGTGGCTGCTGCTCTTGCTCGTATGCTGGCCCCTGGCCTTGCTGGCCCTCGTGCTGTATCCGCTGGCCTGGCTGCTGTTGCTGCCATTCCGTTTGATCGGCATCGGCGTGGAAGGCGTGTTCGAATTGCTGCGCGCCATCGTCATGCTGCCGGCCCGCGTGCTGGGCGGCGGCCAGCGATAATATTTCCCATAAAAAATGGCGCCGTCGGCGCCATTTTCGTTTCTGTCACTGTGCTGCTTACAGGTCGACCATGAAACCGGCGCCGATCGATTTCTGCGAATAGTTGTAATCGATCAAGCTTTGACCATAGCCGGAGAACAGTTGCAGATAGCCTTTCAGGTTGGCCTTCAACGGGAAAGCCCAGCTGGCCTGCATGGAGCCATGCTTCTTGCTGAAATTACGGCGGGCCGTCACGGCATACTCGTGGCCCTTGTTGCGGTAGCTCACGCGCAAGTCGCCATGCCCCATGTAATCGGTGATGTCGATATTGTCATTGTCGGTCTTGCCATTGTCGAGGCGGTGCCAGACACGGGCCGTGACGGCCAGATTGTCTTTTTCCATGCCCAGCTCGGCATACACGCGGTTCCAGCTGCGCGACAGGGTCGACGTCTGGCCGTTGGACTGGTGCACGAGGCCCAAGTTCAGGTAATTGAATTCCACGCCCGCGAAATTCTTGTTGATCGGCAAGATCAGCATCAGTTCCGGCTGGTAATTTGTCTCGCGGAACGGGCTCGATGCCTTGCGGTTATACGCTTGCCAGAAACTTTGCTGCGTGTAGCCGAACCACATGTCGATCGGCGTGCCGGCGATGTCTTCCAGCAGCTTCATCTTGAAGCTCAGCTGGAACGTCAATTCCACGTGCTGGCTCTTGATGCCGCCCGGCGTGAAATCCTGGAACGGCTCGTCGTTCGAGGCGTCGCTGTAATTGGCCAGCAACAGATAGGTGTCGCGGTGCGGGCGGAAGTTGAACAGGCCGCGTTTCGAGGCGTCGTTCAGTTCCCACGATTGCTGCGTGCGCGAAATCGGCGCCTCCGGTGGCGCCGCGCCAGCCTGCGCGATGGCCGGAATGGCCGCGTTGACGGCATCCGGCGTGGCCACGCCAGGCGGACTAACGGGGGTGATGGGGGCGACCTCGGCTGCCGCCGCCAGGGTGACGGCAGCGGTGGCGGAATCACCGCCGGCCGCGATGGTGGCCTTTTCCGCTGCCTTGGCCAAGGTGTCGAAGCAACCCAGGCGGGCGCTTGCGTCGCCAAGCACGGCGCAACGCTGCATTTGCTGTTCCAGTTCGCCGGCCATGGCCAGCGCCGGCGATGCCAGCAGGGAAGAGAGGATTATTTTTCTTAGTTGGATAGTCATAGGCTGAGTAGGGCATGTCGTTCGGTGCGCACCTGGGCTGCATGCCGGCGGCGTCGCCTTGCATGGCGGGATGCCATGCGTATTGATTTTTATTAATCTTTGTTGAATTAAAGTTCAAAAATTAACGTCTGGGAAGTATAGCCGAAACCGCAATTAGCCTTCGTGTCCCTGACGTGCGCAAGGCGGACAGTGTTGCGCGCTTGGTAAACGGCGGCTGCCGTACCGGCCAAATCGATGTCTGCTACACTGGAAAACCGGGTACCGGGGCTAGCCATGGAGATTGTGATGACCCGCAAAACACCTATCGAGCGCTACCGCAACATCGGCATCAGCGCCCATATCGACGCCGGCAAGACCACCACCACCGAGCGCATCCTTTTCTACACCGGGGTGAATCACAAGATCGGCGAAGTGCACAATGGCGCCGCCACCATGGACTGGATGGAGCAGGAGCAGGAGCGTGGCATCACCATCACCTCGGCCGCCACCACGGCCTTCTGGAAAGGCATGGCCGGCAACTTCCCGGAACACCGCATCAACATCATCGACACGCCCGGCCACGTGGATTTCACGATTGAAGTCGAGCGCTCGATGCGCGTGCTCGACGGCGCCGTGATGGTGTATGACGCCGTCGGCGGCGTGCAGCCGCAATCGGAAACCGTCTGGCGCCAGGCCAACAAATACCATGTGCCGCGCATCGCCTTCATCAACAAGATGGACCGGGTGGGCGCGGACTTCCTGCGTGTGCGCCAGCAGATCGCCGACCGCCTGAAGGGCGTGGCCGTGCCCATCCAGCTGCCCATCGGCGCCGAAGAGCATTTTACGGGCGTCATCGACCTGTTGAAAATGCGCGCCATCACCTGGGACGACGCCAGCCAGGGCGTGCAGTTCAGCTATGGCGAGATTCCCGCCGAGCTACAGGCACAGGCGCATGAGTGGCACGATCACATGGTCGAACACGCAGCTGAAGCCACGCTGGACATGACGGAGCGCTACCTGAATGGCGACACGTTTACGGAATCGGAGCTGAAACAGGCCTTGCGCGCGCGCACCATCCGCAATGAAATCGTGCCCATGCTGTGCGGCAGCGCCTTTAAAAACAAGGGCGTGCAGGCGATGCTGGACGCCGTCATCGAATACCTGCCGTCGCCGATGGAAGTGCCGCCCATCATGGGACACGACGAGCACGACAATGAGGTGGAGCGCCATCCCACGGACGACGAGCACTTTGCCGCGCTGGCATTCAAGATCATGACGGACCCGTTCGTGGGGCAATTGACGTTCTTCCGCGTGTATTCGGGTGTGGTGAATTCGGGCGACATGGTCTACAACCCCACCAAGAGCGCGCGCGAGCGGCTGGGGCGCATCCTGCAGATGCATGCGAACGAGCGCAAGGAAATCAAGGAAGTGTATGCGGGCGACATTGCCGCCGCCGTGGGCCTGAAAGCCGTGACCACGGGCGACACCCTGTGCGCCATCGACCACGTCATCGTGCTGGAAAAGATGATCTTCCCGGAACCCGTGATTTCGCAGGCGGTCGAACCGAAGACCAAGCCGGACCAGGAAAAGATGGGCATCGCCCTGAACCGCCTGGCACAGGAAGACCCGTCGTTCAGGGTGCATACGGACGAGGAATCGGGCCAGACCATCATGTCGGGCATGGGCGAATTGCACCTGGAAATACTGGTCGACCGCATGCGGCGCGAATTCGGCGTGGAAGCCAATGTCGGCAAGCCGCAAGTGGCTTACCGCGAAACCATCACGCGCGCGGTGGAAGACGTGGAGGGCAAGTTCGTCAAGCAGTCGGGCGGTCGGGGCCAGTACGGCCACGTGGTGCTGAAACTTGAACCTTTGGAGCCGGGCACGGGCTACCAGTTCGTCGACGCCATCAAGGGCGGTGTCGTGCCGCGCGAATTCATTCCCGCCGTCGACAAGGGCATCATTGAAACCTTGAAGTCGGGCGTGCTGGCCGGCTACCCGGTCGTCGACGTGAAGGCGACCTTGACCTTCGGCTCCTACCACGACGTCGATTCGAACGAAAATGCTTTCCGCATGGCCGGCTCCATCGCCTTCAAGGATGGCATGCGCAAAGCCCATCCCGTGTTGCTGGAGCCGATGATGCAGGTGGAGGCGGAAACGCCGGAAGAGTTCATGGGCAACGTCATGGGCGACCTGACGGCCCGCCGCGGCATGGTGCAAGGCGTCGACGACATTCCCGGCGGCGCGGGGCGCATCGTCAAGGCCCTCGTGCCGCTGGCGGAAATGTTCGGCTATTCCACCACCCTGCGTTCGCTGACCCAGGGCAGGGCCACGTACACGATGGAGTTCAAGCACTATGCGGCCGTGCCCAAGCATATATTGGATCAGGTGGCGGCGGCCGGCAAGGCCAAGTAGGTCGGATTAGGCCCACCGGGCCGTAATCCGACAACATTCTTGGCCGAGGCCGGTGGTGGTGTCGGGTTACGCGCGTTGCGCTAACCCGACCTACGCATCAATTCATCAGGTTTTGCGCAATAATCGCATCGGCCATCTTCTCCGCCTCGTCCACCGGCTGTTCCAGCGCCTTGGTCGTGTAGACGGTGGAGGCCACCATCGGCTGGTCCAAAGTGGCCCCTTCGCCATGGCTGGTGTCGACCGTTACCGTGGTCGACAGGCCGATGCGCAGCGGGTGGGCGGCCAGTTCCTTGGGATCGAGCGTGATGCGCACGGGCACGCGCTGCACCACCTTGATCCAGTTGCCCGTGGCGTTTTGCGCCGGCAAGAGGGAAAATGCGCTGCCCGTGCCGGCCGACATGCCCAGCACCTTGCCGTGATACACCACCTTGCTGCCATACAAATCCGTTTCGATGGTGGCCGCCTGGCCCACGCGGATATTGCGCAATTCGGATTCCTTGAAGTTGGCATCGACCCATAACTGGTCCAGCGGCACGATGGACATCAAGGGCGTGCCCGGTGTCACGTGCGAGCCCAGCTGCACGCTGCGCTTGGCCACATAGCCCGAGACGGGCGCGACCACGGCATTGCGGCGCACGGCCAGCCACGCCTGCAGCACATCGCCCCTGGCGGACAAAATCGCCGGATGGCTGGCCAGGTGTACGCCGGCCACGCCCGATTTGGCCGACTCCGCCTGTCGCTGGGCCACGGTCAAGGCCGCTTTCGCATCATCGACGGCCTGTTTCGCGTGAGCCAGGTCTTCGCCCGAGATCGTCTGGTCCGCGGCCAGCGGCGCGCGGCGCGCCAGGTTGCCCTGCGCCGTGGCCAGGGCCAGGCGGCGCTGTTCGATGACGGCGTCGTACTGCGCCACATTCGCATAGCGTTCGCGCTCCTGGCGCACGACGTTGCCAAGGCGTGCCTCGGCCTGGCTCAGGGCCAGGTCCGCATCGATGGCGTTCAGGGTGATCAGGGGCGCGCCCGCCTTGACCATCTGCGTCTCGTCGGCGCGGATGGCGTCGACATTGCCTGTCACCTGCGCGGACAGGGTGACGAGGTTGCCGCCCACATAGGCGTTGTCCGTGACTTCTTCCTTGGCCAGCACCAGCTGATAATAGGCGGCCCAAGCCGCGCCGGCCACGAGGAAGGCGGCCGTGATGGCGATGAGGACGGCCTTGCGCTTGCCCGGCTGTTCGGTTGGGGAGGTCGTTGCTGTGGTATTGCTGCTCATGATGTAGTCCGTAATCGATGGTTATTGTTGTGCGGCGGAGTTGGCGGAAAAATCGCTGCTGCCCCGATAGCCGCCGCCCAGTGCCACGCTCAGGCTGATTTCCGCGTCCTGGCGCTGGTTTTGCAGCTGCATGCCCAGGTCGACTTGGCCGCGCACGGTCATTTCCGCATTGAGCTGCGTGGCGCGGTCGGCCAATCCCTGTTTCAGCCTGGCATTGGCGTTGCGCAATTGCGCTTCGCTGGCGCGCAGGTTTTCCTGCTGCAGGCGCAACTGGTTTTCCACGCCTTGCACCCTGGCGCCCGCTTGCGCCACGTCGCGCACCACATTGAACACGTTCTGGTTGTAGTCTGCGATCAGTTCATTGCGTTCGCTGCGCGCGCCGGCAAGCTGCGCCTGCAGGCGGCCACTGTCGAACAGGGGCAGGGACAGGGCCGGGCCGATGAACAGGGTGCGGCTGCCCGATTGCAGCAGCTTGCCCAGCTTGATGGCATCCAGGCCGAACGAGGCGCCCAGGTCGATATCGGGATAGAACGACGCCTGCGCCGCCTCGACATTGCTCATGGCCGCCTGGACTCGCCAGCGCGCCGCCTGCAAGTCGGGGCGGCGCGCCAGCAGTTCCATGCCCAGCTTGCCGGGCAGGGCGTGCGGCAGCGGCTGGGCTTCTTTCGGCTGCAGGCCGGCCAGCGCCGTGCTGTCCGCACCCAACAGGGCGCGCAAGGCTTCGCGTTCCGTGACGATCTGCGTTTCCAGCAGGGCAATTTGTTGCTGCAGCAGGCTCAAGCGAGTTTGCGCGGACAGATGGTCGTCGCTGACACCAAGGCCATGGGCGATGCGCTTTTCCTTGTCTTCCACCAGTTGCTGCTGCAATTTCACCAGCGCATGCAGGTTGTCCATGCGGGCCCAGCCATTTTGCATGCTGAAGTAGTGGCGGGCGATTTCGGCTGCCAGCATCTGCTCCGCCATCGCGTACTCGGCGCGGCGCGCGTTGACTTCACCCAGGCTGGCCGCGATCTGCGCCTTGTGCTTGCCCCACCAGTCGAGGTCGTAATGGGCTTGCGCACCCATGGTGACTTCATTGTAGTAATTGCCGCCGATGGGGGCGGGCATCAGGCCATTGGCCGAATAGCGCTGGCGGTTGGCGCTGGCGTCCAGGTCCAGCCTGGGGCCGCGTTCCGCATGCCGGGTATCGAACGCGGACAGGGCCGAGCCGATGCGGGCGTTGGCCACGTCCAGGCTTGGGCTGGCGGACAGGGCGTTGTCAATCAACTGGTCCAGCTGAGCGTCCTGGAACTGGCGCCACCACTGGGCGGCGGGCCAGCCTTCGCTGGCCAGGTGGATGTCGGCCGCCAGTTGCGCCTTGGCCAGGTCTTGCTGCGGCAACTGTTGCGCGTCGGGCGGGATGCTGGCGCAGCCGGCCAAAGCCAGACTCAACGTTAATACGCTCAAGGAAAGTTTCATAGGTGTGTGCATGAGGGTTATTCCATGGCCGCGTGGTCGACCACGACAGGCGCATTCTTCTTCGGTGGTTTGATCAGGAGCAAGAGCGGCAGCACGAGGATGGTCAGCCACATCATCAGCCAGAAGTCGTCGAGGTAGGCGATCATCGACGCCTGCCGCGTGATTTCGCCATTCAGCGCCGCCATGCCCGTGCTCGTGCCCAGGTCGAACACCTGGGATATGCCGGGGTCGTGCAGGGCCGGGTTGGCGATATTGATGTGTTCCGTCAAGGACGCATGGGCGATCTGCGTATTGCGCACCAGCAAGGTCTGTACGAGGGCAATGCCGATGCTGCTGCCGATATTGCGCACCAGGCTGTAGATCGCCGTGCCTTCCGCCCGCATCTGTGGCGACAGGGTGGCAAACGTGGCCGCGCTCAGGGGCACGAAGACGAGGCCCAGGCCGATGCCCTGGATGATGCCGTTCCATACGACGGTCCTCGGCACCAGGTCCAGGGTGAAATTGGCCATTTGCCACAGCGAAAACGCGGTAATCGAAAAGCCCACGCCCAGCAGGATGCGCGTGTCGATCCTGCCCGTCAGCTTGCCGACGATCAGCATGGCAAGCATCGTGCCCAGGCCGCTGGGCGCCGTCACCAGACCGGCGATGGCCGCCGGGTAATTCATCAAGCCTTGCAGCATCGACGGCGTCAGTGCGCGTGTGGCGAACAGCACCATGCCGACGATGAAGATGAACAGCAAGCCGCTCACATAGTTGGAGTTCTTCAGCAGCCGGTAGTCGAGGAAGGATTTGCCTGCCGGACGCAAGGCCGTGTGCGCAATGAAATAACAGAGGCTCATGGCCAGCACGATGGCTTCGATCCACGTTTCCGTCGAAGAAAACCAGTCGTTCTGCTCGCCCCGGTCCAGCAGCATCTGCAGCGCACCGATGGACAGGCTCAAGGTCGCAAAACCGAACATATCGAAATTCATGCGGCGGTTCGGCGGGTCCTTGCGGATGTAGCGCCAGATGCCATAGAAGGCCATGGCGCCGATGGGGATGTTGATGAAGAAGACCCAGCGCCAGCTGTAGCTGTCCGTCAGCCAGCCGCCCAGTGTCGGTCCAAGGATGGGACCGATCATCACGCCCATGCCCCAGATGGCCATGGCCGAGCCGTGTTTCTCGCGTGGATTGATGTCAAGCAGCACCGCCTGCGACAGCGGCACCAAAGCCGCGCCGAACACGCCCTGCAGCAGGCGCGCTGCGACGATCTCGGACAAGGTACCGGACAGGCCGCACAGCACGGAGGCGAGCGTAAAGCCGGCCACGGACACGAGAAAGGTATTTTTCTGCCCGAAGCGGTCGCATAGCCAGCCCGTCAGGGGCGTGGCGATGGCGGCGGCGACAATAAAAGAGGTCAATACCCAGGTGATCTGGTCTTGCGAGGCGGACAGGCTGCCTTGCATGTGGGGCAGGGCGACGTTGGCGATGGTGCCGTCGAGCGCCTGGATGATGGTGGCGAGCATGATCGAAACCGTGATCATGCGCCGGTTCAAGGTAGGATCTTGCGAGGCGGGAAGGGGCGCTGCCGTCACGGAATTCACGCAAACTTCTCCGTCGCCGCTTGCAGCGCTTCCAGCAGCTCGGTGGCGGCCCGCAACTGGTCCGGATCAATGCCTTGCAGCAGTTCCTTGCGGAAGCCATCCGCTTCCTTGCGCACGGTGTCATACACCTGCATGCCCGCCTCGGTCAGCACGACGAATTTTACTCTACGGTCCGTTTCCGATGGCTGGCGCTGCACGAAGCCCGATTTCACAAGCCGGTCCAGCATCGACACCATGGTGGGGTTTTCCACGCCCAGTTGATGGGCCAGCTCGCTTTGCGAGGGTGGCTGGGGCGACTTGGCGATCATGGCGATGCACATCCAGCTTGCTTGTCCCAGGTCCAGGTCTTTCAGGCGCCGGTCGATCGCATGGCGCCAGCCGCGCGCCGTCTTGTGGAGCGCGGCGGAAAAGCGCTCTTCGATAGAAGTCATAAGGTGAGTCATCTAATGGTTAGGTATCTAACTAATATTCTAGCATGCCGGTTTCAAAGGCGTACAGGCCTTCCCGTTTATTGGCGCCGCTGGTACATTAACAGTCAGCCCATCACCATCAGGAGATAGCATGACGACGGAAAAACAGAAGCAGGACGGACAGCACCGCGACAGCAGCGACTTTGTCATCACGCAAACTTTCGACGCGCCGCGCGAGCTCGTGTTCCGCTCGTGGGTGGAGCCGGAACGTCTGGCGCAATGGTGGGGACCTGTCGGCTTCGAACTGAGCGTGCTGGCGCTGGACCTCAAACCGGGCGGCGTTTTCCATTACGGCATGCGCGCCGACAATGGCTATGAGATGTGGGGCAAGTTTACTTACCAGGAGATCGAAGCGCCTGAACGCATCGTTTCCATCCTGTCGTTTGCCGACAAGCAGGGTAACGCCGTGCAGCACCCCGTCAGCGCTACTTGGCCATTGGAATCGTTCAATGTCATGACCTTGAGCGAGGAAAGTGGCAAGACGACGATGACGTTACGGTCCACGCCGCACAAGGCGACGGATGAGCAGCATGAGACTTTTGTCGAGGGGCATGAGTCGATGACGCAGGGGTTCAGAGCGACGTTCGCCCAGTTAGCCCAGTACCTGGCGCGTGTTCAGTGATCGTATTGTTTTGAGGGCTTAAAAACGGCGGGCCAGAGCCGCGAGCCTGAAAAAATGTCCATGGCTGCGTTGCTTGGGCTCGCCGTACTCATCGTACTGTCTTCGCCCGCGCGCCTTGCCCTGGCCATTTTTCAGGCCCGCTGGGCCCGGGGAGCCTTTGTTCAGGGCGCGGGCCTATTCTTTTTGTTGTTGATTGCGGAAGTAATCGCCATCTGGATCCAGATCCTTGTATTCACGCACGATAGGGTGCTGGAGCGTGACCCACAAGCGGTCGATCAAGCCAGCCAACGCGCGTAAATGCTCAGATCGCTCGATGTCGGGAAGCGTGCGAATAATACTGTCCGCTTCGTTAATGATTTTTCCCATACGTTCATACGTAGACATGAGCTGCTGCGCGGTTGAATAATCCATTTTTCTTCTTTCAAAATCAGTTGCCAGGCACTTCAACGCAAATTTGACCAGTAAATCTCCCAGTCATGGCCAACAGTCAATATCCGCCTTCGCCGGGTCAAAGCTATCCGCCTCGATCTCCAGAGGTCGGTAATTTCTGAAGTCGACCAAGTTCCGATTTCAAGATATTTGTACGGTCCGAAGTGTTCGTGTTCCGAAACGCCCTCCTTACGTTCGTCGGCGACGTATGCGCGCATCCTCTCGTATCAGTCGAGTGCGTTCCCCGCCTCCATAGATATTGATGCTGTTGCAGGCCGTCGTGTTTCCTCATGATTAAAGGCGCATTCCCAACCAGATCACCGATTCCGTGGCGCCGGACACCGCAGTGCTCAGCATGCGTTCGAACATCCCGCTGCCTTGCGTGCGGGTCGATGCCTGGTCGTAATGTTCCTGTTCGTCCCTGAGGATCGCTCTAATGGCATTTGTCGCGTCATCGTCGTCGCTCAACATGGCGAGTTGGTGCCGCAGATGCTGGAGCACTACCCGTTCGACGGCCACGGTCGTCAGCGAGATCGCGCGTGCGCCGCACAGCCCTGTGGCGATACCCAACGCATAGCCGCCAATCGCACACAGGTAATAGCTGCGGCAGCGCGGCAAGCCACGCCGCTTGAGAACGTTGTGAAATATCGTGCGGTGTTCCAGTTCATGCGTCCTGAAGGCGCGCAGTTCCTGGACGAGATGGCTTGCGGTCAGACGGGCTATGAAAATCTGGCCCGTATAAATGCTGATGGCTCCTTGCTCTCCCGCATGGTTCACCTTCATTGCCCGGTTCGAAAACTGCGTATTTGCATGCATTGATCGCGTACCTTATTGGCTCTTGTCGTCCGTCATCCCCAGCATCCCACGCACCACCGGCAAAATCATCCCCCAAGCATTCGACGTCGCCGCAATCTCGTCGTAATGGCTTGCCCCCGGCAAAATCAGCACTTCCGCATGGTCGCCAGCCAGCTTGGCCTTGGCCGCATAGTCGTGCGCCACGCGGGGAGGGGAGATGGTGTCGAGTTCGCCCGTGGCCAGTACGGTATGGCTGCCGTTGGGGATCAGGTCGGCGGCGTTGGTGTCGCTGTAGATGTCGGGGCGCGTTGCGCTGGGCTGGCCTGCCAGCTGGGCGATGTCGCGCTCGCAGCTGGTCTTGATCAATTCCTTTTCATGGCGCAGGTCGGCCAGGCCGCCCAGGCTGACGATGTTTTTCACTGGCAGGTAGTTGTCGCGGTACAGGGGGCTGGTCTTTGGCAGTTTTTCCCTTCCTGCGATCCATTGCACCAGCTGGCCGCCGGCCGAGTGGCCCATGGCGACGATGCGGTTCACGTCCAGCTGGTATTGGGGCGCGTGCTGCTGCAGGCTGTCGAGCGCCGCGTGCATGTCTTCATAGGTGCCGGGATAGCCGCCGCCCGGCTCGTCCACCCGCCGATACTCGACATTCCACACGGCGATGCCTTGCGCGACGAGGGCGCCGGCCACGTTGCGCATCTGCTTGATGCCGCCGAAGGCCACCGTCCAGCAGCCGCCATGCACGAGCACGACGACGGGGAACGGTCCCGTGCCTGCCGGCCGGAACAGCTGCGCGTATTGCGATGGCGCGGGGCCATAGGCGATCTGCGCCGTGGGCGGAGGGCCGTTCAGGGCCAGGTAGTCGTCCAGGCTCATGGGGGCGGCGACGGCGCCGTGGACAGAGGCGAGCAGGGCGGTGGCGATCAGGGAGGACGGCAAGGAAGTAGGCATGCTGGGTTTCGCTTGAGAAGAGAGCAACACTTTAGCATAGGGCCGCACGGTCGCAGAGATCAAGCAGTACGCTGTTTTCCTCCTGCAAGAGGGGTGCCACATGGTATATTCCGGGCATCAGTTTTCCCCTTATCGACACGGTGCACGCAAACAACATTCTTTCCTTGCTGGACGCCGAGCATAGTGCGCTGGGCAGCATCGCGGCAGGCGCCGACCTGGCCCATGCATTGGAGCATTTGTTGCTGGCGCTGCAAGCGCTGGCCGATGGCGGCGCGCATGCCTGTCTGGTGCTGATCGACGAGTCCGACCGCTTTTGCGGCTTGTCCGCACCCAGCCTGCCACAAGACCTGTGCCTGGCCTTGCGCCACGGCGGCGAACAGCCTTCCCCGTTCGGCACGGCGGCCTTTTCCGGCGCGCCCGTGTATTGCGGCGACATCACGCGCGACGTGCACTGGAGCGCGGGACGCAAGGAAGCCTTGCTGCATGGCTACCGCGCCTGCTGGGTCGCCCCCGTCTTTGGCGCCAGGGGGCATATCCTGGGCGTCCTGGGCCTGTTTTTCCAGGCGACATGCCATCCCACGCAACCGGAGATCGAACTGCTGGCGCTGGCCGCCCGCGTGGCCGCGCATGTCATCGAACGGGGCCAGCTGGAACAGGCGCTGCACGACAGCCGCGAACACTTTCATTACGCCATCGAGCTGAACACGCAGGTGCTGTGGACGGCCGATGTCGACGGCAAGCTCGACTATGTCGCGCAGCGCTGGCGCGAATGGACGGGCTGCAACGGTCTGGGCACCAGCTGGCTGGACGCCATCCACCCGGAAGACATCCCCCATTCCCTGGCGGCCTGGAGCGAAGCGGTGGGCAGCGGCCAGCCTTTCGACCAGGAAATGCGCGTGCGCCGGCAGGACGGTCAGTACCGCTGGGTGCATTCGCGCGCATATTGCCGGCGAGACGAGCGCGGCCAAGCCGTGAAATGGTATGGCTCGTGCGAGGATATCGACGAACACTGGCAGGCGCGCAATGCCTTGCTCGACAGCGAGGCGCAGTTCCGTTCGCTCGCTTCCACCATGCCCAACCAGGCCTGGCTGGCGCATGGCAGCGGCGCCACCTACTGGGTCAACGAACAGGTGTGCGAATACACGGGACAATCGATGAAGTCGCTCGTGTCCAGCGGTTTCCGCCACTGCGTGCATCCGGACGACTTGCTGTCCACCCAACAGAGCTGGGACCGTGCCGTCGCCACGGCCAGCGCCTATGAACAGGAGTTCCGCATGCGCCGCGCCAGCGACGGCGCCTACCGCTGGTTCCTGGCGCGCGCCTTGCCCTTGTTCGACGAGGCCGGCAAGGTGCTGCGCTGGGTGGGCACGAATACGGACGTGCAGGAACAGAAGAACGTGCTGGAAAAGATGGCCTACCTGAATTCCTCGCTGGAAGTGGAAATGGCCAACCGCACGGCCGACCGCGACCGCATGTGGCGGCTGTCGACCGACATCATGCTGGTGGCGGATCTGTCCGGCATGATCATCGCCGTCAATCCGGCCTGGAGCAAGATACTCGAGCGTCCGGAAGTCGAATCGCTGGGCATGGATTTCATCAGCCTCGTGCATCCCGACGACCGCATGGCGGCCCTGCAGGACTTGTCGCGCCTGGCCCACGGCGCGCCCACCTTGCGCATGGAAAACCGCTACCGGCGCCGCGATGGCGGCTACCGCTGGATTTCCTGGACGGCCGTGCCGGCGCAAAAGCTGATCCACGCCATCGGCCGCGACGTGACCGATGAAAAAGAGGCGCGGCTGGCGCTGGTGCGCAGCGAACAAGCTTTATTGCAGGCGCAAAAACTGGAATCGATCGGCAAGCTGACGGGGGGCGTGGCCCACGATTTCAACAACGTCCTGCAGATCATTTCCGGCAATTTGCAGTTGCTGAAACTGACGGTGGCCGACAATCCGCAAGCAGCCCGGCGCCTCGATTCGGCCGCCTCGGCCGTCGAGCGGGGCGCCAAGCTGTCGTCGCAGCTGCTGGCCTTTGCGCGGCGCCAGCCATTGAAACCGCTGGTGACGGACCTGGGCCGCTTGTTGCGCCGCATGCATGAGCTGATCCGCCGCGCGCTGGGCGAGGCGATTAGCGAGGAAACCTTCATCAGCGAAGGCTTGTGGCATACCCTGGTCGACCCGAACCAGATGGAAAACGTGCTGCTGAACATGGCCATCAACGCGCGCGACGCGATGGACAAGGGCGGACGCCTGACGTTCACCTTGAGCAACGTCACGCTCGACTCCGCCTACGCCAGTCAGCATGCGGACGTGCTGGAAGGGCAATACGTGCTGCTGACCATCACCGACACGGGCCACGGCATGGAGCGCGACGTGATCGACCAGATCTTCGAACCGTTCTTCACCACCAAGCGCGAAGGCGAGGGCACGGGCCTGGGCCTGTCCATGGCCTACGGCTTCATCCGCCAGAGCGCGGGCCACATCAAGGTGCACAGCGCGCCGGGCGCCGGCACGACGTTCAAAATATATTTACCGCGCTCGCTGGAAAAACTGGCCGAGCCGCCTGCTAGCCTGACGGGCCCCGTGCTGGGCGGTGGCGAGACCATCCTGGTGGTGGAAGACGATGCGCCCGTGCAGCACACGGTGGTCGACATGCTGCGCGGTCTCGGCTACGACGTGCTGCATGCGGACGACGGCGCCTCGGCCCTGGCCCTGCTGGGCACGGGCGTGGCCATCGACCTGCTGTTTACGGACGTGGTCATGCCCGGTCCCGTCAGCAGCAAGGAACTGGCGCAGCAGGCCAAGTTGCTGCTGCCGGAGCTGGCCGTATTGTTTACCTCGGGCTACACGCACAACGCCATCATGCGGGGCGGTCGCCTGGACCCGGGCGTGGAGCTGCTCAGCAAACCCTACCAGCGCGAAGACTTGGCGCGGCGCATCCGCCATTTGCTGGCCGACCGCCGCCTGGTGGGCGCGCCCGACCCGTCCGGGCGGCGCATCCTGCTGGTGGAAGACAACGACGATGCGCGCGAAATGACCACCGAGATGCTGAATATGCTGGGACATACCGTGCATGGTGTGGCCAGCGCGGAAGCGGCCATGCCGCTCCTGGCCATGCCGGGCCTGGACGTGCTGGTGACGGACATCAGCCTGCCCACCATGTCCGGCCTGGAACTGGCGCGCCATGCGCGCGCGCACTGGCCGCAGCTGGACGTGGTGTTTGCTTCCGGACACGACTGGGGCGCCAGCCTGATGCAGGACGCCAGCGCGCGCTTCCTGCGCAAGCCGTTTGGCCTGGAAGAGCTGGCCGGCGCACTGAAGGCGCGCCGGCTCGACGTCTACTGAATTGGCGCCAGCAACGCCAGCTGCAATTGTTCGACGCTAAATGGTTTGACGAGGAAGCGCGCTTGCGGGTCCAGCACGCCGGAATTGGCCGGCGCATGGCCGGTGGAAAACACCACCTCCAGCTGCGGCTGCTCGCGTGCAGCGACCTCGGCCAGCTCGACGCCCGACATCTGCGGCAGGCTGATATCGGTCAGCAGCAGTTCCAGTCCCGGCGTACCCAGCAGGGGCAAGGCTTCCTCGGCCGTGCCCACGGCCAGCACCGTGTGCCCGAGCATGGCCAGCAGGTCGCTCGTCATGGCGCGCGCGTCGGCATTGTCTTCCACCAACAAAATATGGCGTCCCGCCGGCTGCGCGGGTGTGGCAGGTTGCGGCGCCAGCTGCGCGCGGTACTGGTGCAGGGCCGTCACGTGGCGGCCGTTGGCCAGCAGGTGGCGGATGCGCCGCGCCAGGTCTTCGCGCCGGTACGGTTTGCTCAACAACTCGACCCCCGGTTCCAGCCGGCCGCCCTGCATCATGGCGTCCTGCGTATAGCCCGAGGTAAACAATACGGCCAGCTGCGGCAATAGCACGCGGGCCTGGCGCGCCAGCGCCGTGCTGGCTACCTTGCCCGGCATCACCACGTCCGTAAACAGCAGGTCGATGGGAACGCCGCTGCCGATGACGGCCAGCGCGCTTTCGCCATCGCTGGCGCGCAGCACGACGTAACCCAGGCCGCGCAACATGTCGACCACCGTCGTCTGCACCTGCACGTCGTCTTCCACGACGAGGATGGTTTCCTTGCCGCCCAGCACGGGGCCGCCCAGCTGCAGCGGCAGTTCCGTTTCCGCTTCCAGCGAACGCGGCAGATAGATGCGGAAGGTGCTGCCATGACCGGGCAAACTGTCCACCGTCAGGTGGCCGCCGCTCTGGCGCAGGAAGCCGTAGGCCATGGACAGGCCCAAGCCCGTGCCTTCGCCTTCGCGCTTGGTGGTGAAGAACGGTTCGAAAATCTTGTCCAGCAGCTCGGCGGGAATGCCAGTGCCCGTATCCGAGACAGCCAGCTGCACATAGTCGCCGGGCGCCACGTCCGCATGGCGGGCCGCGTAGTCGCTGCCCAGCACGATGTTGCTCAGTTCGATGGTCAACTGGCCCTGGCCATCCATGGCGTCGCGCGCGTTGATGGCCAGGTTCAGGATGACGTTTTCCAGCTGGTGCGGGTCGACCAGGGCGCGCCAGCAGTCGTCGGCCAGCAGCCAGCGCGTTTCGATGGTTTCGCCCGTGGCGCGCCGCAACAGCTCTTCCGTCGAGCGCAGCAGGTGCGCCAAATCCGTCACCAGCGGTTTGAGCGGTTGACGCCGCGCAAAGGCCAGCAGCTGGGCTGACAGCTTGGCGCCCCGTTCCACGGCGGCCGAGGCGCTGGCGATGCGCTTGGCGGCCAGCGGATCGCGGTCCAAGGTCAGCTGCAGCAGCTGCAGATTGCCCGAGATAATTTGCAGCACGTTATTGAAATCATGTGCCACGCCGCCCGTCAGCTTGCCCAGCGCTTCGAGTTTTTGCGATTGCAGCAGGGCCATCTCGCTGTGGCGCAACGATTCCTGCATGCTGCGCAGGGTGTTTTGCGCCTCTTTTTCCACGGTGACATGGCGTCCGGTGGCGAAAATCAGGTCGCCTTCGATGGCGGCCACCCACGACAGCCAGCGGTGGCCGCCATCGCGGTGCCGGTAGCGGTTTTCAACGCTGGACATGGCTTCCTGCCTCACTTGCTCCAGCGCCTGGCGCGTGGCGGCCGCATCCTCGGGCAGCACGAAGTCGAACAGGCTGCGGCCCAGCATTTCTTCGGGCAGCCAGCCCAGGATAGCGCCGGCGGCCGGGTTGACGGCGGCAAAGCAGCCCTCGGCATCGATGGCCACCATCAGGTCTTGCGCGCTGCGCCACAGCCGTTCGCGTTCGCTGTTGCGCGCGGCCAGGTCCGCTTCCAGCTTCTTTTCCACGGTGATGTCGCGCGCGCTGCAATATACCTTCTCGCCTTCGGGCACGGCTACCCACGACAGCCAGTGCCAGCCGCCCAGCTTGTGGCGGTAGCGGTTTTCGAAGCGCAGCGCCGGCTGGCCCTGGTTGGCCGCGTCCCAGGCCGCATAGGTGCGCGGCAAGTCCTCCGGGTGGATCAGCTCAAAAAATTTCGTCGTGCGGATTTCTTCCGTCGACCAGCCCAGGGTGGCTTGCCAGGCGGGGTTCGAGTGTTCGAAATAGCCGTCGAGATTAAGCACGCCCAACAAGTCGGGGCTGACGTTCCAGGTGCGGCCGAATTCGCGCGTGCGCTCGGCTACTTGTATTTCCATGCTGGCAGTCAGGGCGCTCAAACGCGACTCCGCCCGGGCCCGCAAAATGGTCGACCAGACGCGTTCCGACACTTGCACGGCCAGTTCGATCTCGTCCGCATGCCACAGGCGCGCCGCGCTGCTGTGCACGACGAACAGGGCCGCCAGCTGGCCATCCTTGGCAATCGGAATGTTCAGGAAGGCGCGGATGCCCAGGCGCGCGAACGTGGCCAGCGCGGCCGGCATGGCCGTGCGCGGGTCGCTGGCCACATCGCTGACGGCGAGCGCCTGGCCCGCGGCCAGCGCATCGGCAAGGCGGGCCGCATAATCGCCGAGAAAATACTCGCCAGCGGCGCCCGGTGCCAGGCCATCGCTCCACGCATGCTGCAGGGTGGGGCATTGCAGGGTCTGGTCGATATCGAAACAAGCCACTTGCTGGGCGCCCAGGCGCTGTCCCAGCAGCTGCGCCGACAAGGAAAGGATTTCGCCCGTGTCTTGCAGCAGGCGCAGCCGGCGTTCCAGTTGCAGCAGGAAGGCGACGCCGCTGGCGCCGGCCTGGCTGCGGGGGACGGGTGTGCTGGTCATGCCGGCCTCAGCTGCCGGCCAGCGGCAGGGTGACGCTGAACAGGGCGCCATTGCCGGGCTGGCTTTGCAGGGTGATGGCACCGCCATGCGCATCGACCAGCTGCTTGGTGATGAACAGGCCCAGGCCCAGACCGCCCGTGCGGTCCTGGTGCATGACGCGCTCGAAAGCGTCGAAGATGCGTTCCTGGTCGCGCGCGTTGATGCCGATGCCATGGTCGCGCACTTCGATGACGGCGCTGTTCTGCGTATGCGCCAGGCTGATTTCCACAGGTTGGCCTTGCCCGTAGCGCA
Source organism: Janthinobacterium sp. KBS0711 (assembly GCF_000988085.1). Classification (NCBI taxonomy): domain Bacteria; kingdom Pseudomonadati; phylum Pseudomonadota; class Betaproteobacteria; order Burkholderiales; family Oxalobacteraceae; genus Janthinobacterium; species Janthinobacterium sp. KBS0711. Next base: position 25,607 of record NZ_LBCO01000011.1, on the reverse strand, counting down.
CGGCGTTGCTGATCAGGTTGACAACGATTTGCTCGACGCGGAAGGCGTCCCAGAAACCCTCGATGGGCTCGAAGGCCATCACTTCCAGCACGCTGCCGGTCGTGGCCGCATACGGCGCCAGGTCGTCCGCCACCCGGCGCACGAGGCTGGTCAGGTCGACGGCTTCGCGGCGGATCGACAGCTTGCCGCTGGTGATGCGCGACACGTCGAGCATGTCGTCGATCAGGCGCACCATGCTGCGGATTTGCCGCCCATCGCGCGCCACCATCTTGCCCAGCTTGTCCGGCTCGAAGGCGGCCAGGTTGCCCCGTTCCAGGTTGACGGTGCGCATCTGCGTTTCCAGGAACAAGGTGTTCAGGGGCGTGCGCAGTTCGTGCGCCACCATCGACATGAATTCGTCGCGCAGGCGTAGCGAGCGCTGCAGTTCCGCCTGCGTGGCGCGCAATTCCTTCAACAGCGCTTCCTGCTGCTGGCGGCTGTGCTCGAGCGCCTGCACCTGGCGCCGCGTCTCGCTGCGCTGCTGGTGCAGGGCAACGAAAACATTGACCTTGCTTTGCACGGCATTGATGTCGAGCGGCTTGTGCAGGAAGTCGACGGCGCCGCTTTCATAACCCTGGAAGGCGAAATTCATTTCCTTGCCGGCCGCCGTGACGAAGACGATGGGGATGTGGCGCGTCTTTTCCGTGCCGCGCATCAATTGCGCCAATTCAAAACCATCCATTTCCGGCATTTGCACGTCGAGGATGGCCAGCGCGAAATCGTGCTCGAGCAGCAGGGCCAGCGCTTCTTCGCCGGACGAGGCTTGATAGACGCTGCGGTCGCTCTCGCGTATCAGCGCATTGAGCGCGCGCAAGTTCTCCGGCAAGTCGTCGACGATCAATAGTTTGGTGCTCGTTTCATTCATCATGTTTCATTCCTGGCATGTGCCGCCCAGCGTAGTGGGAAGCGGCGTGCGACGGCGCACGCTTGCGGTAGAGCTTTTCGGGACCCGGCAATGGTTCGAAGTCGGCGGCAAAGCGCGTGAAATGCGTGCTTTCCTTGCTGCCCAGGCCCAGGAATCCCCGGTGGCACAGCGAATCGTGGAACAGGCCCAGGGCTCGTTCCTGCAAGGTTTTATTAAAGTAAATCAGTACGTTACGGCACAAAGTCAGTTGCGTTTCAATAAACACGCTGTCCGTGGACAAGCTGTGGTCGGCAAAATTGATACTGCCGAGCAGGCGCTGCTGGAAACGCGCCGTGGCATGCTCGACCGTGTAGTAGTCGGCCAGATGGCCCAGGCCGCCGGCAGCCAGATAGTTTGCGCCATACTCATCGATCCGGTGCAGCGGATATGCACCGCGCGCGGCCGTGGCCAGCGCTTGCGGATTGATGTCGGTGGCGTAGATCGTGCTGCGTTCGAGCAAGCCTTCCTCGTGCAGCACGATGGCCAGCGACAGGGCTTCCTCCCCCGTGCAGCAGCCGGCCACCCAGATGGTCGGCGACGGGTAGGTTTTCAGCACGGGCACCACGTGTTCGCGCAAGGCGCGGAAAAACGCCGGATCGCGGAACATTTGCGTGACCGGTACGGTCAAAATCTGCAGCAGCGCGCCGAAGGCGACCGGGTCGTCCAGCACGCGCTGTTGCAAAGCGGCCACGTCTGCACAATGCAAACGGTCAAGCGCGTGATTGAGGCGCCGCCGTTGCGAGGGCAGGGAATAGTCGCGAAAATCATAGCTGTAGCGCTGATACAGCGCTTCCATCAGCGCGTGCAGTTGCGCGTCTGTGGTGCGCTGGGACATCAGATGCGTTCCATCTTCGGCATCCACACGCGCAGCAGCGAATACAAACGATCGAGGTCGATGGGCTTGGCCAGGTAGTCGGACGCGCCCGCCTGCAGGCATTCTTCCTGGTCATTCTTCATGGCCTTGGCCGTGATGGCGATGATGGGCAGCTTGTTGTAGCGGCCATCGGCGCGGATCAATCGCGTGGCTTCCAGGCCATCCATGCCCGGCATCATGACGTCCATCAGCACTAGGTCGATATCGTCCACGCTGTTGAGCTTGCTGATGGCTTCGAAGCCGTTGCGGCCGATTTCCACCACCACGCCTCGCTGTTCCAGCGCATTCGTCAGGGCAAAGATATTGCGCACGTCGTCGTCCACCAGCAAAATCTTGCGCCCTTCAAACACGCGTTCGCGGCTGCGTACCTGCTGCAGCATGCCCTGGCGCTCGCTTGACAGTTCGGATTCCACCTTGTGCAGGAAGAGGGTGACCTCGTCGAGCAGGCGTTCGGGCGAGCGGGCGCCCTTGATGATGATGGAGCGCGAATACTTCATCAGGTCCGCTTCTTCTTCGCGGCTGAGGTTGCGGCCCGTGTAGACGATGACGGGCGGGAATGAGCACAGTTCTTCATGTTCCATGCGTTCGAGCAATTCGTTGCCCTGGATATCGGGCAGCTTCAAGTCAATGATCATGCAGTCGAAAATCTGCGTTTTCAGCAACTCCAGCGCCTGCTCGCCCAAGGCCACGGCCGTGATTTCCACGTCGTCGTCGCTGATCAGGTGCACCACGCTTTCGCGCTGGCGTTCGTCGTCCTCGACCAGCAGGATGCGCTTCATCTGCTGCGTGAATTTCGACTCGAGCTTGCGGAACACTTCCTTCAACTGTTCGCGCGTGCGCGGCTTGGTGGCGTAGCCGATGGCGCCCAGCTGCATGGCTTCCTGCATCTGGTCGTTGCCGGACACGATGTGCACGGGAATGTGGCGCGTCAGCGGGTTTTCCTTGAGTTGCTGCAAGACCAGCAAGCCCGGGCGGTCCGGCAAGCCCATGTCGAGCAGGATGGCGTCGGGCAGGAATTCCTCGGCCAGGCGCAAGCCTTCATCGGCGCCGTGCGCCACCAGGCAACGGTATTGCATTTCATGCGCGAGGTCGAACAGGATGCCGGCAAACGACGGTTCATCCTCGATTACCAGCACGGAACGCTGACCCGTCTTGGCGGCCGGCACGCTGTCGCGGTCATCCTGGAAGGTGGGCAGCGGCACGGGCTTGGCGGCGGGCGCCGGTTTGGGCGCGGCGGCCGCGATTTTTGCGGGCGCTTGCGGCACTGCGGCCGGGGCCGGCTCCGCTTCCACGGCGCGCTCCGGCATGACGGCCGGTAGCACCAGGGTAAACGTGCTGCCCTGGCCTGGCGTGCTGGCCAGCTCGATGCTGCCGCCCAGCAAGGCGGCCAGGTCGCGCGAAATCGACAGGCCCAGGCCCGTGCCGCCATAGCGGCGGCTGGTGGTGCCGTCGGCCTGGTGGAAAGCGTCGAAAATCTTGTGCTGCTGGTCGTCGGCAATGCCGATGCCCGAATCCTGCACCTGGAAGCGTACCTGGCCGGCTGCATCGGTGCTGACGTGCAGGGACACCGTGCCCGTATCGGTAAACTTGATGGCGTTCGACAGCAGGTTTTTCAGGATTTGCTCGAGGCGCTGGCGGTCGCTGACGAGCGACGGCGGAGAGTCCGGCGCCACCTTGACGCTCAGCGTCAGTTTCTTTTGCTGCGCCTGGGCGCCGAACAGCATCTTCATGCTGCTGAGCAGTTCGTCGAAGGGCACGCTTTCCGGCGTCAATTCCAGCTTGCCGGCCTCGACCTTGGAAATATCGAGGATATCGTTGATGAGGGTGAGTAAATCGTTGCCGGCCGAATAGATGGTTTGCGCAAATGTCACTTGCTCGGCCGTCAGGTTGCCGCTGGTGTTGTCCGATAGCAGCTTGGACAGGATCAGCGAGCTGTTCAGCGGCGTGCGCAGCTCATGCGACATGTTCGCCAGGAATTCTGACTTGTAGCGGCTGGCCCGCTGCAGTTCCTCGGCGCGCGCTTCCAGCTGGGCGTGCGCCTGGACGATGGCCATGTTCTTCTGGTCCAGCGACAGGGCCTGCACGGCCAGCTGCTCGTTCGACTGCTCCAGCGCCGCCTTTTGCTCTTCCAGGTGGGCTTGCGACTGTTCCAGCACGCGGGACTGCTCGCCAAGCTCTTCATTGGCCGTGCGCAGTTCTTCCTGCTGCACTTCCAGTTCTTCATTCAGTTGCTGGGTTTCTTCGAGCACGTTTTGCAGGCGCTGGCGGTACAGGGCAGCCTCCAGCGAGGTGCCGACATTCGCTGCAATCAGATTCAGCCATTCCTTGGCGCGGGCGCTGACGGGATGCGTAAAACCCAGTTCGATGACGCCGTTGACAACGCCTTCATTGTTGACGGGCGCCAAAACCAGTTCCAGCGGCGCGCCGCGGCCCAGGCTCGACGTCACGGTCAGGTAATTCTCGGGCACTTGCTGCACATGCTTGAGGCGCTTTTCGCGCGCCGTCTCGCCCACCAGGCCTTCGCCCAGCTTGAACACCTGCTTGTCCTTCACGCCCTGATCGTTGAAGCCATACACGGCCGTGCGGCGCAGGCTGCCATCCTCGTCGACGACGTACAGGGTGGCGATGGCCACGTCGAGGCGGTGGGCGAGGAAGTCCAGCACGTGGCGTCCCAGTTGCGGCAGGCCCAGCTGGCCGCTCGTGTGGGCCGCCAGTTCCGTCTGCCCCGTGCGCAGCCAGGCTTGCTCCTGCAACACGTCGTTATCCTTGCCGCGCTGCTCGAGCGCATCGTTGTAGATATCGGACAGGCGCAGCAGTTCACGGCGTCCCAGGTAGGCGAGCAAGCCCGACAATCCCAGGCTGAGGACGAGGAACACGATGACTGCCAGCATGGTGCGGCTTTCGGCCGTATCGGCCCGTTCCTGGCGCAAGCGCTGCTCCATGGACAGGAAGGCGAGGAATTCGCGGCGGATTTCGTCGAACTCCAGCTTGCCTTCGCCCTGGCGTACGCGCGCAAGGAATTCCTGGTTGTTGCGGCGCTGGGCGATCACGCCTTCAGCGTAATCGAGCCACTGGCCTTGCAGCGCGCGGATGCGGCGCAAGCGGTCCACCTGGATGGAGCTGTCGGATATCAATTCCAGCAGGGTGCTCATTTCGACGGCGATCTTCGCCTTGCCCGACTTATATGGCGCCAAAAACGTTTCGTCACCCGTCAGCAAATAGCCGCGCATGCCTGTTTCCAGGTCGACCGACAACTTCATGACTTCATTCGCATTGCCGATCACCCGTTCGGAATGCTCGACCGAGCGCAGGGCCGACAGCAAATAGGCGATCAGGCCGACGAACACGAGGGCCGTGACGACCCCGATGACCAGCGGCAAGGTCACGTTGCGGGCGAGGATGCGGCGAAAGCTGAAGGAGTCGATCGGGGTCTTGGTATTCATTATGTCCGTGTAAGGCTGTCGCGAAAAAGTCAATTTTAATTGAAATGCAAGCTTTCTGGTGGTCAAGCATAGCGTGCGCTAGCATAACAGCCTTGGGGCATTTTCCGCAGTCGCAAGGCAGTGCAATGCGGGGCAACGCACAGATGAAAGGAGAAGGAAAATCAAGCTGGCCACGATTGAGGCAGATCAAAGAGATTGGTTGTTAGCATCCTAAGATGCAAGAGGTGGCGACGTCCCTGCGGACGGCCGCCGTGTGCAAACCAGCCCATGCAGGAGGACATCATGGCTAATCAACTGATCCGTCGCGATCCGCAAAACCCGCTGGCACGTTTCGACCCGTTCAGCGACATGGAAGAATTCATGCACGACTTTTTCGCGCCCGCCTTGCGCCTGCGCGATGGCGGTTCGTCACGCATGCGTGTCGACATTTCCGAAACCGAACAAGCTTATCAGGTGCAGGCGGACATTCCCGGCGTGAATAAGGACGATATCAAGGTTTCCATCGACGGCAACCGCGTCTCCATCAGCGCCGAACTCAAGGATGAAAGAGTGACGCGCGACGGTGGCGGCAAGACCGTGCGCAGCGAACGCGAGTACGGCCAGCAATACCGCAGCTTCGTGCTGCCGCACGAGGTGGACGAGGCCGGCGCGCAGGCCCGCTATGAAAATGGCGTGCTGCTGCTGGACTTGCCGAAGAAGGAAGGCACGGGCGGGCGGCAACTGGCGATACAGTGAGCCGGGCCGGGGTTTGGCTGCGTAGCTCAGATTAGCGCAGCGTAATCTGACAATCTTTGTGGCGGTGCCTGTCGGCTTACGCCCTGCGGGCTAAGCCGACCTACGAAAAAACGCCGGACGGTGCCGGCGTTTTCTGGGGTGTTCCGGGTGGCGGCGCGCTGCCACCCGGATTGCCTCTATATATAATGTCAGTCGCGGATTTCCAGCGCCCGGTTCAGGCTCAGGGCCGCCAGCGAGGCGACGGCGCCCGACAGCAGGTAGAAGCTGACATAGGCAAGGCCGAAGTTGGCCGACAGGCCCAGCGCCACCAGTGGGGCGAAGCCGGCGCCGACCAGCCAGGCCAGGTCGGACGTCAAGGCCGCGCCCGTGTAGCGGAAGCGGGCAGGGAAGTTGGCCGTCACGGCGCCGGCTGCCTGGCCGTAGGACAAGCCCAGCAAGCTGAAGCCGACGAGGATGAAGACGTCCTGGCCCGTATTGCCGCCACCCATCAGGGTTGGCACGAAGGCGCTGAAGATGGCGATCAGCACTGCCAGCACGCCCAGGGTGGTGCGGCGGCCCACTTTATCGGCCAGCACGCCGGAAATCACCACGCCGACGGCGGCCAGCACGGCGCCCAGCATCTGGATTTGCAGGAAATCCGAGGCGGAACGCGTCTGGTAGACGGAAATCCACGACAGCGGGAACACGGTGACGAGGTGGAACAGGGCGTAGCTGGCCAGCGCGGCGAGGGCGCCGATCAGCACGTTGCGGCCCTGGCCGCGGCTCATTTCAAACACGCTCACGGGCTGCAGTTCACGTTCGTCGAGCAGGCGCGCATATTCATTCGTCGACACCAGGCGCAGACGGGCAAACAGGGCCACCACGTTGATGGCGAAAGCCACATAGAAAGGATAGCGCCAGCCCCAGTCGAGGAAATCTTCATCCGTCAGGGTGGTCAGCATGAACCAGAACAGGCCGGCGGCGATCAGGAAGCCGACCGGTGCGCCCAGCTGGCCCAGCATGGCGTACCAGCCGCGCTTGTTTTCAGGCGCGTTCAGGGCCAGCAGCGACGGCAAGCCGTCCCACGAACCGCCCAGCGCCACGCCCTGGCCGATGCGCAGCACGGACAGCCAGATGATGGCGGCAAAGCCCAGGTGGGAATACGTCGGCAGGAAGGCGATGCCGGCCGTCGACACGCCCAGCAGGAAGAGGGCGAACGTCAGCTTGGCGCTGCGTCCCATGCGGCGCTGGATCTCCATGAAGATCACGGTGCCGAACGGACGGGCGATGAAGGCGAACGAAAAGATCAGGAATGCATATAAGGTACCCTCCAGGCGTTCTTCAAATGGGAAGAAGACGCGCGGAAACACCAGCACCGAGGCGATGGCGTAGACAAAGAAGTCAAAGTATTCGGAAGCGCGGCCGATGATCACGCCGACGGCGATCTCACCGGGGTCGATATGCGATTCGACCGTGCCGGCCCCGCGTGCGTCGCGCAGGGAGTGGGGGGAAAAGTCGGCGGGTACATCCCCGCTGTGTATGCGCGTGCTGGACATGATGATCGTCTCCAATATAGTTTCGAGTTCGGCCAACGCGTAACATACCCCGGGTGTCTCACGCCCGGAGTAGGACTATTCAATAGGTAGTTGTAGGAAAACTCCGCAACCACCCAGTGAAAATCCGAGCAAGGGGGTGGACAAAACGTCCAATTGCCAACGCGCTCCAGTGAGAATACAGTACCATATCTTCATCCCCTGTACTGGACTTTCCTGTATGTTTTCATTAAAAGTTCGTCGCGGACTGCTTCTTTTACCTCTCGCATTGTTGGCTGGTTGCAATACGGTGGTACTGAACGCGTCTGGTGACATCGCAGTTCAGCAAGGCAATCTGATTGTCATCTCGACATTGCTGATGCTGTTGATTATCGTTCCGGTAATCGCCCTGACCCTGCTTTTCGCATGGCGCTATAGAAAAAACAACACCGCGGCCAAATACGAGCCGGACTGGGACCACTCGACTCGCCTCGAGCTGATTATCTGGGGCGCGCCCCTGTTGATCATCATCGTGCTGGGCCTGCTGACCTGGATCAGCACCCACACCCTCGATCCATACCGCCCATTGAGCCGTATCGACGCCAACCGCCCAATTCCTGCCAGCCACAAGCCGATGATCGTCGAAGTCGTGGCCCTGGACTGGAAATGGCTGTTCATCTACCCGGAGCAAGGCATCGCTTCCGTGAATGAACTGTACGCGCCTGTCGATCGTCCAATCCGCTTCAAGATCACCGCGTCGTCCGTCATGAACTCGTTCTTCATCCCCGCACTGGCAGGTCAGATCTACGCCATGCCGGGCATGGAAACGCAGTTGAATGCCGTCATCAACAAGCCTGGCGTCTATAAAGGCTTCTCCGCGAACTACAGCGGTGCCGGTTTCTCGGGCATGCGCTTCAAGTTCCACGGTGTCAATGATGCGGACTTCGACAAATGGGTGGAATCGGCACGTGCCGGTGGCGGCGCGCTGAACCGCGACGACTACCTGTCGCTGGCCCAGCCTAGCGAACGCGATCCGGTTCGCCGCTACAGCGCCGTGCCAAACGACCTGTACAAGGCAATCCTGAACCGCACCATCGTTTCCGACGCCCTGTGCGTGACGCCGGTCCAGCCATATAAATTGACGATGGCAAATAGCCCGGTAGCGGCCGTAACGGCAGTAGTCGCTAGCGATGCAGTGGTTGAAAAGGGCGTTCAAGCCAAGTAACAACTGCATGAATCCCGCAGCGCATTGCGCTGCAGATACTGGCGCCGTTTGCCTGGCGCCTCCCTTTTTTCTCTGAGAGTAACAATGCTAGACCATATTGATCTGACGAAGCTTATATTCGGCCGTCTGACTTGGGATGCAATTCCATTTCACGAACCTATCCTGCTGGTGACCTTTGCCATGGTTGCCCTGGGCGGTATCGCACTCGTTGCGGCACTGACGTATTTCCGCGTCTGGGGTACCCTGTGGCGCGACTGGATCACCAGTATCGACCATAAAAAAATCGGTATCATGTACATGATCCTGGGCCTCGTCATGCTGCTGCGCGGCTTTGCCGACGCGCTGATGATGCGTACCCAGCAGGCTGTTGCCTTTGGCGACAATGCCGGCTTCCTGCCACCGCATCACTACGACCAGATCTTCACCGCCCACGGCGTGATCATGATCTTCTTCGTCGCGATGCCTTTCGTGACGGGTCTGATGAACTACGTGGTGCCGCTGCAAATCGGCGCGCGCGACGTGGCTTTCCCTTTCCTTAACAACTTCAGCTTCTGGATGACCACCATGGGCGCCGCCCTGGTCATGGCTTCGCTGTTCGTCGGCGAATTCGCCCGTACGGGCTGGCTGGCGTATCCACCGCTGTCGGGCATCGTCGGCAGTCCGGACGTGGGGGTAGACTATTACATCTGGTCCTTGCAGATTGCCGGGGTCGGGACGCTATTGTCCGGTGTCAACCTGATCGCCACCATCGTCAAGATGCGCGCGCCAGGCATGACCTGGATGAAAATGCCCGTCTTCACCTGGACCGCACTGTGCACCAACATCCTGATCGTCGCCGCTTTCCCGGTGCTGACGGCTGTGCTGGCCATGCTGTCGCTGGACCGCGTTGCAGGCTTTAACTTCTTCACGACGGAACTGGGCGGCAACGCCATGATGTACGTCAACCTGATCTGGATCTGGGGTCACCCGGAGGTCTACATCCTGATCCTGCCACTGTTCGGCGTGTTCTCGGAAGTCGTCGCCACGTTCAGCAGCAAGCGTCTGTTCGGCTACGCCTCGATGGTGTACGCCACCTGCGTCATCATGATCCTGTCGTACCTGGTATGGCTGCATCACTTCTTCACCATGGGGTCGGGCGCCAGCGTCAACTCCTTCTTCGGCATCACGACGATGATCATTTCGATCCCGACGGGCGCGAAGATCTTCAACTGGCTGTTTACCATGTACCGCGGCCGTATCCGCTTTGAACTGCCCATGCTGTGGACGATCGGCTTCATGGTCACCTTCACCATCGGCGGCATGACCGGCGTATTGCTGGCCGTACCACCAGCTGACTTCGTGCTGCACAACAGCCTGTTCCTGATCGCCCACTTCCATAACGTGATTATCGGCGGCGTGGTCTTCGGTGTCTTCGCTGCGATTAACTACTGGTACCCGAAAGCCTTCGGCTACAAGCTCGACGTGTTCTGGGGCAAGTGCTCGTTCTGGTTCTGGTTCGTCGGCTTCTACCTGGCCTTCATGCCGCTGTACGTGCTGGGCCTGATGGGCGTGACCCGTCGTGTCAACCACTTCGAAGATCCATCGCTGCAAATCTGGACCATCATCGCCTGGTTTGGCGCCGTCTCGATCGCACTGGGCATCGGCTCCATGCTGATCCAGTTCTTCGTCAGCTACCGCAACCGTCACGCACTGCGCGACGTGACCGGTGACCCATGGGGTGGCCGTACGCTGGAATGGTCGACGTCGTCGCCACCGCCAGACTATAATTTCGCCTTCACGCCACAAGTGCACGAACTCGATGCATGGACTGACATGAAGAAACACGGTTACCAGCGTCCGACGTCCGGTTTCACGAAGATCCACATGCCGAAGAACACCTGGGCTGGTTTCGTGATTGCCGCGCTGAGCGCACTGGTCGGTTTTGGCCTGATCTGGCAAATGTGGCTCGTCGCCAGCATCGGCTTCGTGATCATGATGGTTACCATCATCGTCCATACCTTTAACTACAAGCGCGATTACTACATTCCTGCGGAAGAAGTGGTCCGTACCGAAGACGCTTATACTAAATTGCTGAGCAGCCATGTCTGATACCATCGCCCATAACACCGGCGCCGCTGGCGCCGCACCAAGCACGCGCAGCTACTTTGTGCGCGAGCACCACCCGGAAAACGGCAGCCTGCTGGGTTTCTGGCTCTACCTGATGAGCGATTGCCTGATCTTCGCCTGTCTGTTCGCCACGTACGCCGTGGTCGGCCGCAGCTACGCGGACGGCCCGACGGGCGCCGCGCTGTTCGACCTGCCGCTGGTGGCCGTCAACACGGCCATGCTGCTGCTGTCGTCGATCACCTACGGCTTCGCCATGCTGGCCATGCAGCGCAAGCAATTGCGCAGCACCCTGGTCTGGCTGGGCATCACGGGCCTGTTCGGCCTGGCCTTCCTGTCGCTGGAAATGTATGAATTCATTCATCTGATCCACGAAGGCGCCGGTCCGCAGCGCAGCGCGTTCCTGTCGTCGTTCTTCGCCCTGGTCGGCACCCACGGCTTGCACGTGACGTTCGGCGTGATCTGGCTCGTGACCTTGATGTTCCAGTTGAACAAGCATGGTCTGACTCCGGAAAACGGCCGCCGCATGATGTGCCTGTCGCTGTTCTGGCACTTCCTGGACGTCATCTGGATCGGCGTCTTCACCTTTGTCTACCTGATGGGAGTGCTGCCATGAGCGACCACCACACACACGGCGATAGCCACCACCATGACAACCACGATCATGGCAGCCTGAAAAGCTACACGATCGGTTTCATCCTGTCGGTGATCCTGACGGCCATTCCGTTCTGGCTGGTGATGACGAAAGCCATCACCAACTCGGGCACCATGGGCCTGGTCCTGCTGGCGTTCGCGGCTGTTCAAGTGGTGGTACACATGGTGTACTTCCTGCACATGAACACCAAGTCCGAAGGCGGCTGGAACATGATGGCGCTGATCTTCACCATCATGATCGTGGGCATTGCCATGGCCGGTTCCCTGTGGGTCATGTACCACATGAACCACAACATGATGCCGGATCTGATGCCTGAGTACATGCATACGAAAACGGCTCCATGATGAGTCAAACGCGCCCTAGCAACACCGGGCGCGCCCCTGGCGCCGCATCGCAAGATGCCGCGCCAGGCCCACGCGGCATGGCTGTGCGCTACGCATTAGCCTTGCTGGCGGGGATCTTGTTTGCCGGTTTCTGTGCCTTGGGCACCTGGCAAGTCAAGCGCCTGTTCTGGAAGCTTGACCTGATCGAGCGCGTCGAACAACGCGTACATGCGCCCGCAACGGACGCACCTGGACCCGCAGCCTGGGCCAGCATCACGCAGCAAACGGACGAATACCGCCATGTGCGACTCTCCGGTACCTATCTCCCCATTTTTAATACCCTGGTGCAAGCAACGACGGCACTGGGCAGCGGTTACTGGCTGATGACGCCATTGCGTCTGGCCGATGGCAGCACCGTACTGGTCAACCGCGGCTTCGTGCCGAAACGGGAAGGCATCGCCGCCAGCACGCCGGCCGGCATCGTGCACGTCGACGGCTTGCTGCGCGTCAGCGAGACGGGCGGCGGTTTCTTGCGCGAAAACAGTCCTGCCACGCAGCACTGGTATTCGCGCGACGTGGCCGCCATCGGCGCCTCGCACATGCTGACCAAGGTGGCGCCATATTTTGTCGATGCAAAGGCAAAATCGGAAACGGCCAGCGACGCACCCGTCGGCGGCCTGACCGTGATTTCCTTCCACAACAACCACCTCGTGTACGCCTTGACGTGGTTCGCGCTTGCCCTGATGGTGGCCGGCATCACGTGGTGGATCGTGCGCGAAGACAAGCGCCGTCGCGCGCGCCGCGCTGCCGGCACGCAAGAGAGCGACCATGCCGGGCAGGATTGAGATCCTGCCCAACCGCGAAGTGTTAGAGCGCGGCGCGGTGGCGGCCGAGATGGAACATCCGGCCGGCCACCAGAACATGAAGCTGTTGATCCAGCTGCGCTGGCTGGCCGTGATCGGCCAGATCAGCACGATCTTCGGCGTGGGCGTGGGACTGGGCATCGCCTTGCCCGTGCCCTACATGCTCGAAGTGCTGTCCTGCCTCATCGCCTTCAACCTGGCCAGCCTGTTGCGCTGGCACGAACGCCAGCCCGTCTCCAACACGGCCCTGTTCCTCGCCTTGCTGGTCGACGTCACCGTGCTGACGGCCCAGCTCTACCTGAGCGGCGGCATAAGCAATCCGTTTGCCTTCCTGTACTTATTGCAAGTCATCCTCAGCGCCGTCCTGCTGGAAGTGTGGTCGACGTGGATCATGGTCGCCATCACGAGCCTGTGCCTGGCCGGCCTGGCCTTGCTGCCCGGCCCCTTGATCCTGCCGATCGACCCCGAGCGGGGCTTTTCCAGCCTGTACGTGCAGGGCTTGCTGATCTGTTTCATCCTGAACGCCGCCTTGCTGGTGGTATTCATCACGCGCATCAACCGCAATCAGCGCGCCGGCGACGCCAAAGTGGCGGACTTGCGCCAGCGCGCGGCGGAAGAAGAGCACATCATCCGCATGGGCTTGCTGGCGTCGGGCGCCGCGCACGAGCTGGGCACGCCGCTGGCAACACTCTCCGTCATCCTCGGCGACTGGCGCCGCATGCCGGAACTGAGCAAGAACAGCGAATTGCTGGAAGAAATCACGGAAATGCAGGCGCAGCTGCAGCGCTGCAAGAGCATCGTCAGCGGTATTTTATTGTCGGCGGGCGAGGCACGCGGGGAATCTTCCGTGAAAACGACGATCAATACCTTCCTCAACGACCTGGTCGACGAGTGGCGCACCAGCCGCCCGATCCAGGGTTTCGAGTACGATAACCGCATCGAGCACGACGTGCCTGTCGTATTCGATTCGACGCTGAAACAGACTATTTGCAATGTGCTCGACAATGCGCTGGAAGCGTCGCCCGAATGGCTGCGTTTCGAAGCGACGCGCGAAGCGGACGCCTTGCACCTGGTCATTACCGATGCGGGCCCTGGCTTCGAGCCGTCGATGCTGACGCACCTGGGCAAGCCCTACCAAAGCAGCAAGGGCAAGCCGGGCGGCGGCCTCGGTTTGTTCCTGGTGGTCAATGTCGCGCGTACACTGGGCGGCACGGTGACGGCGCGCAACCGGGTGCAGGGCGGGGCGGTGGTGCACCTGGCCTTGCCGCTGGCGGCCATCAAACTGGAAAGAGAAAGCGACCACCATGCAGGATGACCGTCTGTTACTGATCGTGGAAGACGACGCCGCGTTTGCCCGCACCCTGGGCCGTTCGTTCGAGCGGCGCGGCTACCAGGTCATCCTGGCCACCAATTTCGACGAAGCGAGCGCCCTGCTCGAGCAGCATTGCCCCGACTACGCCGTCGTCGACCTGAAACTCAATGGCAATACCTCGGGCCTGGCCTGCGTGCAGATGCTGCACCAGCACGACCCGGACATGCTGATCGTCGTGCTGACCGGCTACGCCAGCATCGGCACGGCCGTCGAAGCGATCAAGCTGGGCGCCTGCCAGTACCTGGCGAAACCGTCGAACACGGACGACATCGAAGCGGCCTTCGGCCATGTGGCCGGCAATGCCGACATCGAGCTGACGAACCGCGCCACCAACATCAAGACCCTGGAATGGGAACGCATCCACGAAATGCTGGCCGAGACGGATTTTAATATTTCGGAAACGGCGAGAAGGCTGGGCATGCACCGGCGCACATTGGCGCGCAAGCTGGAAAAGCAGCGGGTGAAGTAACGGCACATCCAGCTGCCGATTAGGGCTGGAGATTGTCGGTGCAGCATGCTTGGCCAAGTTGGGCAGTGGTGCAACTGGTATCGCTACGTATTATCCGGATTTCCGCTTGGCCAGGATATTAAGCCAGACCATGGCAACGCTGCAGAACGATATAATAAATCCCACATACACCAAAAAAAATCCGAAAGATTCAGATAAATATAAAATCACCAAATAGCCAAGCAGTCCAGTCAATAAGCCAAAAAAACCGATTTTATGGCTGTTGGATTTTTTACTTTGCATAAAGTAACTTTTCGAATATTGATGGATGCATTTTCATGCCATGTTTAATGATGTGCTACGTTAGCTATTTGTATAGCACAGAGCCACGTTTCGTAGCATATCAAACCGATGGGGATCACGCCATTGGCAGTTTTCAGGCGCCGGCCAGTCTAATTGGTGTCGAATACTAATTCGATCGTACTGTCATCGCTCCAGTCCTGCTCCCGCAGCGGCGGCGTGAACGACGTGCCGCTGAAGGGCACGGACGCGCTTCTGTCGTTGTAGCTGATCGTCGCGGCCGTGATGCGCCGTGGCTCGGAAAAGCTGTAGGTTCCTTTTTGCGACACGAAATTGCACGGCCCGCCCAGTGCGCCCATCGCCGTGCGCATCGCAAAAGGCAAGGTGTCCTTGTCGATGGCCCAATGCACTTCGCACGCCAGCCGCAGGTCGCCCAGGCGGCGGATCGTGTCGCTGGCCGCCGCGCTCCTGACATAGGGAATCCACCTGACCGACCCCGCCTTGCGGTTCACGGTCAGCTCGGCCTTCTCATACAGCGGCCCCTGTTCGACGGGCAAGGTGAAGATATTGCGCTCGCCCAGCGGTATCTGCATCCCTGCCTCGTCGCTTTCCAGCCGCAGCGCGATGGCGTGCATGTCGACATCGGTACTGCGCGGCTCCAGGATGAAGCGCAGTTGCGCGCCTGGCGCCAGACCATGTTTTTCCTCGAAGCGTTTGACGCCCTTGAGCATGGCACTGTAGGGCTTCCAGTCCGGATCCCGGATGCCCTTCACAGTGACGGATGGCTCCATGGCTTGCGCCGTGTCCGCCCGGGCTTGCACCGCAGCGCCGCATAAACACAGCATAAGACCAGCTATTGCACGCATATTCATCCTCTTCATCTCAATTAATGGTTGGCATGAGTGTAGAAAAACACACAGGCGCCAGGAGGTTTTTAAGACAGGATGTCAATCGGGATGAATGGAATGCGTGAAATCGCGTTTATCCGGATTCGCCCTCAATGATCTGCGGCTTGCACGGCGACGCCCGACGTGACCAGGACTTCACGTTCATAGGCGCCCAGATGGCCATAATGGCCTTTGGGACTGAGATAACCGACAATGTGCACGCGCGGCTGCTCATAGTTGGAATTGGGCGCCACCAGGCCGACGTCCCGCCACGCAACGCTGCCGAAGGAGTTGAACCACCAGGCGCCGGCGTCGCCGTCCAGGTCAATAGAAACCGGCTGGAAAACACTCTTTTCAAAGCCCCGCGACCAGACGCCATCGCGCTCGATGGCACGGTAGCCATAGCCTGCCATGATATTGGCCCGTTCGGACGGATGATCGCGCCAATAGCGTTGGCCATTCACGTAGGCATCTCGCATGGCGGCCGATTGCGTCACGATGCCGCCGGAGGGATGGGTCAAGCCTTGAAAGAACCACTGCGCGTAGTCGGCTGGCGGCGTGGATGCTTGCTTGTCCGCCGCCTGTGTTTGAGCAAACGCATGGGCGTATTCAAGAACGATATCTGGAATATTCGCTGCGCTCGCCTTGCCGGCAAGGACAGTCAATAGCAGGAGTGTCGACATAGATCGCAACATCGCTTTGCACCTCTCCATTGGTTAATACTTATGCAGGCGCCAGCCACTCCATCTTCTGCACGTGGATATGCGGATGGCTTTCCAGCGCTTCCCATGCCGGTAAAAAGACAAAGCCCTGTTTC
Source organism: Janthinobacterium sp. KBS0711 (assembly GCF_000988085.1). Classification (NCBI taxonomy): domain Bacteria; kingdom Pseudomonadati; phylum Pseudomonadota; class Betaproteobacteria; order Burkholderiales; family Oxalobacteraceae; genus Janthinobacterium; species Janthinobacterium sp. KBS0711. The sequence goes on along the minus strand of NZ_LBCO01000011.1, from coordinate 9,108 downwards.
CGGTAAAACGCCGCCGCGCGCGCATTCTCCGGCGCCACGTCGAGCACCAGCCGAGGATGGCCATTGCCGACGGCGCATTGTTTCACGGCGTCGACCAGGCCTTGCGCGACATTCCGGCCCCGATATTCCCGATGCACCCACATGGCGATCAGATGACACTCGCCATTGCCGGCCACCACTTGTGCGGCCAGGCCGATGGGGTGTTCTCCGTCAAAGGCGAGGAAAAAGGTGCGCTGTGGCGTGCTGGTGGCTCGCTGCTGCCAGTCGGCATCGGAAAAACCGGCAGCGCTGGCGTGGCTGGCGCCAAAGGCCGTGGGTGCGTCGAGCAGAGCGGCCAGGCGCGTGGACTTCAGCGCCGGCCAGTCGGCGGCGCTGCTGGGGCGGATGACGATGTGATTCAATTCTGCGACATTCCTTAACTGGTCGGCGCGGCCGTGGACGATGAAATCTTTTTGTACGCTTCCGCCAGCATCGTGACGGTTGCCACGTCGTTCACGCTGCGCGCTTCGATGACCGTTTCGCCCGCAGCGATGGTGACATCGCCATGCGCGTAGCTGGCGGGAAAGCGCGGCTCAGTGATCTTGTTGGTGAGCACATTGCGCGTATAGCGCAACGCCACGAGCCGCTCGCCTTCCTGTTTGATGACGACATAGTTCGGGACGGTGGTGCGTTCCAGTTTCCAGGTGCCGATAAAGTCTTCGACAGGAGCGGCGCTGGCATGCAGCGAGCAGCAGGCGGCCAGGGCGCCGAGGAGCAGTTTTTTCATGGTGTTGACAGCCTATGCAAGAGTGGCCTGCAGCGCAGGAAAATACGTCACATGTGCTTGAATGGCGTGGAGCATGCCCTTGGGATGGCGCCAGTCATTGAAGTATCTGGCAATATTAACAGGATCACTGCGCTGCTTGCCGCCGCTCGCATAATTTTGCTCACACCGTATTGTATGCGCACCCTGACAATTCCAACAGTGCCTTGGCCTGGGCTACCACCAGCAAGGCTGCGCGATAAAAGGCATCGGGCGAGGAGCTGATTTCGTCGACGAGGACTTCCGTGATCCACCCTCCGCTGCTTGCCAGATATTGCGGAAAAATGCTGCTCATTGCCTCGTGCAAGCCTTGCAGAATGGCGGCCTGGTATTCCTCGGGACACGCCACCCTCCAATGGATGCCAGCTTCCTGATTGTCATGAAATTGAATGCGCAATCCTGCCGTACGGAAGCGCCCGCCCAGGTGCTGGCTGAACCAAGCGAGGTGTTCTATCTGCAGGGGAGCCTTGCTGTGCTGATTTGTCATGCACGCAAGTCGATGTCAGCGTTTGGCATCAATGGCTGAATGGTAGTTGAGGCTGCCAGGCATCGGAAAAAACCGGCCGCGCTGGCGTGGCTGGTGGTGGTGGTGCGTATCAGCATGCTCAATTGAAGACGATCGCCGTTTTGTGTTCGATGCTGAGCAGGCATGCCTCGTAAGCGGCCAGCCAGGCGACCAGTTCGCGTTCCAGGCCTTCTTCGGCGTCGATGCGCGCATTGATGCGGGCCGCTTCTTCATCGCTCAGTTCGTCGCCCAGCAGGAAGATGCCCAGCGCGGGCGCGACCGTGACCAGTTCAGCGCGCAGGCTGTACGAGGAGCCCAGCATGCCACCCAGCAGCGCGTGTTCCTCATCGGCAAAAATGACCTCTTCGAAGACGAAGGGGAAATAAAAGCCCTCGCAGTCGGAATGACAGATCAGGTGGCTGCCAAAGTCATCCTGCGCGGCATCGAGCACCGGATCGTCCGTTGCATCCTCGTTTTCGGCCAGTGGCGTGGCGCGCCATTGCGCATCCAGGCGCGCATGGGCATACGCGCGGCGCAGAGTGTGCAGGAAGCTGTATGGAAAGGAATCGAGCATGACGCGCGAGTCCAGTTGCGGCAGCGTGGCCGGTTCGCTGTGCTGTGGCAGCCCCGCTTTTTGCAGCAGAAGATTTGCTTCCTCCAAAGCGGTGACGAGCCACTGCGCGCCTTCCGGGTCTTCTTCCAGCAGGTCGGCAAGGGCGCCGACCGAAATTGCCAATCCCATCATGAACTCCTCTAGTTGCAGCTGCGCATCAGTCTAAACCATTTGCCTTCGATCATCATTTACGATTGATCCCACACTTCGATGGTCAGCAGTTGACCGGGTTCACAGGCGGCGATGCGGTCCTGGTGCACGGTAATGCAGCCGGGCCAGCCTGTGAGCCGGTCCTGCGGAAATTCGCCATCCTGCGCTTCGGCGATACCCGCCTGCAGCAGGGGCACGACGACGTTCGCCAGCGCCGTGTAGCGGTTGGGAAAGCCGTTCGACGACAGCTGGGTTGCCTTGCCATCGTGGCACAGCTGGGCGATCCAGTCGGCGCCGAACAGGCCCGCTTCCCACGTGGCGAGAAAAGCGTCCTTGTTGACTTTCGTCATGTCGGCCATTTGTTCCGGCGTGTCTGTCGAGATAATGGTCCACCAGCCTGCCATGGATTTTCCTTGTAAAAGTAAGGTTAACGGGTCATGGCGCGGCGCAGCAGGTAGCTCAGGCCATCGACGGCGGCCACCATCAGCAGCATGGCGACGATGACGGTGGCCGCGTTCTGCATCTGGAACAGCGACAGGTGATATTTCAGCATTTGCCCCAGGCCGCCCGCACCGACGACGCCGAGGATGGCGGCGGCGCGAATATTGTTTTCCCAGCGGTACAAGGTGTACGACATCATCTGCGGACTGCACTGCGGCAAGGTGGCGTACAAAAAGGCCACGGCGGGGCGCGCGCCATTGATGCGCAAGGTGGCGGCAGGCAGGGGCGGGCAGTTTTCAAACGCGTCGGCAAACAATCGGCCCAGCACGCCCACCGTGTGCAGGGCCAGCGCCAGGGTGCCCGCGAACGGGCCCAGGCCGGCGGCGATCAGCAGAATCGAAGCCCACACCAGTTCTGGTATTGAACGCAGCACGTTGAGCACGGCGCGCGTGGCGTTGCGCGCCACGTTACCGAAGCGGCCGCTGGCGGGCAGGGCCAGCAGTGCGCCCACGAGTGCCGCGATCACCGTGCCGATGGCCGACATGGCCAGGGTCTCGAACGTGGCGATGCCCACTTTCATGAGGAAGTTGGGCGCCAGCTCGGGCGGGGCGAAGCCGTGCAGGAAGTCGGCGCTCGTGCGCACGGCGTCGGCGCTGAAGAACTCGCCCCATTTCAGGGGCAGGGTGGCAAAGCTGGCGATGACCAGCAGCAGCAATCCGGCCAGCAAGGCCCAGGTCGACCAGCGCACGGGCGCAGGCGCGGGCATGGCGGTGAAATGCGGATGCCTCATGCCAGCCTCCGGCGCAGCATGGCGGACACGGCATCGGCGCCCGCCACCAGCAGCACGAAGACCATCAGCATCGTGGCCAGCTCATTGCCCGCCATCATTTTCATCGATTCATCCATGCGCTGGCCCAGGCCGCCCGCGCCGACAAAGCCCATGACGACGGAGCCGCGGATCGCGCATTCCCAGCGGTAAATCGTGTACGACACCAGTTCCGCGGCCGACTCGGGCAGGGCGCCGTACAGCAAGGCTTTCAAGCGGCCGCTGCCGTTGTGGAGCAGGGCGTTGCAGGCGGACGTATCCGACGATTCGAGTATTTCCGCGTAGACCTTGCCCAGCATGCCGCAGTAGGTGAGGGCGATGGCGATCACGCCCGCCGTCGGCCCCAGGCCGACGATACGTACCAATAACAATGCCCAGACCAGTTCCGGCACGCTGCGCAGCAGCACCAGCAGCGCGCGCACTGCGTGGCGCACGCTGGCGGCCAGCGGCGACACTCGGCCTGAGCCGATGCGCGAAATCGACAGGCGCTCCGTCACCAGCAAGGTTAATGGAATGGCGCCCAGCATGGCCAGCGCCATGCCGGCCGTGGCCATGGCAATGGTTTCCCAGCTGGAAATGGCCACCAGTTGCAGAAATTCCAGCGAGTGGGCGGGCGGCACGAAGCTGGCGATGAATTGCCAGGTGGCCGCCAGGCTTTGCGCATCCCATAAAATCCACGGCTTGAATTCGGCCTGCACCAGCATCGGCCACAGCACGAGCAGCACGACGGCAGCGCCGGTCAGGCGGCCGCGCCATGCGGGGTCGCGCGGCATGGCGGCGTCGGCGCTCTTCAGCAAAGGGGCCTCGCGGCGTCCAGGTGCGTTTCCACGGCCTCGAATTGCGGTGCGGGATCGGCCTTGTTGCGGTACAGCTGCTCTATCATGGCGTCGCTGACCTCGGCACCAGGCAAGTCGAAGACGACCTTGCCGTCGCGCAGGGCGACGATGCGCGTGAAGCAGGCGCGGGCGATTTCCACCTGGTGCAGGCTGCAGATCAGGGTGGCGTTGCGCGCCGTCGCTTCGGCCTGCAGCACATGGATCGTCTGCAAGGCAAGTGTGGGGTCGAGCGCGGACAAGGGTTCGTCGACGAGGAAGACTTCCGCATCCGACACGAGCGCGCGGGCCATGCCGCAGCGCTGGCGTTCGCCGCCGGACAGGCGGTCGACACGCGCATACAGCTTGTCTTGCAGGTTGAATCTGCCGAGGGCTTCCCAGGCGGCACGCGGATCGGCGGGCGCGACCAGCGAGCGGATGGCCGTCCACAAGCTCCATTGCGGCAAGCGGCCCGCCAGCACGGCGTTGACGACCCGCTGGCGCGGCGGCAGCGGCGGCGTCTGCGGCGCCAGGAACAGGCGCGCGCGCAGGGCGTGGCGCTCGGCGCTGGCCATCTGCCAGGGTGAGCTGCCAAGGATATTCAATGTGCCCGATTCCGGGCGCAGCGCGCAGGCCAAGGTGTGCAGCAAGCTGGTCTTGCCCGCGCCGGAAGGGCCGATCAGGGCGATCTGTTCACCTTGGGTCACGTCCAGGCTGAGTTCGCGCAGCGCCGGCGCATTGCCGGCTGCGCCCGCGTGGTGGACGCTGACCTTGTGAAGTTGGAATGTCATGCGATGTTTCGATTTTTTTTGGGGGGTGTCGGATTACGCGGCTGCGCCGCTAATCCGACCTACGCCACACAACGGACAGCGTAGGTCGGATTAGTCCGCAGGACGTAATCCGACAGGTTCAGCAATAAAGTTATTTCAACAACTTCGCATCGCGTGCGGCCGCTTCGATATCCTTGTAGTTCTCGGCCTTGGTCGGGATGAACTTGGTGGCGCGCTGCAGTTCGAGGATTTCCTTGCCTTCGGCCGTCGATGGGTCAAGCGCCAGGAAGGCGTCCGTCAGCTTCTTGCGCACGACGGGGTTCATGTCGGCGCGCACGCTCCAGTTGTAATCGTAGTAGCCTGGTGTCGTGTAGAACACGCGTACCTTGCTTGGGTCGACTTTTTTCGCTTCGACCAGTTTTTCCCACACGGAGATATTCAAGGTGCCTGCATCGACCTTGCCGCCGGCCACTGCTGCCACGGTGGCGTCATGCGCGCCGGAAAATGCGATGCGCTTCATGTCCGTGTCCGGATTGATCTTGGCGGCCAGCAGGTAGTAGCGCGGCATCAAGTGACCGGAGGTCGACGATTCCGAACCGAACGTGAAATTCTTGCCTTTCAGGTCGGACAACTGGTTGATGTCCTTGCTGGTGGTCACAAAAACCGAGCGGAATTTCGTGTCTTCCTCACGCTGCACCAGCGGGACGATTTTGCCGCCGCTGCGCACGTTCGCTTGCACGAAAGTAAAACCGCCGAACCAGACCATGTCGAGCTTGTTATTGATCAAGCCTTCCACGGAGGCCGCGTAATCGGTGACGGGCGTAAATTCCACCTTCATGCCCAGCTTTTTCTCGAGGTAGCTGCCCAGCGGCTTGAACTTGCGCTGCAATTCCGTCGGCGCTTCGTCGGGAATGGCCGATACGCGCAGCACTTGCTGCGCTTGCGCCAGGCCGCTGTGGATGGCCAGGGTGGCGGCGACGGTGGCCAGGATGGCAGGGAACTTGCCAAATGAGTTAGAGAACGTGGTCATGGGAGTGCCTTTGCAAAAAAATTTGTTCATTAGATGACGGAAACCCCGGTCGTGCCTTCCTGCATCTCGCCGATGACGACGGCGTCGGCAAAACCTTCGGCGCGGAAAATCGCCAGCACTTGCTCGACGGCTTCCGGCGCACAGGCCACCAGCAGGGGGCCTGCCGTTTGCGGGTCCGTCAGGATTGCCTTGTCGATGGCGCTCAGGCTGTCGGCCAGCGCCACTTGGGCGCCATATCCCTGCCAGTTGCGGCCGGATGCGCCCGTGATGTTGCCGTTTTGCGCCAGTTGCTGCACTTGCGGCAGCAGCGGCACGTCATTCATGGCGATACGCGCCTGCAACTTGGCGCCACGCGCCAGTTCCAGGGTGTGGCCCAGCAAGCCGAAGCCCGTCACGTCCGTCAGCGCATGCACGCCGTCGAGCAGGGCCAGTTTCTTGCCCGGGGTATTCAATTTGGTGGTGTTGTCGATCAAGGAGGCGTAGCCGCCCGCATCGAGCGCATTCTTCTTCAGCGCGGCCGACAAGATGCCCACGCCGATCGGCTTGCCCAATACCAGTTTGTCGCCGGCGCGTGCGCCCGCGTTGCGCTTCACTTGCGACGGGTGGACCAGGCCCAGCACGACGAGGCCATAGATCGGTTCGACGGAATCGATGGTGTGGCCGCCCGCGATGGGAATACCTGCCTGGGCGCAGATGGTTTCGCCACCCTTTAAAATCAGGCCGATGGTTTCCACGGGCAGCTTGTTGATCGGCATGCCGACGAGGGCCAAGGCCATGATGGGCGTGCCGCCCATGGCGTACACGTCGGAAATGGCGTTGGTGGCGGCGATGCGGCCGAAGTCGAACGGGTCGTCGACGATGGGCATGAAGAAGTCCGTCGTGGCGATCAGCGCCTGCTCGTCGTTGAGCTGGTAGACGGCCGCGTCATCCGAGGTTTCTATGCCGACCAGCAATTCCTTCGGCAGGGGAAAGCCGCCGCTGCCCTTTAAAATATCGGCCAGCACGCCCGGCGCAATTTTGCAGCCGCAGCCGCCGCCATGGGCAAATTCGGTCAATCGGATCGGTGTATCGGCTGTTGCTGCGCTATCGGACATGGTCTTCATCCTGCTGAAATAAGTAATTGGGTGGCAAGCCAGGCATCACGCGGCGCTGGCGGTACGGTGTTCGCCGACGATAGCACATAATGCGCGTGCGGCTCGCTCAAAGGCATGTTCTGAAATGTCGGGCAGCACCAGCGGCGTCGCCTGGGCGTAGCGGCTGAAGTTGCGGGCGATCGACTGGCGGTAGACGGGGTCGTAATGCTGGACCAGCAATTCTTCCACCAGTTCTGCCATGCGCCCAGAAGTAGCCAGTTGCTGCCAGTGGGCAATTTTTTCCTTGCCATGCAGCTGCGTCAGCAGGGCCAGCTGCACGTTCAGGCGGGCCGGGTCGCCGACGAAATGCGCATAGTCCTGCATCAGCAATTGCACGCGCTGGTTCGTGGCCAGGAGCACGTCCGTGCAATCGGCCGCGCGCATCTTTTCCATCAGCGCATCGGGCACGCGCAAACGGCCCACTTTCTTGCTTTCCGATTCGATGAACACGGGCAGCTGCGGGTCGAAAGTGCGCAGTTGCTGCCACAGGGCGCTTTCAAATGCTTTTTGCGATGGCTGGTCTTCCTCGGGCAAGCCGCCCAGCACGGAGCCGCGGTGGGCCGCCAGGTCTTCCAGGTCGATCACTTGCGCGCCTTGGCTGTCCAGCACTTGCAGCAAGCGGCTCTTGCCGCTGCCCGTGGGGCCGCACAGCACGTTGATGAAGTCGAAGCGTTCGGGCAGGGTGGCCAGCTCGGCATTCACGTGGCGCCGGTAATCCTTGTAGCCGCCTTCGAGCTGCGTGACGGGCCAGCCGATGCGCGCGAGAATGTGCGCCATGGCGCCGCTGCGGTTGCCGCCGCGCCAGCAATAGACGAGCGGCTTCCAGTGTTGCGGATGACCGAGCAAACCGTCTTCGATATGCCGCGCGATATTCTTCGCCACCAGCGCCGCGCCCAGCTTCTTCGCTTCAAACGCGCTAGTCTGCTTGTACAGGGTGCCGACACGCACGCGCTGTTCGTCGTCCAGCACGGGCAGGTTGATGGCACCCGGCAAGTGGTCTTCCGCGAACTCGGACGGGCTGCGCACGTCGATGATGGCATCGAACTCGCTCAAGCGGGGCAGGATATCGCTGAAAGGCTGAACTGCGGGGTATTTCATCGTGGCGCGGGTGCTGGCAAGGGGAAAGACGTATTATCCCCGATAAACGCCCGTGCCGTCAGTCCCTGCAAGCAATGGACCTCAGGCGGCTCAAGCCGCATCCGTGCCCAGGGTGGCCAGTTCCGTGCTGGCGGCTGTCGCCATCAGGGCAATGACGACCGTAGCGTCGCCCGCGTCCAGGTCGCCGCTGACTTCGAGCAAGTCGCTGACGAGAAAATTGACGGCATTGCGCACGCCCGAAATGCTGGCGGCGAGACTCTGGCAATCCGTGCCCAGTTGCTGGCACGCCGCCTTCATGCCATTGAAGGCGCCGATCTGGCCGTTCAAGCCGGCGATCTGGCCTTGCAGGTCGCTGACGTCGGACTTCCATTTCAAGTACAGGCCCAGCGCCACGGCCAGGCCGACGAGGCCGAACGGACCTAGCGCCAGCAGATAGTAATAGCGCTTCTGCGCCGCATCGAGTTCGCTTTGCGCGTCGCCCAGTTGTCCCTGCAAGCTTGTGACCTGGCTTTGCAAGCCTGCTTTGACACCGGCAAGCTGGTTGAAATAGCCCATCAATTGCGCCGTTTGCGCCGTCAGCGTGCCCGCCGTGCCATTGGCCGCGCCTTGCAGCTGCCGTGCCTGCTGTTGCAGGGCCGACATCGCCGCCTTGATATCGGGCAGCGGCGCTTGCGCCGACAGCATGCTTTGTACTTGCGCCAGCTGCGGCGTTGCCGTCTGGACGAAGGCGGCGACGCTCTGTTGCAGCGCGCGCGTCTGCGTCACCATGGGCTGGATCAAGGCGTTGCAGCCGGCCTGGATCTGCTGGGCGGCTGGCGGCAAGCCACCGAGGGCCGCGATCTGCTGCTGCGCGGCCAGCAGGTTGGCAATGGTTTGCGTCAACAGGCCGGCCATGGCGCTCACGCCGCTGCGGCAACGGCCGCTTCGC
>NZ_LBCO01000010.1:162209-200344 GCF_000988085.1 Janthinobacterium sp. KBS0711 | reverse complement strand
TGACTCTAGAGCTTTTGACGGCCCACCCCAGGGACGAGGTGTTCTAGAGCTAACAGCGATTAAGCTGCCAGTGCGTACGAGTTATCGTTTGCAGTTAAGTTTTTTCAGGTTGTATTTACGAGGTAGCCCGCCCTCGGTATGCCCTGCGCTGCTTTGCAACCCACGTCGAAACCAGGTCGTCCCCACAGAACCTTCATTGTAGCGCAATCTGCCCACTCTTGCATGCTGCATTCGCGGTAAGGAACGAGGCATCTTCGAATCGCTTGAGGCAGACGAATCGGAGAGGCTTGCGCCGGCATGCGCAAGCCGGTTGTGCGGCGCCGGGCTGTGCCCGCCGAAGTCCCGCACAACCCCCGCGTCCGCAAGCACTCTACAGACAGTTCTACATACTTGGCACTATCATTTAATTTAACTCAGCCAGCACGGATGTGTAGGTGATGGGCAAGCGAGTTACCTATTATTTAGTCGCACGCCAAGTAACCCAGCATCAGACGAGCCCTGTGGTGACTCTAGAGCTTTTGACGGCCCACCCCAGGGACGAGGTGTTCTAGAGCTAACAGCGATTAAGCTGCCAGTGCGTACGAGTTATCGTTTGCAGTTAAGTTTTTTCAGCTTGTATTTACGAGGTAGCCCGCCTTTGGTATGCCCTGCGCTGCTTTGCAACCCACGTCGAAACCAGGTCGTCCCCACGGAAGCTTCTGTGTCGCGCAATCTGCCCACTCTTGCATGGTGCATTCGCGGTAAGGAGCGAGGCAGCTTTGAATCGCTTGAGCCAGACGAATTGGAGGGGCTTGTGCTGGCAGGCACAAGCCGCGCATCCGCAAGCACTCCACAGACAGTTGTACCACCCTACAGGCAAGTGCTGGGGTCAGACCCGGCGGGTCTGACCCCGGATTTTTGTTGCTGGTCGAAACAGGTGTTTGTGGCGCGCGTGAGTTTTCAGAAGTAAGCCATCAAGCCGCCAACTGCCGCTCCTGCGCCGCCTTCACCACGCCAGTCACCAGCTCCAGCAAGGCCAATGGCGTATCGAGCAAATGGTCCGCCTTCCAGTGCTGCGGTTCGACGGCGCCGCAGTAGCCCCAGGCGCAGGCGACCGTCCGCATGCCGGCGGCACGGCCGGCCTGGATGTCGCGCAGGTCGTCGCCCACGTACCAGCAGTCTTCCGGCGCCAGATCCAGGCGGCGGGCCGCTTCCAGCAGGGGGGCGGGGTGCGGTTTCGGGTGGGGCATGGTGTCGCCCGAGATCACGCAGCCGGCGGCGCCCAGGCCGATCTGGCCGACCAGCGGGTCGGTGAAGCGGGCGGCCTTGTTGGTGACCACGCCCCAGGCCAGGCCCAGAGCTTGCAGACCCTCCAGCATGGCGGGGATGCCGTCGAACAAACGGCTTTCCACGGCCAGGGCCGCTTCGTAATTGTTCAGGAAGCCGTCTTTCAGGGCTTCGTAGCCGCTTTCGCCAGGAGCTATGCCATACGACGCGCCTATCATGCCGCGTGCCCCGGCCGAGGCCGTGGGGCGCAGCACTTCATACGGGGTCGGCGCCAGGCCGGCGCGCGCGCGCAGCAGGTTGATGGCCGCCGCCAGGTCGGGCGCGGTGTCGGCCAGGGTGCCGTCGAGGTCGAACAGGATGGCGCGCGGGGCTGGCAGATGGTCAGTGATCATGGCGGGCAAAGTGTGTCAAGTGGGAATGAAAAATGGCGGCCGCAGCCGCCTTGTATTGTGCGTGATGGTTACAGCGGCCGGGTGCAGGCCACCAGGTAATTGACGCTGGTATCGCTATTAAGTGAGTAAATCTTGGTCAGCGGATTGTAGCCCATGCCGCGCATGCTGTTGACGTCCAGGCCGGCGCTGCGCAAGTATTGCGACAGTTCGGCCGGGGTGATGAATTTGTCGTAGTCGTGCGTGCCTTTCGGCAACAGACGCAACAGGTATTCGGCGCCCAGGATGGCGAACAGATACGCTTTCGGGTTGCGGTTCAGGGTCGACAGGAAGACGTGGCCGCCCGGTTTGACCAGCGCGGCGCAAGCCTTGACGATGGCGGCGGGGTCCGGCACGTGCTCGAGCATTTCCATGCACGTCACGACGTCGTACTGGCCCGGCTCTTCCTCTGCCATGGCTTCGGCGGCGATCAGCTTGTAGCGTACCTTGGCGCCCGATTCCAGGCTGTGCAGGTCGGCAACTTTTAGTGCCTTCTCTGATAGGTCGATGCCCGTCACGTCGGCGCCCTTGCGGGCCATCGATTCGGCCAGGATGCCGCCGCCGCAGCCGATGTCGATCACGCGCTTGCCGGTCAGCGGCACTTTCGCGTTGATCCATTCCAGGCGCAGGGGGTTAATTTCGTGCAGGGGACGAAACTCGGAAGTGGGGTCCCACCAGCGGTGGGCCAGCTCACTGAATTTTTGGATTTCGAGAGGGTCGGCGTTCATAGGTCGAATAATAGCGGCAATTTTACAATTGGGCAGCCACGGACGAAAAAAAACCCCGCCGTGGCGGGGTTTTTCATGCTGTTCTTGACTTGCGCGATGACTTGCGGCAAGTCCAGAGGTTCAGCAATTACTTGTTGCGGGTACCAACAACTTCGATTTCCACGCGACGGTTTTTCGCACGGCCTTCGGCAGTTTTGTTATCAGCAACAGGTTGTTTTTCGCCTTTGCCTTCGGTGTACACGCGGTTGCTTTCAACGCCTTTGTTGACCAGGTAGGCTTTGACAGCATCAGCACGACGTACCGACAGTTTTTGGTTGTAAGCATCGGTGCCGACGGAGTCGGTGTGACCCACAGCGATGATGACTTCCAGGTTGATGCCACCCAGTTGCGCGGCCAGCTCGTCCAGCTTGGCTTTGCCTTCTGGCTTCAGCGTAGCTTTGTCGAAATCGAAGAATGCATCAGCAGCGAAGCTGACTTTTTCCGAGGTAGGAGCAACTACGACTGGCACTGGCACGACTGGTGCTGGTGCTGGAGCAGGTACGACTGGTGCTGGAGGAGCCACGCATTTGCCGTCTTGCAGGGTTTCTGGCTCTACGCACAGTGGTACGTCGCAACCTGGCACTGCGTCAGCAGGTGTCCAGTAGCCGGTACGCCAGCACAGGCCGAATGGGTCACGCACGATCACGCCGCGGGCATCTTGCACGTAAGCGCTTTTTGGGCTTGGTGCTTTGATGTCAGTGGTAACTGGCGCGAATGGTGGGGAGGTTGGGGTTTGGGCCGAAGCCGAGCCAGCAATCACTGCGGATGCAGCGAAAAACAGCGTTACAAATTTATTCATTCTTTTTTCCTTTCGGGGGGTGATATCCGCAGAACAACACTGCGCTACTGGTGCTACGTGCCAAGATTTTATCATGTAGACCATATGCGCTCGTTTCAGATTGCGAAACTAGCAATTAACTTCCCAGTCATTTTGCCACACGCATCAGGGGCACACGACCGTGGTTAAATCAAAGCTTGCCCGATTTTAGACCGTGCGTTGTTTTTGCGCAACGAAAATGCCCATTTGTAACGCGTCTGTAACAATTGATCGCTTTTTTTGCCTCTTTTAAGGGCAGGTGTCTTGAACTGACATTGCCATTGTGCATTATCGACAGTGCAACATGCACGGCTCCGGTGCAAACTGCCAATCTTGCCGGTATGGCCAATTTGTACAGGTAGCTGGGCGCGCATGCTAAAATCGTGCGCTTGACTGTTAAGAGTGTCGAGCAAATGCCCACGGCGGCACGGCATGGCCAGCACGTACCCTTGCGGTACCCGTACTGGCCGCGCCGCCAGCCCGCCGATTTGTTCAGGCACTCTGCGACATGGAAGCCGGGCCACGCCAGCAGCGCGCGGCGCGGCGTCCACGCCGACAGCCACCCAGGATATGCAGTATTGCGTCATACATTGCGTAACAGATAAGTTAACCACAGCCTGAGATCAGTCGAACCGCCAATGGATCAATTCGCAAAAGAAACAATTCCTATTTCCCTCGAAGAAGAGATGCGCAAGAGCTACCTCGATTACGCCATGAGCGTGATCGTCGGTCGCGCCTTGCCCGATGCGCGCGATGGCTTGAAGCCAGTGCACCGTCGCGTCTTGTTCGCGATGCATGAAATGAATAACGTGTGGAACCGCCCTTACGTCAAGTGCGCCCGCGTGGTCGGCGAAACCATGGGTAAATACCATCCCCACGGCGATGCCTCGATCTACGACACGCTGGTGCGCATGGCGCAGGATTTTTCGCTGCGCTACATGCTCGTCGATGGCCAGGGCAACTTCGGTTCCGTCGACGGCGACGGCGCCGCGGCAATGCGTTACACCGAGTGCCGCCTGGACAAGATCGCCAGCGAACTGCTGGCCGATATCGACAAGGACACCGTCGACTTCCAGCCCAACTACGATGGCAAGGAAAAGGAACCGACGGTCTTGCCGACGCGTATCCCGAACCTGCTGATCAATGGCTCGTCCGGTATCGCCGTCGGCATGGCGACGAACATTCCGCCACACAACATCACCGAAGTCATCGACGGCGCGCTGCATGTGCTGCGCAATCCCGATTGCACGATCGATGAATTGATCGAGCTGATCCCGGCGCCGGACTTCCCGACGGCCGGCATCATCTATGGCGTGTCCGGCGTGCGCGACGGCTACCGCACGGGCCGCGGCCGCGTCGTCATGCGCGCCAAGACCCACTTCGAAGAATACGGCAAGGATGGCGGCCGCATCGCCATCATCGTCGACGAGCTGCCATTCCAGGTCAACAAGAAATCCTTGCTGGAACGTATCGCTGAAAACGTGCGCGACAAGAAGCTCGACGGCATTTCCGACATCCGCGACGAATCCGACAAGTCGGGCATGCGCGTGGTGATCGAGCTGAAACGGGGCGAAGTGCCGGAAGTGGTGCTGAATAACCTGTACAAGCAGACCCAGTTGCAAGACACCTTCGGCATGAACATGGTAGCCCTGGTCGATGGCCAGCCCAAGCTGCTGAATCTCAAGCAGATGCTGCAATGCTTCCTGTCGCACCGCCGCGAAGTGGTCACGCGCCGTACCGTGTTCGAACTGCGCAAGGCGCGCGAACGCGGCCACGTGCTTGAAGGCCTGGCCGTTGCGCTGGCCAATATCGATGACTTCATCGCCATCATCAAGGCCGCGCCGACGCCGCCGATCGCCAAGGTCGAGCTGATGGCCAAGGCCTGGGATTCGTCCGTCGTGCGCGAAATGCTGGCCCGCACGGGCGACGGCACGACGCCGGGTGGCGTGGACGCCTACCGTCCGGAAAACCTGCCGAAGCACTACGGCATGCAGACGGATGGTCTGTACAAGCTGTCGGACGACCAGGCGCAGGAAATTCTGCAGATGCGCCTGCAGCGCCTGACCGGTCTGGAACAGGACAAGATCGTCAACGAGTACAAGGACGTGATGGAACATATCGCCGACTTGCTCGACATCCTGGCCAAGCCGGAACGCGTGACCGTCATCATCACCGATGAAATGACGGCGGCGAAGAACGAATACGGCGCCGGCAACAAGGACGTACGCCGCTCGCAGATCGAGTTGAATGCGACCGACCTGGAAACGGAAGATCTGATCACGCCGCAGGACATGGTCGTGACCCTGTCGCACACCGGCTATATGAAGGCCCAGCCGATCACCGAATACCGCGCGCAGAAGCGCGGCGGCCGCGGCAAGCAGGCGATGGCGACGAAAGAGGAAGACTGGATCGACCAGCTGTTCATCGCCAACACGCACGACTACATCCTGTGCTTCTCGGATCGTGGCCGCATGTACTGGCTGAAGGTGTGGGAAGTGCCGCAAGGCTCGCGCAACTCGCGCGGCAAGCCGATCGTCAACATGTTCCCGCTGCAGGACAACGAAAAGATCACCGTGATCCTGCCGCTGTCGGGCGAGAACCGCACGTTCCCGGAAGACCATTACGTGTTCATGTCGACCAGCCTGGGCACCGTCAAGAAGACGCCGCTGAAGGACTTCAGCAATCCACGCAAGGCCGGCATCATCGCGGTCGACCTGGACGACGGCGACTTCCTGATCGGCGCGGCGCTGACCGACGGCCAGCACGACGTGATGCTGTTCTCCGATTCGGGCAAGGCAGTGCGCTTCGACGAAAACGATGTGCGTCCGATGGGCCGTACGGCGCGCGGCGTGCGCGGCATGAACCTGGAAGAAGGCCAGCACGTGATCGCCCTGCTGGTGGCCGAGAACGAGCAGCAGTCGGTGCTGACGGCAACGGAAAACGGCTACGGCAAGCGTACGCCGATCACCGAGTACACGCGCCATGGCCGTGGCACGAAAGGCATGATCGCCATCCAGACCAGTGAGCGCAACGGTAAAGTGGTTGCCGCGACCCTGGTCGATACCAGCGATGAAATCATGCTGATCACCACCGGTGGCGTATTGATCCGCACCCGCGTGTCGGAAATCCGCGAGATGGGCCGCGCGACGCAGGGCGTGACCCTGATCGCCGTGGAAGACGGCACCAAGCTGTCCGGCCTGCAGCGCGTGGTGGAAACGGATATCGACGAAGTCGAGCTGACGACGGAGGCGGACGCCGCGCCTGGGCCGGCAGCGGCTGAACCGGCCGATCCTGTCGATCCGGCCCAGCCGGAGTAAGATGATTGGGGCTCTTTCGGGAGCCCCAATTGCTATTGGCGCGTGCTTATGCCGCCAGCAGAATTGCGTAGGTCGGCTTAGCCCGTCGGGCGTAAGCCGACATGCATCGCCGGCAATGTCTATTCACAAGTCACTCAACATCCCGCACGCCATGAGAAAAATCGTCGCCACCTTCTTCGCCGCGTTTTCGCTGGCCTTTCTTGCGACCCTGCCGGCCCTGGCCCAGAGCACGCAAGCCATGCCCGTTCGCCAGGCGGCGCCCAGTCCCGCCATGAAAGTGGCCGTGCGGCGCATGCTCGATGCGATGCAGTTCCCGCAACTGACGCGCAGCATCTTCGACCAGATGCTGCAATCTGTGCCTTCCATGATCCGCCAGTCGGCGCAGCAGCAAATCAACAGCAACCCGAAACTGGACGAGCAGCGCAAGGCGCGCGCGCTGGCCAGCGCCGAGGAAGAAATCCCCCTGGCCATCGCCACCCTGACGCAGGTACTGGCCGACCCGACCCTGATCGACGAACTGGGTGACGAAATGGTGCCCCTGTACGCGCGTTTTTACACGGTGCCGGAAGTCGAGCAATTGACGGCCTTCTACAAGACGCCGTTGGGCCGCAAGATGCTGGCCACCATGCCGCAACTGTCGGCCGAATCGATGGCCATCAGCCAGCGCGTGCTGATCCCCCGCGTGAATGCCGTGCTTGACCAGGTCATGCGGGCGGCCACGCAGTCGCCCCAATAATTCCATTTTACTAAGGACCGTATCGTGACCCATCGAGCCGTAAGCCCTATCTACAACTTCTCCGCCGGCCCCGCCGTCCTGCCCAAGGAAGTGCTGGCGCAAGCGGCCGCCGAGATGCAGGACTGGCATGGCAGTGGCATGTCGGTGATGGAAATGAGCCACCGTGGTCCCGAATTCATTTCCATCTACAAGCAGGCGGTGGCCGACCTGCGCGAACTGCTGGCCGTGCCCGATAACTACAAAATTCTGTTCCTGCAGGGCGGCGGCCTGGGCGAGAACGCCATCATCCCGATGAACCTGGCGGGTCTGGCCGCGCAGCAGCCGGCCACCGTCGACTTCGTCCATACGGGTTCGTGGTCGGGCAAGTCGATCCAGGAAGCGGCCAAGTATGCGAACGTCAACGTGGCCGCGTCATCGAAGGCTGCCCGTTTCACGGGTGTGCCGCCAGTCTCCGAATGGAAGCTGACGCCGGGCGCCGCCTATCTGCACATCTGCACCAATGAAACCATCGACGGCGTGGAATTCCAGCAGGCGCCGAACGTGCCGGCAGGGAGCACCATCGTGGCCGACATGTCCTCGCACATCCTGTCGCGCGTGATCGACGTGTCGCAATACGGCGTCATTTTCGGCGGTGCGCAAAAAAACATCGGCCCTGCCGGCCTGACCCTCGTCATCGTACGCGAAGACTTGCTGGGCAAGGCGCTGCCGATCTGCCCGTCCGCTTTCGACTGGACCATCGTGGCCGAACATGAGTCGATGTACAACACGCCGCCCACCTACGGCATCTATATCGCCGGCCTGGTTTTCCAGTGGCTCAAACGCCAGGGTGGCGTTGCGGCCATGGAACAGCGTAATATTGAGAAAGCGGCTCTGCTGTACGCAGCGCTCGATGCGGACGACTTCTACCAGAACCGGGTCGAGCCCGCATACCGCTCGCGCATGACCATCCCGTTCTATCTGCGCGATGAAAGTCTGAACGACGCATTCCTGGCCGGCGCCAAGCAGCGCGGCCTGCTGCAACTGAAGGGCCACAAGTCCGTCGGCGGCATGCGTGCATCGATCTATAACGCGATGCCGATCGAGGGCGTGCAAGCCCTGGTCAATTATTTGAACGAGTTTGCCGGACGCTGAGTCGCCTAGACGACCGCGCCGGCCCGCCGCCGGCGCAGGCCGTGCGGCCATGATTGAAGTACAGCTGACGAAACAAACCACCATGACCGATAAATTGAAACCGCTGCGCGAACAGATCGATGCGATCGACGCGCAAATCCTCGAGCTGCTGAACCGCCGCGCGCAAATCGCCCAGCAGGTGGGCCACGTGAAGGCCGAAACGCAGGCGCCCGTTTTCCGTCCCGAGCGCGAAGCGCAGGTGCTGCGCGGCGTGGCCGAGCGCAATCCCGGCCCCATGGGCGACCGCGAAGTGCAGACCATCTTCCGCGAAATCATGTCGTCCTGCCGCTCGCTGGAAAAAAGGGTCACCGTGGCGTATCTGGGCCCGGCCGGCACCTTCAGCGAACAGGCCGTGTATCAGCAGTTCGGCAGCGCCGTCGAAGGCTTGCCGTGCGCGTCCATCGACGAGGTATTCCGTTCCGCCGAGGCGGGCACGGCGGACTTCGGCGTCGTGCCGATCGAGAATTCCTCGGAAGGCGCCGTCAACCGCACGCTGGACATGATGCTGCAGACCAGCCTCATCATCAGCGGCGAGGTGGCGATCGCCGTGCACCACAGCCTGATGACGAAGAGCGGCAACATGGATGGCGTCACATCCATCTGCGCCCATTCGCAGGCGCTGGCGCAGTGCCAGGTGTGGCTGAACCAGAATTATCCGCACGTCGCGCGCCACGCCGTGGCCTCGAATGCCGAGGCGGCCCGCATAGCCGGCGAAGATGGCACGGTGGCCGCCATTGCCAGCGAACTGGCCGGCGCGCAGTACAAGCTGGGCGTGGTCAAGGGCCATATCCAGGACGACCCGCACAACCGCACGCGCTTTGCCGTCGTGGGCACCTTGCAGACGGCGCCGTCGGGCAAGGATCAGACCTCGCTGGTGCTGGCCGTGCCGAACAAGGCGGGCGCCGTGTACCAGTTGCTGGCGCCCCTGGCCAAGCACGGCGTGTCGATGACGCGCTTCGAGTCGCGCCCGGCGCGCATGGGCAGCTGGGAGTATTATTTCTATGTCGACGTGGAGGGCCACGTGCATGACGTCGCCGTCGCCCAGGCGCTGGCCGAGCTGCAGAGCAATGCGGCGTTTTTCAAGGTGCTGGGGTCGTATCCGGTCAGTCTGTGACGCCGGTGGTGGTGTCGGATTACGCTCCGCTAATCCGACCTACCCGACATACGGTAAGCTGTAGCTTGGGTTAGCGCAGCGTAACCCAACAACAGCCACCAGCCTAATCATTCACCAACTTTTAAAGAACACCATGTCTAAAAATATCGGTCCAGAATACGTCCGCGCCATCGCCCCTTACCAGAGCGGCAAGCCGATCGCGGAAGTTGCGCGCGAATTCGGCCTCGACGAGGCAGCCATCGTCAAGCTGGCGTCGAATGAAAACCCGTACGGCATGCCGGAATCGGCGAAGCAGGCGATGATCGCCGCCATCGATGACCTGGGCCGCTATCCGGACGCCAACGGCTTCGACTTGAAAGCCGTGCTCTCCAAGCGCTACGACGTGCCTGCCGACTGGATCACCCTGGGCAACGGCAGCAACGACATCCTGGAAATCGCCGCGCACGCGTTCGTGCAGCATGGCCAATCCGTTGTCTACTCGCAGTACTCGTTCGCCGTGTACGCGCTGGCCACGCAAGGCCTGGGCGCGCGTCATATCGTCGTGCCGGCGCAAGCCTACGGCCATGATCTGGACGCGATGGCGGCGGCGATTGCCGACGACACGCGTCTGGTCTTCATCGCCAACCCGAACAACCCGACCGGCACCTTCCTTTCGGCCGCGCAGCTCGAAGCCTTCCTCAAGAAAGTGCCGGCGCACGTCGTCGTCGTGCTGGACGAGGCGTACAACGAATTCCTGTCGGCCGACGACCAGTACGAGTCGACGGCGTGGGTGCGCCAGTATCCGAACCTGGTGGTCTCGCGCACCCTGTCGAAGGCCTACGGCCTGGCCGGCCTGCGCATCGGCTTTGCCATCGCCCAGCCGGCGCTGACGGACCTGATGAACCGCATCCGCCAGCCGTTCAACGTCAACTCGCTGGCGCAGGCGGCGGCGATTGCCGCCCTGAACGACAAGGCCTTCCTCGAGCAAAGCGCGCGCAACAACGCGGCCGGCTACCAGCAGTTTACGGAAGCGTTTGCGCAACTGGGCCTGGAATACGTGCCATCGCACGGCAATTTCGTGCTGGTGAAAGTGGGCGACGACGATGAAGCAGGCGCGCGCGTGAACCTGGCGCTGCTGAAACAGGGCGTGATCGTGCGCCCTGTGGGCAGCTATGGCTTGCCGCAATGGCTGCGTATTTCCATCGGCCTGCCGCAGGAAAACGCCATCTTCATCGCCGCGCTGACGAAAGCGCTGGCCTGACGATATGACGACGCCTGCACTGAACAAGGTAGTCATCTTTGGCGTGGGCCTGATCGGGGGCTCGTTCGCGCGCGCCCTGAAACACGCGGGCGCGGTTCAAGCCGTGGTCGGCATGGGCCGCTCGCCGGCGTCGATGGCGCGCGCCTTGGAGCTGGGCATCATCGACGCCATCGGCGGCGACATGGCGCAAGCCTTGCATGGCGCCGAACTGGTGCTGCTGGCCGCGCCCGTGGCGCAGACGGGCGCCATCCTGGCGTCCATCGCGCCGCACCTGCAGCCGGGCACCATCGTCACCGATGCGGGCAGCACGAAAAGCGACGTGGTGGCGGCCGCGCGCGCGGCGCTTGGTGGCAAGGTGGCGCAATTCGTGCCCGGCCACCCGATCGCGGGGCGCGAGACGAATGGTCCCGATGCCGCCATCATCGATCTGTATCAAGGCAAGAAAGTGGTGCTCACGCCGCTGGCGGAAAACGCCGCGGCTGATGTGGAACGGGTGGCGGCCGCATGGCGCGCCTGCGGCGCCATCCTGCACACCTTGAGCCCCGAAGAACATGACAAGGTGTTTGCCGCCGTCAGCCATCTGCCGCATCTGCTGGCCTTTGCGCTGGTCGACGACATCGCCAACAAACCGCACGCGGGCCTGCTGTTCCAATACGCGGCCAGCGGCTTTCGCGACTTTACGCGCATCGCCGGCTCATCGCCGGAAATGTGGCGCGACATCAGCCTGGCCAACCAGCCGGCGCTGCTGCACGAACTGGACGCCTACCTGGCGCAGTTGACGACCTTGCGCGCCCACCTGGCCGCGAACGACGGCGCCGCCATCGAGGGCGTGTACGCGAACGCCCAGCACGCGCGGCAGCAATGGATCGAGGCGATTGAAACGGCGGAAGTGCCGGCCGCGCCCACACGATAAATACTCAAGGATTCCAGCATGACCCAGACCAAGCACTACCCCCACCATATCGATCTGAAGCCGGTGATGCACGCCGAAGGCACGGTGCGCCTGCCCGGCTCGAAAAGCATTTCCAACCGCGTGCTGCTGCTGGCCGCGCTGGCCAAGGGCACGACGAAGATCATCGACCTGCTCGCTTCCGACGACACCTTCGTCATGCTGACGGCCTTGACGTCGCTGGGCGTCAAATGGACGCAGGATGAATTGACGGGCGACCCGGCCACTGCCCACCAGGTGCACCATGTGGAAGGCTGCGGCGGCGTGTTCCCGCACCACGAGGCGGACCTGTTCATGGGCAACGCCGGCACGGCCATCCGTCCGCTGACGGCGGCGCTGGCCGTGATCGGCGGCGACTACACTCTGCATGGCGTGTCGCGCATGCACGAGCGCCCGATCGGCGACCTGGTCGACGCGCTGAACGCCGTCGGCACGCAGATCGAATACACGGGCGAGCAGGGCTTCCCGCCGCTGCGCATCCGCCGCGGCCATATCCACGCGCAGCGCATCGCCGTGCGCGGCAACGTGTCGAGCCAGTTTTTGACGGCCCTCCTGATGGTGGCGCCGCTGATGGCGCGCGACCATGCGGTGACCATCGACGTCACGGGCGAGCTGATTTCGAAGCCGTATATCGAGATCACCTTGAACCTGATGCGCCGCTTTGGCGTGACGGTCGAGCATGACGGCTGGCAGTCGTTCACCGTGCAGCCGGGCCAGCAATATCAAAGCCCGGGCACGATTCACGTGGAAGGCGACGCGTCGTCGGCTTCGTACTTCCTGGCGGCCGGCGCCATCGGCGGCGGTCCCGTGCGCGTGGAAGGCGTGGGACGCGACAGCATTCAGGGCGACGTGCGTTTCGTCGAAGCCTTGCAGCAGATGGGCGCGACCATCACCATGGGCGAGAACTGGATCGAAGCCCGTTCGAACGGCGTGCTGAAAGCCGTCGACATGGACTTCAACCACATTCCCGACGCGGCCATGACGATCGCCGTCGCCGCCCTGTACGCGGACGGCACCTCGACCTTGCGCAATATCGCCAGCTGGCGGGTGAAGGAAACGGACCGCCTGGCCGCCATGGCCACGGAGTTGCGCAAGCTCGGTGCGCAAGTGGAAGAGGGCGCCGACTACCTGCGCGTGACGCCGCCGGCCGAAATTGCCGCCGCCACCATCGACACGTACGACGACCACCGCATGGCCATGTGCTTCTCGCTGGCCTCGCTGGACGGCGCCGCGCGCCGCGGCAACGAGATGCGCATCAACGACCCGAAATGCGTGGCCAAGACCTTCCCCGAGTATTTCGCCGCGTTTGCGGGGATTGCCAAAGACACTTTGATTTAATTGATTGCTCATATTATGCCGACCTCCCACATCCCAGTCATCGCCATCGACGGCCCCACCGCTTCCGGCAAGGGCACGGTGGCGCACCGCGTGGCCGACAAGCTGGGCTTTCATTACCTGGACTCGGGCGCGCTGTACCGCCTGACGGCCTTGAGCGCGCTGCGCCGCGGCACGGACTTGCGCGATGAGCACGCGCTGGCCAAGCTGGCCGAGCACTTGCCTTGCCATTTTGCCAATGGCGAAATCCTGCTGGCGCAGGAAAACGTCACCGAGCAGATCCGTGCCGAAGAAGTGGGCAATACGGCGTCAAAAATTGCCGTGTTGCCAACGGTGCGCCAGGCGCTGGTCAGCTTGCAGCTGGGCTTTCGCAAGACGCCGGGCCTGGTGGCCGACGGGCGCGACATGGGCACGGTGATCTTCCCGCACGCCCAATTGAAGGTGTTCCTGACGGCCAGCGTCGAGGCGCGCGCGCAACGGCGCTACAAGCAATTGATAGACAAGGGTTTTTCTGCTAATATGGAAGACCTTCTGATGGATTTGCAGGCGCGGGACGAACGTGATACTCACCGTGCGATTGCGCCGCTGGTCCCTGCGGAAGGGGCGCATGTCCTCGATACGTCGGAAATGACGGCAGATGTTGCCGTCGAAACCGTGTTGAAATGGTATGCCGCTGCAGCAAAATAGCGTGTTGTTGTGCTATGTGGTGCCCGTTGACGGCTCCTGGCCTGTCCGGGTGTGTCAAAAACCTAACCCAGTTTAAGTCGCATCGTGCGATCTCTGCTGGATAACCTGTGTGAACCCTATGTCTACTGTTACAACTAACGAATCTACCGGTATGGAAAGTTTTGCTGCGCTCTTCGAGGAATCGTTGTCGCGTCAAGATATGCGCTCCGGCGAAGTTATTTCCGCTGAAGTCGTGCGCCTCGACCACAATTTCGTGATCGTGAACGCTGGCCTCAAATCCGAAGCATTCATCCCTGTCGAAGAATTCAAGAACGACCACGGCGAACTGGAAGTCAAAGTTGGTGACTTCGTTTCCGTGGCGATCGAATCGCTGGAAAACGGTTTCGGCGATACCATCCTGTCGCGCGATAAAGCCAAGCGTCTGGCTTCGTGGCTGGCTCTGGAAAAAGCGATGGAATCGGGCGAAATCGTCGTCGGTACCGTCAATGGTAAAGTCAAAGGCGGTCTGACCGTGTTGACCAACGGCATCCGCGCATTCCTGCCGGGTTCGCTGGTTGATACCCGTCCTGTCAAAGACACGACCCCATTCGAAGGCAAAACCCTCGAATTCAAAGTGATCAAGCTGGATCGCAAGCGTAACAACGTGGTTCTGTCCCGCCGCGCCGTCATCGAAGCTTCGATGGGCGAAGAGCGTCAGAAACTGATGGAAACGCTGAAAGAAGGCACGGTCGTGACCGGCGTCGTCAAAAATATCACCGACTACGGCGCGTTCGTGGATCTGGGCGGTATCGATGGCCTGCTGCACATCACCGACCTGGCATGGCGCCGTGTACGTCACCCGTCGGAAGTGTTGACGGTTGGCCAGGAAATCACCGCCAAAGTCCTGAAATACGATCAAGAGAAAAACCGTGTTTCGCTGGGCGTGAAACAACTGGGCGACGATCCTTGGACCGGTCTGTCCCGTCGTTACCCACAAAGCACCCGTCTGTTCGGTAAAGTAACGAACCTGACCGACTACGGCGCGTTCGTTGAAGTGGAACAGGGTATCGAAGGTCTGGTACACGTTTCCGAAATGGACTGGACGAACAAAAACGTTGCTCCTAACAAAGTTGTCCAACTGGGCGACGAAGTAGAAGTGATGGTTCTGGAAATCGACGAAGAGCGTCGTCGTATCTCGCTGGGTATGAAACAGTGCAAAGCCAACCCTTGGGATGACTTTGGCGTTACCCACAAGAAGGGCGATAAAGTCCGCGGCGCGATCAAATCGATCACCGACTTTGGCGTGTTCATCGGCCTGGCCGGCAACATCGACGGTCTGGTGCACCTGTCCGACCTGTCCTGGACCGAAACCGGCGAAGAAGCCGTGCGTCGCTTCAAGAAAGGTGACGAACTGGAAGCCATCGTTCTGGCCATCGACGTTGAGCGCGAGCGCGTTTCCCTGGGCGTCAAGCAACTGGAAGGTGACCCATTCAACAACTTCGCAGCCATGAACGACAAAGGCTCGCTGGTAACCGGTACCGTTAAATCGGTTGAGCCTAAAGGCGCCGTGATCCAGCTGTCCGAAGAAGTTGAAGGCTACCTGCGCGCTTCCGAAATCTCGCGCGACCGCGTTGAAGATGCTGGTACGCACCTGAAAGTCGGCGACACCGTTGAAGCAATGGTGCTGAACATCGACCGCAAAGCCCGTGGTATCCAACTGTCGATCAAAGCGAAAGACAACGTTGAAACCCAGGAAGCAATGCAGAAGATGGCAGCTACCGACAACAACGCAGCTTCGGGCACCACCAGCCTGGGCGCCTTGTTGAAAGCTAAGTTCGATAACAAGAACTAAGACTGCGGATACGGCAGATGACAAAGTCCGAGCTGATCAACCGCCTCGCTGAGCGTTATTCTCAGCTGGTGGCGAAAGATGCGGAGTATGCCGTCAAGACCATTCTCGATGCGATGACCAACGCCCTGGCGACCGGTCAGCGTATCGAGATCCGCGGTTTTGGCAGTTTTGCCCTGAACAGCAGGCCCCCGCGCATCGGCCGCAACCCGAAATCCGGCGACAAGGTGATGGTTCCCGAAAAGCGGGTGCCGCACTTCAAACCGGGCAAACAGTTGCGCGAGCGCGTGGACGCGATGGTCGGGCAACCGATTATCGAGGATTAATCGTCTGCTGGAAGGCGGAAAATAAAGAGCGGCGTCCTTGGATGCCGCTTTTTTTTGTTAATATGCTGTAGAGCACTGCTTAAACCTACTGCGCGGCGCGCTTTGCGGCCGGCGATGCTCACCGTACTTCAGTACGGTTGCGCTTCTCGGCCACAAATCACTGCCGCTCGCTACGGTTTGATCAGCACTCTACGTTTGCGCCATTTGCCATTTGCCATGTCGCACTGGTATTTTTTTGTTCACTCTGGACCTATCGATGAAAATCATCTCCACCATCGTTGGCTGTGTTCTTTTCGTCCTGTTCTTCAGTTTTGCGCTGAAGAATGCGCAGGTTGTCGACCTGCATGTTTTCCTCAATTATGAAATTCGCGGCCCCCTGGTCCTGATGCTGCTGGGCTTTTTTGTCGCTGGCGCGAGCCTGGGCGTACTGGCCCTGACGCCGACCGTGTTCCGTCACCGCCGCGAAGCGACCAAGCAAAAAACCACCATTGCCGCGCTGCAGACCGTTGGCGTGGCCAGTAATGTCCAGCCGCAACCGGACAGCGTGAGCGCGCAGTAAGCGCCGCCGTCGCTCCTATCTCTCTTACTCGAATAAAAACAATCGCATGGATTTTGAACTCTGGTGGCTCTTGGGTATCCCGATGTTTTTCGCGCTGGGCTGGATTGCCGCGCGTGTGGACATTCATCAACTGGTGTCCGAATCGCGCAGCCTGCCGCGCAATTATTTCAAGGGCTTGAATTTCCTGCTCAACGAGCAGCATGACAAGGCCATCGACGCCTTCATCGAAGTCGTCAAGCTGGACCCGGAATCGGCCGATATGCACTTTGCGCTGGGCAATTTGTTCCGCCGCCGCGGCGAAACGGAGCGCGCCATCCGCGTGCACCAGAACTTGCTGGCGCGCCCGGACCTGCCGCTGGAGCAGCAGGGCCACGCCGCCTATGAGCTGGGCATGGATTACCTGAAGGCGGGCTTGCTGGACCGCGCTGAAGAAACCTTCAACGGCCTGATCGACACGCAATATGCGGCCCAGGCGCGCCGCGCGCTGCTGGAAATCTACCAGCGCGAAAAGGAATGGCCACGCGCCATCGAAGCGGCAGTGGGCTTACAGGAGTCGGGCGCCGGCGCGCGCCAGAAGGAAATCGCCCAGTTCTATTGCGAGCTAGCACATGACGCCCTCGTGCACATGAAACCGGACGACGCCATGCCGCTGCTGGAAAAAGCCTTGCAGACGGACCGCAAGAGCGTGCGCGCCACCATCCTGACGGGCGACGTGCTGCTGGCGCGCGGCGACGTGGAAGGCGCGCTGACCACCTGGCGCCGCGTGGAGCAGCAAAGCGTGCCGCACGTGGCCCTGGTGGCGCAGCGCCTGATGGATGGCTATACCAAGCTGGGCCGTCCACAGGAAGGCGTCAACCTGCTGCGTTCCTACCTGGAAGAAGCGTCGTCGATTGACCTGATCGAAGTCGTCTTCAAGGCCGTCATCGAGCTCGACGGCGTGGAAGCGGCGAAGCAGCTGGTCAGCGCCGAGCTGCGCCGCACGCCGACCCTGCTGGGCCTCGATAAACTGCTGGAAGCGCGCATGATGGATGCGCCGGCCGCCATCTGGTCGGAGCTGTCGATGGTGAAAAACCTCGTGCACGGCTACACGCAGAAGCTGGCCCGCTACCAGTGCAGCCACTGCGGCTTCAAGGCGCGCCAGTTCTACTGGCACTGCCCTGGCTGCAACAAGTGGGAGACTTACCCACCACGCCGCACAGAAGAACTCAATGTCATGAACTGATTCGTACACGTCACCTTGTCCTGAGCAATGTGGCGTGTACTTCTATGTAAGACCTGCTTTTTATCCATACGGTACATCCATGAAAATCACTATTATCGGCACCGGCTATGTTGGCCTCGTGACCGGCGCCTGCCTGGCGGAACTGGGCAACGACGTCTTTTGCCTCGATCTGGACGCACAGAAGGTTGCCTTGCTCAACAGCGGCGGCATTCCCATCCATGAACCTGGTCTGGAAGAGGTCGTGGCGCGCAACCGCGCCGCCGGACGCATGACCTTTTCCACCGACATTGAAGCGGCAGCCGCGCACGGCGTGATGCAATTCATCGCCGTCGGCACGCCGCCCGATGAAGACGGCTCGGCCGACCTGCAATACGTGCTGGCCGCCGCGCGCGGCATCGGCAAGTACATGACGGACTTCAAGGTCATCGTCGACAAGTCCACCGTGCCCGTCGGCACGGCTGAAAAAGTGCGCGCCGCCATCCAGGGTGAACTGGACGCGCGCGGCGTGGCCGCCACGTTCTCGGTCGCGTCGAACCCGGAATTCCTCAAGGAAGGCGCGGCCGTCGAAGACTTCATGCGCCCCGACCGCATCGTCATCGGCGTCGACGCCACGCCGGACGGCGAGCGCGCGCGCGAACTGCTGAAAAGCCTGTACGCGCCATTTAACCGCAACCATGAACGCACTTACTGGATGGACGTGCGCTCGGCCGAATTCACGAAGTATGCGGCGAACGCCATGCTGGCCACGCGCATCTCGTTCATGAATGAACTGGCGAACCTGGCCGACAAGGTCGGCGTTGACATCGAAGCCGTGCGCCACGGCATCGGTTCCGACCCGCGCATCGGCTACAGCTTCCTGTACGCCGGCTGCGGCTATGGCGGTTCATGCTTCCCGAAAGACGTGCAGGCGCTCGAGCGCACGGCGCGCGGGCACGGCCAGGAATTGCTGATCCTGCGCGCCGTCGAAGCCGTCAACGACCAGCAGAAGCAGGTGCTGGGACGCAAAGTGGTCACTCGCTTCGGCGAGGATCTGACGGGCCGGCATTTCGCCGTGTGGGGCCTGGCCTTCAAGCCGAATACGGACGACATGCGCGAAGCGTCGGCCCGCGTGCTGCTGGCCGATTTGCTGGCGCGCGGCGCCACCGTGGCCGTGTACGACCCCGTGGCCATGACAGAGGCACGCCGCGTGCTGCAACTGGATTTGACGCAGGAGCAATTGGCCAGGGTGCGCTTTGCCGACAGTTCGAAAGATGCGCTGCAGGACGCCGACGCACTGGTCATCGTGACCGAATGGAAAGCCTTCCGCAGCCCTGACTTCGAGCAGGTCAAGGCGCGCCTGAAGCAGGCCGTGATCTTTGACGGGCGCAACCTGTTCGAGCCGGCCGTCATGGCCGAGAATGGCATCGAATACCACGGGATCGGTCGCTCGATCCTGACGCGCGCATGAGCGCCCAAGAGGTGGTCGCCTTGACGGTGCCGGCCGCATTGGCACAGGTACGCCTGCTGGTGGTGGGCGATGTGATGCTGGACCGCTACTGGTTCGGCGACGTCAGCCGTATTTCGCCGGAAGCGCCCGTGCCCATCGTGCGCATCGAGAAGCGCGAGGAGCGCCTGGGCGGCGCGGCCAACGTGGCGCGCAACGCGGCCGCGCTGGGAGCGAAGACGAGCTTGCTGGGCGTGGTCGGCGACGACGAGGCCGGCAGCCAGGTCGAACGCCTGCTCGAGGGTGGCGGCATCCACAGCTATCTGCAGCGCGATGCGGCCATTTCCACCATCATCAAGCTGCGTGTGATCGGCCGCCAGCAGCAGATGCTGCGCATCGATTTCGAGGATGCGCCCAGCGATACGGTGCTGCGCGACAAGCTCAAGCAATTCAATGCCCTGTTGCCGCACTACGATGTGGTGGTCCTGTCGGATTACGCCAAGGGCAGCCTGGTGAACGTGGCCGAGATGATCAAGGCGGCCCGGGCCGCCGGCAAGATCGTCATGGTCGACCCGAAAGGCGATGATTTCAGTCGCTATACGGGTGCGTCAGTGCTCACTCCGAACAAATCGGAACTGCGCCGCGTGATCGGCAACTGGAACACGGAAGAGCAACTCACGGAACGCGCGCAGCAGATGCGTGCCCAGCTGGGCCTGGATGCCTTGCTGCTGACCCGTTCCGAAGAAGGCATGAGCTTGTACACTGCCGATGAAGTGCTGCACATGCCCACCGATGCGCGCGAAGTGTTCGACGTCTCGGGCGCCGGCGACACGGTGATCGCCACCATGGCGGCCATGCTGGGCGCCGGCATGGGCCTGGGCGAAGCCGTACGGACGGCCAACCGGGCTGGCGGCATCGTCGTCGGCAAGCTGGGCACGGCCACCGTCACCCGTGACGAGCTGTTCCCGCAGTAACTATGCCGCTGTATTCCGCATCTCACCTGCGCCAGAACGTTTGATCTGGCGCAGGTCTTCCCGTCCTTCCGCTGTCCAGTCTTGTCAACCGTATCACGCCACAGCCGTTAAAGCCGTTAAGGCGCTGCTCTTCCCTTGCGTTCGAGTCATCTTGAAACCACATCACGGAGAGATACCCATGTTCAAAAAAATACTGCTGGCCATCGCCACCTTGATCGCCACGATGGGCTTTGCCTTTGCCCAGGTCGACGTCAACAAGGCGGACCAGGCGGCACTCGACAGCGTCAAGGGCATCGGCCCCGTCACGTCGAAAGCCATCATCGATGAACGTGCCAAGGGCGGCGCCTTCAAGGATTGGGCCGATTTCGAAACCCGCGTGAAAGGCATCGGTCCGAAAAGTTCCGTGAAGCTGTCGGAAGCGGGCTTGCAAGTGAATGGCCAGGCCAAGTCCGGCGCGCCGGCGGCGCCCGCTCCGGCGCCGAAAGCCGCTCCGGCAAAAAAGGAAGCTGCTGTGAAGGAAGTTGCAGCGAAAGAAGCCGCACCGAAGCCAGCTGCTGTGACCGACACCGCTGCGGTGCCAGCCAAGACAGCCGCTGAAACGAAGAAAGAAGCTGCTGCTGCCAAGAAAGAAGCCAAGGCCGCCGCTGCCGCCGCCAAGAAAGAAGCAGCCGCCGCCAAGGTCGTGCCTGCCGCCGCTACCGCGCCAGCCGCCGCCGATGCCGCCCCCGTGAAAACGGCTGCCGAAACGAAGAAGGAAGCCGCTGCCGCGAAGAAGGCGGCTACTGCAGCGAAAAAAGAAGCCAAGGCTGCGGAAGCGGCTGCGAAGAAGGAAGCCAAGCTGGCTGCGGCCGATGCGAAGAAGGCCGAAGCCGAGAAAAAGTAAACGTGTTGCTGTAAGGCGTGCTGCGTGGTGGTGCCGCGCAGCACGAGAAGAAAACCCCGCGCGGTACCGGCCGCGCGGGGTTTTTTTTATTCTGCAGCCGGGACTTCCCGCTTGCCAGTGCGCCGGAATGGCGCCGCCAGTTGGCCCGTCAGCGTCTTCGGCATGGGCGCTTCGATGCCGCAGGCGGCGGGCCAGGCGCGCGGCAGGTGATAGGTGCCGAACAGCCGGTCCAGCACGGGTAATGTGGAGGCGTAGTTGCGGTTGATGTGCTCGAACTTGCTGTGGTGCCAGTGGTGGAAGGCGGGCGTGGCCACCAGCCATTCCAGCGGGCCGAAGCGCCAGCGCAGGTTGGCGTGGATGAAGAAGCCCCAGACGGTACCGATCAGCAACAGCAGCACGGGTGCGGCGCTGCCTGCCGCACCGGGTCCTGCCAGGCCCAGCAGATACAAAGGTGTCAGGCCGAACAGGCGCGTGACGACCATGTCGACCGGATGGGTGCGGGTATTGGCGAGGAAATACAGCTGTTCCGTGCTGTGGTGTACGACGTGGTAGCGCCACAGCCATGGAATTTCATGGCTGAGCCGATGTCCCCAGTAAGTGCCGACTTCGCCGATCAGTAAGCCCAGCAGCAGCTTGCCCCACAGGGGCAGGGCAGACAGGGTGGCGGGGATGGCGTCCGGCAGCAAGCGCTGGCCAGCGATGGCGACCAGGGCCAGCGGCACGGCCAGCAAGGCGGCCGGCAGCAGGCTGCTGATGAAATAAAAGCCCAGGTCGCTGAACAGCTCCGTGCGTGAGCGCCCCGCATGGCGTTCGCCAAAGAAGCGTTCGAGCGGCACGAAGAAAACAGCCAGCAACACCAGCCACAGGCTCAGGCGCAGCACGTCGATGACGATGCCCGGCAGCTGGGTTTGCAGGGTGTGCAGCAGGCTCATTTTATTCCATCAAGCAGTAAGTAGTGTTGCTGTCTCAGGCCGCAACGGCAGCCTTGCGGCGACGCGCCATAAAGCCCAGCAAGCCCAGGCCGCCGATCAGCATGCCCCAGGTCGACGGTTCCGGCACGGCCGACACCAGCGACACGCCATCGAGCAGCATGAACGGTGGCGCGCCCGTCGGGCTGCCCTTGGCCATGAACGACAGCAATTCGCTGCTGTTCGCGGCCGTGAAGGTCATGCTGGTCTGGTGCCAGCCCGTGAAGCCCTGGCTGACGTTGGCGAGCGAGGCCGTTTGCTGCTTGCTGTTGCCCAGCGCAACGTCCCAGTAATTGACCAGGTTGTCGCCGCGGAAACCCACTTGCTGACCTGCGCCATACGAAAAGCTCAGGGTGTACGCCTGGCCTGCGACGAGGCCGCTGACCAGTTGCGTGACGGGACCCGGGAAATAATCCCAGTCGGCCGCCAGCACATTGCCGCCCGTGGGACTGACGCCCAGGCCGTTTTTCGGGCCGCGGCCACTGTAGGAATTCGGACCCCACAAGGCCAGCGCCGTCTTGGCGTTGGTGTCGTCGATGTTGTTGCCGTTCAAGACGAAGTTGTAACCCTTGCTGGACCAGTCGGTCAGGTAGGTGCGGTCGTCGCGGGCGTAGTTGCCTTCGTTCAGCTGTTTCGAAGTGCCGTTGCTGGTCAGTTCGAAGTCGCCATTCTTGACCAGGTTGGTGGTGGCGGCCTGGGCGGCAGAGACGCACAGGGAAGCGGCGGCCAGCGCCAGCAATGCAGCTGTTTTACGCATGATAAAGCTCCAAAAGTGACAGGATAGTGTTGCAGTCTGTCGGCGAGCTTTTGGCCAACGTTCGATTCAATCGCGGAAGGGGCGAGAAGGTACTTCAGAGACAGCGGTGGTGTCTTGTTGACGCGATTATAGCAGCGTTTGGTAAAACGGCATCTAACATGTCTCGAAAACAACAAATATTTTTAAATGGCAATCTTGTTAGGATTAAAGTTTTTATATGTCATGCACGCTACAGCTGCGACTCGATCGGCAGCCGGCGCATCACGGACACCAGCATGCGGCGCCAGAAGCCCGTTTCCGGGTCTTGCGTCCATACTTTGGCGGGTACTTCGGTCGCATCGGACCAGCGCAGGGCGCCGTTATCGAGGAACAAGCGGTAGCTGGTGTCGCTCGCCGTCGAGTGCAGGAACAGCGTGCGCATGTCGGCCGCCAGCGCGGCGTCGTCGAACAGCACGCCCATTTCCGTGTTCAGCTGGGCCGAGCGCGGGTCGAGGTTGAAGGAGCCGACGAAGCCCCGCTGGCCGTCCGCCACCACGGCCTTGGTGTGCAGGCTGGCGCGGCTCGACCCCATCAGGCTGATGCGCTTGCGGTGCTGGGTCTTCAATTCAAACAGTTCGACACCGCCGCCCAGCAGCGTCTGGCGGTAGCGCGCGTAGCCCGCATGCACGAGGGCCACGTCGGTGGCGGCCAGCGAGTTGGTCAGCACCTGGACCTTGACGCCGGCCGCGACCTTGTCGGCCAGGGTGTGTGCCAGTTCCGTGCCGGGCACGAAATAGGGTGAGGTCAGCAGCGCTTCCTGGCGCGCGTCCGTCAGCAGGGGCAGCAAGCTGTGCAT
The DNA here is from genome assembly GCF_000988085.1 of Janthinobacterium sp. KBS0711. Lineage (NCBI taxonomy): Bacteria > Pseudomonadati > Pseudomonadota > Betaproteobacteria > Burkholderiales > Oxalobacteraceae > Janthinobacterium > Janthinobacterium sp. KBS0711. The sequence continues at coordinate 176,743 of NZ_LBCO01000010.1, read as the reverse complement.
CAGCCAGTGCTCGCTGCGCTGCAAACTGGCCACGGGCGCGGCCTTTTCCGGCGGGTCCGACAGCACCTGCACCTGGTCGCTCCAGTGCAGGCGCAGGCGTCCGTCCAGGTGGGCCTGCAGCTGGCCCGCATCGGTCAGTTGGCGCAGGTACGGCGAGGCGCCCAGTTCGCCCGTGAGCGCGTCGAGGCGGGCGCGTACCGCCTGCAGTTCAGCCTCGCCTGCATCCTTGCCTTCGTGCAAGGCTCCGATGGGGATGACGGCGCGGCTGTTCCAGAAGCGGTCGAAGATATCGCTCGTCTGCTGTACGGCAGGCCCCACCAGCAGCAGGTCGGCATCCTGGAAATTGACTTGTTCGGCGGCATCGAAGTATTCATCGCCGATATTGCGCCCGCCGACGAGGGCGACCCGGCCATCGACGATCCAGGCCTTGTTGTGCATGCGCCGGTTCAGGCTGACGGCGCGCAAGGCCATTTCCACGGCGCGCATCCAGATGCCGTCGCGGTTGCGGCCCGGATTGAAGATGCGCACGTCGATCAGCGGATGGCTGTCGAGCGCGAGGATGGCGGCGTCCTGGCCGCGCGCGTTGATATCGTCGAGCAGCACGCGCACGCGTACGCCGCGGTCGGCCGCGCGCAGCAGTTCGCGCACCAGCAGGCGTCCCGTCACGTCGTTATGCCAGATGTAGTATTGCAGGTCGAGGCTGCGGCCCGCTTCGCGCGCGCTCAGGGCGCGCAGGGCGAACGCTTCCAGATTGTCATCGATCAGGGCCGTGCCGCTGTGGCCGGGACGTTGCGCCAGCTGCGGCGCCAGCACGCGGTCGAGCAGGGTGGCGTCCAGCGCCACGGGCAAGGCCGTGCCTGGCGCCCCCAGCGAGCGTTCGGCGAAACGCCCGTAGCTGTACAGGGCGGCAATGCTGAGCACGGCAAACAAGGTGGCCAGCAACAGCAATTTGACGAGCATGCGGCGCACCGTCAGCGGACCGCGCGCAGGCTGAGGCTGCGGCGTGCGGGATGAAGGGCGGTCAGGCGCATGCGGTGTCTTTCGTGAGCGGGGCAGTGGCCGATTGTAGCAGTTTCTATAATGCACGATTTTCATCCGGGAACATCCTTGCCCGTCGTCAAAAATGCGAGAATGGCCAGCTCAATCACTCATCGGGGGATGCAGGCATGGTACGGATTTTGACGGCAATGACGGCAGCCATGTTGTCGGCGAGCGTGGTGGCGGCGCCCGGCGCCGAACCGGCGCAGCAGCAGATACGGCAGGTGCTGGCTGATATTTCGCCGCAGCGCATCGAGGCGCATGTGCGCAAGCTGGTGGGCTTCCAGACGCGGCATACGATGTCCGATACCGTGTCCGACACGCGCGGCATCGGCGCGGCCCGGCGCTGGATCAAGGCCGAGCTGGAGCGCTGCGGCGCGCAGGCGGGCGGGCGTCTGCAAGTGGCGTTCGACAGCCATGTCGCGCCCGTATCGAAACGCATTGCGCGGCCGACGGACATCGTCAACGTGGTGGCGACCTTGCCGGGCAGCCAGCCGCAGTCGGCCGGGCGCATCTATGTCGTCAGCGGCCATTACGATTCGCGCGCCACCGACGTGATGGATGCGCAGGGCGACGCACCCGGCGCCAACGACGACGCGTCCGGCACGGCGGCTGTGATCGAAATGGCTTGCGCGATGGCGCGCCACCGCTTCGACGCCACCATCGTCTTCATGGCCGTGGCGGCCGAGGAGCAGGGTTTGCTGGGTTCCGGTCACTGGGCGCAGCAGGCTAAGTTGAACAAGCTCAACATCGCCGGCATGCTCAACAACGACATCATCGGCAGTTCGCGCGCGGAAGACGGCACGGTCGATGGCGGCCAGGTGCGCCTGTTTGCCGAAGGCATCCCGGCCGTGAAGGAAATGAGCGACGGCGTGCGCGCCCTGGTGGCGACGGGCGGCGAAAACGATTCCATCTCGCGCCAGCTGGCGCGTCATGTGAAACAGGTGGGCGAGCGCTATGTGCCCGGCTTTACGGTCAACGTCATCCAGCGCGCCGACCGCTACCTGCGCGGCGGCGACCACATGCCCTTCCTCGCGCAAGGGTACGCGGCGCTGCGTTTCACGGAACCGCACGAGGATTTTGCCCATCAGCACCAGGATGTGCGCGTGGAGAATGGCGTGCAGTATGGCGACCTGCCGCAATTCGTCGATTATGAGTATGTGGCGAAAGTGGCGCGCGTGAATGCGGCGGCGCTCGCATCGCTGGCCCTGGCGCCGGCCGCGCCCGCCGGCGTGCAGGTGCGCACGGCCCAGCTGGAAAACGCCACGTCACTGGTGTGGCAGCCGAATACGGAACCGGACCTGGCCGGCTACCGCATCGTCTGGCGCGCCACGACGGCCGACCAGTGGCAGGGCGCGCAAGACGTGGGCAATGTCACCGAGGCCAGGGTCAAGCTGTCGAAAGACAACTATTTCTTTGGCGTCCAGGCCATCGACCGTGACGGCAATGTCAGCGTGGCCACGTATCCCATGCCCTTGCGTTAGGCGCTGTTGACGGGCAGGCGCGCAAGAAAGCCGTGGATCTGGGAAACGACGGCTGCGCCTTCTCCGACGGCGGCGGCCACGCGCTTGGTGGAGCCGGCCCGCACGTCGCCGATGGCGAACACGCCCGGCACGCTCGTTTCCAGCGCGGCCCGGTCGGGCAAGTCGGGTGGATACACTCCATGGCCATGGGCGCGGCATTCGGCGCGCGTGACGTCGAAACCCGTGCGGATAAAGCCCTGTTCGTCGACGGCCACGGCGCAGTCGTGCAGCCAGTCCGTGTTCGGATCGGCGCCAACAAACAGGAAGACGCGGCGCACGGCGCAATCGGCTTCCTCGCCCGTGCGGTTGTTACGCCAGCGCACTTCCGTCAAGCCATCGTCGTCGCCTTCGAGGGCGATGATTTCCGTGTGCGTGTGCAAGGTGATGTTGGGCGTGGCGGCGATGCGTTCGATCAGGTAGCTCGACATGCTGGCCGCCAGTCCCTCGCCGCGGATCACCATGTGGACTTTGGCGGCGTGGCCGGATAGAAACACGGCCGCCTGGCCGGCCGAATTGCCGCCGCCAACGAGGATGATCTCTTCCTGCCGGCACAGCTTGGCTTCGATGGGCGAGGCCCAGTAATACACGCCCCGTCCCTCATACGTTTTCAGGTTGGCCAGCGACGGGCGGCGGTAGCGCGCGCCGCATGACAGTACCACCGTGCGGGCGCGCACCTGCGTGCCGTCGCACAGATTGACGCGCAGGGGCCACGTATCGCACAGCAGGTTGGCGGCGCTGGCCGGGGTGGCGATCTCGACGCCGAACTTTTGCGCCTGCACGTAGGCGCGCCCCGCCAGGGCCCGGCCGGAAATTCCAGTAGGAAAGCCCAGGTAATTTTCGATGCGCGCACTGGCGCCCGCCTGGCCGCCGTACGCGCGTTGCTCCAGCGCCAGGACCGATAAACCTTCGGAAGCCGCATACACGGCCGTGGCCAGGCCGGCAGGACCCGCGCCCACCACCAGCACGTCGAAGATCTTGTCGCCGGACAAATCGGGTAGCATGCCCAGGCAGCGTCCCAGTTCCGCATTGCCGGGATTCTTCATGATCTTGCCGTCAGGGCAGACGACCAGCGGCCATTCCTGCGGCGTGGGCTGGTAGCGCTCGGCCAGCGCGGCGGCGGCCGCATCGGTGGCGGGATCGAGCACCGTGTGGGGGTGGCCATTGCTCGACAGAAAACTTTGCAGGTGGAACAGATTGCCATTGCCGCGCGGCCCCACCAGCACGGGGCCGCCGGAATTCGATTCGATCAGCGCCACGCGGCGCAGGATCAGGGCGCGCACGATGCGTTCGCCCATCTCCGCCTCGGCCACGATCAGCGCGCGCAAGGATTCCGAGCTGATGTCGAGCAACTCCACGGCGCCCACGGCGCTGCCGTTGACGAGGGTGGGGCGGCCCGACAATTGCGCCACCTCGGCAATGAAGTGGCCGACGCCCACTTCGCGCAGTACGGACGCCTGTCCCATGACCTCGTGGCGCTTGATGCTGACCCGTCCGGACAGTATCACCAGCATGCCGAAGCTGCTGCTGCCCGCCTCGAACAGCGTCTCGCCATCGGCAAAGTGATGGCGCGTGCCATAGCGCTGCAAGCGCTGCAGTTCGAGCGCATTGAAGACGGGCGAGATCTGGTGGCTGCGGCCGTGCAAGTCGAGCGTGGCGAACTGGACGGGATCGTCCTGCGTCGTTTCGGGAATGAATTCAGGTGTGCTGCTGGCCATGGCGAGTCCGTTCGGAGGCTGAATAAGCAAATAACAAAAATAACTAACAGTGACGAGTCTAGCGCATGCGGCGTGCGCCTGCCGCAATACCCCTTGTGCACGCCCGGAAATGGCGGCGCGGCAGGCGTCATGCGGCATGGGGCGGCGCAGCCGGACGCGCACGCAAGCCCGGATGCCGCCGCCGATCGGCGATACGCCGTCCAGCATCTCATATTAGAATGGGTCTTTGTTGAATCTACTCAAACAGACACGATGGCTTACAAGACACTTGAAGATACGATAGGCAATACCCCGCTGGTGCAGCTGACGCGCTTGCCGGGTGCCGATGCGCTTGCGCGCAACAACGTCATCCTGGGCAAGCTGGAGGGCAATAATCCGGCCGGCTCCGTGAAGGACCGCGCGGCCATGTCGATGCTCAAGCGCGCTGAAGAGCGCGGCGTCATCAAGCCGGGCGATACCCTGATCGAGGCGACCAGCGGCAATACGGGCATCGCGCTGGCCATGGCGGCCGCCTTGCGCGGCTACAAGATGCTGCTGCTGATGCCCGACAACCTCAGCGTGGAGCGCCGCCAGAGCATGGCCGCCTACGGCGCCGACATTTTATTGACGCCGAAGACGGGCGGCATGGAGTATGCGCGCGACCTGGCCGAGCAGATGCAGAAGGATGGCCGCGGCGTGATCCTCGACCAGTTCGCCAACGAAGACAATTCGCGCGCCCACTATGAAAGCACGGGACCGGAAATCTGGCGCGATACGGAAGGCCGGGTCACGCATTTCGTCAGCGCCATGGGCACGACGGGCACCATCATGGGCGTATCGCGCTATTTGAAAGAGAAGAATCCCGCGATCCAGATCATCGGCGCCCAGCCCGAGGAAGGTTCGCAGATTCCCGGCATCCGCAAGTGGCCGGAAGCGTACTTGCCGAAAATCTACGACAAGTCGCGCGTGGACCAAGTGGAATACGTGAGCCAGGGCGTGGCCGAACGCATGGCGCGCAGCCTGGCGGCGGAAGAGGGCTTGTTCTGCGGCATCTCGGCTGCCGGCGCCTGCGAAATCGCGCTGCGCATCTCGCAAACGGTGGAAAACGCGACGATCGTATTCGTCGTGTGCGACCGCGGCGACCGCTATCTCTCGACCGGCGTGTTTCCTGCTTGATAGTTTAATTTGTCGGCCAGAACGGCCTGAGAACTGCTGGAAATACCCCCTCCCCATGGCGGGGAGGGAAAACCTGCGGAACTGGCAGGATCAGCCTTGTGGCGTTTCGCCTTCTTTTGGCTTGAATTGCTTGTCGCTGATGCGGAATTTGTTACGACGGTCACCCATCAGGTAACGCAGGTCGCGGATGCTCAGGTCGCTGACTTCGTGCATGCGGATCAGCAGCGATGCGCCGACCGGCAGGCGGTGGTGGCGGATTTTACTGATGACTGGTGGCGCCACTTCCAGCGCGCGGGACAAGGCTGCGTCGTTTTTCAGGCGCAGGTTTTCGATCAGGGTATCGAGCAGTCTGTTTGGGTTGTACTGAAGCAGATCGTCGGAGTCCGAATCGCTGTTCATATCAATGCCGACTTGGTTTGTCATGATGTTATTGTTCCTTCTGTAGTTGCACTGCAAAGTAAAAAACACTCGGAGCTCGCTCTTGCTGCGTTCATGTTCATTCTTTACTAAAAGGAACGAATTCACACACGGTACGATCCGGGATACAGTTTTTCATGATATATACACAATTGTACAACAGGATTCAATTTCAAGCTGGAAAGCCCGATAATCTTGCTTGGTACAGAATCGGTGTTGTCTAGTTGCAACACCTATTTATTCTTTATTATGCTCTATGATAGAACAAAAATTGTACTTTGACAAAAGTTAAGTATAAAACCATTACTGCATTCCGTGCCGCACAAAGGCTGGCGAGCGAGGCTGGCACATGTTATCGGCCCTACCATAGACCTGTTTGCTGGTCGATTCAATATCGCTTACGCTTTCTTACAAGTAATATTATAACTTTACACTGACTTTCGGTTAGCGTGCGCGCACTTGACTGATGGCCTTGCCCAAGTCAAGCACTGACATGGCATAAAAATAACTTCTGTTGTACTGAGTTATAGCAAAGAAGTTATTGGTTGCCAAGTGATACTCAGTTGCTTCTGAACCATTTTGCAAGTCGATCAGGCCGAACAACATGTTCTGGGGCGTGGACGGCGCGGCACTGACGCCGGCTTCCTGCAATTCCCCCAGCCGGTACTTGGCTTGCAAGCCCTGGCCGATGAATTTTTCCCACGTGCGGCTTGCCGAGACGGTGACGGGATAGGTGCTGATGGCCGGGTCATCGCGCCGCCAGCCGTGCTCGACGAGGAAATGCGCGACGCTGCCGATGGCGTCGGCCGTGGAATTGCGCAGGTCGATGTGACTATCGCCATCGAAGTCCACCGCATATTTCATGATGCTGCTGGGCATGAACTGGGGCAGGCCGATGGCGCCCGCATACGAGCCGAGCAGGGTCAATGGATCGATGCCATCCTTGCGTGCATACAACAGTGCGTTTTCCAGTTCTCCCTTGAAAAACTCCATGCGCGCGGCGCGGGTCGGGCTTTCCGGATAGGAAAACGCCAGAGTCGTCAGCGCGTCGAGCACGCGGAAGCGGCCCGTGTTGCGTCCGTACACGGTTTCCACGCCGATGATGCCGACGATGATTTCGGCCGGTACGCCATATTCGCGTTCCGCGCGCGCCAGCGCTTCCGCATTCTCATCCCAGAATTTCACGCCAGCATTGATGCGTACCGGTTCGATGAAGCGGGAGCTGTACGCTTGCCAGTTCTTCGGCTTGCCCGGTGGCGCCGGTTTCATCAGTTGCACGGTCGATTCGACATAGCGCACCTTGCCGATCAGGGTGTCGAGCTCGGCGCGGTCAAAGCCGTGTTTGGCAGACATGTCGTCGAGGAAGGCGCGTACTTCTTTCCAGTTGGCATAGTCGACAAATTCGCCTTCGAAGTCGAATTTCGCCGGTGCTTTTTTTGCTGCTGTCTTGGCGGGAGGCGCCTTGGCCGCGCGCACGGCACGGGCGCGGTCGGCAGCGGAAATATTGCTGTTTTCGCCAGCGTGCGCCGTGGCCAGGCACAGGGGGAGGGAGAGGAGCAGGGACAGGGCGGGGTATTTGATCGGTAACAAGGAGCGTCTCATCGGCATTGGGTTAACAGGCGGCGCAAGTTGCGCCGCGCGCGGAATTGTTCATCTGGGTTGGCATTACCATACTTCATCGCGGCATAGATTGCCAGAAACTGTGCAATGGCGGCGTGCGCCTCTTGTGTGGCCTTGCCTGCGGCCAACCGGACAGCATAACCGTGCGGGCCTTCATGTGGCGCACGGCTGTAGCCGCGCTGCGCCTGTCGCTGGCAAAACCGCGCGTACAGGCGGTCGAGCGGATCGCCTCGCCGCGCTTGCCGCCACCAGAGCAGTCCACCGGCCACGGCGGACAGCAGGGCCAGCACGGCGCAAGCGACTGCCAGCTTTGTCGCTGGCACGTTTTTCAAGCCGTCGAGCATGGCGCGCTGGCGCTGGGGCGTGGCGTCGAGCACCCAGCTGCTCCAGGCGTGCTCGGCCTGCTGCCATTGCTGGCGCCACGCGGCAACCGCCCCTTGCGCGCCGCCATCGAGGCCTGTCAGAGCCCGCCAAGCCGTCAGCGGCGACGGGGCCGGCGGCAGGGCGGCGTCGAGGTTGCGCTGCGTGCGCAGGGGCGCAACGGCGCCGGTGGGATCGATGCGCACCCAGCCCCGTTGCGCCAGCCACACTTCGCTCCAGGCATGGGCGTCGGACTGGCGCACCGTCAAGCTGTTGTCCGTACCGTTGCGCAAGCCGCCCTGGTAACCGGTGACGACGCGCGCGGGTATGCCCATGGCGCGCATCAGCATGACAAAGCTGCCCGCGTAATGTTCGCAAAAACCCGCTTGCGTGCCAAACAGGAAGTCGTCGACGCCATGCTTGCCCAGCAGCGGCGGCTGCAGGGTGTAGCGGAACGGCGCGCGGCGGAAGTGCTCAAGCACGGCGGCGATGGCGTCGGCGGGCGCCAGCGCTTGTGCGCCGCTGCCGCGCAAGGCGCGGGCCCAGGCCACGCTGCGCGGATTGCTGCCAGTGGGCAAGGCCAGCCATGGCTGCTGCTGTTCTGGCGACAAGCTTGCCTGCAGCCGGTAGCGGGACTGGGAACTGACGCGGTAACGCACGGTCGAAGTAATGGGTTGAATGGTCAGCACTTCCAGCGCGGACGACACGACATACGGATTGCCGGGCAAGCGTTCGATGCTGCGCGGCACGTCGAGCGCGAAGATGCGCCGCTGGCCGCTCGCTTGCAAGCTGACTTCGTAGTGGCTGGGCTGGCCTTCCAGCGCGATGTCTATGCGGCTGTCGCTGGCAGGCGCGCGGCCCTTCGCGCCCCGGCGCGTCCAGGTGGCGCCGTCGAAGTCGCCCAGCACCACGCCGCGCCAGTACAACTGGTCTTGCGGCGGAAGTGCTGTGCTGAAACGGGCCGTGAAGACAGGTTCGCTTGACAGGGCCAGCGAGGCGATGGCGCCCGGCTGCATGCTGTCGGACAAGCCCGTGCGCGCCTGTGCGCCTTCTGTTGCCGTGCCCCACAGGGGACCGTCGACGCGCGGCACGGCAAGAAACAGCACGGCCGACAGGGGGATGGCCAGCGCCAGCATGCGTCCCAGCAAGCCCAGTCTTTGCGCCAGGCGCGGCTGCACGGCGCCGTACTGGGCCGACAGCAGGGCGGCCAGCAGGACGATGACGGTGGCCAGCATCCAGGCGGCGCTGAGGATGCCTTGCGTATGGAAAAAGTTCGCCAGCAGGAGGAAAAAACTGAGGAAGACGAAAACGAAGATGTCGCGCCGGCCATGCATTTCCAGCGACTTCAAGGCCAGCAGCAGGGCCAGCATGGCCACGCCCGGATCGCGTCCCAGCACGGTGCCGTAGCTGGCGTAGACGCCGGCGATGCCGAGCAAGGCCAGCGGCGCCAGCAGGATCAGCTGCGGCTGGCGCCGGCCCCGCACGGTGATGGCGGCGCGCCACAGCAGGAGCGCGGCAGCGGCGGCTGACAGCCACGGGGGCAGGTGCAGCACGTGCGGCGCCAGCACCATGGCGGCGGCCAGCAACAGCAGCACAATGTCGGCCTTGTCACGCGGCAAATTGCTCAGCCAGGCTTTCATGGCGTCGCCTGCGCTGGCGGAAAATCGTGTGGCAAATCGTGCGGCAAACCGTGCAGGGCCAGTGCGCGCAAACAGGCGTCGCGGTGGCTGGCGCCCAGGGCCGGCGCCAGAGCCAGCGCGCCCAGGCGCAAGGCGTATGGCATGCCCGCGCGTTCCGCCTGCAGTACCCAGGCGGCCAGGCGCGACAAGCGCGCTTCCGGCGCCAGCGCGTGCAGGGCCGCATGTTCGAGCACGATGCTGCCATGGGTTGCGCCTGCGGGAGCGTCGGCGGCAGGCTGGAATTGCTTGCTGAATACATGCTCGCCGTCATGGCGGGCGATCTGGCGCCAGGCCAGGCGGTGCAAGGGATCGCCTGGCTGGTAGGCGCGCACGCCGGCCAGCTCCAGAGCGCCATCGGGTGAGTCTGGCTGCCGTGCCTTCTGTAGCGTGCCGGCAGGCAAGGGCAGCGGCGGCGCATTGTGTTCGGGTTGCGGATACACGAGCACGCTTGCGTCGGGTTGCCAGTGGCACCAAGCAAGGAACAGGCCCAGCGGAAAACTGCCGGCCAGGCGTAGCGGCGGTGCAAGCAGCCATCCCCGCTGCGGCGCGGCCACCACGATGTCAACGGCCGTTTCCCCGTGGGCGGCGATGTCGGCCAGGCTGGGCGCTGCCGCCGAACCGCTGATGGCCACGTGGAGCGCATGGCGCGGGCGGGCGCTGCGGTTGATCAGGCGCAAGGTGAACGTGGCCTGGCTGCCCGCGAACACGGGCTTGCCCGGTGTGGCGGCCAGAGCCAGGCCTGCCAGGTTGCGGCTGGCAAATAACATGTCGGCGATGGCGCAGGCGGCCGCGAAATACGTGAGCGCATAGCCCAGGCCCAGGCGGTAATTGACGGCGGCGATCCACAGCGCCAGCAGCAGTGCGGCAAACGCCAGGCCCGCGCCCGAGGGACGGACGTGCACGCGCTGCGCGCCCAGCCAGGGGCGCGCCGGCAGCCATTGGATGTCGCGCAGGCGCACGGCTGTTAGACGGGAATACTCAACAGCATGTGCTGCAGCAGCGCGCGGCTGTCCACGGACCCTTGCGCCGCATGCAGGCGGTGGGCGCAGACGGGCAGCAGCACGGCTTGCACGTCGTCGGGCGTGACGTGGTCGCGGCCTTCCAGGGCGGCCCAGGCGCGCGCCGCCTGCAGCAAGGCCAGCGCGGCGCGCGGGCTCAGGCCATCGGCAAACACGCCCGGCGCGCGCGTGGCGTGCACGAGGGCCAGCACGTAGTCGACGACGGCGGCCGAGGCGTGGATGGCGCGCAGGTCCGCTTGCGCCTGCAGCAATTCTTCCGCGTTCATGACGGCCGGCAAGGTGTGCAGCATGGCGCGGCGGTCGGCGCCCAGCAGCAGAGCCCGTTCGGCGGCTGCATCGGGGTAGCCCAGGGTCACGCACATGAGAAAACGGTCGAGCTGCGATTCGGGCAGGGGGAAGGTGCCCAGCTGGTGCGCGCAGTTCTGCGTGGCAATGACGAAAAACGGCTGCGGCAGCGCGTGCGTGACGCCATCGAGCGTCACTTGCCGCTCTTCCATCGCTTCGAGCAAGCCCGATTGCGTCTTCGGCGTGGCGCGGTTGATCTCGTCGGCCAGCAGCACTTGCGTGAACAGGGGGCCGGGATGAAACACGAAGCTGGCGCTGCCCCGGTCATACACGCTCATGCCGGCCACGTCGGCGGGCAGCAGGTCGCTGGTAAATTGCTGGCGCTTCCATTGCAGGCCCAGCGAGATGGCCAGCGCGTGGGCCAGGGTCGTCTTGCCCACGCCGGGCACGTCTTCGATCAGCAGGTGGCCGCCGGCCAGCACGCAGGCGAGGGTCTGGCGGATCTGCAAGTGTTTGCCGACGAGAACTTCGCCGATCTGCTGTGCGGCCTGGTGTATTTTCGAAAACATGCTATTTCTATCACAGTAAGTCGGATTATTTAATTTACAATCGCTTTGGCCAGGTCAAGCCGTGCCGCCCTCCCGTTGCGTGCACGTGGTAGATTAGTGCGGTAGCGGCACAGACCGGCCAGTGATTTTATGCGAGAACGCGCAGGGCGAACAGGAATGCCATGCAGTGTTCCCGGAGAATGGACAGAGACAGAGGTAACCAGTACAGCGCATGAGCACAGCCATTTATACCCATCCCGATTGCCAGCGCCATGAAATGGGCGACTGGCACCCTGAATCGCCGGCCCGCTTGCAGGCCATCAATGATCAATTGATCCTCGCGCACATCAGCGACCTGGTCGAACACCGCGACGGCGTGCGCGCGCAATTGTCCGATATCGAGCGCAACCACAGCGCCACGGCCATCGGCCTGGTGCGCGACAATGTGCCGCAAGAGGGCGACTACTATCCGCTCGACGGCGACACCCTGCTCAACGCGCACAGCTATGACGCGGCGCTGGCCGCCGCCGGCTCGGCCGTGGCAGCCACGGACGCCGTTATCGATGGCGAGATCAGCAATGCCTTCTGCGCGATCCGTCCGCCCGGCCACCATGCGCGGCCCAGCGAACCCATGGGTTTTTGCCTGTTCAATAATGTCGCCATCGCCGCCAAGCATGCGCTCGACGTGCGCGGGCTTGAACGGGTCGCCATCGTCGACTTCGACGTGCATCATGGCAATGGCACGGCCGAGTCCGTGGCGCACGATCCGCGCATCCTGATGGTGAGTTTTTTCCAGCACCCGTTCTATCCGTACAGCGACGTGGAATCGTATACCGACACGCGCGTCAACGTGCCCGTGCCGGCCCGCTCGAAAGGCGACGCCGTGCGCCAGCTGGTGCTCGACCACTGGCTGCCGGCGCTGCACCGCCAGCAGCCGCAGATGATTTTCATTTCCGCTGGTTTCGATGCCCACCGCGAAGACGACGTGGGCGGCATGGGCCTGGTGGAGGCCGACTACACGTGGATGACGCAGCAGATGATGGCCGTGGCCAATCAGTATGGCAAGGGCCGCATCGTCAGCTGCCTCGAAGGGGGCTACAACCTGTCGTCGCTGGGCCGCAGCGTGGCGGCGCACGTGAAGGCGCTGGCGGAACTCTGACTACAGCAAGGTAGGGCGGCTGCCGGAATGCGTGTGGCGGTGCGTCTGGTAGTCGAGCGCCTCGCCGGCCATGAAGCGGCGCCAGGCCTGCGTGTAGACGAGCGATGATTTATCCGCATCAAAACTGTCGAGCTGCAACATGTCGCGGTGGTGCTTGATTTCATTGACCAGTTGGTCATACAGCATTTGCAAGCCATAGCTGTCGGCGCTCTGGCGTTTCAGGCGCTCTTCCAGCTGCGCCACTTGCCCCTGCAATTGCCGGCATTCCTTCTTCCAGTCATTGCGCGGCACGCGCTTGGGCGCCTTGCCAGTGTGTTCCATCATCATATCGAGCTATCCCCATCGCCTATCTCCCTGCATCTGGCGGGAGCCAGCCTGGAAAATAATTGCTTTTCATTTAAGAGGCGATATTAGAGCACACTTTTTTATTACTCTCAGTAAATAAAAAAATCTACATGGAAATACTTGACCTGGCTTTCCGGGCACGTATCACTGGCGCAGCGCCGCCTTCATGGGCGCTGCAGGGGCGGCTTGCGCCATGTTGCCGTCGTCCGCATACGTGAGGGTCAGCAGGGTATTGTCGTCCCAGCTCGCGTCATGCAGCGGCGGCACGTAGCGCTGGCGGTCTTCCGTGATGCGGATGTCCAGCGTGCGCTCGCCCGAGCGCGCCTGCACGGCAAGCAGCTTGCGGAACACGGGATACGGCACGTGGATCAGCGACGAATGGCACGGCCCGCCCGCCAGGCGGAACAGGTTGCGCCGCACAAACGGCAAGTCATCCTGCTCGACGGCCCAGCGGATTTCGCATTCCAGGCGCAAGTCGCCCAGGCGACGCACGTTCTGGGGCAGGCCCGGCGTGTGGATGTCGGCGCGCCAGCGCAGGGTATCGCGCTTCTTGTTGCTGACCAGGTCGGCATTTGCATCGAAGGCGGTCTTGTCGCGCGTCAAGGTGAAACCGCCGTCCGCCGCCAGCGGCACGGGGATAGACAGGTTGTCGGCCGACAGGTGCAGGGTCACGCCATCGAGCCTGGCTTTCGGCGTGGCGGGGATCAGCATGAAGCGCAGCGGCGCGCCCGGCGCCAGGCGCTGGTGGTCGGCATACGCGTCGAGTCCCTTGAGCATGGTGCGGTAGGGGCGCAGGTCGGGATCGCGCGTGCCTTGCACATCGACAATCTGCTGCATTTCCTGGTGCACTGCGTCGCCCGGCGCCGCCGCTTGTTCCTGGGCCATGGCGGGCAGCAGGCAGGCGCAAAGGGGGACGAGGAGGAGGAAACGGGGAAGATGCATGGAATGCGTGCCAGGTTGAACTTGCAATGGAGAGTCCGCCCAGGCTGGACGGACTGCGGATCTTATCATTCATGTAACTGCTAAATTATCACCAATTGTCTCGTTCGCGTCGCACGGCTGGCGCTGGCGGTGGAAAATGGGACGTCGTGGCGGCAACCACGTAAAATAGCGGATTGACTGAACGATTTTGAAAGCAAGAGCATGGCGATACAATGGTACCCAGGACACATGAACGCGGCCCGCAAGAAAGCGGCCGAAACCATGGAAAACACCGATCTGGTGATTGAAGTGGTGGACGCGCGCCTGCCGGCAGCCAGCTGCAATCCCATGGTGGACGAGCTGCGCCTGTTCCGCCAGCGCCCTTGCCTGAAAATCCTCAACAAGACCGACCTGGCCGACCCTGCCGCGACCGCCGCCTGGGTGGCGTACTTCAATGCCCAGGAAGGCGTGACCGCGTATGCGATGACGACCAAGAAGCCGGGCGACGTGGCGCGCATTCCGGACCTGGCCAAGTCGCTGGCGCCGCATCGCGGCGTGCCGACGAAGCCGCTGCGCATCATGATCATGGGCATCCCCAACGTGGGCAAGTCGACCCTGATGAACGCGCTGCTGAAAAAGCGCGTGGCCAAGGTGGGCGACGAGCCGGCCGTGACGAAAATGCAGCAAAAGCTGTACCTGGACAAGAACACCATCCTTGTCGATACGCCCGGCATGCTGTGGCCGAAGATC
>NZ_LBCO01000010.1:146824-162151 GCF_000988085.1 Janthinobacterium sp. KBS0711 | reverse complement strand
CCGCCAGCCACGCCATCGGCTCGAACGCGCTGATCGAAGAGGAAGTGGCCGTGTTCCTGGCCGAGGAATTGCTCAAGCGCTACCCGGACTTGCTGGCAACCCGCTACGGCACCAAGATCGGTGAAGTCGACGCCATCGGCGTGGTCGAGGGCATCGCCGCCAAGCGCGGCTTCCGCATCAAGGGCGGCGACTACGATTTCGAGAAGGCGTCGCACACCCTGCTGCTCGACTACCGCAGCGGCATCCTGGGACGCATCTCGCTGGAAACGCCGGACACGCGCGCGGCCCTGATGGCCCAGCACGCGGCCGAGATGGCGGAAAAAGCGGCCAAGGCGGCCGAGATCGCCGCTGAAAAGGCGAAGAACGCGGCGCGGGGCAAGCGCGGGACTTAACTAAAAAAAGCCGCTAGTTAGCGGCTTTTTAAATTCTGGGGTCAGACCCCCGGTGATGTTGGCGCTGAAGTTGGCGCTGAACCAGCCGTTAGCGGTGGCGAGGGTCTGACCCCGGCTTTCGGCGCCCCCGTCTGACCCCGGCGCGTTGCTAATTTCCGCCAGTCGTTCCAAACCGGAAACTGGTCACCGCCAGCGCCCCAAAAAAATCCTCCTCGTGATACACGACCTGCGCCGCTTCCTGCTCGGCCGCGCCGAGCGCCACCATCAGCGGCAGCAGATGGTCTTCCTGCGGATGGGCCTGGCGCGCGCCCGGTGCCCTGTCCCAGGCCAGCAATTGCTGCAATCTTTGTTCCGGCGGCAAGGCCATCGTCTGGCGCAGCCAGGCGTCGAACTGGTGCGAGGCGACGGCGCCCGCCTGGCCGAACTGGCGCAGGTTATGGTAACTAAGGCCGCTGCCGACGATCAGCACGCCTTGCCGGCGCAGGCTGGCCAGCGCGCGGCCTACTTCGACGTGGGTGAGCGGGTCGTAGCCGTGTTTCAGCGACAGCTGCACCAGCGGCACGTCCGCCTGCGGATAGATGGGGAACAGGGCGCTGAAGGTGCCGTGGTCGAAACCCCGTTCATGGTCGAGGCGCGCCGGGTGGCCGGCAGCGTCCAGCAACTGTTTCACCTGCGCCGCCAGCTCGGGCGCGCCGGGCGCCGGGTACTGGATTTGATAGGTGTGCGGCGGAAAGCCAGAGTAATCGTAGATCATGCCCGGCCGGGGGCTGGCCGAGACGAGAAATTGCGGTCCTTCCCAGTGCGCCGTGACGACGAGTACGGCTTTCGGGCGCGCGCCGATCTGGCGCGGGATATCCTGCAACGACGCTTCGAGCACGTCGTAGCGGCCGCCGAACTGGTCTTTCATGAACGGCCAAGGGCCGCCGCCGTGCGACAGGAAGTAGGTAGGGAAGGTGTGTTCTTGCATGGCGGCTCCGCAGTGGAATGGCTGATGCTATCGATGATAGTCATGCCCAGTCAGTTGATCAAGATCGCAATTATTGATATATCATTTCCAATTTGTTGATGATTGGGCCGTCATGGATACCTTGCGCAGCATGCGCGTGTTTCGCGCCGTGGTGGAACTGGACAGTTTCGTGCGCGCCAGCGAGCGCCTCGACCTGTCGCCGGCCATGGTCAGCAAGCACGTGATGCACCTGGAACGCCACCTGGGCGCGCGTCTGCTGAACCGCAGCAGCCGCCACCTGAGCCTGACGGAAATCGGCAAGGTATATTTTGAACAGTGCCGCGACATGCTCGACAACCTCGACGAGGTGGAAGCGACGGTCGGCCGCACGACGGTGGTGCCGCGCGGCATGCTGCGCCTGAGCGCTCCCGTCTGGTTCGCCAACGCCATCTTTACGCGCACCCTCGTGGCCTACCGCGAACGTTTTCCGGAAGTGACGTTCGACATCGACTTGAGCGGCAGAGTGGTCAACCTGGTGGAAGAGGGCTTCGACCTGGCCCTGCGCGTGAGCCAGGCGCCATCGCCGGCCCTGATCGCGCGGCCCATCGGCAGCATCGCCTTTCACCTGGTGGCCGCGCCCGCCTACCTGGCGCGCGCGGGCCATCCGCACGTGCCGCAGGACCTGGCGCAACACGCCATGATCAGCTATTCCTTGTTGGCGAACGGCAACGAGCTGGCCTTCGATGGGGCTCAGGGGCGCGAGACAGTAAAATTCTCGCCCGTCCTGCAATGCAATAACGAAAGCCTGCTGCATGCGGCCGCGCTCGACGGCATGGGCATCGCCCTGCTGCCATCGTGGCAAACGGATGCGGACCTGGCGGCCGGGCGCCTGGTGCGCCTCTTCGACGATTTCAAGCTGGCGGGCGGCAGTGTCTACGCCGTCTACACGAGCCGCCGCTACCTGTCGTCGAAAGTGCGCACCTTCATCGACTTCCTGGCCGACGAGGCGCGCCTTGGAAGCTGAGGGCCGCCGGCCAGGCGTCGATGCGCCATGCCGGCCACTTGCCCATCGCTTGCGGCGCCGTGCGCCGTGCGTATAATGATTCGCTTTTGCCATCCTTCCTGTTACCGTGCGTGCGCGCCCCGGTAGCGCACCCAGCTTTCCGCCATGATGCCTGCCCTTTCCGCCCTGACCATCGCCGCGCGAACCTTGCTGCTGTGTGCCCTGGCCATGCCGGCGTGCGCGCAGGAAGGCGTGGCTGGCGTGGATGGCGCTGCGGCCGGCGTCATGCATGGCGACTTGTCCGCCGAACTGGCGCAGGGCGGCCAGCACAGCGTGCGCGGCGCCCTGTCGCGCGACCAGGGCGGCATGGTGCTTGACGTGGCCGTCGACGGCCTGCGCAATGGCAATTACCGCGACGGCAGCGTGTTTCACCAGCGCGGCTTCAACGGCGGCGCGGAATGGAAGCTGCGCCAGGGCCGCTTCGGCTTCAGCGCCGACCAGCTGAAGCAGGACACCCGCTATCCCGCGCCCGAGGCGCCGTTCCTGGCCTTGCTTGCCGCCCGCCCGGAAGACCTGTACCGCTATGAGGTGCGGCGCGCCAGCGCCTTCGTGCAGCGCTATGTGGGCAGTTTCGAGCTGGGCGTGGAACTGTCGCAGCGGGAAAAGCGCGCCACGGCCCACTATGCGGGCGAGGACGGCAGCAGCGAGTCGACGTACAGCAGCCGCCGCCGGCAGCTGGCGCCACGCCTGCGTCATTACGGCAAGGTGGACGGCGTGGGCACGGATACGGAAGTGGGCCTGGACCTGATGCAGTGGCAGCGGCGCTCGGGCCGCGATGGCGATGCGCAGCGCCGCCAGTATTCGCGCGCGCTGCTGCTGCGCGAAGAGCTGGCCTTCGGCGGCGCGTATGCGCCGCGCCTGCTGCTGGGGCTGCGGCATGAACAGTTCCAGCTCGATCCGGCCGACATGCCCGCCGGCGGCAGCGACTGGGAAAACCAGAATGCCTGGGACGTGCAGGGCAGCCTGCAATTGCGCCCGCAACTGAGCGTGTACGCCAAGGCCGCGCGCAGCTACCGCATCGACGACGATGGTTATACCCGCGCCGGCTACCGCCCGCTGGCGGGACAGCTGCGACGCGACATGGAAGTGGGCGCCACCTTCGGCGACGCGGCGCGCAGCGCTTCCGTGCGCGTCTTCAGCGAGCGCCTGAGCAACCAGATCGTCTTCGACCAGAACCTGGGACAGCTGGGCTTTGCGGGCAACCTCGACCCCTCGCGCCGCGACGGCGTCGCCATCGAAGCCAGCATGGCGCTGGCGCGCGACTGGCGCCTCGACGCTCAGTTGCGGCAAGTGCATGCGCGCTATGACGATTACGCCTACGACGGCCCGGACATCGCCCTCGTGCCGAAGACCCTGGCCAGCCTGCGCCTGTACTGGACGGGGCAGGGCGGCGCCAGTGCCGATGTCGGCATGCAATGGCTGCGCGCCCTGCGCTATGGCCCCGATTTCGCCAACAGCTGCCTGGCGCAAGTGCCTGCGTTTGCCACCGTGGACGGACGTTATGCGCGCAAGCTGGGCGCCTGGGAGCTGGAACTGGCCGGCAGCAACCTGGCCAACCGCCGCCATTACGGCGATGCGCCGGGCTGCCGTTCCAGCATTTACCTCAACGATGCACGCCAGCTGCGCGTGTCGGCGCGCTACCATTTCTGAGGCAGGGGCGCAGCGGGGCTTAAATGCGGCTTAAGCGGACGCAAACGGAGCGGATAAAAGCGCTTTTTTTCCGGCAGTGCGACATCGTCCGGCGCAAAAAGTGGTAATCTCGCCCCGTTCACGACCACTTATGATGAAGGATTTATATGCGTTTTCTGCGTTTCTTGCGTCCCCTGCTTGCCGCCGTCACCCTGGTGGCGGCCACCGGCGGCGCCATGGCGGCCGATACCGGCTTTACCACGCTCACGACGCCAGTGCGTACGGACACGGGCAAGAAGGTGGAAGTGGTCGAGTACTTCATGTATTCGTGCCCGCATTGCTACGCGCTCGATCCGCTGATGCACGACTGGGTCAAGAAGCAGGGCGACAAGATCGCCTTCCGCCGCGTCCACCTGGCTGCCACCGGCCCGAAAGACTCGCAGGCGCACGCCTATGCCACCCTGGAAGCGATGGGCCAGCTGGACCAGTTCCACGACAAGATCTTCCGCGCCATCCACGTCGAGCGCAACCGCCTGAACCGCGATGACGCCATTCTCGACCTGCTGGTCAAGAACGGCATCGACAAGGCGAAATACCTGGACATGTTCAATTCGTTCGGCGTGCAGACCAAGCTGAAACGCAACGAGCAGCTGATCGCCGCCAGCAAGATCGACAGCGCGCCGACCATCGTCATCGATGGCCGCTTCGTGACGTCGCCGGCGCAGCTGTCGCGCCCTGGCCAGTCCGAGCCGCAAACCCAGACGGCAACCCTGCGTGTGATGGATGAACTGGTGGCGCGCGTGCTGAAAGAGCGCGCACCGGCGCCAGCGAAGAAGTAAGCGGAGACGTCATGAAACAGCTGCCCTGGACCCTGTGCGTACTGGCCCTCGCCCTCGTAGCGTGGCTGGCGATTGCCATCGTCAACGTGGAAAACCAGCGCAATGCGCTGGTGACCAAGGCTTGCGTGGACCCCGCGTTCAAGAACGAGGTCGATGCGAAATGCCTGGCGTCCGTGCAGTCGCGCGAACACTGGTGGCAGCATCTGACTTACGCCATGACGCATTTCCGGAATTGAATGTGTCAGTACGAAAAACCCGCCGCGCGCGGGTTTTTTTTCGTCCGCGTATGATGAAGCCACAACTATTCAGGAGGGACGATGAAGGAAGTGATCTTGATTACCGGTAGCAGCCGCGGCATCGGTGCGGCGACGGCGCTGCTGGCGGCGCGCCAGGGCTATGCCGTCTGCATCAACTATGTGCGCGACGCGCAGGCGGCCGAGGCACTGTGTGCGCGCATCGTGGCCGACGGGGGCGAGGCGATCGCCGTGCAGGCCGATGCCAGCGATGAAGCGGACGTGGCGCGCCTGTTTGCGGAAGTCGACGCGCGCCTGGGGACGCTCACGGCGCTGGTCAACAATGTGGGCGTGCTGGAGCAGAAATGCCGGCTCGTCGACATGTCCGCGCAGCGTCTCGAACGCGTGCTGCGCACCAACGTGATCAGTTATTTCCTGTGCTGCCAGCAAGCCGTGCGGCGCATGTCGACGGCCCATGGCGGGCAGGGCGGGCGCATCGTGAATGTCTCGTCGGCGGCGGCCCGCCTCGGCTCTCCGGACGAATACATCGATTACGCGGCCTCGAAAGGCGCCGTCGATACCCTGACCCTGGGCCTGGCGAAGGAAGTGGCGGCCGAAGGCATCCGCGTCAACGGCGTGCGGCCCGGCATCATCTATACGGA
This sequence comes from Janthinobacterium sp. KBS0711, assembly GCF_000988085.1. Lineage (NCBI taxonomy): Bacteria > Pseudomonadati > Pseudomonadota > Betaproteobacteria > Burkholderiales > Oxalobacteraceae > Janthinobacterium > Janthinobacterium sp. KBS0711. The sequence goes on along the minus strand of NZ_LBCO01000010.1, from coordinate 156,387 downwards.
GATCCACGCTTCGGGCGGCGAACCGGGCAGGGTGGCGCGCCTGGCGCCCGGCGTGCCGATGCAGCGGGGCGGCCAGCCCGAAGAAATCGCCGACGCCATTTTGTACCTGCTGGGGCCGGGCGCCAGCTATGTCACAGGCAGCATCCTCGACGTGGCGGGCGGACGCTGATTTTCAACTTCAGTAAGCGACTGATTCAAGCACGGGGCCAATTATCAAGCGCGGCAAGCGGGTCCAGAATGGCGGTGTGCCATGTGCACGCCGATTAACTCATTTGGAACTACTATGCCCGCTTTTGCACCCGCCCTCCTGGCACTGTCGCTGCTGTCCGCCGCGCCAGCCCATGCCGCCATGGATTTGCCCATGCCGGCCCAACTGTCCGGCGCCACCGCCACGGATAAAACGGCGCTGGCCGCGCGCCGCTACGCCGCATTCTGGCAAAGCGGCGACCCGGCCCTGGCGCGCCTGGCGCTGGCCGACGATTTTATTGACCGCACCTTGCCCGCCGGCCGCCCGCAGGGATTGGCCGGTCCGCTGCAGGCGTCGCAAGTGTTCCATGCGGCCGTGCCGGATTTGAAGGTGGTCATCGAGGAGATGCTGGTGGCCGGCGACCGGGTGACCCTGCGCCTGCATTTCACGGGGCGCTTCACGGGCGTCTTCCCCACGCCGCAGGGCGAGCTGCGCGGCCAGGGCCAAGCCATCGATTTCCATGCGTTCGACCTGTACCGCGTGAATGGGCAAGGGCGCATCAGCGACAACTGGCACCTGGAAGACAATCTGACCCTGCTGCGCCAGCTGGGCGTGCTGGCACCGTGAGGGCGGTCCGCTAGGGCTGCGCCGGCAGCGCGGAAAACTGCTGCAGCAGGAAGTCGACCAGCAGCGTGACGCGCGGCGGCTGGAAGCGGCTGCGCCGGTACAGCAGGTTCAGGGGGACGCTATCGGCAAAGTAATCGTCGAGCACCGTCTGCAAGCGCCCCGCGCGCAGGTCGTCGCCGATGTCGAGCAGGGATTTGTAGGCATAGCCATGGCCGGCCACGGCCCAGCGGCGGATGATTTCGCCGTCGTTGCTGTGCCATTCCCCTTGCAGGCGCAAGCCGTGGCGCTTGCCGTTTTCGCGGTAGCGCCATTCCTGCGGCGCGCCGTCGCCAGCCGTGAGCACGAGGGTGGGCAGCGACGCCAGGTCGCGCGGCGTGGCCGGCACGCCGACCCTGGCGGCCAGCCCGGGCGCCACGCACACGACGCGCCGGCCCGGGTGCAGCAGGCGCGCCACCATGTCGCTGTCGGGCAGCTCGCCGTAGCGGATGGCCAGGTCGACGTCGTCCTGCACCAGGTTGGCCGTGGCGTCCGTCAGGGTCAGCGCATGGCGCACTTGCGGGTGCAGTGCGGCAAAGCGGTCGAGCATGGGCAGCAGCAGCTGGCGGCCGATGTCGGACGGCGCCGAGATGCGCACCACGCCGCGCAGGGCGCCGCCGCCCGTGTGCAAGCCGTCTTCCGCCTGCGCCAGCAAGTCCAGCGCCTGTTCGCTGTAGCGGCGGTAGTGCAGGCCTTCTTCCGTCAGGCGCAGCTGACGCGTCGTGCGTTCGAACAGGGTGGAGCCCAGCGTCGTTTCCAGGCGCGCGATGGCGGCGCTGGCGGCGGCCGGCGACAGGCCGTGCTTGCGGCCGGCCGCGGAAAAGCTGCCCAGCGCCGCGGCGTCGAGGAACAGGGCGATTTCCGCCAGGCGTCCGGCGCCGCCGCGTATCATGCCGGGTGCGCGGCCGCTGGTTTCGGCGCCGGGGCAGAGTGGGGCGTGATCACCACGGTGCACGTGGTGCCGGCCACCAGCAGTTGTCCTTTCGGCTGCTCGTCGATGTGGATGCGCACGGGCACGCGCTGCGCCAGACGCACCCAGTTGAAGGTGGGGTTGACGTCGGCCAGCAGTTCGCGGCCCGTGGCGACGTCGCGGTCGGTGATGCCGCGCGCGATGCTCTCGATGTGGCCGTGCAGCGTGCCGCCGCTCATCAGATTCATTTCCGCCTTGTCGTCCTGCGCCAGCATGCCCAGCTTGGTCTCTTCGAAGTAGCCGACGACGTAGTACGAGGCGCTGTCGATGACGGCCAGCTTGGCCGCGCCGACGGCGGCGAAATCGCCCTTGTGCACGTTCAGGTTCGTCACGTAGCCGCTGACGGGCGCGCGCACGGTGGTGCGCTCGAGGTTCAATTGCGCCAGCGCGCGGGCGGCCACGGCGGCCTGCACCTGCGACGTGGCCGAGGTGGCCGCGAACGCCGCGCTTTCGCGGCTTTCCGTCGAGATGATGCTGGCGTCAAGACCCGCGCGGCGCTGGGCTTCCTTGCCGCGGCGGCCCTGCTCCGTCCTTTGCGCTGCCAGCACGGCATCGGCCTGCGCCAGCGCGCTCGCATAGCGTTCCTTGTCGACGACGAACAGCACGTCGCCTTTTTGCACTACCTGGTTATCGCGCACCAGCACGTCCGTGACGGTGCCGGCCACGTCGGCGCTGATGTTGACGATATCGGCCTTGATGCGGCCGTCGCGCGTCCACGGCGACTCCATGTAGCGGTCCCAGACGGTCTTGCCTATCCACAGGGCTGCGGCCAATAGCAGCAGGGTGATTGCATAGCGGGTCAGTTTGCTTACCATGTCGGCAGCCTTTCCTTGATCGGGTTGAACGGTTTTTTTTATTTGTAGCGCTATTTGTAAAGCGATAAAGCCAGCGCGCCGAAGATGGCAATGAAGATGCACAGCCGCGCCAGCGACGGGTGCCACACCATGCGGTACACGCCCAGCCAGCCCAGCACGCGGTCGAGCAGGGTTTGCAGGGCTATGCTGAGGAGGAACAGGGGCAGCAGGGTAGGAATCAAGATTCCGAACAGGGCGAATTCACGCGGCATGGTGGTCTCCGGCGCTAGGCGCCATGTGGTCGAGCAATGAGGTGTAGATCGAGTGCAGGTCGGCCAGCGCCGTCTGCAGGTGCGCGCTCCGTTCGGCGGTCGCATCGGCTTCCGTCTGGGCCGCGCGCACCACTGCGCCCGCCTGCAGGGTGGCCGCCAGCGCCGCCTGCAGTTGCGCGTCGCCGCGCGTGCGCAGCCAGCCGGCGATGTGGTCCACGCACTGCTGCAGCGCGTGGCGCGTGGCGCCCGGCCGGGCGGTGGCGATCAGTTCGCGCAGTTCGATCACGGAATGGCCGATTTCCAGCAGGGTCAATGCCTGGCGCACGACGGCGCGCGTGGCTTCGCCCGGCGCCGGGCCGGCCGCCGCATTGAGCTGGCTGAGCAGGTCGCGCACGCGGTTGTCGAAACGGTGTTTGACACGGCGTGCGGGCGCCGTGCACGCATGCAGCGCTTCGCGCCACAGGGCCCGGCCGATGTGGTCCTTGTGGCCCATGGTGTGCTCGGGCAGCAGCACGGCAAACACCAGGGCGGCCAGCATCAGGCCCACGATCAGCGCCATGCCCGTGTTCAAAAAGGCCGCGCCATCGACATGCATCACATTCGTCGGCGCCATCTGCGTGATGAAGGTCGACACGCCCAGGCCCACGCCCAGCTTGGCCGGATTGGTCATCAGGTACAGGCCGACGGCGAGGAAGGGCGCAAAGCTGAGCACCAGCATGGGGAAGCCGTCGCCATGCACCAGCACGAAATACACGCAGACGAGCGAGAGCGGCATGGCGATCAAAAAGCCCGCCAGTACCTGGCGGATCATCAGGATGGGACGTGGCGAGGACGAAGCCAGCGCGCAGAACACGGCCGCCATCAGCATGGCCGTGCTGGCGTAGGGCCAGGCTAGGAAGTAGGCGCCCAGCGCCAGCAGGGCCAGGCTGATGCCGGCGCGCGCGCCGCTGGCGAGCACCAGCGCGGGCGGCGTCTTCGGCGCATACGCTTGCGGCGTGCTCACGTCCAGCGGCGTGTCGTGCACGAGGCTGAAATACACTTCGTGAAAACGGCTCATGTCGCGCGCGAAGCGCTCGAGCAGTTCGCACACGGTGTCGAAATCGATGCGCTGCGCATGCGTGATGGCGGCGCCATCGATCTGCGCGCGGGCCTGCGCCAGCGCCGTTTGCAAATGCCGCTGCATGGTGTCGAGCGAGTCTTGCGACGGCGTCGCCTGCAGCGCTTCGGCAACGATGGCGTACAGGGGCGCGCACGCTTGCATGACCTGCGTTTCGCCATCGCGCTGCAGGCGGTCGAACAGGCGGTGGAAGGTATAGAAGGTGGTCAGCGCCGTCATGAAGGTGGCGTTGAAGGCGTGCAGCTTGCGGTTTTGCGCGCGCACGTGGCCCACTTTGCTGGTCACTTCGAACAGGGCGGCCGAGCGGCCCAGTTCCAGCGCCGCCACGTCGGCGGCAAACTGCAGATGCGTCAGTTCCACCTGCGCCGGCGTGAGCTTTTGCTGCAGCACATCCTGGCAAAAGGTGAGGAATTTGCCGTAGCGCGCCTGCACCGTGCGCATCACCTGCGTGCCCTGGTGGCGCGGCAGCAGCACGCTGGAGACGGCGGCCGAGCAGATGATGCCCAGGCTCACTTCAGCCACGCGCGTGACGGCCAGCGAGAATACCTGCATCGGCTGCTCGATGGCGGGCAAGACGATCATGCAAGCCGTGTAGCCGGCCAGCACGTACACATACGACTGGGCGTTGCGGTGCAGGGCCGAGCCGCTCGTGCACAGGCCCACCCACAGGGCCAGGCCGCCGAACAGCAGCACGGGCTGCTGCGGGAACAGGCCGATCAGGGTCAGCGCGGCCGTGCATCCCAGCAGGGTGCCGCACAGGCGGTAAAAGCTTTTTTCCAGCACCATGCCGCTGCTGGGCAGGGCCAGGATGATGGTGGTGGTCATCGCCGTGCTGGGCGAATCGAGGCCCAGGCGGTAGGCCAGCCACAGGGCGCAGAACGCGGCGATGAGGGTCTTGCCGACGTAGATCCAGCGTTCGCCTTCCGTCGCGCGCCAGTCCTGCAGCGCCAGCGCCAGCCAGCGGGCCGCCCGGGTCAGGGGGCCGTCTATAGGTGTTGTTGCTGTGGCTGGCGTCATCGATAGGCTATCAGTTCTGGTTGTTGAGATTGTTCAAATTGCGCAGCTGGCGCATGTACAGCTTGTCGAGCACTTGCAGCTCTTCTTCCGTAAACCCTTCGTACAGGGCCGACGTTTCCTGGTACACGTCGGGCAGCGCCGTTTCGATCAGCGCGCGGCCCTTGTCGGTCAGCGAGATCATCACGGAGCGGCGGTCGCCGGGGCGCGTGCCGCGGTGGATCAGGCCGCGCGTTTCCAGGTCGTTGCACACGCGCGTCAGGTTGGCCGGTTTTTCATGGCAGGCCATGCCCAGGGTGCAGGCGTTCGACGTTTCGTCGTCCGTGCCGTACAGCACGGCCAGCACCATGTAGCTGGCATCGACCAGGTCGTGCTTTTTCAGCGCGGCGTTGGTCAGATCCTTCATGCCTTTTTGAATGTGGTACGTCATGCGCAATAAACGCATCAGTTCCATGGGGAAGCCTGGCATGCGCGTGCGGATGTTTTGCAGCCGCTTGGAGGTGGCGTCAAAAGCGGTCATGTCATATTCCTTCATGTGTGAATAAAGTTCCGATTGTATCTTGTTGAGCTAGACCAATGCCAGGATTGCAAGCTTATATGCCGCCTCCCAGTGCATTCATCAAGGAAACGTACAGATCGAGTTCGCGTGCCCCATTTTGCGCCTGCTGCTGTTCTTCCGCCAGCAGCGCCACTTGCGTGTTGAGCATGGCGATGGCGTCGCTCATGCCCGCCTTGTACGCCTTTTCCGCCAGGTCGCGCGCGCGCTGCGCCGTGGCCAGCGCCTGCACGGTCAGCTCGTGTTGCCTGGCCAGCGATTGCGCCTTGGTGACGGCATTGGCCACGTCCGACATGGCGTTGATGACGGTGGCGTTGTACTGCTCCACGGCGCCGTCGTACACGGCCGTCTGGCTGCCCAGCTGGGCGCGCAAACGGGCGCCGGCAAAGATGGGCAGGCTCAGCGCGGGCGAGGCGCCGCGGATCTGCGAGTTGGCGTCGAGAAAATGGCTGAAGCCGAAGGCCTGGAAACCGGCGAACGCCACCAGGTTGACGTTCGGGTAGAACTCGGCCTTGGCGGCGTCGATGCGCTGCGCCGCCGCTTCCACTCGCCAGCGCTGGGCGGCGATGTCGGGGCGGCGGCCGATCAGGTCGGCAGGCAGCGCGGCGGGAATGGCCAGCGGCTGGTCCAGGCGCAGCACGGGGCGCGTGAGCGCCGCGCCGGCCGCCGGACCCTTGCCCGCCAAGGCCGCCAGCTGGTTGCGCAGCAGGGCCAGCGATTCGGCCGACTGTTCCAGCTGGCGGCGTCCGGCCGGCAAGGTGGTTTCGATTTGCGCCACGTCAATATCGGTGCCGATGCCGGCCGCCTTGCGCTGGCGCGTGATGTCGAGGATGCGGGCGCGCTGCGCCAGGCTGCGTTCGATCACGTCCTGCAGCTGGAATTCGTACGACAGCTGGATGTAGGTGCGCACCAGGGCCGTTTCCAGCGCCAGACGGGCCATCTGCGATTCGGCCGACGCCATCTGCACGTCGCCCAGGGCGGCGGACAGGGCGGCGCGGTTGCGGCCCCACAGGTCCAGGTCGTACGAGGCCGTGACGGTGGCCTGGTTGCGCCACGCGTAATTGCCGGCCAGCGGCGCGGGCGTGCTGCCGTGCTGCGAATACAGTTCGCGGTTGATGGAGATGGCCGCGTCGGCTTGCGGGCGGGTCTTGTCCTCGGCTGCACCGGCCAGCGCCTCGGCCTGGCGCACGCGCGCCTGGGCGCCGCGCAGGGTGGGGCTGTCGGCCAGGGCCTGGTCCATCAAACGGTTCAATTGGGGGTCGTGCAAGTCTTGCCACCATTGCGTGCGCGGCCAGGCGATCGCTGCGCTGGCGGCGGCATCCATGGCCTGGCTCGCCTGCAGTTTATTGGCGTCGAGCATGGCCGATTGCGGCGCGATATGGCCCATGTCGGCGCAAGCGCTCAAGGCAAGGATCAGGCTAGCGGCAAGCAAACGGCGGTGCAGGGACATGCAGGAACTCCGGAAGAAGGTGTTGGGGTAATGCTGACAGCTCGCCGCGGTGAGCGCCGGGAGTGGCCCGGGTGCTGCGCCGCAACTGAGGTGTGTTACTGACTGACTGAAACCGGCTGACTGGTTTCTTATTGCACGACGTGTTTTGCCGTTTGCGCGACGTCAAAGTCCGCTTCCGTTTGCGGGATCAGGCCAGCCTTGCGGGCGGCGTAGAACTCGGCCATGACTTGTTCGCGCGTCACCTGGCTGGCGGCGGTGGCCGGCGTTTTCGGGTAGTCGACTTCGCTGGTGGCGATTTCGCCGGCGTTGCGGGCACGGATGTATTCGGCCGTGACTTGTTCGCGCGACAATTGCTGGCCCGTGGTGGCAGGCGCGGCGCTTTGGGCGAAAGCCGAGGTAGCGGTGGTGATGGCAAACAATGCTGCGATGAGTGATTTGGCTTGCATGATAAGACTCCAAAATGTGCATGATGGCTGGGTGGATGGGCCGGATCGCCACGTACCGGTCGGTTCGGCGGCATGGCGCTGTTGGGCGCCGTGCCGCCGATGAAGCAGTTTCTGGATGAGAAAATGCTTACTTGAATTAACTATAGCAATGAATAGTACATTTGTGAAGTAATTTATGAAAATAATTGTGCGCCGCCGCATTTGCCCCCAGGAAAATGCCGTGCAGGCGTGCGCCGCTGGCCGGGCCAGGGGAGTAAGCTGGTTTTTTTATTAACGGAGGCAGTCATGAGCGGTAGTTCACTCGATCCGGACAATTTGCCCGTCACCCCCGACCGCGTCCTGGGCAGCGGCCACGGCAAGGGCGCGCTGGGCCCCAGCGACAGTTCCGACAGCGGCAGCGACATGCAGGGCGTACCGGGCCAGGACCCGGAAGAGCTCGATAACGACAGCGATGCGGCCGGCACGGGCGAGCGGGCCGGCGTGGAGCCGCGCAATACGGCGCCCGACGGCGGCGACATCGACGTCGATCATGTGGAAAGCATGACGCCCGTGCAGCCAGCAGAGGAGGGTGATGGCGAGCCCGGCGCTTCCCGGACGCCAGCGCCGCGACCCTGATGCCATGGGCTGGTCGCAAATTGCCGCCGCTGTGTCGCCATCAGCGTAAAATGGCGGCAAGGCGGCGTGCGCGCCGCCATGGCCAGCCGGCCTGCACAGGATAGGATGTCAGAGGATGCAAACGCAGATGTCGCAAGAGAAAGAAAAAGACTTGATGTCGATGTACCGCGAGACGCGGCCGCGCGAGTTTTTTGGCGAAAAAAGTAATACCAATCACCTGGCCTGGAGTTTGCTGGTGATGTTGCTGGCGCTGGCGTTCTGGCTCGTCGTGGCCCTGGCTGCGGCGGAAAACCAGCGCTATGCCCTGGAAACGAAGGCGTGCCAGGATCACGTGTTCCCCACGGAAATCGACACGTCCTGCCTGAAACAGGTCAAGTCGCGCGACCACTGGTGGCAGCACGTGGGTCATGCGCTGGTGCGCATGGGCGCCTGAGCCGGCACAAGCTGGCTGAACGATCTGGCTGAACCTGGCGGCGGCCGCGAGGCCGGCGCGGTGATGGAGTGCGGGAGGCGCCATGCCACGCGATCACTCGCGCGAGCAGCCGCAATGGCTGCTGGCGCGCCACAGTGCCTTGACGGCGCGCCAGTTGCTGCGCGCCTATGGCTTGCTATGCCTGTTTTCTCTCGTCATTGCCGCCGCTTTTGCGCTGCGCGGCCTCTGGTACATTCCCGTTTTTTCGTTCCTGGAACTGGGCTTGGTGGCCGCCGCTCTGCTGCATTACCTGCGCCACGCGCGCGACTATGAACATATCGCCCTGCGCGATGGCGAACTGGTCATCGAACAGGTCAGCGCCGGCCACTGTCGGCGCCACCACTTTTCCCCGTGGCGCACGCGCATCGCCGTGCCGCAAGGGCCGCGCCAATTGATACACATCAACGATATGTGTAATGCTGCCCGCCATGTGTCAGTGGGCGTCTTCGCCACGCCGGAACGGCGCCGGCAAGTGGCGCAAGAACTATGCGCGCTGCTGCCGCCCTATTTGGGCCCGTAAAACTGGAAAGTCTGTACCACCAGCAAGGTGGTGGGGAAGCCCGTGATGGTCTTGAATTGCTTGACACCGGTGATCTTGTAGGCGCCGGCCTGGAACTCTTCCCCTTCCGCCCAGCTGTGATCCTTCATGGCAAACTGCAACAGATGCTTGTCGTTATAGCGGTAGCTGAAGATGGTGTAGGCGCCGACGCGGCTGGTGACGACGAAGCTTTCATCCTGCTGGTCGGCGATGAGCAGGATGCCCGGATAGCGCTCGATGCCCGCCTCCTCGTTCTGGATTCTCAGGATCACGTCGGTAAAACTGCATTCCGCGTCGCGGATCTTGTCGCGCTTCGTGGCGATCTTCATCACCTCGTCGTAGCTCTTGTTATGCACGATCGACCATTGCGGCGAGTCGCAATAATTGGCCGCGCGGGCGTTGGCCGCGCAGGACAGTAGCAGGCACGCGGTGATGGCGGTGATGGCGGGGATGGCTTGCATGGAACCTC
>NZ_LBCO01000010.1:103890-146799 GCF_000988085.1 Janthinobacterium sp. KBS0711 | reverse complement strand
CGTGGTGGATGTTGGACGGCGGCGGCAGTCTACCTGCAGGCTGCCGCCGCCACAAGCGCAGGACGGGTGATCAGATGGCCCGCGACGGACCTTCCCACAGATTGATGTGGCCTTCGCGCGCCTGCACGTCGATGGCGGCCAGCTCATCGGCAGTGAACGACAGTTGCTGCAGCGCGGCCACGTTTTCGCGGATTTGCGCGCTGCTGCTCGCGCCGATCAGGGTCGACGTGACGCGCGGATCGCGCAGCACCCAGGCCAGCGCCATCTGCGCCAGGGTTTGCCCCCGCTGCGCGGCGATCTGGTTCAGGGCGCGCACGCGGGCCAGGTTTTCCGCGCTCAGATGCTGTTGCGTCAGCGAACCGCCGCCGGGACGGTTGACGCGCGCATCCTGCGGCACGCCATCGAGGTACTTGTCGCTGAGCAGCCCCTGCGCCAGTGCCGTGAACGTGATGCAGCCCATGCCTTCCTCCTGCAGGGTATCGAGCAAGCCGTCTTCCTCGATCCAGCGGTTGAGCATGTTGTAGGCAGGCTGGTGGATCAGACACGGCACTTTCCACTCCTTCAGCAGGGCGGCCGCCTCGGCCGTCTTTTGCGGCGAATACGACGACAGGCCCACGTACAGCGCTTTGCCCTGCTGCACGGCGGTAGCCAGCGCGCCCATGGTTTCTTCCAGCGGCGTGTCGGCGTCGTAACGGTGCGAGTAAAAGATGTCGACATAGTCGAGGCCCAGGCGCTGCAGACTTTGGTCCAGGCTGGCCAGCACGTATTTGCGCGACCCGCCGCCCTGACCGTACGGTCCCGGCCACATGTCCCAGCCCGCCTTGGTGGAAATGATCAGCTCATCGCGATAGGGCAGAAAATCGTCACGCAGCAGCTTGCCGAAATTGCTTTCCGCGCTGCCATACGGCGGGCCGTAGTTATTCGCCAGGTCGAAATGCGTGATGCCCAGGTCAAACGCCGTGCGCAGCATGTCGCGCTGCGAAGCCAGATTGTTGCTGTCGCCAAAGTTATGCCATAGTCCCAGCGACAGCAGCGGCAGTTTCAGCCCGCTGCGCCCGCAAGTGCGGTATTGCATGCTGTCGTAGCGGTTCTCGGCGGCGTGGTAGGTCATGGCATCTCCTGGTTGAATGAAGCGTTTATTTTCGCGCAAAATCAAGGTCCGTGTGCGTGCGCCGTGCGCGTGGCCGCACGCGCCTTACAATAAGTGTTGAGGAGTCTCGCAAGGAGTAGTCATGGAAATCGAATTGAAACTGTTGCTGGCACAGCAGGATGTATCGCGTTTGCGCGCGCACCCGCTGCTGGCGCAATCCACGCAAGGTGCGCCGCAACTGCTGCGGATGCACGATATCTATGTCGATACGCCCGATCTGCAGCTGTGCCGTCACCAGGCGGGCTTGCGCGTGCGCCAGGTGGACGGACGCTGGGTGCAAACCCTGAAGGCGGGCGGTACCGTCAGCGGCGGCTTGCACAGCCGCCACGAATGGGAAGGCGAGGTGCCGGGGCCGCAACCGGACTTGGCCGCGCTCGGCTCGGCCATCGGCCGCAAGCAGCCCATCCGCGCGCTGCTGCGTCAGGACGCCATCCGCGGCGCCTTGCAGCCCGTGTTTACCACGCGCATGGAGCGCACCGTATGGCAGTTGCGCACGCCGCAGGGCGACGAGATCGAATGCGTGCTGGACCAGGGTGTCATCGAAAGCGGCGCGGATGGCGCCGCGCGCAGCGTGCCCGTCAGCGAGATCGAACTGGAATTGAAACAGGGGCAGGCGTCCAGCCTGTTCGACGTGGCGCTGGCCCTGCTGCAGGACGTGCCGCTACAGTTGGGCCACATGAGCAAGGCGGAACGCGGTTACCGCCTCGCGGCGTCACAGCCTCTGCAGGCGGTCAAGGCCCAGCCCCTGGCGCTGGACGCGGCCATGTCGGTGGAGCAGGTGTTCCTGGCCATCGCAGGCAATTGCCTGGAGCAAGTCAGCGGCAACCAGGATGGCGTGGCGGGGGGCGAGGACGTGGAAAGCGTGCACCAGATGCGCGTGGGCCTGCGCCGGTTGCGCTCGGCGCTGGGCATGTTCAAGTCCCTGCTGGCGCTGCCGGATGCCTTGAAGGACGAACTCGAGTGGCTGGGCGGCGCGCTGGGCGAGGCGCGCGACTGGGATGTGTTGGCGGGCAATACCCTGGCGCAGCTCGACGGGGAAGCGGCCGCGGATGCGGCGGCGCTGGCGGAGGCGGCGCACGCGCAGGCGCGCCTCAAGCACGAACTGGCGGCCCAGGCCGTCACCTCGGCGCGCTACACGGCCTGCATGCTGGGCTTGCAGCGCTGGCTGCAGGCGCGCGCCTGGCGCGACAGCTGTTCCGTGCGCCAGTTGCGGCGCCTGGATGCGCACGTCCGCCCGTTTGCCCGCGCGACCCTGCGCAAGGACCAGCGCCGTCTGATGCAGCGCGGCAAGCGCCTGCTGCATGCCACGCCGCAGCAGCGCCACCGGGTGCGCATCGCGGCCAAGAAGACGCGCTATGCGACGGAATTTTTTGCCTCGCTGTTTGCGGGCCGGGCCGTGAAACCGTATGTGGGGCGGCTGTCGGCGCTGCAGGATGAACTGGGCTGGCTCAACGATGTGCAAGTGGCCGACCGGCTGCTGCGGCAATTGCCCGAAGTTCAGACTGGCCAGGCCGACCAGGTTGAACAGTCCGCCCAGGACGGATTGCGGCTGCATGCAGCCTTCGTGCGCGGCTACCTGGCGGCGCAGGCGCAGGGCAGCGATGGCCGCATGCACAAGGCCTGGCGGCGCTTCAAGGCGGCCCGCTTGCCGGCCTGAGCCAGTCTAGGCCAGCGGGCGTTGCAACTGGCGCTCGAGGATGGCCAGCGGCGACTTGTGCGGGGCGGCCATGGCGCGCACGGGCAGCAGCCAGGTTTGCTCCAGTGCATGCTGTCCCCGCAGGGCCGCATGCGATACGGCGTCGCTGAAGACGATCCACGTCTGGCCCGGCGCGAACGCATGCGTGTGCTGTTCCACCTGCGCCTGGTAACCGAGGTCGGCCTTCATGGCGTCGTGCAGCTGCAGCATGTAGTGGTCGTAGGCCGTGCGCCGCGACTTGGTGACGCGCAGCCATTGCAGCAGGGCCGCCAGCACGGGTTGCGGACGCTTCGCGACGGGCAAGAAATGCTGCGCCACCTGTTCGAATGGCGCGCCCAGTTTCCACACGCGGGGCGCATCGCGCGGATGGATGTTGGTGAAGACGCGCAGGATGCGCCGGCCCTGCGTGGGCGAGGAGGGAAAACTGTCGACGTGCAGGCGCGTATCGTCCTTGCGCCAGGAAGTCACGCGGCCGGCGATTTCCACGGGACGAAAGCTGCCCTTGCCTTGCTGCAGATGGGGAGAGTAGCCGGGCAGCAAGCCGGCCAGCAAGCGCTGCGTGTGCCGCGCATAGCGCTGCATCAGCGCGGCCAGCAGCGCCGTATCGCAGGCATCGCCGTGGCCGCGCACGCCGCGCGCCGGTTCCCAGCTGATGTTCTTGGCGCTGCTGGCGCTGCCCACAGCGCCGTTCAGCAGCGCATGTTCTTCCTGTCGCAGGGGAAAGCCCAGCGCGGGCAACAGCAGCACCTGCCCATCTTCCAGTGCCTGCTGCGCCGCCGCCTGCTGCGCGGCGCTGCCGCTGGCGTCCCACCGGTCCAGGGAAATATCGATGAGTTTGCTCATGGCACAAACGGGTAAAACATCGGAGCGGCCAGTATGGGCGCTTGCCGCCCGCTTCCGTTTGCGCTGGCGCAGATTCAGTTCACAGTTTGCTGTTCTGGCAGCCGGCACTAGCGCATTCGCGCACGCGGTCTTGCAGGAATTGCGCACGTTCGATGGTGGTTTGGGTGGCGCAATCGAGGTTCACATAGAAGCCCGACGATTCGCGCTTGGAGCAATTCTGGTTGCGGTTGGCCATCCACGCCAGCTGGCCCGATTTCAGCTTTTGCTTGCCGCTGGCATCGAGCTGGGAGCTAAGTTTCTTGTAGTTGGCGTTGAGTTCCTTGTCTGCTTCCTGGTACACCTTGTTGAGGCAGTACAGGCCGTCGAAGTCGTTGCGCGGCGTGTCGCAAGCCGAGTTGGCGAAGGCGGAACCGGAGGCAAACATGAGCAGGGCAAGCAGGCATTTTTTCATGGCGGGCTTTCAGAAAGTGGTGGGAGCCGGATCGGCGAGCAAGGCAGCGCTCTTGCGCATCCTACAACACTTCCCTTCCAGCGCCGTCAGTAAGCCAGGCGGCCCGGCACGCTTACTTCGATCTGCGTGCCGGCGCCGGGCCGGCTGTCGATGCGCAGGCTGGCCTTGATGGCGGCGGCGCGCTCGCGCATGCCGACCAGGCCCCAGTGGCCGGGCCGCTGGCCCGTTTGCGCCACGGCGTCATCGAGGCCGCAGCCGTCGTCGCGCACGCGCAGGGTGAACGCATGGTCCGCATAGTCGAGTTCCAGCACGATGTTGGCCGCCTCGGCATAGCGGGAGGCGTTGAACAGCGCTTCACGCGCGATCGCATAGATTTCGTCATGCACGCGCGGCTGCAGGCGCCGGCAGGTGCCGCTGACATGCACCGTGAACGCGTGTGCGCGGTGCTCTGCCAGGCCCTTGCCGAATTGCTGCAGCGCCAGGCGCAGTTCGTCCGGTTCGGCCGAGGCGCGCAAGTCCATGATCTGGTCGCGTCCTTCGATCAGCAGCTGGTCGGCCAGGTTGAGGGTGCCGTCGAGGCGGGCCCGTTCGCGCGTGCCCTTGGGCAGCATGTCCGCATGCGCATGGAACGACAGGATCAGGCCCTGCACGCTTTGCAGCAGGGTGTCGTGCAGCGAACGGGCGATGCGCGAGCGTTCGGCCAGGCGCTCCTGCAAGCGTTCCTGCAGCCGTTCCTGCATGTTGCGCGTCAGGTGGCGGATGCGTAGCACATAGCCGCCATACAGCAGCAGCGCGGCGCCCAGCGCCAGCAGCACGACGAACCACGGCGTTTGCACGAAGGCGGGCGCGATGATGATGGCCAGCCCTGTCCCCTGCGTGTTCCACACGCCGTCTTCGTTGGCGGCCGTGATCTCGAAGCGGTAGCTGCCGGGTGCAAGGTTAGTGTAGTAGGCTTCGCGGCGGCCGACCGCTTCCTGCCAGCCCGCGTCCACGCCCGCCAGTTTGTAGCGCAGGCGCACGCGTTCCGGCATCGACAGGCTCAGGGCCGTGAAGCCGATCTGCAGGGTCTTGCTGCCTTGCGGCAGGTGCTGCGGCTTGCCATCGTCCAGCGCGTAGCGCGCGCCATTGGCCAGCAGGCTGTGGATCTGCACGGGCGGCGCCAGGGCGTTGCGGCGGATGTGCAGCGGGTCGAGCATGCCGATGGTGGCCGAGGTGGAAAACCACAGCTTGCCATCGGGCGCATGGATCAGTGACGGCACGGGGCGCAGCTGCGAGGCATGGCCCTGCAAGCCGTCGAGCGCGTCGAAGCGTTCCGAGGTAACAGCGCTGCCGTCGCGCATCCACGCGGCCAGGCTGGCGGCGCCGATATGGTCGATGCCGTCCGCGCCATGCAGCCACAGGTCGCCGTCCGGCAGGCGCACGATGCCCGACACGCCGCGAAACGCTGCGCCGCGCGCGCCGCGCAAGGTGTGGAAGCGGCCGGCGCGGTACAGGGCCATGCCGTTTTCGCCGCCGGCCCACATCGCCTCGCCATCGCGGTACAGCTGCAGCACGGTGCCCACTTGCAGACCCTCGGGCGCGCCGAGCCGCTTCACGGCGCCCGCGCGCTGGCCGTCGGCCACCAGGCTGACGGTATTGTCGGCATGGCCCAGCCAGACGGTGCCGGCGCCATCCATCGCCATGGCCGTCGTCAGCACCGTCGGCAGGCCGGACAGGCCGCCGTTCGCGCTCCATTTTCCTTCGCTCAGGCGAAACAGGCCGCCGCCGGAAAACGAGGCCCACAGGGCCCCCGAGCGGTCTTGCTGCAGCGCCTGCGGATCGAGCCCTTGCACGGGCGTCGCCACGCGCGTCATGGTTCCGTTGCGCGCGCGATGGTGGAGTTCCTGCTCGTTGCCCAGCCACAGCGTGCCGTCGGGCGCCCAGTGACTGGCCGCCAGCGCCCCCTTCAAGATCACTTTTTTCATGCCATCGGCCGTAAAGCTGCGCACGTCGCTCACGTAGTCGCCGATCCACACATCGCCGTCGGGCCCCGGCAGCATGCCGGGATGGTCGAAGGGCACGGCAACGGCCAGGGTCTTCAGGCGGTTCGGCCGCAGCCGGTCCAGGCCCGTCGAGGTGCCGAACCACAGATTGCCTTCGCGGTCCTGGAACGACGTTTGCGGCAGCGGGCCGCTGATGCCGTTCTGGCGCGTCAGACGCTGGGCTGGCAGGCTGGGGCCGGAAGGCTCGAACTTGCGTTCGATGCCGTCGGGCTGCATCAGCCACATGGTGCCGGCGCGGTCGAAGCGGATGCTGTTGCCCCTGGCGTCGGGCCGGATGGGCGCATCGCCGCGCGGCGCGCTGGTGCGCACGCGATAGTAATTGCTTTGCGCATCGACGGCCCAGATGGCGCCGTCGGGCGCTTCATCCATGCCGGTGAGGATGGTGCGCGGCCAGGCATGGGAAAAATGCGTCTCGCCCGGCCTGCGGAAATAGGCGCCATGCATGGTGCCCATCCACTGCGTGCCATCGCGGGCGAACAGGATCTGGTAGACGCGCTTGTCGGGCAGGCCCACGTTGGCCGCTTGCGCAACAAAACGGTCCGCGCCGGGCGCCAGGCGCGCCGCGCCATCGCGCGTGCCGACCCAGATGGCGCCGTCGGGCGCTACCTCGATATGGAACACGGCGCCCGGCGGCAAGCCGTCCGCTTCGCGGTAGGTGCGCACGCCATCCTTGCGAAAGACGCTGACGCCGCCGAGGCGGTAGCCGACCCACACGGCGCCGTCCGCCGGCGTGGCCAGGCCCAGCACATTACTCGACGGCAGGCGGTGGCCGTACACGCTGTCGACCCTGTCGAAGCGCACGCCATCGTAGCGGTACAAGCCGGTGGCCGTGGCGATCCACAGCCAGCCATCCTTGCCCTGGGCGAATTTCAGCACATCGACGGGCGCGCCTTGCAAGGCGCCCCAGGCATTGTGGGTATAGTCGGACAGCAGGGGCGATGGGGCGGCCGCGCACGCGTGCAGGTGGCACGCCAGCAGGGGCAAGATCAACAGGCGGCGCAGCAGGCGAGCGGACATCGGGGCAGGGGGAGATAGCGGTGGCGGGGCAGTGATTGTAGCGCAGCGCCGGGCTTTTCAGCAGGCAAAAAAAAGCCTGCGCGGGTGGCGCAGGCTTCTTTTTGCCCTACGTTGACAGGAACTGGCGCTTACGCGAAGTTCTTGGCAACGAAGTCCCAGTTGACCAGGCCCCAGAACGTTTCCACGTACTTGGCGCGCAGGTTGCGGTAGTCGATGTAGTAGGCGTGTTCCCAGACGTCGCAGGTCAGCAGCGGCTTGTCGCCGGTAGTCAGCGGGCAGCCGGCGTTCGAGGTGTTGACGATGTCGACGGAACCGTCGGCTTTTTGCACCAGCCAGGTCCAGCCCGAACCGAAGTTGCCCACGCACGACTTGGTGAATTCTTCCTTGAACTTGTCGAACGACGACCATTTGGCGTTGATCGCGTCAGCCACGGCACCCGCAGGCGCGCCGCCGCCGGCCGGCTTCATGCCGTTCCAGTAGAAGGTGTGGTTCCATACCTGGGCTGCATTGTTGAAGATGCCGCCCGACGATTTCTTGATGATCTCTTCCAGCGACAGGTTCTCGAACTCGGTACCCTTGATCAGGTTGTTCAAGTTGGTGACATACGCCTGGTGATGCTTGGCATAGTGGTATTCCAGGGTTTCTTTCGAAATATGCGGCGCCAGAGCGTCCATTTCATACGGCAGTGGTGGCAGAGTATGTTCCATGTGATGTCCCTTTATGGTGAGTGTTCGGAGTCTTCCAGCCTGTGGCCGGAGGGTTGAGCCAAGCTTGCTTGAAGCAGGCATTCTTGCTGAACGAGCCACTATTGTAAAGCGGATGCGCCATTGCTGCAGATTCCGGCACGCGTCGCGGATGCCTTTGGCGTAGTGATTCTCGTTCAGCCTGAATCGGGCGGAAAAGTTCCCAGCCGCAAGCCTTAACGGATGCGTCGGGTGGTCTCGCGAACGATCAGTTCCAGCGGTGGAATGGCCGCCTGCACGGCTTCGCCATTGATCAGCCCCAGCAGCGCTTCCGTGGCAATGCGGCCGATGTCGTACAGGGGCTGGTGGATGGTCGTCAGCGGCGGTGTCGTGTAGGACGAGCCGGGCAAGTCATCGAAACCGACGAGCGAGATATCGTCGGGCACGCGGATGCCCTTGCGGTACAGGCACAGGCGCACGCCGTAGGCGGACAGGTCGTTGGCGGCGAAGACGGCGCTGAATTGCTGCTGCGTATCGAACAGATGGTTCATGGCCAGCATCCCGCTTGCCTCGTGGAAATCGCCTTCCACCATCAGCTTCGGGTCGATGGCGATGTCCGCTTCGCGCAGCGCGCGCTGGTAGCCCGTTAGGCGCTCGGCCGCATCCGTGTTGTTGGCGGGGCCGGCCACGAAGGCGATGCGGCGGTGGCCCAGTTCCACCAGGTGGCGCACGGCCAGGTAGGCGCCGTATTCGTTGTCGAGCTTGAAGCCGATGGCGCTTTTCGTGGCCAGCAGGCGGCCCGTCGAGACGATGGGCCGCTGCTGCGAGAAATCGAGCACGCTCTCGTCCGAGATGCGCCCCGACAGCAGGATGATGCCGTCGACCTTTCTTGCCAGCAGCAAGCGGATGCGGTCCGCCTCTTCCTGCGCATTCCAGTGCCCGCTGACGATGACGGACGCATAGCCCGTGTCCTTCAAGCCGTCGTCCACGCCGCGCAGGCTTTCGTCGAAGAAGGGGCTGGAAATATCCTGCACCACGATGCCGATGGTCATCGAGCGGCCCTTCTTCAGACCCTGGGCCATCTGGTTCGGCGCGAATTTCATGTGTGCGATGGCCGCCAGCACGGCGTCGCGCTTGTCGTCGGACACCCTGGCCGTGCCATTGAGGATGCGCGAGACGGTGCTGGGCGACACGCCGGCCTGGCGGGCCACGTCGAGCAGGGTGGAAGGGGGAGCAGCGTGGGCGCTATCGTTCAAGGTGATTCCTGGGTATCAAGATGGCTGGTTCTCAGTGCTCTGAAAACCTTTTCATCGAAAGATTACCATAAATGCCTACAGGGCCGTAGGTCGGCGTAGGTCGGGTTAGCCCGCAGGGCGTAAGCCGACACAGCGCAGCCAACAATGCCTCGGACCATGCCTCTGGCGCCAACAATGTTGTCGGATTACGCGCTCACGCGCTAATCCGACCTATGCTTGAAAACGTTTTCACGAAAAACAACAGCATCTTGAAATGGCGGATTTTTACGTCTTTTCATAGGAGAACACGCGCCATGGCGTGCATCTCGCCACGCTGCCCTCAATAAAAATGACAACTTTTTCGGTTGACTTGATTTTCTTTGCGGTGTTAAATGGACACATGTTGTGAAAACGTTTTCAAGATAGAAGACGCTCAATAAACGGAGATGAAATAATGAAGTCAAGCATCCTTGGCGCCGTCCCTCTGGCGGCGCTGACCCTGGCCTTTGGCGTGGCCGCCGCACCTGCAGCCGTCCCGCCGGCCGTCTCGCAGGCCGCACCGTTGCCGGCGCTGGCCCCGGCAACGATTACCGTCGCCTCGTTCCCCGACCTGGACCGCGCCGTGAAAACGGCCTTGCCCTTGTGGGAAAAGCTGTATCCGCAAGTGAAGGTCAAGCTGGTCAGCCTGCAGATCGACGACCACCATAACTCGATGACGACGGCGCTGGCGGCCGGCGCGCGCCTGCCCGACGTGATGGCCATCGACTTCCGCTATGTCGGCAGCTTCGCCGAATCGAAGGGCATGGAAGACTTGCTGCAGCCGCCATACGGGGCAGGGCAGTACCGCGCCCAGTTCGTGCCGTTCACCTTCGTGCAGGCGACCAGTTCGCGCGGCACCCTGGGCGCCATGCCGGCCGACCTGGGACCTGGCACCCTGTTCTACCGCAAGGACCTGATGGACAAGGCGGGCATCAAGGAAAGCGATTTGACGCAATCGTGGGAGTCGTACATCGCCGCCGGCAAGAAGCTCAAGGCCGCCACCGGCACCTATCTGCTGGCCGGCGCCAGCGACCTGGCCGATATCTATATCCGCGCCAATTTGAAGGATGGCGAAGGCATTTATTTTGGCGACAAGGGCCAGGTGCTGGTCGACTCGCCCCGCTTCGTCAAAGCCTTCGAACTGGCCAAGGCGGCGCGGGTCGCCGGCATCGATGCGCGGACTGTGGCCTGGACGGGCGAGTGGGCCGAAGGCTTCAAGCGCGACAAGGTGGCCAGCCAGATGATGGGTTCGTGGCTCAGCGGCCACCTGGCCAAGTGGCTGGCACCCGATTCCAAAGGCCAGTGGCGCGCGGCGAACCTGCCGGCCGGCGCGCTGGCGTCCTACGGCGGCTCTTTCTACGGCATCCCGAAAAAGGCGGCGAATAAAACCCAGGCCTGGGAATTCATCAAGTTCATGACCGTGAACAAGGATATCCAGCTGCACTCGCTCAAAGAGATCGGCGCCTTCCCGGCAATCAAGGCCGCGTATGCGGACCCCATGATGGACGAGCCGCAGCCGTATTTCGGCGGCCAGAAGACGCGCATTCTGGCGCGCGACACGGCGGCGAAAATCCCCGTCATCCGCGTCGACAAGTTCGACGCTGTGGCGCGTGACATCGTCAACATGGAACTGGAAAGCGTGCTGGCGCAAAACAAGGATATCAAGACGGCGCTGGCCGACGCCAAGGCCCTGATCACCCACCGCGCGCGGCGCTAGGAGCAGCATGACTACCTCCATGCCTTGTACCGATGGCGCGCCCGCTGCTGCTGCGGCGCGGCCCGCCAGGAAACGCTACAACATGAAGAAGTGGGCGCCGTATATTTTCATCAGCCCCTTCTTCATCCTGTTCGCCGTCTTCAGCCTGTTCCCGCTGCTGTTTTCCATCTATCTGTCGTTCAACCAGTGGGAAGCGGCCAGCGGCGTGGAAGCCATGCAGTGGGTGGGCCTGGACAACTACAAGTACGCCTTGAGCGACCCGTGGTTTTTACGCTCGCTGGGCAATACCGTCTGGCTGGCGCTGGCCTCGGGCGTGCCGCAGCACCTGGTCGCCATTCCGCTGGCAGCCTTCATCCACAACAGCTTCAAGCGCTCGCGCAACCTGGTGATCGGCATTTACTTTTTACCGTTCATCACGTCCAGCGTGGCCATCGCCATGGTCTTCAACACTCTGTTCTCGCGCGACTATGGCCAGATCAATGTGCTGATCCAATGGTGCGCCAGCCTGCCGTTAATCGGTGGCCTGTTCCCGGCCGAATCGATCGACTGGCTGGGCAGCTCGCTGTTCATCAAGCCGGCCGTCGCCTTCGTGATTTTCTGGCGCTACCTGGGCTGGAACCTGGTGCTGTATCTGTCCGCGTTGCAGGTGATACCCAAGGATCTGTACGAGGCGGCCACCATCGACGGCGCGTCGAAACGCCAGCAGTTCTGGTACATCACCTTGCCGCAGCTGCGTCCGATGATCTACCTGGCCGTGACACTCACCATCATGGGCAACCTGCAGCTGTTCGAGGAACCGTTCGTGCTGGTGGCCGAATCGAGTGGCGTGAGCCAGTCCGTGATGACGACGGCCATCTTCGTCTACAAGACGGCGTTTTCCTCGGGCGACTTCGGCACGGCGTCGGCCATTTCCTGGCTGCTGTTCCTGATCATCGCCAGCACCACCTGGGTCAACAACCGCATTTTCAGCCGCAATGAACGCAAGGAGGTCCGATGAAAACCACCCGCTGGACGGCCTACGCCATGGTGGCCATCGGCGCCCTGATCATGGTCGCGCCGTTCTACTTCATGTTCGTCTTCGCCACGCACACGAGCGCCGAGATCTACAGCCTGCCGCCACCGCGCTGGTTCGGCACGGCCCTGCTCAACAACCTGGAATTGCTGCAGGAGCGCCTGCCGTTCTGGCGCAATATCGGCATCAGCCTGTACGTGGCGCTGATGACGACGGCGCTGACCTTGTTCTTTTGCTCGCTGGGCGGCTATGCGTTTGCCATGTACGAGTTCCGCTTCAAGCGGCCCTTGTTTACCCTGGTGATGGCGTCGATGATCATCCCCTCGTTCATGAACATGATCCCGACCTTCATGCTGATGGATTTCCTCGGCTGGCTGGACCAGCCGCGCGCCCTGTACGTGCCGGGAGCGGCCGGCGCGCTGGGTATTTTCCTCATGCGCCAGTACATCGGCACGGCGATCCCGAGGGATTTGATCGAGGCGGCGCGCATCGACGGCTGCGGCGAATTCGCCATCTACTGGCGGGTCGTGCTGCCGCTGATCGGCCCCGCCATGGGCACCCTGGGCCTGATCACCTTCATCAACTCGTGGAACAATTTCATCACGCCGCTGGTCGTCATGCGCTCGGTCGAGAACTATACGATCCCGCTGGCCCTGCGCAGCATGCAGGCGCCCAACAACACGGAGTGGGGCGCGCTGATGACGGGCGCCGCCATCGCCGTGCTGCCGCTGCTGCTGATGTTTTTTGTCGCCTCGAAGCGTCTCATAGAAGGCTTGACCCAGGGCGCCGTCAAAGGCTAGCACTCTTTTAATCCACTCACACTGACATGACCACCATGCATAACGACGACATTGATACCAACTTTCCCGCCACCTTCACCTGGGGCGTGGCCACCAGCGCCTACCAGATCGAGGGCGCCGCCGCCATCGACGGCCGGGGCCCCTCCATCTGGGATACCTTCAGCCATACGGATGGCAAGATCATCGACGGCAGCAATGGCGACGTGGCCTGCGACCATTACCACCGCTACGCGGAGGACGTGGAGCTGATCGCCAGCCTGGGCGTGAACGCCTACCGTTTTTCCATGTCCTGGTCGCGGGTGCAGCCCACGGGTTCCGGCGCCTGGAACGAGGCCGGCTTCGATTTTTATGGGCGTTTGCTCGACGCCCTGGCTGCCAAGGGGCTCGATGCGCATCTGACCCTGTACCACTGGGACTTGCCGCAAGCCTTGCAGGACGAGGGCGGCTGGCTCAATCGTGCCACCTGCTACCACTTTGCCGCCTACGCGGCCGAGGTGGCGCGCCGCTTCGGCCACAAGGTGGCCAGCATCGCCACCCATAACGAACCGTGGTGCACGGCCGTGCTGGGCCACGGCACGGGCCAGTTCGCCCCCGGCATGGCCGACCCGGCCGCCGCCGTGCAAGTGTCGCACCATCTGCTGCTGTCGCATGGCCTGGCCATGCAATCGATGCGCGCCGTCAATCCGCCCGCGAAACTGGGCATCGTGCTCAATCAATGGACGGCCACGCCAGCCACCGACAGCGCCCAGGACCGCGAGCTGGCCGAACTCGAATATGCGCGCTCGGTGCAGTGGTATATGGACGCCATCTTCAAGGGCCGCTACCCGGCCCTGGCCCTGAAACACGTCGACGCTTCTGCTTTATCCATCTTTGAAAACGATTTCATAGATATCAAGCAGCCCATCGATTTCCTCGGCGTGAACTATTACACGCGCGCTTTCATGAGCGCCGAGACGCCGCCGCGCAAGCCCGAATGCAAGCTCGGTGTCAACGACATGGGCTGGGAAACCTACCCGCAAGGCTTGACGGAACTGCTGGTCGGCCTGCACCGCGAATACCGATTGCCGCCCGTCTACATCACGGAAAACGGCATGGCCGTGGCCGACAAGCCCGTCGACGGCAAGATCCACGACGCGCCGCGCATCGAGTACGTGCAGCTGCACCTGGACGCCTTGCGCGCCGTGATCGCGCAGGGCATCGACGTACGCGGCTATTTCTACTGGAGCCTGATGGACAACTTCGAGTGGAACTCGGGCTATGCCAAGCGCTTCGGCATGGTCTACGTCGATTACGCCACGCAGCAGCGCAGCTTCAAGGACAGCGCCCTGTGGTACCGCGACTTCATCGCCGCGCAGCGCGCGTCTCACGCCGCCGTGCTGGCCGAGGAGCACTGACATGGCCGCCATTTCCCTGCGCGGCATCCGCAAGACCTATGGCGACGGCCCGGAAATCGTCAAGGGCCTGGACCTCGATATCCACGACGGCGAATTCATGGTCTTTGTCGGGCCATCCGGCTGCGGCAAGTCGACCCTGCTGCGCATGATCGCGGGACTGGAAGACATCAGCGCGGGCCAGCTGCGCATCGGCGACCTGCTGGCCAACGACGTGGCGCCGGCCGAGCGGGGCATCGCCATGGTCTTTCAGAGCTATGCGCTGTACCCGCACATGACGGCGCGCGACAACATGGGCTTTGCCTTGAAACTGGCGGGCAAGCCGGAAGCGGAAGTGCGCGCGGCCGTCGGCAAGGTGGCCGAGATCTTGCAGATCACGCACCTGCTCGACCGCAAGCCCAAGGCCTTGTCGGGCGGTGAGCGCCAGCGCGTGGCCATCGGCCGCTCCATCGTGCGCCAGCCCAAGGTGTTCCTGTTTGACGAGCCGCTGTCCAACCTCGACGCGTCCTTGCGCGTGCAGACGCGCATCGAACTGGCCAAGCTGCACCAGGAACTGGGTACCACCATGATCTACGTGACGCACGACCAGGTCGAAGCCATGACCCTCGGTGACCGGGTCGCCGTCTTCCACGGCGGCCACCTGGAGCAGGTGGGTGCGCCGCTGGACCTGTACCGCCAGCCGGCCAGCCAGTTCGTGGCCGGCTTCATCGGCGCGCTGCGCATGAATTTCTTGCCGTGCGCCGCCGTCCCCGCGCTGGCCAGCCAGCTTGGCGGCGAGGCGGGCATGCTGGTTGGCATACGCCCCGAACACCTGCGCCTGGTGCCGCGCCACGAAGGCTACGGCGCCACGGTGACCCTGATCGAGCAGCTGGGCGACGCGCAAATCATCCACGCGACGCTCGACGGCAGTTCGCACGCGGTGGCCATCAAGCTGCACGGCGAGGCGCGCCACAGTCTGGCGCAGGGCAGCGCCATCGGCTTTGCGCCGGAAGAAGGCCATGCCTTTCTATTCGACACGGCCGGGCGCGCCGTGGCTACCCATTGACCCCGCACGGAGGCGACATGACTTCAGATTGACACCCAAAAAATGTGCAGCAATAGCCAAAGAGCTATGTGATCATCAATCAACCAGCGGTACAGGAGACAACAACAATGCAACAGCTCAAACGCAATACCATCGCCCTCAGCCTGGCGCATGCGACCTTCGCCCAGTTCATCTTGCTGGGCAGCGGCGCCGCCATGGCCCAGGAGGCTGCAGCCACCGACGCGGCAAAGCCGGCAGCCGAACAGATGGACCGCATCGTCGTCACGGCCACGCGCCGCAATACCTTCGTGCAGGAGACGCCGCTGGCCGTCACCGCCTTCAACCAGGACACCCTGCAAAACAACCAGGTCAAGGATCTGGCGTCGCTGGCCACCATGGTGCCCAGCCTCGTCGTCGAGCAGCATGGTGACTCGGGCGGCGTGCACGTCTACATGCGCGGCGTCGGTTCGGCCAACCACACGGAGCTGGGCGACCCGGCCGTCGCCTTTTATGTCGATGGCGTGTATTCGCCGCGTCCGCAGGGCGCCACGGCGCTGATGTACGACCTGTCGCACGTCGAGGTGGCGCGCGGACCGCAGGGCACGCTGAACGGCCGCAATTCGACTGCCGGCGCCGTCAACCTCGTGTCGGCCGCGCCTAGCACGGCCAAGTTCATGGGTTCGGCCGGCATCACGGTGGGCGACAAGCGCCATCTGCAGACGCAGGGCATGATCAATATCCCGTTTTCCGACGACGTGGCGCTGCGCATCGCCGCCATCAAGGATAGCCACGACGGCACGGTGGACTTCCGCCGCGGCTCGAACGTCATGCCGGGCACGGCCAAGTATGGCGCCGGCGACCAGATGGGCGTGCGCGCCTCGCTGCTGTGGAAGTTCACGCCGCAGCTGCGCGGTACCTTCATCGCCGACTACTTCCTCGACCAGGGCGCCGGCAACGTCTACCTGGCGGCCGAACCGAAACGGGGCGAGAAGCTGCGTTCGGCCCTGATCGACACGCCGGGCACCCTGGACCAGTCGATTCTGACCTACAAGGGCAAGCTCAATTACAAGCCGACGGACGCGCTGGATTTCACGTACCTGGGCAGCTGGAGCCGCTACAAGCGCCAGAACAGCAACGACTCCGATGCGGGCCTGTTCCCCGGCTTCAAGTCGGAAAACCGCACGGACTGGGCGCAGTTCGACAGCTATTCGCACGAGCTGCAGGCGCGCTCGGACGACGACGCGCCGTTCCAGTGGGTGGCCGGCCTGTTCCTGTTCAATGAAAAGAACAAGGTGCGCTTCGACATCGACCGCAGCCAGATTTCGCAGGCGGCCGTGCAGCAGGATATCGCCAACGGCGCCGTGATCTTCGTGCAGCCGACCGTGGGTCAGTATGCGTCGTCGATGTCCTTCATCCAGGGCGACCGCCAACTGAAGTCGAAGGCCGTGTTCGGCCAGGTCAGCCAGCAAGTGACGGACCAGATCAAGCTGACGGCCGGCGCGCGCTACACGAAAGATCATAAATTCGATATCGGCGGCAAGAACTGGGCATGCCCGAACTGGCCCGCGAACACGCCGCTGGGCACCACGGTCCTCACTGCCGACCAGTTGCGCCAGCTCGTCACGCCGGGCACGGGCCTGGCCAACACGCACAATATCGGCCCGGGCGGCGCCATCACGGCCGCCACCTGCGGCAATACGCCGGGCGACAATACGGCCGACCTGAAATACGGCCAGGCCACCTGGCTGGGCCGCATCGAGTACAAGCTGCGCCCGGACATTCTGCTGTTCGGTTCCGTGACGACGGGCTTCCATTCGCCGGCCATCGGCGACGGCGGCGCCACCACCAAGCCGGAAAAGCTGACCAGCTATGAAATCGGCTTCAAGTCGGACTTGCTGAACCGCGAACTGACCCTGAACCTCGACGCCTTCCTGATGAAGTACAAGGACAAGCTGGAATCGCAGGTGGTCAACAGCGTGCTGGCCAACTTCAATGCGGCCGGCGCCACCGTCAAGGGCCTGGAAGCGGAATGGGTGTGGCGGCCTACGAAGGTCGACCGCCTGACGGGCAACGCCACCTGGCTCAAAGCCGTGTACGACGACTTCATGTCGTGCGACGTCGATGCGGCGCGCGCGAATGGGCAGTCTTGCGGTTCGACGGCGCCACTGGTGAACGTGGGCGGCAGCACCATGAAGCATGCGCCGAAGTTTTCCACGACCGTGCAGTACGAGCATGATTTCAATGTCGCCGGCGGCCAGCTCACGCCGCGCGCTTCGGTGCACCATGAAACCATGTCGTACGTGGGGGCGGGCGCGTTCAACGGCGACGTGCCGGGCCACGCCGGCGTCAAGCGCCAGGAAGCCTACACGACCCTGGACCTGAGCCTGCGCTTCCAGCCGGCCAACAAGGCCTACACGGTGGAAGCGTTCGTGCAGAACGCCACCGACAAGGCCGTCAAGCTGGACGTCAATGAAATCTGCACGGACGTGGGCATGCCATGCCAGCCCACGCAGCAGATCTACGGCGCCTTCTACAACGCGCCGCGCACGTTTGGCGCGCGCGTGTCGATGAAGTTTTAATCAGGCAGTGTGAAAGAGTAGTTGCGGTAGCAGTCCACTCAGTAGGGAAGGTGTTGGGCCGGGGTTCTTCCCCGGCCTTTTTTATTCTAACGTCGCCTGCACGCTGGCGATGCCGATCTGCGCGCTGCCTTCGGCCAGGCGTACATTGACGTTCTGGCGCGCCTGCAGCTGCGCCGGCGAGCGCACGATATTCCCCTTTTCATCGCGCAGTATCGCGTAGCCGCGCTCCAGGGTGCGCTGGGGATTGAGCAGTTCCAGCTGCGCCGTCAGGCCGTCGAGGCGGTGGCGCCGCTGGCCCAGCTGCTGCGCCATGGCCGCGCCGCTGCGCCGCTGGGCTTCCAGCAGTTGCGCGCGCGCTGCCGTGACGTCGGGCCGCAGGTTGGCCCAGCGCGAGCGCAGACGTTCCAGCGCGTACTGCGACTGGTTCACGGGCGCGCGCGCCGCATGCGTCATGGCCGTCGACAGGGCCAGCAACTGCAAGCGCTGCTGCTGCAGCTGCGCCTTCGGGTTGAGCAGGCGGCGGCTGTGGCGGTCCAGGGTTTGCGCCGCGTCGTCGAGGCTGCGGCGCATGGCACGGCGCAAATCGGCCGCATCGGCGCGCAGGGAAGCCATCCAGTCGGCGCGCGGCGTGGCCGCCAGTTCGGCCGCCGCCGTCGGCGTGGCCGCGCGCAGGTCGGCCGCGAAGTCGGCGATGGTGAAATCCGTCTCGTGTCCCACGCCGCTGATCACGGGCATGGAACAGTCGGCAATCGCATGGGCCACGGCTTCATCGTTGAATGACCACAGATCCTCGATGCTGCCGCCGCCACGGCACACGAGCAGCACGTCGCACTCGGCCCTTGTCGATGCCGTGCGGATGGCGTGCGCGATTTTTTCCGGCGCCTGCTGGCCCTGCACGGGCGTGGGATATAGGATGATGTTGACGTGCGGTGCGCGGCGCTTGAGCGCGATCAGCACGTCGCGCAGGGCGGCCGCTTGCGGGCTGGTGACGATGCCGATGCTGCGCGCGAACATGGGGATGGCGCGCTTGCGCTCCTGGTCGAAGAGTCCCTGCGCGGCCAGCTTTTCCTTCAGGCGCTGGAACGCTTCGTACAGGGCGCCCACGCCGGCGCGGCGAATGGCTTCCACGTTGATCTGGTAATCGCCGCGTGCGCCGTACAGGGTGACGAGCGCGCGCACTTCGACCTTGTCGCCTTCGCGCGGCGTGAAGCCCGCGTACTGGGCGCGGCCGCGGAACATCACGGCGCGCACTTGGGCGCCATCGTCCTTCAGGGTGAAGTACCAGTGGCCGGAAGCGGCGCGCGTGAAGTTGGAAATCTCGCCGGCGATCCAGGTCAGGGGGAACGAGCGCTCGAGCAGGCGCGCGACGGCTTGGTTCAGGGCGCTGACGGTCAGCACGGGTGGGGCGGCAAAGCCGCTGTCAGTCGGGTTGTCGGTCATCATAAAGCTGGGAGCGGAAGGGAACTGTCCACATATTATCGGCGAGGTCATGCTTATGTCATATATCGCGCAAAACAACAAGTTCTATTTCTAAGTAATTGATTTCATGACGAATTCCCGTATGCCTGATTTACGTGCACAGGGAAAAAAACCTTTAATATCAAGCACATCAGTGTAGCTCCTGCCACTTACGCACAAAGTTATCCACAGAAAGTGTGCGGAACTTTTTGCCTTGGAAAAACATGACCGGGCTGGCTTGGATTGAGCGATAAAAATGCCTTGCTACATTTTTGCGCACGGAAATAAAGTGCCTATGAATCAAGCGCTTAGTATGCCATGCATGGCCTTGCGCACAATCTTATCCACAAAAAATGTGCAGAACTCTGGCGCGGCGCCGGATTTATCCACTGGAAGGCCCATGGCATGGCTTGCCTGAATTTTGCGCAGCATAAAAATAGCCATATAAATCAAGGGTATAGCATCGCACCGCGCTCCTTGCTCACAATCTTATCCACAGAATGTGTGCAAAACTGCATAAACCGTTTCGTGGCTTGTCCGGGTTTTCCACCGCGTGAACATGCCGAATTGCTGCCTTATTTTTCAGCAGAGAAAAAAATCCCTTTAAAATCAATGCTCTTGCATGGAGTCAATCGGCTTGCTCACAATCTTATCCACACTTTATGTGTGGAACTGCGCTGGCGGTGGAAAATTGCCGTTTTGGAAGTGAAATCGGACGTGGAAAACCCTGCTTTCCGGCCTCTGCCACATTTTTATGCATGGCAATAAAAACGATATAAATCAATGTACTTAGCGTCTATCTTTGAGCTTGCGCACAATCTTGTCCACAGATTGTGTGCAGAACTTTGATGGCTTATCTGCCGCCGATTGCGCGTGACTGCCACTTTTTTGCGCATCGATTTAATTTCCTTTCAAATCAATGACTTGATTACATTCCTCGGCTTTGCGCACAATCTTGTCCACAGTAAATGTGCAGAACTCTTCAAGTGTTAATTTATTGACATTGACTACTGTCGATAAGCTGCTATGCCTGTATTTTGCGCAGCGTGATAAAAGCCCTGTAAATCAATGGCTTGCATGTTGTACTTCATGCTTGCTCACAATCTTATCCACACAAAGTGTGCAAAACTGTGCGTCGGGAGGGGGCGCTTGCCGCACGCTGGGGACAAGTGCCATGCAGGCGCCACTTGCCGCCGGCGCGGCAACGCGCTACATTGCGCCATTCCTGCGCGCACGTAGAATCGGACTTCGGCGCTCGGTACAATACAGGCTGTTCTGGCGCTCCATCGCCTTCCCTTTACCAGGAGTTTCTTTTGCTCGCTATATTTCAAGCCGCTGGCTGGCCCATCTGGCTGTTGTTGATCGCTTCCATCGTCGCCCTGGCCCTGATCATCGAGCGCCTGCTGTATTTGCGCCGCGCCAAGATCCTGCCCCGCAAGCTGTTCGATGAAGTGGTGCAGGTGTATCGCAGCGGCAAGATTACGCCGGATACGGTGGCCAAGCTGGAAAGCAATTCGCCGCTGGGCGTGGTGCTGGCCGCCGCCCTGCGCAACGTCGACGCGCCGCGCGAGGTGATGAAGGAATCGATCGAAGAGGCGGGCAGCGGCGTGGCCCACACGCTGGAACGTTTCCTGACGACCTTGGGCACGATCGCCACCCTGGCGCCGCTGATGGGTCTGTTCGGCACGGTGGTGGGCATGATTGAAATCTTCGGTTCGCAAAACGCCAGCGGCTCGAATCCCGCACAACTGGCGCACGGTATTTCGGTGGCCCTGTATAACACGGGCTTCGGCCTGGCCATCGCCATGCCGACCCTCGTCTTCTACCGCCACTTCCGCGCCCTCGTCGACAGCTTCGTCATTGACATGGAGCAGCAAGCCGTCAAGTTCGTCGACATCGTCCACAGTGGCCGCAAATGAATTTCCGCAAAGGCAAGGGGCGTGAAGACCCCGAAATCAACCTGATCCCGTTTATTGACGTGCTGCTGGTGATCCTGATCTTCCTCATGGTCAGCACCACCTACAGCAAGTTTACGGAGCTGCAGATCACCTTGCCGACGGCCGACGCCGAGCAGGCGAAAGAGAAGCCGCAGCAGATCGACGTCACCATCGACGCCAAGGGCAACTACACGGTCAACCGCGAGCCCGTCTCGTTCCGCGACGTGGCCGGCCTGGCCGACGCCTTGCAGAACGCGGCAAAGGCAGCCAATGGCGGCAAGGTCCCGGCGCAGACGCCCGTGGTCGTGGTCAACGCCGAC
Source organism: Janthinobacterium sp. KBS0711 (assembly GCF_000988085.1). NCBI lineage: Bacteria > Pseudomonadati > Pseudomonadota > Betaproteobacteria > Burkholderiales > Oxalobacteraceae > Janthinobacterium > Janthinobacterium sp. KBS0711. The sequence continues at coordinate 125,405 of NZ_LBCO01000010.1, read as the reverse complement.
CAGTTCGCCATGCACCAGATGGTCATCCACGTCATGGAAGCGGCGCGCCTGGCCGGCTATGAAAAGCTGACGTTCGCGGCGCAAGCGGGTGGCAAGTAGGTCGGTTTAGCCGGCACGGCGTAAGCCGACAAAGCCGCCGCCGAGCATGTCGGATTACGCAGCGCCTGGCAGCGCGGCTAATCCGACCTACCCCATTTTTACGTCATCCTCCATGCCTACATCCTCCCCCGCCAAGCTTGAAACCACATTGACCCGCGCCTGGCTGCGCCGCGGCCCGCTGGCGTGCGCGCTGTGGCCCGTCTCCCTGCTGTTCGGCGCCCTGAGCGCCGTGCGGCGCGGGCTGTACCAGGCAAACCTCCTGACATCCGCGCGACTGCCCGTGCCCGTCGTCGTCGTCGGCAACATTTTTATCGGTGGCACGGGCAAGACGCCGCTGACGATCTGGCTGGTGCAAGCCTTGCGCGACGCGGGCATGCGTCCGGGCGTCATTTCGCGCGGCCATGGCAGCGCCGACCGTTCGCCGCGCGCCGTCACCGCTGCTTCCACGCCGCAGCAGGTGGGCGACGAGCCGCTGCTGATCTTCCAGCGCGGCGGCTGCCCCGTGATGGTGGGGCGCGACCGCGCGCAAGCGGGCAGGGCGCTGCTGGCCGCGCACCCGGACGTCGACGTGCTGGTGACGGACGACGGCTTGCAGCATTACGCCTTGCGGCGCGACGTGGAAATCGTGCTGTTCGACGGCCGCGGCGCGGGCAATGGCTGGCTGCTGCCGGCGGGCCCGCTGCGCGAATCGCCGCGCCGCCGGCGCGACGTGACGGTGATCAATGCGCCCGAGCTGGCGCCGGATCTGGTGGCCAGGGTCGCGCCGCAGGGCGGGCTGGTGGTGCAGATGCTGCTGGCCGGCGGCGTGGCCGAGCGCATGGTGAACCGCAGTGAAAGCGTGGCGCTTGCAACCCTGGCGGCCAGCGGCCGGCGCATCGTGGCGGCGGCCGGCATCGGCAACCCGCAGCGCTTCTTTGCCATGCTGCGCGGCGCCGGATTGGACTTCACGGAACTGCCCTTGCCCGATCATCACGACTTCCTCGACCAGCCATTTGCGGCACTCGACACGGATGTGATCTTGATCACCGAGAAGGATGCAGTAAAATGTGCGCAAATTGAACATCTCAAAGACGACCCGAGACTGTGGGTCGTCCCCGTCAGTGCGCGCATCGATAGCGCGCTGGCCCAACAAATTGTGGAGAAATGTCGTGGACGCTCGACTGCTTGATATCCTGGTCTGCCCTGTTTGCAAGGGTCCGCTTGAACACGATAAGAAGGCGCAGGAACTGATTTGCCGCGCCGACCGCCTCGCCTATCCTATCCGCGATGGCATCCCCATCATGTGGGCGGACGAAGCGCGCACCCTGCAAGACGCAGTGGAATAACGATGGCGTTCATCGTCATCATCCCGGCCCGCCTGGCCTCGACGCGCCTGCCGGGCAAGCCGCTGGCCGACTTGGGCGGCAAACCCATGGTGGTGCGCGTGGCCGAGCAGGCAGCCCTGTCGGGTGCCGCGCGCGTCATCGTCGCCACCGACCACGAATCCATCCGCGCCGCCTGCGCCGCGCATGGCATGGAAGTGTGCATGACGCGCAGCGACCATCCGTCGGGCACGGACCGCATCGCCGAAGTGGCGCGCACGCTCGAGCTGCCGCCGGACGCCGTCGTCGTCAACCTGCAGGGCGACGAGCCGCTGATCGACCCGGCCTTGCTGGCCGCCTGCGCGGCGCAGATCAGCGCCGCCGTCCCCATGGCCACGTGCGCCCATCCGCTGCACGACGTGGCCGATGCGTTCAACCCGAACGTGGTCAAGGTCGTGCTGGATAAAAATGGCCGCGCCTTGTATTTCTCGCGCGCGACGATTCCGTGGCACCGCGACGGCTTCGCACAGTCGAAAGACAGCTTGCCGGCCGGCTACGTGCCGCTGCGCCATATCGGCCTGTATGCCTACAGCAATGCGTTCCTGCAAACGTATCCCGGCCTGTCCGCGTCGCCGCTGGAAGCGATCGAGGCGCTGGAGCAGTTGCGCGTCTTGTGGCATGGCTATGCCATCGCTGTGCATGTCACGGTCTCGGCGCCGGCCGCCGGTGTCGACACGCCGGAAGATCTTGCCAGGGTGCAAGCCCACTACGGCGCCCTGTAAGCGCTACCCGCAAAACGGCAGGCGTGCAAATAAAGTTTTGCGCGCCTACAGTAAAAACCACATTTTGAAACGTCCGCTTCGATAATTGCTGGCTTTGATCAATCAGGGCATAGCAAATCGACAGCAAACTGGCGCTCCGGGGATTTTTTGTGGTAAGTTTCGTAGGGAAAGATAGCCATAGCAACATCATCTAAAAATAATTACACATACCACCATCCAAAATCTGTTTTTTAGGAACTTTTCAATGCGTCTGATACTTTTAGGAGCACCCGGTGCCGGCAAGGGCACCCAAGCTAACTTCATCAAAGAAAAATACAATATTCCACAAATCTCCACGGGCGACATGCTGCGCGCGGCGATCAAGGAAGGCACGGAACTGGGCCTGGCAGCGAAAAAAGTCATGGATGCGGGCGGCCTCGTGTCGGACGACATCATGATCGGCCTGGTCAAGAACCGCCTGCAGGAAGCCGATTGCGCCAATGGCTACCTGTTCGACGGCTTCCCGCGCACCATCGCGCAAGCGGACGCCATGAAAGATGCCGGCATCAATGTCGACTACGTGCTGGAAATCGACGTGCCTGACGCGTCGATCATCGAACGCATGGACGGCCGCCGCAGCCACCCGGGTTCGGGCCGCGTGTACCACGTCAAATTCAATCCGCCCAAGGTCGACGGCATCGACGACATCACGGGCGAGCCGCTGATCCAGCGCGACGACGACAAGGCGGAAACGGTCAAGAAGCGCCTGGACGTGTACCACAACCAGACCAAGGTCTTGCTCGGTTACTACAATGACTGGGCCAAGTCCGGCCTGCCAGGCGCGCCGAAATACCGCCGCATCGCCGGCGTCGGTCCGGTCGAGCAAATCCGCGACAGCGCATTTGCCGCCCTGGCGGAATAAGCAGTGTTTGAAAAGCGGACCTGAGTGTCCGCTTTTTTTGTGCCCGCGCTTCAGGCGGGCGCCGTATCGTTTTCGTGGTTCAGTTTTTTTGCAGGTCGTGTTTTCCTGGCTGCGCGTGCCTACCCGGTGCGGTCTGCAGCTGTTGGCAATGACGTCGGATAAAAACAGAAGGGGACGATATGGCAGCCAGTTTGTGGTTTGCGGTAGCCTGCGGCGTGGTCGCAGTCATTTATGGTTTGGTGTCGCGCAGCTGGATCCTGAGGCAGGATCCCGGCAACGCGCGCATGCAGGAAATCGCGCTGGCCATCCAGCAGGGCGCGGCCGCCTACCTGGCGCGCCAGTACCGCACCATCGCCATCGTCGGCGTGGTGCTCCTGATCGCCATCTATGTGCTGCTTGGCCTGCACACGGCGCTGGGCTTTTTGATCGGCGCCGTGCTGTCGGGCGCCTGCGGCTTCATCGGCATGAATGTCTCCGTGCGGGCCAATGTGCGCACGGCGCAGGCGGCCACCCTGGGCATCAACCAGGCGCTGAACGTGGCTTTCAAGGGCGGGGCGATCACGGGCATGCTGGTCGTCGGACTGGGCCTGCTGGGCGTGACCCTGTTCTACTGGCTGCTGGTGACGACGGGCGCGCCCGGCCTGACCCAGCATGATTTGATCAAACCGTTGATCGGCCTGGCCTTCGGCGCCTCGCTCATTTCCATCTTCGCGCGGCTCGGCGGCGGCATCTTCACCAAGGGCGCCGACGTGGGTGCGGACCTGGTGGGCAAGGTCGAAGCGGGCATCCCCGAGGACGATCCGCGCAACCCGGCCGTCATCGCCGACAACGTGGGCGACAACGTGGGTGACTGCGCCGGCATGGCGGCCGACCTGTTCGAGACCTATGTCGTGACCCTGATCGCCACCATGCTGCTGGGGGCCTTGCTGATGGCAGAAGCAAGCAGCACGGCCATCATCTACCCGCTGCTGCTGGGCGCCGTGTCCATCCTCGCTTCCATCGTCGGCTGCTCGATGGTCAAGACCAAGCCGGGTGCGAAGATCATGTCGGCCCTGTACACGGGCCTGTGGTGGGCGGCCGGCCTGTCGCTGGTCGGCTTTGCCGTCGTCACGTGGATGCTGTGGCCCGATGACGCCATGCGCTACAAGATGCTGGGCGCCACCGTCGTCGGCATCGTCCTCACGGGGCTGATGGTGTACATCACCGAGTACTACACGGGCACGGACTTCAAGCCCGTGCGCCACATTGCCGAAGCGTCGACGACGGGCCACGGCACCAACATCATCGCCGGCCTGGGCGTATCGATGAAGTCCACCGCGTATCCGGTGCTGGCCGTCTGCATCGCCATCCTCGTCTCGTATCAATTGGCGGGCCTGTACGGCATCGCCATTGCGGCCACGTCGATGCTGTCGATGGCGGGCATCATCGTCGCGCTCGACGCGTATGGTCCCATCACGGACAACGCGGGCGGCATTGCGGAAATGTCGGGCCTGCCCGACTCCGTGCGCGCCATTACCGATCCGCTCGACGCCGTCGGCAACACGACCAAGGCCGTCACCAAGGGCTATGCCATCGGCTCTGCCGGCCTGGCCGCGCTGGTGCTGTTTGCCGACTACACGCATGCGCTCGAATCCGTGGGCCAGCACATCACCTTCGATCTGTCGAACCCCATGGTCATCGTGGGCCTGTTCATCGGCGGCCTGATACCGTATCTGTTCGGCGCCATGGCGATGGAAGCCGTGGGCCGGGCGGCCGGCGCCGTGGTGGTGGAAGTGCGCCGGCAGTTCCGCGACATCAAGGGCATCATGGAAGGCACGGCGCGGCCCGAATACGACAAGGCCGTCGACATGCTGACGGCGTCGGCCATCCGTGAAATGATCGTGCCCTCGCTGTTGCCCGTGGTGGTGCCCATCGTCGTGGGCATGCTGCTGGGGCCAGCGGCCCTGGGCGGCCTGCTGATGGGGACCATCGTCACGGGCCTGTTCGTGGCCATCTCCATGACCACGGGCGGCGGCGCCTGGGACAATGCGAAGAAATACATCGAGGATGGTCACTTCGGCGGCAAGGGGTCCGATGCGCACAAGGCGGCCGTCACGGGCGACACGGTGGGCGACCCGTACAAGGACACGGCCGGTCCCGCAGTGAACCCCTTGATCAAGATTATCAATATCGTGGCCCTGCTGCTGGTGCCGCTGCTGCCGGCCACGGGCTGGCTGGCGGTCAAGGCGCCGGCACCGATCCACGCGCCCGTGCCGCCCATCCTGGCGCCGGCCACACCGGTGCAAAGCTTGCCGGCGCAATAAAACGCGTTTTACCTCAAACAGCCCCTGCCACGGGGCTGTTTCACATTGGGGACATCAAAATTTCCTGGGTTCCATATCTTGCGCGTATCAAAAGTGAGCAAATGTTACAGCGCCTTGCCTGCGCCAGCCGCCTGCCAATAATGAAGGAAGTCACTTCAGGCAGCAGGAGGCATCATGGACAAGGAGAGCAAACGGCGCTGGCTGATGCGGGGGCTGGCCGTGGCGGTGGGGCTGGCGCTGGCCGGCAGCGCCTGGGCCGATCCCGGCGGACATGGCCGGCACGGCGGACACGGCTTTCACGGCCATCACGGCCATCACGGGCACGGCCATGTCCATGGCCGCTCGCATGTGGGTATATGGATGGGTTCGAGCTGGGGCTACGGGCCGGGCTGGTACGGCGACCCGTGGTACCGCCATCCGTACGGACGCACGGTCGTGGTGCAGCCGCTGCCCGTCGCGCCGCCCGTGTATGTCGAGCAGGGCGGGGTGCCGACGGCGCCAATGTGGTACTACTGCCGCCAGCCGCAAGGCTATTATCCCTACGTGACAAGTTGCACGCTGCCGTGGCGCGCTGTGGCGCCGGGCAGCGTGCGCTGAAGGCGAGGTGCGACATGAACGGGAAAACAGGCGCAGTGTGTGGGGGCGTGCTGGCGCCCCTTGTGCTGGCGGCATGCACGGTGATGCCGCAAGGGCCGTCGGCCATGGTCTTGCCCGGTACGGGCAAGAGTTTCGCGCAATTCCAGGGCGATGACGCCAGTTGCCGCGGTTATGCGCAGGCGCAGCTGGGCGGCAGTTCGGCCCAGCAGGCCGCGGCCGACAGCGGCGTGCGCAGTGCGGCGCTGGGCACGGTGCTGGGCGCGGTGGCCGGCGCCGCCATCGATGGCAGCCATGGTGCCGGCGTGGGTGCCGGCACGGGATTGGTCTTTGGCGCGCTGGCGGGCACGGGCGCGGCCGACAGTTCCGCGTATGGCATGCAGCGCCGCTATGACTACGCCTACCAGCAATGCATGTACGCGAGCGGCCACAAGGTGCCCGTCGCCGGGCAGATGCTGGGCAGCGTGCCGGCCAATGCCGCCACGCCGCCGCCCGATACGCCGCCGCCCCGCTATTAGAAGCGCGACGTCAGGCCGACGAACATGCGCCGTCCCGGCACATAATAGTCGACCAGTCCATCGGCCAGCGGGCCTTTCTTGAACAGGTTTTCCACGCCGCCGCGCACGGTCCACTTGGGCGTAACCTTGTACGACACGACCGTGTCGACGATGGTGTAGGCCTTGTTGGCCGCCTGACCCGCGTCGAGTTCCTTGCCCGTGTACTGGGCCGATACTTCGCCGAACAGCTGGTCGTTGACTTGCCAGCCCAGGGCCGAGTACCACGACAGTTTCGGCGTCGACAGCAGGTTGGCGCCCGTTGTCAGGTTCTTCGCTTCCGCCATGTAGGTCACGTTGTTACGCCAGTTCAGGTTTTTCGTCAGCGGGATGGTGGCCGTCGCTTCCACGCCGCTGGTGCGCGCTTTCTGGATATTCGTCATCTTGGTCCACCACTGCTTCTGGTAAAAGCCCAGCGGCGCGTAGTCGATCTTGTTCTTGAAATCCGTGTGGAAGTACGTCACGCCCACGTCCCAGCCATTCTGTTCCCACGCCACGCCGATCTCGCCGGCCGTGCTCGTTTCCGGCTTCAAGTCCGCATTGCCGGCCATGTAGCAGCCACCCGTGATGTAGCCCAGCGGTTTGAGGCTGCCGCAACCGCGTCCGCCCGACTGCGTGGCCGCCGCCGGCGAGTTTTCCTTCAGGCTCGGGGCGCGGAAGCCTTGCGACACGCCGCCCTTGATGGTCCAGGCGGGGGCAGGGTGGTACACCAGGTACAGGCGCGGGCTGTAGTGGTTGCCGAACTTGCTGTGATGGTCGAGGCGCAGGCCGGCCGTGGCCGTCAGGTTGTCGCGCAGGAACAGCTGGTCTTCCGCAAACAGGGCCGACGTGGTGCCGGACAGGGTGGCGCCGCTGACGGGGTTGCCCAGGTAGTCGGTGGGGATGGTGCCGATGGTGTCCGTGTTCGTCAGTTCCTGGTGCTTCCACTGGCCGCCCATCACCAGCATTTGCTCGATGCCGCCCCAGCCGACCCGTTTTTCCAGGCTGGCGTCGAGCGTGCTGTCCTTGGATTTGGCCACCGTGCCGACGACTTCGTTGTCGAAATCGTTGTGGTACAGGTTGACCATGGCCTTGCCGAAATCCCAGCGGCCTTCATAGCCGATGCTGGCGCTCTTGCGTATCAGCTTGCTCGCGCCCCAGGCGCCAAACAGCGGGTAGCCGTCCGCGTCGAGCGTGGTCGAATCCGTCGACTGCTGCTTGCCGTAGCTGGCGTCCAGCGTCAGGTTCTGCTTCTTGTCCAGTGCCCAGCTCAGCTGGCCCGTGACAGTCTGGTTGCGTTCGCCGCCGATGCCGCCCGATTTGCCGATGGCTTTTTCATCGGGATTCTGGCGCGTCTGGCCCACGCCCAGGCGCATGCCGACCGTGTCCGATAACGGACCGGCCAAGTTCACGCCCAGCTGGTGCGCCGTGCCGCGGCCGCTGTCTTGCGGCTGCGTGTAGTTGGCCGTGGCCGAACCGTTCCACTTGCCCGGCACCTTGCGCGTGATGATGTTGATCACGCCGCCCATGGCGTCCGAGCCGTACAGCGAGGACATGGGTCCGCGTACCACTTCGATGCGCTCGATCATGTCGGGCGAGATCCAGTTCAAGTCCTGGCGGCCCAGGTCCGGGCGGTAAGCCGTGTCGGCCGAGCTGCCCACGCGCTTGCCGTCGACGAGGATCAAGGTGTATTTGTCGGGCAGGCCGCGCAGCTTGATCTTCGATTCTTCGCCTACCGGGCTGGTGCCGCCCGTCACGCCGGGGATGCGGCGCAGCAGGGTGTTGAGGTCGTACACGGGCTGGCGCTCGATTTCCTCGCGCGTGATGACGCTGATGCTGGCCGGCGCATCCTTGATGTCGATGGCCGTGCCCGACGCGGTGACCACCACCGTGTTCATGGTCGGGTCGGCGGCCACATTGCCTTCGGCCCAGGCGCTGCTGACGGCCAAGGACAGCAGGCAGGGCAGGAGCAGGGTGGCGCAATGGCGGGGACGGGCGGGAATGGCGGCGGGGACTGCGAAGGTTGCGAAGGCGGGACTGCGCTTGGTCATGGTGAACTTTCCGGATGTTGTTTTTTTCCTGGCTGCCTTCCGGGTGGCTCGGGTATGAATGATTGAAAATGCAATAAACTGCGCTCTCATTCTGCTAATGAGAATAAGAATCGTTCTTATTGTAATGCTATCCTGGCAAGAAGGAAAGTGCTGAAAGGAAATAAAACACCGTTGCAGCATGTGCACGGCAGCTACAAGCGTGAGAAATTGTTACGCGCGCTGGCATCTGTCACGGCGTGTGCCAATAATGAACGCCATGAGATCGATGCTTGGAGAGGCGGCATGAAGACGATGAAAAAAGCGATGCCGGGGCTGGCCTGCGCCATGCTGCTCGCTGGCGGCCATGCCTGGTCGCAGGAGCCGCCGGCGCCCGCCGAATCCTTGCCTGAACCTTTGCCCGTATGCCAGCTTGACCCGCGCGACAGCGGCAAGCTGCTAGAGGAGCCATGCCGACCGGCGCCGCCCGTGCAGCCGCGCCGTTCCGTGACGCAGGTGATCGGCCGCATGCCGGCGCAGCCTGTACCTCCTGTCGTGCCCGTGGCACCCCTGCCGCCCAGCCCGGCCGTGCCCATGCCCCGTGCGCCACAGCCCATCGGCGCCTGCGACACGGGCGGTTGCCGCGATGCTGCCGGCGCGCGCTACAACGGCGCGGGCAATGCCACGCTCGACGCCAACGGGCGAATCTGCCACCGTAATGGCGCTTTCATCCAGTGTTTTTAGTCCTGCCATAGGCTGGTCCTGCAAGTTTTCGCGCGGTGCGCTCAAAAATGGCTACAATTGTCGCCGACATTACGTTTACGTAAACGTAACTATGGCACCATGTAGCCATCAGGCGCCGGGAACACGGCCCTTATTACTAAGCATACTCAGGAGATTTCATGCAGATTCAAGACAATGTATTCATCATCACGGGCGGCGCATCGGGCCTGGGCGCGGCCACGGCGCGCATGCTGACGGCGGCTGGCGGCAAGGTCGTGCTGGCCGACGTGCAGACGGAGGCGGGCCAGGCGCTGGCCGCTGAACTCGGCGGCGTGTTCGTGCAATGCGACGTGACGTCGGAAGAAGACGGCATGGCCGTGGTGGCGGCAGCGACCAAGTTGGGCACCTTGCGCGGCCTGGTCAACTGCGCCGGCGTGGCGCCCGCCGTGAAAACCGTGGGCAAGGACGGCCCGCATCCGCTGGCCCTGTTCCAGAAGGTCGTCAACATCAACCTGGTGGGCACCTTCAATATGTGCCGCCTGGCGGCCGACGCCATGGCCAAGCAGGATGCCACCGTTGAAGGCGAGCGCGGCATCATCATCAACACGGCTTCCGTGGCGGCCTACGATGGGCAGATCGGCCAGGCGGCCTACGCGTCGTCGAAGGCGGCCGTGGTGGGATTGACTCTGCCGATGGCGCGCGACCTGTCGCGCAACGGCATCCGCGTGATGACGGTGGCGCCCGGTATTTTCGAAACGCCGATGCTGCTCGGCATGCCGGCCGAAGTGCAGGATGCGCTGGGCAAGATGGTGCCGTTCCCATCGCGCTTGGGCAAGCCCGGAGAGTATGCGCAATTGGTGAAAGCCATCGTGGAAAACGTCATGCTCAATGGCGAAACGATACGTTTAGATGGCGCGATCCGCATGCAACCGAAGTAAGCCCTCGGTCAGGGTGCAGCGCCGTGGCCGGCATTTGAGGTAGCATACCCGGGTATCTTTACCGGAGTAAGCATGATCACATTGAAGCCGCTGGCGCTGAGCCTGACCTTGCTGGGAGCCCTGGCTGCCAGTCCCGTATTTGCCGAGGTGCCGCAAAAGGCGCCGGAAGTCGCCACCGCGTATGCGGAAAAATCGGGTTGGGCGGCGCAGAAATTCATGGTCGCCGCCGCCAATCCGCTGGCTGCCGATGCGGGCTACCAGATGCTGAAAAAGGGCGGCAGCGCCATTGACGCGGCCATCGCCACGCAGCTGGTACTGACCCTCGTCGAGCCGCAATCGTCGGGCATCGGCGGCGGCGCCTTTTTGCTGTACTCCACGGCCAAGGGCGTGCAGGCGTTCGACGGGCGCGAAACGGCGCCGGCCGCCGCCGATGAACACTTGTTCCAGAATGCGGACGGCAGCCCCGTCTCGCGCGCCACGGGCGTGGTGGGCGGGCGTTCCGTGGGCGCGCCGGGCGTGCTGCGCATGCTGGAACTGGCGCACAAGGAACACGGCAAGCTGCCGTGGGCCACCCTGTTCGGTCCCGCCATCAAGCTGGCGCACGGCGGCTTTCCCGTCAGCCAGCGCCTCAATGGTTTGCTGAACTGGGACCAGGCCCTGAAGCGCGATCCTGTCGCCGCCGCGTATTTCTATGACAAAGAGGGCAAGGCCTGGCCCGTCGGCCACGTGCTGAAGAATCCGGAACTGGCGCGCACCCTGCGCGAGATCGCCCGTGGCGGCGCCGACGCTTTTTACAACGGCCGCATCGCGCGCGACATCGCCGCCAAGGTGGCGTCGCATCCGACCAACCCGGGCAAGCTGACGGCGACCGACATCGCCGGCTACAAGGCCAAGGTGCGCGAGCCCGTCTGCAGCGATTACAAGGCCTGGACCGTGTGCGGCATGCCGCCTCCATCGTCGGGCGGCATCGCCATCGCGCAGATGCTGGGCATCCTGGAAGTGAAGGATATCCGTCCGTATGCACCCGTCGACGGCGTGCTCGATGCGCAAGCGATCCACCTGTTCTCGGAAGCGGGGCGCCTGGCCTACGCGGACCGCAACCGCTACGTAGCCGATACGGACTTCGTGCCGCTGCCTGGCAATGGCGTCGCCTCAATGCTCGATAAAACCTATCTGGCGCAGCGCGCTTCCCTGATCGGCGAGAAATCCATGGGCCGCGCCTTGCCCGGCACGCCGCCCGGCATGCAGGTGGCGTGGGGCATGGACAACGCCTTGCAGCGCCCGTCGACGTCGCACTTGGTGGCCGTCGACGCTTTTGGGGCCGGCCTGTCGATGACCACCAGCGTGGAAGACGCGTTCGGTTCGCGCCAGATGGTCGACGGCTTCCTGCTGAATAACCAGCTGACGGATTTCTCGTTCGATTCGCGCGATGCGGACGGCCCGATCGCCAACCGGGTCGAAGCGGGCAAGCGTCCGCGCAGCGCCATGTCGCCCACCCTCGTGTTCGAGAAGGGCACGCACAAGCTGGTGCTGGCCACGGGTTCGCCCGGCGGCTCGTCCATCATCAATTATGTCGCCAAGGTACTGGTCGGCACCATGGACTGGGGCTTGAACGTGCAGCAGGCGATCAGCCTGCCGAACTTCGGCAGCCGCAACGGCCCGACGGAACTGGAAAAGGGCCGCGCGCCGGCAGCGCAAGTCGAGGCGCTGCAGGCCATGGGCCACGAGGTGCGCGTGATCGAACAGAACTCGGGCTTGCAGGGCATCATGCGCCTGAATGCGCATGGCAAGGATTTCTGGTTTGGGGGAGCGGATCCACGGCGTGAAGGGATGGTCAGGGGAGATTGATTTTTTGATTGTTACTGTTTAGCCCAAAGGCAAAAGCTGGGGTCAGACCCGACGGGTCTGACCCCTAATCTTTTCCACAAAGCATCCAGACCCTGCTAATCTGCCGGCATGGGAATGCAAAATAAAACAGGCTTGATACTCACGGGAGGAGGCGCCCGTGCCGCTTATCAGGTGGGCGTGCTGCAGGCGATTTCAGCGATTCTGTGGGAAGCGGGCTGGGCCCCGGCGCGCAACCCGTTCGACATCATCTGCGGCACCTCGGCCGGCGCCATCAACGCCACGGCGCTGGCCTGCCGCGCAGATAATTTCGGCGAAGGCGTGCAAAAGCTGCTCGACGTGTGGCAGCACATCGAAGTCGAGCAAGTCTACCGGGCCGACTCGCTGGGCGTGATCCGTTCGGGCGCGCGCTGGCTCTCGTTGCTGTCGTTTGGCTGGCTGCTGCGCCAGTGGCATGCGTCGCCGCCCAGTTCCCTGCTCGACAATACCCCGCTGGTCAGCCTGCTGCACCGCATGCTCGACCTGCCGCGCCTGGACGCGGCCCTGGCCGACGGCCTGCTGCATGCGCTGGCCGTGACGGCGTCGTCGTATTCGGGCAGCCGGCACATGACGTTTTACCAGACGGCCGAGGACATCGCGCCCTGGGTGCGCACGCAGCGCCTGGCCCTGCCGGACCAGATCGGCGTGGAGCACTTGCTGGCCTCGGCCGCCATCCCCTTCATCTTCCCCGCCGTGCCCCTGTACGTGGGCGGCCAGCGCGAATACTGCGGCGACGGTTCCATGCGCCAGCTGGCGCCGATCTCGCCGGCCATCCACCTGGGCGCGAACAAGGTGCTGGTGGTGGGCGCGGGGCGCATGACGGAACCGGCGCCCGCCGCGTCCGAAGCGGCGCGCTACCCGAGCCTGGCGCAGATCGCCGGCCATGCGCTGTCGTCGATCTTTCTCGATGGCCTGGCCGTCGACATCGAGCGCCTGAACCGCATCAACCTGACCCTGTCCATGCTGCCGCCCGAATTGCTGGGCAAGACGGCCTTGCGACCCGTGGAATTGCTGGTCATCGCGCCGTCCGAGCGGCTCGACGCCATCGCCAGCCGGCATATCGGCAGTTTGCCGCGTCCCATCCGCACCATGTTGTCGGGCATCGGCGCGGCCGAAGCGCGCGGGGCGGCGCTGGCATCGTATTTATTGTTCGAATCGACGTATACTAACGAGCTGATCCGTCTTGGACAGCGCGATACGCAGGCCCGCAAGGACGATGTACTGGCGTTTTTTGGTTCTTGAGACGGCCCTTGGAGCGGCGTGCGGGTTTTTCGCGTTTTTTTTGACAGGACGATTGTGCTGGTATTTCGACGTGTTTTCGATGTTGCCTTACTATTAATTCTGCTGATGGGCGGATGGGCCGTGGCGGGGCCTGCGCCCACCCTGCGTTTCGACCAGCTCAGCGTTGACCAGGGCCTGGCGCAGGAATCGGTGCTGGCCATCGCCCAGGACCGGCAAGGCTATATGTGGTTCGGCAGCCAGTCCGGCTTGAGCCGCTACGACGGCTACCGCATGGTCGTCTACAAGAATATCGAGGGCGACAAGACCAGCCTGGCCGACAACTGGGTGGGCGAACTGCATGTCGATAGCCAGGGCCAGCTATGGGTGGGCACGGACAATGGCCTGGACCGTTTCGACGCCGCCAGCCAGGCCTTCATCCATTACGGCCCCGCCGAAAAGAGCAAGCGCGGCAACGGCAACCGGCATATCCACGCCATTCTCGACGATGGCGCGCGCGGCTTCTGGATCGCCACCTCGGACGGCTTGCAGCATTTCGACCCCGCCACGGGCCACTTCCGCACCTGGCACCATGAAGAAGGCAACCCGCACAGCCTGGGCGACAATGAAATCAAGGCGCTGGCGCTGGACGCGCAGCAGCGCCTGTGGATCGGCACGGTCACGGGCCTGGACATGCTGGCGCCGGGCAGCGAGCGCTTCGAGCATTTCGCCGTCGACGCGACGCCCGGCTCGAAGTACAACGTGATCCAGTCGCTGCTGATCGACCGCCAGCAGAACCTGTGGATAGGCACCATGGCCGGCGCCGAGCGCTGGCGCCTGGGCGCCGCCGGCCAGCCGCCGCAATCGAGAGTGCGCTTCGGCGAGAAACATGGCTTCTCCGCCATCCGCGTGGCCAGCCTGTACCAGGATGTCGACGCCACCGTCTGGCTGGGCAGCAATGCCGATGGCCTGTTCCGCTGGCTGCCCGAAAGCGGCACCTTCCTGCAATACCGCCACCAGACGGGCGACAAGTTCAGCGTCGCCGACAACCAGCTGTCATCGTTGTACCGCGACCGCGCCGGCACTTTCTGGGTCGGCTCCTGGTACAACGGCGTGAGCCGGGTCGACCTGGGCAGCGGCGGCTTTTCGCGCATGGCGCGCGCCCCCGGCGACGTGGGCGCGCTGGCCGACAAGAAAGTGCGCGCCGTGGCCGACGCGGGCAATGGCAAGCTGTGGCTGGCCACCAAGGGCGGCCTGAAACTGTACGACACGCGCGACGGCAGCTCGCGCCTGTTCGACCTGCGCAGCGCGCCCGGCATGTCGCGCGACGAGCAGGTCACGACCCTGTACAAGGCGCCGGACGGCGTGCTGTGGGTGGGCGGCTCGACGGGCTTGCACCGCTTCGATCCGGCCTTGGAACGCTTCTTTACCATGCGCTTTGCCGCTGGCGACCCGAACAGCGACACCATCCGCAATATCGTCAGCGACCGCAGCGGCATGCTGTGGGTCTCGACGCGGGGCGGCGTGCATCGTTTCGATCCCGCCAGCAAGCGTTTTACCACTTACCGCCACGATCCGGCCGACCCGAACAGCCTGTCCGACAACATGGTGCGGCCCGTGCTGGAAGACGGCAAGGGGCGGCTGTGGATAGGTTCCTTCCACGGCCTGGACTTGCTGGACCGCGCCAGCGGCCGCTTCCGGCATTTTCGCCACGACCCGCAAAACCCGCAGAGCCTCAGCCACGACGAAGTGCATTTCCTGCACGAGGACAAGCGCGGCGTGCTGTGGGTGGGCACGGCCAATGGCTTGAACCGCATGGACGTCGACGCGAAAGGCGAGATCCGCTTCCGCCGTTTCCTGCGCAAGGATGGCATGGCCGACGACGCCGTCGCCAGCATCCTCGGCGACGACAACGAGCAGCTGTGGCTGAGCACGAATAGCGGCATCACGCGGCTCGACATGCGCAGCGGCCTGTTTCGCAACTACGACAGCGCGGACGGCACGGTGGAAGGCTCGTACTTCGATGGCGCGGCCCTGCGCGCGTCGGACGGCACCATGTATTTCGGCGGCTTCAACGGCATGACGGCGTTCATGCCGCAGGATATCCACGACAACCGCGTGCCGCCGCTGGTGGCCGTCACGGAGCTGCAGATTTTCAATAAGCCCGTGGGTATCGGCCGCGGCGAGTTCGCACACGTGCTCAAGACGGCCATCGACCACACGCGCAAGCTGGTGCTGACCAGTCGCGAAAGCGTCTTTTCGCTGGAATTCGCGGCCCTGCATTTCGCCGCGCCCCAGCGCAACATGTTCGCCTACCGGCTCGAAGGCTTCGACCAGGACTGGGTCATGACGGATGCGGGACGGCGCTTTGCCACCTACACCAACCTCGATGCGGGCAATTACGTGTTTCGCGTCAAGGCGGCCAACAAGGACGGCGTGTGGAACGAGAGCGGCACCACCCTGGCCATCACGATCTTGCCGCCGTTCTGGAAAACCTGGTGGTTCCGCACCCTGATGGCGGCGCTGCTGCTGGGCGCCGTGTATGGCGCCTACCGCCAGCGCGTGCGGGCGCTGCGACATCAGCAGAATGAACTGGAAAAGCAGGTCAGCGAACGCACGGCCGAGTTGCAGAGCAAGGAGATTGAAGTGCTGGCCCAGTCGGAAAAGCTGGCGCAAGTGAACAGCAGCCTGACGAAAAACGAGGAAAGCCTGCGCCAGGCCAAGCGCAAGGCCGAGGATGCGACGCGCCAGAAATCGGAATTCCTGGCCAACATGAGTCACGAGATGCGCACGCCGCTGGCCGGCGTGATCGGCATGCTGGGCTTTGCCCTGCGCGACGAGCAGCTGCACGACGCCACGCGCGAACAGATCCTGCGCGGCCAGGCCAATGCCCAGTCGCTGCTGGTGATCATCAATGACTTGCTCGACTTTTCCAAGATCGAGGCGGGCAAGCTGAGTATTGAAAACATCGACTTCGCGCTCGGCGCGGCCATCGAGACGGTCGTCACTCTGTTCGAAGAGCAGGCGGCCGCGCGCAGCATCGGCTTTTCCATCGATTTCGCGCCCGACCTGCCGCCCTTCGTCGTGGGTGACCCGACCCGTTTGCGCCAGGTGCTGGTCAACCTGGTCGGCAATGCCTTCAAGTTCACCCAGCGCGGCGGCGTCAGCGTCTGCGTCGAGCGGGCCGGCGTGGCCAGCGGCAGCGGCGGGCGCAAGGTCAACCTGATCCGCTTTAGCGTCAGCGACAGCGGCATCGGCATCGATGCCGATGCGATGGCGCGCCTGTTCCAGAAGTTCGAGCAGGCCGACGCCAGCACCACGCGGCGCTACGGCGGCACGGGACTGGGCCTGGCGATCTGCCGCCAGCTGGTCGAACTGATGGATGGCGAGATCGAAGTGGCCAGCACGCCGGGGCAGGGCAGCACGTTTGCCTTTACCTTGCCGCTGGCCGATGGTGTGGCGCCGCCGCTGGTGCCGCAGGTGGCGCTGGCGCCGCACAGCCACCAGTTGCGCGTGCTGTGCGCGGAAGACTTCCCCACCAACCAGATCATCATCCGCGTCATGCTCGAAGAACTGGGACACCGGGTCGACGTGGTCGCCAACGGCGTGCTGGCGGTGGCGGCCTGCGTGCATACGCGCTATGACCTGATCCTGATGGACGGGCGCATGCCGGAGATGGACGGCGCCACGGCGACGCGATTGATCCGCGTGGGCGGCTGGCCGGACCAGCCCGTGCGCGACCAGGAATTGATGATTGTGGCCCTGACGGCGAACGCCAGCGAAGAAGACCGCAGCCGCTATCTTGGCGTCGGCATGGATGATTTCCTCAGCAAGCCGGTGGACGAGGCGGCGCTGCATGGCTTGCTGGCGCGCGCCATCGAGCGCCAGCTGCAGCGCGGTTTCATGTTGCCGCGCATGCCCTCGAACGCACCGCGCGGCGCGGCGCGGGGGCAGGCCGAACTCGACGCCCTGTTCGGCATCGCGCCGGCAGTTCCTGTTCCGGCGCCTTCCCAGTCCATCCGCAGCGGCGAACTGCAGCGGCGCATCCGCGTCGCCTTCGTCGCCGACCTCGAGGGCCGCTTGCGCGAACTCGACGACGCCCTGGCGGCGCGGGACAAGGACAACGCCGGGCGCTTGCTGCACGGCTTGAAGGGCAGCGCCGCCTATCTCGATGAAACGCAGCTGCACATGCTGTGCACGGAAATGGAAGAGGCGGCGGATGGCGGGCGCTGGACGCAGGTGGCCCTGCATTTGCCGCAATTGCGCGCACTGTTGGCGCAAATAGCCGTTTCGGGCCAGGAAATGTAAAATAGGCAATGCCGGCCATCGGGCGCGCGGCGAAACTGGGTAGAATATGGCCAGGCACCTTGACGCTGCCGCCAATGGAGAAAGCAATGAAAGTACTGGTGGTTGACGATGATGTCGTGTCGCGTATGGTGCTGATGCACCTGATCGACAGCTGCGGCGTGCACGATATCGTGGAAGCCGAGGATGGCGCGGCCGCGTGGGAGCAGCTCGAAGGCGGCTTGCGTCCCTCGCTGTGCTTTTGCGACTTGCGCATGCCGCGCCTGTCCGGCATGGAGCTGCTGCAGAAAATCCGCTCCGACAGCGCGCTCGACGCCATGCCGCTGGTGCTCGTCTCGTCGGCCAATGACCAGGACACGGTGCGCGACGCCGTGCAGGCCGGCGCCGCCGGCTACATCGTCAAGCCCTTCCAGCCGGAGCAGGTACGCCAGCATATCGACGCCTGCTTCGACGTTTCCGCCTTGCCGGCCGAGGCGCCGCGCGATACCTTGCAGCGGCTGGGCATCGACAGCGAACGCCTGCTGGCCTACTTGACGGGCTTCCAGGGGCAGATCGGCGGTGCCAGCGAACAGGTCGACGCCTTGCTGGCCCGTGGCGAGCCGGCCCAGGCGCGCCAGCAGCTGGAACGGCTGCACCTCGGTTGCCGCACCTTGGGCTTGCATGGCGCGGAGGCCGGCATGAGCGCACTGCTGCAGTCGGCGGTGCTCGACGGCGAGCAGATGCAAACGGCCCTGGCCGCGCTGGCGCGCAGCGTGGCGCAGCAGGCGCGTTTGTTACAGCAGGACTGCGCCGACTGAATCTGCTGTTTTCTGCTTGCTGGAAAAATACTTTAGGTTTAAAGTATCTGCTTCCGGGCCTTGTGCACGCGCCCGCTACCCGCCAGGATGAGCATGAGCAGCGACCCTTCGCCTACCGCCGCATCTCCCCACGACGACTTTGCGCGCACGCATTTGCCGCCGCGCGCACTCTGGCCGCAGCTGTGCCTTGATTTGCCCGAGCTGCAGTATCCGGCGCGCCTCAATTGCGTCGCCGCGCTGCTCGATGCTGCCGTGGCCAATGGCGGCGGCGAGCGTACCGCCGTCCTGGCCGACGGCCAGCGCTGGAGCTACGCCGAGCTGGCGCGGCATGTCGACCGCGTCGCCCACGTGCTGCGCAGCGACCTGCGCCTGATCCCCGGCAACCGCGTGCTGCTGCGCGGCGCGAATACTCCCATGATGGCGGCCTGCCTGCTGGCCGTGCTGAAGGCCGGCTGCATCGCCGTGCCCACCATGCCGCTGCTGCGGGCGCGCGAACTGTCCACCATCGTGAGCAAGGCGGAAGTAAACGCCGTGCTGTGCGCGCAGGGTTTGCGCGCGGAGCTCGACGCGGTGCCATCCCTGCCGCCCATGCTGTGCTTTGGCGCCGACGACGCGGAACTGGAGCGGCGCATGGCGGCCCACGCTGCGCCCTTTGCGGCATGCGACACGGCGGCCGACGACGTCTGCCTGATCAGCTTTACCTCGGGCACGACGGGTGTCCCGAAAGGCACCATGCACATGCACCGCGACTTGCTGGCCATCTGCGACTGCTTTCCCCGCTCCATGCTGCAGGTGCGCGCCGACGACATTTTCATCGGCACGCCGCCGCTGGCGTTCACCTTCGGCCTCGGCGGCTTGCTGCTGTTCCCCTTGCGCTTCGGCGCGGCCACCGTACTGCTGGAAAAACTCACGCCCGAGGGCCTGCTGCGCGCCATCGGCGCCTATCAAGCAACGATCTGCTTCACGGCCCCCACCTTTTACCGCCAGATGGCACCCCTGGCGGCCAGCCACGACTTGCGCAGCCTGCGCTTGTCCGTGTCGGCCGGCGAAGCGCTGCCGCTGGCCACGCGCGACGCCTGGCAGGCGGCCACGGGCCTGGCCATGACGGACGGCATCGGCGCGACCGAAATGCTGCACATCTTCATTTCCGCCACGGGCGAGGGCATCCGCCGCGGCGCCATCGGCAAGGCGATTCCCGGCTACCAGGCGTGCATCGTCGACGATGCGGGCGTGCCGCAGCCGCCCGGCGTGACGGGCCGCCTGGCCGTGAAAGGCCCCACCGGTTGCCGCTACCTGTCCGATTCGCGCCAGCGCGAGTACGTGCAGAACGGCTGGAATCTGACGGGCGACACCTTCGAGATGGATGCTGACGGCTATTTTTATTACCGCTCGCGCAGCGACGACATGATCGTCTCGGCCGGCTACAACATCGCCGGTCCGGAGGTGGAAGAGGCGCTGCTGCGCCATCCGGCCGTGGCCGAATGCGGCGTGGTCGGGCGCGCCGATGCCGAGCGTGGCCAGATCGTCGAGGCGCACGTGGTGCTCAAAGACGGCAGCCAGGCCAGCGATGCCCTGGCGGCCGAACTGCAGGACTTCGTGCGCCAGCAGATCGCCCCGTATAAATATCCGCGCGCCATCCGCTTCCTGCCTTCGCTGCCGCGCACGGAAACGGGCAAGCTGCAGCGCTTCAAACTTCGCACGGACACCCCATGAATATTGTCTGCATCGGCGGCGGCCCCGCCGGCCTGTATTTCAGCCTGCTCATGAAAAAGCAGAACCCGGATCACCGCATCACCGTCATCGAGCGCAACCGCCCGTACGACACGTTTGGCTGGGGCGTCGTGTTTTCCGACCAGACCCTGGGCAACCTGGCCAATGCGGACGAGCCGACGGCGCGCGCCATCCTGCAGGCCTTCAACCACTGGGACGATATCGAGATCCACTTCAAGGGCGAGACCGTGCGATCCGGCGGCCATGGCTTTTGCGGCATCGGCCGCAAGCGCCTGCTCAACATCCTGCAGGCGCGTTGCGAGGAACTCGGCGTGCAGCTGGTGTTCGAGACGGAAGTGCAGGACGACCAGGCCATCGCGAAGCAGTACGGCGCCGACCTGGTGATCGCCAGCGACGGCTTGAACAGCCGTATCCGCACGCGTTATGCGGCCAGCTACCAGCCCGAAGTCGACCAGCGCCATTGCCGCTTTATCTGGCTGGGCACGCGCAAGAAATTCGAGGCGTTCACGTTTGCCTTCCGCCAGACGCCGCACGGCTGGTTCCAGGCGCATATCTATCAATACGATGGAGATACTTCCACCTTCATCGTCGAAACGCCCGAACACGTGTGGCGCGCCGCGGGCCTGGACGCCATGAGCCAGGAAGAGGGCATCGCCTTTTGCGAAGCCCTGTTCGCCGAGGAGCTCGACGGCCACGGTTTGCTGAGCAATTCGCCGCACTTGCGCGGTTCGGCGCAGTGGATCACCTTTCCGCGCATCGTCTGCCGGCAATGGGTGCATCACCAGGATGGCGTGCCCGTCGTGCTGATGGGCGATGCTGCCCACACGGCCCATTACTCGATCGGCTCCGGCACCAAGCTGGCGCTGGAAGACGCCATCGAGCTGGCGCGCTGCTTCGGCCAGCATGGGGATGCCGACGCTGCGCTGGCCGCCTACCAGCAACTGCGTGCCATCGAGGTGCTGAAAATCCAGAGCGCGGCGCGCAATTCCATGGAATGGTTTGAAAACGTCGAGCGCTACAGCGCCATGGAAGCGCCGCAGTTCGCCTATTCCATGCTCACGCGCAGCCAGCGCATTTCGCATGAAAACCTGCGCCTGCGCGACCCCGCATACGTGGCCGATTATGAACAGTGGCTGGCGCGGCGCGCGGGCGAGCAGGCTGGCGTGACGCTGTCGCAAGAGCCATTGCCGCCCATGCTCACGCCGTTCCGGCTGCGCGGCGTGTTGCTGAAAAACCGCATCGCCGTCTCGCCGATGGCGCAGTACAGCGCCGTCGATGGCGTGGCGGGCGACTACCATTTGATGCACCTGGGCGCGCGCGCCATGGGCGGCGCGGGCCTCGTGTTTGCCGAGATGACGTGCGTGTCGGCGGACGCGCGC
>NZ_LBCO01000010.1:17725-103846 GCF_000988085.1 Janthinobacterium sp. KBS0711 | reverse complement strand
CCGCCTGTCCCGGCATGTACAGCGAAGCGCACACGCAGGCGTGGCGGCGCATCGTCGATTTCGTGCATGCGAACAGCGATGCGAAGATCGCCCTGCAGCTGGGCCACGCGGGCGCGAAAGGCTCGACGCGGCCCATGTGGGACGGCATCGACCTGCCGCTCAGCGAAGGCAATTGGCCGTTGATCTCGGCCTCGGAGCAGCAGTACCTGGCCGGCGTGTCGCAAACGGCGCGCGCGGCCACGGAAAGCGACCTGGCGCGCATCGAGCAAGACTTCGTGCGCGCCACCCTGGCCGCGGCCGTCGCCGGTTTCGACTGGCTGGAACTGCATTGCGCGCATGGCTATCTGTTGTCGAGTTTTATCTCGCCGCTGACCAACCGCCGCACGGACGAATATGGGGGTAGCCTGGAAAACCGCTGCCGCTATCCGCTGCGCGTGTTCCGCGCCATGCGCGCCGCCTGGCCGCAGGACAAGCCGATGAGCGTGCGCATCTCGGCCCACGACTGGGTCGAAGGCGGCATCACGCCCGACGATGCAGTCGTCATCGCGCGCCTGTTCAAGCAGGCCGGCGCCGACCTGATCGACTGTTCCTCGGGCCAGGTGAGTAAACTCGAACAGCCCGTGTACGGACGCATGTTCCAGGTGCCGTTCGCCGACCGCGTGCGCAACGAGGCGGGCATCGCCAGCATGGCCGTCGGCTCCATCTTCGAAGCCGACCACGCCAACAGCATCATCGCCGCCGGACGCGCCGACCTGTGCGCCGTGGGCCGGCCGCACCTGGCCAACCCCGCCTGGACCTTGACGGAAATGGCGCGCATCGGCTACAGCGGCGCCGGTGCGGCGTGGCCAAAACAGTACCGCCCGGGCCAGCAGCAGCTGGAACGCAATCTGCAGCGCGAGCGCCAGCTGGCTGCCGCCAATACGGGCCTCACCCCGCAACAGGTGGCCGCGCGGCTGCTGGAAGGATGACATGAGCAAGGAACAACTGGACTGTGCATTGGCCAACAAGCACGCGCTGGTGACGGGCGCCGGCAGCGGCATCGGCCTCGCCTGCGCGGGCGCCTTGCTGGACGCGGGCGCCAGGGTCACCCTGGCCGGGCGCGATGGCGCGCGGCTGGCGCGCGCGCGCATGCAGCTGGAAGAGGCGGGCCATGCGGGCAGGGTCGCCATCTGCGTGCTCGACGTGGCAGTGGAAGCGTCCGTGCAGGCAGGGTTTGCGCAGGCGGTCGCGCATTTCGGCCGCGTCGACATTTTGATCAATAACGCGGGCCAGGCGCATGCGGCGCCGTTCGGCAAGACGGATGCCGCCATCTGGCAGCAGATGCTGGCCGTGAACCTGACGGGCGTATTCCACTGCTGCCAGGCGGCCATGTCGGCCATGCTGGACGCGGGCTGGGGGCGCATCGTCAACGTGGCGTCGACGGCGGGCCTGAAAGGCTACCGTTACGTCAGCGCCTACGTCGCCGCCAAGCACGGCGTGATCGGCCTGACGCGCGCACTGGCGCTGGAAGTGGCGCCGCGCGGCGTCACCGTCAACGCCGTCTGCCCCGGCTACACGGAAACGGACATGGTGGCGCAGGCCGTGCAGAACATCGTGCGCAAGACGGGGCGCGGCGAAGACGCGGCGCGCGCGGAACTGGCGGCGTCCAACCCGCAGCAGCGGCTGGTGCAGCCGCAGGAAGTGGCCGATGCGGTGGCGTGGCTATGCCTGCCCGCGTCGTCCGCCATGAATGGACAATCGATCGCCGTCGCCGGCGGCGAAGTCATGTAACTGAATGAAGACCATGGATAAAGAACCCGATAAGATGCAGGATGAACCCGTACAGGATGAACCCGTGCTGGACCTGGCGAGCCGGCTGACGCAGGACCACCACCAGTCGCTCAAGCTGTGGCTGCGCATGCTCTCATGCACGGTGAAGATTGAAAACGAAGTGCGCACGCGCTTGCGCGCCACCTTCGGCATCACCTTGCCCCGCTTCGACCTGATGGCGCAGCTCGAGCGCTTCCCCGACGGTTTGCGCATGGGTGAACTGTCCAAGCGCATGATGGTCACGGGCGGCAATATCACGGGCATCACCGACCAGCTGGAGCAGGAAAAACTGGTGGTGCGCGTGGTCGATCCGAAGGACCGCCGCTCGTACAGCGTCAAGCTGACGCCGGCGGGCCGGCGCGCGTTCGACGACATGGCGCGCGTGCACGAAGGCTGGATCGCCGAACTGCTGCACGGCGTGACGCCGGACGACAAAACCCAGTTGATCGACCTGCTGTCGCACATGAAACAGCAGCTGAATGACACCTCAATAAAGGACTGACCATGCGCCATCTCCCCGGCCAGCCGCAAGACCTGCCAGGCAACCGCGCCAGCCTGGCCCATTACGTCGCGCGGCATTTTCTGTTTGCCGTCGATGCAGGCGTCGCCACCTTGACCTTGCACCGCCCGGAGCGCAAGAATCCGCTCACTTTTGACTCGTATGCGGAGTTGCGCGAGCTGTTCCGCGCGCTGGCGCATGCGGACGACGTCAAGGCCGTCGTGATCACGGGCAGCGGCGACAATTTCTGTTCGGGCGGCGACGTGCACGACATCATCGGCCCGCTGACTAAACTCGACATGCCCGGCTTGCTGGCCTTTACCCGCATGACGGGCGACGTGGTGAAAGCCATGCGCGCCTGCCCGCAGCCCATCATCGCCGCCATCGACGGCATTTGCGCCGGCGCCGGCGCAATGCTGGCGCTGGCTTCCGATATCCGCATCGGCACGCCGCGCAGCAAAACGGCCTTCTTGTTTACCCGCGTGGGCCTGGCCGGCTGCGACATGGGCGCCTGCGCCTTGCTGCCGCGCGTGATCGGCCAGGGCCGCGCCGCCGAACTGCTGTACACGGGACGCTCCCTGGCCGGCGCCGAGGCCGAGCGCTGGGGCTGGCTCAACCGCCTGGTCGAGCCGGAGGAGCTGGCCGAAGCGGCGCAGCTGTTCGCCGCCGGCCTGGCCAGCGGCCCCACGTTCGCGCACGGCATGACGAAAAAAATGCTGCAGCAGGAGTGGAACATGGGCGTCGATGAAGCGATCGAGGCGGAAGCGCAGGCGCAAGCCATTTGCATGGCCACCAACGATTTCCACCGCGCCTATCACGCCTTCGTGGCGAAGGAAAAGCCGCAGTTCGAGGGCGATTAAGATGCAAAATACACGCGACACCACTTACCTGGACTGGCCGTTTTTCGAGGCACGTCATGCAAAGCTTGAGTCCGAACTCGATGCCTGGGCGGTGCAGCATCTGGGCGAGGCACATGGCGCCGACGTCGATGCGGCTTGCCGCGCGCTGGTGGCGCAGCTGGGGCAGGGCGGCTGGCTCGCGCACGCCACCGGCACCGATGGCAAGATCGACACGCGCGCCATTTGCCTGATGCGCGAAACCCTGGCGCGCCACGACGGCCTGGCCGATTTCGCCTTTGCCATGCAGGGACTCGGCTCCGGCGCTATCGGCTTGTTCGGCAGCTTGGACAACAAGGCGCGCTATTTGCCGGACGTGGCCAGCGGCAAGCGCATCGCCGCCTTTGCCCTGTCCGAGCCGCAGGCCGGCTCCGACGTGGCGGCCATGGCGTGCGCGGCGCGGCGCGATGGCGACGACTACGTGCTCGACGGCGAAAAGACGTGGATCTCGAACGGCGGCATTGCCGACTTTTACGTGGTGTTCGCCCGCACGGGCGAGGCGCCGGGCGCGCGCGGCATCAGCGCCTTCATCGTCGACGCTGATAATCCGGGCCTGGAAATCGCCGAACGCATCGCCGTGATTGCCCCGCATCCGCTGGCGCGCCTGCGCTTTGCCAATTGCCGTGTGCCCGTGTCGCAGCGCCTGGGCGAGGCGGGGCAGGGCTTCAAGGTGGCGATGGCGACACTCGACGTGTTCCGCACGTCGGTGGCCGCCGCCGCCCTGGGCTTTGCGCGGCGCGCGTTCGACGAAGCGCTGCGCCATGCGACGGCGCGCCAGATGTTCGGCCAGACCCTGGCGGACTTCCAGCTGACGCAGGCGAAATTGGCGCAGATGGCCACCGGCATCGATGCGGCCGCGCTGCTCACCTACCGCGCCGCCTGGCAGCGCGACCAGGGCCGCAAGGTAACGAAGGAAGCGGCCATGGCCAAGCTGACGGCCACGGAAACTGCGCAGCAGGTGATCGATGCGGCCGTGCAGCTGTTTGGCGGCATGGGTGTCGTCAGTGACCACCCGGTCGAGCGCCTGTACCGCGAAATTCGCGCCTTGCGCATCTACGAGGGCGCCAGCGAAGTGCAGCAATTGATCATCGCGCGCGAACTGCTGCGCGAGGCGGCGGACGCATGAACAGCATGAACAACGAGGAAAACAATATGCAAGTGTTACAACCAGCGGGCTGGGCCAGGCCGCGCGGCTATGCGAACGGCATCGCCGCCAGCGGACGCACGGTGTACGTCAGCGGCATGATCGGCTGGGACGCGCAGGGACAATTTCACACGGACGATTTCACAGGCCAGGTGCGCCAGGCACTGCAAAATATCGTCGCCGTGCTGGCCGAGGCGGGCGCCTTGCCCGAACACATCGTGCGCATGAACTGGTATGTGCTGGACAAGAAGGAATATGTGGCGGCATATCCACAAATTGGCGTTGCCTACAGGGAAATCATCGGCAAGCATTTTCCTGCCATGACGGCCGTGCAGGTGGCGGGACTGATCGAGGACAGAGCGAAGGTCGAGATCGAGGTGACGGCGGTGTTGCCTGACTGAATTTCTGCTATGAAATATTGCGTATTGGTATCTAAATAATAAATATAAAAACATTATCTATCATGTTATATTTGGCAACCGGAACATACGCCGGTGTTAAATACTGACAGTCGAGGTAGAGGATGCGTAATAATTTCAGAGCGGTAAGAAGTGTGGTGCTGGCTGTGGCCAGTATGGGTTTTTGCCTGGGCGCGCAGGCGGGACCCGGTACGTCGCTACTTTCCCCCGGCTATCAGGCACAGCTGGAAAGCTGGCTTGGCGAAGGCCATCTGGCGCTGACGAACATTTACAGCAAGGCGGCGGGCGACACTTCGCTCGATTTTCACAAGGCATCCGACGGTAAGGGACGCACTTTTTCCATCATGGAGGCCACGAATTCATCGGGCAAGACGTGGCTGGTGGGCGGTTACAATCCGCAAAGCTGGAGCTCCACCGATGGCATGCATGTCACCATGGATGACAGCCAGCGCACGGCCTTCCTTTTTAATCTGACGTCAGACTTCATGCTGCCGCAACTGAAGCAGTATTTCAATGGCGACGGTATCGGCAAGGATCAGACCTACAATCAGGCCAATTACGGCCCGACATTCGGCTATGGACATGATTTGTATGTGCCGCAAGATCTCACGCATGGCGGCAGTTCTTTCTTGTATACCTATAACTATGTTGGGCAGTCGTCGACTGGCTTCAGTTTGCTCGATGGCTCCGCCTGGCATGGCAACGATGTGACCTTCGGCGCCATCGAGGTATTTGCCATCAGCGCCGTACCGGAACCGGCCACCTATGGACTGCTTCTGGCGGGATTGCTGGTGTTGCTGGTGCGTCAGCGGGGCAAGGCCAAGACTCGCCTTGTCTGACGTGACGCCGCGCTTGCCACGCTGTCAATGGCGGGCGCTTGCCTGTATAATGCCGCTGCGCGTGTCGCCATCGTACAATGGATAGTACAAGGTCCTCCTAAGACTTAAATGCAGGTTCGATTCCTGCTGGCGACACCACGTTTCCACGCACGCGCGTCGGCAGCCTGTGATCATCCAGGCGGTAGTTATTGGTCGATGGCGATTGAAGTCCAAGTTATCGGTACAATGCGTGCTTCATTCATCCAATCGGCGGCTGTTTTGCACACCACGCGGTGTGCGCGAGACGGCGCCCGAGCACTCTTACTCATTATGGCTGTCATTTCTCTCTCATCGGCGCAACTTGCGTTCGGTCACGTCGCGCTGCTCGATCACGCGGAATTTTCACTGGAAACCTCGGAACGGGTCGGCTTGATCGGCCGCAACGGCACGGGTAAATCGTCGCTGTTGAAGGTTATTTCGGGCAAGTTCAAGCTCGATGACGGCTTGTTGGTGATGCAGCAAGGCATCAAGATCGCCTATGTGGAGCAGGAGCCGCAATTCGACCCGGAGATGTCCGTGTTCGACGCCGTCGCTTCCGGCATGGGCGAATCGCAGGCGTGGCTGAAGGAATACGATGCGCTGACGGGCCAGTTTGGCCAGGGCAATGACGACGAACTGATGGAACGCATGCACGACATCCAGGTCAAACTCGATGCGGCCGATGCGTGGAGCTTGCCGAACAAGGTGGAAACTGTGCTCGACCGTTTGAATCTGACGGGCGACATGCTGATGAAAACCCTGTCCGGCGGGATGCAAAAGCGCGTGGCCCTGGCGCGTGCGCTGGTATCGGCGCCCGACGTGCTGCTGCTCGATGAGCCAACCAACCATCTGGACTTCAGCTCCATCCTGTGGCTGGAAGGCTTGTTGCGCGACTTCAAGGGCAGTGTGCTGTTCATTACCCATGACCGCTCCTTCCTCGACAATGTTGCCACGCGCATCATCGAGCTCGACCGCGGCCGTCTGTTGTCGTATCCGGGCAACTTCACGGCTTACCAGACCCGCAAGGCGGAGCAGCTGGAAATCGAGGAAGTGGAAAACGCCAAGTTCGACAAGTTCCTGGCGCAGGAAGAAGTGTGGATACGCAAAGGCGTCAAGGCCCGCCGCGTGCGCGACGAAGGCCGCGTGCGCCGCCTGGAAGCGCTGCGCCTGACGCGCAATGCGCGCCGTGAACAGCAGGGACAAGTCAAGCTGGACGTATCGGCCGGCGAACGCTCGGGCAAGATCGTGGCGGACCTGGAAAACGTCTCGAAGATCTATGGTGACAAGGTCATCGTCAAGGATTTCAGCGCCACCATCCTGCGCGGTGACAAGGTCGGCCTGATCGGCGCCAACGGCGCCGGCAAGACCACCTTGCTGAAGATGATCCTGGGCCAGGAAGAGTCGGACACGGGCAGCATCCGCCTGGGTACCAAGCTGCAGGTCGCGTATTTCGACCAGATGCGCACGCAGCTGAATGAAGAGGCGAACCTGATGGAAACCATCGCGCCAGGCAGCGACTGGGTCGAAATCAATGGCCAGCGCCGCCACGTGATGACGTATCTGAACGACTTCCTGTTCGCACCGGAACGTGCCCGTTCGCCCGTCAAGTCGCTGTCCGGCGGCGAGCGCAACCGTTTGCTGCTGGCGCGTCTGTTCGCCAAGCCGGCCAACGTGCTGGTGCTCGATGAGCCGACCAATGACTTGGATATCGATACTCTGGAATTGCTGGAAGAGTTGCTGGAAGAATACACCGGCACCGTCTTCCTCGTCAGCCATGACCGTACCTTCCTCGACAATGTGGTCACGCAAGTGATCGTCGCCGAAGGCGAGGGTAAGTGGCGTGAATTCGTCGGTGGCTACACGGACTGGGAGCGCGTGCGCACCTTGCCGATCGCCACGGCGCCCGCCAGCAAGCCGGCCGTGAAGGTCGAGGCCGCCGCACCGGCCGCCAAGCAGAAAAAGCTCAGTTACAAGGAGCAGCGCGAGCTGGAAGAGTTGCCGAAATTGATCGCCAAGCTGGAAGACGAGCAATCGGTGCTGGCCGCCGAACTGTCGCATCCTGACTTCTACAAGAAAACGCCGGCCGAAGGCAAGCGCCTGAATGCGCGCGTGGCCGAGATCGAAGGCGAACTGCTGGAAGCGCTGGAAAAGTGGGAACAGATCGAGGCGCGCAGCAATGCCTGATTAGTTTCTTGCATTCTCTGTTGTAATTTAAGTTAGGATTATTTGCCACGGCAACGGTTCTGCTTGATATAATTATATAATTATATTTTTTACATCGGAGGATGCATGTTTGTTATCGAAAACACGCGCTCCGGACCACGGCGTCCGGCGCGTGGTTCCACCTCCGGTGCGCATCAGCATGTTTGACCGTGCCGCCTTGCCCCGGGTAACGCCATTCCTGGCCTACCTCTCCTTCATCTTCATCGCCGACATGCTTGGCCGGGCTGGCTTCGCCGCGCAGGACCTGCGCTGGCTGTATGCTGTCAAGATCGGCATCGTGCTGGGTATGTTGCTGTATTGGCGGCGCAGTTACACGGAATTGCGCTGGACACCGCTGGGCGCGCGCGCCCTGGCCGTGGCGCTGGCCACCGGGCTTGTTGTTTTTTTGCTGTGGATTAATTTGAATGCCAGCTGGATGAGCATCGGCAGCGCCGACGGCTTCGACCCACGCAATGGCGGCCAGATCGAGTGGAGCCTGGTGGTGCTGCGCATCGCTGGCGCCGCCCTCGTGGTGCCCGTGATGGAAGAGCTGTTCTGGCGTTCCTTCCTGCTGCGCTGGATCGATGCCCCTGATTTCCTTAAATTCAATCCGCGTCTGGCAAGTGCCAAGGCTTTTGTTGTCAGCGTGGTACTGTTTGGCTTTGAACACAATTTGTGGCTGGCCGGTATCGTTGCCGGCGCCGCGTATAGCTTGCTGTACATGCGCAGCCAGTCGCTGTGGTCGCCGATCCTTGCCCATGGTGTGACGAATGGCGTGCTGGGCCTCTGGATTGTTTCCGGTGGACACTGGACTTACTGGTAATATTGCCAATCAACTGTTTGCTCTATCAAAGAGAATACCTATGTTGAATTCCCCGCAAAAAAAAGATGTCGATGGCAGCCACTCTGCCGCTGCATCACGTCGTCTCCCGGCGGCATCGGCATTGCGTGCTGGTTGTTTATTCCTGCTGGGCAGCTTGGCCAGTCCGGCTGCCCTTGCTTCATTGAGCGACACAATTTTCCCCTTCCTGGCCACGTCATATTCCTACGATGACAACCTTTTGCGCCTTGACGACAATACGCCTGGTTACACGGGCCCCCGTTCCGATACCTCGCGCCAGATACAGGCGGGTTTTCTGTTCAACCGGCCGATCGGACGCCAGGTGTTGAGCGGGCAAGCCAAGTGGTCGCGGGTATCGTTTCAGCATTTCGATAACTTGGACTATAACGGCAAGGATTTGCAGGCCGACCTGGAATGGCATATTGGCAATCATCTTGACGGCCATGCCGGAGTGACATATTCGGAAACCCTGACGCCGTTCAGCGATTTTCAATCTACGGGTACGAACCGGAATATGCGAACACGGCACCGGAATTACCTCGATGGCGGCTGGCTGTTTCATCCGAGCTGGCGCCTGCGCGGCGGCCTCAGTCGTGAGCGCTATTACTATGACCTTTCAAGTCTCAGCTATGCGAACCGCGTCGAGGATGCGAGCGAGCTGGGACTCGATTACCTCGCTTCGAGCGGCAGCAAGATCGGGGTGCAACTGCGGCACTTGAAGGGTAATTATCCGAATCGCCCGGTGGGCTCGCAATTCAGTCTGGTGGATGGCTATACCCAGGACGAGGTGAAGGCGAATATCTACTGGCGCTACAGTCAGGTGACGCAGGTGCAACTGCTCGCTGGCTGGGTCCGGCGCGGCTATGCATCGTTCTCGGGACGCGATTCGAAAGGCGCGAACGGCCGCCTGATCGTCACTTGGGCGCCGCTGGGGAAAGTGCGCTTTACGGGCAATTTATGGCACGAGTTCGGGGCGGTGGAAAGCTCGCTGGTATCGAGCAGCCTGAATAACGGCGCCAGCGTGGCCGCAGCGTGGGATATTACGTCGAAGGTGCGCATGGATGCCGAAGTGCGGCGCCAGAAACGCGACTTTTCCGCTGCCAGCGGCCTGCTCTTTCCCGTCGATGTCACGGATTCCACGCATACGGAGTCGCTGGGACTGACCTATGCGCCGCAGCCGAATATCCAGCTGAGCCTGAATGCCTTCCACGATACCCGCAAGGGGGCACCGATTATTAATACCGGCAGCTACCGCGCCAAGGGCGTTTCCTTCAACGCCAGCGTTCAGTTCTGAGAGCAATATGACGGTTAATGATATACCCCTGATTTCGTTTTTTCAGCGCATACTCGACCCATTGATCATCATGGGTACGCTGTACCTGCTTTCCGCCATGTCAGGTTCGCCATTTACCGGTTACTCGCTGGTATTGATGATCCTTGCGTTCTTTATTTCATCCTCCGTATTCCAGTATGTCGATCCCTATCGTACCTGGCGCAGCGGTCGCATGCTGGCCTATGCCCGCGACATTTTTGTCAGCTGGGGCATCACGGCCCTGATCCTGGTATTCCTGGGGTCGGCGACAGGACTGGCGTTTCATTATGATCGCGATCTGGTGCTGGCCTGGTTCCTGTTGACGCCGTTTGTATTGCTGCTCAGCCATCTGGCCGCGCGGCGCATGGTGGCCGATCCCGGACGCGACAGTGAAGTGCGCTCTGTCGTCATTATCGGCGCCAACGATGCCAGCCTGAAATTTGCCGCCACCGTCGAGCGTAACCCGAACCTGTTCATGAGCGTGCGCGGCTTTTTTGACGACCGCACCGATGACCGCTGGCCCGAGACGATGCGCGAGCCCATGCTGGGCAAGATGGCCGATATCGCTGCCTATGTGCGCGAGCACAATATCAAGATGATATTCATCAGTCAGCCCATTTCGGCCCAACCGCGCATCCGCAAGATGCTCGATGAACTGCAGGATACGACGGCATCGGTGTACTTCTTGCCGGATATTTATATCTTCGATCTGATGCAGGCGCGCTTCGACAATGTAGGCGGCATGCCGGTGATCGCCATCCGGGAGTCGCCGTTTACCGGTTTTAACAGCATGCTCAAGCGCGGCAGCGACATCGTGCTGGGCTTGTTGATCCAGATCATGCTGTTGCCGGTGATGCTGGTCATTGCCATTGCCGTCAAGGCGACGTCGAAGGGGCCCGTGATCTTCCGCCAGCGACGCTACGGCCTGTATGGCGAGGAAATCATCGTCTATAAATTCCGCTCGATGACGGTCAGCGAGGATGGCGACAAGGTGGTACAGGCAACCAAGAATGATCAGCGCGTGACGCGCATTGGCGCCTTTTTGCGCCGTAGCTCGCTCGATGAGTTGCCGCAGTTTATCAACGTCTTGCAGGGACGGATGAGCATTGTCGGTCCCCGCCCGCACGCGGTGGCGCATAACGAGCAATACCGCAAGCTGATCAAGGGTTACATGCTGCGCCACAAGGTCAAGCCGGGCATCACGGGCTGGGCCCAGGTGAATGGCTTGCGCGGCGAGACGGAAACGCTCGACAAGATGGAAGCGCGCATCCATTTCGACCTTGACTACCTGCGCAACTGGTCGCTGTGGCTGGACTTGTGGATCATTTTACGTACGGTCAAGGTGGTGCTGAAGCGCGACAACGCGCATTGAACGCGGACCGATGGCGGAGCGCCACACGGGGACTTGAATATTTTTTGCAGAGATTTAATCCGCGTTAAAATGACGCAATCATGCAAGATGTCAAATCCGGCTTCTGAAGCCGGCCGAACAGTGATTCGACGAGCCATACGACCCTATGAGGCAAGCACGGCGACATGATGTGCACGGTGACATGCTCCTGCTGCGTGGCGGCTGCCCGGGCTGTAGCCC
The DNA here is from genome assembly GCF_000988085.1 of Janthinobacterium sp. KBS0711. Lineage (NCBI taxonomy): Bacteria > Pseudomonadati > Pseudomonadota > Betaproteobacteria > Burkholderiales > Oxalobacteraceae > Janthinobacterium > Janthinobacterium sp. KBS0711. Next base: position 92,276 of record NZ_LBCO01000010.1, on the reverse strand, counting down.
GTGGCATGTGCGTCATGCCCGCTGGCGCTTCGCCTGGCCGGTGTGGCGCATGGCGACTGTTCAATTGATATTGTCTCCCAGGCACTGGCCACATCCCTGCCGCTTTCCCGCGCTGGCCCGCCTCGCATTATGGTACGGCGTAATGCAAGTATCACCGCTGCGAGAAATATTGCCCTGTAAGAATTATTTTTTGAGGCCTGCTTATTGCAAGGCTTGTGTTTCTGATGAAACAGTTGTTTTTAAGACCTTTTAATAGTTTTTTAAGCAAATAGTTTCCTAGCAAGCTAGTACACTGTGTATCATATTTATAATATTGACAATCATGTGGTCGCAAGCCCATAATTTCAATCGAAATCTGCTTTTTTGATAATGTTTTGTTATTAAGTGAGTTATCATCACGTTCACAAAACTATCAGTGGATTTCCTTACCCGAACTGAAGGAGTCATTTTGAACCAAGCGCAAATCGCCCGTGTGTCATCGAGCAAGCCCGCCACGCATTCCCGCCTGCTGTGCGCAGGCCTGGTAGTCCTGGCCGTCGCAGGATTGTCTGCTTGCGGCAATAAGGAAAAAAAGGCCGGCCAGGCGTTGGCGAGTGTGAATGGGGAGGAAATCACCGTCCTGCAGCTCAATGAAGAAATGCAGCGCGCCAATGTGCCGGTTGCGCAACAGGAGGTGGCCAGCAAGCAGTTGCTGGAATCGCTGATCGACCGCCAGCTACTGCAGAACGAAGCGGCCAAGGACAAGACAGACCGCGATCCCAAGGTAGTGCAGGCGGTCGAACGGGCCAAGGCATTGATCGTGGCACAAGCCTACATGCAAAAGCGCATTGGTGCGATCGCCCGCCCCAGCAAGCAGGAAGTGGAAGAGTACTTCCAGAAGAACCCGCAATTTTTCACCGAACGCAAGCAGTTCGACATGCGCGAACTGGTCATCGCCACCACCGACATGAACGACAAGCTGAAGGCAGCCATGGACGCGGCAAAGACACTGGACGACGTCGCCGCCTGGCTCGATACGAACAAAGTCAAGTATGCCCGTACCCAGTTGTCGCGCACCAGCGCCGACCTGGCGCCGGAGTTGAGCACGAAATTGCTGTCGATGCCGAAGGGCCAGCTGTTCATCATCCGCGAGGGGGACCGTACCTTGCTCATTTCCCTTGCCGACATCCGCGACAATCCCGTGAACCTGGCACAAGCCGCGCCTCAGATTGAACAATTTCTGTTCAACAAGAAAAACAAGGATGCGGCCGATACCGAATTGAAACGTTTGCGTGCCGCTGCCAAGATCGAGTACCTGAACAAGGAGGGCGCCCCGGCATCGGCGGTGGCCAGTGCCCCGGCTGCGGCGCCGGCCGTTGCGGCGCCTGTCGCGCCAGCACCCGTCGTACCGGCGGCACCGGCGCCGAGTTCGTCGGAATCGAATGATCGTGGCGTTGCTGGCTTGAAATAAGCCGCAGCATTTTAAGTTAAGCAACTCATTATGGATTGAACGAATCATGAAACGACTTGTCATGTGGTGCCTGACCCTGTTGCTGGCCATTGGTACGGGTGTTGCCAGTGCCGCCGATGTACAACTGGGCGCGGGCGATGTATTGAAAATTTCCGTGTATGGCAGTCCTGACCTTGGGCTGGAGACGCGCATCAGCGAAGCTGGTCAGATCACCTTCCCGCTGGTTGGCAACGTGGCGCTCGGCGGCTTGTCGGTCTCCGCGGCGGAAAAGAAACTGGGCGGCTTGCTTGAAAGTGGCGGCTTCCTGCGCAAGGCACAGGTCAACATCATCGTGACTTCGCTGCAAAGCCAGCAGGTGTCGGTGCTGGGCCAGGTGAACCGTCCGGGCCGCTATCCGATCGAAGGCCGCCGCAGCGTGATGGATATGCTGGCCATGGCAGGCGGCGTCAGCGTCGATGGCGGCGATTCGATCAACCTGATCCGCAAACGCGATGGCAAGACGAGCCGGGAAGTGATCGATATCGTAGAAATGGTGCGCAGCGCCGATTTGAACCGCGACCTCGATGTGGCTGGCAACGACGTGATCTTTGTCGAACGCGCGCCACGCTTTTATATTTACGGCGAAGTCCAGCGTCCTGGCCCATTCCGTTTGGAGCGTTCGATGACCGTGTTGCAGGGCTTGTCCGCAGGTGGCGGCCTGACGCAGCGCGGCACGGAACGCGGCATCCGCATCAAGCGCCGCGATGCGCAAGGCAAGCTGCAGGTTCTTGAGGCCAAGCATGACGATATGCTGCAGGTCGATGATGTCGTGTATGTCAAAGAGAGCTTGTTCTAGTCTTGAGCGGGGCCAGCGCCCCGTTCTTATCATTCAGTATTGAAGGTTCCAACATGAATTTCTCTCAATTTTTGCTGATTTTGCAAGCGCGCAAGAAGATTATTTTCTTGACCTTGATCGTCACCGTGCTTGCCACGCTGTCTGTCAGCCTGCTATTACCGAAGAGCTACAAAGCCACCAGTTCTCTGGTCATGAACTACAAGGGCGTTGATCCTGTCACGGGGCTGGCCATGCCTGGACAATTGTTGCCTGGATACATGGCCACGCAGATCGATATCATCAGCAGCAAGAATGTGGCCTTGCGCGTGGTCGATCACCTGGGCCTGGCCAACAGTCCTGCCGTCATCGAGCAATTCAATGCGGCGACGGAAGGCAAGGGAACGGTCCGCGACTGGTTGGCCAATCTCTTGCTGAAAAAGCTGGAAATCGTGCCATCGCGCGAAAGTAGCGTGGTCGACATCAGCTTCAAGGGTTCCGACCCACAATTTGTGGCGGCCGTCGCCAATGCTTTTTCCGACGAATACCAGAAAGTCAGCATCCAGCTGAAAGTGGAGCCGATGAAGAAGGCGGCCAGTTATTTCGATGAGCAAACCAAGATGCTGCGCGATAACGTGGAAAAGGCGCAAAACCGCCTCTCCAAGTATCAACAGGAAAACGGTATCGTCAGCGTCGACAACCGTCTGGACGTCGAATCGAATCGCCTGAACGATCTGTCCGCGCAGCTGGTGATGGCGCAGGGCCAGTTGATGGAAGCAAATTCGCGCCAGCGCATGGCCGCTGGCGGCAATGGCGGCGAATCGCCGGATGTGGCCTCGAATCCCTTGATTCAAAGCTTGAAGATGGGGCTTGGCAATGCCGAAGCCAAACTGGCCGAACTGGGCCAACGTCTCGACAAGAATCATCCGCAGTACCAGAGCGCCAAGGCAGAGGCTGACAAGCTGCGTGCCGATCTGCGCGAACAACTGCGCATTACCTCGAACAGCGTAGGCAATGCGGCGCAGATCCAGCAGCAGCGCGAAGCCTCGGTACGCGCGGCGCTGGCGGCGCAAAAGGCGAAGGTGCTGGAACTGAATCGTACCCGCGATGAGATGGGCGTGTTGCAGAAGGATGTGGAAAGCGCCCAGCGCGCCTTCGACGTGACGTCGCAACGCTTCTCGCAAACCAAGATCGAAGGCCAGTCCGACCAGTCCGACATTGCCGTGCTGAATCCGGCAGTTCCACCGATTGAACCGTCCAGCCCCCGCGTGCTGATGAATACCCTGTTGTCCATCGTCCTGGGAACGTTCCTGGGTATCGGCCTGGGCCTGCTGATTGAAATGCTGGACCGCCGCGTGCGTTCCGACCATGATCTGGCTGACTTGCTGCAAGTGCCGGTACTGGGCATGGTCGACTGGAAAGCCGCACCGCGCCGTCGCAAGGGCTTGCATCGTCTTCTGCCGGCTCGCCGCCTGAGTGCAAATTAATTGATGGAATTGAATATGAACTTTCCCGCGCATCCTGTTTCGAAACCGTCACCCCTGCGGGGCGGCGACTCCAGCATCGGCGCCCTGTTGCTGGCCTCGGGCAAAATCACCCCGGAAAATGCCGAACGCGTGCTGCGCATGCAGAAAGAACTCGGCATCCGTTTTGGCGAAGCGGCCTTGCGTCTCGGCTTGATCAGCGAAGCTGACATCCAGCAAGTGCTGGCGCGGCAATTCGACTATCCGTATCTGCAGGAAGGCGAGGGCAAGTTTGCCAGCGAGCTGGTGGCGGCGTATCAGCCTTTCAGCCCGCAAATGGAAACCTTGCGCGCCGTGCGCAGCCAGTTGATGCTGCGCTGGTTTTCGCTGGGCCGCAAGGCCCTCGTCGTGGCCAGCGTCGATAGCGGCGATGGCGCCAGCCTGTTCGCCGCCAATCTGGCTGTGGTGTTTTCGCAGCTTGGCGAAAGCACCTTGCTGGTCGATGCGAATTTGCGCAAGCCGCGCCAGCACGAGATTTTCGCGCTGGAAGAGCGCCAGGGGCTGTCCGATGTCCTGGCCGGGCGCGCCCAGCAGGACGCCATTTCCGTCATCGATTCCTTTGTCGACCTGTCCGTGCTGGGAGCGGGCACCTTGCCGCCGAATCCGCAGGAGTTGCTGAGTCGTCCTGCCTTTGGCGCGCTCAATACGCAGCTGGAAGAGCGCTACGATGTCGTGTTGTATGACGTGGCATCCGTGTCGTCGGGATCCGATGCGTTCGTGATGGGCGCCCGCGTCGGTGGCGTGTTGCTGGTTGTGCGCAAGAACAAGACGCGCTTGGCCGATATCGACGCCATGCGCGAGCAGTTGCAGCGTAGCGGTTCGGAAGTGGTCGGCTCCGTGCTGGTCGATTACTGACATGACTTCTCTCGCACAGTCGCGACCAGCCGCCTCGCTGGACTGGAAGCAGTTCCTGCTGCACTGGTGGCCTGTGCTGCTGGGCTTGCTGGCCATGTATGTGCCTACCTTTCACGACCTGGCTTTCGGCCTGTGGTCCACGGAGAGCTACGCGCACGGTCCCATCATCCTCCTGCTCGCCTTGTGGCTGCTGGTGCGGCAATGGCCGGCCATGCTTGCCGCTTCGGGCGGCACGGGAGGCTCGGCTGCCGGCTGGCCGCTGGCCGTGCTGGCATTGCTGTGCTATATATTGGGCCGGTCGCAGAGTATCCAGAGCATGGAGCTGGCCTCTTTCATCATGATGCTGGCGGCCCTGTTGCTGCTGTTCTTTGGCGTGCGTGCCTTGAAAGTGCAGTGGTTTCCCTTCTTTTTCATGTTGTTCATGATTCCCTTGCCAGGCGCTATCGTCAGCGCGCTGACGATGCCGATGAAAATGGCCGTATCGTATGTCACCGAGCACCTGCTTTTCTGGGCCGGCTATCCGATCGCGCGCAGCGGCGTCATCTTGCAGATAGGCCAGTACCAGCTGCTTGTGGCCGATGCCTGCGCCGGCTTGCAGACACTGCTGACCCTGGAATCGCTGGGCCTGTTCTACATGAATGTGGTGCGCCATACGTCGGCCTTCCGCAATATCATGCTGGCCATCCTGATCGTGCCGATTTCGTTTACCGCCAACGTGGTGCGCGTCATCGTGCTGACGTTGATTACCTATTATTTTGGCGATGCCGCCGGCCAGGGCTTCCTGCATGGTTTTGCCGGCATGGTGCTGTTCATCAGCGCCCTGATCCTGATCATTTCCATTGATTCGCTGTTGCAATGGTTCGTGAATATGCGCCAGCGCCATCACAAGGGGACAGTATGAAACCATCGCGCCTTTCCATGTTTGTACTGAGCGGCATGATGGTGCTCGCTTCGCTGGCAGCGGCCTATGCCAAGCCGACCATCCGCTTGGCGGAAACCATGCCGATGCCCGAGCTCGAGAAGATCATCCCCAGCCAATTTGGCGTATGGCAAGAGGAAAAGACGTCTGTCGGCGCCGTGATCGACCCGCAAATCCAGTCTGAGCTCAAGCGCATCTACACGCAGATACTGTCGCGCACCTACATCAATGACCGGGGTGAGCGCATCATGCTGTCGATTGCCTACGGCAAGGACCAGAGCGATACGACGCAGGTGCACTATCCGGAAATCTGCTATCCGGCGCAAGGCTTCCAGATCGCGTCCACGCGGGAAGAAACCCTGTCGACGGCCCAGGGGGATATTCCCCTGAAACGTCTGGAGACGAGCATGGAAAACCAGCGCTACGAGCCCGTGACGTACTGGACGACGGTGGGCGACGTGGTGGTAACGAACCGCACGAACAAGAAGCTGGTGGAAATGCGTTACAGCCTCAAGGGACAGATTCCCGACGGTCTGTTGTTCCGCGTGTCGTCGATCGACCGCGACACGGCTGCCGCGTTCCGTCTGCAAGATGGCTTTGTCAAGGCAATGCAGGCGGCGCTCGACCCCGCCAGCAAGCTGCGCCTGATGGGCATACACGGATAGACGCATGGTGCGCGCCGCACCATGTGCTGTTTCACTTACCTAGATAAACATGACTCTCGCAGCAAAGACACTCGGCGCGGTGAAAAGTAACTACGCAGGCACGCTGATCCGCGTGCTGGCCCAATTTGGCGCACAAGTCGTCATCATGCGCGAACTGGGACCGGAATTGGTGGGCACGTTCGGCTATGCACTGCTGGTGTTCGGCGTGCTGGCGCTGGTGATCGACCAGGGTTTTGGCTGGGCATTGATGCAAGGCGATTTTTCGGAAGAGGAACTGCGCGTGGTATTGTCCCGGTTAATGCTGGGTTCGGTATTCGGCATGCTGTTCGTTTTCGGTATGTCCTATCCGCTTGCCATCTGGCTGGACAATCCACTGGCGGGTACCCTGTTTCGCTATTCGGCACCCTCGTATCTGGTCATCGCCGTGTATGGCATTTCCCAGGCCCGGCTGCGCGCAGAACTGCGTTTTCGTGAAATCCAATATGCCACCACCGGCGCTTACCTGATCGCCTATCCCGTCGTTGGCGTCGGCCTGGCCCTGGCCGGCGCCGGTGTCTGGGCGCTGCTGGCCGCATGGTATGCGCAGGCGATATTGCAGTTTGCCCTCAGCTATTACTTTAGTCCGCATCCTTTGGTATTCGGCAATCCGTTTCACTCCTGCAAGGCAGCAGCACTGGGCCGCCAGGTGGCTGGCATCAATGTGTTGAATTGGGCCGTGGACAACGCCAGCGGGGTTTTTGCCGGTGCGCTGGGACCGCAGGCCCTGGGCAATTTCAATGCCGCGTCGATGCTGTCGCGTACGCCGGCCATGCAACTGGCGCAGACCATGCAAACCGTGTTGTTTTCCACCGCGTCGGCGTTGGCCGGTGACGTGGCACGCATACGCCAGCTGTATTTGAGCGCGCTGGCGTCGATCGCCATCCTGGTCGTGCCATCGTATGCGTATGCGCTCACGCATGCCGATTTCCTGATGCATCTGGTGTTTGGCGAAAAGTGGCTGCAAGCCGGCTCCCTGTTCGCCGCCATGACGGTTGGCATGGTGTCGCTTGCCATGAGCACCCTGTCCGGCGCAGTCTTGACGGCGACAGGCGGGCAAGGCACGGTGCTGCGATCACAGGCCTGGTGCCTGGCGCTGATGCTGGCAGGGCTGTACCTCGCCGTACATGTGGAGCTGGTGTATGTGGGCATCGTGATCAGTATTGCTTACACGCTGCGGCTGCTGCTGCAGATGCGAACCATCGCTGCCATCGTCCGGCTCACCTGGGCAGACTTTGGCAATGTGCTGGGCGGACCGCTCGTGCTGGGCATGCTCTGGTCCGTACCTCTGGCGGCATGGCTGGCGCCGGAGCATCCAGGCTTGCTCGTCGAACTGCTGGAACTTGGAGGCAAGCTGGTCTTGACATTGTGCGTATGCAAGCTGTTCCCGCGGTTTTTCTTTTGCCATGCACTGATTTATATTTTGCAACGATTTGGTCCTGGACGCCGTCTGGCGAACGCACTTGGCCTGTGAGAAATTGATGAAAAAAAATAGTATGAAAGCGAGCAAAGGCCATCCATGGAAGAGTTAATCGTCTATTTTCTGTTGCCTTTGGGCGCCTTGCTGTTTGCCCTGCTGGCAATCGGCGGCGCCGTTTTCGTGGCTGGCATTGCCGCACGCTGGCGTGGCTGGGCATTCGCGACAGTTTTTCTGCTGACAGTTGCCGCCAGCATCAGCAGCATTGTCCTGTCGTTCCGCAAGCTGACTTTGAGCGAGCAGGGGCTGATGAACATGAGTGATGGCGATGGCGCCTCGGGCCTCGTATCGAAACTGATCCTGATGGCGGTGATCGGCAGCTCTTTCGCCCTGTGCCTGGCATGGTTGTTCGATTTCAACAAGAAACTGCGCCAGCACTCGCGCTTTACGCGTCGCGACTTGTGCGCGCCCAACGATATCGTGATCGCCTTCATGGTGTTTTATGTGGCGTTCAGCATCGTACCCATCTTTATGGGCCAGCGCTATTATTTCCATGTGTCGCTGATCTACCCTTTCTTTGTTTATCTGGCCATGTTCCTGTATTTGCAGGTATCGGACATCGATCCTGTGCGGGTTTCAAAGTATTGCCTGGGAGCCCTGGTGTTCGGCAGCCTGGCCGCGGCCGTCGTCACGCCCAGCGCCGCTTTCCAGCCTGGCTACAATGGCCTGATCCCTGGCTTCAACCTGCGTTTGTGGGGCGTGACAGCGCATGCCAATGCGCTCGGCGCCGTCGCCTGCGCGTTTTTCCTGATGGAGATGGCTGAACCTGAAAAGAAACGCTGGCTACATTTCGGCATTCTTTGTGCGGCAGGACTGACGATGATCATGTCGCAGTCCAAGACGTCGATCCTCACCGCCTTCATGGGCGGCATGATGATCACGGGCATGCAGATATGGAATTACCTGGGGGCGCAAACTCGTGGCTACAACCGCAACAGTTCGACCTTCCTGGCCGTGCTGCTGATGGGCTTTTGCTTCATGGTCGCCATGGTGGGGATCTGGGTCATGTTTTCGGATGTGAATTTGTTAACGGTGATCGAAAGCAAGCTCGACTCGCGTGCCGTGGGCGACCTCAGCACAGGCACGGGACGGCTGTGGATCTGGTCCGCAGCCATCAAGGGCGGCATGGAAAATCCCCTGTTTGGCCAGGGGGCATCGTTCTGGAACCTGGAAAACCGCCTGCGCCTGGGATTGAGCGGCGCGGTTTCCGCACATAATTTGTACCTGCAGGTGTTCAGCCGCTCGGGCCTGATCGGTCTGGCATCCTTGCTGGCCTTCCTGTTTTTCCTGATCCGTTATGCCATGCGCGCCTCGAAGGCGACCAATGGCGCCAGCCTGGTGATGCTTGCCGTGCTGCTGGTACGCTCCATGACGGAGGTGCCCATTGCGCCGAACGGCATCCTTGGGGCCGAGTTTTTCGGCACCATGGCCTATATTTTTTACATCATTGACCGTGGGGCGAGGCCTTTGACCAAGCGCAATATCATCGAGAAAAGACCGGCAGCATATTTTGCCAACGGGCGCTTCAGGGGGCAGGCATGAGGTGCCGTGCCGCCGCACCCCGCCAACGGCTGGCGCGCGGATGGGCCAGGGACGCGCGATGCTGACCATTTACCGGATTGCGCACTTGCTCGCACGCGCCCGCATTCCCCTGTTGCCGCGTCTTCTCTATATGTTCAACCGCATCGTGTTCTCTATTGTATTGCCGCCTACCAGCATCGTCGGCCGCGATGTGCTGTTCGGTTATAGCGGATTGGGCATCGTGGTGCATGCGCGCTGCAAGATCGGCGACCGCGTCAATATCGGCCCGCATGTCACCCTCGGTGGACGGGCAGGATTGAGCGGCGTGCCGGAAATCGGCGACGATGTGCTCATTGGTAGCGGTGCCAAGATTCTCGGCCCCGTGCGTATCGGGAATGGCGCGCGCATAGGCGCCAACGCCGTCGTGCTGCAAGATGTGCCGGCCGGCGCCACGGCCGTTGGTATTCCTGCCCGTGTCCGTGGCGGTCAAGCGGGCAGGGTGCCATCGACAGATGGATTAGACAGCTCTACACAGGTGGATAATGAAGTTAGCGATCTTAATTAAGACATATAACGAAGCACATAATATAAACCGTTGCCTCGACGCCGTGTTTGAGGCCATAGCCGGGATTGCCGGGGGAGTCGAGGTGCTGGTCGCCGATTCGTTGTCGACCGATGCCACCGTCGCGATTGCACGCGCTTATCCCGTGAAGATCGTCCAGTTGACGCTGCCAGCCGACCGCGGCTGCGGCGCCGGGGTGCAGCTTGGTTATCAGCATACGCGGGCCCAATTCGTGTATCTGCTCGACGGCGACATGGAACTGCAGGGCGACTTTTTGAAGCAGGCGCTGGCGCTCATCGAAAACGATGCGACTTTGGGCGGCATTTCCGGCGTATTGCGCGACCGGCACATCAATAACAGGTTTGACCGGCACCGGCTGAAAAACAAGCCTGCCGCGCGCGCCGGCGACGTCGAGTGGCTGGCGGGTGGTGGGCTGTATCGCCGCGCGGCGCTGGACGAGGCGGGCGGCTATGCGGGCAACCGCAACCTGAAGGCATATGAGGAGGCGGAACTGGGCTTGCGCCTGGGCAGTCATGGCTGGCGCATGCTGCGGCTCGACACGGTGGCGGTGTATCATACGGGGCATGCGGAATCGACTGGCGCACTGATCTGGCGCCAATGGCGTAGCCGACGCATGGATGCGGGCGGCGTGTTGCTCAAGTCAGCCCTGGGACGACCCTGGTGTGGTCGCGTGCTGCGCATGTGTTTGCATCCGCTTGCGGTGCTGGGCTTCTGGGCGCTGGTCCTTGGCGCCGTGCTGCTGGCTCCCGACTGGCGTGTGCCTGCAGCATGCTTGGGGCTGGGGGGGCTGGCGGCATTGGCCCTGTGCGTCAAGAAGCGCAGTGTCAATGATGCCGTTTTTTCTATTTTACTGTGGCATCTTTCTGCCGCAGGCCTGATACGGGGTTTCGTCACGGCCAGGTTGCGGCCGCCGTGCGAGGTGATTCCCAGCCGGGTCCTGTCAGAGAATACGGCGGCAGAGGCCGGTGCAATTTGACACAATGGTAAAGGTGCTACACGCATTAAAGACATCGAATGAAGAAAAATGTAAAAAAAGAGCTGTTTTATGGCCTTCGTTCGCTGCTGCGCGATAATTTTTTGAGCCGGCATCTGCTGGCGCGGCTGCGCCGCAATGCGCAACTGGACCCGGCGGGCATGGAGCGCGTGCAGCTGACGTTGCTGCATGCGAGCCTGCAATGCGCAATCGGCAAGCTGCCGTACTATGCGCATATCGATAAACATTTTTCTGTCGACGACACGCTGCAGGTCTTGCGCCGCGACTTTCCCATCATCGACAAGAGCACCTTGCTCGCCAACCGCCAGAATTTGTATCCGAACGGCGGCAAGGCCAGGCCCTGGTACAGCGTCGGCAAAACCAGCGGCACCACGGGCACGCCGCTGACGATCTTCCGCAGCCCCCTATCCGTGCTGTACGAGATGGCTTTTGTGCGGCGGCACTGGGAATGGAATGGTTTTCGCCGCGGCGCGCGAAGCGCCGTGCTGCGCGGCGACGTCGTCGTGCCACAGTCGCGCGAGGCGCCGCCATTCTGGTTTTATAACCGCTATGACAAACAGCTGCTGATCTCCTCGCGCCACCTGAAGGAAGGCTATATGGCCGCGATTTGCGATCAGCTCGACGCTTATGCGCCGGCCATGTTGCAAGCGTATCCATCGACGGCCTATACCCTGGCCAGCTACCTGCAGCGCCAGCGGCGCTACCTTTCCATTCCCCTGGTCTTTACCAGTTCCGAACCCCTGTATCCACATCAGCGTGCGCTGATCGAGGAGCGTTTCCGCGCGCGCGTCAGCGATATGTATGGCATGGCCGAACGGGTGGCCTTTGCCAGCGCCTGCCAGTTTGGCGCGATGCATGTGAATGCCGATTATGCGTACGTGGAGATTGTCAACGACGATGGCCAGCCGACGACGGATTTCGGCTTTGTTGTCGGTACGACGCTGCATAACCACGTCATGCCATTGGTACGCTACCGTTTGTCGGACCGGGCGCGCTGGAAGGCGGGAAGCTGCCCGTGCGGCCGGCCGTTCCCCGTGCTTGAGGAAATCAGCGGCAAGTACGAAGATGCGATTTTTGGCGGGGATGGCCAGCCCGTCAGCCCGTCCGTGCTGACATTCGCTTTCAAGGGGGTCGAACATATTCTCAAGTCGCAAGTGGCACAGGTGGCGCAGGACCGCTGGCAAATCCGCATCGTGCCCGCGCCCGCGTTCTCCAAAGTGCAGGAACTAGCGCTCGTCGAGAATATTCGCCAGTTGGTAGATAAGGATATCATGGTCGAAATTGTATTAACGTCGGATATCCCCAACACATCTTCTGTTAAGTTCCGCTGGGTCGTGAATGAGCATGAAAAAAATAAATGAAAATGCGTATAATAAAATTCCGGGCGTCAACTCCAATTGAGGCCTGTCCAGGTCTCTAAATCTCGCTTTGAATCACAAATAATTTTGCGCTGCAAAAAGGTTTATCTTGCCAGCCTTATCACACCTATTTTTCAAGATCGGTTCCGATCTTATTGCCGTTGCCTCGGAGGCTAAATTATGAAACTCTTTCCCGTGATGCTGCCAATATTGCTGGCAGCTGGTGTGTTGTCGGTCGCCGGGCCGGCGCGTGCCGACTGGGTGCAGTCCGTCGACCCTGTCGCGGTTGCGCCGGCACCAACAAACCTGCAGATTCAGGCGCAAAATCCCCCCACGTTTACCTGGTCGCGCCATATTTCGGCGCCGGCATCGTATACGGTGGAAATCAAATCCGCCAGCGGCGCGGTGAGTACTTATACAACGTCCCGTAACTGGTTGCTGCCTAGCCAGCTATTGCCAGTCGGTAGTTATTCCTGGCGCGTGCGCCCCACGTCGACCGTGGAGTGGTCCGATTACCGCAACTTCACGATCACGGCCGCCTCGGCGCCGTTCCTGGTGCCGGAAAATGCGGACTTGCGGGCGCGCATCGTAAAAATGCCAAGGCCGCGCAGTTTGCAGGGATTGCCTTTGTATAGTGCCTGGAGCGCGCCACTGAAGGCGGAGCGCAATGCTGCCATGCTCAAGATGCGCTCCGAGGTCGACTGGGTGACAGTCAAGCCTGGTGCTGGAGTGCTGGACTCAAACTGGAAGCTGCAGACGGGTTCCGTGCTGACGGCCGCCAACGTTGCGCAGACGGCCGATATCCGTGCCCTGGTGTCGGCGAATGGACGCCAACTGGAAGGCGCCTCGCTGCTGTACCGCCTGACCGGCGAGCAGAAGTACCTGACCGAAGCGCTGTACCGGGGCGACATGCTGGCCGCGCTCGATCCATATGGCCCAACGAGCTATGTCAATCAAGACCAGGGCACGCGCGTCATCGCGCTGACGCTGATCAAGGCCATCGATACTCTGGGCAGTGCCATCGACGGTACGCGCCGCGCCGCCTGGCTCAATGTCGTGCGTTTGCGGACCAACGATATCTACGCCGATCTGTCAGGCAGCAATGGCCGCATGGATCAATATCCGTTTGACTCCCATGGCGGTACCAATCTGGGTTTCCTTGCTCTCATCGCCACCTTGTCGCTCGGCGAAATCAAGGAAGCCGATACGTGGTTTGACTTTTCCTTCCGCGCCTACGCGGCGGCATTCAGCGCCTGGAGCGGTCCGGAAGGCGGCTTTGCGAATGGCACGGCGTATGCGCAATACACGGCGGACCTGGCCTTGCAGGTATGGCAGCCGCTGGCCAGCGCTTCCGGCATCGATATGTTCAGCAAGCCATGGTCGAACGGTTTCGTGCGCTACTTCATGCATTTCGTACCGCCCGGTACGCCGCGCCACCTGTTTGGCGATGAGTCGGAAGTCGTTCCCACCTTCGCGGTACTGAAGGCCTTCGTATCGCATTATGCGACTCCCGAAGCTGCCTGGTATTTCCGGGCGCTGCCCGTGGACATGGATGCGCTGACCTTGCTGCAGGCGCCGTATCCGCTGCCCGTCTCGTCGGTCAGCACGCCGCTGCCTCCGGAAAATGCCCGCCTGTACCCCAGCATAGGCTGGGCGGCCATGCACAGCAGCATGGCCGATAGCGGGCGGACCTCGCTGTATTTCAAATCGAGTCCGTACGGCTCGTATAACCACAGCCATGGCGAGCAGAACAGCATTGTTCTGGTCCGCAACGGCGTCGCGCTGCTGGGGCAGTCCGGTTATTCCGACTACTATGGTTCACCGCTGGCCAGCTCATGGTATCGCCAGACGCGGGCGCACAATGCCATCACCATCGATGGCGGCCTGGGCCAGGCCATTGATGGCTATACGCCGCAAGGCTACACGAGGACCAAGGCCTATGGCGGCAAGATCACGGCCTTCTCTACCACGCCTCAGCTCGACTATGTGGAAGGCGATGCCACGCCAGCGTACAGCGGCGCGCTGACGCAGGCCGTGCGCAAGGTCTGGTATTTGCGCGGTGTGAATGCGGCGGTGATCGTCGACGCCCTGGCGTCGGCCACACCGCGCAAGTTTGAATGGAATTTCCATTCCTATGCGCCGATGCAGACGGGAGAGAATGGCAAGGTGATTGTCGCCAAAGGTGGGCAAATGGTGTGCCTGATTCCCGTGTCGACGGGTATGCCGATTGCTTTCGAGAAACGCACCGGTCCTCCGCCAAAAGCTGGCACGGTGGAAGACCATGGCGCGTTTGTAAATACGGTGCTGCAACCCAAGGCAGAGTTTGTGGTCGTGCTCGATGTCGGCTGCAGCAATCCGGCACCCGTGTTCGATCCCGTCGCGCGCACGCTCAAGGTAGGCACGCAGACGGTGACGATACCGAAATGACTGCCTGCCCGGCAGCCGGATCAGTTCGTATCAGAAAGCTCGGTGCGCGATTGGTTTAGACGTTGCAGGCAATGGTTGAGCAAGTTATGGGCGCGTTTTTTTGCCGATCCCCTGACACTCTCATGAGATGACCCGACCTCTCCGCACATCGCTGGCGGAGAGGTTTTTTTTTGCTGCGGCAGTCGATGCATGCTGGCAAGCCGATGTTGAGAGAAAACGACAAATTTCCATGCGTCATGATTTATCCTGAGGACACGTATTTTAGATACGTGCAGACAAGAAAAAGACCGTGCTGTGGTTGACAATTGTGGTAATGAATGCAATGATTGTGTTGTTTTAACATTATTTTTTTGTTAGTCGTATTGCGTGCGCACAAAGTGTTTTTTGCAATGTCTTAATGAATCTGATCTGGGAGATCGTAGATGAGCGAGTTACTGGCCATGGTGGGTAGGCGTGGGGCGGCGGCGTGATTGACGAAAGGCCGCAGGCATTGATGCTGGGCACCGCGCCGGAAGGCAAGGGGGGCGTGGCGGCAGTCGTTTGCGTCCTGCAGCGCGAGGGTTTCCTGGATGAGCATGCGGTGCGCTATGTCGTGACACATGCCGAAGTGCCTGCAATGGGCAAGCTTGCCCTTGCCTTCAGCGCGTTGCGCCAGTTGCTCGCGGTGCGCCTGACCGGGGTGAAGCCGCTCGTGCATGCACATTGTTCCTCGCGCGCCAGTTTCTACCGCAAGTCCGTTCTGCTGGCGCTGGCCCGCGGCATGGGGTGCAAAACCATCTTTCACCTGCATGGCGGCGAGTTTCGCCAGTTCACCATGGATGAAGTGAGCGCTGTGGGCCGCTGGTGGATCCGCCACACCCTGGAAAAAAGCTCGGCCGTGATCGGCCTGTCGCCCTCTTGGGCCGAGTTTCTGCAGACGTTCGCGCCGCGCGCAGCCGTGCTGGTCGTGGCCAATTCGGTCAAGTTGGCCAGCTTGCCACCCGTTCTGCCGGAAGAGGATGGGCGCTTGTTGTTTCTCGGCCGCGTGGAAAAGAAAAAAGGGGTCTTTGAACTGATCGAAGCAGTGGCCAGCCTGAGTGGGCAATTCCCCCGCCTGCGCCTGGTCCTGGGCGGAGAGGGCGCACTGGCCGAGGCGCGTGCGCGTGCCGCCGAACTGGGCATTGCCGACCGGCTTGAATTGCTCGGATGGATAGATCCAGACCAGAAAGCCGCGGAAATGGAGCGCGCCAGTATCTTCGTGCTGCCTTCTTATCATGAAGGCTTGCCCATGGCCATGCTGGAGGCCATGGCGGCCCGCAAGGCGGTGGTGGTGACGGCCGTTGGGGGCATTCCCGAGGCGGTGCAGGATGGCGTCAATGGTTTGCTGGTCGAGCCGGAGAATGTCGCGAGCCTGGCTGGCGCATTGCAGCGATTGCTGGCCGACAGCTCGCTGCGCGTGCGTCTGGCGGCGGCGGGGCGTGTCACGATCGAGCAGCGTTTCGATACCGAACTGATGCTCGACAAGCTGGCGACCCTGTACGCAAGCCTCGATGGAGCGGCACGATGAGTGTGGCGCCGAGCGTCGCGCGCGCGCGCACCAGCCGCCTGGGCTGGTTATGGAACCGGCTGCGCTGCATGCCGCCTGGAGAGCCATGGTATCGCCTGCGTCAAGTGGGGCAGTCCCGGCTGTTGCGCCACGGCTTGCTGAGCACTGCCGTCCCGACACAACTGGCGCAAGCCGGCGCCGCCTTGCCGTATGCGGCACCGCGGCTGGCGGATGCGGCACCGTATCTGCGAGAAGCCGATGCGATCATGGCGGGCGAAGTCTTGCTCTTTGCCACGGCGCATTTCCAGGTGGGCGCATCGCCGCGCTGGAATACCGATCCCCTGACGGGCGTGGCGGGTCCAGCCAGTTTCAGTCTTGCTCTCGACATTACCGACCGTACCAGCGTGGGCGACATCAAGCACGTGTGGGAGCTGAACCGCCATCTGCATCTGGTGCGGCTGGCGCAGGCCTGGGCCCTGAGCGGCGACGCGCGCTACCGCGATGCGCTGGCCGGGCAGCTGGACTCGTGGCTGGAACAGTGCCCGCCATTGACGGGGCCGAACTGGACCAGCTCGCTGGAACTGGGTATCCGCCTGATTAACTGGAGCCTGATCTGGCACATCATGGGGGGCGCCAACGGCCCGCTGTTCGCCGGGGACGCCGGGGCACGGCGTCGATCGCGCTGGTTGGACAGCATTTTTTCCCATTGCCAGTTTATCCAGCGCCACCTGTCGCGCCATTCGTCGGCAAATAATCACCTGATCGGTGAATTGGCCGGCCTGTATGTCGCGGCGCAGACCTGGCCATGCTGGCGACACAGTGCGGCCTGGCGCGATCAGGCTGCGCGCGAACTGGAGCAGCAAGCCCGGTTGCAGCATTCAGCCGATGGCGTCAACCGCGAGCAGGCATTTGCCTATCAGGTATTCGCCGCCGAATTCCTGCTGTTGGCGGGGTTGAGCGCTGCGCATGCGAAAATGCCGTTCAGCGACGGCTACTGGCGCATACTGCAGCGCGCCATGCATTTCCTGCGTGCCGTGCGCGATGTCGGCGGCCATGTGCCGATGGTGGGCGACGCCGATGACGGCATCGTCTTTCGGTTGGAACCCGGCATGGCGGGCGACCGGCCGGCGATGCTGCTGGACCTGGCCGATGCGCTGTGGGGCGGGCTGGCGCCGTCGCAGTACGGGGCGACGACGCAATGGTTGCTTGGCGGCATGGAACTGCCAGCCATACCTGTAGCCGATGGACAGGCCAGCGACTGGAATTTCGCCGATGGCGGCTACCTGCTGTTCGGTAACGATTTCGGCCAGCCCACGGAAATCAAGGGCATGCTCGACTGCGGCCCGCTCGGCTACCTTGGCATCGCGGCGCATGGGCACGCCGATGCGCTGGCGCTGACCCTGTCGGTTGCCGGCGAGGAGTGCCTGGTCGATCCCGGCACCTACTCGTATTGGCAGGAACTGAAATGGCGTGATTATTTCCGCGGCACGTCTGCGCACAATACCTTGCGCGTCGACGGCGTGGACCAGTCGGTCAGCGGCGGACGCTTCATGTGGCTGCGCAAGGCGGCGAGCAGCGTGCTGCAGATGCCGCAGGATCCCGCGCAGTTCGTCTTTCGCGGTGCGCACGACGGCTATCTGCGCCTGGCCGACCCCGTGCGCCACGTGCGCAGCGTGCAATTTGATGCGGCAACGCGGCGACTGGCCGTGCAAGACCGCGCCGAGGCACGCGAGGCGCACCGCCTGGAACAGTTCTGGCATTTTGCGCCCGGCCTGTCGGTGGCAGTGGAGGGAGAGGTGCTGGTGGTGTGCGGCGCACGTTTCCGTCTGGAAGGCCGGTTTGCCGGCACCCAGCTGCGTTTGCACCTGTCCAGCGCCAGCGAGCAACCGCCGCTGGGCTGGTATTCCCGCCACTACGAAGTCAAAGTTGCCTGTACGACCTTGTGCGTCACTGCCGATGGCGGTGACATCGCGGCAGAATTTACGATGGCATTATTTTAGACCTTTTAACGTTGAAAGAACATTCGATGCCCACCCTCTATCTGGTTGCCGGAGCGCGTCCCAACTTCATGAAAATCGCGCCGATCGTGCGTGCCTTGCAAGCCCATGGCGGGCTTGGATTCAAGATCATTCACACCGGCCAGCACTATGACCGCGAAATGAACGACGTCTTTTTCGAAGAGCTGGGCATCCCCCAGCCCGACGTCTTCATGGGCGCCGGCGGCGGCAGCCATGCGCAGCAGACGGCCAAGATCATGCTGGCCTTCGAAGAGCTGTGCCAGGCCGAGCGTCCCGACGCCGTGCTGGTGGTCGGCGACGTGAATTCCACGCTGGCCTGTTCCATCGTTGCCAAGAAACTCAATATTCCCGTTGCCCATGTCGAGGCCGGCTTGCGCAGCGGCGACATGACCATGCCGGAAGAGATCAACCGCCTCGTCACCGACAGCATCAGCGACTGGTTTTTCGTCACGGAGCCCAGCGCGCTGGAACACCTGCGGCGCGAAGGCAAGCCTGAAGCGGCCGTGCACTACGTGGGACATGTGATGGTGGACAACGTGCTGTATCAGGCAGACAAGCTCGGCGCCGGCGTCGTCACCGAAGGCGAGGCGGCACTTTTCAAGGCGGCCCATGCGGGCGCCGGACAGCGCTACGGCGTGGTCACCCTGCACCGGCCCAGCAACGTGGATAACGCTGACATGATGCAATCGATCGGCGGCGCGTTGCGCACGATCGCACAGGATTTACCGCTGATTTTCCCCGTGCATCCGCGCACGCGCGCCAACCTGGACAAGTTCGGCATCGACCTGGGACCGAACGTGACCCTGGTGGGGCCGCAGGGATACATGGCCTTCCTGAACCTGTGGAAGGATGCCTGCATGGTGCTGACCGACAGCGGCGGCTTGCAGGAGGAAACCACGGCGCTGGGCGTGCCTTGCCTGACGATCCGCGAAAACACCGAGCGTCCCGTCACCGTCGACGAGGGCAGCAATGTGCTGGTGGGAACAGATCCGCAGCGTATCGTCTCCGAGGCCGGCAAAATACTGCGTGGCGAAGGCAAGCGCGGGCAGCGTCCGCACCTGTGGGATGGCAAGGCTGCCGAACGCATCGTGGCCGTGCTGGCCGCACAGCTGTCATGAGCGCCCGTATCACGATGATGGGCTGTCAGATTGATAATCTGACGATGGAAGAAACCCTGCAAAAAGTCGAGGGGTTCATCCAGTCCGGCCATCCCCATCAGCATGTGGTGGTCAATGTGGACAAGCTGGTCAAGGCGGAGCGCGATGCCGAATTGCGGCGCATCATCAATGACTGTGCACTGATCAATGCCGATGGCATGCCGGTGGTGTGGGCGTCGCGCCTGCTGGGCAAGCCGCTCAAGGAGCGCGTCGCGGGCGTCGATTTGTTCGAGGCGCTGATGCGCCGCAGCGCCGACAAGCAATGGCGCGTGTATCTGCTGGGCGCGCGCGAGGAGGTCGTCAGCGAGGTCAAGCGTTTGTACGAGCTGAAGTATCCGGGATTGACCGTGGCGGGCTACCGCAATGGCTACTGGAGTGCGGAAGAGGAGCCTGGCGTCGTTGCGCAGATCACGGAAGCGCGCGCCGACCTGCTGTTTGTCGCCATCAGTTCCCCCAAGAAGGAACATTTCCTGGGGCAGTACCAGGGACAGATGAAAATCCCGTTCGCCATGGGCGTGGGCGGCACCTTCGACGTCGCCGTCGGCCGCGTGAAGCGTGCGCCCGTGTGGATGCAGAAATCGGGACTGGAATGGTTTTATCGTTTTTTACAGGAACCGCGCCGCATGTTCCGGCGCTACTTTATCGAGGACATGGGCTTTATCCGCCTGTTCTTCAAGGAAGCGCTGCGCCGCTAGGCGTCATCGCCGAATACCGGTTTCCACCTTTTAGATTGAAAGTATTGTTATGACTACTATTGCCGTGATTGGCCTCGGTTATGTCGGTTTGCCTCTCGTCGCCGAATTCGGCAAGCAGGGGCGCACCATCGGTTTCGATATTGTGCAAAGCAAGGTCGACAGCTGCCTGCGGGGCGTTGATCCGTCGCGCGAGCTCAGCGACGAGCAGATGGCCGCCGCCGTGCATGCCGAATACTCGTCCGACCCCGCCATTCTGGCGCAGGCCGACATCATCATCGTCGCCGTGCCGACGCCCGTCGACGTGGCCCACAGCCCCGACTTCGGCCCCCTGATCGGCGCCAGCAAGAGCGTCGGCCAGCACATGAAGAAGGGGGCCATCGTCGTCTACGAGTCGACCGTGTACCCGGGCGCGACCGAGGAAATCTGCATTCCCGTACTGGAACAGGCGTCGGGCAAGCAGTGGAAGCGCGACTTCTTCGTCGGCTATTCTCCGGAGCGCATCAACCCGGGCGACCGCAAACACATGCTGACGAACGTGGTGAAAGTGGTCTCGGGCGACACGCCGCAAACGCTGGAAACGGTGGCGGCCATGTACGAGTCCATCGTCGAGCCGGGTGTGCACCGTTGCTCCAGCATCAAGGCGGCCGAAGCGTGCAAGGTGATTGAAAATACCCAGCGCGACTTGAATATTGCACTGATGAACGAACTGGCCATCATCTTCGACAAGATCGGCATCGATACGTCCGAAGTCCTGACGGCGGCAGGCACCAAGTGGAACTTCCTGAAGTTCAGCCCCGGCCTGGTGGGCGGGCATTGCATCGGCGTCGATCCGTATTACCTCACGCACAAGGCCGAGACGCTGGGCTACCATCCCCAGGTGATCCTGGCCGGCCGGCGCATCAATGACGGCATGGGCAAGTACATCGCCGAGCAGACCATCAAGAACATGATTGCCGCCGGCAGCTATATCAAGGGCGCGCGCGTGAATGTGCTGGGACTGACGTTCAAGGAAGATTGCGCCGACCTGCGCAATTCCAAGGTGGGCGACGTCATTAACGAACTCAAGACGTATGGCGTGGAAGTGTTCGTGCACGATCCGTATGCGGATGCGGAAGAAGCCATGCACGAGTATGGCGTGCGCCTGTTTGCATGGGATGAGTTGCCGCGCGCCGATGCCATCGTTGCCGCTGTCTCGCACCGCGCGCTGACGTCGCTGCCCGTGGAAGACTTCCAGCAAAAACTGATCAAGGGCGGCTGCTTCATCGATGTGAAGGCGTGTTTTGACGAAGCGGCTTTGCGCGCCGTGGGCGTCAAGGTCTGGCGCCTGTAAGAGGCGCTGGGCAGGACGGCGGGGCATGCGGCCCCGCTTGCTCCCTCTACGTGCATCTCTTTTGCACTGTATCAATTTCCTCCCTCCCGTTCTTGCGTACACTGGGCATGGCCATCTTCCTGGGGCCCGACGGCGCCTTATCAAGCCGTCCTTCAGACAGGCTGCGGCGCCGCGGCCCGTGTGTCAGCACGCCCATGGAAGCGTGCGCCATTCAGCCGACGGGAGCCCGACATGAAAATCTACCCTGTGATCCTGTCGGGAGGCGCCGGTAGCCGCCTGTGGCCCTTGTCGCGCCAGGCCTTGCCCAAGCAATTGTTGCCGCTCCTTTCGCAGCAGACCCTGCTGCAAGAAGCCGTACTGCGCGTGCGCGAACTGGGCCAGCCCGCGCTCGAGGCCATGCCGCCGCTGCTGGTGTGCGGCAATGAACACCGTTTCATGGTGGCGGAGCAACTGCGCCAGATCGAAGTACCGCCGCTGGCCATCGTCCTGGAGCCGCTGGGACGCAATACGGCGCCGGCAGTGGCGGTGGCCGCGCAATATCTGCTGGCGCTCGATGCCGAGGCGGTCATGCTGGTCTTGCCTGCCGACCACTGCATCGCCGACGTGCCGGCGTTTCATCGGGTGGTCGGGCAAGCGGCTGCGCTGGCCGAAGCCGGTGAGCTTGCCACCTTTGGCATCGTCCCTACCGCTGCGGAAACCGCTTACGGCTATATCCTTTCCGGCGCATTGCTGGCCGGTTCGCCGCAGGGCCGCGAAGTCGAGCGTTTCGTGGAAAAACCGGACCAGGCGACGGCGCGGGGTTTTCTTGCCGATGGACGTTATCTGTGGAATAGCGGCATGTTCATGTTCCGCGCCGCAAGCTACCTGCGCGAGTTGCTGCAATTCGAACCGGCCATGCACGCGGCGTGCGCCGCCGCAGTGGCGGGCGGCTGCCGCGACCTCGATTTTTTTCGCCTGGCCGCGGATGCTTTTTCATCCTGCCGCAGCGTCTCGATCGATCATGCCGTGATGGAGCACACGCGCCGCGCCGCGGTGCTTCCTGCCGCCATGGGCTGGAGCGATATCGGCTCCTGGTCCGGCTTGTGGGACGTGCTGCCAGGGGATGAGCAGGGCAATGTCGTGCGCGGCGATGTCTATCTCGACGGCGCCCGCAACTGCATGATACGGGCCGAAAGCCGCATCGTGGCCGTGCTGGGCGCGCAGGACCTGGTGATCGTGGAAACGGACGATGCCGTCCTGGTGGCGCGGCGCGACCAGGTGCAGCGCGTGCGGCAAGTGGTCGAGCACCTGGAGCGCCATGGACGCACCGAACACGTGCAGCATCGGCTCGTGTACCGTCCCTGGGGCAGTTATGAAGGCATCGACGTTGGCGAGCGTTTCCAGGTCAAGCGCATCGTCGTCAATCCAGGTGGGAAACTATCGCTGCAGATGCACCATCACCGTTCCGAGCATTGGGTGGTCGTGCGCGGCACGGCGCGCGTGACATGCGGCGAGACGGTGCGCCTGCTGACAGAAAACGAATCGACCTATATTCCGCTCGGCATGATCCACAGGCTGGAAAATCCTGGCAAGCTGCCGCTGCACCTGATCGAGGTGCAGACGGGCGCTTACCTGGGAGAGGACGATATCGTGCGCCATGCGGATGCGTATCAGCGCGCCTGAGATGCCGGCGTATCGAGCGGCGCGGCATTCATGACGTCGGGAACGCAGTCGCTGGCGATGATCTTGCCGGGATTGCCCGCGACGATGGAGGCGGGCGGCACGTCTGCCACGACCACGGTGCCGCCGGCGACGCGGCTGCCCTGGCCGATGATGATCGCGCCGGTAATGATGGCATGGGGGCCGACCCAGACGCCGTCCTCCAATGTCGGATAGGCGCTGCTGCGCTGGTCCGGGGCGGTGATGCGGTCGCGCCGGCCCAAGGTCGCGCCGTGCAGCAGGGTGACATTGCTGCCGATGACGGCGCCAGGCGAAATGACGGTGCCCCAGCCATGCGTCAGGGCGAAACCGGGACCAACCCGGGTTTGCCAGGAAAAGTCGATACCCGCGCGGCGGGTGGCGCTGCGATGCAGCAGCTTGCACAACGGTAGCAGATACTTCCAGGGGACGCGGGCGTCGCGCGACGCCTGGCACAGGCGCATGGTGACGATTGCGCGGAAGGGACGGCTGCCGACAGCCCCTTTCAGCGTCAGGCGCCAACCGCTGCGCCCGTATAGCCGGTATGTATCGGCGTGCAATGCCGTCCAAGTGGACATATGACTTCCCTTTCTTCAGATGAATCGTCAATATGATAAAACTTTGCCAATTATAACTGCTGCATGCGCCGGTTCCAGGCGGCGGCGCGAGATAGTTTCCCGCTCCTTTTTTTGATGCCATAAAGAAACTTTTAATTAAAAATTAAATAACTTAAAAAATTACTTTATGCTATTATCCTTGCTGGTTTGATTATATAAATTCATGTGGCCGCATTGCGGCCACAACTTTGCTTGCTGGAGTCGCATGAAGAACAATACCCGCTCTATTCTGGCTGTCCTGGCTTTTGCCGGTTCGGCCCTGCTGTCCCAGGCGGCTACTGCTGCTGTTGACATCAGCTCCCTGCCGAAGGCCGTCAAGCTCGAGAGCGGCGGTTCGCTGACCTTTGGCGACAAGTTCAAGAACAATCACCAGGGCAGCTTTTTCAATGATGTGTTTACGTTTAACGTGACACAGCCCAGCGCGCTCAACGTGGTGCTGACTTCGCAAAGCACCAGCGCCCTGACCGGCTTGAATTTGACTGGCTTTGGTTTGTACAGCAGCGTTGGCGACACCCTGCTTCAGGGCGGTACCCAGGAGCTGAGCGGCGCGACCGACAAATGGAGCCTGTCCTTCGCCAACCTGGCGGCTGGCGCGTATTACATGAAGGTCAGTGGCGATATCGTGTTCAGCACCGGCGCCACGTTCAGCGCCAATGGCAACCTGGTATCGGCCGTGCCCGAGCCTGGAACCTATGCGATGCTGCTTGCCGGCCTGGGCTTGCTGGGATTTATCGCCCGCCGCCGTCAGAAATCTGCCTGAACACGACTCGCTGTCGTGACGCTATAGTCCCTTTCCCGCGGCTCGCTCGCGTTGACCGCCGTTATTTTGGTGAAAAGTATGCATAAAATATTGAAATCCCTGTTCCTGACCGCCGTGTTGTCCTCCGCCAGCGTGGGCGCCCATGCCGCGC
Organism: Janthinobacterium sp. KBS0711; assembly: GCF_000988085.1. NCBI lineage: Bacteria > Pseudomonadati > Pseudomonadota > Betaproteobacteria > Burkholderiales > Oxalobacteraceae > Janthinobacterium > Janthinobacterium sp. KBS0711. The sequence continues at coordinate 67,727 of NZ_LBCO01000010.1, read as the reverse complement.
CTGTTGACCTGAGCCATGCGCCGGTCGACCTGACGCAGGACCTGATCGACTATTCCAGCAGCGAACTGTCTGGTTCCTTTCGCCTGGGCGCCGGCCAGCTTGCTGGTGCCGGGAATAATTTTTTCAGCGATAAATTCCTGTTCACTCTGACGGGCATCCATGATTTCAGCGGCCTGGCCACCTCGCTCAAGCCGAGCGCCAATTCCGGCCTGACCCTGACGGGATTTAGCTTGAGCAATGCCAGCGGCGTGGTGCTGCATGGCGCGCTCGATCTGCTCAATTTCACGGCGCAGGACCAGGCCTGGGTGCTCAACAGCGGCAAGGCGCCTTTGCTTGAGGGTACTTACTTCTTGCAGGTCGATGGCTATGTCGCTTCCGCAACTGGCGGCAGCTACAGTGGCAATATCTCGGCCAGTGCCGTGCCGGAAGCGCAAACCTACGCCATGCTGCTTGCCGGCCTGGGACTGATGGGTTTTGTGGCACGCCGCCGTAAATTGCAAGCCTGAGCGTGCTGGCAGCATTGGCAAGGACAAAAACGGAAGCCTAGGCTTCCGTTTTTTTTGCTGCGTTGCGGTGTCATTTCCGGCGCTATAATTGGCCGTCAAGCCCTCGGTCATTCCCATTTATCTTTCTGGCAGCTATCCATTGCATACTCCACTGCGTTTTTTGCCCGTGTTGCTGGCGGCTTTTTCCTCGGTGCCGCAGGCTGGCGCGGCGCCAGGATTGCAGCCTGCGCATCTGGCGATCATCATCAATGATGCGGAACCGAATAGCGTGGAGGTGGGCGAGTACTACCGCCAGTCGCACGACATTCCGCTGGCAAACGTCGTGCATGTGAATATTCCAAACCGGCCGCGCAAGCTCAGCGCCGAACAGTTTTCCCAGCTCAAGGAGCGCATCGAGACGCAGCTCAAACCCGAGATTCAGGCGGTGCTGATGGTCTGGAGCGCCCCCTATGCGGTCGAGTGCAATTCAATCACCTCCGCATTTACCCTGGGATATGACATGGCGCAGTGCGTCAAGACGTGCGATCCGGGCAAGCCCAGCCCCTATTTCAACAGCGGCGTGGAGCGGCCCATGACCGAGATGGGCATGCGCCTGTCCATGCTGTTGCCGGTCGATTCCGTGGATGATGCCAAGGCCGTCGTCAAGCGGGGCACGGCCAGCGGGTTTGCTGTGCCGGCCGCCGGCGCCTACTATTTGACTACCAGCGACCCGGCGCGCAATAGCCGCGCGGCATTCTTTCCGCCAAGCGGCATGGTGCGTCAGCGCAAGCTGACTATCACGAATGTGCGTGCCAACAGCATTGAACATGTGCAGAACATCATGGTGTACCAGACCGGCTTGGCCAATGTGGCCAAGCTGGACACCCTGCGATTTTTGCCCGGGGCACTGGCCGATCACCTGACGTCATTCGGCGGTGATTTGCAGGGTACAGGACAGATGAGCAGTCAGCGTTGGCTGGAAGCTGGCGCGACGGCCAGTTACGGTACGGTGAGCGAACCGTGCAACTATTGGCAGAAATTTCCCAATCCTACCGTGCTCCTGCGCCGCTACCTGAATGGCATGACGGCGTTGGAGGCGTATTGGGGGAGTGTGCTGTGGCCGGCGCAGGGCCTGTTTATCGGCGACCCGCTGGCCGCGCCGTACATGGCGTACCGGCGCTGAGCGCTGACCTGGCGGTGCGCCGGGGAGAGGGGGGGATTAGCCGGCCTTGACGCTGCGCCTTCTGCGCGCAGCGAATGCCACCAGGCCGAGGCCGGCGATCAGCATGGCATAGGTTTCAGGCTCGGGCACGACGGCGATAGGTGGCGTGGGAACGCTGATGCCGCGATTGCCGCTATCGATCCCGCCTGTCGCGCCGCCACCACCCACGCTGGAGCCGCCAGCCCGCGAGCCGGTGTCACGCGAGGCGGACGTGATCAGCGGTGCGTAAGTGCCGTTGTCACCATGGTAGGCGCGCCCCGGTCCACGGTAGCCAGCCCCACCATCGATCGGCGGGAATTCCTGACTGGTCACGAAATCGCGGGTACCAAATTGATAGCTTCCCGTATCGCGCGCCGGACGAGCCCGCGTGCCGCCCGCCGCATCGCCTGCATCGGCAAATTGATTGCCCAGACGGTGGCCGTCGCTGCCAAATTGCGGGCGTCGCAATTCCTGGTCCGAAGCGCCGCTGCCGAATTCCGGCGACGTGCTGGTGCCGTCATTGATGCGTGCGCCGAAGCCGATGAAGCCATCGACAAGGCTGCAAGCGCTGTACGTGCTATCGAGGTCGGCGTCCTTCGCCTTGCCGACTGCGTTGCTGGCGGCTCCCGTGGCCTGGCAGCGTTTCTCGTCGCCGCTGGCGCGCTGTGCTCCATTTTGAGCTTGCGCCGTGCCAGTCGCCAGCAATAACAGGCTGCAGGCGAACAAGGAAACGAACTTGAATGGGGTGGTTGGTTTTAACATTACTTACCTCTTGGACATGCATTCTGAACGCGGCGCAATATCGCCAGGCGCTGAGGATGTAATTGATGCGTACGCTAGCTGTGCGACATTGTTTGTGCACGGCAGGATGGCAGATGAAGAGCCGGGCATGGATGGGGCCCGCTCGATCCATTTGTATTGCAAGGTTCTTAAAGTTGCCAATGGCTTATCAAGAACAAAACTTATTTGCCTGAAATATATCATATTTTTCCAGGAAGCGCCTGTTTATCGTTCCATCGTGAATTTTTTGTTGCTTATTGAGTACTAATAAATGTGTCGTCCCGCGGGCCACGGGCGAAGCTTATACTCCATTCGGCTTAATCAAATGTCATCAAGTCGTCATCCCGGGCGTTTAATATGCAAATAACAAGTCTGAAATACTTTTGTTAATTGTGGCGCGCCGGCCGATCATGTGGGGCCGGCGTCATTTATTTACCGACCGGGATCCTCATGCACACCTCGTTTTCCCCCTTGCGCACGCCGCTGCGCCTGACCGTCATGGCCGCCGTGCTGGCCAGCCTGTCCGTCCCAGCCCTGGCTGCTTCCGATATCGTCATCAGCCAGGTGTATGGCGGTGGCGGCAATACGGGTGCGCTGTACCGCAACGATTTCATCGAAGTCTTCAACCGCGGCGCCAGCCCCGTGAATCTGGGCAACTGGAGCGTGCAATACGCGTCCGCCGCTGGCACGAGCTGGTCCGTGACGGCCTTGCCGGCGATCGATTTGCAACCGGGCCAGTATCTGCTGGTCCAGCAAGCCAAGGGGGCGGGCGGCACGCAGGACTTGCCCACGCCGGACGCCACGGGCAGCCTGGCCATGTCCGGCACGGCGGGCAAGGTGTTGCTGAGCAATAGCAAGGCGGCCCAGACGGGCGCCAGCCCTACGGGCGCGGCCATCGTCGATCTCGTCGGTTTTGGTACGGCCAACGGCTTTGAGGGCGCCGTGGCGCCCGCGCCATCGAATACCTTGTCGATTGCGCGCGCGAATGGCGGCTGTGGCGACACGGACGACAATAGCGCGGACTTTGCCACCGGCAGCGTGGCGCCGCGCAATACGGCTTCTCCCTTGAATGTGTGCGGCGGTCCTGTCGTGCACCAGATCGTCACCACTTGCCCTGCCAGCCTGGCCTTGGCCGTTGGCAATGGCGGCAGCGCCGTGCTGCGCGCGTCCGACGTCGATGGCGTCGTGAATGCCGCTATTTTGAGCTCGCCCGCCGTGGCAGGCATCAGCCTGGCCAATTTCAGCGCGGCCGGCGTGGCGGGCGAGAGCGCCAGCGTGAACCTGCTGGTGGCCGCCGGCGTGCCGGTGGGCAATTATCCTGTCATCGTCAATTTCAGCAACGACCAGCAGCAAAGCGCCAGCTGCAAGATCGATGTCGCCGTGCAAGGCCTGGCCGCTGTCAGCCACACGATCCCGCAAATCCAGGGCAGCGGCGCAAGCAGCCCCTACGCCAATTCCGTGCAGACGACGGAAGGCGTGGTGACTCTGAAAGTGGGGACGGGCTTCTTTATCCAGGATGCGGCCGGCGATGGTGATCCATCGACGTCGGACGGCATCTTCGTGTACACGGGCGCGACGGTTACCACCGTGCAGCCTGGCGAACTGGTGCGCGTGACGGGCACGGTGGTCGAATACACGCCATCGGGCGCGAAAAATTCCTACACGGAATTCAAGGACGTGACGGCCATCCTCACGCAAAGCGCGGGCCACAGCATCGTGCCGGCGAACGTGACCTTGCCGAACGAGAACCTGGCCGCCGTGGAAGGCATGCTCGTGCGCTTCACGCAACCGTTGACCGTGTCGCAAAATGCCTATCTGGGCGCGCGCGGCGAACTGAGTCTGTCGGCGGGGCGTCGCGAAGTGCCGACCAACCGCTACCCGGCCGGCTCCGCCGAGGCGCAAGCCTTGATCGCCGCCAATGCGAACAACCTGATCGTGCTCGATGACGGCATTTTTGTTGCACCGCCAACGATACCGTATATCGGCCAGGACAACACCGTGCGCAGCGGCGACACGGTAGCCGACCTGACGGGCGTGGTGGACTTTGGCGCCATCGGCGGTGGCGGTGCCGCCTACAAATTGCAGCCGACACAGACGCCGCAATTCTCGCGTGACAACCCGCGCACGGGCAGCCCGGAACTGCCATCTGGCAACGTCAAGGTGGCCAGCGCCAATGTGCTGAATTTCTTTACCACCTTTACCAATGGCAACAATATCTTTGGCCAGACGGGGCAGGGCTGTACCGTGGGAACCTCGACCACCAAGAGCAATTGCCGCGGCGCCGACAACCTGGCCGAGTTCGTGCGCCAGCGCGACAAGATCGTCGCCGAACTCAAGACCATCGATGCGGACGTGGTGGGCTTGATGGAAATCCAGAACAATGGCGAAACGGCCGTCACTTACCTGGTCGAACAACTGAACGCGGCCATCGGCGGCGTCACGTACGCCGTGGTGCCGAAACCGGCCGCCACGGGCACGGACGCCATCCGCGTGGCCATGATCTACAAGCCAGCCAAGCTGGGCCTCGTGGGCGGCGCCTTGTCGGACGCCAATGCCATCAACAACCGTCCACCGATGGCGCAAACCTTCCGCGCCGACAATGGCGAGAAGTTCTCGCTGATCGTCAACCACCTGAAGTCCAAGGGCAGTTGCCCCTCGAGCGGACTGGACGCGGACCAGAACGATAGCCAGAGCTGCTGGAACGCCACCCGCGTGCAGCAAGCCCAGCGCCTGGTCGGCAGCTTCGTGCCGCAGGTGGCGGCCGCTGCCAGCGACGCGGACGTGCTGGTCATCGGCGACCTCAATTCTTATGGCGCGGAAGACCCGATCCAGGTCATCACGGGCGCCGGCTTCGTCAATGAACTCGAGCGTTTCGTGCGGCCGTCCGGCATGCCGTATTCGTACGTGTTTGGCGGCCAGAGCGGCTACCTCGACCATGCGCTGGCCAGCGCTTCGCTGAGCCCGCAAGTAGCCGGCGTGGCCGAATGGCATGTGAATGCGGACGAGCCGGAAGTGATCGACTACAACATCGACTCGGCCAAGCCGCAAGACTTGTACAACGCCTTGCCTTACCGCGCCTCGGACCACGATCCCGTCGTCATCAGCCTGGACTTGCAGCCCGCCTACCGCGACATCACGGCCGGCGTGGCGCAAGCCAGTTCGGGCCTCACGTACAACCGCGTGACGCAAAAATACACGGGCACGTTCTCGTTCACCAACACGGGCACGAGCGCCTTGAACGGCCCGTTCCAGGTGGTGTTCGGCGGCTTGCCTGCCGGCGTCAGCCTGGCCAATGCCACGGGCAGCCATGCGGGCGCCGCCTACGTCACCGTCAACGCGGCCAGCCTGGCGCCGGGCGCGACGGCTTCGTTCGCCGTCAGTTTCACCAATCCGTCGAAAGTGACGATCAATTACTCGGCCAGCATCTTCGCCGGCAACTTCTAAGGACACCATCATGTTGACAACGACATTCAACCTCACCCTGCGCCGCGCCGTGCTGGCCGCCCTCCTGGCCGGCAGTTCCAGCCTGGCGCTGGCGGGCCCGCTCGGCTACCACGTGGAAATCGACACGAGCGCCTTTTCCGGCGCCGGTTTCCTCGACTTTGCTTTTATCGCCGGCAACAGCCCGGCGCCGGGCGCCAGCGCCGTACTCAGCAATTTCTCGGGCGCGTTCGGCGCGCTGGAATCGATGGAAGGCAACGTCAGCGGCAGCTTGCCTGGCACCTTGACCTTCGGCAATAGCGGCGCCTACAACGACTGGTTCCACAACGTGACCCTGGGCGGCAAGTTCGGTTTCAATATCGTCTTTGGCGGCGACTTCCTGAACACGGCCGGCAATGCGGGCACGACGTTTGGCGTGGGCTTGCTCGACTACACCGGCATGGCTTACCTGGGCAATGCGAGTGGCAACCTGGTGCAGTTCGAACTGACCCCGCTCAACGGCGGCTTGCCGGCCAGCATCGCCGGCAGCACGTATGCGAGCATCGCGTCGGTCTCGGCCGTGCCGGAAGCGTCAGAATGGATGATGCTGACGGGCGGCCTGGCGCTGATCGGTTTCGCCCTGCGCCGCCGCCAAGCTGTCGTACGCGCCTAGACTTTCCAGCTTAAACACAGCGCGCCTGCGGGCCGCTGTGTTTTTTTTTCATCTATTTATTCGTAATAGCTATAAATCAGGAAACTAAATTGTATTAGTCACCGTTTTACGCTTGATGCATAGTAAAAAACTTGTCGGGCAGTCTAGTATTTTCATGACTGCTGCCAACTTTTTTCGGGAGATGCATCGATGCCTGGCCATATCCTGGTGCTGGACCCTGCGCCTGCCATGCAGGCGCTGCTGGCGCATAACCTCGCGGGCGCCGGCTACCGGGTCAGTTGTGCCCTGAATGCGCGCGGCGCGCTGGCGCTGCTGGCGGCCGACCCGCCCGACGTGCTGCTGCTGGAATGGGAACTGCCCGACGCGTCCGGCATCGCGCTGCTGCGCCAGGTGCGCCAGGACGGCGTGCTGTGCGACTTGCCCATCATCATGATCAGCGCACGCGACAGCGAACAGGACAAGGTGCTGGCGCTGGAAAGCGGCGCCGACGATTACCTGTGCAAGCCCTTCGGTCCCCGTGAGATGCTGGCCCGCGTGCACGCGCTGCTGCGCCGGCGCGCGCCTTCTGCCTTGCGCACAGGTGCAGGCACGGCTGGGGCTGCCGCCTTGCGGCTCGACCCGCATACCCTGCGCGTAACGGCGGGTAGCGTGCCCATCCACCTTGGCCGCGTGGAATTCAAGCTGCTGCATTTTTTGATGGACCATCCGGGCAGGGTGCATAGCCGCGCGCAACTGCTGGACCAGGTGTGGGGCCATGCCGCCTACCTCGACGAACGCACGGTCGACGCCCACGTGGGCCGCTTGCGCCACGCCTTGCAGCCGGGCGGCTGCGGCCACCGCATCGAAACCGTGCGCGGCAGCGGCTACCGCTACCTGGCGATTGACGCGGCCGATGCGGCCGTGTGCGCATGATGCTGCTGACGGGGCGGGAACAGGAATACTTGCTGCACGCCATCCTCGGCGCGCATGGCATCGCCGCGCCCGGCGACTTCTTTCTGTGGAGCCAGGGGCCGCTGCAAACGCTGTTGCCGCACGACATATTGATGTGCGCGCAGCTGGACGCCGACGGGGCCGTGCTGCGCAGCGAAGCCTGGCACAGCGCCGCGCCCGATCACGCGCAACTGCGCCAGAGGCAAGGCCAGCTGGCGCACCTTGCGCTGTCTTGGCGCGCGGGCGACCGGCGGGCCGGCGTCATCGAAGGCGTGCTGGTGCATGGCAGCGTGGGCGACGCCGGCGGCAGCTTTTTTGCCCTCTTCGCCGTGACGCCGGCGGACGCGGCGCGCCAGGCGTATGCGCTGGAATTGCTGCTGCCCTACCTGCACGTGCACTGGCTGGCGCTGCCAGGCAGGCAGCGTGCGCCCGTGACCGGCCCGGCTGCCACGCGCGCGGCCAGTGCGCGCGAGCTGGAAGTGCTGCATTGGGTACGCGAGGGGAAAAGCAATGACGAGGTGGGACAAATCCTCGGCATCAGCGGCTGGACCGTGAAAAGCCACTTGCAGCGCATCTATAAATTATTGGGCGTCAGTAACCGCACGCAAGCCGTGTCGCGCGGCATTGCGCTGCGCCTGCTCAGCCATTAGCGCTGGTCCCGCGGCCGGGCCTGCATCTTTTCATTACCATCTTGCGTGTGTTCGATGCTGCCGGGCGATACCCGCGCCACGTCCGGGCTCGCTTGCAGGCGGGCCACTTCGGCCGGTGTCAGCATGGCGGCAAAGCCGTTGAAGGCCGCCGTGTAGCGATATTGCACGGGGGCATCGGGCACCAGCGCCAGCACGGCGCGCTGCTGCGCTTCCAGCCGTGCCGTGTAGCGCCGCGCGGCGTCGCTGTTGGTATCGAGCCCATGCACACCGTCCGCTTGCGAGGCCAGCGGCGGGGCGCGCAATTGCACCAGATACGACAGCCGCGCCGCAGCGGCCTGCGTCGCCACAGGCAGGGCATGGATGCCGGCCATGCCGGCCAGGATGGCAATACCGAGGCGTAGTGTGGACATGCGTCGATTGTACGCGCGTCGCGCATAAAAAACGCGCCCCGCAGGGCGCGTTGTGTTACTGCTGGAGCGAGATGCTTACAGCTTGGCGTCCGCCCTCACGTTGCGCTGGCTGGGGACGGCCAGCGGCAAGGGGCTGTTGGTCTCCACCGACAGTACCGTGGTGGACGCTGCCGCGTTGTTACCATCAAGGAAGACTACGCCTCCCAGGTAGCGCTTGCCCGTTTCCAGCCCCGACCAGCTGACGCCGGCCGTGGCGCTGCCGCCCACGTACACCTTGGTTGGCAGGGTGGCTTTCAGGTTGCCGCCCTTGTCGGCTGTCGTGACGACGGCCGACGACAGGCCGAAGCCGGTCGAGACGCCATTTGCCAGTTCGTAGCCGATCACGCACACCTTGTAGTTGCCTGCGGCCGGGGTGGTGAGGGTGATGGCCTCGTTCGAGCCGGCCGTGGCCGAGGTGGCGACGGTCGCGCCGGCGCTGTTGAGCAGCAGCATGTCGAGGTCATTGCCGGCGCCTTCCGTGGTGTCGCGGTCGAAGATTTCGAAGCGCGCCACGACGGTGCTGGCGGGAATGCTGACATTGACTGCGCGCACGCCGCTGCCACCCGCCTTGCACGCGTCGGCCATCTGCGCCAGCGTTTCCACGCTGCCCGGCGCTGCCTGGCTGATGGTTTGTGCGCTGCGCGCCACTTCCTTCAGGCCGCCCGTCGCCGCGCCGACCTTGCCGGCAAAGCCGGTGGACAGGGTCAGCGAACGCAGGCCGCTGACCTTGTCGGCCTGCAGCAATGCCGGCGACTGCACCGCGCGGCCCGAGCGGGCCGTGACGGGGCTGCGCACCGTGTGCACGCCGTCGCTCCACACGAGGGCGCCATACTGCCAGGCATTATCCGGCGCCGTCGTGCGCGCCAGGGTCACGGTGAAGGACTTGGTTTCGCCGGGTGCCAGCGCCAAGGTGGCAGGCGTTACCGTCACGCTGTAGCCGCTGAGCGAGGCGCTGGCCGTGTAGGTGGCGCTGCTGCTGCCCACGTTGGTGACGCGGCGCGTCACCGTTTGCGTGCCCAGCACGTTGCCGATGGTGATGGACGGCATGTTCAGGTTGTAGCCGGCCAGGGTGCCGCCCGCGCATTCGGCCGTCATGCCGACGCCGCACATGTATTTCTTGTAGTCGGCCAGGTTGGCGTCATACACGAGGCCGGGATCGGTCGCCTTGTTTGGCGTCACGTGGCCGGCGCCCTGGCCCCATGGCAGGATGCCGCGCGCGTCGCCCGCCTGGATGTCGGGCAGGGTGGCGCTGCCGGTCGTCATCAGGGCCGACTTGATGGCGGCCGGGCTCCAGTCCGGATGCTGCTGGCGCAGCAGGGCGGCCAGGCCGGCCACGTGCGGGCTGGCCATCGAGGTGCCTTGCAGGAAGATGTAGGCTTGCGCCGGCACCAGGCTGCCATCCTGCACGGCGTCGCGCTGGGCGCGCGACAGGGCAGGCGTGCCGCCGGCCAGGATGTCCACGCCAGGCGCGGTGACGTCCGGCTTGAGCAGGTTGGCGTCGTACAGGTTCGGGCCGCGCGACGAGAAGTCGGCCACCACGGGGGCGGCAGGGCCGTTGCCGTTGGTGACGAAGCGCGAGATGGCGGCCGTGGCCGTGCCCGTTTGCGCCTGGGCGTTGATCAGCGCGCCATCGGCGGCGCTCACGTGCACGGCCGGCAGCACGTGCGGGTCGGACACGAGGCCCACGCCCGTGTCGACCAGCACCATGCCGGCGCCGCCCGCTTCGAGCACGGCGATGCCCTTGTCGGTGCGCGCCGTGGTGCCGCGCAAGCAGCTGACGACCTTGCCGGCGACCTTGGCCGGATCCAGCAGGGCCACGCCGCCGTTGTCGCCGGCGCGGTAGCACAGGGCCAGTTTTTGCGCATCGGCGCCGGGCAGGCCCGCGTCTTGCGCGCGGATCAGCGTGGTGGCCGGCAGCGGGTTGTAGTTGAGCGAGGCGCCCGTGTAGCTGGCGCCGTTGCTCAAGGTCACCTTGGCCTGGTTGGCGCGGTTGTGCGTCGAGGCGGCCACGGTGGTGATCCATGGGCTGACGTGCGCCACGGTATTGGCCGGGCCCGCATTGCCGGCCGACGCGGCAACGAAGACGCCCGCATTCGATGCGTGCAAAAAGGCTTGCTCGACGGGGTCGTTGACGGTGCCGCCGCCGCTGATCGAGTAGTTGATCACGTGCACGCCGTCCTGCACGGCTTTTTCAATCGCCGCCACGCTGTCGCCGCCGTAGCAGCCGTTCTTCGCACCGGTCGGCTGGGTAGCCAGGTTGTACGACCAGCACACCTTGTAGACGGACAGGCGCGCGCGCGGGGCCACGCCAGAAATGGCGCCCAGCGGCGAGCCGTTCACGGTCACAGGGACGCCCGCATTGCCGCCCGCGGTGGACGAGGTGTGCGTGCCGTGGCCGCCTTCGCCATTCGGGTCGCCGATGGAATCGCGCGGAGAGGTGAATTCGCTCCAGTGCTGGATCTTGTCCGTTTCGGTCAGGCGCACGGCGTTGAAATACTGCGCGCCGAGCAGCTTGTTGTTGCAGTGGTCTTGCGTAAAGCCTTCGCCTGCCTGGCAGCTACCTTTCCAGGCGGCCGGCGCGGCGCCGTAGGCCAGGGTGGCGTTCGGGTCGAAGGTCGGGGCGCCGTTGGCGTCGACCCTGTCCGCATACGACAGGTTTTCCGGCCACACACCGCCATCGACGATGCCGATGATGATGTTTTCGCCCGCATGCTGCTTGCCGCCCAGCTGGCTCCACAGTCCGCCCGGCTGGTCCAGGCCCAGGAAGGTCGGCGTGTAGTTCGTTTGCAGGGCGCGCGGTTCGTCGGGGGCGATGCTGGCCACTTCGCCGCTCGCTTGCAGCTGGCGAACTTCGGCGTCCGTCAGCAGGGCGGAAAAACCGTTGAGGACGATCTTGTACTGGTATTGCACGGGTGCGGCGGCGACAAGGGCTTGTACCCGCGCCTGTTTCTGTTCAAGGTAGTCGCCGTACAGCTGCACTTGCGTGCTGGCCAGGTCGAGGCGGCTGCCGGCGGCAGGCTGGGTGGCATCGAGGCCATCCACCGAGCCGGTGTAGGAAGCGATCGGTTTGTCGGTCAGCTGCACGATGTAGGGGCGGCGCAGGTCGTCGGCGTGGGCCTGGAAGCTGAGGCTGGCAAACAGGCTCAGCACGGCGAGCGAAATGGGACGCAAGGTGGGGCGGAATGTCATGTAGGGTTTCCTGGTGACGGTAGCGGGAATCGAAAGGGAAGATCAGGCTTGCTGGCGGCGGCGCGCCGCGAAACCGATGCCTGCCAGGCCCAGCAGCATCATCGCGTAGGTCGATGGCTCCGGTACCGAGGCGACGATATTGTCGAGCGCAAACTGGCCCTTGTTGGTCGTGAAGGCGTTGCAACTGCCGGCCGTGTTGCAAGTGAAGCCGAAGAAGGCCAGCGAGGCGAATTGCTGGCTGCCGAAGCTGGCGCTGGTGTTGTAATGCTGGAACTGGAAGTTGCCGCCGATGGGGCCGCCCAGCTGATAGGTTTCATAGATGGACGAACCGTTGGCATAGAAGCCTTGCACGCGCAGCAGTCCCGCTACGGCCGGATAGGTGACGCCCTGGGCGTAGCCGATGAAGCTGGCGTCGAAACCCTGCAGGCTGACGCTGCCGCCCGTATTCAGCGGATCGAGGTAGACGATGCCGTCGTTGAGGGATGCATAGTAATTGCTCGTATTGTTGGTCGGACACGCCATGCCGCATGCGGCCGGGTCCGTGCCGTCGAACACGGCGCCGACCAGGTCGCCATAACTGGCGCCGACGGTATTCGAAGCGCCCGTCAGCAGGAATTTGCCGAATTCCAGGGAATCGCCGTGGCCGACGAACTGGCTGTCGATTTTATCAAAGTTGATCACGTCCGCGATGGCGGCGGGGGCCCAGGCGGCGGACAGGGCCAGGATGGCGGCGCCGGTCCATTGCTTGGCCGAGAAAGGACTTGCTGCGGCAGTTGCCTTCGAATGCACAATACGAGTCATGAATTTTCCCTTGCTGATTATGTAGGATGCAATATGTTTTGCGTCTGGGATGCTGTCTTGGATGCTCTCTCCTGCGCGGCCGGATAAGACCAATGCGTAGAAAATTGATTTTTACTATAGCAAAAGAGGCAATTCCATTGTTTGATATTCTTGCAAATTTAATTTGAAAGTTACAAATAATGAATGAATAAAATTCATCACTCACTATGATTTGGTAACCAGGAGTAGATAGTTTCCGCATTGAAAATAGTTGAGTAATTGACCAGCCAGTCAAGCGCGCGCGGCGCCGTGGCGGTTTCGCGCACACTGGATGGTTTCCGCCGGAATTTGTTGTTCACAGTACAAAGAAAAGATTGTATTAACCATAAGCGGCATGGTAGGCTGATAAGCATCAGGCAAGCGCGTGTCGCCCGTGCGTGGCCATCCGCCGCGCATGGCGACACAATGTATTGAAGGTCGGCAATAAGGAGTTAGCGGATGCATGCAGCACACAGGCAGAACTTTGCGGCAACGCGCCATGCGCGCGGCTTTACCTTGCTCGAATTGCTGGTCGTCATCGTCATCATCGGCTTGCTGGCGGCGTATGTCGGCCCCAAGTATTTCGCCCAGCTGGGCAAATCGGAAGTGACGGTGGCCAAGGCGCAGATCGAAGCGTTTGAAAAATCGCTCGACACCTACCGCCTCGATGTGGGGCGCTATCCCACCACGGAAGAGGGTTTGGCCGCGCTGCTGGTGGCGCCGCCCGCCGCCGGCACGCGCTGGAATGGTCCTTACCTGAAAAAGGCTGTGCCACTCGACCCGTGGGGGCATGCCTATCAATACCGTGCGCCAGGCAGCAAGGGCGAGTACGATATCGTCTCGATGGGCAAGGATGGCCAGCCGGGCGGCAGCGGCGAGAACGCCGACATCAGCTCGCAATAGCGCCAGCACCAATCTTTTTCCTACGGACAAGCCATCATGCAGTTCGAAGTACGCGCGCTTTCCACGGACCAGGTCGTAGCTACCTTGCAGACGTGCGTGATCGACGGGCGCGACGAAGCCGACGCGCGCCGCCAGGCCGAAGCGCGCGGCCTGTTTGTCAGCGCCATCCGCCCCGTGCGGGCCACGCCGTTCAGCGCGGCCGGGCGCCAGCGCGCGCGGGCCTTGCCCCTGCTGCTGTTCAGCCAGGAATTGCTGGCGCTGCTGCAAGCGGGCCTGGGCATCGTCGAAGCGCTGGAAGCCTTGCTGGAAAAGGAAGCGTCGCCGGCCACGCGCAGCGTGCTCACGCGCCTGCTGGAAGGCTTGCGCGAAGGCAAGCGCTTTTCCGCCGTGCTGGGCGAGCAATCTGAACTGTTTCCTCCCTTGTATATCGGCATCGTCAAGGCGGCCGAGGGCACGAGCGACTTGCCGCGCGCCCTGTCGCGCTACATCGACTACCAGCAGCGCATCGATGCGGTGCGCGGCAAGATCGTCAGCGCCGCCATCTACCCCGCCATCCTGCTGGCCGTGGGCGGCGGCGTCAGCGCCTTCCTGATCAGCTATGTGGTGCCCCGTTTCGCCGAGGTCTACCAGGGCGCCGGGCGCAATCTGCCTTGGATGTCGCAAGTGATGCTCAGCTGGGGCCAGTTCGTCACGCAGCATGGCGTGTTGCTGTTGCTCGGGCTGGCACTCGTCGGCAGCATCGTGTTCACCGCCGTGCGGCGCGTGCTGCGCAACGGCGGCGTGGCGCGCCTGCTGGCGAAGTTGCCCGGCATCGGCGAGCGCGTGCGCATCTATGAACTGTCGCGCCTGTACCTGACCCTGGGCATGCTGGCCGAGGGCGGCATCACCATCGTGCAGGCGATCGCCACCGTGCAGGCGATGGTCTCGCCGGGCATGCAGGCGTCCTTGCAGCAGGCGCGCGGCGCCATCGAGGCGGGCCAGCCGCTGTCGTCCGCGTTCGAGCAGCATCAATTGACGACGCCCATTTCCCTGCGCATGCTGCGCGTGGGCGAGCGCACGGGCGACATGGGCCCCATGCTGACGCAGTCGGCCGCTTTTTACGACGGTGAAATCAGCCGCTGGATCGACCGTTTTACGCGCACCTTCGAACCCTTGCTGATGGCCGCCATCGGCCTCGTCGTGGGGGCCATCGTGATCCTGCTGTACATGCCCATCTTTGACCTTGCCGGCGATATTTCATGATGCAAACCGAATCCGCGCCTGTTGCGCCCATCGTGGCCATCGACCCCGCGCTGCTGCAGCGCGCGCGCGTCCTGAGCCGGCAATCGAAGCGCAGCCTGGTCGAGGAATTGCAGGAGCTGAGCGGCATCGAGGCGCGCGCCGTGGTGCGCGAACTGGCGCGCCCGTTCGGCCTGGACGTGCTGGAAACGGCCGACATGCTGGCCTTGTCTCCCGCCTTCGACGTGCTGCCATTGTCGCAGGCGCTGGCGCGCCACAGCGTGCTGCTGCGCGCCGCCGACGGCCAGCTGGTGGGCGTGATCGCCGACCCGTTCGACCTTGACCTGCAAACTTGGCTGAATGCGCGCGCGGCGCAGGGCGCCTTGAGTATCCGCCTGGCGTTGCAGGCCGACATCGGCGCCTATCTGTCGAAGCAGGAAGAATCGGCGCGCGCCGTTGACAGCCTGCTGCCGGGCGCCGCCACCGACGCGCGGCGCGACGGCAAGACGGCCGCCGTGCTGTCGTTCGCCAGCGTCTCGGAAGCGGCCAGCCCCGCCGTCAAGCTGGTCAACTCGACCCTGTATGACGCGCTGAAGGCGGGCGCCTCGGACATCCACCTGGAAAGCACGGCCGGCGGCCTGGCCGTCAAGTACAGGGTCGACGGCGTGCTCGATCACGCCACGTCCGTCAACGGCATCGAAGTGGCCGAGCACATCATCTCTCGCCTGAAAGTGCTGGCGGAACTCGATATCGCCGAGCGCCGCGTGCCGCAGGACGGCAGCTTCCGCGTCGAGTCGGGCGGGCGCGAAATCGACTTGCGCGTCTCCATCATGCCCAGCATCCATGGCGAGGACGCCGTCATCCGCATCCTCGACAAGCGCGCCATGATCGAGGCGTACGGCGCGCTGACCCTTGAAGCGCTGGGCTTTGACTCGCCATCGCTGGTCGCCTTGCGCGCGCTGGCGCAGGAAGCCTACGGCATGCTGCTCGTCACGGGACCGACCGGCTCGGGCAAGACGACGACCCTGTACGCGGCGCTGACGGAAATCCACAACGGGCGAGAAAAGATCATCACCATCGAAGACCCCGTCGAATACCAGTTGCCCGGCATTCTGCAAATTCCCGTCAATGAAAAGAAGGGGCTGACCTTTGCCAAGGGCTTGCGCTCGATTTTGCGGCACGACCCCGACAAGATCATGGTGGGCGAGATCCGCGACCGCGAAACGGCGGAAATCGCCGTGCAGTCGGCCCTCACGGGCCACTTGGTGCTCACCACCGTGCATGCGAATAATGTGTTCGACGTGTTCGGCCGTTTTACCCACATGGGCATCGACCCGTATGCGTTTGTCTCGGCCCTGAACGGCATCTGGGCGCAGCGCCTGATCCGCACCAACTGCCCCCATTGCGCCACGGAATACACGCCCGACGATGCCGAGCTGGCCAGCGTGGGCCTGGCGCGCGCCGACGCGGCGGAGTATCAATTCAAGCAGGGCAAGGGCTGCGGCGACTGCCGCGGCACGGGCTACAAAGGGCGCCGCTCGATTGCCGAAATCCTCGTGCTGACCGATGAAATCCGCGAATTGATCGTTGATAAAAAGCCGATCCGCCAGATCAAGGCGGCCGCGTATGCGAACGGCACGCGCAGCCTGCGCCTGGCGGCGCTGGAACTGGTCAGGCGGGGCGCCACCACCATCACGGAAATCAAGAGGGTCACCCTGCATGCGTAGAGGTCTTGGACAAGGATTACGCCTGGGCGTGGCGGCGGGCAAGGTAAGCCTGTGGCGCGGCAGCCGCTGGCGCGCGCCCGCCTGGACGCCGCTGGGCGAAGCCGCGTATGCGCCGGACGACACGGCGTACGGCGACTTTGCCGCCCTGGGCCAGGCGCTGGAACAGATACTGCCGGCTGGCGAATACGCGGGCTGGCCCTTGTCCGTCGTGCTCGACGATGCTCTGGCGCGCCTGTGGCAAGTGGACATGCCGCACGGCGCCGCGCGCCTGGCCGACATCGAGGCGGCCGCCGCGCTGCGCTTCCAGTCGCTGTATGGCGATGCGCCCGGCTTGTGGCATAGCAGCAGCGCCTGGGATGCGCGCGCGCCGTTTTTCTGCGCCGTGCCCCGTGCGCTGCTGGCGCAGCTGACGCGCGTGGCCGACGCACGCAAGCTGGCCCTGATTTTCATTACGCCGCAATTCGCGCGCCACTGGAACCGCTGGCATGGCGCATTGAAGCCGGGCGCCTGGTTTGGCCAGTTGCAGGAAAACGCCCTGACCCTGGGCGTGCGCCACGATGGCCGCCTGCGCGCGGTGCGCGCGCTGCCCGTGCCGCCTGGCGCTGGCAGGGAGTGGCTGGCGCAGACCTTGGCGCGCGAGGCGCTGCTGCAAGGCGTGCCGGCACCGGCGCTGCTGCAGCTGTGCGGCGCGCCGCCGCCCGCATGGCTGACGCCGGCGAAAGAATTCCACTGCCAGGTTTTTCCCGCGCCGGATGGCGAAGGCGCCTTGTCGCCGGCCGCCCGGCTGGCGCATAGCGGAGGCGTGGCATGACGCGCCTCGATATCGATTTCGCGCCGCCAAACTGGCGCCGCAGCCTGCACCGCGTGCCCGCCTGGGCGTGGTGCATCGGCGCGCTGGGCGTGGCGCTGGCCGTCACGGCGGCGTACAGCGGCAGCGCCGCGCTGCAGCGCCAGCAGCTGCGCGAGGGACAGTTGCAGCGCGCCCAGCAGCGCGTGCTGGCCGCCACACAGGGGCCGGCGCCGGTGGTGTCCACGCCGATCGCGCCGGCGCAGGCGGCGGCCGTGAATGCGGCCATCCTGCAATTGAACCTGCCGTGGCGCGATCTGCAGGATGCGCTGGCCAGCGCCACGCCGCCCGGGGTCGCGCTGCTGGCGCTGGAACCGGATGCGCGCAAGCGCGTGCTGAAGATCACGGCGGAAACGACCAGTAGCGACGCCATGGTGGCGTATGTGGCGCAACTGAAGCAGCAGGAGCTGTTCGGCATGCGCGTGCAGCTGCTGCGCCATGAAATCAACGCGCTCGATCCGAACAAACCCTTGCGCTTCCAGCTTGAAGCGCGCTGGGGCACGCCATGATGGCCATCGACCTCAATAGCTTGCGCCTGCGTTCGCAACTGCTGTTGCGCCGCCTGGGCGCGCCCGCCTGCCTGGCCGTCGCCCTGCTCGCGCTGGGTACGGCTGCATGGGTCTGGGCCTGGCAGCAACGGGCCGTGGCGGCGCAGCTGGAAGCGCGGCCCTTGCCGCAGCCAGCGCTGGCCGTGGTGGCTGCGGCGGCGCCGGCGACGGCCAGCGAAAACCTGGCGCGCTTTTATTCCGCCTTGGGACAGCAGCGCCACGCGGAGCAGCAAGTCAAGCAGCTGTTCGACCTGGCTGCGAAAAACGGCTTGCTGCTGGCGCAGGGCGAATACAAGAGCGGCTACGACAAGGCTAGCCGTGTCGCCACCTACCAGGTGACCTTGCCGCTGAAGGGCAGTTATGCGGCCGTGTGGCAGTTCGCGCTGCAAGCGCTGCGCGCCGTCCCCTTCGCCTCGCTCGACGAACTGAGTTTTCGCCGCGAGCAGATCGCCGATACGCAACTCGAAGCGCGCTTGCGCCTGACCTTTTATCTGACCGATACGCCTGGCGCTGCGGGAGAAACGCCATGACCCCGCGCCATTATCTGATGCTGGCCGGCGTGCTGGGCGCGGGCGCCTTGCTGCTGTTCGGCGAGCGTCAGCCCGTGGCCGACGTGGCCGAAGCCGTGGAGCGGGCCGTGGCGCCCGCGCGCCATGCGGCTGCCAAAGCACCTGCCG
Organism: Janthinobacterium sp. KBS0711; assembly: GCF_000988085.1. Lineage (NCBI taxonomy): Bacteria > Pseudomonadati > Pseudomonadota > Betaproteobacteria > Burkholderiales > Oxalobacteraceae > Janthinobacterium > Janthinobacterium sp. KBS0711. Next base: position 49,211 of record NZ_LBCO01000010.1, on the reverse strand, counting down.
CGCAGCCGGCCATCCTGGCCTTGCTGCCGCGCAGCGAAGTGGCGGGCGAGGATGGCGACACCTTTGGCGGCGCCGGCGGTGTCTTCCAGAGCCAGAACTGGAATCCGCCGCCGCCGAAAATAGCGGTGACGGCCGCACCGCCGCCACCGCCGCCGATGGCGCCGCCGCTGCCTTTCGTCTACCTGGGCAAGGCGGCCGCCGACGGCGCCTGGGAAGTGTTTTTGTCGCGCGCCGACAAGACGTATATCGTGCGCGCCAATACCGTCATCGATGGCGCCTACAAGGTCGTGACGATTGCGCCGCCCGTCATGACGCTTACCTACTTGCCGTTGAACCAGGTTCAGCAGCTCAACATTGGAGTTTCCGAGTGATGTCTCGTTCCTTTTCATCGGCGCTGCTGCTCTTGCTGCTGTCGGGCTGCGCAGGGCAGCAGGCTTACCGCGATGGGCGCGAGCTGATCGCGCAAGACCAGGTGCCGGCCGGCCTGCAAAAGCTGCAGGAAGCGCTGCAGCAGGACCCCGGCAACGCGCAATACCGCAGCGCCTATCTGCAGGCGCGCGAACGGGCGACCGGCAGCCGCTTGCAGCAGGCCGAGCGCCAGGCGCAGGCGGGGCAGGCCAACCTGGCGCGCGCCTCCTTCATGAGCGTGCTGGAAATCGATGCGCAAAACGAGCGGGCCAACAGCGGCTTGCGCGCGCTCGAGCGCGAACAGCGCCAGGGCAAGCTGCTGGCCGAAGCGCAAAAGGATATCGAAGCCAAGCGCTACGATCCCGCGCGCCAGCGCCTGAACGCCATCCTCACGGAGCAGCCGAACCATGCGGGCGCGCGCACGCTGCTGCGCGACGTCGATGAAAAAACGGCGCCGCCCGTGGTCGAATCGGGCTTGGCCAAATCGTACAAGCAGCCGATCACGATCGAGTTTCGCGACGCGCCGTTAAAGCAGGTGTTCGAGTTGATCGCGCGCCGTTCCGGCCTCAATTTCGTCTTCGACAAGGACGTCAAGGCGGACGCGAAAACCTCGATCTTCCTGAAAAACAGCACGGTGGAATCGGCCGTCTACTTCCTGCTGGTGACGAACCAGCTGGAGCAGCAGGTGATGGATGCGAATACGATCCTGATCTATCCGAACGTGGCGGCGAAATTGAAGGAGTACCAGGAAGTGCTGGTGAAAACCTTCTTCCTGGCGAACGCGGACGCCAAGCAGGTGGCCAACACGCTCAAGACGATTCTGAAGACGCGCGACGTGGTGGCCGATGAAAAGCTCAACCTCGTCATCGTGCGCGACACGCCAGAGGCGATCCGCCTGGCCGAACGCCTGATCGCGCTGCAGGACGTGCCCGAGGCGGAAGTGGTGCTGGAACTGGAAATCCTTGAAGTCAAGCGCAGCCGCCTGATGGAACTGGGCGTGGCCTGGCCTTCGAGCCTGACCCTGACGCCATTGAGCACGTCGGGCGGCGTGGGGCTGACCATCAATGACCTGAATAATCTGAACCAGCGCACCATCGGCGTGAACAACCTGGCCGTGACGGCAAACGCCAACAAGACGGACGGCGACGCGAACATCCTGGCCAACCCGCGCATCCGCGTGCGCAACCGGGAAAAGGCGAAGTTCGTCATCGGCGACAGGGTGCCTGTGGTGACCACCACCATTTCGCCGGGCACGGGCGGCTTCGCTTCCGAATCGATCAGCTACCTGGACGTGGGCCTGACGGTGAATGCCGAGCCGACCATTTATTTGAACAACGAGGTGGGCATCCGCATCTCGCTTGAAGTGAGCAACCTGGGCGCGGCGACCACCACCCGCAGCGGCTCGACCCTGTACCAGATCGGCACGCGCCAGGCGTCGACCATGCTGCAGCTGAAGGATGGCGAAAACCAGGTGCTGGCGGGCCTGATCAACAATGAGGAGCGCAGCTCGGGCAACAAGGTGCCAGGCCTGGGCGACATCCCCGTGCTGGGGCGGCTGTTCGGCAGCAGCAAGGATGACAGCCAGAAGACGGAAATCGTGCTGTCGATCACGCCGCACCTGGTGCGCACGGTGCAGCGTCCGGAAGCGAAGGAATCGGAATTTTCCGCCGGCACGGAAGGCAGCTTCCGCCGCCGTCCCGACATGGCGGCCAAGGCACCCACGCAGATGCCGGGCACGGTGATCGTGCGTTCCGGCCCGTCGGCCGTCGGCATGCAGCCGGCGCCGGCGCAGCCGCTGATGACGCCGGGCGCTTTGCCGGCGCCGCTGCCGCAGACGGTGCCCGCGCCGGAGGTGGCGCCGTCGCCCGAGCCGGCCGCGTCGCCCTTGCCGATATCGTCGGGCCAGCCCGTACCGCTGCAGGCGGCGCCCTTGCCGCTGTCGTCGAGCCAGCCGGTGCCCGTGGCGCCGCCACCGCCTGCCAAATGAGACTGGCGCATGCGCAGGGTGGGCAGGGCGGCTTCACCCTGATCGAGCTGCTGGTGACCCTGGCCATCCTGGGCGTGCTGGCCACCTTGGTGATCCCCGTCACGCAGGTGACGGTGCAGCGGCGCCAGGAGCAGGAATTGCGGCGCGCGCTGCGCGAGATCCGCCAGGGGATCGATGCTTATAAACGGGCTGGCGACGAGGGCCGCATCGTGCGCGCGACAGACGCCAACGGTTATCCGAAAAGCCTGGAATTGCTGGTCGAGGGCGTGCCGGATCAGCGCAGCCCGAAGCGCAGCAAGATGTTCTTTTTGCGCCGCGTGCCGCGCGACCCGTTCAACGGGGATTCGGGCCTGAGCGATGCGCAAACGTGGGGCAAGCGCAGCTACGCCAGCGAGGCGGCCGAGCCGCGCGAAGGCGACGACGTGTACGATGTGTATAGCACGTCCGGCAAGACCGGCTTGAACAACGTGCCTTACCGTCTATGGTGAACCATGGCTGCTGAAAACTCCCCACACCGCACGCGCGGCTTTACCCTGATCGAGTTGCTGGTGGTGCTCGGCATCGTGGCGCTGCTGCTGACCCTGGCCGTGCCCCGCTATTTTCCCAGTCTCGACAAGGCGAAGGAAACCGTGCTGGCGGATAACTTGCGCAACCTGCGCACGACCATCGACCAGTTCCACGGCGATACGGGACGCTATCCGGATACCTTGGAGCAATTGGTGGAAAAGAAATACCTGCGCGCCATGCCCATCGATCCCATCACGGACAGCGACAGCAGCTGGCTCATCGTGCCGCCGCCCGACGACACGCCGGGCCAGGTGTATGACGTGAAAAGCGGCGCGCCCGGCAAGGACCGCAGCGGCACGCCGTTTGCCGACTGGTAGCGGCCATGCACCGTCCTGCGCGCCGCCAGCGCGGTTTTACGTACCTGGGCCTGATCATCCTGGTGGCCATCCTGGGTCTCGTGGGGGCGGCTGGCCTGAAGATGGGTTCCTTGCTGCAGCGCCAGGCGGCAGAGCAGGAATTGCTCGATATCGGCGCGCAGTTTTCAGATGCCCTCTACAGCTATGCGGCCGCCACGCCGCCGGGCCAGCCGCAACAGCCGCCCAGCCTTGCCGCCTTGCTGCGCGATCCCCGTACGCCCCAGTTGCGCCGGCATCTGCGCAAGCTGTTTGTCGATCCCATCACGGGCCGCGCCGAGTGGGGCTTGCTGTACCAGCCGGGCAGCAACGGCATCATTGGCGTGCACAGCCTGTCGCAGGCGGCGCCATTAAAGATCGGCAATTTCGAGGCCCGGTTCACCGGCTTTGAAGGCAAGGCGCATTTCTCGGAATGGCGCTTCATGGCCGATGCCCGGGTGTCATCCGTCCCGCTTACGGGAGCGGCAACTGTGCCGGCTAGTGATGAGACCGGCACCGCGCCCGTCTTGCCGGAGCCACCGTTGTTTTCTCGCCCTGTTACTCCAACGCAAGAACAAACGCCGCCAGAGCCAATTGAGCAGCCAGAACCGCAAAATCCCGCTGAAAACGCTGCCGAGTAGGCGTTTTTACCTTAAAACATGGGAAAAATAAATGTGTGCACCGGTAACTATTTTTTCATAGAAATTCATAGATACTGGCAAATAGTTCATTTAGAAAATAGTTATCTCAGGTGAAACTTCGATAAAATATTTATAAGTAATTCGATGCAATTATGCTACCATTCTGTTCAGTACTTCCGGTACTAAAACTATTGGTGGCCTGCGCATTGCAGCCATAAATTACTTTTTAAGGGATAAACTATGAAATTGAAATTTATCGCTGCAGGCATCATGGCAGCAGCATCGTTCAGCGCATCGGCAGCAACCTACGACCTGGGTATCCTGGATCCAACCGGTTCCGATACCTTGTCGGCTTTCACGACCAAGTTCGCCATCAATTCGGAGATCAATGATTCGTGGACCTTCCAGTTGCTGGCTCCATCGTCGACCTCGTTCGGTGCTCTGCAAACGTTCTCCGTTGCTAATGGCGCGATCAAGGATTTCGCAGCGACCCTGGTCGGCTATGGCGATCTGACCAAGAGCACGGCTAGCGGCATCCAGAATCTGAGCTGGGCAGGTCAATTGGCCGCAGGCACCTACACGGTGCAAGTCTCGGGCCTGACCCTGGTGAAAAATGTTCAGTACGTAGGCACGGTTTCGGCCTTGCCAGTACCAGAACCAGAAACCTATGGCATGCTGCTGGGCGGCCTGGCGCTGGTTGGCGCCGTCGCACGCCGCCGCGCCAAGAAAGCTGACTAAGCTTTCGCTGCAATGAAAAAAAACCCGCTTCGGCGGGTTTTTTTTCGTCTGGATAATCTGCTAAGGCAAGACGTCGGCAACAACGTCCTGCGCAATCCGGACAAGCTGCGCAGGACTAGGCGCCAAGTCGAAGACAGTACGCCAGTACGGCAAGACGCCGGCAACAACGTCCTGCGCAGCTGGTCAAGCATGGCGCTTGAAGTCGCGGAAGCGGAAGCCGACCAGTAATAGCGTGGCAAAGTACGCCACGCCGCACAGGGCCACCACCAGGGCCAGCGCGCCGGCCCGCAGCAACGGATGGGCTTGCATGGCGATCCAGTCGATGCGCACGGCGCCCGCATACGCCACGCCGCCCATCACGATGAGTGCCGGCAGCAGGCGCAGGAAGAACTTGGCCCAGCCCGGTTTCGGCTGGTAGATGCCGCGCTTGCGCAAGCCCCAGTAGAGAAAAGTGGCGTTCAGGCAGGCGCCCAGGCCGATCGACAGGGCCAGGCCGGCCACGGCGATGTAGGGCACGAACAGCAGATTCATCAGCTGCGTGGCGATCAAGACGCCGATGGCGATTTTCACGGGCGTACGGATGTCCTGGCGCGCATAGAACGCGGGCGCGAGAGTCTTGACGAGGATGATGCCGATCAAGCCCAGGCTGTAGGCCACGAGCGGTTGCGTCGACATGGTCACGGATTCGGCCGTGAACTTCCCGTAATGGAAGAGCGTGGCGATCAGCGGCGTGGCCAGGGTCGCCATGCCCACGGCGGCGGGTAGGGCCAGCAGGAAGGTCAAACGCAAGCCCCAGTCCAGCAGGGCCGAGTATTCCGTCTTGTCGCCATCCACGTTCGCCTTCGACAGGCTGGGCAGCAAGATGGTGCCCAGGGCCACGCCCAGCATGGCGGTGGGAAACTCCATCAGGCGGTCCGCATACGACAGCCAGGAAATGCTGCCTTCTGCCAGGCGCGACGCGATGCTGGTGTTGATCATCAGGCTGATCTGCGCTGCCGAGACGGCGAACACGGCCGGCCCCATCTTCTTCAGCACGCGGCGCACGCCGCCGTCGGACAGGCCGATGGCGGGATTGATCGACAGGCGCGGCAGCATGCCGATCTTGATCAGCGCGGGAATCTGGATCGCCACTTGCAGCAGGCCGCCTGCGAACACGGCAATGGCCATGGCGTAGATCGGCTGTTTCAAATAGGGCGCGAGGAACAGCGAGGCGGCGATGAACGACAGGTTCAGCAGCACCGGCGTGAACGCGGGAATCTTGAATTCGCGCCAGGTATTCAAAATGCCGCCGGCCAGGGCCACGAACGACATGCAAGTAATATAAGGGAACATCAAGCGCGTCATCCACACGGCCGCGTCAAAAGCGCCCGGGTCCTTGGAGAGACCCGTGGCGATCACATACACGAACCAGGGCGCGCCGAGGATGCCGATGGCGGACACGAGCAAGGTGGCCCAGACGAGGGTGGTGGCCACATGATCGGCCAGCTGCTTGCTCGCTTCCTGGCCGTGCTGATTCTTGTATTCAGACAAGATCGGCACGAAGGCTTGCGAGAACGCTCCCTCGGCAAACAATCGGCGCAACAGGTTGGGGATGCGGAAGGCAACAATGAAGGCGTCCGTGTAGGCGCCGGCGCCAAAGGCGCGCGCGAACAGGCTTTCGCGCAATAATCCGGTTACACGGGACAGCATGGTCATGCTGGAGATGGCGGCGAGGGTTTTAAGCAAGTTCATGGGGGCAGATTATAGCCGGGAGCGGTACTGGCAAACGGTTAAAATATGGTAACAATTGCCACCGATTCGCCCTTGCCCGCCTCATTTTCACGTGTTTTTGGCGTGACACACGGTTTTTTGATTTGCCCCCGCTTGAAAATATCGCTATAATCGAAGGCTGTACAGAATTCTGTTACGCAGACACTAATGTTTGACAGGCACTGGTTTGGCACACATGGTTCGGCAGACGCACAGAACGCACCGGTTGGCAAACACTAATGTTTGCAAACGCACTTTGACCCTGTTTTAGGAAATTCCATGGCAAATACCGCACAAGCGCGCAAACGCGCTCGTCAAGCAGTTAAGCAAAACGCACACAATTCGTCCCAACGTTCGACCTTGCGCACGGCTATCAAAGCTGCTCGCAAAGCGATCCAGGGCGGCGACAAGGCAGCTGCTGCTGCAATCTTCCAAGCATCCGTGTCGACCATCGACCGTATCGCTGACAAGAAGATCATCCACAAAAACAAGGCAGCTCGCCATAAGAGCCGTCTGGCAGCTGCTTTGAAAGCACTGTCCGCTTAATATTCGCCAGCAGGCAAGCCACCACGGTGGCCTTGCCTGTGCCGGTACGCTGGCACTGGTTGAAAAGCAAAAACCCGCAGATTCATTCTGGCGGGTTTTTTCGCGTCTTCATTCTGATTTTTAAGGCCGCGTCCGCTAGCGGCCCGCCGTCACGCCCTAGCGCGCCGCCGGCAAGTTGCCGATGCTCATGCCCGGCTTGATGTTCTTTTGCTTGAACCAGCCCAGATGCATTTCCAGCGCATAGCGCACAGGCACAGTCTTCGTGGAACAATGGCTGTCGAGCGTGTGCGGCTGCATGTCTTCGATGTTGACGATCTTGCCGCTGGCGTCGATAAAGGCCACGGACAGGGGCAGCGGCGTGTTTTTCATCCACATGCATTGCGTGGACGGATTGCCAAAGACAAACAGCATGCCTGCATTGGCCGCCATCTTTTCGCGGTACATCAAGCCCTGTTCGCGCTGCTCTTCCGTGGCGGCTACTTCCGCCTGGATCAAATGCATGCCGGCCGACAGTTGCAAGCTCCTGGTTTGCGCCTGGGCCATGCTGGCGCAAGACAACAGGGCGATGGACAGGCTGAGACGGCAAAGGGAATTTTTCATGGGGCGGGACGGTGGCTGCGAAGCGGCGATTAAGCCATGCTGGCGGCTGCCTGGTCAAGCATGCTGCCTGGCCGCGCCGAAAGCGTGGGGTTACAGCAACATGCTCGCCGTCGTAACCCCGGGAACCGCGCTTACTTCACGGGCTTGCCGGCTTCAGCGGCTGGCTGCTTCGTCTTGCGCGCCTGGGGAATCAGGCGCGGCGCATCGGTTGCAGCCGATGCGTTGACGGAGGCCGATGCCGGTGGCACGGGTTTGCTGGCGTCGGTGGCGGCCGAGGCGTGGCTGGCTGCCGATGCCGGCGGCGGCTTGGCGGCATCGGTCGCGGCGGAAGCGTGCACCTGGGCGCCCGACTGGGCCAGTGCGGCGCCGGCAAGCAGGGATGTGGCCAGGGTTAACATTACTTTTTTCATCATCTTTCCTTTTCCGTCATGTTAAGGTTGGATGATTTTAATGCATTATCTAAAAATAAATAATGCTTATTGGTAAAATTTAGCGCCGCATCAGTCTTTTCCTGGCCTTTTTACGCTTTGCCAATGTTCTCGGCCGGCACTTCGCACCATTCTCCCGGCATCAGTGGATGGCTGGCCAGCGAGAACGGTCCGATGGCGCTGCGCACCAGGCGCAGGGTGGGCAGGCCGACGGCCGCCGTCATGCGCCGCACTTGCCGGTTTTTTCCTTCTTTCAATGTGATCGCCAGCCACGAGGTCGGCTTGTCGGCGCGCGCGCGGATCGGTGGATTGCGGGGCCACAGCCAGTCCGGCTCGGCGATGCGCACGGCCTTGCACGGCTTGGTAATGAAGTCGCCCAGGTCCAGCGGCGCCTGCAGGCGCGCGAGGCTGGCCGCATCGGGCACGCCGTCGACCTGCACCAGGTAAGTTTTCGCTTCCTTGCGGTCCGGGTGGCTGATCTCGTGCTGCAGGCGGCCGTCATCCGTCAGCAGCAGCAAGCCTTCGCTGTCGGCGTCGAGCCGGCCGGCCGGATAGATGCCGGGGATGGTGAGATGGTCGGCCAGGGTGGTGCGGCCGTCCTGCGGCGAAAACTGGCACAGGACTTGGAATGGTTTATTGAAGAGAATGAGTGGCATGCTGGATAAATGGGTGCAAACGATGGTGGCTGCTGGTCGGCGCCGCAAAAGCGTGGCGCCCTGTAAGATACTGGTGCATAATGTGAAACGTTAGTCTTATGTCTTATAGAAGACTATGGCGGTGCGTTTCTTTGGTGATGCGGATGGCCCGGGTGTTCTTTCCCTGCTAAAGTGCGTTGTTGCCGCCCTGTTCGGACTTGTTTTTGTAAACTCTGCAACCGCAGAGCGCGTCGCCGGCCTGTGTTGCCCGCCAGCGGTGTGTCCCACTTCGGAGATCACGATGTATCAACATATCACTGTACCTGCTGACGGCCAAAAAATCACCGTCAACGCCGATTTTTCGCTGAATGTACCAGATAATCCCATCGTTCCCTTTATTGAAGGCGATGGCACGGGCATCGATATTAGCCCGGTCATGATCAAGGTGATCGACGCTGCCGTGGCCAAGGCCTACGGCGGCGCGCGCAAGATCAGCTGGATGGAAATCTACGCGGGCGAAAAATCGACGAATGTGTACGGCCCCGATGTGTGGCTGCCGGAAGAAACACTGGAAGTACTCAAAGATTACGTGGTGTCCATCAAGGGTCCGTTGACGACGCCCGTCGGCGGCGGCATCCGCTCGCTGAACGTGGCCTTGCGCCAGCAGCTCGATCTGTACGTCTGCCTGCGCCCTGTGCGCTACTTCACGGGCGTGCCGTCGCCCGTGAAAGAGCCGGAAAAGACGGACATGGTGATTTTCCGCGAAAACTCGGAAGATATCTACGCCGGCATCGAATACCAGCAAGGCTCGCCCGAGGCCAAGAAATTGATGGATTTCCTCGTCAACGAAATGGGCGTGACCAAGATCCGCTTCCCGGCCACGTCGGGCCTGGGCATCAAGCCTGTCTCCATCGAAGGCACGGAGCGCCTCGTGCGCAAGGCCATCCAGTACGCGATCGACAATGACAAGCCATCCGTGACGATCGTGCACAAAGGTAACATCATGAAGTACACGGAAGGCGGCTTCCGCGACTGGGCGTATGCGCTGGCGCAAAAGGAATTCGGCGCCGAGCTGATCGATGGCGGTCCATGGTGCAAGTTCAAGAATCCGAAGACGGGCCGTGACATCATCGTCAAGGATTCCATCGCTGACGCGTTCCTGCAACAGATTTTGCTGCGTCCGGCCGAATACAGCGTCATCGCCACCCTGAATTTGAATGGCGATTACATTTCCGACGCGCTGGCGGCGCAAGTGGGCGGCATCGGCATCGCGCCGGGCGCCAACCTGTCGGACTCCGTCGCGATGTTCGAAGCGACGCACGGCACGGCGCCGAAATACGCGGGCAAGGATTACGTGAACCCCGGTTCCTTGATTTTGTCGGCGGAAATGATGCTGCGCCACATGGGCTGGCTGGAAGCGGCCGACCTGGTCATTTCTTCGATGCAAAAGTCGATCGCCTCGAAGCGCGTTACTTACGATTTCGCACGGCTGATGGAGGGCGCCACGCAAGTGTCGTGCTCCGGTTTCGGCGAGGTGATGATCGAGCACATGTAATGGAGGGGCAGGGCGCTGCAAGCCCTGCGGACGAAAAAAAACCCCGTTCGAAAACGGGGTTTTTCACATCTGAGGGCCGGCGATGCTTAGGCTGCTTGGATGTTGGAAGCTTGCTTGCCTTTAGGGCCTTGCGTGACTTCGAATTGAACTTTTTGACCTTCTTTGAGGGTCTTGAAACCGTTCATGTTGATTGCGGAGAAATGAGCAAACAAATCTTCGCCGCCATCATCTGGAGTGATGAAGCCAAAACCTTTGGAATCATTGAACCACTTAACTGTACCTGTTGCCATAAAAAGAACTTTCAAAATTAAAACAAATCACACGAGCCATAAAAGCAAGAAGCTTCTTGCCCCCTCCTCGACGTCTCACTTCTTATCAAGCTGTACATTACTGCAACAGTCGATACAGCATTGTTGGCGGAATAAATAATGAAGTCAAGCGCTTTTCCATCGATATTGCCAAATTCTTCACGACAACCAAAAAAGCAACTCTTGATTTTGACGGCAAGGTCGCCATCTGCGCACTATTAAGAAAACGCGTAAGATTGAAAACAATTGGAAAGGCGTAGATATTGCGCATGACAACCACTGTGAAAGCATTAGAATAAGCGTATGGCAACCAAGCACGACACAGAAACCCTGCTGGAGCGGCAAGTGTTGAAGCCGCCACCGCTCTACCAGGTGGCCTTGCTCAATGACGACTACACCCCGATGGAATTCGTGGTGGCCATCATTCAGGAGTATTTCAACAAGGACCGTGAAACGGCGACGCAAATCATGCTCAGTGTTCATCGCTACGGCAAAGGAGTGTGCGGCGTGTTCTCTAAAGATATAGCGTGTACCAAAGTGGAGTTCGTTTTAACGCATGCGCGCAAGGCGGGGCATCCCCTGCAGTGCGTGATGGAGGAAGTATGATTGCGCAGGAATTAGAAGTAAGTTTGCACATGGCGTTTGTCGAAGCTCGGCAGGCACGGCACGAATTCATCACGGTTGAGCATTTACTGCTGGCACTGCTGGACAATCCCTCCGCTGCCGAGGTGTTGCGTGCCTGCGCGGTCAATATAGAAGACCTGCGCAAGACCCTCACCAATTTCATCGGCGATAACACGCCGACCGTGCCTGGCACGGGCGAAGTCGACACCCAGCCGACGCTTGGTTTCCAGCGCGTGATCCAGCGCGCCATCATGCACGTCCAGTCCGCCTCGAACGGCAAGAAGGAAGTCACGGGGGCCAATGTGCTCGTGGCCATCTTCGGCGAAAAGGATTCGCATGCTGTTTACTACCTGCACCAGCAGGGCGTAACGCGCCTGGACGTGGTCAATTTCATTTCGCACGGCGTGCGCAAGGACCAGTCGACGGAAAGCGCGAAAGCCTCCGAAGGCGTGGAAGAAGCGCCTGTCGATGGCCAGCCGAAGGAAAGCCCGCTCGACCAGTTCACGCAAAACCTGAACAAGGCCGCTGCCGAAGGCAAGATCGATCCGCTGATCGGCCGCGAGGAAGAAGTCGACCGCGTGATCCAGATCCTGTGCCGCCGCCGCAAGAACAATCCGCTGCTCGTCGGCGAGGCGGGCGTGGGCAAGACGGCCATCGCCGAAGGCCTGGCTTATCGCATCACGCAAAGCGATGTGCCGGAAATCCTGCAGAATGCCGTCGTGTATTCGCTGGACATGGGCGCCTTGCTGGCCGGCACCAAATACCGCGGCGACTTCGAACAGCGCCTGAAAGCCGTGCTGAAACAGTTGAAGGACAATCCGAACGGCATCCTGTTCATCGACGAGATCCACACCATCATCGGTGCGGGCTCGGCGTCGGGCGGCACCCTGGACGCGTCCAACCTGCTGAAACCGGCACTGGCCAACGGCCAGTTGAAGTGCATCGGCGCGACCACGTACACGGAATTCCGCGGCGTGTTCGAGAAAGACCATGCCTTGAGCCGCCGCTTCCAGAAAGTGGACGTCAACGAGCCGACCGTCGAGCAAACCGTGCAAATCTTGCGCGGATTGAAATCGCGCTTCGAAGAGCACCATGGCGTGAAATACTCGGCCTCGGCCCTGTCAACGGCGGCCGAACTGGCGGCGCGCTTCATCAACGACCGCCATTTGCCCGACAAGGCGATCGACGTCATCGATGAAGCGGGCGCGGCGCAGCGCATCTTGCCGAAGTCGAAGCAAAAGAAAACCATCGGCAAGGCCGAGATCGAGGACATTATCGCCAAGATCGCGCGCATTCCGCCGCAAACGGTCAACCAGGACGACCGCAGCAAGCTGCAGACGATCGACCGCGACTTGCGCAATGTCGTGTTCGGGCAAGATCCCGCCATCGACGCGCTGGCTTCGGCCATCAAGATGGCCCGTGCCGGCCTGGGCAAGACGGACAAGCCGATCGGCTCCTTCCTGTTCTCCGGTCCGACCGGCGTTGGCAAGACCGAAGTGGCCAAGCAATTGGCCTTTATCCTCGGTATCGAGCTGATCCGTTTCGACATGTCGGAATACATGGAGCGCCACGCCGTCAGCCGTCTGATCGGCGCGCCGCCGGGCTACGTTGGTTTCGACCAGGGCGGCTTGTTGACGGAAGCGATCACCAAGAAGCCGCATGCGGTCTTGCTGCTCGATGAAATTGAAAAAGCCCATCCGGACATTTTCAATATCCTGCTGCAAGTGATGGATCATGGCACCTTGACGGACAACAATGGCCGCAAAGCCGATTTCCGCAACGTGATCATCATCATGACGACCAATGCGGGCGCGGAAAGCTTGCAAAAGACGTCGATCGGCTTCACCAACTCGAAGCAGGCTGGCGACGAGATGGCCGACATCAAGCGCATGTTTACGCCGGAGTTCCGCAACCGTATCGACGCGACCATCAGCTTCCGCGCGCTGGACCAGGAAATTATCCTGCGCGTGGTCGACAAGTTCCTCATGCAGCTGGAAGAGCAGTTGCACGAGAAAAAGGTCGAAGCCGTGTTTACCGAGAAGCTGCGTGCTTTCCTGGGCAAGAAAGGTTTCGATCCGCTGATGGGCGCCCGGCCGATGGCGCGCTTGATCCAGGACATGATCCGCAAGGCCCTGGCCGACGAGCTGCTGTTCGGCCGCCTGGTCACCGGTGGACGTGTCACGGTCGACCTCGACGACAAGGACCAGGTCTTGCTGGAATTCCCGGAACCGCCGGACGCGGCGCCGACGGCTGCGCCGGAAACGGTGGAAGTCGAATAAACTTCCTGCCGTCAACGAAAAACCCGCCCACGCAAGTGGCGCGGGTTTTTTTACGTCTTTGTGGGCAATAAAGAAGGTTTTCTTTGGTCGTAGTTATGCCAGAATTGCTGTCCGGTATCGACATGATGTCCATGCCGCCTCATCGCCCTGACCGCTATCTGGATGCCTACATGAAAATTTCCCGCACTCTTGCCTTGCTTCTGTTGTCCGCCGGCCTGCTGGCTGACGCTGCTGCCGCGCCTGCCGGCAGCTATTTCCGCTTTCCCGCCGTACGCGGCGATACCGTCGTCTTCACGGCCGAAGGCGATTTGTGGAAAAGCAATCTGCGCGGTGGAGCGGCGCAGCGCCTGACCACGCATCCCGGCTATGAGACGAATGCGGCGATTTCGCGCGATGGCCAGTGGCTGGCCTTTTCCGCCGCCTATGAAGGCGCGCAGGAAGCCTACGTGATGCCGCTGGCGGGCGGCTTGCCGCGCCGCATTTCGTATGACAATGGCGGCGTGCTGGTGCTGGGCTGGACGGCGCAGGGCGAAGTGCTGGTCAGCACGCAAAATACGGATGGTCCCGCTTCGCGCCGCATCGTCGCCGCCATCGATCCCGTGAAGCAGACGCGGCGCGTATTTCCCGTGGCCGACGCCAACGACGCCGTGCTCGACGACGCGGGCAAGACGCTGTTCTTCACGCGTTTCGGCCTGGCCATGACCAACGACAATGTGCGCAATTACCGGGGCGGCGCGCATGCCACCCTGTGGCGCTATGAGCTCGATGGCAAGGGCGAGGCCGTGCGCATGCATGCGGAGCCTGCCGTGTTGGCGGGCAACAACAAGCGCCCCATGTGGTGGCAGGGCCGCGTGTATTACATCAGCGACGCGGGCGGCAGCGACAATGTGTGGAGCATGCTGCCCGACGGCTCCGACCGCCGTGCCTTGACAACCCACACGCAGTGGGACGTGCGCAATGCGCAGCTGGGCGATGGCAAGATCGTGTATCAATTGGGCGCGGACCTGCAGGTGCTGGACCTGGCGGCAGGCACGGACTCGTCGTCATTGCCGATCAATCTCGTATCCGACTTCGACCAGCAGCGCGCGCGCCAGATCCGTTCACCGCTCGACACCCTCTCCAATGTGCAGCTCTCCGGCAAGGATGAGCGCATCATCCTCACGGCGCGCGGCAAGGTCAGCATCGCCGGCACGGGTAGTCTGCGCAGGGTCGACATTGCCATTCCCGACGGGGCGCGGGCGCGCGACGCCGTTTTTTCCAGCGACGAGAAATCCGTCTTCGCCATCGTCGACACGAGCGGCGAGAATGAAATCTGGAAATACGCCGCCGATGGCTCGGGCAAGGGCGAGCAGCTGACGACGCAGGGCGATAACCACCGCTGGAAACTGTATCCGTCGCCGGACGGGCGCTGGCTGGCCCACACGGACAAGAAGGGCCGCTTCTGGCTGCTGGACCTGGCAACCAGGGGCAACCAGCTGATCGATGATGCGGGCAAGGCGGGCGTGGACAAGCACGACGAAGTGCAATGGTCGTCTGACAGCCGCAACCTGGCCATCGTGCGCGTGGCCAGCAACGAGCAGCGCGAGCAGATCGGCCTGTACAACCTCGCATCGAAACAGCTGCAATTCGTCACCAGCGACCGCTACACGTCCGGTTCGCCCGTGTTTTCGCCCGACGGCAAGTGGTTGTACTTCCTGTCGGCGCGCAATTTCCAGCTGGCCAACGGCTCGCCGTGGGGCGACCGCAACATGGGGCCCGTGTTCGACAAGCGCATCGGCGTGTATGCGCTGGCGCTGCAGCCGGGCAACCGCTTCCCGTTCCAGCCCGACGATGAGCTGAGCCGTCCTGGCGTCAAGCCGGCCGAGACGGACGATGAAAAGGCGGCCGAACAGGCGGCGGAAAAGGCATTGGAAAAGGCCGGCGGCAAGTCGGCCGTGAAAAAGGTGCCGGCCGCCTTGCCGGCCATCGTCAGCCAGGGCCTGGCCGAGCGCCTGTATGAAGTGCCGCTGGCGGCGGGCAACTACAGCGCGCTGGCCGCCGACGACAAGCGCCTGTATTTCCTCGAGCGCGATAGCGGCGAGAACAAGTCCAGCCTGAAGACCTTAGCGATTGGCAATACCGGCTCGAAGCCGGAATTGCTGGTGGCCAATGTGCGCGAATTCGACCTGGCGCAGGATAAAAAACATTTGTACTACCGCACGGCCACGGCCACCGGCCCTGGCGAGATGCTGGTGATCGAGGCCGGCGCCAAGCTGCCGGCCGACCTGTCGAAAGCCAAGGTCAAGGTCGATGACTGGACGTTCGTGTCGAATCCACGCCTGGAATGGAAGCAGATGTTCAACGACGCCTGGCGCCTGCACCGCGACTTCCTGTACGACGCGAAGATGCGGGGCGTGAACTGGAAGGCGGCGCGCGACAAATATGCGCCGCTGGTCGAGCGGGTCACGGACCGGGCCGAACTCAATGACGTGCTGGGCATGATGGTGGCCGAAGTGGGCGCCCTGCATTCGCAGATACGCCCCGGCGAACTGCGCCGCACGGAGCAGGAGGGCACGCCGGCCGGCCTGGGCGCCGTGCTGGCGCGCACCAGCGAGGGCTACCGGGTCGAGCATGTCTACCGCAGCGAAGCGGAATTGCCCTCGGCGCGCGCACCGCTGTCGCGCCCCGAAGTGGATGTGAAGGCGGGCGACGTGATCACGGCCGTCAACGGCAAGGACGTGCTGGCTGCACGCGACATCAGCGACCTGCTGTTGAACCAGGCCGACAAGCAGGTGCTGCTGCAAGTCAAACGTGGCAAAGGCGCGCCGCGCGCGGTCATCGTCACGCCCGTCAACATGGCGAAACAGACGGCGCTGCGCTATGGCGACTGGGAGCTGAGCCGCGCCGAGCAAGTGGCCGCCGCCTCGCAGGGGCGCATCGGCTACCTCCACCTGCGCGCCATGGGCGCCAATGACATCGCCTCGTTCGCGCGCGATTTTTACGCCAACATCAACCGCGAAGGCTTGATCATCGACGTGCGGCGCAATAACGGCGGCAATATCGACAGCTGGATCATTGAAAAACTGCTGCGCAAGGCCTGGGCCTACTGGGCGCCTCCGGGTGTGCAGCCGTCGTCGAACATGCAGAACACTTTCCGCGGCCACCTGGTGGTGCTGGTCGATGAACTCACGTATTCCGATGGCGAGACCTTCGCCGCCGGCATCAAGGCATTGAAACTGGCGCCGCTGGTGGGCAAGCGCACGGCCGGCGCCGGCGTCTGGCTCAGCGACAATACGCGCCTGGCCGACAACGGCATGGCGCGCGTGGCGGAAAACGGCCAGTTCGGCATCGATGGCCAGTGGCTGATCGAAGGCGTGGGCGTAGTACCGGACGTGGAGGTGGAAAATCCGCCGCACGCCACCTTCAACGGCGCCGACCGCCAGTTGGAAGTGGCGCTCGACATGCTGGCGAAAAAGCTCAAGGAGCAGCCGCGCCCCGCCTTCCAGGCGCAGCCGATCCCCGCGCTGAAGTAGTCCCGCTACAGGCCGTAGGCGGCCTTGAAGTGTTGCGTGCGGCGGCGCGATACCTCGACCACGCTGCCATCCAGCAGGTGCAGGGCCAGGCCATCGGCCGCGTTCGGCGCCAGCCGCGCCACCTGCGCCAGGTTGACGATCTGGCGCCGGTTGGCGCGCAGGAACTGGGCGGGGTCGAGCTTTTCTTCCAGCTGGTTCAGGGTGCGCAGCATCAGCGGACGCTGTTCTTCGAAATCCACGCGCGTGTAGTTGCCTTCCGATTCCAGCAGGCGGATATCGTCAAACGCCACGAACCAGCAGCGTTCCCCGTCCTTGATGAAGACCTTGCGCGGCGCGGGCGGCGGCACGGCTTGCGCCCGCGCGCCGGCGCGCGCCAGCGCCGTGGCCAGGCGCGCCGCCTGCACGGGTTTTTGCAGGTAGTCGAGGGCGCTCACCTCGAACGCCTGCAGCGCGTACTGGTCGAAGGCCGTGCAAAAGATGACGTCGGGCGCCTCATCGAGCGCGGCCAGCAGGTCGAAGCCGGAGCCGCCCGGCATCTGCACGTCGAGCAGCAGCAGGTCGGGGTGCAGCTTGCCGATCTGCGCGACGGCGTCGGCTGAGCTGGCCGCCTCGCCCACGATCTCCACCGCGCCGCACTGCACATGCGGCGCCAGCAGCCGGCGCAGCTCGGCGCGCGCCAGGCGCTCGTCATCGACCAGCATGACCTTGAGCGGCGCTCCGTTCATGCCTGCTCCGGCAAGTCGATGGTGGCGTACACCCAGCCCGCTTCCTGGCGCAAGGCCAGGCTGGCGCGCTCGCCGCAGGCCAGCTGCAAGCGCTGGCGCGCATTGCGCAAGCCGATGCCGGTGGAGCCGGACGCGCCGCGCAGCTGGCCCGTATTGGCCACCTCGATCCGCAGCATGTCCACGCCAGTGCCGCGCTGCGCCGCGATGCGGATGTCGCCGCCATCGGCGCTCGCTTCCACTCCATATTTGACGGCGTTTTCCACCAGCGTTTGCACGGCCATGGGCGGCACGCGCACGTGTTCCAGGGCGGGTGTGCTGATCTCGATCACGAAGCTGACGCGCAGGCGTTCCTCGAAGCGTATTTGTTCGATGACCAGGTAGGCGCGCACGGCGTCCAGTTCGGCCGACAGTGATACGGTGGCGTGCTGGCCCGACTGCAGCGCGTGGCGCATCAGCTTGGCCAGCTGGTCGATCATGTGCGCGGCCGCGTCGCGGTCTTCGAAGATCAGCGCGCGCACGCTATTGAGGCTGTTGAAGAAGAAATGCGGATTGACTTGCGCCTGCAAGGCACGCAGTTCCGCCTCCCGCCCATGCAGCTGCAGGCGCAGGGTTTCCGCTTCCAGGTGGGCGGCGCGGCGCAGCGACAGCGCGGTAAAGTAAAATACCGTCCAGGTCAAAAATACCCCGAACCAGAATAGCAGCGCACCAGGCAGCCAGGCCAGGCCGCGCAGCACATCGGGTGGATACATGAGGTGGAAGGCGGCCGTCACGCTGGCCGTCTGGATGGCGGCCAACAGCAATAATGATGGCAGCACGCGCGTCCAGCGCATGCCGTTCGCCACCCAGCCGCGCCGCTGCAGGACGCCATGCCACAGGTGCGACAGCAGCAGCCCGCCCAGCGAGCCCCAGCAGGCAATCGCCACGACGATGCGCAGCTGCGAGGAGCCGCCATATACGCTGTTGAACAGGGCGAGCGCGCCCCAGCCAGCCAGCTGGAAGGTCCAGTACCAGTTGATCCTGGCCAGCAGCGGCGGCCGGTGCACGGGCAGGTTCACCGCCTAGTCCAGGAACTGTTCGATGCGTGCAACCATCCAGTCCGGCTGGTCGTACATGATGAAGTGGCGCGCCGTGTCGGCCAGCGCGATCTGCACGCCGGGCAGCTGTGCATACTGCTGCTGGAAGGTCGCTTCGATGGCGGCGCGCGGCGCGTAATCCTTGTAGGCGATCCAGGTGCCCAGCACCAGGGTTGGCGATTTTATTTTCGCCACGTCCTGGCGCAGGTCGCTGGCAATCAAGGTGCCCATGGTCTTGATCACCGTTTCGCGGTCCGAGCGCTGGCCCCAGCCGATGATGCGTTCCACATCGGCCGGCGCGCTGGCCATGCCGCTTACCGTGCGGCGCTGGCTCGTGATGGCGCTGGCCGCATCCTGGGTCCGCATGGCCGCTTGCATCTGGCTTGACATGGCTTGCAGTTGTTCCGGCGTGCTCGATGGCAGCTGTGCCGCACCCAGCGCCGGCAGCGAATCGACGATCAGCAGCTTGCCCGTCTGCTGCGGATGGTCGATGGCCAATTTCAGGGCCAGGAAACCGCCCAGGCTATGCCCGATGATGGCCGGCTGGCCCAGTTTTTTCGCCACGATGTAGTCGGCCAGCTGCTGCTCGGCTTGCGCCAGCAGGTCGCCTGCGATGGGCGCCACGCCGGCAAAGCCGGCCAGGGTCAGCACGTGGCATTGGCGCGCGGTTTGCGGACCGCACAGGCGCGCCACCGTGCCTTGCCAGACTTCGCCCGACGACGCCAGGCCGGGAATCAGGATCAACGGGCGGCCCTGGCCCGTGACGTCGACCGTGAAGGCCGCAGGCGCGGCGGCCTGGCTGGCGCCCGCCAGCAAGGGGCCGAGTAAAAGCAGTTTTTGCATCGTTCGTTTCATCATGATGTGTTCCTCCTTGACGACGATGCTAGCGGCGCGGGCATGCGGCCGCCAGCGCCGCGGGATGAACGGCGGCAGGGCGGGATGAGCGGTTCAGATCCACACATCCTGGTCCTGGCAATGGTCGGGAAGGTAGGTCAGGTACTGCACCATGCGCGGCGCCGGGCCGCGGTTGGGCGTGGCGCAATGGGGCAGGGCCTGGTGCCAGATGATGAAATCGCCGGCCATGCCGTCGACGGGCACGGGCCGCAAATTGTCGATGGCCCATTCGCGCGGCTGGCGGCCCGGCGGCACTTGCTCCAGCCAGCCGGCCATGCGATGCTGGAAGCCGGGCACGCAGTGAAAGGCGCCATGCTGCGCGGGACAGTCGCTCAGGTACAGCATGCCTTGCAGCTTGAACGGAACCGGCTGTTGCAGGCTGACGTCCCAGTGCAGGGCGCTGCCAAGGAAGCGGTGCTGCGGTGTTTCGGGCGGATTGAAGCTCACCTTGTCGATGCTGGCGTAGATGCCGGTACCGGTACCGTACAGTTGTTGGAAGGCGTGGCGTATGTGCGTGCTGTGGCGGTTTTCCTCGAGGGCCGGATGGTCGGAAAACTGCAGCATCAGGCCCCGCTTGCCCGGGTGCGGCTGGTACCACGATGCCGCATCATGGGGGCTGGCGCCCAGGTAGTCCCAGATCGCCGTTTGTGCGGCGAGGCACTGCGTACGCGGCACGGCGCCGCGCAGCACCAGGTAGCCGTGCTCCTCGAAATGGCGCAACTCGGCGGCGGACAGCACGTCCTGGTGCGCGCTGGCGGCGTGCGCCGGACGCACGCGCGTGCGGCCAGCCAGCCACGCCTGGAAGGCTTCCAGGGAAGGGCGTTGCTGGAACAGGAACTGCATGGCGTCTTCCATGGAAATGCCGCGCGCATACAGTGCCTTGATGTCCCGGTGGTCGCGCGCCAGTCCCTGGTTGCCGTTTGCGTCAGCGTGTCCCGTGCAGCGTTGCCATAAGTCGTGCAAGTGGGGCCAGTCGTTCATGGTGTGCTGGGAATGGTTGAAAAATCAGCCGGTGCGCAGGCGGCGCCACAGGGTGGTGCGGCTGATGCCGAGGTAATGGGCGGCGGCGTCGCGGCGCCCGCCGAAGCGCGCCAGCACGGCGCTGGCGCTTTCTTCTTCCAGGCGCGTCGCGGAAGTGACAGCTGCGGCTGCCGGCGCCGGCTGTAGTGCCGGCGGCAGTGCTGCCGCGCTTGCAGCGCTGGCCAGTTCCGGCGCCACGCCCAGCACGAAGGCGGGTGTCAGCGCCTGCAGCGGTTCGGCAGCCAGGAACAGGGCCAGGCGCTCGGCCAGGTTGCGCAGTTCGCGCACGTTGCCGGGCCAGTCGTAGCGGCGCAGCAGCGGCGCGCAAGCCTGGATTTCCGCGTGCAGGTTGGGGTGCGGACGGGCGCCCAGCGCGGCCAGCGCGTTTTTCAGCGACCATTCGGCCAGGCCGGGTATGTCGCTGGCGCGTTCGCGCAAGGCGGGCAAATGCAGGCGCAGCACGGCCAGGCGGTAGAACAGGTCGGCACGGAAGCGGCCTTCGCGGATGCGTTGCTCCAGGTCGCAGTGCGTGGCGCTGATGATGCGCACATTGATGGCGATGGGGCGCGTGCCGCCCACGCGCACCACTTCGCGCTCTTCCAGCACGCGCAGCAGGCGCGTTTGCAGGGCCAGCGGCATTTCGCCGATTTCGTCGAGGAACAGGGTACCGTGGTTGGCCGCTTCGAACAGGCCTGCATGGCCGCCCCGGCGCGCGCCCGTGAAGGCCCCGTCCTCGTGGCCGAACAGTTCCGACTCCAGCAGAGACTCGGCGATGGCGCCGCAATTGATGGCGATGAAGGGCCGGTTCGCGCCCAGGCTGCGCGGGCTTTCGCGGTGGATGGCCTGCGCCACCAGTTCCTTGCCGCTCCCCGTTTCGCCCTGGATCAGCACCGTCGCCGGCGAGCGCGCATACAGCACCACCGACTGGCGCAGCGCTTCCATCGCTTCCGATTCGCCGCGCAAATCGTGCAAGCCGTGGCGCGCGCGCAGAGTGTCGGCCACCACCGCGCGGCGTCCCCGCGTCGATTCGATCTGCGTCAGGCGCGCCAGTTCCAGCGCGTCGTCGAAGGCGCGCCGGATGGCCGTGGCCGAATACACGAAGACAGCGGCCAGTCCCGCTTCCTCGGCCAGGTCGGTGACGAGGCCCGCGCCGACGACGGCTTTCACGCCGGCCGCCTTCAGTTCATTGATCTGCGCGCGCGCGTCTTCCTCGGTGGCGTAGGTGCGCTGCGCGATCTGGAAGCCGAAGGTGGCGGCAAATTCCGCCAGTTCCGGCATCGGGTCCTGGTAGGTGACGACGCCGATGTGCGGCGAGATGCGCCGCGCGCGCGCCAGCGCCTGCATCACGTCGTAGCCGCTGGCCTTGGCGATGATGACGGGTACCGACAGCCGGCCTTTCAGGTAGGCGCCGTTGGAGCCGGCCGCGATGACGGCGTCGCAGCGCTCGGTGGCCATGCGTTCGCGGATGTGGCGCACGGCGTCGTCGAAGCCCAGGTTGATCGGTTCGATCGTCGCCAGATCGTCGTATTCGAGCGTGATGTCGCGGAACAGGTCGAACAACCGCGAGACGGAGACGGTCCAGATGACGGGTTTGTCGCGGTGGTCGAGCGGAGGTTGGGGAGGGCGGCGCATGCTTTATTCTAAACGATTTGTTTCAATTTCTTGCCATGCAACGGCGCTGCAACAGGCGCGTTGCAAGTGGTCTGTGGCGTTTCAAATATTGCCAATAAGGAATATGAAAAAACCCGTGGAAACTGGTTTATGATCTGACAGCACCATGATGCTTGGAGGAATATTTGCCCAGGCACATGTTTATCTCGTCCTTAACCGTCCCATGGTGTCCATGAACCGCGTACCGACCAGTCCCGATTTCATCGCCGATGCCTTGCAGCTGATCGCCTTGCCGGCCTGCGCCTGCGATGCCTGCGGCATGGTGGTGGCGGCGAATGGCGCCTTGCACGCCTTGCTGGGCACGGATATCGCGGGCCGGCTGCTGGCCGACTGTTTTACGGACGCCTACCGCGCGTCGAGCACGAGCATGCTGCGCGGCGCGCTCGGTGCGGCCGGGCGCGAGCGGCAGTGGGACAGCAGCCTGCAAGGGGTATCGGGCGCGATCGCCGTGCAGGTATGGTCGAGGCCGCTGCTGGTGGACGACGGCTTGCCGGGTGCGACCCTCGTGTTTGCCGACATCCGCGTGCAGCAGCGCGACCAGCAAGCCTTGCGCAAGACCATGCTGGAGCAGCAGGCCATCCTGGAAAGCGCGGCCGTCGGCATCATCTTTTCCAAGGGTGGCTTTATCGAGGAGTGCAATATCCGCGCCGCCGAGATGTTCGGCTATGCGCGCCACCAGCTGACGGGCATGCCGGGCGCAGTGTTGTACCGCTCCGCCGAGCATTGCCGCGCCCTGGGACTGGAAGCGGCGCCGCTGCTCTCGAAGGGCAAGCCATACCGCACGGAGCTGGAATTGCGGCGCCAGGACGGCACTTTGTTCTGGAGCCGTTTGCACGGGCGCGCCGTCGATCCCCTCAATACGCATGACGGTACGGTCTGGATCATCGAAGATATCAGCGACCACCGGCGCGATGAAGACCAGCTGCGCCGCGCCATGCTGGAAATGCAGGCCGTGATGGACAATGCGCCGCTGGCCATCGGCTTCCAGCGCGACAAGGGCGTGCTGCGCTACAACCGGCGCTTCGCCGAATGCTTCGGCTTCGATGGCGACAACGGCGTGGGCCTGGCCGTCGCCGACCTGTATCCGTCGCGCGCGGCGTACGAGAGCGTCGTGCGGCAAGCCGCGCCCCTGCTGCGGCGTGGCCTGCCGTTCCAGGGAGAGATGGAGATGCGCCGCCGCGACGGCTCCACGTTCTGGGCCCTGGCGTATGGCTATGTGCTCAATCCCGAGAGCCAGTCCGACCGCGCGCTGCGCGACACGATCTGGCTGTTCGACGACCGCAGCGCGCAGAAGGCGGCCGAGGAGGCGACGCGCCAGCTGATGCTCGAGCAGCAGGCCATCCTCGACAATGCCTCCGTCGGCATCCTGTTTTCCCGTTCGCGCCTGATCCTGCGCTGCAATCCCCGCTTCGCCGAAATGTTCGGCTATGCGCAGGAAGAGATGAAGGGCTTGCCCGCCGCCGAGCTGTTTCCCTCGCCCGCCGCCTACGAGCACTTTGGCGTGCAAGCCACGCCGCTGCTGGGGCAGGGCTTGCCGTACGAGCAGGACGAGTCGCTGTTCCGCCGCCGCGACGGCAGCCTGTTCTGGTGCCGCATCCGCGCCAAGGCTGTCGACCAGACGCACAGCGAGCAAGGCGCCATCTGGATCCTTGAAGACATTACGGCTAGCCGCCAGGCGCAGATGGAGGTGGCGGCCATCATGACGAATGCCTCTGTCAGCATCCTGTACACCAAGAACCGCCAGATCACGCGCTACAACCTGGGCTTTGCCGCCATGTTTGGCTATAGCGGCGACGAGGCGCTGGGCTTGCCCGGGCGCGCGCTGTACGTGTCGCAGCAGTCCTACGATTTACTGGGCGCGGCGGCCTTTCCCTTCCTGTCGGTGGCCAAGCCGTTCCAGACGGAAGTGGAGATGATGCGCCGCGACGGCACGACCTTGTGGGCGCAGCTGATCGCCTATGTCGTCAATCCGGACGACCCGGCCGCCGGCACAATCTGGATCATCGAGGACCGCACGGAAGCCAAGCGCGCCGAAGAATCCTTGCGCAACGCGCTGCTGGAAAACCAGGCCATCCTCGACAGCGCCGTGCTGGGCATCTCGGTGATAGAGGGCGGCCATAATTTGCGCGCCAACAGCAAGATGGAAGAACTGTTCGGCTATGGCCCGGGCGAGATCAACGGCCTGTCCGTGCAGGCCCTGTATCCGGACGTGGCCGCGTGGAAGGTGGCGCGCGGCGAGACGGCGCGCGATTTCGAGGCGGGGCGCGTGCACATGTCGGAATACCAGCTGGTGCGCAAGGATGGCAGCCGCTTCTGGGCGCGGCTGTCCGGCCGGCCGTTCGACCTGGCGCATGCGCATGGCCGCTCCGTGTGGCTGGTCGACGACGTGACGGCGCGCCGCGAGGCGGCCGAGGCGGTGCGCCGCGCGCGCGACGAACTGGAATTGCGCGTGCAGGAGCGCACGGCCGAACTGGCCGGCGCCAACCTGCTGCTGCAGGGCGAGATCGCCGAGCGGCGCCAGGCCGAGGCGCGCGTGCACCACATGGCCTATCACGACAACCTGACGGGCTTGCCGAACCGCGCGCTACTGTCGGACCGGCTGGAACGGGCCATGCTGGCGTCGCAGCGTTCCGGGCGCAAGCTGGCCGTGATGTTCATCGATCTCGATCGCTTCAAGACGATCAACGATTCGCTGGGCCACATGACGGGCGATTTGCTGCTCAAGGAAGTGGCCGCCCGGCTGTGCGGCGCCGTGCGCGCCAGCGATACGGTGGCGCGCCTGGGCGGCGACGAATTCGTCGTGCTGGTGCCGGGCATCCGCGGCGGCGAGGAAGCGGCGCGCGTGGCAGAGAAGATCATCGAGGCGCTCACGCCCGCCTTTCCGCTCGACGGCCATGTGCTGCACGTGACGCCATCGATCGGCATCTGCGTGTACCCGGACGATGGCGGCGACGTCGACGCCCTGATGCGCCATGCGGATGCGGCCATGTACCACGCCAAGGGCAATGGCCGCAACAACTACCAGTTCTTCACGCAGACGATGAACCAGGCGGCGGCCCTGCATTTTGATCTGGAAAGCAGCTTGCGCACGGCGCTGGCGCTGCAGCAGTTCGAACTGGTTTACCAGCCGATTATCGATATCGCCACGCGCCGCCTGCACGGCATGGAAGTGCTGCTGCGCTGGCGCCGTCCCGGCCAAGGCCTGGTGCTGCCGGACCGCTTCATTCCCATCATGGAGGAAAACGGCTTGATCGTGCCGGTGGGCGAGTGGGTGATGCGCCAGGCCTGCGAGCAAAGCATGGCCTGGCGGCGCCAGGGCTTGCAGCCCGTGCCGCTGGCGGTGAACCTGTCGCCGCGCCAGTTCATGCACAAGGGCCTGGTGGCGGCCATCGGCACCGTGGTGCGGGAAACGGGCATCGATCCGGCGCTGCTGGAATTCGAGATCACCGAGACGGCGCTGATGCAGCACGGCGAGCATACGCTGGAGATTCTGCGGCAGATCAATGGCATGGGCCTGCGCCTGTCGATCGACGATTTCGGCACCGGCTATTCCAGCCTGGCCTACCTGAAGCGCTTCCCCGTGAAGAAGGTCAAGATCGACCGCGCCTTCATCAAGGACCTCGAGCACAGCGCGGAAGACCGCGCCATCGTGGCGGCCATCATCGCGCTGGCCGACAGCCTGCAATTGTCGGCCGTGGCAGAGGGGGTGGAAACGGAAGAACAGTTCGCCCTGTTGCAGGCGAACGGCTGCCGCTATGCGCAGGGCTACCTGTTTTCCGCGCCCGTACCCGCCGCCAATGCGCAATCGCTGCTGGAACGCTTGCCTGCTTAGTCGATCGTTGCGACCACCGGTGCATGGTCGGACGGCTGTTCCCACTTGCGGGGCACGCGGTCGATCACGCAGGCCTTGCAGCGGCCGGCCAGGGCGGGCGAGAGCAGGATGTGATCGATGCGCAGGCCCTTGTTCAGGCGGAAGCCCAACTGACGATAATCCCACCAGCTGAACGATTTGTCCGCCTGTTCGAACAGGCGGAAGGCGTCCGTCAGGCCGATGTCGAACAGGCGCTGCAAGGCGGCGCGTTCCTTGTCCGAAACCAGCACCTGGCCGGCCCAGGCGACAGGATCGTGCACGTCGCGGTCGTCGGGGGCGATATTGTAGTCGCCGACGACGGCCAGCTGCGGATGCTGCAGCGCTTCTTCGGCCAGCCAGTCGTGCAGGGTGGACAGCCAGCCCAGCTTGTATTCGTATTTGTCCGAGTCGACGCTCTGGCCGTTCGGCACATAGGCGCAGACGACGCGCACGCCGCCGATGGTTGCGGCCAGGATGCGTTGCTGCGCATCTTCATAGCGGGGATTGTTCTTGACCACGTCGGTGATCGGCAGCTTCGACAGGATGGCCACGCCGTTGTACGTCTTCTGGCCGCTGAAGACTACCTGGTAGCCGGCCGCCTCGATCTCGGCGACGGGGAACTTGTCATCCGTGAGCTTGGTTTCTTGCAAGCACAGTATGTCGACCGGGTTGTCGGTCAGCCACTGCAGCACTTGCGGCAGGCGCACTTTGAGCGAGTTGACATTCCAGGTGGCGAGTTTCATGGGAAAAATCCTTGCTTGAATAGGTGGCGATAGGCGCGAATCTTACCGCATGCGTGCCGATGGCGTCCGGCCCCGCTTGCCGGGCATGGCTTTATTGACTGGCAGCGAAAAAGGGGTGCCAATAAAGTATTTGTATTTAACCAATCGTGGCGCATGAATATTATGTTTTTGTGTATCATTGATCAACCCCTATGTTTGATTTGGCATAAGTGGCTGGCGTGGCGGGCTGCGTCTTGCCGTTTGACGCGACAAAGGTGTAAAGTTTCTCGCTAAAACGCGATAAAAACTACTAAAATGGCACAATGTAACAACTGTGTCATACAGCTTTGTTACAGCCAAGTTAGGAACCGAACAGGAAGCAGTTGTAATTAGTTGTAATTGCTATTCCGATTACATGACCACTGTGCCGGGGGCGGAGCGTCAATTCCGTCTCTGGCGCCGCCAGACTTGTTATATAAATTGCAGTACTGTATCTATGAGACTGTTTTGCGAGATCAATAGATGGTACTATTTTGAAATGTTGCAGTTTTAATAGTGAGACTTGCGCGTAGCATTTGCAAAGGAAGAAAATGCGAACTGCATTTGAAGCGTGGGCGCAGCGTGACGGCCACATTGTGCGGCGAAGAGAAGACAAACCGGATGAGTACCTGATTTTCGAGACCCAGCGCCGCTGGGTTATCTGGCAGGCTGCTCTGACGCATGGCAAGACGGCTGCCAAGCCGCGCGTGAGCGCGGCCGAAAAGGCGGCGAAAGCCCAGCGCGCGCTGGAAATGTCCTCCGATGAAGCGACCGTGCGCAACAAGGTGCTCAATGAAGTGCTCGACGCCTTCAGCGGCGCCGATGGCGCGGCCGGCATGGAAGGCATACTGAAAGTGATCCAGGGCCTGAAGCAAAAGCAGAAGGCGCTGGCCGACGACAAGAGCGAAGATTCAACGGCTTGAGGGGACGGCGATGCGTTATCGGCACTACAAGGGCGGCATTTACGAACTGGTGTGCGAAGCCACGCTGGAAGCGGATCTGACGCCGATGATCGTCTATCGCGCCGAGGACGGTTCCATCTGGACCCGGCCGAAAGACGTGTTTTTTCAACTGATCGAAGTCGAAGGCGTCATGGTCCAGCGTTTCGCTCCCATCAACTGATGGCCGCCTGCGTGCGTGCCCGGGATTTTCTTCATGCATAAATTGCTGCCTGCCGCTTTGGTGCTGGGTTTTGCCTGCGCCGCGGCGCATGCCGAAACCATCGGCTCCGTCGACACGGTGTTCAAATTGATCGGCCCTGACCACAAGATCGTCGTCGAAGCGTATGACGATCCCCGCGTCGCTGGCGTGAGCTGCTATCTGTCGCGCGCCAAGACGGGCGGCATCAAGGGCGCCGTCGGCCTGGCCGAAGACAAGGCCGATGCGGCCGTGGCCTGCCGCCAGGTGGGGCCGCTGCAATTCAAGGGCAAGCTGCCGCGCCAGGAAGAAGTGTTCACCGAGCGTGCCTCGATCTTCTTCAAGCACGTGCGCGTCGTGCGCATGGTCGACAGCAAGCGCAATGCGCTCGTCTACCTCGTGTATTCCGACCGCCTGATCGACGGCAGTCCGAAAAACAGCGTCACCGCCGTCGCCGTGCCCGGCGACCAGCCGATTCCCGTCCGTTAAGCGAGCATCCCATGCGCATGCCATCGTCTGCAGCCCTTGCCGCCAGGACGCTGCTGCTGTTTGGCCTGGGCGGCTGCGCCACCCTGACGGGCAACACCGAGCAGATGGTGCTGGTGCAAACCATCCAGGACAACCGCGAGCTGACGGGCGCCGGCTGCATCCTCAGCAACGACGTGGGCAAGTGGTTCGTCACCACGCCCGGACGCATCACCATCCGCAAGAGCCAGGAACCGTTGAGGGTCGACTGCCGCAAGCATGGTTCACCGGCCATCGCGACGGACGACCACATCGACCCCAAGCTCAATGGCAGCGTCTGGGGCAATGTCATCCTGACCCTGGGCGTCGGTTATTTCGTCGATCGCAACACGGGCGCCGGCTTTGACTACCCGTCGATCCTGACCATCGTCATGCAGGACCCCGCGCGCCTGGCGCCGCCGCCCGCGCCCGTCGCCGTGAAACCGCCAGCCCCGGCCTTGCCGGAAACGGTGGTGCAGCCCAAGGTGGCGCCATCGCCCTTGCCCAATCCCGTCGTCTACTGATTAATACGCCACACATGAAAAAGCCGCCAGGTCAGTGACCGTGGCGGCTTTTTTGTGCCTCGCGCTGCCGGTGGCGCAGCGCCACCGGCAGGCGTCAACTTACACGCGGTTGATCAGGAACGTGGTCAAGAGTGGCACTGGACGGCCGGTTGCGCCTTTTGCGCCGCCCGATTTCCATGCCGTGCCGGCGATGTCCAGATGCGCCCAGGTGTACTTCTTGGTGAAGTTTTCCAGGAAGGCCGCTGCCGTCACCGCGCCGCCGCCTGGCGTGCCGATGTTGGCCAGGTCGGCGAAGTTCGATTTCAACTGCTCGTTGTACGCCTCTTCGATCGGCATGCGCCATGCCGTGTCGCTCGACTGCTTGCCCGCTGCCAGCAATTCATTGGCCAGCTGGTCATGCGCCGCATCGCTGCGCGTAAACAGGCCGCTGTTGTGGTGGCCCAGGGCGACGACGCAAGCGCCCGTCAGGGTGGCGATATCGACCACGGCTGCCGGCTTGAAGCGTTCGGCGTAGGTCAGCGCGTCGCACAGCACCAGACGGCCTTCGGCGTCCGTGTTCAGCACTTCGATGGTCAGGCCGTTCATGGAGGTGACGATGTCGCCCGGCTTGGTGGCGCGGCCCGACGGCATGTTTTCGCATGCGGCGATGACGCCGATGACGTTCAGCTTCAGGTTCATTTCGCCGATGGCGCGGAAGGTGCCCAGCACCGAGGCGGCGCCGCACATGTCGTACTTCATTTCATCCATGCCAGGACCGGCCTTGATCGAAATGCCGCCCGTGTCGAAGGTGATGCCCTTGCCGACCAGGACGACTGGCGCATCCTTGGCCTTGCCGCCCATGTGCTTCAGGACGATGAATTTCGGCGGCTGCTCGCTGCCGTTGGTGACGGACAGGAAGCTGCCCATCTTCAGCGCTTCGAGTTGTTTGCGGTCCAGTACTTCGACTTCGAACTTGTAATCCTTGGCCAGCTGCTTGGCCGTGTTGGCCAGATAGGTCGGGTTGGCGACGTTCGCGGGCAGATCGCCCAGGTTGCGCGTCAGGTCGGAGCCGTTGGCGATGGCGATGGCTTGGGCCAGCGCGCCGCGCGTGGCGCTTGTCGCTGGCGCTGCCAGGACGATCTTGCGCACGCCTGCTGGCGCCGGATCTTTTTTGCTTTTTTGCGAGTCGCTGCGGTATTCGCTGTCGTGGGCGGCTTGCACCACGCAACGGATTGCCCAATTTACGTCGCGCTCTTTCACTTCAGCCAGCGGTAATGCGATAATGGCGTCCGCAGCGCCCAGCGAGCCGAAGGCCTTCAGTGCGGCTTGTACGCCGGTTGCGAAGCTTTTTTCGCTGACAGTGTCATCGCTGCCCATGCCTACCAGCAGAACACGTTCGGCGGCGACGCCATCGACCGCGCGCAGCAGCAAGGTGCTGCCAGGCTTGCCGCTGATGTCGCCGGACTTCAGCGCAGCCGAAATCGCACCCTTGCTGTCCAGCGATTTTGCCGCTGGCGACAGTTTTTTGTTTTCGAATACCGCAACCGCGATGCATCCGCTTTTGGCCGTGCCGAGGGTGCTCTTGGTATCGAATGCTTTTATGCTAAAGTCCATTTGGTTCTCCGTTTTCATTTACTAGTAACGTGTTACTCAACTAACTGACCCGAATTATAAACTCCGAATGATCTTTCAACGCGCCCTTCGACGTGAATTGGCTAGTGCTGCCGGGGCCACCTTCACAGTTTTGTTCAGCATCCTGCTCACCTGGATGCTGATCGGTATTCTCGGCAAGGCGGCGGGCGGCAAGATCGCGTCGGCCGACGTCATGTCCCTGATGGTTTTTTCCGCCCTGATGCAGCTGCCCACCATCATCATCCTCACCGGATTCATTTCGGTGCTGATGGTCGTCACCCGCAGCTACAAGGAATCGGAGATGGTGGTGTGGTTCGCCTCGGGCCTGAGCCTGTCGCGCTGGATCTGGCCCGTGCTCAGCTTCGGTCTGCCGCTGGTGCTGGCCACCGGCGTCCTGAGCCTGTACGCCACGCCGTGGGCGCAAAAGAAAAGCGATGAATATGTGGCGCGCTTTGAAAAGCGCGAAGACCTGCAGAAAGTCACGCCAGGCCAGTTCCGCGAATCGGCCGGCAGCAACCGCATCTTCTTCGTCGAGGGCGTCAGCGGCGAAAAGAATGTGGTGCAGAACGTCTTCGTCAATACCGTCGATGAAAAAGGCAGCGCCGTCGTCGTTGTCGCCAGGGAAGGCGTGATCAATACCGACGCCACGGGCGAACGCTTCCTGGTGCTCAAGAGCGGCCGCCGCTACCAGGGCGTGCCGACGCAGGCGGACTTCCAGACCATGGAATTCGAACAGTACATTATGCGCATCGAGAGCAAGCAGCAGGAACTGGGCGCGGAACTGGGCGTGCGCGCGATGAGCACCAT